>CAVUGU010000017.1:0-51189 GCA_963741055.1 uncultured Acidimicrobiales bacterium | reverse complement strand
GCGTGGGCGGCCTCCGACGGAGCGACCGTCTTGAGTCTGGGTGTTCGGGAGGGCAACCAGCATGCGCTGGCGGCGTACCTCCGCATGGGCCTGCGTCCTTCTGGGAGAGACGATGACCGAAGTGGGTCAGCCGACGAAGACGATCATCGTGATGGAGTGCGACCTCGGACCTCCCTAGCGGACAGGGAAGACTGCCGAGTGCGAAGCGACCCAGCCGCTACCGTGGTCCCTGTGAGCAACCCGCGAGTGCCCGGTGGAGTGGTGCACAAGCTTCCGGTGGACCTTCGCAAGGCGTTGGTCGCCAACCCCACCGCCCTCGTCGCCTGGAAGGACATCACACCTCTGGCCCGAAACGAGTTCATCTGCTGGGTCGAGGATGCCAAGCAGGAGATGACTCGGGAGCGACGCATTCGCCGGACCGAGGAGGAGTTGGAGGAAGGTCAGCGTCGTCCCTGCTGCTGGCCGGGGTGCGCGCACCGTGTCCGCAACGGCAAGTAGGAGCTCGGTGTCCTTGACGAAGCGTGGGTGAGACCGGGATGACGCTCGTCGTCGATGCAGCGAATGTCGTCGGATCTCGGCCGACCGGGTGGTGGCGCGACAGGCCGGGTGCCGCCCGCTCGCTGGTGGACCGAGTCCGCGCCGCGACACGCGCGGGTCGGCTCGCCGAACCCGTGGTCATGGTCCTCGAAGGTGCGGCTCGAGGTGGTGTGGCAGCGGGAACCTGCGATGGGGTCACCGTGGTCCATGCGCCCGGCAGTGGGGACGAGACCCTGGTCGACGTCGTCGAGGATGCCGACGATCCGGTGACCTTGGTGTCCGCCGATCGAGCGCTGCGCGAGCGAGCCGAGACCTGCGGGGCCGAGGTGGTGGGCCCCAGGTGGCTGCTCGAGCTACTCGACGACTGACCGGAAGACCGAGCATCCGATGCCTCTCAGCACCGGACCACCGCCATTACCGCCTCCTCGAGAACGGTCGTGCCGTGGCCGGGAGGAGAGGTGTCCTCGAGGAGGAACACGGCCCCTGGTCCCCAGGACCTCGTTTCCCCGCTTGCGGTGGTCTCGCCACGCCCGGACAGGACGAACATCCACTGTCGGGCCGGAGCCGGATGGAGCGGATCCGCCCACCCGGCGGGAAACCGGATGAACATCAGCTCGCGGACGGGAACCCCCGTCGAGACGTCGAGCGGAGGTGCGGGCGGCGCGAAGTCCGCGGTCGAGAACGACGTCTCGCCGTCCATGAACCGGGTCTGTCCGTCCTCGTCGTTGTAGATGCGGACGTAGTGGATCCGCTCTGTCTACCACCGGTGTTCTCGCGCCCGCCGCTCATGCGACCATCCGAGCCGGCCGGCTGGAGAGCACTACCGTGCGGAGAGGCAGTGCTCGATGGCGACCCCACAAGGAGATCCTGATGGTGGATACCCAGATACCCAAGCCGGTCAAGTCGCACCACGTCATCAAACAGGCGATCAGCCTCAACGGACTGCAAGACCAGATCAAGAGGGCCGACGGCGATCAACGCGAAGATCGCCGTGTTCCTCACCAATGTGGTCGGTTCGATGTGGTGCGCCTACGCCTTTACCGTTCTCGCGGTCTTCGGACTACCCCAAGCCCTGAGGCCGGGAGGAGAGGGCATCGTTTCGTGGATCGCGCAAACGTTCCTTCAGTTGGTACTGCTCTCGGTCATCATGGTCGGCCAGAACGTGCAGGCTCAGGCGGGCGATGTCCGAGCGGAGCACACCTATGACGACGTCGTCCAGATCCTCGACCGGCTCGACATTCACACCCAAGGTGGGATCAAGGATCTTGCCGACCGTATCGACCAGCTGGAGGCGAAGATCCCGAACAGGTGACTCTCGGTCCGACGCTCGCGCCCGGGCTCGGTCGATCAAGAGCTGCGAGGCAGACCGAGACCTCGTTGCGCGATGACGTTCCGCTGGACCTCGCTGGTGCCCCCGTAGATCGTCGTCCCCAGCGCGAACCGGTGGAAATACTCGGCGAGCCCGCCCTCGACCGCCCTCGGATCGTCCGAACTGCGAACGCCGTCCGGACCGAGAAGGTCGACGAAGTCGGCGGCCTGGCGGGTCAGTGCCTCTGAGGCGAAGAGCTTGGCCATCGAGCCTTCGACACCGGGGAGACCCCCCGAGTGCTCGATCCACGCGCAACGGCGGGCGAGCAAGACCGCGACCTCCGTCTCGGCCGCGGACCGGCCGAGCCTCGCCAACACGTCGGGATCCTGTCCTTTCGGACGCACCTTCCTCGTCGGTCGCGGACGAGGCCCATTCCTCCATCGCGTGGAGCAGCCGAACCGAGTGCCCTCCCTGGGGCCCCGAGCGTTCGAAGGTGAGGCTCACCGTCATCACGTCCCAGCCTCCGTCGACCTCCCCGATCCGAAGGGAGTCGTCGACCCGGACGTCGGTATAGAAGGTCAGGTTGGTCCGCTCACCGGACACGGTGTACACCGGCTGGATCTCGACACCCGGCTGATCCAGCGGAACGACGAAGGTGGTCAGTCCCTTGTGCTTCGGCACGTCGGGATTGGTGCGAGTGAGCAGGAAGACGTAGTCCGCCTCCTGTGCGTTGGTGGTGAACATCTTCTGCCCGTTGATCACCCACTCGTCCCCGTCTCGCACCGCGCGGGTCTGCGCGGCCGCCACGTCGGAGCCCGATTCCGGCTCGGTGAAGCCGAGCACGATGATGATCTCCCCGCGGAGCGCACGACGGAAGGATCTCGCGCTTTTGGGCATCGTTGCCGACGTGGCGGATGATGTTGGCGACCATCAAGGTGGTCCCCACCGCATAGGTCGGTGCCCCGGCGTTCTGGAACGCCTCCCCGAACGCCAGGACTTCGAGCGGATCGCGGCCTTGGCCGCCGAACTCCTCCGGCCATCCGGGAGCCAGCAATCCGTGCTCGGCCCTCGCCCGGTGGAAGTCGCGGTTGTGGTAGACGCCGGTCGTGTGGATCCCCTCGCGCACCTCGTCGGTCAGGTGCGCGTCCAGGAATTGCCAGGCTTCGTCACGGAAGGCGTCGCTGCGTTCCCCCAGCCGGAAGTCCATTGTCAGCGAACCCCTCCCGCCGACGACAGACGATCCGCCTCTCCTCGCGCGTAGAGCGCCGACGGCTCACCGAACACCGCCGGCCAACCGGTCGCCCTCCGGAAGTAGAGCTGCACGTCGAACTCGAGCATGAAGCCGTAGCCGCCGTGATAGTGGAGGCTGCGGGCGCTCGCCTGGCGTGCTGCGTCGGCACAGAACGCACAGGAGAAACAGGCGAGCTGGGTGGCGCGTTCCGGATCCTCGTCGGCAGCCCAGGCTGCCTCGCGAGCGAGCAAGGTACCCCCGTCGATCGCAGTCGCCGCATCGGCGAGACCGTGCGCCACCGCCTGGAACGACCCGATCGGGACCCCGAAGGCGTGTCGCTCCTTGGCGTAGGCGACCCCCAACTCGAGTGCACGGGTCCCCATCCCGACCAGCGCGTTGGCCATCAACGCCAGCCACTCGTCCCGCGTTCGTTCGAACAGCCAGACCGCTCCCTCCCCCGACGCCAGTTCGACCGCCCCCTTGTCGACTGCGAGGTCGGCGACCGGCATCGAGGCGATGTTCGGAGTCGACTGGCGGTCACCGGCGGTCGCACCGCACTGCAGCCGGTCGCCCTCGAGGAAGACCACCTCGTCGGCGACGGCGCCGGCGGGAACCATCTTCAGCAGCCCGCCCTTCGGAGGGTGGAGTGCGAGAGTGACCAGCCGGTCGTCCCGCAGGGCCCGGCCGAGCACTTCGGCCGCGGCAGGACTTCCGGCCCGAGCGAGCAGCCGGGCCGCGACCTGGGCTTCGATGAGCGGCGCGGGCCCCAGGTGACGTCCGTGCTGTTCCGCAACCAGCGCGAGGTCGAGCAGCGACGCACCCCACCCACCGGAGGCTTCGTCGACCGCCATGTCGAGAGCACCCATCTCGCGGAGCCGCGTCCAGAGCTCCGGGTCGTGGCCGGACGGCTCGGCAGCCCGCACCCGCTCCACCGGACACTCCTTGGCATAGAACGCCGAGAAGGTGTCGATGAGCTGTTGCTGTTCCTCCGAGGGGTTCAGATCCATGCGGTCGTGTCCGTCACCGTTTGGGCGCGACCAGGCGCTCGAGGTTTGCCCTCGTCGCGTCGGACTGCCAGTAGGCAAGCACCTCGCGGTCGAGGGCGCGGCCACGATCGTCTTGCTCGGAGGCCAGCAGGTCCCGACGGGCCGTCGCCTTGGCGAGGGCGTAGGCGGTTGCATCGAGAGTGGCCAGCTGCTCGGCCTCCACGATCGCGGTCGCCCGGAGTTCCGTTCGCGGAAAGTGCTGGTGCGCGAGCCCGATCGCACAAGCTTCGGTGGCCTCGAAGAGCCCTGCACCGAAGATCACGTCCTCGGCGCGAGCCCCGCAGACGTGCCGCAGCAGATCGACGGTGAACACCGGAAACGCGACGCCCACCTTGAGCTCGGTGACCCCGATGCGCGCTTCGTCGGCGATCAGGCGCCGGTCGCACGACGCAGGCGAGGAGACATCCCCCGGCGATCGCGGCGCCGTTGACCGCGGCAACCGTCGGGAGCGGGCACTGCAAGACCCGAAGGAGCGCGCTCTGGAAGGCATCGAGGACCGAATCGGCGGATTCGGCGAGGACCTCGTTCACGTTCAACCCGGCCGAGAAGATGTCACCGTTGCCGGTGAGCACCAGCGCGCTCACGTCGGGGTCCCTCTCGCAGAAGGCGACGAAGGCGACGATCTCGTCCAACACGCCCTTGCCGAGAGGGTGGACCTTGTCGCCGGTGAGCGTCAGCACCGCGGTCGAGCCCGACACCGACATCTCGCTCGCTTCGAATCGAGGTGAGTCTGTCAATCCGCTCTCCCTTCCAGTCTCAGGCGTGTCCGCATCCGTCGATGGCTCAGCGATACTCCGCCGGCACGCCCTCGAGGATCACCGTCTTCGTCTCGAGGAAGGGAAGGAGCCCCTCGACTCCCCCCTCTCTTCCGATGCCGGACTGCTTGAAGCCACCGAACGCGATGCCGAAGTCGGTCCGGAAGGCATTGTGGCCGACGGTGCCGGAGCGGAGGCGTCGGGCCACCTGCCGGGCCCGATCGACGTCGTGGGTGAAGACCGACGCGTTGAGCCCGTAGATGGTGTCGTTGGCGATGGCCACCGCGTCGTCCTCGTCGGCGGCAGGGATGACCGACAGCACCGGCCCGAAGATCTCCTCCTGGGCGATGACCGAGGAGTTGTCCACGTGGGCGAAGACGGTGGGCTCGATGTAGTAGCCCCGGTCGAGGTCCTTCGGCCGTCCTCCGCCGGTCACCAGCGTCGCACCCTCTTGCTTGCCCTTCGCGATGTAGCCCTCGACCCGGTCGCGTTGGCGGCCGGAGACGAGGGGTCCCATCTGGGTGGTCGAGTCGAACGGGTCACCGACCCGCACGGCCGAGAAGGTGCCCGCCAGCGCCTCCACCAGCTCGTCGTGGCGGGACCGGGTCACCACGATGCGAGTGAGCGAGGAGCACACCTGCCCCGTCAGCATGCATTCGGCACTGGCCAGGGTGGCGGCGGCCTCGCCGAGGTCCATGTCGTCGAGGATCACTGCGGCCGACTTCCCACCGAGCTCCAGGGTGCACCGCGCGATCCGCTCGCCGCAGATGGAGGCGATCCGCCGGCCCGCAGCGGTCGAGCCGGTGAAGGTGATCTTGTCGACACGGGGATCGCGGACGAGCAGCTCGGAGACTTCCCGATCGGCGGTCAGGACGTTGAGCACTCCCGGGAGGCAACCCGATCGCCTCGGCGATCTCGGCGACGACGTAGCCGTCGCCCGGAGCCTCGGGCGAGCACTTGAGGACGACGGTGCATCCGGCGAGGAGGGCCGGAGCGAGCTTGTAGGTGATGAGCCCGATCGGGGCGTTCCACGGGATGATCGCGCCGACCACGCCCACCGGCTCGCGAACCAGCAGACCGAACTTGCCCGGCCGACGGCTGCGCCCGCTCTTCGAACGGGAAGGTTCCGGCGAGGTCGGCATACTCTTCGTAGGTACCGGCGATGCCGGCCGCGCCGTAGCGCGCGACGACCTCGAGCGCACCGGACTCCCGGGGCCAGATCTGCCCGATGTCCTCGGCCCGGTCGCGTAGTCCTGCCGCCAGGCCGCGGAGGAACTCGGCCCGCTCCGCGTGGGTCATGTCCGGCCAGGGACCCTCGTCGAAGGCCGTTCGGGCCGCGGTCACTGCCCGGTCGATGTCGGCGGCCTGAGCTTCCGGCACCCGGAAGTAGACCTCCTCGGTGCCCGAGTCGATCACCTCGATGGTGGCGCTCGACGACGGAGCCACCCATTCGCCGCCGAGGAAGAACCGGTCCGGGTGTCGGAGCGGTACGGCGGTCTCAGCGGTGGTGGTCATGGGTCATCCCTTCGTTGGCTTCGGCGGCAGGCGGTCGCGGTAGCTGACCGGCAACAGCTCGATCAATTGACCGTCGGGGTCGCGTACGAACAATGCCACGCCGATGTCGCTCTCCTCGACGATGGTTCCGCCGTATTCGACGGCCTTTTCTGCGGTGTCGCGTACGTCCTCGACCGAAATCGAGAGGTGGGTGAGACCCGGATCGTTCATCCGGCGGGGGCGGTACTCGGCCGTTGCGCCCGGCGCGGTGTAGTGCATCAGCTCGAGGACGAAGCCGTCGAGCGTCAGGTACGAGACGTTCACTCCGAGCGGGGGTTCGAGCGAGCAGAGCCGGGCGGTCGGCTCGTCGGGGGGCGACACCTCGTACCAGAGCTGGAAGCCGAAGACTCCTTGGTAGAAGCGCTTCGAGCGATCCAGGTCGGTGACCACCTGCCCGGTGTGGTTGTACGTTCCCACTCTCGTCTCCTGGCTTGCCGGCTCGGCCGACTGCGACGTCATCGCGAGAGCGCCTCTCCGATCGAGATGGCCTTCGTCGGGCAGTTGACGATCGCGCGACGTATCTCTTCCTCACGCCCCACCGGGCTCTCGCACACGACGGCCACGCCTTCGTCGTCCAGATCGAAGACCCCTGGTGCCCAGAACACGCAATTCCCCGAACCCATGCAGGCGTCGCGGTCGACCAGCAGTTGATCGGTCCCCTTCGGACTCACCTCACTGGCCTCCCCGAGCATCGCCCAAGGGTAACAGCCTCTTCTCGGACCACTTCCTCCTCCATCGCCACCTCGGCGCGCCACGCTCGGCCGCGAACCCTCGTGATCGACCGCGACCATGACGTACCCTTTGCGGCGCCTGTTGCAAGCCGACGCGAGGAGGTGACCGGTGACCGCCGAGGTCGAACCGTTCGAGATCCGGGTCGACGACTCGGTGCTCGAGGACCTGCACGACCGTCTCTCGCGGACGCGCTTCCCCGACCAGATCGGGGGCAGCGGGTGGGAGTACGGCCTTCCCGTCGGGTACCTGCGGGAACTGGTCGGCTACTGGCTGGACCGGTACGACTGGCGCGCGGAGGAGGCTCGTCTCAACCAGCTCGACCACTTCCGCACCACCGTCGACGGTCAGTCGATCCACTTCCTCCACGCCCGGTCGGGACACCCGGATGCGCTTCCCCTGCTGCTCACCCATGGATGGCCGGGCTCCTTCGTCGAGTTCCTCGAGGTGATCCCCCGGCTCGCCCAACCAGAAGCCTTCGGCGGCGACGTCCACCGACGCCTTCGACCTGGTCGTGCCTTCCCTGCCCGGATACGGCTTCTCCGGGCCCACCCGATCGACCGGCTGGGACGAGGAGCGCATCGCCCGCGCCTTCGCGGAGTTGATGAGCCGCCTCGGCTACTCGCGCTATGGCGCACAAGGCGGTGACTGGGGCGCGCAGGTGAGCACCAGGATCGGTTTGCTCGACTCGGAGCACTGCGCCGGCCTCCATCTCAACATGCCGATCGGCGTGCAACCGAAGGAGATCGGACCGCTCACCGAGGACGAGCAGGCCGACCTCGCCGCGATGCGCCAGTTCGTGAAAGAGGAGTCGGGCTACGCCAACGAACAGGGCACCAAGCCCCAGACGGTCGGCGCCGCGCTCAACGACACGCCGGCCGGGCTTCTCGGATGGATCGTCGAGAAGTTCCGGGCCTGGAGCGACTGCGACGGCGATCCGGAGAATTGCTTCACCCGCGACCAGCTGCTCACCAACGTGATGGTGTACTGGGTGACCGAGACCATCGCGTCCTCGGCCCGTCTCTACTGGGAGAGCCGGCACGGCGCTCAGGCATCGGGTGCACTGCCTTTCGTCGACGTCCCTACCGGTGTGGCCCGCTACCCGAAAGAGGTGCTCCGCTGGCCGCGGTCCTGGGTCGAGGGTCAGTACCGTGATCGTGCACTGGGCGGTGATGGACAAAGGCGGCCACTTCGCCGCCATGGAGCAGCCCGACCTCTTCGTCGACGACGTCCGGCGCTTCTTCCGAGGGATCCGCTGACGCGATCCTTGGCATTCAGACGAGGACCGGGCGCATCCCGGGTCGGCGGTCGAGGCCGAGCTGGACCTCGTCTTGCCGGATCGGGGCACCGTTGACCAGCACGTGTCGGACACCGACCGGCGCCTCGAAGGTGAGTCGCTCCCCGTCGGCCGGCAGGTCGCGCAGGCGGCGCACCGGCCCGGTGTCGACGGTCGCCGGATCGAAGACGCACACGTCGGCGTAGTACCCATCGCGGAGATAGCCGCGACGGTCGAGGCCGAACATGTCGGCGGCCTCACCGGTCAGCTTCCGGACCGCTCGCTCGAGTGACATCACCTGGCGCTCGCGGACCCAGTTCCCGAGGAGGTCGGTCGGCTGTGGCGCGTCGCAGAGCTGGTCGACGTGGGCGCCTGCATCGGTCAGCCCGAGCACGACGTGCTCCTCGGTGAGGAGACCGGCAACTGCGTCCGGGTCGTCGTTGGCGATGTAGGCGCGGAAGCGGGTCCGGAGGTCCTCGGCCAGCGACAGCTCGCACATCACGTCGAGCGGGGTGCAATTCCGCTCACGAGCGATGTCGGTCACCCGCCGGCCGAGGAGCTCGGGGAACTGCTCGGACTCGGAGACCTCGTAGGTCTCGAAGCGAGGGGCCATCCCCGTCGAGTGGTGTTGCAAGTCGTCGAAGGCCCGCGCACGCCACTCGGGGTCGCGGAACGCGGCCTTGCGGACTTCGCGGCTGACCTTCATCAGCTCGGCGAAGACTTCGCCGACGTTCAGGTTGTAGGCGTCGGCAAGCGTGAACTGCATGGTCAGTGGGCGCGGGGTGACCTGGGGCCAGACGTTGGCTCCGTGGGAGAGCGCCTCTCGGTGCAGCTGCAGTACCTCGAGATGCTTGCCTCCGGCCGAGGTGAAGAGCGGGCAGGTGAAGGGTCGGCCGATCTTCGGCTGCCACGTGAAGACGTCGGCGTACTCGCACTGCCAGCCCGGCGTGGTGAGCACGACCCCCTTTCCCGACTTTCCTGCGACGGAGAAGAGCGCCTCGACCTCGTCCATCTGCGCGAAACGACTGGGAACCGGCTTGCCGTCGACTCCCCGATGGGCGAACGAGAAGCTGGTCGAGAATCCGGCCGCGCCGTAGTCGATCGCCTCTTCGACGAATTGGCACATCCGGTCGATCTCCTCGGGCGTCGCGGCACGCTCGTAGGCCGCGTCACCCATGACGAAGAGACGAAGTGCACTGTGTCCGATGTAGGCGGTGAAGTTGACCGCGGTGCCGCGTCGCCCGACTGCGTCGAGGTACTCGGGGAAGGTCTCGAACTCCCAGGCGATCCCCGCCGCGAGGGATGCGGCGTTCATTCCTTCCACGTTCTCGAGTGTGTGCACGATCGCGTCGTGATGCTCCGGGCGGCACGGCGCGATGGTGAATCCGCAGTTGCCGGCCACCACCGTCGTCACCCCGTGGTACGAGGAGGGTTTCAAGTCCGGGTCCCAGAAGACCTGCGCGTCGTAGTGAGTATGGATGTCGATGAAGCCCGGTGCGACGACGCACCCCGACGCGTCGAGCTCGACTCTGCCCTCGAGCCCCACGCCGATCTCCTCGATCCGGTCTCCCGAGATCGCCACGTCGGCGGCCTGTCCGGGTCTTCCGGTTCCGTCGACGACCGTTCCCCCGCGGATCACCAGATCAGCCGGCATGGGTGTTCTCCTTCTCGTCAGTCCACATCGTCGAGTCGGTAGAGCTCGGCGCAGTTGCGCGCGGTGATCTTGTGCCGGTCCTCTGCCGAGAGCGCGCCCAGGGTGTCCTCGATGGCGCGGCGTGACTCGGGGAACGTGCTGTCGGTATGGGGGTAGTCCGAGGCCCACATGCAGGAGTCCGACGCCGATGTCGGGGATCGAGCGGGCGGCCTGCTCCTCCTCCTCGAAGGTCGCGATGACCTGGCGGCGGAAGAGCTCCGAGGGCGGGACGGCGGGCGCGTAATCGATCCGCTCGCGGAGATTTCGCCACTCGAGGTCCATGCGGGTGAGGAAGTAGGGAAGCCAGCCGATGCCGGCCTCGGCGAGCACCAGACGGAGCCCCGGGTGCCGCTCGAGTGCTCCCGAGAAGATCATGATCGCAAGCGCCTCGTCGAGTTGGAGCGGGAGGAGCGAGGCGAATGCGGCCGACTGCCACTTGCCGATCCGGTAGCTGAGCCGCTGCGACGCGCCGGCTTTGATGTGAAAGCTGAGCGGCAGGTCGACTTGCTCCGCGGCCGCCCAGAGCGGCTCCCAGGCCGGGTCACCGGCGTCGAATTCGAAGACGTCGATGATCGCGCCGCGATGTCCCCGCTCGGCAGAGCGTTCGAGCTCGGCCACCGCGGCCTCGGGCGAATGACTGGGCAGGAAGGGGAGGATGCAGAGCCGGTCGGGTGCCACCGCGTTGAACTCTTCGATGGCCCAGTCGTTCCAGGCCGCATAGCAGACGTCCTGCAGGTCCGGTTCGGGGATGGCGAGGGTCAGGGGGACCGGCCCGTAGATGACCGACGCCCACACCCCGTCGAGATCCATGTCCGCCAGCCGGAGCTTCGGATCGCTGACCCGGAACCCGTCGTCTTCGAGGCCCGCACGGCCGACCGCGCTCAACTCGTTGTAGACGTTGGTGCCCTTCGGCTGACCGCTCCGGCCGACCAGGCGGTCGTTGCAGACCCATCGCTTCTCGCCGTCGCGGACGACCACACGGGGTCCGCGCTCGACAAGGTTCTTCGCCAGGCGCGACTCCCACAGGTGCGGCGGCACCGCGTAGAGGTCCAGGTGGTCGTCACACGAGTAGATCTTCGAACCGTCCATACCGTCTACCTCTCCTTCCCGCGTTCCTACCGCAACCGGTAGCGGAGCGGCAGGTGCTTGATCGCCCCGTTGACCGCCGAATTGAGCCGCTCGACCGGACCGGCCTGCTCGAACCACTCGAGGCGCGCTCGCAGCAACCCGAACATGATCTCCAGCTCGGCGCGGGCCACGTGGGAGCCCATGCAGAGATGGGGCCCGAACCCGAACACGAGCGACTGGGCAGGCGTCCGGTCGATCCGGAACTCGAAGGGATCCTCGTAGATCTCTTCGTCCCGATTGGCCGATGCCCAGTAGAGAGCCACCTTGTCCCCGGCCCGGATCTTCTGGCCGTGCAGCTCGTAGTCCTCGGTCGCGGTCCGCACGAAGTGGCTGATCGGGCTGACCCAACGAAGGATCTCCTCGACGGCGCCCGGAAGGAGGTCGGGATCGGCTCGCAGCCGCTCCCACTGATCCGGGTGCTCGCAGAAGGCCTGCATGCCGCCGGCGATCGCGTCGCGGGTGGTCTGGTTGCCGGCCTCCACCAGGAGCTCGCAGTAGGCGATCAGCTGCTGGCGGGTCAAGGGCACTCCGTCGATCTCGCTCTGGAGCAGTTCGGTCACCAGGTCGTCCTTCGGTTCCGCGCGGCGCTCCTCGATCAGCTGCTTGAAGTAGCGGTGGAGCTCCCCGCGGGCGCGTGCCGAGGTCTCCTCGGGGCTCTCGCCCGGTCGGCGGTACTCGGGGTCGTCCTTCCCGATGATCTCGTTGGTCCAGTCGAAGTGCCGCTGCCAGTCGTCGGGTGGCACACCGAGGACCCACGAGATCACCGCCATCGGGAAGGGTCCGGCGAACTGGTCGACGAAGTCGCCTTCGGCGATCTCGCCGTCGGTCGAGGTCTCGGTCGACGATCTCCGTCGCGATGCGCTCGATCTCTTCCATCCTGGTCCGAACCGCGCGTCTTGACGAACTTCCGGACGGCCACCTTGCGCATCGGGCCGTGCCGCGGAGGGTCGAGGTAGACGATCATCTCGACGATCTGGTCGAACCCGCTCAGATCGAGATCGAGGGTGATGCCCTTCGCATTCGAGAAGATCTGGGGTTGGGTGGCCACCTCGACGATGTCGGTGTGCCGGGTCACCGCCCAGAAGGAGGGATGGCCGGGCGGCTCGAGGTAGGCGACCGGGGCCTCGGCGCGCAACTTCGTCCATACATCGTGGGGATATCCGTTGCGGGCGAACCGGGCCGGTTCGACCAGATCGAGCGGGTCGATGCCGAGGCTCAACCGTCG
Source organism: uncultured Acidimicrobiales bacterium (assembly GCA_963741055.1). Taxonomy (GTDB): domain Bacteria; phylum Actinomycetota; class Acidimicrobiia; order Acidimicrobiales; family RAAP-2; genus Bog-756. Next base: position 38,706 of record CAVUGU010000017.1, on the reverse strand, counting down.
ACTCCGTCGTCTCGGGTGGGGCGTCCACCCGTTCATTCGAAGCTGATGACGCCACGGACGTTCACGCCGTCGAGCATGTCCTGGTAGCCCTCGTTGATCTGGTCGAGCCGGTAGGTCTGGGTGATCATCTCGTCGATCTTCAGCTGACCCGATTTGTAGAGCGACAAGAGGTTCGGGATGTCGAAGCGCGGGTTGGCCGCGCCGAAGACCACCCCTCTGACCTCCTTTTGGAACATGGCGAGCTCGAACAGATTGACGCTCGCCTCTTTCTGTCCCTGAGGTGCGACACCGGTCACGACACAGGTGCCGCCCTTTCCGGTCAGCGAGAGGGCGTCTTCCATCAAGTCGCCGAACATCACACTCGGGGCCAGGATCACCACGTCGGCCATCTGTCCACGTGTGAGCTCGGTCACCATCGGCAGCGCCTCTTTCATCGACCCCGCGGTATGGGTGGCCCCGAAGTCGAGGGCCGACTTCTGCTTGAACTCCACAGGATCGACCGCGACCACGTTGCGGGCTCCGACCATCCGCGCACCTTGCACCGCGCTCATGCCCACACCGCCGACGCCGACGACCACGACCGTGTCGCCGGGAAGGGTCTCGCCCCGGTAGACGGCCGACCCCCAGCCGGTCGTGACTCCGCACGACACCAGGGCGACCGCGCGGAATGGGGCATCGGGCTCCACCTTCACCAGCGACGCCTCGTGGGCGACGCTGTACTCGGCGAAGGTGCCCAGCTTGGCCATCACGTTCAGGTCCTCGCCGTCGAGGTGGTAGCGGATCGTGCCGTCCGAGATCTGGCCAGGGGCGAATGTCGCCGCACCGAGGTCGCAGAGGTTGGAGTGGCCGGTGATGCACATCCTGCACCGGCCGCAGATCGGGAAGAAGCTCGCCGCGACGTGGTCACCCACCCGGAGCATCCGCACGTCCGGGCCCACCTCTTCGACGACGCCCCCACCCTCGTGGCCGCCGACGATCGGGAACAATCCCCCGGGCCTCGGTCGCTCGCGGATCTCCGGCGGCTGCTCACCGGCCCCGAGGTCGCTCGCTCGCAGATGCTGGTCGGAGTGGCACAGTCCGGCCGCTCCCCATCTGACGAGCACTTCCTGGGCACTCGGCGGATCGAGGTCGATCTCCTCGATCTGCCAGTCCTGTCCCCTGCCCCACAACACCGCGGCACGCGTCTTCACGACGTCACCCCCTCGCTCCCTGCCGGCCCGGGCCTGCAGACATGGGAAACACTCGATCTTCGGTCCTCTGGCTCCACCCGTCGACGACGAGCTCCGCGGACGCCAGGTCCCTCGGGGCCCGCATGCTCCTCGGCCGGCGGCACTTGACCGACTATAGCCTTCGTGTCAGAGTGCGACACGAAAGTCCGAAGGGAGGTGGCTCCGTGACGGTGAGCAACCGGAGCGACGTCTACTACGACATGTACGACGTCGGGATCAACGCGGATCCCTACCCGGTCTATCGACGTCTGCGGGAGGAATCACCTCTCTACTACAACGACGTCCACGACTTCTACGCAGTCAGTCGCTACGAGGACGTCGAGCGCGGCCTCCTCGATCCACAGACCTTCATCTCCGGGCGGGGCGGGATCCTCGAGCTGATCAAGGCGAACATCCCGATGCCGCCGGGGGTCCTCATCTTCGAGGACCCTCCCGTCCACAGCATCCACCGCCGCCTGGTCTCACGGGCGTTTACCGCCCGGCGGGTGGCCGAGCTCGAGGCCAAGGTCCGCGAGTTCTGCGGCCGCTGTTTCGACCCGCTCGTCGGAGCGAAGGAATTCGACCTGATCGCCGACCTCGGTGCGCTGGTGCCGATGCGGACCATCGGCTTGCTCCTCGGGATCCCCGAAGGGGACCAGGTGGCCATCCGCGACCAGGTCGACGCCAGCCTCCGCACCGAAGAAGGCAAGCCCATGGAGGTGACCGAGGAGACCCAGCCTCGTCGGCGGTGAGATGTTCGCCCAGTACATCGAGTGGCGAGCGGCGCACCCCTCTGACGACCTGATGACCGAGCTCCTGCAGGTCGAGTTCGAGGACGAAACCGGGACGATGCCGCGGCCTGACCCGCGACGAGCTGCTGACCTTCGTCAACGTGATCGCGGGAGCGGGCAACGAGACCACCAACCGGCTGATCGGATGGACCGGCAAGGTGCTCGCCGACCACCCGGATCAACGTCGCGAGTTGGTCGACGATCGATCGCTCATCCCGAACGCCATCGAGGAGATCCTTCGCTACGAGCCGCCGGCTCCCCACGTCGCGCGCTACGTCGCCCGCGACGTCGAGGTGCGGGACCAGACCGTGTCCGAGGGGAGCGTGATGGTCTTCCTCACCGGCTCCGCCAACCGCGACGACCGGCGATTCCCGGACGGGGACCGCTTCGACATCCACCGCGAGTTCGAGCGCCTGTTGACCTTCGGGTACGGCATCCACTTCTGCATGGGTGCCGCGTTGGCCCGCCTCGAGGGGCGCATCGTGCTCGACGAGCTGTTGAACCGCTTCCCCGAGTGGGACGTGGACCTGGCCTACGCCAAGCTCTCCCCCACCTCGACGGTCAGGGGATGGGAACTCCTTCCGGTGTCCACACCCTGAGCGAACGGTGGCGACGAAACCGAAGACCGAGACGGGGACCGGCACCGCATCCGAGAGATCGGAGCGGACCGAACCGTCGCGTCGCCCCTACAACGGAGCTCGCCGGCGAGAGCAGGCCGGGCAGACGCGGGACCGGATCGTCTCGGCCGGATCCGAGCTCCTCCATCGATCGTCCATCCGTGACTGGCGGGCCCTGACCGTCCGGGCGGTCGCCGAGCGTGCCGGTGTCAACGAGCGCACCGTCTACCGCTACTTCGGCAACGAGCGAGGACTGCGTGACGCGGTCATGCAGCGCGAGGAGCAAGACGCCGGCATCGACCTCGCCGGCATGCGGCTCGACGACATCGCGGAGATCGCGTCCCGGATCTTCGACCACGTGTCGTCGTATCCCGCCGAGCCGCGGGCGCCGCTCGACCCCACCCTGGCCGAGGCGAACCAGCGCCAGCGAGAGGCTCTGCTGGGTGCGATCGCCGCGTACGCCACCGAGTGGCCGGCGGAGGACCAGACGGTGGCCGCGGGAATGTTCGACGTGCTCTGGAGCGTGGCGACCTACGAGCGGCTCGTCGTCGATTGGCAGGTCGACCAGAAGCGCGCGATCCGTGGGATCGCCTGGGTGATCGGGCTGGTCGAGGAGGCGGTGCGGGCTGGTCGGGGTCCGGGATGACGAGGGCTCGTGTGCTCCCGTCGGACGGGCCGGTCCTTCACTCCTGGTCGAGGGCGGTCATCCCCGCCCTCAACACCTTCAGCTGGCTCAACGGCGGACCGGCGGTCGTCCCACCGTCGACGGGGACCACGATCCCGGTGATCTGGGCTGCACGCTCCCCGGCCAGGAAGAGGACCGCGTTCGCGACGTCGGCGGGGCTCCCCTGACGCTGGAGCGGTTGGTGGACCCGGATGACCGGACCGAGGTCGTAGCTCGTGATGTCGGTCGGGATGTGGCCCGGAGCGATGCAGTTCACCCGAATGCCGTACTCGGCCAGATCGACGGCGATCGAGCGGCTGAACTGGATGATCGCCGCCTTGGACGTTCGGTAGGCGATAGGAGGACCGCCTCCGGTGAGCGCTCCGATCGAGGTGGTGTTGATGATCGATCCACCGCCGTGCTCGGCCATGTGCCGCGCCGCGGCTCGACTGCCGAAGATGACGCCGTAGAGGTTCACCGCCATCACGTGATGCAGGTCGGCGAGATCGTCTCGGAGGAAGCGACGGAACGAGCTCGAGATGCCGGCGTTGTTGCACATCACGTCGAGACCACCGAAGGTGTCGATCGCGAATTCGACCAACTCGTCGACCTGGCCGGCCTCGGAGACGTCGGTCCGCCTTGAACGCCGCGGCCTCCCCCAGGCGGGTCGAGAGCTCCTCTCCCCGTGCGGTGTCCACGTCCGCGACGACGACCTTGGCTCCCTCGCCGGCGAAGCCCTCGACGACCGCTCGTCCGATCCCGCTCGCGCCCCCGGTCACGATCGCGACCTTGCCCGCGAACTCCTTTCCCATCTCCCGCTTCTCCTTCCCGCCCGACGAGCGGCGCCGGCGGTGGTCGCGACCTCAGGTGAGGGCGCCCGGCCGATTCGTCCGAACATAGCCCTCGTCCCCGCCGTCGAGCAGTACCGAGCACCCGAACTGGAGTCTGTGTGAACGACGCCGAATTCGACTCGACCGACTACTTCAAGACGGACTCCCTCTTCGACGATCCCTACCCCTACTGGGATCACCTTCGGGAGCGCTGCCCGGTCGTCAAGGAGCCGTTCCGTGACGTCTACATGGTCACCGGCTACGACGAGGCGATCGCGGTCTATCACGACCAGGCCACCTTCTCGAACTGCAATTCGGCCATCGGACCCTTTGCCAGGTTTCCCGTTCCCCTCGAGGGCGACGACGTGACCGAGATCATCGAGACCTACCGGGACCAACTCGCCTTCAGCGACCAGCTGCCCACCTTCGATCCACCGAAGCACACCGCCCACCGTGGACTCCTGATGCGTCTGATCACCCCGAAGCGCCTGAAGGAGAACGAGGTGTTCCTCCGGCAGCTCGCCGATCGCCGGATCGACACCTTCCATGCACGAGGCGAGTGCGAGTTCGTGGGTGAGTACGCGGGCCCTTACACGCTTCTGGTGATCGCAGACCTCCTCGGCGTACCCGAGGAGGATCAGGACGACTTCCTCGTGCACCTCATGCATCACGAGCTCAAGATGAGCCACAAGCCGCTCGAGTTTCTCTACGAGAAGTTCACCACCTACATCGAGGACCGGCGTGCGGAGCCTCGCGACGACGTGATGACCGGCCTCGCCACCGCCACCTTCCCGGACGGGTCGCTCCCTCCCGTCGACGACGTGATGCGCATCGCGGCCAATCTGTTCGCCGCCGGACAAGAGACCACCGCTCGCCTTCTGAGCACGTCCCTGCAGATCATCGGGGACCGTCCCGAGATCCAGCAGAAGATCCGCGACGACCGCAGCCTGGTGTCCGTCTTCGTCGAGGAGGTGGTCCGTCTCGAGAGCCCGATCAAGGGCACCTTCCGACTGTCAAGGGTGCCGACGACCGTCGGGGGGACCGAGATCCCAGCCGGCAGCACGGTCATGGTGCTGCCCGGAGCGGCCAACCACGACCCTCGCGAGTTCGAGTGCCCGGCGGACCTGCGGCTGGACCGGGCGAACGGGCGCCAGCACATCGCGTTCGGTCACGGCATCCACACCTGTGCCGGAGCACCGCTCGCCCGGGCCGAGGCGAACGTCTCCCTGCAGCGGATCCTCGATCGGATGGAGGAGATCCGACTCTCGGAATCCCACCACGGCCCCGCCGGTGACCGCCGGTTCGAGTACACGCCCACCTGGATGCTCCGAGGCCTCGAGAACCTCCATCTCGAGTTCACGCCGGTCGACTGAAGGCTGGGTCCGAGGCGATCCGAGGAGGATCTACGTTGATGTCAGTATTGATCATGTTCGCGACTCAAGGACCTTTTGGAGGTTGATGTGCCGTCTCACTCCTTGGATTTCGAAGTCTTCGACGCCGACAACCACATGTACGAGACGCGCGAGGCGCTGACCAAGTTCCTACCCAAGAAATACGAGGGGCTGATCGACTACGTCGAGCTCCGCGGCAGGACCAAGATCGTGGTCAAGGGTTTGATCAGCGAGTACATCCCCAACCCGACGTTCGACGTCGTTGCGAGGCCCGGAGCCCAAGAGGAGTACTTCAAGCACGGGAACCCGGCCGGAAAGAGCATCCGCGAGATCCTCGGGGATCCGATCAAGTGCCTCCCCGCGTTTCGTGAGCCCGCTCCGCGACTGGAGCTCATGGACGAGCTCGGTGTCGACCGGGCGCTGATGTTCCCGACGCTCGCCAGCCTGGTGGAGGAGCGCCTCCGTGACGACGTGGAGGCGATCCACGCAGTGATCCACGCACTCAACGAGTGGATGCTCGAGACCTGGACCTTCGACTACGAGAACCGTATCTATCCGACCCCGGTGATCACCCTCCCCATCGTCGACAAGGCGATCGAGGAGCTCGAGTGGTGCCTCGAGCGCGGCGCGAAGACGGTGCTGATCCGACCGGCACCGGTGCCGCTCGCGAGCGGCCGGACCACCTCACCGGGCCTCCCGATGTTCGACCCGTTCTGGGAGGCCGTGGTCGACAAGGGAGTCCCCGTCTCGATGCACGCCTCCGACGCCGGGTACGCGCGCTACGCGGACGACTGGGAGGGGAGCATGGAGTTCCAGCCCTTCCGGCCCACCCCGTTCCGCTTTGCATCGATGCAATACCGTGCGATCACCGACACGTTCACCGCGCTGACGCTGCACGGAGCGTTCTCCCGCTTCCCCGAGCTCCGGGTCCTGTCGGTCGAGAACGGGAGCAGCTTCGTCCGGCCGCTCCTGCACAAGCTGGCGGAGACCTACAAGATGATGCCCCAGGAGTGTCCCGAGGACCCGGTGGTCGCGTTCAAACGGAACGTCTACGTCCACCCTTACCACGAGGAAGACGTCCTCGGGCTCATCGAGCTCCTCGGTGCCGATCACGTCCTCTTCGGGTCCGACTTCCCTCACCCGGAGGGGATGACCGACCCGATCTCCTTCATCGACGAGCTGAAGGGATTGTCGGACGAGGACGTCCGCAAGGTGATGGGAGCCAACACCGCACGCCTTCTCGGAGTCGGCCCCGCCTAGGTCGACACCGTGGTCCGACGACACCGAGCCGTCGGTCGAAGCGAGACGAATCCGAACCTGCGGAAGGTCGCCACGGCCCGCCCGCGTGAACCGGCGATCCGTATTGTTTCCCGACGAAGAGTCAGTTTATGATCCCCCGCGACGGGTCCGAGAGGTCCCGACGAAGGGAGGAAGCCGTGACCCAGACCTTCGAAGGCACTCGGGTCCTCGTGACCGGAGCCTCGTCCGGCATCGGCGCCGGACTCGCCGAGGCGTTCGCCGGAGCGGGCGCCACCGTCGGCATCGCGGCCCGACGACGCGACCGACTCGCCGAGGTGCTCGAGCGCTGCCGTGCACACTCGCCCGACTCCGCGATGTGGGTCGCCGACCTCGCCGAACCCGCTGCCGTCGACCGACTGGCCGACGACGCCCTCCGCGAGTTCGGAGGGATCGACATCCTGGTCAACAACGCAGGAATCCCGAAGCGACGGCACGTGACCAAGCTCGACGCCGCGACGGTCGAGGCGGTGATGACGATCAACTACTTCTCGCCGGTACGGCTTACCCTCGCGCTCCTGCCCCAGATGCTCGAGCGCGGCTCGGGACGGGTGGTCAACGTCTCCTCGGTCGCCGCTCCCCTGAGCTCGCCGGGTGAGGCCGCCTACTCCGCATCCAAGGCGGCGCTCGCGGTCTTCTCCGAGACCATGGTCGTCGACCTCTGGGACACTGGCGTCAAGATCACCGTCGTCTACCCCGGGGTGGTCGACACCGAGCTGTTCACCCTCCCCGACAACGACCCGTTCACCGGTGGGGTCGAGGCGATCTCGGTCGACGAAGCCGTCCGGACGATCCTGGCCGGCGTGGCCAACGACGCCCTGTCCGTCTACGTCCCCGAGTACTTCGCCGAGTTCGCCTCGGGCAAGGCCAAGGATCCCTGCAGGATTCCTCGCCGGAGCGGCGGAATTCGTACGTATCCAGTCGAAGGGAACCTGATGGCCCGTCGCAACCCCAAGGGAATGGAGACGCGGGATCGGATCATGGCCGTCGCGCTCGAGCTCTTCGCGGAACACGGTTTCGCCGCGGTCACCATGGAAGAGATCGCCGACGCCGCGGGGGTCACCAAGGGCGCGGTCTACTACTGGTTCGCCGACAAGGACGACCTCGGCCGCGATCTCCAACACGAGCTCTACGAACGGCTCACGGAGGCGGCGCTCGCCGAGTTCGACCCCGAAGGCGACGTGGTGGCGAACATGCGCCACGCGTTCGATGCCTTCCTCCGTGCGCTGCCGACTCTCGGTACGGCCCGTTTCTTCCTCCGGGACGCCTGGACCATCCCCGCCCTCGACGAGGGCGGGCGACGCGACCAGGAGAGCGCGCTCGAGCTGGTCCAGGGGGTGCTCGCCGCGGCGATCGCGCGGGGCGACATCATTCCGCTCGACTCGGAGGCCCTCGCCCGGATCCTCGTCGGCGCTTGGGTCGAGGCGACCCTGCACGTGCTACGCACCGGTGAGCGCGAGCCGACCGTGGCGGTCATCGAGCACCTCGTCGAATCCCTCCACCCGGACGCCGCAACCGGGGCGGTCGCCGCCGGCGCGAGCCGGCGGGGCCGATCCGTGGAGCGGAGGCGGCCATGACCCTCTCCGAGCTCGGACGGCGTGACGCGGCGCACCTGATCCATCCGGTCACCTCTCCCCGCGAGATGACGACGGTGGGGCCGCGTGTGGTGGTCGAGGCCGACGGCTGGTGGCTCACCGACGACCGCGGCCGCCGGATCATCGACGGATTCGCGGGCCTGTGGTGTGTGGCCGTCGGGCACGGCCGGCGACGGATCATCGACGCGGTGAGCGAACAGCTCGGCACGCTCGACTACTTCACGACCTTTCACGGCCAGTCCCATCCGAAGGCGATCGAGCTCGCCGAGCGCATCGCCTCGCAGTTTGCTCCCGGACTCGGCCTCGAACACGTGATGTTCGCCTCGGGTGGATCCGAGGCGAACGAGAGCAACTTCAAGTTGGTACGCATGTACTGGGCGCTCCGCGGCGAAGAGCGGCGCAAGACCATCGTCGCCCGTCACCACGGCTACCACGGGTTGACCATCGCAACCATGTCCGCGACCGGCATCATGCCGATGCACTGGAACTTCGGTCCCGAGGCCGCGGGCTTCGCCCACATCCCTGCCCCCTACTGCTATCGGTGCGAGCTCGGCCTCACCTACCCCTCGTGCGGCCTCGCCTGCGCGCGGACCCTCGAGCAGTACGTGGAGGAAGCAGGCCCCGACGAGGTGGGCGCCTTCATCGCGGAGCCGGTCATCGGGGCCGGGGGGATCATCCCTCCTCCGCCCGGTTACTTCGACGAGATCCGCCGGATCTGCGACCGCTACGACATCCTCTTCATCGCCGACGAGGTGGTGTGCGGGTTCGGTCGGACCGGGACCCGGTTCGGCTTCGAGCACTACGGGATCCGGCCCGACATCGTGACCCTGGCCAAGGGGCTGACCAGCGGCTACCAGCCGCTCGGTGCATCGGTCGTCTCGAACAAGGTCTGGGGCACGATCAGCGATCGGCTGCCCGAGCGCATGCCGTTCAGCCACGGCTTCACCTACATGGGTCATCCAGCGGCGTGTGCCGCCGCGCTCGCCAACCTCGCCATCATCGAAGAGGAGGGTCTGGTGGCCAATGCGGCGGAGGTCGGCTCCTACCTTCTCGAGCGGATGCAGGAGCTCGAGCGCTTCGAGACGGTCGGTCAGGTCCGTGGCCTCGGTCTGATGGTCGGCATCGAGCTCGTTGCGGACGCGACGACCGGTCGCGGGTTCGCCAATCCGCATCAGGCGTGCGAGATGGTCGAGCACGAAGCCTGGGAGCGGGGGCTCTACTGCCGGGCCATGGGTCTCGAGGTGGTCGGTCTCGCCCCTCCGCTGAGCATCGACCGCGAGACGGTCGACCGCATCGTCGAGATCCTCGCCGAGTCGATCGAGGCGATGGAGGCAGCGGTGATGCCGGGCGAGCGGGCCCGGGCCGATCGCCCGGCCGTGCACGTCGACGGGCCCGCACACTTCTTCGACCAGGTCCTCTCGGACAAGGTGGACCCGGCGGCAGCGGTCGGACTCGACCTAGACGTCCAGTTCGTGCTGAGCGGCGAGGGCGGTGGCACCTGGATCCTCGAGGTGCACGACGGGTCGGTGAAGACGCGGTCGCTCGACGAACCGATCTCGGGCGCGGCCGCCACCATCCGGGCGAGCGCGGAGGACTTCACCAAGATCGTGAACGGGGAGCTTGCCGGTGCCGACGCCTTCATCTCCCAGCAACTCGCGGTCGACGGTGACCTCGACGCGGCGGCCAGCCTGATGGTCCTCGGCGTGCTGTGAGGCGATGGACGACCCGGCCGTGACGTCGGCGCCTACGCTCGGGAAGTCACCACTCCAGGGAGGTCGCCGATGCAGCTAGGGATCCATTTCGTCAACTTCACCTTCCCGGGAGGGCCGGAACGAATCGGACCGATCCTCTCGGACACCGCGGTCGCCGCGGACGAGGCCGGTTGTGCGACCTTCTCGCTCATGGACCACTGGTTCCAGATGGAGTGGCGCGCGTCGGCGACCGATCCGATGCTCGAGGGCTACACCGGACTCGCCTTCCTCGCCGGCCGCACCCGCCAGATCCAACTCGGCACGCTGGTCACCGGTGTCACCTACCGACATCCGGGGTTGCTCGCGAAGATCGTGACGACCCTCGACGTCTTGTCGGAGGGGCGTGCGCAGCTCGGGATCGGCGCAGCCTGGTACGAGCGCGAACACCGCGGGCTCGGTGTTCCCTTCCCGCCGGTGGCCGAGCGCTTCGAACGGTTGGAGGAAGCGCTCCAGATATGCCTGCAGATGTGGAGCGACGACGACGGACCCTACGAAGGGAAGCACTACCAGCTCGCGGAGACGATCTGCAGGCCGGCACCGGTGCAGCGCCCTCGCCCTCCGATCCTGATCGGCGGCAGCGGCGAACGAAAGACGCTCCGGCTGGTCGCTCGTTACGCGGACGCCTGCAACCTCTTCGCTCCCGAGCCTGCCGTTGTCGCCCACAAGCTCGAGGTCCTCCGGCGCCACTGCGAGTCCGAGGGTCGCGACCCGGCCACCATCAAAAAGACCATCCTCGGCTTCACCGACCCGCTGGACGACGCCGACGCCTTTCTCGCGAGCATGGACGAGTACGCGAGCCTCGGGGTCGAACTGGTGGAGCTGATCCCACCGGGACCCGACCCGGCATCGTGGGTTGCAGCGCTCGGCGATCGGGTGGTGCCGAAGCTCTCCGAGCTCGGACCGTCCGTTTAGGACGCCTGGCGCTCCCGCAAGGGTCGTTCGGACCACTCCCGCCGGCAGAGCCGGCACCGCCACACGACGCTCTGGTCACCGCCCTCGTGCTGCCCGTCCCCTCGTACGATCAGCGTTGGTGCGTCCGCCGAACCGCAGCTCGGACACACCGGGTCTGACCTGGCACCGCCCACTTGCCGACCTCCCTGGAACACCCGTGATCGCCGCCGAAAGAGCGGACTCGGCGCAGAGTACCCCCGCCCGCATGAGTCCGCCATTGCGACCTGCTCTGCAAGTCGCGCACCCCGTCGCGCCTGGTGGGCGACGAGTCGCGAGGCTCAGCTCAGACGTTCGAAGACCGTGGCGTTGGCCTGGCCGCCACCCTCGCACATGGTCTGGAAGCCGTAGCGACCCTCGATCGCATCGAGCTGGTTGAGAAGGGTGGTGGCGAGGCGGACTCCGCTCGCGCCGAGCGGATGACCGATCGCGATCGCTCCACCGACCGGATTGAGCCGCTCGGGATCGGCCTGGAACGCCCGGTTCCACATGAGCGGGATCGAAGCAAAAGCCTCGTTGCACTCGATCGCGTCGAACTGATCGACGGTCATCCCCGAACGCTCGAGGAGCCGCTGCGTCGCGGGAACCGGTGCCGACAGCACGATCGCCGCGTCCTCGGCGGCGACGGTCGCGTGGGCGAATCTCGCCCGAATCGGCAGCCCGAGCTGCTCGGCCACCGAACGCTCCGCGATCAGCATCGCCGCGGCACCATCGGTCATCTGGGACGAGTTGCCCGCGGTGATGTCCTTCGCGGTCTCCGGTTCCCAATTCTGGGCAGGCGGTAGCGCGGCGAGCGACTCCATGGACCCGTTCCGGCGAAGGCCCTCGTCCTCCTCCAGTACGCCACCGGTCAACGAGCCCTCTTCGTCCTTCAACGGGACGGGAATCGTCTCCGCCTTGAACTGCCCGCTGTCCCAGGCGGACGCAGCGCGTCGGTGGCTCTCGAGGGCGAACTCGTCCATGTCGGTGCGGCTGATGCCCCACCGGTCGGCGAGCACCTGGGCGACCCGGAACTGCATCCAGAGCCGGCCGTCGATCTGCTCGAGGAAGGCCGGTGAGAACGGCCCGGTGCCACCGCGGGCGTTCGACGCGAGGGGCGCCCGGCTCATCGACTCGACCCCGCAGGCGATGACCAGGTCGTAGTGGCCGGCCTTCACGCCTGCGGCCGCGAAGTGCATGGCCTGCTGAGAGGATCCGCACTGGCGGTCGACCGTAGTGGCCGGGACGCTCTGGGGCAGTCCCGCCGCTACCCACGCGTTGCGGGTGACGTTGGTGCTCTGCTCGCCCACCTGGGTCACGCACCCGCCGACCAGGTCGTCGATCCGGCCGGGATCGACGCTGGTCCGGTCGAGCAGAGTGGTCAGCGCGAATCCGAGCAGGTCGGTCGGATGCCAGTTGGCGAGTGCGCCGCCCCGCTTGCCCAACGTGGTCCGTACGCTGTCGACCACCACCGCGTCGCGCTCGGTCACCTGGTCTCCTCTCTCGGCTCTTCGGTGGAACCTGCGGCCTTGGCGGACGGGGCCGAACCGTTGGGCGACGACGGAGTGAGCAGCGTCCGTTCACCTCTGGCGGCCATCACCCGTTCGACGGCGGCCATCGCACCACTGGCCGGCCCTCGGTAGGCGACCCCGCCGTGCTCGAGGACCACCGCGGTCGCGGCGATGTCGAGCACTCGGTCCACCTGCTGCTCGACGATCAACAGTGCGGTACCCGCGCCGTTGATGCGGCGCAGTCCGTCGTAGACGGCGTCGATCATCACCGGTGCGAGACCGAGGGAGATCTCGTCGGCGACCAGCAGGCGAGGCGGGACGATCAGCACCTTTGCGAGCGAGAGGATCCGCTGCTCCCCGCCTGAGAGGGTGCCGCCGGCCTGGCGGCGGCGGGCGCCGAGGATGGGGAACGCTGCGTAGGCGCGATCGAGGGACGCCCCCACCGACCGGCGTCCTCCTCGCTGGCGAAAAGCCAGCTTGAGGTTCTCCTCGACGGTCAAGTTGGCGAAGACACCACGGCCCTCGGGGACGTGCGCGGCGCCGGCTCGGGCGATCTTGTACGCAGGAAGCCCGGTGATCTCGCGGCCGCTCAGCCGAAGGGAGCCGGCGGTCGTGGCCAGAAGACCGGTCACCACCCGGGAGACCGTGGACTTTCCGGCGCCGTTCGAGCCGATCAGTGCGGTGATGCCCCCGTCGGGCACCTCGAAGCTCACGTCGAACAGCGCGCGGTACGGGCCGTAGCTGGCGCTGACCCTCTGCACCTCGAGGGCAGGCGCGGCGTCGCGGACGCCGCCGTCGATCGTTGCCTCGTCAGGAACTGATGTGGCCGGGCTCATCCTTCGATCCCAAGGTAGGCACGGCGAACGCTCGCGTCGGCCATCACCTCTTCGAAAGTGCCTTCGGCGATCACCTGGCCCAGGTCCATCACGACCGTGCGATCCACCACCTCACCGACCATACCGAGATCGTGCTCGACGAGGAGCATGGCCATGCCGCGTTCCCTTTGCAGCTTGCGGAGCACTTGGGCCAGTTCGTGCGTCTCGCGGACGTCGAGGCCCGACGACGGCTCGTCGGCCAAAAGGAGCACCGGCTCCGACACGAGGGCCCGCCCGAGCTCGACGAGCCGACAGGACCCGAGCCCGAGCGCCGACACCGGCGTCCTCGCCTGGTGCTGGATGCCGATCAGGTCGAGCACCGCTTCGACCCGGCCCTTCTCGGCGGGGGTGGGAGCGCTCAGATTGAGGAGATCCCGCCAGAGCTGCGTGCGGCGCTCGTCGGCTCGAAGGGCCACGAGCAGGTGGTCCTCCACGGTCATGTCCGGAAAGATCTCGACCCGCTGATAGGTACGGCTGATGCCGAGCCGGGCGCGCTTGTAGGTGGGAATAGCCAAGATCTCGGTGCCCGAGAGCTCCACACTCCCCCGCTCGGGCCGCAGCTGGCCGCAGATGCAGTTGAACAGAGTGGTCTTCCCGGCGCCGTTCGGACCGACCAGGCCCACGGTCTCGCCCAATGCCACCTCGAGACTCACCGCGCTCACCGCCGCGATGCCTCCGAACGTCTTCGACACCCCGGTCACCCGAAGCAGCGCTCCCTCCTGTTCGGCGAGCGGGACGACCGAGCCGTTGCTCACCTGGGTCATCCCTCACTCACCACGGGCTGGGGCTCGGGTTGGGCGACGTCGGCGTGGGCCCCGAGCGCGCCGGTGTGGAAGGTGGCTCCCTCGTCCTGTTTCTTGAAGAAGAGTCGCTCAAACCGGAGTGTCCACCGACGCTTCTGGAATTCGAGGACACCCTCGGGATGCGCCGCGTAGGTGAGCGCGCCGAAGGCGAAGAGCACGAAGGTGAGGCTGTTGCCGCCGAAGCGCGCCGGTAGATAGGTCAACAGCTGTTGGATGACCACGAACCCGAAGCCTGCCTGCATGTGCGCCCTCGATCGTGCTGACGCCGGTGGTCACCACGATGACGACGAAGGCGAGCGAGATCTGGTAGTTGAACTCGGCCGTATTGACCGTTTGCTGTTGGATGGCAAGGAGCGTCCCGCCGATACCTGCCACCACACCAGAGATCCCGAAGATCATCACCCGCTGCCAGGTCAAGTTGATCCCGAGCCCGGCGGCTGCGGTCTCGCTCCCACGCATCGCGGTGAGGTACCGCCCGTAGGTTCCGTTGCGCAGGAGGAGAACACCGAAGATGCAGACGACCATGACGATCATCGCCATCACGAAGTAGGCGTGGCCGTTCGGGTTGAGGATGCCGAGGCCGAGCCATTTCGGCTGGATGTTCAACGGCGAGCCGTTGCTGCTTGTGATCTGAGGGAAGACGGCGCTAGTCGAAGAAGAGCGCGGCCGCGATGGTCATGAGGGCGAGGCCCAGACCCGCGCAGGCGGAGCGAGGCAACCGCGAGCACGATTGCCACCGCCGCGGCCGCGGCTGCACCGATGAGACCCCCGACCAGCAGGCTGAGAACCCCAGATGGTTGGCGAGCTGCGCCGCGGTGAAGGCCCCCACCCCCGCCAGGGTGGCCTGGCAGAGGGAGAGCTGACCGCCCATCCCGGTGATCAGCGTGATCGAGAGAAAGATCGTCGAGAAGGCGATTCCGGAGTTGAAAACGTTCTCCCAGGTCTGCGGCATCCAGGTGAGCATCGACACGATGAATGCGCCGAGCAGCACATACCAGGCCACCCGGATGATCCGGTCCATCTGGGGTGCTCGCACGGTCGCCGCCCGCGGCGGTGGCGGAGGGTCGACCGAGGCGAGGGGGTCCTTGGCGTCGTCGAGTCTTGCGCAGCCCGGGAACGACGAGCAGCGCAATGAAGAGGACGATGAAGGGAAGCGAGTAGAGCGTTGCCGCCGACCAGACGCTCGAGGCCGGAAGATACCCCTGGAGGACCGTGTCGGCCACGCCCGATCAGGATCCCGACCAGCGCCGCGATGGGCATCGAGCGGAGCACCGCCCAGGCTGCCGCGGCGAAGGCAGCCACCACCAGGGTCGCGTAGTCCTGTGCCTGGAGCTGACCGAACAACGGTGCGAGGAGCACCCCGGCCAGTCCGGCCATCAGGCTGGAGATGGCCCAGGCGGAGGCGATCACCCTCCCGGAGTTGACCCCGTCGAGCTGAACCAGTCGGCGGCTCTCCACCGCACCGCGCATCTGCAGCCCGAGCGGGGTGAGACGCATCAGGAGCGACCAGGGCCACGCAGGACCACAGCGGTGACGACAACCGATGCTGAGGTCGATGCCGTTGATCGGGGTACCGGCGACGCGGAAGTAGACCGTGTTCGGGATCGAACAGGATCGCTCGGCGGGTTGTACTGGTTGTCGCTACCGAAGATGACCGGCAGGAGCGCAGGGATCCCGACCGACGAGGGCGATCCCGGTAACCAACTTGGCGGTGGTGTTCGAGTTGGGGATCTTCCGGAACAGGTACCGGTCGAAAACCAGACCGAGGGCCGGAGCCAGCAGTACCACCGAGATCACGAACGCCAGCCAGATCGGCATGTGCTCGTTCTGGACGAGCCATGTGAAGATGAACGCGGAGACGTAGGCCTGGGCGCCGAAGGCGAAGTTGAACACCCCGGTCGCCTGATAGGTCAGGACCAGCCCCACGGCCACCATTGCATAGGTGCAGCCGAAAGGGATGCCGGGGATGGCGAAGCCGAGGAACTGTTCCACCCCTCTGCCTGGCTCCTACCCGAATTCCGGCGGTCACACCGGCATCATGTGCCCGGAGTTCCGGTCCGGCGCGGGAACCGGCGTCGGGTTCTTCGCGTTCGCGGTCAAGCAGACGAAGACCTGGTTGCCCTTTCCGAAGACCGAGCACGAACTGCCCGTTCTGGACCTGCACGAAGGCGCTGCAGAGCGGATAAGTGGTCGTGGTGTGGGCGGTGGCCCAGTTGGTCACCGTGGTCAGACGCCCCCGGCCGGTGTAGGCGGTGATCTGGTTGGTGATGCTGACGATGTTGGCCTGGGTGAGTGCAGGCCGGCCGCGAGCTCTGTTTGACCCTGCCTGGGCCAGCAGCGCGGCGGACTGCCAGCCCTGGAGCGCGACACCGTTGTAGGTGAAGCCCGGCTGCGTACTTGTTCATCTGCTGGATGTAGAGCTTCATGCCCGGATAGGTGTTCCCGAACTTGGGTGCGGCAGCCTCGTAGGGAACGGTGCCGGAGACTTCGAAGTAGACGCCCTGCATCAGGCTGCTGTACTGGTCGAGCAGCGACTCGGTCGTAGCCGTTGAGCCAGAGCTGCTGGATCTTGAGCCCGTACTGCTGGATGGCCCGGGCCATGGTGATGTTGTCCGTCTCCTGCATGCAGCGAGATCACCACGCCGGGCCCGGTCTGCTGCATGCGCTGGACGGCCGAGGTAAAGCTTCCCGCCGAGCTGGGCACCGAGGTCCTCGTAGGTGATGTTGTAACCGGCCTCTTCGAGCCCGCTGGCCGCGGTGCTGCAGGCATCGTACGACGAGGTGATCGACGGGCCGTAGCTGATGACCGCCGCGACTTCGAATTGGTCTGCTTCATGCAGATAGGCGTACGCCGGGACACCGGCCGGGTAGTTCTGCACCGAGTCCGCCGGCGGCGAAGAGGTTGGGCGGACCCTGCCAGTTGCCGCTCACGTTGTAGCCGTAGGTCGGGGTCCCGGTCTCGACGAAGTAGTTCGGGGTGAACCAGTACGCGGCCACCATCACCGCGAAGGCGTGGTCCTGGTCGATCAGGGTGTGGGTGAGCTGGGTGAACTGGCTGGGATTGCCGCCGTCGTCGAGGTTGTAGGCGAGCATCAACTTGCGCCCGTTGATGCCGCCCTCGGCGTTGATCATGTCTGAAGTAGGCCTTGATGCCGGGCGAGAGGCCGTCGAAGTCGGAGGCGATGGCGCCGGTAAGGGTCGAGATGGCACCAACGTTGATCGTCGTGCCTGCCGGGATCGACTGCCCCGAACCGCCGCTCGTCGAGCTCGTCGAGTTCGACCCCGTCGTCGTCGTCGGGCTGCCCGAACTGCTCGAACACCCCGCGAGCACGATTGCGGCTCCCAGTGCCAATGCACCTGGCACTGCCCAGCTCCCCCGGTGTCTCCCCATGACCACCCTTTTCTCTGTGCCGGATCCGTCGATCCGGGGTCGTCGTCAGGGCGAAATTCCCCCTTATCGACCGAATGCCGGGCACGTTCTTATGGCACTGATGTTACTGGTGTCAACCATACGCCCACCGTTCCCCCTGGTCCGGTCGGATCGCTGTTCGCAGCGACCGCGAACCGTGTCCCGACCGCGGTCCGGACACCGTGTCCGATAGAGAACCGAATGCTGCTCGACGGAGAATCGAATTGCGTTGTGGGCCCGCGGACATCCGGGGTTCAGCCCAAGAACTGGCGCCGACGATCGAAGTTGCGCAGCTCGCGCACCTCGCCCGGTGTGACCGGGTCGAGCTCGGCCACTTCGGCCGCGACTTCGGCGTCCCATCCACAGGAGCCGACCATCGCGCGGACCCGATCCTCGATCGAGCCCGAACCCGCCGGCACCGCGGCGATCCGCAACCGCCCGTCGAGTCGGCGGAGCACTCCGCGGTCGGTCACCACGCTGATCACCCGCTCCCCTGGTCCGGTGATGTAGGCGACGGTCTCGGGGAGTCGCCGTGGTCGCGCCGAGGGTCACCACCACGCAGGCCGTCGCCCGGCTCATCACGTCGTTGCCCCCTCCCGACCCGACGAGGAACCTCCCGTCGCCGAGCTCGGTCGAGTTGACGTTGCCGAACCGGTCGATCTCGGCGGCGCCGAGGCAGCCGATCGTCCTGGTACCGGGTCCGCCGACCACCATGCCGAGCACGGTCGAAGCGTCGGCGAGCAGCGTGGTACCGGGGAACACGCGGTGGTTGAAGATGTAGGGATCGGCCGGTGTCGGCGTGTAGTCCCAGAGCCCGAGCTCCGCGGTGAGACAGACCGGCCGGCCGGCGAGCCGTTCACGGGCCACGGCGACCCACGCGGCGAGGTTCGCCACGCCCGCCCCGGCGAGTACCGCGTCGGCACGGTGCTCGGCCACCAGCGCCTGCACCTCCCGGGCACCGAGGCAGGCCGCGACCTCCCACTCGCTGACCGGATCCTCTTCGGGGAGTGGGTTCGCCTCGGCGTCGAGCCGCCACGACTCCGGGTCGGAAAGACCTCGCAGTCGCTCGAGCCGCTCCTTCCCGAGGAGGGAGAGATAGGAGGCGTGGTCGGGCGGGTCGAGGAGGTGGCGGCGTGCCCATCCGTCGAAGTCGTCGCGCGCGGCCACCGCCGCATCGATCCAGAAGGGGATGTCCTCGCCGTAGCTGTCGACCGGCAGGCGCGGGCGCGTAGCAGCCCCCGGGATGCGCACCGAAGGGCGCCTCGACGACCGCCAGGACCCGGTGGGCGGGGATCTTCACCCGGTATCCCAGTCCCGAGAGGTCGTCGACGACCCGCTCGACGGTCGCGACGACGCCGCGCCGCGCCGCCCAGCACCCCCACACTCCTTCGAGGAGCGGTTCGGAGATGGCGAGGTTTCCCTTCGCGTCGGACAGCGCCGCGTGGCAGAGCGCAACATCCGGCGCCAGCGGGCTCACCACGCCGAGGGGGCCGAAGGGGGAGTCGACTCGCGGAAACCCGGAGTTCCGCTCGAGGTCGGATCCGGCCACCGATCCGGTGACCACCGCCGGCAGCCCCCGCGCCGCGGCCTCCATCCTCTGGGCGAGGGTGAGGATCGACCAGTGCTCCACCTCCACCTCCCCCGATTCGTACCCGTGCTGGAAGATCGGGTTCGGCGAGTACGAGGGGAAGCTGTTGCCCGAGTAGGCGGTCACCACCTTCCGCACCAGCCCGCCGCGGAAGAACATTGCGCCGAGAGCCCCGAGGCTGGTCATGACCAGGGTCAGCCCGAGATCGCTCCCCCACCCCTGGCGTGCGAGCTCTCTCGCAGCGGCAGTCCAGCGGCTGTGGCCCAACACCACGTGGACCGCGTCGCCCGGCCGGACGTGGCGCTCGACCGCGTCGCCGAGCGACGCACCGACTTCGGTCACCTGGTCAGTCGACGAGGACGTCGAGGGCGACGCCTATTGCCGCGAGGTCGGCCATCTCGTTGTCCTCCACGTATCGCAGCCCTTGCACGTTGAAGAGCGAGACAGATTCCGCTTCGACCGGAAAGGGGCCCCAGTGCCAAGTGCCGCGGTGCAGCACGATCGACGAGAGTGGTTCCAGCACGAAAGCCCGCGCCCGGTCCACGACGCCGGGAGAGGTGATCTCGATCCCCGGAGGTGCGACGACGATCACTGCGGTGACGTCGAGAGGCATCAGCGCCTGGGTGTGGGTCGCGTGGCGGTAGAGCATCTCGCAGCGAAGCCCGCCGTCGACGGCCGGCACCTCGTCACGACGGTGACCGATCACGTTCAGGTGGGGGTCCGACCACGCGAAGTCGAGGGTCTCGTCGCCGTCTCGGGGATCGGTATCCGCCACCGGCAGCCATCCGAACGGCTCCCACTCCTCGCGGGTCAGCGGGAGCGGTTTGATCTGTCGGATGCTCCCATCCATGTCGCGGACTCCTGTGTCGATGCAGCGCCTCGAATCAACGTACCATCGGGGTAGCCAGCCGATGCAGCCGAGGAGGAGCCCACTGATGGACGTGCGCAACATCGAAGACGTCGCCCCCGTCGTCGAGCACCAGGGAACGGTGCCCGTGTGGTGGATGGTGAAGTCCCAGGAGATGAGGGACTTGACCGATGGGGGTTTCCTCGAGCTGGTCAACGAGTTCGAGGTCGAGGGTGGCGGGCACGTGAACCCGCACTCGCACCCCACCCACGAGTTCTATTACGTGCTCCGTGGACGCGGGATCATGACCATCGAGGGCGAGGAGCAGACCATCGCGCAGGGCGATCTCGTCCACATTCCGCCCGATGCGGTACACAGTCTCCGGCCGGTCACCGACAACGCGTCGATCCACTGCTTCTGTTTCGCCATCGGCGTCAAAGGCGCCGGCGCGATCGACTACACCAACAACTGACCACCGGAGGCGCCAGGGGCCACGCTCAGTCGGCCTCGTTCGCATCGGGTCGGTCGACGAGCGAAGCGTCGAGACCGAGCAGATCGACAGTCGTCTCGCCCCCCCGAAGGGAGCCGAAGTACCGGTCCTCTGCGTCGGCGCGCGCTCGTCCGGCGGAAAGCACGTCCTCGAGCGCGTCCCCGGGCACGATGACCACGCCGTCCGCGTCGGCGACCACCCAGTCGCCCAATGCCACCCGGATGCCGGCCACCACGGTGGTGAGACCGGCTGACCCCCGCTCCCGCTTGGTCGCGCCACGAAGGGCGACGGTGCTCGAGAAGGCAGGAAAGGCGAGACGCGCCAACGCGGCCACGTCGCGGACGCCTCCGTCGATCACCAGTCCGGTCAGCCCTCTCGCGAGGGCCGCGGTCGTGAGGACCTCACCCCAGTAGCCGCGTTCGGCGACCTCGCCGACGTCGACGACCAGCGCGGAGCCAGCCGGCGCGGTCGCCACACCCACGTGGATGCCGAGGTTGTCACCGGCGGTGCACCGCACCGGAAAGGCGGGCGCTGCCAACGTGGCCCCCGGCCAGGCTGCTTTGACCCTCGGCGGCAGCGCGAGTGCCCCGCACTCGCCGAGGGTGGCAGCGCCGAGCTCGGCGAACGTCCGGACCATGGTCTGGTTGTCCATCTCTGTCTCCTCGTGTCCTCGAGATGTCCTCGTCCTCGGGTCGGCGGCGTCAGTCGCGCACCGCGACGGTGAGCTCGATCTCCACTGCACCGCCTCGTGGGAGGGCGGCGACCCCGATGGCCGAACGGGTGTGGCGCCCGGCCTCCCCGAAGACGTCGAAGAGCACCCGGCTCGCGCCGTCGACCACGTCGGGCTGCCGGTGGAAGTCGGGTGCCGAGGCGACGAACCCGGTGACGGTCAGGACTCGAACCACCCGATCGAGGGAGCCGAGCGCGGCTTCGAGGACTGCCAGCCCGTTGAGGGCGCAGACCTCGGCGGCGGCTGCCCCCTCCTCGACGCTGACCGTCGTGACGAGGGTGCCGACGCAGGTCAGGCGACCCGCGATCCGCGGAAGCTGCCCGGAGGTCCGCGCCACCCCGTCGTGAACCACGACCGCGTCGAGTGGGTCGTGCGGCGGGTGGGGGCCATGGAGCGTGAGCCCGAGCTCGGCCAGACGTGCGCGGACCCGTCCCCCGTCGGCGCGGTCGGCCGCGGCGTCCGCGGTCATCCCACTTCGCTCGTGCAGGCGGGTCCCTCGACGTCTGCCCGCGCGTGCACGACGACGCTCACCGTTCGGGACATGCGAGAGGACCTCCGCTCCGCGCGAGACGGACGCCCGCGCGATCCGCAGATGGTACCGGCGCACCGGGTCGCGTGGCACCGTCGGCCGGGGCTCCCGCCCGCGGCGTTCGCCTACAGTGGCCCGATGGGCTTGCTCGACGGACGGGTTGCAGTGGTCACCGGAGCGGGACGCGGCATCGGCAGGGCGATCGCGCTCTGCCTCGCGGGCGAGGGTGCGAGCGTCGTCGTGAACGACATCGGCGTCTCCCTGGCGGGTGAGGGTACCGAAGAGGACCCGGCGGCCCAGGTGTGCGCCGAAATCGAGGCACAGGGTGGCTCGGCCGTTCCGAATCGCGATCGTGTCGACGACTTCGACGCAGCGGGGAAGATCGTCGACACCGCGATCGGGTCGTTCGGCAAGATCGACATTCTCGTCAACAACGCGGGGATCGTCCGGGACCGGACACTGGTCAAGATGGACGAAGGTGACTTCGACGCGGTGGTGGCCGTACACGAGAAGGGGACGTTCAACACCGCCCGGCACGCCGCTCCGCACATGAAGGATGCCGGCTACGGACGGATCGTCAACATCACCTCCTCCGCAGGGCTCCGCGGCAACTTCGGCCAGACCAACTACGGAGCGGCCAAGGCCGCGATCATGGGGATGACCTTCGTGTGGGCGCTCGAGCTCGGTCGCTACGGGATCACCGTCAACGCGATGGCACCCGCCGGCGCCACCCGGATGACCCAGGGACTCGCCGACGGGGACGCCCCGGCCGACCAGGACCCGGCACTCAACGCCCCGCTGGTCGCCTACCTCGCATCGGAGGCCGCGGCGGACGTGAACGGTCAGGTCTTCGGTCGAACCGGTTTCGGCTACACCATCTTCCAGACGCCGCGGCAGGTGGCCATCATGTGGCGGGACGGAGGATGGAAGCCCGCCGAGGTGGCCGAGCACTTCCACGAGGTGCTCGGCCAGCATCTCCAGCCGGTCGGGATGCCCACCCATCCGCTGCTCGGCAAGAAGGACTGAGCTCCGCAGTGGTGCCGATCGCGTCCGAACAACTACATGCGATGGCGGTCGCGTTCGGCGACGAGGTCGGATACCAGGTGGTCGACGGCTCCGCGCTGACCTTCGCCGAGTGGGATGCCGCGGCCAGCCGGGTCGCACGGGGCCTCGTGCAGCAAGGTGTCGCCCCCGGCGATCGGGTCGCGATCCATCTCGAGCCTCCCAACTTCCTGCGTTGGATCGCCTCCTACGCGGGGGTCCACCGCGCCGGCGCGGCCGCGGTACCACTCAACCCGCAGCTCACCCGGCCCGAGGTCGCCCGCATGCTGACCCACTGCGGGGCAGCTGCTGCGATCGCGGAGCACACCCTGCTCTCCCGTTACGAGGACTCGTCACCCCCCTTGGTGGTCGCCGTGCCGGCCGGCGACGAACCCGACAACGCGTCGGCGGCCGACCCCCGTTCCACGCCGTGGTCGGCGATCACCGGCGAATCGGCGGAGTACTTCCAGGTGGCGCGCGACGGTGCCGATCTTGCGGACGTCCTCTACACCTCGGGCACCACCGGCAACCCGAAGGCGGTCGCGGTCCGCCACGACAACCTTTCGCTGGTCCCCTTCGGCGAGCCGGCCTACAGCGGGGGCGGGTGGTTGCACGCCAGCCCGCCCTACACCTTCGCCGGCCTCTCGTTCGTGTACACCCCGATGAAGCTCGGGATGAAAGGCCTCTACCAGCCCCGGTTCGACGCCGGGCGATGGCTCGAGACGGTCGCGGCCGAGCGCCCGATCGCGGTCTTCCTCGTGCCGGCCATGGCACTCCTGCTCCTCGACCACCCCGATTTCGGGACGGCCGACCTCTCGTCGGTGCAGATGTGCTCGGTCGGCAGCGCACCGCTCGCACCCTTCGTGCTCGAACGGCTGCAGGAACGCATGCCGACCGCGACGGTCTCCAACAACTACGGCATGACCGAAGCAGGCTCGGTCTACTGCGTGATGCCACCGGGAGAAGCGGTGAAGCGGCCGGGTTCGGTCGGGAAGCTGGTCCCTCCGGCAGAGGTCCGCCTGGTCGACCCCGACGGCAACGACGTCGCGACCGGAGAGGTGGGCAGCGTCCTCCTCTCCGTACCGGGACGGCCCCGCGAGTACTACGGGGACCCCGAGGCCACCGCCAACACCTGGGTCGACGGCTGGCTGGTCTCCGGCGACCTCGGGCGGGTCGACGAGGATGGCTATCTCTACATCGTCGGACGGAGCAAGGACGTGATCATCCGGGGAGGGAACAACATCTTCCCGAACGACGTGGAGCACGCCATCGAGACTCACCCGGCCGTCCGCGAAGCTGCGGTGATCGGCGTTCCCCATCCGGTTCTCGGTGAGGACCTGGTCGCCTTCGTCGCGCTCAGCTCCGGCGAGTCGACCACCGACGAGGAGCTGCGGGCGTACACCCTCGAGCTCCTCGCCCAGTACAAGGTCCCGAGGCGCTGGCAGTTCGTCGACGGGCTGCCGCGCAACGCGACCGGCAAGGTGGTGAAGGACCGCTTGCGCGACCTGCTGCCACAAGATGCCGATTCCAGCGGTGAGGAGGGCGCCGCGTCGCGATCGGCCGCCGGGTGACGGTGGCGCGGGAAGGAACGAGCGGGTGCCCGACGACGTCCACGCGCTGACCCTCGGTCAGGTCCTGGCCGAGCACCGACGGAGCCGGCCCGCGGGCACGGCGGTCGTCTGCGGCACCTTCCGCGCCACCTACCCCGAGCTCGACCTCCGGACCGACCACCTCGCGCAAGCGTTCGTCGCAGAGGGCCTCGCGCACGGTTCGCGAGTGCTCTGGCTCGGCCAGAACTGCCACCGGCTCGTCGAGGCCTGGCTCGCCTGCGCAAAGATCGGCGCCGTCGTCGTGCCGGCCAACTGGCGCCAGAGCGCCGACGAGTTGGTCACCCTCCTCGACGACGCGCTGCCCGAGGTGGTCATCTGGCAGGAAGAGGAGATCGGGGCGACCGTCGCGGAGGTCCGCTCGAGATGGGGCGGCCGGACACGCTGGCTGCAGCACGACGCTGCTTCCGGCAAGGACACCTACGAAGCCTTCCTCGCGGCCGGTCTGGACCACCCCTCACTCGACGCCGAAGAGGCGTTGCCGAGGGATCCGGTGCTCATGCTCTACACCGGCGCGTTCGGTGGAACTCCGAACGGCGCGCTCATCTCCCACCGGGCGATCATCTCCCAGTCACTGATGATGGCGATGCTCCAGCGGGTGACCGGCGAGACCGTCTACCTGAATTCCGGGCCGATGTTCCACATGGCCACCTTGATGACCACCTTCGCGACGTTCCAGATGGGTGGGACCAACGTGCTCGCCCGGCGTGTCGACGCCGAGGAGCTCTGCCGGATCATCGAGACCGACCACTGCAACTACGGCTTCGTCATGGGCCCAACCGGCGAGCAGATCCTCGAAGTGAATGCCGACCACCGCTACGACCTGAGAGGCTTCCGCACCTTCGGGGGGCGCCCCGCCTGGAACGAGATGATCACCGTCGACGACAGCCCCTGGGGTACGCACCCCGCAGGGTACGGACAGACCGAGGTCACCGGCATGTTGACCTTCAACGCACTCGGGGTCGGCACCGTCGGAACGAGCGGCAGACCCTCGCCGTTGGCGGAGGTGCGGATCGTCGACCCCGAGGGCGCCGACGTGGCGGTGGGCGAGACCGGCGAGATCGTGGCCCGCGGCCCGATCGTGACCAACGGCTACCACGCGCGGCCCGAGCTCAACGAAGCGCGGTTCCGCGGCGGTTGGTGGCACACCAGCGACCTCGGGCGGCGCCATGCCGACGGCTCGCTCACCTTCGTCGCACCGCTCACCCGGATCGTGAAGTCGGCCGCGGAGAACATCTACCCCGCCGAGGTCGAGGGCTGCCTCGTCCTGCATCCGGCGGTGCGCGAGGCCGCGATCATCGGGGTCCCCGACCGGCGGTGGACCCAGCGGGTCGTGGCGGTGGTGGTCACCGAAGACGGTGCCGCGGTCACCGAGGAGGAGCTGATCGAACACTGCCGGTCACGCATCGCCTCATACAAGAAGCCGAGCGAAGTCGCCTTCGCCGCCGAGCTCCCTCGCAAGGGATGGGCCGTCGACTACGACGAGCTCGACCGGCGCTACGGGGGCGGGGGCTACCCCGGGGCCTCGTGACCCGGGACGGTTCTTTCCGCCCCGGCTAGCGTGTCGCCCGTGGCACGGACGGTCGAGGGGCCGAGAATCGGCATCGTGGGAGCCGGCAACATCGCGTCGCTCAATGTGGCGGGTTATCTCGAGGACGACCGGTGCAAGGTGGCTGCGGTCTGCGATCCCCACGAGGGTCGCGCCGAGGAGGCCGCTGCCGCATGGGGTGTTCCTTCCGCCTACACCTCGCTCGAGGAGCTCCTCTCGGATCCCTCGATCGACGCCCTCGAGATCCTCACTCCGACCAATCTCCACCACGACCACGTGATCGCCGCAGCAGAGGCCGGCAAGCACGTCTCGTGCCAGAAGCCGCTCGCCAACTCGGTCGACGAGGGGCGTGCGATGGCCGCCGCGGCCGAGGCGGCCGGTACCATCCTGCGGGTCAGCGAGTGCTTCCGCCACTACCCCCCGCTGGTGCTCGCCAAGCACCTCATCGCGGAGGGTGCCATCGGCAATCCCTCCCACGTGCGCATCAAGACGGTGGTCGGCCAGACCGACTCGGCGTTCCAGGCGGGTCTCACCTCCGACGGGTACGTCTGGCGCCTCAACAATCAGAGTCCGGGCGGCCATCTCTTCGACGACATGATCCACAAGTACGCAGTCGCCCTCTGGCTGTTCGACCAGGACATCGTGTCCGTACAGGCAGTGGTCCGCCGACGCGACTTCTTCTTCGAGCCGTGCGCGGTGATCTTCGAATACGAGGATCCCGGTCTCCTCGGGATGATGGAGGTGTCCTACGCACCGCAGATGTGGATGCGCAGCTCCTTCTACGGCGCCGACGAATTCTTCGAGATCCAGGGCGATCGTGGATTCCTGTGGGTGACCCGCTGCACGGGCGAGATGCTCGACCTCCCGGCGGTCGTCCTCTACGACGGCGCGCAGGACACCCAAACCACGACCTCGTTCACCGGCGTCGAGTCCAATTGGGCCGAGGGGTTCCGCCGGTCCTCGATCCACTTCGTCGATGCGATGGTGAACGGCACGCCCGCCGAGATGAGCGCGACCGATGCGATCAAGGCGCTGCAGCTCTGCTTCGCCGTCTACCAGGCCGGCAACACGGGCCAGGCCGTGGACCCGCGCACGATCGCGGGGGCGGTGGTCCCGAACGGCTGGCCTCAGTGACGTTGCGCCGGTGAGCGGGGGCCTCGGCCGGTGAAGGTCACCCGGGTGCTCCATCACAGTCTCAACGTCGAAGGCAGCCTCGATCCGACGGTTGCCTTCTACCGTGACTTCCTGCACGTGCCCGAAGAAGCCCGCCCCGAGATCCCCGGTGTGGGCGGACACTGGTTCGCGACGGCAGGAACTCAGCTCCATCTGGTGGACGCGCCCGCCGGCGACGGCCCGATCCGGCCGACCGGGCCGCACGTGTGCTTCGCGGTGACCGATCTCGAGGCCGCGGTGGCCGAGCTGGACGAAGCGGGCATCGAATGGGTGCGTGCGTGGCAGGGGACGACCGAACAGGTCTGGTTGTGCGATCCGGCCGGCAACACCGTCGAACTCCAACAGGAGACCGGCGAGTAGGTTGACCGGGATGATGCGGCGATCGGCGGTAGTGCTCCTGTTCGGAACGAGTCTCGTGCTCCTCGCCGGATGTGGTTCGTCGGGCACCGCGTCGACGACCACGACGGGTGCGGCGACCACGACGAGTTCGTCGACGACCTCCACGAAGGCTGCGGGCGGGAGCACCACGTCGACCGCCGCGAACGGCACGCCGGCGTTCTACGAGGTGCACACCGGAACCGTGGCCGGGCTCGGAACGGTGCTGGTCAACGGACCGGGTAACACCTTGTACCTCTTCGAGCCCGACAAGCAGTCGGGTTCGTCCACCTGTTACGGCGCGTGCGCGCAGGGCTGGCCGCCGCTCCTCCTCCCGAGCGGCGTCACGACGCCGGTGGCCGGAGCGGGAGTGAAGTCCTCCCTCCTCGGTACGACCCATCGAACCGACGGCACCGTCCAGGTCACCTACAACAAGTGGCCGCTGTACCTCTGGGTCGGCGACTCGCAGCCGGGCCAGGCCACGGGGCAAGCCCTCAACAACCTCGGTGGCCTCTGGTACGTGCTCTCACCCGACGGGAAGGCGATCACCACCAAGCCCTGAGCGGGGCCGCCTCTCTCATGCGGCGATGTCCCTGTCCAGAATTGAGGCGGCCCACCTGCTCGATGGGTGTGAGACCCGCCGAAGGGCCGGCGATGCTCACGATCGCCGTGACCCGACCCTCCAGTCGTCGGTCGGAGGGAGCGGATGGCGGAACAGGCCGGCCGCATTGCCGGCCGCCACCATCCTCAGCTCGGTCTCGTCGAGGGAGGCGAACGCTTCCGCGAGCACTTTCTGGGTGTCCGGCCAGGTCGAGTCGGCGTGGGGGTAGTCGCTCTCCACCATGATGTGGTCCACCCCGATCACGTCGCGCAGTTCGACCATCGACGGATCGTCGATCGAGCAGAACCAGAAGTTCCGTCGGAGCACCTCGCTCGGCAGCATGTCCGACGGCCAGTGGACCGACTCGTTACCGGAGGCCGAGTGGGAGACGACGTAGTCCACCCGGTCGGCGAGCATCGGGACCCAACCCATGCCCCCCTCCGACATGGCGACGTCCAGCTTCGGGAACCGAACGGGAACGCCCGACCAAAGCCACTCGGCCGCCGCGATGATCGCGTTGACCGGAAAGAGGGTCGGTAAGAGCTCGAAGGGCGGTCCGGGAGAGGGGAGGGGCGCCCACCCCGAGGCGCCGGTGTGGAGGCACACCACCGTCGAGGTCTCCTCGCACGCGGCGAAGAACGGGTCCCAGTGGTCGGTGAAGATCGCGGGGAGGCCCAACTGTGCGGGGAACTCGGGGAAGCTGACCGCCCTGAAGCCGCGAGCGGCATTGGCACGGACGTCTTCGGCCGCGACGTCGACGTCGGCCAGCCACGGGAGCTGGAGCGGGATGATCCGCTCGGGGTGGGTGCCGGCCCAGACCTCGGAGTGCCAGTCGTTCCAGGCCCGGAGGCAGGCCAGCCCGAGCTCGGCATCGTCGGAGCGCATGAACACCGAGCCACAGAAACCCGCGACGAGCGACGGAAAGTTGAGGGAGGCCCACACGCCGTTGATGTCCATGTCGGCGACACGCGCGTCGATGTCGTAACAGCCCGGCCGCATGTCCTCGAAGCGAGCCGGGTCCATGCTCCAGTCCTCTTTCGGCCTCCCGATGACCGCGTTGAGCCCGACGTTCGGATATTGGCGGTCCTCGTAGAGCCAATACTGGGTCCCATCGGGATTCTCGACGATCCGAGGTGCGCGCTCGGCAAGGCGCGCCGGCACCCGTCCTTCGAAGAGGTCGGGCGGCTCGATCAGATGGTCGTCGACCGAGATGATCGGCACCCGGATCGGCCTCGGCTCGGGGTCCGGCAGCAACGTCGGGCGCACCGCACCCGCTCGCTCGGCCACGTCAGCCATCGAGGGCGCAGGCTAGCATTCTTGTCCTGGCAGGCACGGGGGATGTGCTGCGAGAGAGGTGTCACGATGCTCGACCTGATCATCCGTGGTGGAACCGTGGTGGACGGGACCGGAGGCCCGTCCCGGCGCGCCGACGTCGGGGTGCGCGACGGCACGATCGTCGCGATCGGTGAGATCGAGGAACCGACGTCCGCCAGTATCGATGCCGACGGGCTGTTGGTGACGCCCGGCTTCGTCGACCTCCACACCCACTACGACGCGCAGCTCTCCTGGGACCCGACCGCGAGCCCGTCGCCCTTGCACGGAGTGACCACGGTCATCGGTGGCAATTGCGGCTTCTCACTTGCCCCCGCCGGCCCCGACAACTCCGACTACCTCGCCCGGATGATGGCTCGGGTGGAGGGAATGCCTCTTTCCGCACTGGAGTTCCTCGACTGGTCGTGGAGCTCCTTCGGTGAATGGCTGGGTCGTTTCGACGGCGCCATCACCCCCAACGCCGGCTTCTTGGTCGGTCACTCCGCGCTCCGTCGCGCGGTGATGGGCGATGCGGCGGTGGGCGAAGCCGCCACCGACGAGCAGATCGCGGCGATGGCCGCGCTCGCCGAACGATCCTATGAGGAGGGTGCCCTCGGCTTGTCGACCTCGCAGGCCCACACCCACAACGACGGCGACGGCGAGCCGGTTCCCTCGCGCTCCGCCAGCCGCGCAGAGCTCGAAGCGCTCGCCGCATCGCTCGCAGCACACGAGGGGACCACCCTCGAGCTCATCCTTCCCGGATGCATCAACGGCTTCTCCGAGGAGGAGGTGGACCTCATGGCCACTCTCTCTCTCCTTGCCAACCGGCCGGTCAACTGGAACGTGCTCGGGGTGTCCTCGCTCAACCCGGCAGCAGGCGAGCGCCAACTGCACGCTTCGACCGTGGCCGCCGAGCGCGGAGCGAAGGTGGTCGCGCTCACCCTCCCCCATACCATGAAGATCCGGCTCTCGTTCGAGAACGGGACGGTCATCGACGCCCTCCCCGGATGGCGGGAGATCTTTGGTCTTCCGATCCCCGAGCGCATGGAACGCCTCCGTGACCCTGCCGTCCGGCAGAAGCTGGACGAGGCCTCCCACTCGAAGGAGGCCGGCATGCTCGCCGCGCTGGCCCACTGGCAGAACCTGGTCATCGACGAGACCTTCTCCCCCGAGAACGAGGGTTTGTCGGGCCGCACGGTCGGGGACATCGCAGCCGAGCGTGGACAGGAGCCCTTCGACGCCTTGGTCGACGTCGCGCTCGCGGACAACTTGCGGACCGGGCTCCGCCCCCCGATCCCCGAGTCGGAGGCCGACTGGGAACTCCGCGCGAAGGTGTGGGAGGACCCCCGGACGATCGTCGGCGGCTCCGATGCGGGTGCCCACCTCGACATGATCTGCGGCGCGATCTACTCGACCTCGATGCTTGGGGAAGGGGTGCGCAAGCGCAAGCTGCTGAGCTGGGAGTCGGCGATCCACGAATTGACCGACGCTCCCGCCCGTCTCTACGGCTTGCGCGGACGTGGAAGGATCGAAGAGGGCTGGTTCGCCGACCTGGTGGTGATCGACCCCGAGCGGGTCGGCCATCGCGCCGAGCGCACCCGCGACGATCTGCCCGGTGGTGCCGGTCGGCTCTACGCCGAAGCGGAAGGCATCGAGCACGTCCTGATCAACGGCACCGAGGTGGTGCGCGACGGCCAGTTCACCGGCGAGACTCCGGGTGCGGTGCTCCGCTCCGGCAAGGACACCGACACCGTCACCGTGCCGGGAGGCGCCCGCCGCTGACCCGGCTCGGCGGGGCGACTCAGGGGATCCCGCCGTCGACCCGAAGGATCGAACCGGTCGCGTAGCTCGACGCATCCGACGCGAAGTAGAGCGCGGCGCCGACGATCTCGTTGGGCTGGCCGGCCCGCGCCGAGCGCGAAACGCTGCTTCGCGGCGTCCTCGAAGGCCTCGAGGTCCCAGTGTGCGGCCACATCGGTCAGGAAGGGCCCGGCCATGATGCAGTTGACCCGGACCGAGGGTCCGTACGCGTGGGCGAAGCCGACGGTGAGCGCGTTGAGACCCGCCTTCGCCGCGTCGTAGGGCAGCATGAAGGGCGCGGGCCGGATCGAGCCGGTGGTGGAGATGTTGATGATCGACCCTCGGCCCGACTCGACCATCCGCGGACCGACCAGTGCGGTGAGCCGGAACGGCCCCTTCAGGTTCACCCCGACCACCTTGTCCCAGATCGCCTCGCTGACGTCGGTGAGGTCCGGATAGAGAAGTGACATGCCGGCGTTGTTCACCAGCACGTCGACCCGGCCGAATGCGTCGTACGCGTCGTCGACCAGCCGGTCGAGCTCCTCCCACTGGCTCATGTTGACGGCGACGCGGCAGCCCGGCGCCCTCTCACCTCGACCTCTCTCGCGACGGACCGGCACGCGTCGAGCTTCCGGCTGGCGATGATCAGGTCCGCCCCCGCCTCTGCGAAACCGAGGGCCATCGCCCGGCCGAGTCCGCGGCTCCCCCCGGTGACCAGGGCCACCCGGCCGGCGAGCGAGAAGCGCTCCTCGAGGCCGCCACCGGCCGCCGGTGCGCTCAACCGTTCACCGCAGGTCGGTGGTCGAGGCGAGCTCGGCCGCCTTGGCCGCCATCTCGATCACCACGTCGCCGAAGGCCTCCATCTTCGGATTGTCGGCCGTGCCGGCGACCACCCGCGCGTACCCCGCTTCGAGCACGATGGCGAGCTTGAACCTCGCGAGGATGACGTAGTAGTCGATCTCGTCGACCGGGCGCCCGCTGCGATCCTGGTAGTAGCCGAGCAGCTGGTCGGCGGAGGGCATACCGGTGTAGTCCACGTAGCTGACCGCCGCCTCGTCGGGGCGGGAGGGGTCGACGGGCCAACCGTTGATCACCCATCCGAGGTCGAGCAGCGGGTCCCCGACCGTCGCCATCTCCCAGTCGACGATGGCCGCGAGCCGGGCGGGTGCGCCGTGGCGGTACATCACGTTGGCGAACTGGTAGTCGCCGTGCATGATGCCGGGCTGGTAGGTGCGCGGCCTGTGGCACGCAGCCACTCGGCCGCCTCGTCGATGCCGGGGAGAGGCCGGAACTGCACCGCGGCGAGGTGGCAGAGCCAGCGGTCGACCTGGCGCTCGTGGAAGCCGTCGGGCCGGCCGAATCCCTCGAGACCCTGGCCGCCAGTCCACCTTCGAGAGCCGGGCGATGCCTCGACGAGCTCGAACGCGAGGCCCTGGCGCGCCTCGAGGTCGCTCCCGAAGGGCTCGGGCCAGGTGGTTCCCTCCTGGATGGGCGACCAGCCGTCGACGAACTCCATCATGTAGAAGCATCCGCCGGGCACCTCGGTGTCGTCGCACCCTGCGACCACTTTTGTGTGTGTATGTCTGGGAGCAAGTGAACCGTAGGCATGTCAGCGGCGATTGCTTGGTGTGACCAGCGGACTGGGCGGCATCGGCGCCGCAGCCTAGTATTATCGGCGACGCATCACTTCCGCGATCAGTTGGCGAGCCGCGTTCGTGTTTCAGTCGGTCGCGGCAACGATTACTGCTCAGCCGTCGCGTTCGGGATCCGATCGTGCCTGACCGAGCGCCCCTTCGATGCTGTGGGGGCGGTGCTGTCGGCGGTCGGGGTGTCTCTTTCGCGTCGGGGATCCTTCAGGCGGGTGTCGACGTCCCGCCCGGTCACTTCCGGCGATTGGAACGCGTTGCCGCCGGTTTCTTCTTCTACATCACTTTCTGCAACGGCGGCCAAGGTGGCGCTTCTGTTGACGGAGCTCTTCCGTAATCCGGATATCGAATCTTTCGCCTGCTCACGCAGAACCTCCAGCTGCGCTGCTTCTGATGGGCGTGTCATTGACCGTCTTGGTCTCTTCCAGACCGAGCGCCACCTACGACGCGGTCAGACCGGTGATCTTCACTGCAGCGACGCGGGCGTCCCTTGTTTCCTCGCCGCGGCGGCGCGGACCGGCGAAGCGGTACGCGCAGAAGACCGATATGCGCCGGGTTCGTCATACCGCGGCCGGGATCCGGGCTCCCGCTCCGGCCTCGTGAAGGCGGCCTCGTTGAGCGCCCGGCCTTCGCTCCTGGTTCCTGCTGATCGGCCTCGGCCTCGGCGTGACGCTGACCTCGGTTATTCTTGTGCAGCTTGCCTTCCCGGAGGAGAAGAACAGGGGGCGAGATATCGGGGCCGTCGCGCAGCATCTCTATCTCTCGGCTCGTTGTTTCGGTACCGCGATCCGAGGAACGATCCTGGTCGAACCTTGTCTCGGGGAACGGTACCTACGTTGCCGCGACGGTCGTCGCCGTTGTCGCCCTTGCTGGGTCCTGGCATTCGCGACTCTCGCCTACCTGCGTCCAACCCCTCGCAAGCGGCTGAGACCGTGTCTCGCGCCTCCGCCGCCGCCAGGCGTGTCTGATACTGCGGTCCGACCGGAAGCGATGATCCGGCGCCCCGGGCCGCGAGCACGACGTTGAAGCACGGCGGCCTCGATGATCGAAATCCACCGGTCACGCTGTCGCTTTCGGCTTCCTTCCGCCTGGACCGGCGGCGCGGCGCTCGTTTGTGCTCGGGACGTCGTCTGCGGCTTCGGCCGCTGACAGTCCTTGGGGCGAGTCGCTCTCCGGTTCGCTGCTCTGGATGCAGCGAACCGCAGGCGGGTGCGGCGGCGGGGCCGGGTCTCGAGTCGGGCGGTAACGGACGCGCCAAGGCCCAGCGGTCGGCCGCCAGCACATCGGCGGGCGGGTCGCCGAAGGTCTCGTATCAGCTCGGTCAACCAGCCCCGTCCACTCGGTCTGTCGAACTCGCGCGCGGCAGCCGTGCGACGTGCCGGGCTTCTGGCTGCAGGACAGGGGGGCTGTAACTCATCGGTCAAACTGCAGGCGAGCCCGAGCACCACGTCCAGCGGCTTCCGCGACCCGGTGTGTCGCAAGCTCGTTGAGCTGAACGCTAATCGGCAGCGGCGGACAATCTGCGCTGGAAGCCGGAGCCCGAGCAAGCCCTGCGATCGCCGTGGGCTCCGTCGACCCTCGGTCCGCAAGAGCCTCGGCGCCAAACCGCGTCGGCCGGCGCGGGTTCGTGTCCAAGTAACGGGCGGGCGACCCAAACGTCGGCTGGCGGCTCTTGCGTGCAAACGCTGAAACGCTAGCGAACACCTTTCTTGTTACGGCCGTGCGTTTCAGGTCGTCGAATCCGCTGCTGCAAAGGGTCTGCAATGCGATCGAGGTCTCAATCTGCCGCGGGACTCCGGCTCGCACCCGGTCGTAAACGTCTCCACCAGCTCTGGATCGGTGTCGACGCACGGCGGCGCCGGCGCGTCCGGGTCTGCGAGCAGCGACGCCGCGTCCCGGGAGCCCCTGGTGCCCGGCCCAGGCGAACAGGCCCAGCGTGGCGGCTCCCGAGGGCCGTGCCCTTCCGCCTCGCGAACGACCTGCAGCGGCCGGCGAGCATTGCGGCCATCACCTCCGCGACAGCGGCGAGGCGAA
Source organism: uncultured Acidimicrobiales bacterium (assembly GCA_963741055.1). Lineage (GTDB taxonomy): Bacteria > Actinomycetota > Acidimicrobiia > Acidimicrobiales > RAAP-2 > Bog-756. The sequence goes on along the minus strand of CAVUGU010000017.1, from coordinate 3,717 downwards.
ACCGCCGGTCGCCCCGCACGGAAGCCGCAACCGCGCGATCTCATTGAGGCTGTCGACGATCAGCCGCATCTGGAACGCACACCCCTTCGACCGTGCCCGAAGGAGGTGCGCGCGCGCGCGCTCGCGCGCAGGCCCCTAGCAAACGCCCCGAGAGGCCCGGGTCCCACAGCGGCCCGCGTTCGGCGAGCAGGTAAGCAGTATGACGACCCCGTCGCCCTCCCGGGCGGGAACGCTTGCTGCCAGTCCGAGTATTGACTGATCGGGTCCGCTGTCTCCGGCGGGGTGACGTTTGGTGTGAGCGACTGTCTCGGCCCATCTGGCGACGTTCCCGTGGTTGCTGTTCGTGCCGCCCGTGACCCAGGCCGTGTCCGTGAGCGCATAACAGAACAGCGTTCGGCCGCTGTCGACGCTCGGCCTAGGTATACGGCCATCCGGGCCGCCCCGCTGGTTCCCAGCGACAGGGCCGATGAGTCCGGGGTGCCATCGCTCCGGTTCCGGCATCCCCTAGCGGCCCCGTCCGCCGCGCCGCGATCACTGCGGCGCCCGCTTGTAGGCCCCGCCCGCCGCGCGGCCGCTAGGTCGAGTGGCAGCTGGAAGGTTGGTGGCAGGGATCCTCCGGCAGCTGCTTGGGCGGCGACGCTGGCGAGCTCGACGTCGCGGTCCGGCGCTCCAGGTGCGTGCCTTCATGTTGAGCAGGCCCGTGCCCGACGCCGAGGGCAACAGCTCGGGTTCGAGCCGGCCCGTCAGCCATGACAGGAACGTACCTCGGGGAGCCTGACCCACCAACGGCCCGCGGCGAGCGTTTCGGGCTCGTGGCGGGCGAACCATAGGGAGTCTTCGCGAGTGGTGTCATCGCACGCACGGGCACGCGGTGAGCGCCTGCAGGTTCACACCTAATTGCTGCAGCGACCGCGCCGCTTCCGAGGCCCGCGCGTCGGCCCCGGAGGTGATCAGCGGCGTGAGCGGCCGCAGCGCGCGGCTCGAGCTCGATCAGCCCCAATCCACCGCGCGCACCGAGACCGCCAGCACTTCTGCATCCCGGCCGCCGCGACACACTCGGCCAATGCGGCCGCGACCGCCGTCAGGATGGCGGCGGGGTCCTGGACTGCCTGGTCGGGGGCCGGCTGCAGCAGCGGGTACTCGCGGTTCGCGACGCGCCGCCACGACGACCCGACCCCAAAGGCAACTGCCTTGACACCGGTGGTGCCCGCGTCCCGCCCGACGATGACCTCCGCAGGTCGGGCGCTCTCCATGCTCAGGTGACAGTCCCCGGTAGGGCTCGCAGGGAGCCGCGGACGCCCAGGCCGGTGATCGAGAACACGTGCCCGGCGCCGGGCTGTCGCTCGCGGGCGGCGTCGTCGAGCCCGACTCGCGCGGTGTGACGAACAGGGTTCCCGGTTCCGGCCGCCGAACGCACACGGTCGGTCGCTCGACGGGAAGCTTGACGCTGGCGAGCAGCGACCCGTCGGGGGCGTAGCGATTGACGGTACCTCCGCCCACAGAGCTACCAGATGCCGCCCTCCACGTCGACGGTGAGCCATCGGGCACGACGGCGGGATCATCACTGCGCACGAGCGTTCGGCGATCGGTGATAGAGCCGTCCCGGCCGTCGAATCGGAACGACTCGACGGTCCCGGGACCGCTGTCGTTCAGGTACATGGTCTCCCCATCCGGGCTCCATCCGATGCCGTTGGAAATAGTCAGCCCGGTGAGCACGGTTGTACAACTAGCGTCGAGCTCGAGGCGGTACAGCGTCCCCCGCCCGGGTGACTCGTCGTAGGCCATGGTGCTGGCCCAGAACCTCCCCTGCGCGTCGCACGCCCCATCGTTCATCCTCACGTCGGTCCGTCCCGCCTCGGGCTGGGCCAGCTCTTGGACCGCGCCGTCCTCATCGACGAACAGGAATCCCGGGCCGGCGGCGAGCATGTATCCGCCGCCCAGCACCGGCGCAACTGCGCCGACGTGCCGGTCGACCGCGATCGTGACGACCCGGTCGAGGCTGCCGTCGTCTGCGAGCGTGCCCCGATGCAGCTGCCGGCCGAGGATGTCGACCCACAGCAGCTCCCCGCGCTCCTCGTGCCACCTCGGCCCTTCGCTGAGGACGCCCGGCTCGGCCGACCAGGGCACGACCGTCGGCTCGTTCATGCGGTGAGGTCCACGATGACCTTGATATCTCCGGGCTGCCGGTCGAGTGCGTCGGCGAACGTCGTCAGCGGCACGCGCCGGGTGATCATCGCCCGCAACCACTCCGGGTCGGCCGCCTCCAGCGCCTCGACTGCCTGCCACCAGTGGCGCCGGCCGGCGTTGACGGTGCCAAACAGCACGAGGTTGCGCAACACCGCGTTGCGATTCATCGTGGTTGCATCGGTGTCGAGCTGCGGGTCGAGATTCATGATCCCGGTCAGGCACATGATCCCGCCGTTGACCAGCCTGCGGGCCGCGGAGCGCCCGACCGCGCCAAGGCCCGTGCATTCGACCACAACCTCGACCTCCGCGTCGACATCCGCGGCATCGCCGGCGTGATAGTGCGCGCCGAGCGCCTCGACGAGGTCGCGCTTCGGGCCGCCGGTCACCAAGTCGACGACGTGCATCTCGTATCCGCGCTGCACGCCGAGCAGGCACGCGAGCAACCCGATCGGGCCAGCGCCGGTGACCATCGCCCGGCCGCCTAGAAAGAACGCCCTCTGCGAAATCCGGTCGACTTGGTCCCACGCCTTGGCCAGCACCGAGGTGGGCTCGAGGAGCACGCCGAGCTCACCGAGCCTCGACGGGATCGGCAGCACGTACTCCGGCTCGACTCGCCAGTGCTCGCTCGCGTACCCGTGACGCCGGACGATGCCACGCTCGGCGAACTGGTTGTTGCGGCACATGTCCCACTGGTCGGCGGCACACGCGGGACAGGGAACCGGATCGGGACGTCGGACGATTCCGACGACCAGATCGCCGGCCGCGAACCCCGATCCGGCAGGCGCCTCGATCACCTCGCCCAGCCCTTCGTGGCCGATGATCAGCTTGGGCTCCCCTTCAGGTGGCTCGCCGTACACGCCGTCGGCGATCTCTCGGTCGGTGCCACACACGCCGATCAGGCGGCCGCGGACCAGCAACGCACCATCCTGCTCGACTGGTTCGGGAACCTCCTCCACGCCTACGGTCCCGCTCTGGCCTGGCACCGCCGTGACTGCGCGCATGGCGTGAGGCTCCCATACCGCTGTCGGCGCCGCCTCACCCGAAAGGGAGGACGACACACGCGGGCGGGATCGCGATCATCGACACGATGCCTCCGTCGAGCGCCGGGAAGGTGGACGTCGCGGTGATCGGCGCAGGGCCGGCCGGCGTGGTTGCGGCGCATCGCTGTGCGCGGCTGGGAGCGCGGACCGCGATCGTCACCCGCGACGCCTTTGGAGGGATGGCGGCCAACGACGGTCCTGTCCCCGTGCGAACGCTGGCCCATGCCGCGCGGCTGATGCGCGAAGCCAGGCAGCTCCCCCGCTATGGCATCAGCGCCGGCGAACCATCGCTCGACTATTCGCGGCTGCTCGAACGCGTCAGAGAGGTCACAAGCGACGTGCGCAGGGACTCGCTGGGACGCACCGATCTCGAGCGTGCCGGAGTCACGCTCTACGAGCACGCCGGCGCCGCGAGCTTCGCTGACCCGCACCGGATCGAATGTGAGACCGGGCCGCGGCTGCGCGCGGACAAGATCATCGTCTGCACCGG
>CAVUGU010000016.1:0-31294 GCA_963741055.1 uncultured Acidimicrobiales bacterium | reverse complement strand
GCCGACGACCGCCCGGCCGGCCACGCGGCCCACGACCGGCGCCACGGCGACCGACCTGTCCACGAGCCCGGCTGTGGCCACGCGGCCACGACCGGTACGACGACCCTCCACCTGAAGCTTGGGGGACACCAGCGGATCGCGATGGTGCACGTCCCGCTCGGGTATCACGACAAGACGGCGATCCTGCTGGTGCTCAACCTGCACGGAAGTGAGTCCACCGCCTTTCAGCAGGAAGTGCTGAGCGGCATGAACGCCACCGCCGACGCCGACACCTTCATCGTCGCCTATCCGCAGGCCGCCATCCGCGCGTCGTCGGGTTTCGTCTGGAAGTGCCGGGTGAGCCGCTGTTGGGCGGCCGCGCGGTCCCTGCCGGGTCGCCGAACGACGTGGCGTTCCTCGAGCAGCTGGTCAGCCGGCTCGCGCAGACCTACTGCATCGATCGCACCCACGTCGACGCCACCGGCTTCTCCGGAGGAGCCAGGATGACCAGTCAGCTCGGGTGTGACGCGTCCTCGGTGTTCGCCGCCATCGCCCCCGTGAGCGGGTTGCGCTTCCCGAGCCCGTGTCCTTCGACGCGGCCGGTGCCCGTTGCGGCGTTCCACGGCACCGCGGATCCGGTGGACCCCTACAACGGCAACGGTCAGGCCTACTGGACCTACAGCGTGCCGAACTGCCGCGGCCCAGTGGAGCAGTCACAACGGGTGCGCGGCGACCCCGATGTCGACGACCGTGGCCGCCGGCGTGGTCCTCACCGCGTACGGATCGTGTGCGCAAGCTGCAGCGGTCCAGCTCTACGCCATCACCGGTGAGGGTCACGAGTGGCCGGGTGGACCGAAGCTGCCTCGCCGGTACACCAAGAATGCCGGTCCCCAGTCCGACGCGATCAGCGCGAACGACGTGATGTGGAACTTCTTCGTGGCGCATCCCCTCACCGTGGCCCACCCACTGCCCTGACCACCGTCAGGTCCACCTGCGGTGGCGGTTGGTCCGTCGGCCCCGGGCGTAGAATCTGCTTGTGTCCGGTGGCGAGCTCATCATCATCTTCGTCTTGTCGCTCGTCTGGGCGTGGTTCGGGTATCGGCTGTCCGAGAACGACCGCCGCACGCTCGGACGGACCCCCTGGGGCATCCCCTCGGTGATCTGGGCGCTCTTCTGGTTCATCTCGCTCATCCTCGGTCTCGTGCTCTACCTCATCGCGCACGCGACCGTGTCCGGCGCGCGCAGCAGCTGCACGGCGCCCCCCCGGCTGGTGCGATGGCCGTCGGTCCCCAGAGCGTCGCCGAGCAGTTCCCCGTCTATCCGCAGCCGGCCAACTCGAATGCCACTCCACGGGGACCGGACGAGTCCGGCGAGGGAACGACCCCGGGCGCCGATGCATCGAGCGATTCGGGCGCGACCGGAGAGACGCCGGCGGTGTCGCCCCCTGCCTGGCATCCCGACCCGAGCGGCCGCTTCCAATTCCGTTGGTGGGACGGCAGGGAGTGGACGTCGCACGTCGCGACCAACGGACAGGTCATGATCGACACCAGCCCGGACCAGCGGATCGGGCCCTACTGAGCGGAGCGTCCCGGCGGCCCGGGTCGACGTGGCGAGTCGGTGCCGGTCCGCGGCGTCTCCGTGCTGCGTTGGCGGCATCCGCCGCCCGGGTGCAGACTTGGCCGCGGTGCGCCAGGCGATCGGCGCTCTGCGAACACGTTGCACGATCAGGGAGGGACGAGCGGTGACCAGTGTCGGCGTGGACGATGTGGTGCGACACGCGGGTGAGGACGATCTTCCCTGGGTGGACGCGACCGGAGGCATCTGGCTGAAGGTGCTGCGGGTCGACCCGTCCTCGGGGGTGTGGGTAGTGCGCAACCGCTTCGCTCCGGGAGCCCGTCTGCAGATCCACCGTCACACCGGGCCGGTGGACGGCTACACGATCACCGGTCGCTGGCACTACCTCGAGTACGACTTCTACAGCACGGCCGGCTCCTATATCCGTGAGCCCGCCGGCTCGGTGCACACGCTCGACGTCCCCGCGGACAACAACGGCATCACCGACGTCCTCTTCGTGATCGAGGGTGCCCTGTTGAACCTGGCCGAGGACGGCTCGGTCGAGAGCGTGAACGACGGTCCGGGCACTCTCGCGGCCTACGAGGCGCTGGCCGAGGCGCAAGGTCTCGGACGGCCGACCGGCGTCCTCGTCGGTTGACCGGCACGGCCGCGGTCGACGAGACCGCGCTGACCGCGCCATTGCTCGACCCCGATTTCTACGCCGGCGATCCATTCCCCCTCTTCGCCCGGCTCCGGTCCGAGGCGCCGGTCGCCCGCAACGACACCGTCGGGCTCTGGATCGTGAGCTGCCACGCCGAGGTGCTCGAGGTCTCCCGCGATCCCGAGACCTTCTGCTCGGGGAAGGGGATCATGACCTTCGAGATCGGGAGCGAGTACCCGACACCGCCGACCATGATGCACACCGATCCGCCGGCACACACCCGCTACCGAGCGCTCGTGCAGCCGGGCTTCCGGCCGACCTTCATGCGCGCGCTCGAGAGCAGCATCCGCGAGCGAACCAGAGCGCTCGTCGACCGGATCGAAGCTGGTGTCCCCATCGACGTGGTGGCGGAGCTCGCGGTACCCCTGCCGCTCCAGGTGATCAGCGATCTGCTCGGTGTTCCCGAGGACGAGTGGCCGCGGTTCTTCCGATGGTCGGAGGCGGTGATCCCCGGAGCCACCGACTGGCCAGAGGAGGAGCGGGCCGCACTGAGCGCGGAGATGGTCGAGTACCTGCTGGCAGCCGCGGCGGACCGGCGTCGATCGCCGCGGAACGACATCATCTCGGAGCTGGCGGCCTGCGAGCTCGAGGGTGATCGGCTGAGCGACGCCGAGCTCGCCATGTTCCTCGTGCAGCTTCTGGTCGCCGGCAACGAGACCACCCGCAACATGATGTCCGGCGGGCTCCTCGGCTTCGCCGACGCGCCCGCGGAGTGGCCGGCGCTGCGCGAGAGAGTGGATGCGGCCACCTCGCGTGCGCTGCCGGTCGCGGTCGAGGAGATGCTGCGGTGGACCACACCGGTCGTGTCGTTCATGCGGACCACCACCGGTCCGGTCCGCCTCGGTGACCGCTCGCTCGGCGAAGGCGAGCCGGTCCTGATGCTCTACGCGTCGGCGAACCGCGACCAGTCGGTGTTCGGCGCGACCGCGGACCGGTTCGACTCGTCCCGAGACCCCAACCCGCACGTCGCGTTCGGGTTCGGTCCGCACTTCTGTATCGGTGCGGTGCTGGCTCGGCTCGAGGGTCGTGTTCTCCTCGAGGAGCTGCTCACGCGTTTCGGTTCGGTCGCGGTGGCCGGAGAGGTCGTGCGGACCGCGTCGCCAGTGATCGCCGGCATCCGGTCGGCGCAGATGGTCTTCGGGCCCGCTTGATCGTCGGCGACGAGAAGTCGAGCTCGGTCAGTCCCTCCTCAGGCCGCGGCGTGCGCCGCGTCGAGTGCGGAGACCTGCTCGCGGTCGAGTGAGAGCGCCGCTGCCGCGCAGTTCTCCTCGAGGTGCTCGACGGTCGAGGTCCCCGGGATCGGGAGGATCACGGACGAGTGGTGGAGCAGCCAGGCCAGTGCGACCTGGCCCGGCGTGGCACCGGTGGCCTCGGCCACCTCGCCGATCACTGCGGTCGGCCCGGTCAGCTGCCCGGCCGCGACCGGTGCCCACGGGAGGAACCCGATCTGCTCGGACTCGCAGAACGCGAGCAACTCGTCGGACGAGCCGTCGGTCAGGTTGAAGCGGTTCTGGACGCTGACGATCGGGACGATCTTGGCCGCAGCCTGAAGGTTGTCGACCGAGACGTTCGAGAGGCCGACGTGGTGCACCTTCCCCTCGCGTCGCAGGTCGTCGAGGAGGCCGAATTGCTCTTCTGCGGGCACCTTGGGGTCGATGCGGTGCAGCTGGAAGAGCTCGATCCGCTCGAGCCCGAGCCGTCGCAGGCTCATCTCGCACTCCTGACGCAGGTACTCGGGCCGCCCGACCGGTGCCCACTGGTTGGGCCCCGCACGGGTGAGGCCGGCCTTGGTCGCGATGACCAGCTCGTCGGGATAGGGATGGAGCGCCTCGTAGATGAGGTCCTCGCTGACCTCGGGACCGTAGGAGTCCGCGGTGTCGATGAGGTTCACCCCGAGCTCGAGCGCTCGGCGTAGTACCCGGATGCACTCGATCCGGTGGGCGGGCTCGCCCCAGATTCCCGGACCGGTGAGCCGCATGGCCCCGAAGCCGAGCCGGTTGACGACCCGGTCACCGAGTTGGAAGGTGCCGCTCTCGAGCACTGGCTGCGCGCTCGTCCCCGCGGGTTTGGTGGCGTTTCGATCGTGGCCTGATGGCGATGCGGTCATGGGCCCTCCTCTCCGATCCGGCTTCTCTCCGATCCGGCTTCTCTCCGATCCGGTTTCCCGTTCCGTCAGTGCCGACGGTAGACCGCTCCGGGGCGTCTCTCCGCGGGCGCCTACCGCGTTACCTTCTTGCTGGTCTTACCCCGACCGGGGCTCGTCTCCGAAGGGTGGGCGTCCGAGCTGCTCGCGGATCGGGGTGAACTCGGGTTGCACGGTGTGGCGACGCTGCCAGTTGGCGCCGTCCACCACCAGCGTGTGACCGCTGACGTAGCCGGCGAACGGGGAGCAGAGGAAGGTGGCGGCCCACGCCAGTTCCCGGGGCGCGCCCACCCGTCCCGCCGGCACCCTCGAGTCCTGACCTTCGTATTTTCCCGGCACCGCGGCGATCGCCGCGGTCTCGTCCTCGTGTGGCATGAGTCCCGGCACCAGCCCGTTGACCCGGATGCCATAAGGAGCCCATTCGACCGCGAGCGTCTCGGTGAGGTTCTTCACCCCGGCCTTCGCCGCCGCGGAGTGGGCGAACCCCGGTCCGCCCGTCCAGGCGTAGGAAGCCCCCACGTTGACGATGGCGCCGTCCCGCTCCGCGGGTATCCAGCGGCGGGCGACGTCGCGACAGCAGAGGAACGTCCCGTTGAGGACGATGTCGACCACCGTCCGCCAGGCGTTCGGGCTCATGTCCTCTGCGGGCACCGGGAAGTTGCCCGCCGCGTTGTTCACCAGCACGTCGATCGGGCCGAGCCCCGACTCGACGGCGTCGAACGCCTCTGCGACCGACTCGGCGTCGCGGATGTCGCATCGCGCGGAGAGCGCTTTTCCGCCGGCCCCCTCGACCGCGGCAACCCCTGCCGCGCGGTGGGCTTCGTCGCGGCTCACGATGCCGACGGATGCACCGAGCCGACCGAACTCGGTCGCGATCGCCTTACCGAGGCCGGTACCGCCGCCGGTCACGATCACGACCCTCCCGTTGTAGCTGCCCGGGGGCAGCGCCGAGGCGCCGAGCGGCGGCGGTGGTTTGAAGCCCGGGGTCATCGCCGAGATCCTACGCGGGAGCAGTCGACGCGGCCGGGCCGGATAGCCTCGTCCACCGTGGACTTCGACCTCTCGCCCGAGCTCACCGCGCTCCAACAGAGCGTGCGCCGGCTCGCGCAGGACAAAATCCAGCCGCGGGCCCGCGAGATCGATCGGACCGGGGACTACCCCGACGACGTCTTCGAGGCGTTCCGTGCGGCCGACCTCCTCGGGCTCTGCCTCCCCACCGAGTACGGAGGGTCCGGGGCGGGCATCCTCGGGCTGTCCGTCGCCATCGAAGAGGTCGCCAAGTACTCCAATGCGGCCGCACTGATGCTCCTGCTCACCCGGCTGCCGACCGGTCCGGTGCTGATCGCCGGCAGCGAGGACCAAAAGAGGCACTACCTGCCCGGTATCGCCTCGGGCGACCAACGGGCCGGCTTCGGCCTCTCGGAGCCCCAGGCCGGGAGCGACGTCGCCGGGATGCGGACGGTCGCCGTCCCGGACACCTCCGCTGCCAACCGGGACGGGTGGGTGCTGACCGGCACCAAGTGCTGGATGTCGGGCGTTCGGGAAGCCGACTGGTACACGGTGTTCGCCAAGACCGGCGACCCAGCGTCGCGGTCCCACGACTCGATCACCGCGTTCATCGTCGAGCGGGGTTTTCCCGGCGTGTCGGTCGGGCGGATCGACAAGAAGATGGGTGTGCACGGAGTCGACACCGGTGAGCTCGTCCTGCACGAGGTGCACGTTCCCGCCGAGAACGTCATCGGTGAAGTCGGCGGCTTCCGTCTTGCCATGCTCGGGCTCAATGCCATGCGGCCGGTCGTCGCGGCGCGCGGCATCGGCCTCGCCGAGGGGGCGCTCATGTACGCCACCGAGTACGTGAGCGCACGTGAGGCCTTCGGCGGGGTGATCGCCGACCTCCAGGGCATCCAATGGGAGATCGCCAAGGTGGCCGTCGACATCGAGGCAGCCCGCCTCCTCACCTACCGGGCGGCATGCCTCGCGGACCAGGGGAAGTTCACCAAGGAGTACGTGCCATTCCTCTCGATGGCGAAGTACTACGCGACCGAGCTGGCGGTGCGCGCGTCGGGCGTCGCGCTCCAGTTGCTCGGCGCGGCCGGGTACATGGAGGATCACCCCACCGAGCTCTGGTACCGCGACGCCAAGCAGCTGACCATCGTCGAGGGCACCTCACAGGTGCAGCTCGGCCTCATCGCGCGTGGAGTGCTCGCCCACGACCTCTGGTGGGATTGAGCATGGGCGACCGACCCACGTTCGCCGCGCTCGGAGGATGGCCGGGGGTACTGAGCCGACTGCTCGCCGGCGACTCGCTGGACGTGGTCGAGGCCGAGGTCGTCCTCGGGCAAGTCCTCTCGGGCGACGCGACCCCCGCGCAGATCGCCGCGCTCGCCACCGCCCTGCAGGCGAAGGGTGAGTCGACCGAGGAGATGACCGGGTTCGTCCGTGCCATGGTTGCCCACGGGGTGCGGCTCGACCTCCCTACGGGCACCGAGGTGATCGACACCTGCGGCACCGGTGGGGACCGCCTCCGCAGCATCAACGTCTCGACCATCGCAGCACTGGTGGTCGCGGCGACCGGGGCCAAGGTGTGCAAGCACGGGGGAAGGGCCTCCTCGTCCGCGGTGGGTGCGGCCGACGTGCTCGAGGAGCTGGGCGTCGTCGCCGACCTCGGCCCGGCCGGCGTCGAGCGCTGTATCGAGGAGGTCGGCATGGGCTTCTGCTTCGCCCCCCGCTTCCATCCCGCGATGCGCAACGCCGCCCCCGTGCGCAAGGAGCTCGGGATCCCGACCGTCTTCAACTATCTCGGTCCGCTGGCAAATCCCGGTCGTGCCCGTTACCAGGTGGTCGGTGTCTCCAATCCCTCGATGGCCGACAAGATGGTCGGCGTGCTCGCGGCGAACGGCGCACTGCGGGCGATGGTGGTCTACGGCGACGACGGCCTCGACGAGCTCAGCACGACCGGTCCCTCGACCGTCCATGAGCTGATCCGGTCGTCCGACGGTGACTACGACCGGTCGACCTACCGGATCGATCCTGCGGAGCTCGGACTGGCGTTGGTCACCATCGAGGATCTCCGCGGCGGTGACGCCTCGTTCAACGCGACTGCCATCCGACGGGTGCTGGCCGGGGACGCATCGCCGCACCGCGACGTCGCCGTGCTCAACGCCGCGGCGGCCTTGACGGTCATCGGCAGTGCACGGGATCTCGCGGAGGGCGTCGCGCTGGCCTCCGAGGTCATCGACGACGGTCGTGGCGCCGCAGTGCTCGAGTCGCTGATCAAGGTCTCCCGAGAGGCGTCGGAAGAAGAGGCCGCTCCCTGAGAGCGAGCCCCGTCGCGCGGTTTCGCCGCGGCGCGGCGACTGCGGCGGGTACGTCCGCTGCGGTTGTACGGCGGTGACCACCGTTCGAGGAGTCGGGCCTCGAGGATCGCAGAGCCGAGCGGGCACGCGCAGGCTCGATGGTGCACCGCGTGGAGCGGGCGGAGCACTCGCGCGGCGTTCGAACGCGCGTCGCTCGAGAAGTGCTCGCGCACTTGTGCCCTGATGTCAGCGCCCTTGCCGACGTAGAGCACGTTGCCGGCGGCGTCGGTGAACCAGTACACGCCGGGCTGGTGGGGGAGCTGCGTGGTCAGCCGCAGCTTGGACGCGTGCGGGTGACCGACCAGCTTCGGTAGCTCGAGCAACTCCGCCAGACCGAGGATCCCGTAGGAGCCCGCGTGCTCGAGCAGCGCATGGAGCAGATCGGCGGTCGCCAACACATCGGTGAGTGCCCGGTGCGAGGGCTGGTGGGTGAGGCTGAGCGTGGCAGCCAGGGTGCCGAGCCGGCAGTTGGGCACCGCGTCGCGGACCAGCCGCCTTGCCATTGCGAGCGTGTCGACGGTCGTGTTGGCAAGCGGCTCCCGTCCGGTCGAAACCGAGCGCGTGGTCGAGGAAGGAGAGGTCGAAGCGGAGATTGTGGCCGACCAGCACCGCGCCGCCGACGAACTCGAGGAACGAGGGGAGCATCTCGCCGACCCGCGGCGCGTCGACGACCATCGCCTCGCTGATGCCGGTGAGCGCGGTGATGAACGGCGGGATCCGCTGGTCGGGACGGACAAAGGTCTGATAGGTGCCGAGCAGCTCGCCGCCGCGGAAGCGTGCAGCGGCCACTTCGGTCAGCGAAGCGGTCGTCGGCGAGCCGCCGGTCGTCTCGACGTCGAGGACCACGAAGGTCACCTGGCTGAGCGAAGTCCCGAGGTCGTCGAAGGATCCCTGTACCGCCACGGTCATCGAGGGAGAGTGTAGCGAACACCTGTTCGATGGGGAGGGTCCTGGCAGGTGGTTCGGGGCCGGGTACCGTGGGGTGGTGGCCTCTGCATCCGTCCGGTATCGCTGTGCCGCCTGCGGGAACCTCACCCGGTTCGACGTGGTGACCTCCCGCCGGACCAAGGCCTTCCACCACTACTCGGTCGGCGGAGAGCTGGCGGTCGAAGAGGAGGAGGTCCTCGAGGAGACCGTCGAATCGGTCTCATGTCGTTGGTGCGGCAACGGTGGCTCGGTCGAGACCATCGAGTCGACGCCATCGACTGCGGGCTGAGCGCCCGAGGTGCCGAGCGGGCCCCTTTCGGATCCGGAATTCGTGGCCGGGCTGCGGCCGATATCGACCGGTCTCGAAGGCCAGCCGGTTCCGTGGCCCGCGGTCGACCTCGAAGGTGTGACTCCCGGTGGCGCGCCGATCCGCGTGGCGCTCGACGAGGCGAGTGGCTCCGTGTTGCTCGCGTTCCTTGCGACCCGCTGCGACGGCTGCGAGACCTTCTGGAACGCGCTCGGCGCGTCCGGCGCGCTTGGGGAGTCCCGATCGATCGAGGTCGTCGTCCTGACCAAGGAGCCGCCGGGCGTCGACGCGGCGGAGGTGGTGCGGCTCGCCGCCGGACTCGGAACGGTGCCGGTCGTGATGAGCGACACCGCGTGGACCGAGTACCGGGTGAGCGGCTACCCGTTCTTCGTGCTGGTCGATCCTGGTGCTCGCAAGGTGGTCGGTGAGACCGTCGCGTTCGGGATGGATGACGTGCTGGCGCTGGTGACAGGGGGCGCGCCCGCGACCGGCAATCCTGAGTCGCGGAGTTGACGCCCCTGTCCTGAGGTGCTCGGGTTGCTCAGGCCTCGAACTCGTGGCGGAGCCTGCGGGTGCTCTCAGGTGGGACCCAGCCCCGGCTCTCATGCTCGTACTCGGTAGTACCCACCGAGCAAGGAGCAGCCATGACAGATCAGGATCCCCTCCTCCATCCGAGCATTTCAGGGTCCGGCGAGGTCGGACACGCCGGGCTCGGGTCCGGACCAGTGCGACCCGGCGAGTACGTGGAAGCACTCCCGGCGTCGGGCACCTCGGCGCTCGCAGCGGGCTCGGCCACTCGCCGAAGGCGCGGCGTGCGGGTGACCACCGCCGCGGCGGTGGCCCTCGGGCTCGCGATCGCCGGAGGTGTCGCCGGCGCGGCGTCTTCCTCCGGATCGTCCGGGACCCCCTCGTCGTCGAGCGGGACGACGTTCACCGCGCAGTCCGGTGGCATGGCAACTTGCGGATCGCCCCCTGCCGCGGTCGGCACGGTCAAGTCGGTCGGCAACGACACCTTCACCCTCACCACTGCGAGCGGCTCGACGGTGACCGTCGACGTCGGCTCGGCGACCAAGTACGTGGATCCGAGTGTGTCCTCGCCGTCCTTCTCCAACGTGACGGTCGGCGAGCACGTCGCGGTGATGGGCACCGAGTCCTCCAACACCGTCACCGCCACGAGCGTGCTGATCGGCTCGCCGTCCGGCATGAAGGGGCTCGGCGGTTTCGGTCCCGGTGGACCCGGTGGACCCGGTGGTCCCCCTGCCGCGGTCGGCACGGTCCAGTCGGTGGGGGCGAACACCTTCACCCTCACCACTGCGAGCGGCTCGACGGTGACCGTCGACGTCGGCTCGTCGACCAAGTACGTGGATCCGAGTGTTTCCTCGCCGTCGTTCTCCAGCGTGACGGTCGGCGAGCACGTCGCGGTGATCGGAACCGACTCCTCGAACACCGTCTCGGCGACCACGGTGCTCATCGGGGCTCCGCCGGCGCGCATGGCGCCGCCGGGATCCGGTAGCGGGTCGAGCTCGAGCAACACCGCGACCTCCTCGATCTCGGGAGGGTTCACCACGACCTGACCGAACCGAGCGCCGTGACGATGACCGAGGTCGGTACCTGCCTCCATCCCCCCGAACCGGTCCTCCATCGCACGGCGAAAGCAACGGCCGGGCCCCGTCACCCGAGTGGTGGCGGGGCCCGGTCCGCGCGAGCTCGCTGGGCCCCGTCCGATCAGCGGCCCGGCGGTGGCATCCTTGGGTCGATGCTCCACGCGTGCGCCCTGACCGTCGAACTGCAGATCCGGGCTTCGCGGTCGCTCAAGTCGAAGCGCTCGGTGGTCAAACCCATCGTCGAACGCTCGAAGAGCCGCTTCGGTGTCGCAGCGGCGGAGGTCGACTTCCTCGACCAGTGGCAACGAGCCGAGCTCGCGTTCGCGGCGGTCGGCGGCTCACAAGGTCACGTGGAGGAGGTCCTCGATTCGGTCGAGCGCTTCGTGTGGTCGAACCCCGAGGTGGAGGTGCTGCGATCGGACCGTCACTGGATCGACGACGGTCGCTGAGCGCGCTCGAAGCGGAGCCGGGGCGGGCACCCACGAGAGGTCCGGCAAGGAGGAGGAGGTTCTCGGCGACTCGCCTAACCTCTCGGCAGTGAGCGCTCTTGACGACCTCCTGGTAGATCTCGAAGCCGAGTACGAGGATGCGCGGGGTCTGGTCGACGCCTTGCCCGACGACGCGTCGGAGTGGGACCTTCCTACGCCGGCTGAAGGTTGGGCGGTACGCGACCAGGTCAGCCATCTGGCGTTCTTCGACGACCTGGGCAGGATGGCGATGGTCGAACCTGAGGTGTTCGCGGTCAAGGCCGAGGGCATCATCGAGAGCGGTCGCGACCCGATGCAGGAGCACCTCGTGGCCGGCCGGTCGATGGGCGGCGATGCGCTTCTCGAATGGTGGGGCGGAGCTCACCGTGCGATGGCCGAGGCGTTCGCCGGCGCCGACCCCTCGGCGAGAGTGCCCTGGTTCGGACCGCCGATGGGGGCGATGTCCTTCGTCTCCGCGCGGTTGATGGAGACTTGGGCGCACGGACAGGACCTCGCGGACGCCTTCGGCCGCGAGCGGGTGCCGAGCGATCGGTTGCGGCACGTGGCGCATCTCGGTGTGCGGACCCGGCCGTTCTCGTATGCGGTGCGCGGGCTCGCGGTGCCGGACGGGCGGATCGACGTGACGCTCACTGCGCCGTCGGGTGCGGAGTGGACGTGGGAGGTCGGTGATGGCGGTGGCGCCGGCGCGGCGGGGTGACGGCGGGCGGGGGTGAGCCGGACGGTTCGGTGTCGGGGCCCGCGCTCGACTTCTGCCTCGTCGTCACCCAACGCCGCAACCTGGCCGACACCGACCTCGTGATCCGGGGCGACTCCGCGAAGGAGTGGATGGAGTTCGCGCAGGCGTTCGCGGGACCGCCTGGATCGGGGAGGGCGCCGCTCGCTCGGGGGTGACGCAGCTGCGCCCTCCGTCTACTCGAGCGGCACCCCGTCCATCGCCTTGGCCACCGCTCGAGCGAACTCGTCGACGTCCTCCTCGGTGGTGTCGAACGCGCACATCCAGCGCACGACTCCGGTCGACTCGTCCCAGACGTGGAACGGGTACTTTGACTGGAGCTCCCTCACGACCGCACCAGGAAGGGTCGCGAACACCGCATTCGCCTCCACATTCTGCACGACCTCCACACCGTGGATGTCGGCCACGTGGCCGGCCAGACGCACCGCCATCCGGTTGGCGTGGAGGGCGTTTCGCTTCCACAGGTCGTTCGACAGCAGTGCGACGAACTGGGCCGCGACGAAGCGCGTCTTCGACGCCAGCTGCATCGACTGCTTGCGGATGAACGGCAGGTTGGTCTCCGACGCGGGCTCGAAGACGACCACCGCCTCGGCCCCCATGGCGCCGTTCTTGGTCCCCCCGAACGACAAGACGTCGACCCCGGCGTCAGCGCCGAACGCGCCGAGCTCGACGTCGAAGTGGGCGGCGGCGTTGGCCAGCCGCGCACCGTCGAGGTGGAGGCGCAGACCGCGAGCGTGGGTCCACTCCGCGAGGGTCGCGACCTCGTCGACCGTGTAGCACGTACCGAGCTCGGTGGTCTGGGTGATCGACACCACCTTCGGCTGTACGTGGTGCTCGTCGCCGATGCCGGTCATCGCGGTCTCGGCCAGGTCGGGGGTGAGCTTCCCGTCGGCCGTGTCGACTCCGAGCAGCTTGCACCCGATGGTGCGCTCGGGCGCGCCGCACTCGTCGTTGTTGATGTGCGCGCTCGAGGCGCAGATCACCGCCTCGAAGGGCCGGAGCAGCGACAGCAGCCCGACCACGTTGGCGCCGGTGCCGTTGAAGGTGAAATAGGCCTCGGCCGTCCTCGCCGAAGTGGTCGCGGAAGAGCCGGTCCGCGCGTTCGGTCAACGGGTCCACCCCGTAGGAGGCCGCGTGGCCGTCGTTGGCCGCGACGATCTCGGCGAGCACGTCGGGATGCACCCCGGCCCAGTTGTCGCTGGCGAAGGTCCGGAAGGTCGACCGGTCGGGCGGCCGGGACGTCAGCCGGGACGTCATTGGCGCACGAGCGGCTTGTACCGGATCCGGTGCGGCTGCTCCGCGTCGATCCCGAGGCGCTTCTTTCGGTCCTCCTCGTAGTCGCTGAAGTTCCCCTCCCACCAACGGACCTCCGAGTCGCCCTCGAAGGCCAGCACGTGGGTGGCGATCCGGTCGAGGAACCACCGGTCGTGGCTGATCACCACCACGCAGCCCGGGAACTGGAGGAGCCCCTCCTCGAGCGCGCGCAGGGTGTCGACGTCGAGATCGTTGGTCGGCTCGTCGAGGAGGAGCACGTTGCCGCCGCTGGTCAGGACCTTGGCCAGCAGTACCCGGTTCCGCTCGCCGCCGGAGAGCTGCCCGACCTTCTTCTGCTGGTCGCTCCCGGTGAAGCCGAAGCTCGCCACGTACGCCCTTGCGTGCAGGTCACGCGAGCCGACGACGATGCGCTCCGCCCCGCCGGTGATCTCGTCGAAGACGGTCTTGTCCGGGTCGAGCTCCTCGCGGCTCTGGCCCACGTAGGCGAGTGCGACCGTGGAGCCGGTCTCGAGCGAACCCGCGTCGGGCTTCTCGTTGCCGACGATCATCTCGAAGAGAGTGGTCTTGCCGGCTCCGTTGGGGCCGATGACCCCGACGATGCCTCCTGGGGGAAGGAGGAAGGAGAGGCCGTCGATCAGCAGTCGATCGTCGAAGCCCTTGACCAGCTCGTCGGCGATGATCACCTGGTCACCGAGACGCGGTCCCGGAGGGATGGTGATCTCGAGCTCGGGACCACGCTTCTCGGCGGCCTCGGCTTGCGCCACCAGGTCGTTGTAGGCGTTGATGCGCGCCCTTCCCTTGCTCTGCCGCGCTCGTGGCGACATGCGGATCCACTCGAGCTCACGCTCCAAGGTCTGCTGGCGCGCCTTGTCGGTCTTCTGCTCGGAAGCGAGCCGTGCCTGCTTCTGCTCCAACCAAGACGAGTAATTCCCCTCCCACGGGATCCCCGCGCCTCGGTCGAGCTCGAGGATCCAGCCAGCGACGTTGTCGAGGAAGTACCGGTCGTGGGTGACCGCGACCACGGTTCCCGGGTACTCCTGCAAGGTGCGCTCGAGCCAGGCCACCGACTCCGCGTCGAGGTGGTTGGTGGGTTCGTCGAGCAGGAGGAGGTCGGGCTTCGAGAGGAGCAGCCGGCAAAGGGCCACGCGGCGGCGCTCGCCACCGGAGAGGGTGGAGACGTCGGCGTCCCCGGGAGGGAGGCGCAGCGCGTCCATCGCGATCTCGAGGGTCCGGTCGAGGTCCCACGCGCCGGCAGCGTCGATCTTGTCCTGCAGGTCCGCCTGCTCCGCCAAGAGCTTGTCGAAGTCGGCGTCCGGCTCGCCCATCGCCGTGCACACCGCGTTGAACCGGTCGACCAGCTCTTTCGTCGCGGCGACCCCGTCGGTCACGTTGCCGAGCACGTCCTTGTCGGGATCGAGCCCGGGCTCCTGGGGGAGATAGCCGACGGTGAACCCGGGGGTGAGCCGCGCCTCGCCGGAGTAGCCGTCGTCCTCGCCGGCCATGATCCGCAGCAGCGACGACTTCCCCGAGCCGTTCCCGCCGATGACGCCGATCTTGGCGCCGGGGTAGAAGGAGAGGTGGATCCCGCGGAGCACCTCGCGGTCCGGCGGGTAGAACCGGCGCAGGTCGCGCATGGTGAAGATGAACTGAGCAGGCATACCGACAGTGTGTCAGCCGGTGCGGCCCGGCCGTTCGGCCGGTCGGTCGAGGGTGGCACCGAAATCTTGCGCAGCGCGTCGTATCCTTGGAAGTGTGACGGATGGGACTCTGCCGCGTTCTCCCAGGTCGGAGGGGATTTCGCCGCCGGAGGGCGCGAGCGGATCTCGGGACGGTGCCGGCGGATCCCCGGACGGTGCCGGCGGATCCCCGGACGGTGCCGGCGCTTCCCCGAACGGTGAGGTTCCGGCGACACGTCGGACTCGCGTCGTCTCGCTCTTCCGCCGACTGATCAAGGCGATCCGGGAGGGGGACGACGATCAGGTCGAGCGCGCGGTCCTCTCCCTCAGCCAACGCAATCGCCTCCTCGCGCCGCTGGCCCTGATCGTGGGTGCCTTCGCGGTGCTCTTCCAGGGGATCAGACTCCTGGTGACCAACTGGAAGCTGACCTTGATCCAGGTGCTGCCGGCGATGTGGGTCTGGCTGGCCATGCTCAATCTGAAGGGCCACGTGTTCCGCGGTCGGCAGTTCAACATCGTGCGCGGCCCGTTGCTCGTCCCTTTACTGCTCGCCGTTGTCGCGATCACCGCGGCCGCCTTCTATCTCAACGCGGTGTTCGGTTTTGCCATTGCCCAGTCCGGCAAGAAGCCGGAGATCAAGCCCGCCTTCGCCGATGCCCGGGCTCACATCGGGACGATCCTCGCCTGGGGTTTCGTGGTGGGACTGGCACTCGGAATTTCGGGGCTGATCGTCACCCGTTGGGGCCTCGGCTGGTTCGTGATCTCATTCGGCATCGTGACCGGCGTCATGATGTTCTCGTACGTCGCGCTTCCCTCGAGGCTGCTCGGTCTCCAACCGGGAATGTCACGCCGCGACAAGCTGGCCAGCACCGCGATCGGCGGAGCGGTCGGCGTGCTCGTCTGTTCGCCGCCGTACTGGCTGGGCCGCCTCGCGATCATCATGCTCGGCTCGGCGGTCCTGCGGATTCCCGCGATCATCATCTTGGCGATCGCGGTCGTTCTGCAGACCGGCGCGACCAGCTCGGTCAAAGCGGTGAAGATGAGCGCCAAGATCGTCGCCGGCCGAGCCCCAGAGGAGTCTGCTCCAGCTGTCGCGACCGAACCACTGACCGAGCCCGGCGTCGCGACCTGAGCCCGCGCGTCGCGACTCGAGTTGCGCCGGCGTCGCGCACCTACTCGCGCCCTTCGTTGCCGGGCTGACCGTCACACCCTCCTGTAAGGCTCTGTCCATGGCAGGGGAAGAGCCTCGAAGCGTCGACCAGCAGAGCGCCTCCACGAGTGACGACCTCTCGGAGGCCATCACTCAGTTACACGCCGCCGAGGTGGTCACCCACCGACAACTGCTCGAGCACATCGCCACCTTCGACGAGCAAGAGAAGTGGCGAGAGGACTTCTGTCGCTCGATGGCCGACTGGCTGGTCGCCCGCCTCTCGATCTCCTATCGGACCGCGGCCGAGTGGGTCCGGGTGGCCCGGGCCTTGCGGGGCCTCCCGGCGATCGACGAGGTGGTGTCCGAGGGACGGCTCTCGTGGGACCAGCTCGCCCCGCTCACCGAGGTCGCCACCGAGACGACCGACCAGGTGCTCTCCCGGGCGGCTCCGGGCTGGTCGGCCGCCGAGACGAAAGATCTCGCCCGGCGGGCCAAGGCCCCGAAGGTCGCCGACGCCAACGAGGCCCACCGGGCAAGACGGCTCACCTGGTGGCACGACGCCCACCTGCTCCATCTGCGCGGGGCGCTCCCGACCGAGGCCGGCGAGCAGGTGACCGCCGCGCTCGACCGCGCTCGCCTCGGCCGCCCCGAAGGACCCCGAGACCGACCGCTACGAGCCCTTCGAGGCGAGAGCCGCCGACGCGCTGGTCGAGCTCGCCGCGACGAAAGCCGGCGAGCTGGCCGACCCGGACCGCCCCTTCGTGGTCGTCCACACCGACCCGGCCGCGCTCTGCGGCGACGAGGAGGGCGAGGCCGAGCTCGCCGAGGGGCGACGGATCGCCGCCGAGACCGCACGGCGCCTCGCCTGTGACTGCCGCTGGCAGCTGGTCGTCGAGAACGAAGAGGGCGAAGTGGTCCGCCTCGGGCGCACCACCCGCCAGATCCCGGGCTGGCTGCTTCGACAACTGCGACGGCGAGACCGAGGATGTCGCTTCCAGGGCTGTGGGGCCACCCGGTGGCTCCACGCCCACCACCTCACCCACTGGGCCGACGGCGGCTCGACCGATCACGACAATTTGGTGATGCTCTGCGGCCGCCACCACCGGGTGGTCCACGAAGGCGGCTGGCAGGTCGCCTCGACGAGGGAGGGCACCGTCACCTTCCACAAACCGGACGGCCAGGTCCTCACCTGCGGGCCACCCGCGCTCCGACCCGACGTCCGTCGACGCCTCTTCGGGCCCGACCCACCCGAGAGCCCCACCCACTCCACCCCTTCCACCCGCCGAACCGCCTGATCCGATCCTCATAAGCCCCGACACCCGGCCGAAGGAAACGCCGGGCTACGGGCGCGCGGCCCCGGACCCGTCGACCGATGCGTTTGCCGGCGCAGAGCATGCGTTCGCTAACGTCACCGGAATGCGGATCGTGGTATTGGGTGCGGGTTTTGGCGGGCTGGAGTTGTCGACGCGGCTTTCGGATGAGCTCGGAGACGAAGCAGACATCGTTCTGATCGACAAAGCCGAGGGATTCGTCTTCGGCTTTTCGAAGCTGGATGTGATGTTCGGGAGAACCGTGTCGTCAGCCGTGTTCCACTCCTACAGCAACATCGACAAGCGCGGAGTCAGATTCGTCCGGGCAAACATCCGTGCGATCGATCCGGTCGCAAAGCGCGTGGAGACCGACGCCGGGACTTTCGAAGCCGACATCCTCGTCGTCGCGCTCGGGGCAGACCTCGATCCCTCGGCGACACCAGGGCTCGAGACCGTCGGGCACGACTTCTACACCGTCGCAGGCGCCTTCGCCCTACGAGACGTTCTCTCCTCTTTCGAGGGTGGAGACGTGATCGTGGGCGTGACCTCGACTCCCTTCAAGTGCCCACCGGCGCCCAGCGAGACCGCTCTCTTGATGCACGACTTCCTCATCGAGCGTGGCATTCGTGAGCGTTCGACGGTCTCTCTCGTGATGCCGATGGGCGTGCCCATCCCACCCTCGCCCGCGGCCTCGGAGACATTGTTGGCCGCCTTTGCGGAGCGCGGCATCATCTGGAGGCCCGATTCCGTCGTCGTAGGACTCGATCCGGATCGGAAGGTTGCCAACCTCGCGGACGGTGGCGAGATTCCGTTCGACCTCTTTCTCGGGGTGCCCAAACACACAGTCCCGCAGGTCGTCGCGGAATCCGGACTCACCGTCGACGGTTGGGTTCCCGTCGACCCGCTCACGTTGCAGACGAGCTTCGAGGACGTCTACGCGGTCGGCGACGTCACGAGTGTCGGTACGCCCAAAGCCGGCGTCTTCTCGGAGGGCCAGGCATCGGTGGTGGCCGAGCAGATCCTTGCGCGACTGCGGGGAGGTGCCGAGCCTGCGACGTATGACGGACGCGGAATCTGCTACCTCGAATTCGGCCGGGATATGGTCGCCAAGGTCGAGGTCACATTCCGCGCCGGACAGCCTCCGGTCGGCTCGCTCGAGGGTCCGTCCGCCGCCATCGCCACCGACAAAACGGAGTTCGGCTCGAGTCGGATCCGGCGATGGTTCGGTCGCGAGTGGGAGCTCGCCGAAGCGCGCTCGAAATCACGTGCGCCCCTCTCGCTTTCGAGGCCGTCGGCGATCAACAGCATTCGGAATGAACGAGTTCAAGCGGGCTACGCCAGTGGTGCACCAAGGTCTCTCCACGATGCGTGGCGGGCGAGTCACTCGGGGTAACGGCCTCTGCCAAGAATCCTTGCTCGGGAACGAGAGTCGATGGTCGGCCGTTACCGAACTGACCTGCGAATCCGACTGGTCGACCTGGTGAGCAATCTCGCGCGCAAGAATCCGTGCAAGGTTCGCTATCGATCCTTCCCCGATGTCGATGGACGGTCAGGATCTTCTGCGAATCGGGACCGAACTGCCGCAGAGCAGGAATTCTCGGCCTTGGAAACAACGGTTGCATTCACCGAGCCGGAGTGCCGGAGCCAGAACCACTTGCACTGGACGCGAAAACGGTGTTGCGCGTCGCTCCTCGATTCCATATCGTGCCGCCCCGATGAGAGGGGCAGTGCGCAGTGCAGTCACGCCGGCGACTCGGCGCGGCTGGCTTTCAGGAGTCGGAGTTGTCGCGGTGATGCTCGTCGCGGCTGCGTGCACGACGGTGCCGGCGACGCGGCAACGGAATGCTCTCGAGTTCCATCCGAAGGGGGTACCTGGCGCAACTGACGGGGGTGTCTCGGCGAACGTAAAGGCGGTCGTCGTCTCCTCCTGGCTCGCTGCAGAGCATGCATTCGATGCGGCCGCCTTGACGGCCGATCCCGACGAACCCGATCTGGCCGCGACCACCGTGGCCCCGCAACTTGGCGCGACACAGGCGTTGCTCGAGGAGATGCAAAGCTCCGGTGAGGTCGCGACCGGAGGCACCGAGTACGGGTCACCGACGGTCCGGCTCGTCGGATCGGGGCTCGCTCAGGTCACCTCCTGTCTTCACGACGCAGAGGTCGTGGTCTCCACTGCGACGGGCAGACCGGTCCCTGGCGTCCTCGGTCAGGTCGACTATGAGCTGATTCGATCGACGATGGAGTTGATCGGAGCCGGCTGGAAGCTCGCGGCCCAGACCGTCGGAGTAGGGCAGTGCGCCGGATCGTGAGAGGTGGACGTCTGCTCGTCGCGCTCTGCGCATGCTCGCTCGTGTGCGCGTGCGTCGTGTCGTCGGGGCTCGATGCGTCGAGTGCGGTCGCTGCGGCCTCAGGCGGCGACGGACCCGGCGGAACGGTCAGCGTCGGGGCGGGGAGCGGTAGCTCGTCCGGGGGCTCCCCGGGCGTGCCCGGAAGCGTCGGTCAAGGAGGGGGAGCCAGTCCTTGGACTTGTACGTACACCCTTCTCACGTTGAACAACCAGACTCAAGTCCCTGGTGGACCGACGCCGGGAGCGTGGTACTCGGTCACCTGCGTCGACTCCGCGACTGGCGCACAGACCACGCAGACCGAGTGGATTCCCGACCAGGCGACGGCAGGCGCCCCACCAGTCGATCCGTACTCCCTCGCTCTTCAAGCCGAGAAGTCGATCGTCCTTCCGGCTCCCGTGATCGAGACGAATCCGGTCACATCGGTCGTGAATCTCGCGACCTGGCTATGGATCGCTCCCGGCACCTGGCACGCCTACCAGGTCACCGCATCTGCCGGACCCGTGAGTGCGACCGCCTCCGCAGTGCCCACTTCGGTGACCTGGAGCATGGGCGACGGAGGTTCGGTCACCTGCGCCGGACCGGGAGTGCCGTACCAGCCGGCTCTCGCGAGCAGCGCCCAGACAACGGACTGCTCGTACCGCTACTCGGTTTCGTCCGCAGGTCAACCATCCGCCGACGGCGATCCAAACGACGGGGCTTTTCGCGTGACGGCGACGATCTCCTGGAGCGTGTCGTGGTCCGCAGAGGGCGCTGCGGGTGGGGGCGCCCTGCCATCACTCTCCACGTCCTCGAGCGCGTCCCTTCGTGTCGAGCAGGTCGAGAGTCTCGAAACATCGCTGATGATTCCGGATCGTTCCCATCGCCCACAGCCGACGGGGTCGCTCGAGGGTGCAAAAGGCTTGAACACGTGGCGGTCGCGTATGACCTCGCTCCTCGGTCGAAGCGCGCCCAGAGCGGCGGAGCGGGGATCGGCGGATCCGGAGCGCCTCCTCCCTACGCGACCTCGCAGCAGGAGGCAGCTCCTGGCAGCTGCGTCCGCGGTCGTGATCGTAACGAGCATCGCGGGGTTCATGAGCCTCTACTCCTCCGCTCGACGTCAGCAGCAGGTCGTCGTCGTGACCCGGACGATCGAACAGGGGCAGATCTTCAATTCGACTGATCTCGGTCAGGCGAACGCGAGCCTGTCGGACGGGTTGCAGGCGATCCCTGTTTCGCTCACGGCGACGTTGTCGGGGAAGCGTGCCGCGGTCACAGTCCCTGCGGGGTCGTTGTTGGTTCCCGGCGATGTGACTTCCGCGCCGGCGATCCCACCGGGGGAAGCGGTGGTGGGGATCGCCCTGAAGGACGGGCAATATCCGTCGACCGGGGTTCAGACCGGTAGCCAGGTCATGGTCGTACAGACCGCGAGCCCCGGTTCGCCGCTGTCGGTCGCGACCACGAGTGGACCGAACTCTCCGAGCAATGGCTCCGAAGCGACCGCGGCCACTGGAGTGCTCGTTCCCGAGGCCGCGGTCTTCGACGTGACGACTCCCGGCGCGAACTCAGGCGGGACTGTGTCGGAACTCGTATCCGTGGAAGTGCCGACCACGCTCGCAGCCTCGGTCTCGACCGCTGCAGCCGCCGACCAGGTGAGCCTCGTCCTGCTCCCCGACGTTGCGAGCGGGACGAGCGGAGCGACCGGCGGGGCGCGACCGGCGGCGGAGCGACGAGCGGCGGCGCGACGAGCAACGGCGCGACGAGCAACGGCGCGACGAGAAACGGTGGTGGATCGTAATGACGGTGGTCGCATTCGCATCGGTCAAAGGCTCCCCCGGTGTCACGACACTGACCTGTCTTGTCGCCGCGAAGTGGTCGAGCGTGCCGGTCCCGATCGTGGTGGAATGCGATCCAGCAGGCGGTGATCTCGCCGCGGGTTCGGACTGTCGTCGAGAGGCGGTTGGACGTCCCTCGCGGCAGCGCTCCGTCGTGAGGGCAGTCGGGCAACCCTCGAGGAGCACTTGCAGCGGCTGCCGGGTGGGCTCGACGTTCTCGTTGGAACCGAATCGACCGCGGCGACCGACCATACGGCGGTCTCTCACGTGCTGGATCTTGCGAAGGAACCAGGCGCCCGGGATCTCCTCGTCGACATAGGTCGGCTTCCGGTTCGAGAAGACGACGCCAATCGGTGGCTCGGAGAGTCCGACGAGTTCGTCCTCGTCTCGAGGGCCGACCCGGCCTCTGTGATCAGCGTTCACCTCCGCGCTGCGTCACTCACGGAGCGCTGCGGCACGAAGCTCGGACTCGTCGTCGTAGGCCCGCGTCGCCACACGGACGAAGAGATCGAGGCATTCACAGGGGTGCGTCTCCTCGGGAGAGTCCCCTGGGACTCGAAGGCTGCGGCCGTAGCGAGTGGCGAGGATGGCGGAGGTCGTCGTCTGTCTCGTTCCCGGCTGGTCGCATCGGCGGCTCGAATCGCGTCCGAACTGGCACGGGCCTCTTCTGAGTCAGTCAGGTGCTCCGAGGCCGAAGTCCATTCCATGAACAACTCCGCGCGATGACCAACACCGAAGCGGTGAACGGTTCGATGGCCTCGATCATCCGACAGCTGGTTGCAGAGGACCTGGCGGCGCCGGGTGCCACCGATCTCGTCGGCGACGACCGCAAGGAGTTCGCGCGGCAACGGATCTTCGCTCACCTGGACACGCTCGTCGGCCCGGACGGGAGCTGGTCGGCGTTCGACAACCCCGAAACTGAGCAGCGCATGGCACAAGAGGTCCTCGACGCCCTCTTCGGCCTGGGTCGGCTGCAGGGACTGGTCGACGACCCCGAGATCGAAAACATCGACATCAACGGATGCGACCGGGTGTGGGTGACATATTCCGACGGCTCCAAGGTCCTGATGGCTCCGGTCGCCCACTCCGACGACGAACTCGTCGAGATGATGCGAACTGCTGGCACCCGCTTCGGGCTGTCGGAGCGGCGGTTCGACCTCGCCCGGCCCGAACTCGACCTACAGCTGCCCGGTGGAAGTCGACTCTCGGCGTTGATGGCGGTCACTGCGCGTCCGGCAGTGTCGATCCGCCGACACCGCTACAGCGACCTCTCGCTCGACGACCTGGTCGTGCTGGGTTCAGTCGACCGGCCACTCGCCTCGTTGCTGGCCGCTGCCGTCCGCGCAAGGAAGAACATCGTCGTCGCTGGTGCGATGAATTCGGGAAAGACGACGTTGCTTCGGGCTCTCGCCGCCGAGGTTCCACCACGAGAACGGATCGTCACCATCGAGCAGGCCTTCGAGCTCGGTCTCGATCGCATGCCTGCCCGGCACCCCGACATGGTCGCGCTGGAAGCCCGACCGGCGAACGTCGAAGGCCAAGGCCTGATCTCCGTGGCCGATCTCGTCCGGCGTGCGCTTCGCATGAATGCTGATCGCGTAATCGTCGGTGAAGTACTCGGGGACGAAGTCCTTCCGATGCTGAATGCGATGAGTCAAGGGCGCTCTGGATCGATGTGCACGATCCACGCGGATTCCTCTGCAGGCGTCTTCCGGAGGATCGCGTCATACGCCGTGCAGGCACCCGAACGGCTCCCTCTCGAGGCAGCCAACTTGCTGATCGCCGGAGCGATCCACTTCGTCGTGTACCTGGATACCGCGGCTCACGACCCCACGGAGGGGGACGCCACCGATCAGATCTTGCGGGACGACGACGACTCCTTGTGGCCGGGTCGCGACGATGGTCTGTCCCTCGGCACCGAGGTTGAGGAGGCGGGGAGCCTGGACATCTCGTTTCCCCCACGCAGTGCGCGCACCCGCTTCGTCTCGTCGGTCCGTGAGGTCATCGATGCGGAAGGAGTGCAGGTGATCTCCAACGAGGTCTACCGCCCGGGAAAGGACCGAAGGGCGGTGCCGGCCTCGCCGCTTCGGGCCGAGACGCGAGACGAATTGGTTCGGTTCGGGTACCAGCCCATTCGAGCCGAGTGGCTGGGAGCGCCGGCGTGACAGAAGTCGTGCTCGTCGTCCTTTGCGCCAGCGCATTCGGAATCGGTCTCGTAGGTGTCGCCATGTCGGTGCCAAAACGACCGCTTGCCAGCGCCACAGGAGGTACGTCGAGTGGTCCCCTTGCAGCCAACCCGGTCAGCTGGGGGAGGCAGCGGCTACCCAGACTGGCCACTGCTGCTCTGGCCGCAGCCTTCTTCGGCCTGGTCACCGGATGGCCGGTCGCAGCTCCGATCGCCGGACTCGCCGCTTACGCGTTACCCGGCCTGTTCGCACTTACTTCCGGAACTGTCGCCATCGGGAAGATCGAGGCGATTGCCACGTGGACGGAGATGCTGCAGGGGACGCTGGCCGCGGCCGCCGGCCTTGGCCAAGCCATCATCGCGACCTCCGCGATCAGTCCACAGCCGATCCGGAGCGCAGCGACACGGCTCGCGGCTCAGCTGAACGCTGGAATCCATCCGCGAGATGCTTTGCTTCAGTTCGCCGACGAGGTGGGGGATCCCTGCGCCGACCGGGTCGTCTGCGCGCTTCTCCTGGCGGTGACCTCCCGAGCGCAGCAGTTGGGTGATCTGCTCACTGCGCTCGCGGATTCGACCCGCGAGGAAGTGGCATTGCGGCTCCGGATCGAGACCAGCCGGGCTTCCGTGCGCAGTGGCGTGCGAACGGTGCTCGTCTTCTCGATCGCGTTCGCATCGGGGCTCGCCCTATTGGCCCATACTTACCTCTCGCCTTTCGGCACGGCGACGGGCCAGGTCGTGCTCGCCACGGTTGCATTGCTCTACGGGTCGGGTCTGACCCTGATGGTCTGGTTGGCGCGTCCGCCGAAGCCGGCGCGCCTGCTCGGATCGGCTGTGAACCAGCAATGACCGCCGCAATTTTGCTCGGCTTGGCCGCGGGCCTCGGTTGTGTCGGTGTTGTGGCCGGCCTCCGGAGCGCGCCGACTCCACTCGTCGAGATCACCGGATCGATGAGCCGTCCAGTTCCCTCCAGCTACCCCGGTCACGAAGGAAACGATCCGACACGGATCGGACAGAGCGCCGCTCAGTGGTTGATCAACCGCGGAGCCCTGTCACATCCGAGGATGGAGACCTTGGGTTCGACATTGGCGGTGAGCGGTCAGAGTTTCGAGGAGCTCGTCACTCGCATGCTCGTCGGCGCAGGAGCCGGGTTGCTCGTCCCTCCGGTTCTCTGGACTCTCGCAGCGGTCTCCGGATTGTCAATCCCGCTGGCTGTCCCGATCCTTGTCACGATGTTCCTCGTTGTCAGTGGACTAGTCCTTCCCGTCGCGATGCTTGCGAAGACGGCGCGTGAGCGGAGACGCCATTTCCGGTTCGTGATCGGAACCTTTGTGGATCTCGTGGTGCTGAGCCTCGCAGGTGGTGTCGGGGTCGAAGGAGCGCTCTTCGCGGCGTCGCAGGTGAGTTCGGACTGGGCGGCCCAGACGGTCGCGCGGTCGCTGCACCGTGCACGAGACGCCGGCAGATCGCCCTGGGCCGCACTCGGCCAACTCGGAGACGATCTCGGTGTTCCCGAGCTCGTGGAGCTCGCTGCCACACTGCAGCTAGCCGGCACCGAGGGGGCGAGGATCCGTCAAGCACTGCAAGCACGCGCCGTTACTCTCCGGCGACACGAGCAAGCGGAGGCAGAATCTGCCGCCAACGCGACTACGGAGCGCCTCTTTCTGCCAGGTGCTCTGCTGCTGGTCGGATTCCTCCTCTTCGTCGGTTATCCGGCGTTCAGCCGAATCCTCGGTGGGTTCTGAGGGGGCTGGCTCGATGGATCTTGCCCGAGTTGCACGAGTCTTCCCGATCGCCGGGGACGCGCCGGTCGTCCGCGCCGAGCCAGGGATCGAGATCGCTACCAGCTCATCAAACAACCCAACCACCATGAGGAGAACCCATGTTCACAATGAATGTCGCGCTGGTCTGGACCTACGTGCAGGGCCGCCTGCGAACGTGGCGAGCATTCGACGAGGAGGGATCGGTGGTCGAGAAGGTGATCCTCACCGCGATCTTCGCCGCGCTGGCGATCTCGATCGGGGCAATCATCGTTGCGAAGGTCACCGCGAAGGCGAAGTCGATCAACCTTGGCTGAACGGGACTCGCACCTGGCGCAGCTCCGGTGACCGAGGCTCCACGGTGGTCGAGGCGGTGCTGATCATCCCCGCGGTGATGATCGTCCTCCTCGCTGTTGTGCAGTTCGCGCTTTGGGCTCACGCCGCACAGGTAGTGCAACTCGCTGCCTCGGAGGGTGATCGATCAGCTCGGGCCTTCGGCGGCGGGGCCGTCGCCGGGTCGGCCGCAGCCCACTCGATCCTGCAGGAAGCTGGGTCCGACCTCACGACCTCGTTGGTCAGGGTCGACGTGATGCCCGGTGACATCGCAAGAGTGCAAGTGCAGGGGACGGCCGTCGCGGTGCTGCCCGGCCTGTCGCTCCCCGTGTCAGCAACTCAGGTCGGCCCGATACAGGAATTCCGCTCGAGCGAATGATGACGCCAAAGTTTCGTGAGGAGGGCAGCATGACGGTCGAGCTAGTGCTCCTCACCCCGGCCGTGTTCCTCATCGCGCTCGCAGTGCTCGCATTCGGGCGGGTGAGCGAATCGAACCAGCTGGTGGTCGAGGCATCACGAGCGGGCGCACAGGCGGCTGCAGTGGAGCCCAATGCGGCGAGCGCCGAAGCGGGCGCGGCGGAGAGTGCGGTTGTCGGCATCTTCGATCGTGCGCACACCTGTTCGCAGGCATGGGTCAACACCGACACAAGTCACTTCTATCCCGGTGGCTGGGTCAGGGTGACGGTTGCCTGCCAAGTGAACCTCTTCGACCTGTCAGTGTCGGGTTTGCCGGGGACGAAGACCGTGGAGGCGTCGGCGACTGCTCCGATCGACCCATACCGTTCGGTGAGCTGATCCGATGCCGTGTGCTCACTGCCGCGAGCTTCAAGTGCAGTGGTGCGCGCTCACACCCGCCACCGATGCCCGTCCGCGCTGCTCTTTCTCGGATCGTGGATCGGTCAGCGCGTTCGTGGCGCTGCTGCTGGTCGCGCTGGTTGCCCTGGCAGGGCTGGTTGTCGACGGCGGAGCGGCCATGAGCGCGCACCAGGCGGCAGTGGACGAAGCAGAACAGGCCGCCCGGGCGGGAGCCGGAGCGTTGTCGACGGACGCCCTACGCAGTGGTTCGCTCGTCATCGACCAGGACGCTGCGGTCCGATCAGCAGAGGCGTTCACGTCAGCCGCCGGGCACCCGGGTACGGCCGCCGTCTCGGCGGGTGCAGTGACGGTCACGATCCATTATCGGGTCCCCACCTCGGTCCTCGGCATCATCGGCATCACGTCGCTACCGGTATCCGCGACGGCTTCGGCTGTCGACCTCCAAGGCGTGACAGTGGGAACTCCATGAAGTCGATTGACGGAAGCCCGGTGTCTGCGAGAGGTCGGACCACCGCGTGTCTGGCCGTCCTCGCGCTAGTTTTCCTCGTCTTCGCCATACCGGTCGTCCTCTCCGTCGCGACCGGGAACCCCTTCTCTCACTGGAGTCTGGGCGCGGCGCGACGTTCGTTGACTTCGAGCCAGGCGTTCGACTCGGCATTGGTGTCGCACTGGCTGTTCAGGTGCGCCGTGGTCCTTGCTTGGCTCGCGTGGATCTGGATGACCATGTGTGTCGCGCTCGAGATTAAGGGTTCGATCACCGGGAGGTCACCGCGCCGACTGCCTGCCAGCCGAACCGTGCAGTCGATTGCGGCCTGCCTCGTCGGAACTGCGTTGGCGATGTCGTCCGTCGGTCGTGCCACTCCGCGTCCGATCATCGCCGCTGTCGGGCACGGGCTTAGAGCGAACAAACTCGTCGACGGGTCGCAGAGCGACCAGGGTGGTCGTGGGCTGATCGGTGGAGTGTTGCCGGTCATCGAGGACCGGGTCCCATTCGGGAAGACGCGTGCGGGCCCGATCCGATTGGGCAGCGTTGCTGTCACCACGCTCGACACACGGGCTACCGCGTCTCGCTCGGGCAGCAGCGACAGCGCGACAAGCGAGCACGATAAGGGCGCGAGATCGCAAACCGCGACGGGCCGGAACGGACATGAGTCGCCAGCTAGCGCGAGGCAAGAGGCAAGCGTCCATCTGGTCGGGCCACGAGAAACCCTCTGGTCCATCGCCTCGGCTCGGCTCGGATCTGCGAAGCGATGGCGCGAGATCGCCGAGCTCAACTACAGGACCGTGCAGGAGGACGGGGACTCGCTGACCGAGAATCACTGGATTCAGCCCGGTTGGATGCTCAGGCTCCCGATCGAGCCTTCGCCTGACGCGTCCACCCGTTTGCCCAGCGGTGCGGCGTCTTCTGCCAGCTCACCGGCGAAGCCGGGTTCCTCCGTCGGGGACAGCGGTACGCAGTGTCCAATCGTCCCAGTGGCGAATGCTCGTCGTAACCCCTGGACGCACTTCCCCGAGACAGGCGGCCTGGTGCGAAATCATGGGGAACTACCGCCGGCGGTTCCCCTTGGTGGGGGGATCGTGGGCGCGGGAGTGATCGACCTGGTCGACCGGCTGCGTCGCATCCAACAGCGCCATCGGGAGGACGGCTCGTTCATCAAATTGCCGGATCGGCTGCGTAGCCAGTTCGAGCGCCGCCTACGCGTCGGTGAGGGCGCGAGCGGACCGGAGGCGATCGACACGGCCCTCCAGTTGCTCGCTTCGTCCTGGGAGCGAGGGGCCTGGCCGGCTGTCCGAGGCGCAAGGATTCTGCCCGACGCGGTCGAGCTCGTCGTCGCCCTTCCAGGCGGCAGAGTTCGGATTCCACCGCCGTTCGAGGAAGTCGACGGTCTCTTGCCGCGTCGAACGGCGACTCCTCTCGACTCGCCACCGAGTATCGACCCGGGAGTCAGGTCGTGCTCCGGTCCCGACACTGGTGACTGCGGGCGCGGCCGGGGAGGGCGTACTGCTGGTCGATCTCGAATCACTCGGATCGCTGGTCGTCAGCGGAGAAGAAGCTGGTTGCGAGAACGTGATCCGGGCCCTTGCGCTCGAACTCGCGACGTCGCATTGGTCCGGCCGGTTCGACGTCGTGCTCGTCGGTTTCGGAGCCGAATTCGAGCGTTTCGACAGAGTCAGGAGCGTGTCCGATCCTCAGCAGCTGGTGCTCGAGCTCTGCCGTCGACGGCTCCACGGCGACGCTCTCAGGAGCAACGCAATGGTCGAGTCCTTTGCTGCGGCAAGGTGGATCGACGACGACGGATGCTGGGCACCCCTGGTCGTCGTCTGTGGCCCTGCCGTTGCCGAGAACGCGGTGCACGAGCTCCTCGAGGTCGGTTCCGATCCGCTCGGCGGAACCGCAGTGGTCGCTGTCGGTACACGGAAGAGCCAGAGTGGTGCTGCCCATTCGGTCCGATTGGCAGGAGGTGCATCTTCCGCGCCGCTCGAGCTGTTGGCAGCGGTGCTATCTCCCCAGCAGGTCGATGCCGGCGAGTTCGCGGAGGTGGCAGCGATCCTCGACTTGGCGGAGGAGAAGGATTCAGCCCCGCCGTCGGAGGACCCCTATCGAGATCTGCAGGTTCCGCTTCCTGTGGCGCAGCCGCCCGCCGCATCACCCGACGCGCCCTTGCCGATCACCTCTCGCGCGGTCCCATTCGATCGGGCCGGGGCGGGAGCACTCACGGCGCGCGCTCCTTTGAGCGATCGAGCCGCCGTCCTCGACCGAGAAGACGTGGTTGAACACGATGCCGGTGCGCTCGACGTGACCGACCCGGTCTCCGCTCCCTCAGCGACTCCTTCAGCGCCGAGCCCAGAGCCCGCTCCACGGCAACCGACGGGGCCTTTCGTCCGCCGTGTGGAAGACGATCCCGACTCGCGACCCGAGACAAGCGAAGTCGAGGTCCTCGTGCTCGGGCCGGTCGAGATCAGAGGAGCGTCACGCGAATTCACCCGGGCATGGGCGAAGGAGCTGGTCGTCTATCTGGCGATGCATCCTCGCGGCGCGTCCAGCGAGGCGTGGGCGACCGCGCTCTGGCCGGACCGCCTGATGGCGCCGTCGTCCCTTCACTCCACGGCGTCGGTGGCCAGACGGGCGCTCGGTCGGTCGCGCGACGGCATCGACCACCTGCCCCGATCGCATGGCCGGCTGGCGCTCGGCCCTACGGTCGGAACCGATTGGGACCGCTTCGTCAGTCTCGCGGACAGTGGGCGTCCGGCGCGTTGGCGCTCCGCTCTCGAACTCGTACGGGGGCGGCCGTTCGAGGGACTTCGGTCGTCCGATTGGCCGATCCTCGAAGGCATCGGGCCGGCCATCGAGTCCAGCGTGGTCGACCTGAGCGGACGGCTCGCGGGCGCGTGTCTCAACGCGGGCGATGCACGCGGCGCGGAGTGGTCCACGCGCAAGGGATTGCTCGTCAGTCCGTACGACGAGCGCCTCTACCGTATGTTGCTTCGCGCTGCAGACTTGGGAGGAAATCCAGCCGGGGTAGAAGCCGTCATGGCAGAACTGGTTCTGCTGGTGGCAGAAGGAGTGGAACCTCTCGAATCGGTTCACCCCAGCACCTTGCAGTTGTATCGCAGTCTCACGAGAAAGAAGGCTGTTCCGCGTCAGGGGCCCCCGGGCTCAGCGGTTGGAGGATCGGCTGCGCCTCGGCGGGGAGACGGTGCCGAGCCGGAGCGTCGGACGCACGGAGCTGCGAGTTGAGAGCCGTGAGCTCAATCGCGCCGTTTTTCCGGTTTGCTCCTGTCGCCACGCGAGGCATTCGGGAGCTCTCGCGAGCCGCAGACGAATACTGTACGAGCATCTTCAGGGGTTAGCCGCCTGATCTATGGCTCTCGCCATGGCAACGATGCAGGCCGTCTACTACCGCGACCAGGCCGGTAGCGAGCCCGTCTACGACTTCATCGAGCAGTTGCAACCTGACGAGGCCCAGGTGGCGATCGACAACCAGATCAGTCGGCTCAACGTGCTCCGAACGAACGATCCGCCCCTCCCTTTCCCCCACAGCAGTCAGATCTCCGGCGAGCTCAGGGAGCTCCGGTGCCATTACGGCCGCCGTCTCTTCCGAGTCCTCTACCGCCGTTCGGAGAACCTCTTTATCCTGTTGCATGCCTTCGAGAAGCGTTCCCGCCGGGTCTCGGACGAGGACAAGGCGGTTGCCAAGCGACGCTGGCAGGACTTCCGGGCACGAATGGACACACAGCCCAGGCGCCCTCCCCGGGCGGCGGGTCATGACGCTCCATGAGCCTCGACGGCTAGTTATCAAAATCGGTAACATGGATGTCATGGCATATGGCAGCCCCATCGGTCAAAGTGCCGCCGAAGCCAGCCGTCGGAGGGCGAAGCGGAGCACCGCCTATCGAGCCGAGCAGGCTCGCCTGGCCCCATATGAGGATGTGGCCCGAATCATCATCCGTCTTCGGATGGACAACGGCCTAACCCAGGATGCGCTGGCAGAGCGAGTGGGTACCAGCAAAGCGGCGATCTCTCGCCTCGAGAGTGGTCGTCACGCCCCAACGGCCGAGACACTGCGAAAGATCGCTCGCGCCTTTGGTGGTCACCTGTTAATCGGGCTCGAGATGCCAGTCGGAGGGCACAAGACCGAGACTGTCCTGGCGCGGGTGAGTTGACCCAATACGCGGCCCTCGGGCGCCGAGAGGAATTTGAATTCAGGCACAGGCCGGCGGTGAGCGTCGAGAACACCATTTGTCACAAGTTGCTCTCTGGCAAATAGAAAGTGTTTCCGCCCGCTCTGTCAGAGGTGGCTGATCCGTCCCAGACGAACC
>CAVUGU010000015.1:0-238273 GCA_963741055.1 uncultured Acidimicrobiales bacterium | reverse complement strand
GGTCGTCGTCGACGACGGCGAGTTGACCGATGCACGCCCCGGGCGGGTGATCAGGTCTTCGACCAGGATCCCCACCTGATCGGGTTCGTGCTCAACGCGGTAGCTGTTGACGCAGCCACCGGGTGGTGTCGCGGCTCGACTGTTGGACCGCCGGGGAGTCCAGCGCGATCTGGTAGCCGTGACAGAGCCCTGGGTAGACGTGGAGCTCGGTCGGTATTCCGGCCTGGTTGAGGCGCATCGCATAGACGATGTCCTCGTCTCGGAATCCGTCGACGGTGCCGACCGACACGAATGCCGGCGGAAGACCGGAGAGATCGGTGGCCCGGGCCGGTGCTGCGGTCGGGGGGATGTCGTCGCGCCCGTAGAGCGCACCCAGATACGAGCGCCACCCGAACTCGTTCGATCGACGACTCCAGACGGGAAGCCCTTCCAGCTGGCTGGACGCCGTCTGTTGACGGTCGTCGAGCATTGGGCAGTCGAGGAGCTGAAAGGCGAGCGGCACCTCGCCGCGGTCGCGGGCGAGTAGCGCGAGCGCGGCTGCCAGCCCTCCACCGGCACTGATGCCGGCGACGCCGATTCGGTTGCGGTCGATACCGAGTTCGTCGGCGTGCTCGTAGCACCAGACCAGTCCTCGGTAGCAGTCCTCGAGAGGACCGGGGTAAGGGGTCTCCGGTGCGAGGCGGTACTCGACCGACACCCCGACCACGCCCAGCTCCGGACACCAATTGGCGAACGCGGCGTTGTCGATCTCACGCGAGCCGAGGACGTAACCTCCGCCGTGCATCGAATAGATGCAGGGGGCCGGGCCGACCGATTCCCTGGAGCGATAGATCCTCACGATGACGTCCGGATCACCTGGGACGTCCACGTCGCTCCACTCGACCGACTCGGGGATCGGGATCGAGAAATCGATCCGTAGGTCGGCGAGCTTCTCGGTGGTGAGGTCGCCGAGGTCGATCAGGGAGATCACTTCGGAGATGGAAGGATCCAGGTCCTGCAACGTCATACTCGGATCCCTGTTCTTTCTCGGCGCTCCGGGTTCACGACCCGACCATACGCGATCGAGAGCAGTGGACGGCGTCCGACTTCCGGATCTGCCCACGTTCTTCGTACCACCGTCGAATTGATGCCGCTCGGAGGAAGTGGAAGAAGAGGGTCTCGTAGGATGTCGTCATGGTCGGCCGATCCGGTGACGGCAGCGTCGGCGACGCCGACTACCGACATCTCGGAACCTCGTACGCCCGCTACCGGCGTCCCGATCCACGCATCGCCGAAAGGATCACCGCGGCACTCGGTTCCGCTCGCGGCGTGCTCAACGTGGGCGCGGGGCCAGGTTCCTACGAGCCCACCGACCGGGAAGTGACTCCCGTCGAACCCTCCGAGACGATGCGGGCCCAACGGCCGGACCATCTGCCGAGCGCGCTCGACGCAGTCGCGGAGCACCTCCCGTTTCCCGATGACTCCTTCGACGCCGCCATGACCACCTTCAGCGTCCACCAGTGGCGTGACGCCGGAGCGGGCCTTCGTGAGATCCGGCGGGTCACCAGAGGTCCGGTCGTCCTCCTGACCTGCGATCCCCGCTTGCTCGACGGGTACTGGCTGAACGAATACGCACCTCGAGTGATCGAAGCGGAGCAACGCCGATATCCGCCGTTGTCGGAAGTCGAGTCCGGACTCGGCACGGCTCTTCGGACCACTCCCGTGCCCATCCCGTTGGATTGCTCCGACGGGTTCAACGAGGCCTACTACGGGCGCCCCGAGATGTTGCTCGACCCTGCGGCCCGTCAATCCTGTTCGGCGTGGAGCTTCCTCGACGCAGCGTCGCAGGATCGGTTCGCAGTCGACCTGGAACACCACCTCGTCGACGGGACGTGGGACCGGCAGTTCGGCCACCTCCGCACCCAACCCTTCTACGAGGGAAGCCTGGTCATCGCCGTGACCATCTGAGAGCTCTCACTCGTCTATCAAAGGAGGTCGGGAAGTTCGGCCATCTGATCGAAGACGTGGACGCCACCGAGCGAGAGCTGTGAGGCAGAGGTCACCCCGCCGGCAAACCCGAAGACGCGCATCCCGGCTGCGATGCCGGCCTTCACCCCCGACACGCTGTCTTCGACGACGGCACACGCTGAGGGGTCCCGACCCATCTGTTCCGCCGCGTAGAGAAAGAGGTCCGGCGCCGGCTTCCCGTGCTCGACGTCCTCGACGCTGAAGACACGTCCGTCGAACCTGGCGGCCAAGCCGGTCACACCCAATGAGAAGTTGATCTTCGCGTGGGTTCCGCTCGACGCGACGCAGACCGGGACGTCGATGCGATCGAGCGCACCCTCCACGCCCGCGACCGGGCAGAGTTCACGTGCGAAGACCTCTCGGTACCGTGTCTCGAATTCTCCGTCCCAGTCGACGCTTCGCCCGAGATGGTTCTCGATCTCGTGGTGCATGTGCTCCGCGGAGCGGCCCACGAACCGCTCGACGATCTCCCGTTCGGAGAGCGGCCACCCGAGGGTCGCGAGTACCTGGGCCTCGGTCCGAATGGCCAGTCGCTCACTGTCGACGAGCACTCCGTCGCAGTCGAAGATCACCAACTCCAAACCGCTCACAGGTCGGTTCGCAGAAGGCCGTAGACGACGGTGTCGCGCCAAGCTCCGTCGCGGAAGAGGTCCTGTCGCAGTACGCCCTCCCGCACGAAGCCGCATCGCTCCAACGCTCGCTGCTCGACGAGGTTCGTGGTCTCGGTCCCGGCCCAGAGTTTGTGGATCGGCCGACGTCGAGAAGAGGTACTCGGCGAGCAGGCGCTGCGCCTCTGTTCCGAAACCGTGGCCTCGGTGCTCCGGAAAGAGCAGCGCTCCGATCTCGTAGGTCCCGATCGAAGTGAGCCGACCCTCCTCCCGCCAGCTGACCCAACCCAAAGGGGAGTCGTCGATCTGCGCGACGATCAAGAGCCGAGGGTCGCTCTCGAGGAACCCGTCCTTCTCCCAGCGCCGGCGAAATCCCTCCTTCGATTTGAAGCCGAACCAGAGGAACGGCTTCGACAAGGTGGGGTCGGTCGACAACCGATCGAGGTGCTCCAGGTCCTCCTCACGGAACGGTCGGAGGCGGACGCTGCGATCCGGCATCGGAACGGCCGATCGACCGTCTACTGCGGACGGGCTCGCGTCACGACGACCGGGCACGGGGCGTGACGGACGACGTGGTCGGACACCGATCCCAACACCGCCCTTCTCAGAACGCCTCGCCCGCTCGATCCCATGACGACGGCGACCGCCGCAGTCTCGGACGCGAGCTGGCAAAGAGCGGGACCGGCCTGGCCACCGATGATCCGGGTCTCGAGACCCGAGGGGAGCCCGGGGTGCGCACGCAGGGCCTCGATCGTCGCGTCGATGTTCGACTGACTGCGTCGGAGGACCTCGTCGTTCAACGCCTCGACCTCTTCGGGCGTCATCGTCGCCGCGGCGTGACCGGTCGCGTCCACCGTGAGATCCGAATCGGCCAGATCGGCGACGCTCACGACCAGGACCTGGTCGACCGGCCTGAGGAGCGCGAGGCCCCGGGATGCGGCTTCCTTCGCGGTCTCGGACCCGTCCGTCGCGATGATGATCGTCTCCATGAGAGGCATTGTAAGAACGCTGGCGCTGTCCGGCTTCGAACGAGGTCGATTGAGCCTCGGCCCCGCTCGTCGTCGAGGTCGCCGGTACCCTCTTGTCGATGGAGATCGTTGAGGTGCCCACCTTCTCGCTCGAGGACGCGGCGGCGCTCGCGGGCGGCGAAGTCGACCCCTACGGCACCGAGCACCTCGGGATCACCTGGAAGCCCGGGGAGCGACACGTCGTGGTCACCGAGGAGGGAAGGACGATCGGGCACGCAGGCTTCCTTCCGATCGAGGTCGAAGCCGACGGCAGGCAGACGCCGGGGGTGGGCCTCGGGGGCGTCATGGTCCATCCGACCGTGAGGGGTCGGGGGATCGGTGAATTGATGGTTCGGGAGACGACCGCTCGGATGGGTGCTACCGGGCGCCCGTTCGGGATGTTGTTCTGTCGGGACGTGAGGCTGCCCTTCTACGAGCGAATGGGATGGCAACAGGTGCACGGCGAGGTGATCGTCGAACAGGAGAACGGCCCGATGGTGATGCCACTGCTCACGTGCTGGTACCTGTTCACCCCGGATCTCGACCTCCCGACGGAGGGATTGCGGGTTCTCGGCCTGCCGTTCTGAATCGTCGGAGCATGTCCACCACGGTGAGGATCCGCCGCGTCGGTCGAATCGGATCACCCTGACGAGTGCGATCGGCAACCGGTATTTCTGTACCCGTCGTCGCACTCGGGGGCGCGGTTTTTTGGCTTCCTGTCCTGCGACTAGGCGTCTTCGGCCGCTAAAATGCTGGCCAGAAGCAGCTACCCACGATGGACGGCTGGCTCACTTCGTCGTGAAAGGACGGTTCGATGCCGGTCGATGACGTCGCCTCGGGTCGGCGGTATCCGCTGCCTGCGCTCGCGTGCGTGTGCATGCTCGCGCTCCTCGGTGCGGTCTTTCCGTTCCGCACGGTCGGATCCGCCGCCTCGACGAGGACCGACATTCCCTCACCTCGCGCCGCGGTCGCTCCGCTCCATGGCGCACACCTTCCGGCGGTCCATCCTCTCGACACCACACACCTCCGGCGCGTCTCGCTCTCGACGAGCACCCACCCTGTTGGTCCGGCCGTCGTACAGGCGTCGGCTCTCCACCCGACTCAGGGCGTCGCACCTGGTGGCGGAGTCCGCAACGACTTCGACTCGACCAACTGGTCGGGACAGATCGCTTCTCGGAGCCGCCTTCACCGGTGTGGGTGGTGACTGGATAGTGCCGGCGGTCGCCGCGTCCGACCAGCGACGAGTACTCGGCGAGCTGGATCGGCATCGACGGCATGACGGTGAGCTCCCTGATCCAGGCGGGGACCGCCCAGCAGTACGTCAGGAGGGTCCACCCAGTACTACGCCTGGGTCGAGCTGTTGCCGGGGAACGAGGGTGTGATCGGAAATTCGAGCGGACCGGCGCCGGTCGAACCCGGCGACCAGATCGAGGCCAGCGTCATCGAGACGACCGCCAACATGTGGGCCGTCACCATCGAGGACGTGACCCAGTCGTGGGGGTTCAACCAGACGTTCGCCTACATCACTCCGGGCGCCTCCGCCGAGTGGATCGAGGAGGCGCCCACCGTCGACAGCAGTCAGTCCACGTTGGCGAACTTCGGAACCATGACGTTCACCAGCATCGGAGTCGACGGAATCCGCCGCGTCGACCCTCTTCCCCGTCGACATGCTCGACCCGACCGGGACCTACATCATCGCCTACCCGGGCACCTACACCTCGGGATCCTTCTCGGACTTCTACGGGACACCCCCTCCGACGGTCACCTCGGTCTCGCCGAATCAGGGCTACACCACCGGTGGTACGAGCGTGACCATTTCAGGCAACTACCTGGTCGGTGCGACCGCGGTCGACTTCGGCTCGACGCCGGCCGCGAGCTTCACGGTGAACGACAACACCCAGACCCTCACTGCCGTGTCGCCGGTCGAGAGCAAGGGAACGGTGGACGTCACCGTCACCACGCCCGGTGGGACCAGCGCGCTCTCCGCCTCCGATCAGTTCACCTACAGCCCGCCCCCGCCGATCATCAGCACCACCTCGTTGCCGCCGGGGACGGTGGGCTCCGCCTACTCGGGCATGCTCGCCGCAACGAGCGGCACGCCCGGCTACAGCTGGTCGATCACCTCGCCTTCGCCCCCGGCCTGGCTGAGCCTCGATCCCGCGACCGGCGCGCTCACCGGCACGCCGACCGTCCTCGGGGGCCTTCCCGGTGACCTTCGAGGTCACCGACGCCAACGCGCTGTCCGACTCGGCGACCCTCACCATCCCCGTCTTCTCCGACCCGGGGGTCTACGTCCCGCTCGCCCCGGTGCGGGTCTGTGACACGAGAGCGGGGAACCCGTCGCACCTCTCCGGTGCCGCAGCCCAGTGCAGCAACGGCACGGCGGGAGCGACCCTCGCGGCGAACGGCACGGTCAGCTTCTCCGTCGCCGGGAACTTCGGGGTGCCCTCGAGCGCGGTCACCGCGGTCGTGCTCAACGTCACCGCCACCGGCGCCAAGTCCGCCGGCTACCTGACCGTCTACCCGGCCGGGGCGACCCGTCCGACCGCCTCCAACTTGAACTACGTGCCCGGCGAGGCCGTGCCCAACCTGGTCGAGGTCGGCCTCGGCACCGGCGGGCAGATCTCGGTCTTCTCGCCGTCGGCGACCAACGTGGTGGTCGACCTCGAGGGCTACGTGACGACCACCCCGCAGAGCGGTGCGGGGCTCTACAACGCCTTGTCCAGCCCGGCCCGGATCTGCGACACCCGAGGATCCAATCCCTCCCACCTGACCGGCGGTGCCACCCAGTGCAACACCAACGTCGCCGCCGGCAGCCCCGACAACCGGGTGACGCCAGCCAGTCCGCTGACGCTCACCGTGACCGGCAACGGCGGGGTCCCCGCGAGCGGGGTGTCCGCAGTGGTGCTGAACGTGACGGTGACCCGGCCGACCGCGCCCGGCTTCGTGACCGCCTACCCGGCGGGCCAGCCGCAGCCGGTCGCCTCCAACGTCAACTACACGGCCGGGGAGACGGTGGCCAACCGGGTGACCGTCCCGGTCTGTCGAGCGCCGGCCAGATCACCCTCTACTCGGCCGCGCCGACCGACGTGGTCCTCGACGTCTCGGGCTGGTACACCGCGACGGGCGGTACCACCGGCTCCGAGTTCACCCCCGAGGTGGCGCCGGTCCGGATCTGCGACACCCGCGGTTCGAACCCCTCGCACCTGGTGACCCCGAACACCCAGTGCAACACCAACGTCGCGTCCGGCAGTCCGGCCAACCCCCTCCTCGCCGGTAGCGCCCGCACCCTCCAGGCCAGCGGTCTCGCCGACATGCCGAGCGGAGCCACCGCGGCGGTCCTCAACGTGACCGACGTCGCGCCGAGCGCGCCGAGCTACCTCACCGTCTACCCGCAAGGAGCCCCGCCCACCACCTCCGACGTCAACCCGCCGGTCGGTGGCGTCGCGGCCAACTTCACCGTGGCCACCTTGACCGGGACGGGCGCCTTCGACGTGATCGATCAAGGGAGTGGCACCGCGCAGCTCGTCGTCGACGTCGGCGGCTGGTACACGACGCCAGCCTGACCCACTCGCTCTCCCCCGGGCCGGTGCCGCGCCCCCGTGGCTAGGGTCTCCGCATGGTCCACCGCCTCGACCGGAGGTCCTGACGAGTTGGCCACCACGTTGTTCACCGGAGGGCCGATCCACACGATGGACCCGCTCGGCACGGTCGCGGAGGCGCTCGTCGTCGAGGAGGACCGGATCGCGGCGGTGGGGGAGCGGGGGATTCTCTCCGGCCTACCGGGATGCGGTGACGGTCGACCTCGGCGGGCGGACCTTGCTCCCCGGCTTCATCGACGCGCACTACCACCTCTCCATCGCTGCGTTGCATCCGCGGTGGGCCGACCTGACCGGAGTCTCCGACGTGGACGCGCTCCGGTCGGCCCTCCTCGCCCAGGCAGCGGCCGAACCGGACGCCGAGTGGGTGCGCGGCGTCGGGTGGAGCGACCTCGATGGCGGATTCACCCCCACCCGGGCCGACCTCGACACCCTCGGCCTCGACCGGCCGGTGATCGTCGTCCACTACAGCTACCACCAGTGCGTCGTCTCGTCCGCGGGTCTCGACGCACTCGGGATCTCCGAGTCCACCCCTGAACCACCCGGAGGCACGTTCGGACGCTCGTCGGGCGGGTCGCTGAACGGCCTTCTCGTCGAGCGCGCGTTCAGCGACGCCCATGCCGTGTCGATGGCCTCCTATCGCGACCCCGACAGATGGGC
Source organism: uncultured Acidimicrobiales bacterium (assembly GCA_963741055.1). Classification (GTDB taxonomy): domain Bacteria; phylum Actinomycetota; class Acidimicrobiia; order Acidimicrobiales; family RAAP-2; genus Bog-756. The sequence continues at coordinate 230,392 of CAVUGU010000015.1, read as the reverse complement.
CGACCACATCGTCGAAGCCGCGAACGCGTTGCTCGCCGACGGGATCACCTGTGTGCACGACGCGGCTTGCCCGCCGTCCGCCGAGCGCGTCTACGGTCGACTCGCAGCGGAGAATCGGCTCCCGATCAGCGTGCTGATGATGCCGCACGCCGAGGCGTTGCTCGCTGCACTCGACCGACCTCGTCTCGAGGGTCCGGTGACCGGGGAGGGGAGCGAGTGGCTCCGGGTCGGTCCGGTCAAGCTGTTCGCCGACGGCGGCGTGCTCCCTGCCATTCGCGGACGCTTCCACGGTCACGACCTGTCGATCGGGCTGGTCTTCGACCACCTCGACCAAGAGGTCGCCGAAGTGGTCGCTCGGGGGTTCCGGGTGGCCGTCCATGCCATCGGCAACGGTGGGGTCGACGCAGCACTCGGCGCGTTCGAGGCGGCTGCGCGGGCGAACGGCGACGACGATCACCGCTTCCGAGTGGAACACGCGTCGCTCCTCGGTCGCGGACAGGCCGCTCGGATGGCCGGCATCGGTGCGGTGGGAGTCGTGCAACCCGGTTTCGTGCACCACATGGGTGGTGCGGTCGACGGCTTCGAGCTGGAGGAGGCGACGTGGATGGCCTTCGCGGAGCTGGTGGAGGAGGGGGTGTCCATCGCCGGTTCGTCGGACAGTCCGTGTGCCTTCAACGAGCCCCTGCTCACCTCGGCTCGCGGCGTCACACGGCTCACTTCGAAAGGCACCGTGATCGGTCCCGAGCAGTCCGTCCCCTATGAAGACTGGTTGCGCGCCTACACCGCCGGCGCCGCCCATGCGGGTGGCCAGGACTCCGAGCGCGGTCGCCTCGCGCCGGGCCTACGCGCCGACCTGGTGGTGCTCGCCGGTCCACTCGACGCGGAGGATCCGCCGGGCGTCGCCGAAACCTGGGTCGCGGGGGCCCGGGTGTTCGCATCGGACCCGTCGCCGAAGGCGAGCGCGCAACCCCGGTGATCGTCGACCGCATGGAGCACTCCGAGCTCTCGAGCACGACGGTGACCCTCGCACGGGCCTTCCATCACGACCCGGTGTTCGACTTTCTGATCCCGAACCTGATCCAACAGGCACGTGCTGCGCTCACCTTCATGGGAACGGTGGTGCTCGACGGGATGCCGTTCCACGAGGTCTGGGTGGCGCGTGAGGGCGAACTGGTGCTGGGCGCAGCAGTGTGGTTGCCGCCGGGCGCATACCCGCGCGGTGCTCGCCGCGACGTGATCAGCCTCTTCCACGACCTGGGGTCGGTCCACCGCCTTGGCTCCCGTGCCTTTGCCGGGGTCCGGCTGTACGGCGCGATCGACCGGGCCCATCGCCGTGTCGAGGAACCTCACTGGTATCTCGCGCTGCTCGGGACCGACCCCGGATGGCAGCGCCGCGGCGTCGGGTCCGCGCTCGTCACCACCGTGATCGAGCGAGCCGATCAGGACCAGACCCTCGCCTATCTCGAGACCCAGAAGCCCGAGAACATCCCCTGGTACCGGCGCCATGGGTTCGAAGTCGTCGACGAGCTCCACCCGCAGGGGTGTCCGATCATGTGGACGATGCGCCGGGACCCGCGGTAGCGACGAGTGTTCGGCGGAGCCCGAGTGGTCGCCTGACCAGCCCGAGCACCGCCACGATCAGCGCGGCACCCGCCAGCCTCCACCTCCGTCGGGCAACTTGGGTTTCCTGGCGGTCGTCCCGGTCGATCTGCGCCGAACGCCAGAAGCATTCGATCGCACCGGCGACGAGCCCGATGCACAAGAGTGACGTCGACACGGCCGGAGCGACGGACACACTTTCTGCGACCGGTGTCGCCTCTCGCTCGGTGGTTCGTTGCATCGGGCTCCTCGGCGATCAACCGAGGGCAGCCGCCTCTGCCTGGAACGCCCTGGACAGGTTGGGCGCCAGCAGCTGTCGTCCGGTGAAGACGTCCTCGAAGGCGTACCACCAGAAGTAGCCGCCCACATAGCCGGGAGTGTCGGGATGGAGGCCGTACGCCCATGACATGACCTGCGCGGCCGTGGGGACCGTCTTCGTCTTCACGCGTCTCGGCAGGCCGACTTCGCCGAATCCGAGGAGGGCGTTGGGGTAGAGCGCGTGGAGCTGGTCCATCTCCGCGGTGACTTGGTCGTTGGTCGGATAGGTGTCCTCGCACTGGGTCGGGTAGTAGCTCTCGAAGACGTAGGTGAGCCCGTCGCGGACCGGCTCGGGCACGTATTGCTCCGAGTACTGGACGGGCGTCAGCTCGCTGGTCCCGTCCCCGCAGTTGTCGGGGGCGTACTCGTTCGCGTAGAGGGTCAGTGCCGAGCGGCCTCCGGCCGCGGCCACGTCGGCGAAGGCTTCCTGGAGTTTGGCTGCCCCCGTTGAGTATGGGCCGGTCCAGTTGCCGTTCACCTCGTTGCCGATCTCCCAGATGTCGACCGACGGCCCGAGCACGCCGAGGTAGGACTCCACCCGGCTTTGGTAGTGGCTCGTCGTGATCAGGGTGGCGTCGCTCGAGTCGAGCAGCTCGCCCATCACCGCGCTGACCGTATGGAGCTCGGAGACCGCCTTCGCGTAGTGACTCGCCGGCTCGGACACGTCGAAGTAGACACGGCTGGTCGGGCGCTCGGGTAGCGCTCGCTCGCCGGCGATGACCCGGGTCAGATTGCCGATCCGGTCGAGGGTCACGCCGTAGATCGGTGACGGCGTGGAGCCTCGTGCAGGACCCGAGTCCACCAACATGCCGCTCGCCACCAGTGCGAGGGCGAGGACACCCCTCATCGACCGGCGTCGGCGAGTTCTCACCAGCTCGTTCTACCCAGTCGCATCAACCGGCGCCAGTGTCGCCGGAGGGTGTGGTGGCGGAAGATCGGATGATGGCCGGTGCAGTTCCCCGCGATCTGATGGAGCTTTCTGCACGAGCCGTGCTGCTCTCACCACCACGTTGCGCGGTCAGCGGCCGCGACCCGACGAATCCGGAGCAACCGCTAAAGGCAGGGCCGGAAGGCCGCCGATAATCCTGTCACTGGACGGCTTCGCCAGGAGGGAGGTCACATCCGCCAGCGGGTGTGACGAACGGGGAGGGCAGTCGCATGATTGACCTTGAGTACGATCAGTGCAGTCGGTGCGAACGTCGAGTGTGGAATCACGATCCCTCCTATACGGCGTGGGAGGACATCGACGGGTCGAGCGTCTGTCCCGACTGCATCACGCCGACCGAGTGGGTTGCGTTCGACGAGGTGGTACTCGAGACGCGCTGTGGGCGCTGCGGGAGCCTCATCTTCGTGGAGACGATCGACGGGTTGGCGGACATACCGATCGTCGAGGAAGATGCCGCAGTGATGTGTGCGAGTTGTGCCAACCCCGACGGTCGCATCGTCGAGATGAGTGAGGGCGGTGACCGCGCGTGACCCTCGACAAGACCCGTAGCCAGAGCTACCGGGTGGCAAGAGACCTCGGGAACCTGCAAGCCGCCCTGAAGGGACCCTCTTCGTACTCGAAGCGATACGTCCGACGAGCCGTCCTTCGCAAGACCAATCGGACCACCTACAGGGCCCTGCGCAGCTTCGGGCTCTGACCCGGCTTCTTCGGCTCCGAGCACCTGCCCGCGTTCATTTTCGCGTAACCCCCCGGTAACCTTGGAGCAAGCCCAGGTTCCGGTCGAGCGGGGTTTCCGCCGCCTTGCTCCCGGTCCCAGGGCCTAGCGAGGGGCACCAATCACCCGAGGGTGGGTTCGCGGAGGACTGCCCTTCTTCGCGCCCACCCTTGGGTGGTTCTCCTTGTCAGAGCCGGGTTGTGTCGCCGCCAGGCCGGCGTCCCCACCCGCGAGGGCGCGCTCCAGCCTGCCGAGACGCTCCTCGAAGGGGTGGGAACTGGTGACGTGGACGATGCGCGGCGCGGCGGCGGTGTCCTCTGGCAGCGAGTTCCATTCGCGATCGAGGAAGGTGGTTTGCCGACGCCACCTGGTCTGCCGGTGTGGACGACACCACATCGGGTCTGCGTCGAAATCGAACTCGAACCCGAGCAGGGTCAGCACGGCGGCGTTGTCGTGCCACGTCGTCTCGAGGTACTGGGTCATCCCCCAGACCTTCTGGAAGAAGCGTCGGCTCGAGTGGGTCGACCGCACGAGCATGACGCCGGTGTTGGGTACCAACTGACCCGAGTACCGGTGCGCGACGAGACCGAGACGAGAGGCCTCCGGCATCGCTTCTTCGATGTCCACCGAGGAGTCGACGATCGCGGCGTCGGCATCGACCCACAACAGCAGGTCGCACTCCGGAAGCAACCGGTTGATCAGCGCGATCTTCGCCCAGTGCTTGTGTCGCCGCTCCGGTGCCGGATCGGTGGTCGGAACAGAGAGCTCGTACCCGTGTCGATCGGCATACCGCTCGAACGACGGCCGGGTGAGCTCGAGCAACTGTGCATGCCTGCCGAGGCCCAAGGACGCCAGGACTTTCCGCCGCATGCCGGCACCATAGCCAACCGCCGACGGTCGCTCCCTGGATCTGCAGCGCACGGCGCCGGGCAGCCCTGGTGCATCCGAGCACCTCCTGCTGGAATAATTGGTGCCGCCATGTCCGACACCCTCGACGTACTGATCCTCGACCTCCTCGAGTGGGTGGGCCCGACCTCCCGTCCCTACCCAGAGGTGATGGACGCGTGGCGCACCTCGTGCCCGCGACTCTCGGTCTGGGAGGATGCGAAAGAACGGGGCTTCGTCTCGTGCCACCGCGAGCCGGGGATCGGGGAGGTCGTCTCGGTCTCGGAGACTGGCGCCGAGCACCTGAGGAAACACCGCACCGCGTCGCCTTCGTGACAGGGGCTGCGATCACCGTTCGAGCAGCGGGAACGCCCGAGAAGTACCCTGACTTCGTGCGGAAGTTCCGGGTCGCGATCGCACTGGCAACCGTCGTCGTGGTCGCGACGGCCCTGGTCGCGGTGAGGAGCGCCACGGCTGCGTCGCAATCCCCGTCGTCCGGCCACGGGGTGACCTCCATCACCCTCACCTCGGCCAAGTACAAGCCGGTGTCCCAGGGCGGATCGACGGACGATTACCACTGCACCCTGTTGAACCCGCACGTGACGCGCGACTCCTACGTGATCTCGAGCCAGTTCTTGCCGGGAAGCCCGGAGGACCACCACGCCGCTCTCTTCCTCGTGCCCCCGTCGCTCGCCGCTACGGCCGAACAGGACAACGTCGGCAACAAGGGGTGGACCTGTTTTGGGGAGGCGGGACTGCCCAATCTTCCGATCGACGACATCCTGAGCACCCCGTTCCTCAGCGTCTGGGCACCCGGGCACGGGGTCGACGACCTCCCTCAAGGAACCGGCATCGAGCTTCCAGCGGGGAGCCTCGTCATCATGCAGGTCCACTACAACCTGCTTGTCGGTGACAAAGCGGTCAAGAACTCGCTCGTCCTCCACACGGTACCGACCTCGACATCACTGCAGCCGCTCAAGCTCAACTTGATGTTCGCCCCGCCCGACATTCCCTGCCCCTCCGGCGTGACCGGCCAGCTCTGCAACCGGGCGGCCTCGCTCGCCAATCAGGGACAGCGTTTCGGCGAGAGTGCGGTCACCTTCGTCAACATCATCGAGCAGGTGTGCGGCCACAACCCGTCGAATCCTCCTGCGGGAGACTCGGCGACCTGCACCTGGCCGATCACCAACGGCGGCTACATCGTCCGGGTGCAGGCCCACATGCACCTGTTGGGTCAGAGCTTCTCGATGGTCCTCGACCCCGGGACACCGCAGGCGAAGACCATCCTCGACGTACCCGACTACAACTTCCACTACCAGAAGGCCTACAACTTGAGCTCACCGATCGCGGTGACATCGGGTGAGAAGGTCCAAGTCACCTGCAGCTACGACCCGACCCGCGCCCAGGAGCTCCCGATCCTGCGGAAGGCACCGACCCACTTCGTCACCTGGGGCGACGGCTCTTCGGACGAGATGTGCCTCGGGTTGGCCTGGACGTCCTCCACCATCCCCAAACCGCACAATCCCGTCTGAGCTGAAGGCGGCGCGAGATGGGGATGCCGGCCGACGTGGGGATCGTGGACACCATGATCGGGTTTCCCCACCACGACCCGAAAGAGGCGTACCGCTTCGTCACCCGCCAGACCAAGGACGCCGAGTCGCGCGAGAAGTTCACCTTTCCCGTGGAGTACATCTTCAAGGACGTTCCGGGCACCGAATTGGCCGGGTCCGACGATCCGATCGGCGTGACGCTCGGCGAGATGGACCGGTGGGGGATCGACAAGGCGCTGATCGGCGTCGGCGACCGAGCCGGGTTGGGGGCCGAGGCGCTCCGGCGTCATCCGGAGCGGTTCATCCCCTCCACCCAGGCAGACCCCAACGACGGCATGGAGGGGATCCGGCGTCTCGTCGAGCTGTACGAGCGCTACGGGATCAGAGCGGTGGGTGTCTTCCCGGCGGGGACCTTCCCCCAGGTCCCGATCAACGACAAGAAGATGTACCCGATCTACGCCAAGTGCGTCGAGCTGTCGATCCCCGTCTTTTGCTGCGCGGGAGTCCCCGGTCCACGCTTGAAGGCCGCGTGCCAGCACGTCGAGCTCATCGACGAGGTGATGTTCGACTTTCCCGACCTGGTCTTCGTGACCCGTCACGGTTGTGAGCCGTGGACCGAACTCGCGGTGAAGCTCATGTTGAAGTGGCCGGGGCTCCACTACTCCACCAGCGCCTTCGCTCCCAAGTACTACCCGAAGGACATCGTCGACTACGCCAACACCAGGGGAGCCGACAAGATCATCTACGCGGGTTACTTCCCGATGGGGCTCTCGTTGGAGCGGATCATGACAGAAATGCCGTCGGTCGGGTTCAAGGACGAGGTCTGGCCGAAATTCCTCCGGAGGAACGCTCTGCGCGTTCTCGGTCTCGACTGAGATGTTGACGAACCGGAGGAGGCATCTCGGTCGTCGGACCGTCCCTCCCGGATACGGAGACAACTCCTGAGAGCGGCGAGGATCGTCTCGGCGTAGGGTCTCGCCGTGGCTCACTATGCCGACGCGTTCTGCGTGGAGCTCGGACAGTGCTTCCGCTTCGTCCACGCGGGTACCGGCCACGCGCGGCATTGCCCCGAGCCGGTCGCCCGGCGAGGGCAGTTCGTGGACCGGGCCGGGAAGCGCTGGACGGTCGACGCCTGCTCGGAGCACGCGGGCGGGCTCGACGACGATCGCTGAGCGCGCCGGTGTCGTCGCCGAACTGGGCCGAGCAGGTCACCGCCATCGCCACCGCAGTCGGGGCCCTCGGCCTGCTCGGCGCCATCGGCGCGGCGCTCTTCGCCGGTCAGCAGGTGAAAGAGGAGCGGCGAACCCGTCAGGCACACATGGCCGCCGACTTCTTCCGCCGGTGGGACGAGGACGCCCTGGTCGAAACCCGGCGTTTGGTGGCGCAGTTCGGCGACCGCGACGAGCTGCGAGCGGCATTCGAGCGGTATGCCGCGACCAACGCCGAAGAGGCGTACGTGCTCTACCGCGAGCTCGACTTCTTCGAACAGCTCGCGGCCTTCGAGATCGAGGGAGCGATCGACTTCCACCTGATCCAGCTGATGCTCGGCTCGACCTTGGTCGACCGTTGGGAGATGTGGGAGCCCACCATCGACGCGATGGATCGCGATCACCCGTATCCGAACTTCGAGGCGCTCGTCGCCAAGGTCCGCGCCACCAACTCCCCGACCGGCTGAATCGGAGACGCGACCAGGAGACCTTCCGGTCTCCGAACCTGTGGTGTGTGGTCCCGACGTGGTGGGTATCGCGAAAGCGTGCCCTGGGCCGGTCGAGCCGGGATCCGCCGCCCGGCTCCCGGCCCAGGACTCGACGACTTGCTGTTTCGGTGGAGCTTGTCTCGGTGGTCGGACTTCAGTGCAGGGACAACACGTGGTACACGACGAAGGCCGGCCACACCAAGGCCTTCAGGAAAGCGACCAGCACCAGCCAGAAGGTGCCGGAGTGGGTGTGCAGGTAGTAGGCGAGTGCACCGAGGAACCCGAGGAACCAGAGTCCCCCGGCCCCGCTCCGGCGCGCTGCCCTGCCGCCTGCCTTCGCCTTGCCGTCCTCACTCATCGGTGGGTCCGCCTTTCTTCTTGGCGTAGGCGAAGCCTGCACCGAGAAGAGCCTCGGTGCCAGGCTGAACCGGATCCCCTGGTCCGCATAGGGTCGAGGGACCCATGCGTCGCTACGTCCTCACCATCACCTGTCCCGATCGGGTCGGCCTCGTGGCCGCGGTCACCTCGCACCTCGCTTCGCGGGGCGGCTGGGTCACCGAGGCAGCCCAGCACGCGGACCCGGAGACCGGACGTTTCTTCCAGCGCATCGAGGTGCTGGCCGACTCGCTGGACTGCGACGCGGACGCGCTGCGCGAAGGATTCGAGCCACTCGTCCGTGAGTTCGACCTCGATCTTCGCCTCTCGGACACCGACCATCGGAAACGGTTGGTCCTCCTCGCTTCGAAGGAGGACCACTGCCTGGTCGACATCCTCCACCGGTCCGAACGAGGTGAGCTCGCCTGCGAGATTCCACTGGTCATCGCCAACCACCCCGACCTGGCCCCGGTCGCCGAGCGCTACGGAGTGCCCTTCGTCCTCGTCTCGTTCACACCCGAGGGGAGGGAAGCGGCGATGTCGGAGATCACCGCCCGCATCGCGGAAGTCGGCGGAGAGGTGGTGGTGCTGGCCCGTTACATGCAGATCCTGAGCCCGGAGCTGTGCGAGCAGTACCCCGACCGCATTCTCAACATCCACCACAGCGCGCTTCCCTCGTTCGCCGGGCCCCGGCCGTACCACCAGGCTTTCGAGCGAGGCGTCAAGCTCATCGGCGCGACCTGCCACTACGTGACGGCCGAGCTCGACGGCGGCCCGATCATCGCTCAGGACACGGCCCCCGTCGGGCACGCAGAGTCGGTCGAGGACCTGATCCGGATCGGACGCGACATCGAGCGCACGGTGCTGGCCCGGGGCCTGCGCTGGCACCTCGAGGACCGGGTGCTCGTGAACGGGTCGAGGACGGTGGTCTTCGCCTAGTTCTGAGCGACTCAGGCGGGTCGTCGCGTGCTCTGCAGAGGCGCCGCAAGGCGGAGGCGAAGGAGAGCCCCTGGCATCGGCCCCCAGACCAGACCGACGCACCCGATGAGGCCTTACGACCAACCAGGCGGCCTGGCGCGGCATTTCCTTCACGCCGCGTGATTCGAGGCGGAAGGATCGCTCGTCGAGGTCCTGGGACGGCCGTGGCGGCCGCGGTGCCTCCGCCCTTCGGGCCTCGGCAACGAGTGAGTACCTCGCTCTGTTACACCTCGAGCGCCTTGCTCGGCGCCGAGCCGATCGATCGCGCACATTGATGGACGGCAACTCCGGAAGGGTGTATGACTCGTGGTGTCCGGCCGTGGGGGGACAGGTGGTCCGGTTGGTCCAGAGGGTCAGCGAGTGGCAGCGATGAAGGATTTCCGGGGGAAGCTGTCGGCCGCGCAGGGCGGCGACGAGGAGGCCTTTGCGGCCATCTGGCGCCACTTCCAGCCGAGTCTCCTCCGTTACCTCAAGGTCAAGGACCACGCGCTGGCCGACGACCTCGCGGCCGACACCTGGCTCAAGGTCCTCGGCGCGCTGCCCGCCTTCGAAGGGAGCGAAGCAGGCTTCCGCGCTTGGCTCTTCACCATCGCCCGGAACCGGCGCACCGACTGGTACCGCGGGGCCGCGACCAAGCTCGTGTTGGTCGAGACCACCCAGTTGGCCCTGCTGGCCGACACCAACGACGTCGAGGTGGACGCCGAGGAGGACTTCGCCACCGCCGAGATCCTCGATTTGATCTCCCAGCTCTCGGCCGACCAGGCTGAGGCGGTCGCCCTGCGGATCGTTGCCGGCCTCGACGTCGCCGCAGTGGCTACCATCATGGGACGCTCTGCAGGCTCGGTACGGGTGCTCTGTCATCGGGGCTTGAGGGCGCTGGAGCGCAAGCTCGACCGGGCGGTTTTCGAGGCGCAGGAGACCGAGACGATGACGACGTTCGCCACCCCGGCGGAGGATGCACCTCCCGCAGCGGAAGCGGGATGGCAGCCGGAGGCGATTCTCCATGGTTGACATCGGTCTCGGCGGTTTCCACGACAGGGAGTCGGTGCGAACCGAGCGCAAGCTCATCAGGTTCCCGAACGTCACCGAGGGCCGGCTCGCCGACGCGATCGCCCTTCTGACCGCGCCGGGAACCGAGCGCGAGCTGCGGTCCGAGGCACAGTTCCGGCGCTTCTACCGCTCCGCGTCACTGTCGTGGCCGGTGCCCCGCCAACGCCGCAGCCGTCTCTCGGTGCTCGTCGGCGTCGCCTCGGTCGCAAGCGTCTTCGCGACGGCCACCGGCCTTTCGGCCGCATCCGTGCTTCCTTCGTCCGCGTCGCACGCGGTGAACAGCGTGCTCGGACCGCTGAACGCGGACGGTGGCTCTCCGACGACGCCCCCGCCGAGCGCGACCCAGCCACTCGGCGGAGGAGCGGGGACTGCACCGAGCGGCACCTCGACCTCTCTCGTCGTGGGCTCGGCACCTGCCGCTGGCACCAAAGCCGCCGGTACGACGAGCGCCTGTCGTCACGGAAACGGTCCGTGCACGGTGCACCACGCTCACTCGGTGAAGTCGGGCCAAGCAACGGTCGGCACGACGGGCGGAGCGAACAAGGCGGTCAATTCGAACGGCGGATCGGCTCAGACCGCGGCGGGTGGGCAGACGCCCGGCGGGTCGTCCTCTTCCTCGTCGGGGCCGCCCACCGCGAGCACCGGCAGCACGGGTTCGGGCTCGACGTCCGGTACCGGCTCCAACCGCGGCGGGAATCTGGGTGGGCAGGGCGGCTCGACGCCCGGCACCGGTTCCAAGCGTGGCGGGAACTCCGGCAGTGGGTCGGGGTCCGGCAAGTCTGGTCGCAGCGGCGGCCGTCATGCGGGTCGGCACGGCTCGACCACCGGGTCCGGGAGTGGCTCGACGCCCGGGTCGGGGGTTGGCAAGGGAGCGGGCTCGCGTGGTCATCGCCATTCCGGCTCCTCGACCGTGACCACACCGCCGCCGACCACGCTGATCAACTCGGCGCCCAACGACGCCGGAGCATGACGAGGCCGCAACTCCTCCTTCGGATCTTCGCGCCCGCCGTGATCCTCGCGGGCGCCGTGCTGTCCACGGCCGCCGTCGGCGGGACGCCGGCTGGTGCGGTCGGAGCGGCTACTTCATTCCGTCACCCGGTCGAGCCGGTCTCGCCGCGCCACGCGTTCGGACGCACGGGACTCGAGAACTCGCTCAATTGGGCGGGCTACGCCGTCACCGGCACGCCCATATCCGTCGTGTCCGGCAGCTGGGTGGTGCCGGCGGCCACCTGCCCGAAGAACGCGACACAACTCGACTCCACCTGGGTCGGCATCGACGGGTTCGCGTCGAGCGATCCCACCGTCGAACAGATCGGGACCGACTCCGACTGTTCGAAGACGAAGCGCGCACATCGGGGCAGCCCCACCTACTACGCCTGGTACGAGATGTACCCGGCCGGTGTGGTGCCGCTTCCCCCGGCGAACTATCCGGTCGCCCCCGGAGAGCTGATCTCCGGATCGGTCACGGTGACGGGGTCGAGCTACACGCTGTTCATCACCAACGGCGTCTGGCACGTGTCGTTCGCCAACCAGACCTCTCCCGGCCATCCCCAGAACGCGTCCGCCGAGTGGATCACCGAAGCACCGACCGACTGCAAGGCCTCCGGCCCTGCACCGTCGTGCAGTTGGCCGACTTCGGCCTTCTCCCCTTCAGCAATGCGCTGGCCAACGGCAAGGCGGTCAGCTCACCGGCCTTCACCAGCACCCAGATCGACATGTCGAACAAGAGCGGGAAGAAGCTGCGGGCCAAGACCTCCGCCCTTTCGCCGGCCGGCACCTCCTTCACCGTCACCTGGCTCCACAAATAGCCCGGGTTCCGGGCTGGGTCGGGTCTGCCGAGCGCCTGCCAGGATCGCCCGCCCGGCTCGATCGAACGCCGCTAGGTGCGACGGAGCGCGACGACGGGAATCACCCTCCCCGCCTGCTGCTGATACTCGGCGAAACCCGGGAACCGTTCGACCTGTCGCGCGTAGATCTCGTCGCGCAGGGGACCGGTGACGGGAGTGGCGGTCGCCTCGTAGCGCTCGGTACCGCGCTCGACCACGACCGAAGGATGTGCCAACAAGTTGTGGTACCAGTCGGGATTGGTCGGCGCACCCCCCTTGGAGGCGAACACGTAGATCGTCCCGTCCCCGCCGTCGAGGTACACCAGGGGAGTGGTGCGGACCTTCCCGGTCTTTGCGCCGGTCGTGGTGAGTAGCAGGACGGTCGCACCCTTCGAACGGGCCACCGACGCTGCCCTCGTTCTCCCGGAACTCGTCGATGATCTGCGCGTTGAAGTCGCTCACCTGTTCACCTCTCTCCCGCGTGGAGCGGTGACGCCGGACTGCACGAGTGCACTCACCCTATCGGTCCCCGGTGGACGATCGCTCCGACCACGAGAGGGATCTGATGCGCCTGCGCCGGCTGACGGTGCGCGGCATCTGCGCGCTTGTCAACAGTCGTTGCAGTAACTGACGAGGTGACCGGCAAGCTGGCGCCGCGGCTGCTGCGCGGGCGGCGTTGCACCGCGGGTGGATGGTCGCGCAGACTGGTCGACGTGGAGGGGCCGGCAGCCTTCGACGAGCTACTGGCGGAGGCCGAGTCGGCACCTGTCACCGGCTGGGACTTCTCGTGGCTCGACGGACGGGCGAGCGAGGAGCGCCCGTCGTGGGGATATGCGGCGTCGCTCACCGATCGCCTCGGTCGTGCGGGCTCGGTTCTCGACATCCAGACTGGCGGTGGCGAGGTGTTCGCGGAGGCGCTCTCCGGCTGCCGTCGGCGTCCCGCCACGGTGGCGGCAACCGAGTCCTGGCCTCCCAATCTCGCGCTCGCCCATGAGCGACTCCGGCCCTTCCGGGTCCGGGTGGAGGAGACCCCCGAGGAGGGGCCGCTCCCGTTCGACGACGAGAGCTTCGACCTGGTGACCAGCCGGCACCCGACGGTGGTGCCGTGGGCCGAGGTCGCTCGAGTGCTGCTGGCCTCGGGAACCTTCTTCGCGCAACTGATCGGGGCGGGGACCAATCGCGAGCTGACCGAGTTCCTGATGGGCCCGTACACGCGCACCGATGTCCGAAGCTCCGAGCAAGTGCTCGCCGATGCGCGAGCGGCGGACCTCGACGTGGTCGATCTGCGGGAGGAGACGCTGCGGGTCGTCTTCCACGACGTGGGCGCCGTCGTCTACTTCCTCCGCAAGGTCATCTGGACCGTTCCGGGCTTCACCGTCGAGGGCTACCGGTCCGAACTGCTCCGCCTGCACCAGCTGATCGAGCGTGACGGCTCGTTCGTCTCGCACGCCCGGCGGCTCCTCGTCGAGGCCCGCCCGCGGCAAGGCCGGTCGAGAGGGGCCGGTCAGAGACCCTTGATCTGACTGAACGGCCAGACGACGGCCACCGCCCGTCCCACCACCAGCGACCCGGGGATCGGCCCGAAGTAGCGGCTGTCCTCCGAGTCGGTGCGGTTGTCGCCCATCACGTAGTACTCACCCGCCGGGATGTGCACCGGACCCGGCATGTCGTACTGCGGATACGGATCGTCCGGCAGAGCTCTCGTGCAGCTACTCGGGGACTTGGGGAGCCAGGGCTCGTTCAACAGCTTTCCGTTGATGTACACGGCGCAGTTCTTCGACGAGATCGTCTCACCCGGCAGACCGATCACTCGCTTCACCAGGTCCGAGTACTGCTGATCCTCGAGCGGCGGTCGCGCGAAGACCACGATGTCGCCGCGGTTGATCGAGTGCAGGTGGTAGCTGAGCTTGTCGACCACGATGCGGTTGCCCACCTGCAGTGTCGGCGACATCGAGGCCGAAGGTATGTAGAACGACTGGATGACGAACGTGCGCAGTAGGACCGTGCAGATCACCACCGCGCCGATGATGATCCCCCACTCGATCGCGGCGCGCGCGTGCGCGGGATCTCTTGTTCGGTGGTTCCGAAGGACCCGTCCCGTCGCCGGGGGTGGGAGAGATTTCCGGCGCCAGCAGCGCCTTGCTGTCGAGATCGCCGGACACGGTCAACCCAGCGTAGTGGGCGGGTGGGTGCCGCCGGCATCGGCTTTGACGGCCTGCGAACCCGATACGAACACGCCAGGCCCCTCGTCGAAATCGGCCGATCGCGCTCCGTGCCGGCTAGTGGTCGTCGTCGAGGACGCGCCGGTCGGGGAGCGACTGAACCAGCCGGCTCACCTCGGAGTACCGCCCGGCGTCCCATGCCTCGGCGATCGTCTGGTCGTCGAGCTCGCGATGCCGGGTGAAATTCCACCAACGCGTCACATCGGAGTCCTCGTAGCCCTTGTTGGCGAGAATGATGTTGAGCCTTGTCGCTTCCCATGCCGCTTCGTCGGGCGTGATCGGTTCCGATCGCCCGGGCGGTGCGGCACGCTCGGATTGCTGCTCCATCTCGTGGGCGAGTTCGCGGTCGAGGTCGCGGGCAACGTGGCCACGGATGGTCTTGAGCGAGCCGCCGGTCAGCGCTTGTCGCTCCTGGACCCGGAGTTCCTTCTCGCTCTCGAGGCTTCTCGACCAGAGATGGTGGGCGGTGGTGTCGACGTCACCGGCGGTCACCCTCAGGCGGAGCCGCCGCTCGATCCGTTCGGCCGTCTTCTGCTGGGTCGGCGCAGGTGCCTCGGCGCGACCCGGCCCGGTTCCTTCGTCACCGGCGGTCCCCGATCGCCGCTCACGAGGGCCGCGGCGCCGATCGGGGACCGACTCGGCGACGGCCTGGCGTCCGGTCGCTGCCTCGGTGACCCCTTCCCGAGGCGCCGGCCGTGAGGCGTAGGTTTCAGGCGGGAACACGTCCCCTGCGGTCCCGGCGATGGCCGCACCCAGGTACGCAGCGGTCCACTCGCTCTCGCCGACACCGACGGCGGTCACTCCGGTGGCTGCCAACCGGGCGAGCGGCACGTCGAGGCACGCTGCCACGGCAATGGCCTCGGTGAAGCCGAGGCGCCGGTTGGTCGTCTCGACCTGGGCGACGGTCTCGCGGGTCCAGGGGATGCCCCTCAGCAGCATCTCGTCGGCCAGTCCTTGCTGGGTGAGGTTGGCCTTGGAGCGGAGCGCGGCCACGTTCCGTCGCACGATGTCCTCGATGTTCCGAGTCGAGTCGCCGTTCATCTCACCGCGAAGCGTACCAGATTGTAAGAAATTTGAACAGCCATTTGATGAGTGAGAAGTGGTATCCCGTGCCGTTTACGTGGTATTTCTCTGGCAGATCCGAGATCGTCGGCGATGATACTTTGAACATTTACCTGGTCGCTCCGCTCGTCGACGGGACCCACGGCCCGCTGTCTGGTGGCTGGGGCTCCCCGGAGCAGCGTTGCAATCGGCACCTCCGCACGGGAGGCGCCGGTCGCCGATGGTTGGAGCTGCCGGTCCGCTCGACCCCTTTCTCTCGCCGCCCTCTACCCGTCGGCAACCTCCGTCTATGCAACCTCCTCGGGTCGGCGAGATCCCGCCCCGCTAGACAGCCCGCTCCATCCGGTCTCCGCAGGGTCGAGCTCTCGCCGGTCGTCATCCATCACGTGCGGTACCTGTCCATCATGCGCGGGCGGATGATCCCCTCCCTGGCTCCCTCGCCGTACAGGGGCTCTCCTCCGTCCGAGCTCGCGCCGGCGCTCGGGCACGCCTAAAGCTCCGCCTCGGTGATTCCGATCTTCAGAGTGCAGCCGAGACGACGCAAGGGGCAGGGAACGAATAGTGACGATCGACCCGTTTCACGTGCGAAGGACGACCCAACTCTCAGGGTGGTCCGACGCGGATTTCGACCTCGACGAGTTGACGTTGCCGGACGAGCCGCAGTGGCATCGCTGCGGCGCCGTGCACTGCATCGATCGGGGTCCGTGGCTCGGAACACTCGTCTGCTGCGTCCGCAGAAGCGGCCACGAAGGTGGGCACTCGATGTCGCTCGGTGATTCGGGTGCGTCCGACTACTGGCAGGAGAACTGGTTCTGACCGGGCGCGCCGGTCGCCCCGTTCGCCTCACTCGACGATGACCACTGCTTGATCGGGTGCGAGCCGACCGGTGAACGGTTCGCCCTCGCCCGCGCCGTCGCTCGAGACCGCGATCTTCGAGCCCATCGCCGTGGCGAAACCGCCTTCTCTCCGATCTCGACCGGTTGTCCGGTGAAGTTGATCAGCACCGTGCAGCGCGACCCTCCCATCGTCCTCCGATAGCCGAGGAGGCCGTCGGGGAGCTCGAGTGCCGTCTGGTCCCCGGCGACCAGCGCGGGCGTCTCTCGTCGCACCGCGAGCAGGCGACGGTAGAGATGGAGGATGGAGCCGGGATCGCGCCGCAACGTCGCGTAGTTGCGTGCCGCCGGGTCCGGCGGAAACGGGAGCCACGGTCCGGCTGGCTCGTCGGTCGGCCAGCCGTGGTCGTCCGAGTCGTCCCAGGGAAGCGGGGCGCGGCAACCGTCGCGACCGCCCGGGTCGACCACCCGGTCCTCGGGGACCACCGCGTCGAGCAGGCCGAGCTCCTCTCCTTGGTAGACGAAAGGCGTCCCGCGCAGCGTGAGGAGCAACACTGCGGCAGCCCTGGCTCGTGCCTCGCTCCGCCGCGCACGCTCCTCCTCGCTCTCACCGCCGAGCGCGGCCCCGAAGTCGTAACGGGTGCGCGCTCGCGGGTTGTCGTGGTTCGAGAGGACCCAGGTCGGCCAGGCGTGCCGCGGGTCGAGTGCTCGAAAGGTCTCCCGGAGGCACTCGGACCAGGCCGAAGACTTCCATGCCGCAAACAGCGGAGGGAAGTTGAAGCACAGGTGGAGCTCGTCGCCGGACCCGTAGTAGGGCGCGACCGCCTCGGTCGAGAAGAAGAAGACCTCGCCCAGCATGAGCCGGTCGCGGTAGGAGTCGACGAGCTTGCGGATCGACCGCAGGTACTGGTGGGTGACCGGTTCGTCGATGAAGATGCAGTGCGGGATGCCGACCCTTTCCTTCGGGTCGTCGGCGAGGGCGGGGTCCTTTCCGATGCAGGTGATCGCGTCGGCCCGGAACCCGTCCACCCCTCGGTCCAGCCAGAACCGCAGCACGTCGTGCATGGCCGCGACGACCTCCGGCTCGCTCCAGTTGAGGTCCGGTTGGCCCGGCTCGAACAGGTGGAGGTACCACTGGTCGGTCGCCTCGTCGAGCGTCCAGGTGGGAGCCGAGAGGTCGAACGCGGACACCCAGTTGTTCGGTGGCCTCCCGTCCTGGCTCCGGTCGCGCCAGAAGTACCAATTCCGGTGCGCACTCGACCGGCTGGAACGCGCGTCGACGAACCAGGGGTGCCGGTCGGACGAGTGGTTGGGCACCCAGTCGATGACCACCTTCATGCCGAGCTGGTGCGCATCGGCGAGCAGGCCGTCGAAGTCGTCCATGGTGCCGAAGAGCGGGTCGACGCCGCAGTAGTCGCTGACGTCGTAGCCGAAGTCGGCCATCGGCGAGGGGTAGAAGGGGGAGAGCCACAGCGCGTCGACGCCGAGCCACGCCAAGTCGGGCAGGTGCGATCGGATCCCGGGCAGATCACCGATCCCGTCGCGGTTCGAGTCGGCGAACGAACGTGGGTAGATCTGGTAGAAGACGGCCCGCTCCCACCATGGTGCGTCCACGACGCTTAGGGCGTCCGTGTCCGGTTCGGCGGGCGACGCTTTCGTCACCGGAAGCTCAGGCCTCCGCTCGCGCCTTGATCCTGGCGAGCGTCTCGTTCATGTTCGCCCGGTTGTGCCCTTCGGGGTCGAAGGTGGCACGCACCAACGGGCCGACCGCGCGCATCGGCAGACCCCGGTGGTCCTCGAAGCGCTCGGTGACCCGCGCGCCGCCGTCACCTTCGGGTTCGATCCGGTAACCCCATCTCGCCACCGCCAGCGGGCCATAGGCTGACGTCCCAGGCGATCTCGCTTCCCGGCTCGTACCGGACGATCGTGCAGGTGGTGGACCACCGGCGCCAGCTCGAGCGGTTCCGTCCGCGAAAACGTGCTCCGACCCGCGGCCCGGTCGCCCCTTGCACCCAGGTCATGTCGAAGCACTCAGCGGTCAGCTCCCCGAGGGCGACCGGGTCGCCGACCATCGACCACACCGTCTCGGGAGGTGCGTCGATCCGCACGTCCACCTCGACCACCGCCACGGGCGTGACCCTAGCAACGAGCCCCGGCGCCCGGCCCCGTGGATCGATCGTCGCAGACCCCGGGGCGTGCGCCATATCTCCGGTCTCGGGGGTCAAGTTCGGGGTGATCCTTGCCGAAGAACTCCTTACCAGCGTGACTGATGCAAGGAGGAGGGGCATGATGGTCGAACGTCGGGTGGTGGAGGACGCACCGATGCTGGCCGAGGGGCTCGCCGGTGCCATCCCGCCCACGGTCTACGGCACCGGTCGCATCTGCAAGGAAGCCCGAGTGTGGCGTCCGGTTGTCGCGTTACAACAGCACGGACTGGTGTGCGGTCCACGAGAGCCCGGCGGCGATGCAACGCCCCTACGACAGCACCGCACGGCAGCGTGGCCGTCGTCGGAACCGGTCGAGTCGCCGTAGGACCCAGGGCACTGCCGCCGCGTAGGACGCGATCTCGCGGACGTCGGGTCGGAACCGGCCCTTCGGCAAGGACGCCTCGCCGGCACTGCCCGGTGGGAGGGTTCGGTCAGAGCCGAGCCCGGGTCCGTCGGTGCTCGTTACAATCCGAGCGGTCCGGCGGCTCTTCTCCACCCCGAGGTGTTCGATGCTCGACGACGTGCAGTCCATCCTGCGCCTGAAGTACGCGTACTTCCGGCTGCTCGACTCCAAGCAGTTCCGCGATCTCGGGGCGTTGTTCGTCGCCGACGGCACCACTGCGTACGAAGCCGGCACGCTCCACCAAAGCGGGCGCGAGGCGATCGTCGAGTTCCTGGTCAGCTCGCTCGGTGATCCGGGCATCGTCACCTTCCACAACGGCCACCATCCCGAGATCGACGTGGCCTCCGACGGCACGGCGACGGGGATCTGGTACCTCGAGGACCGGGTGATCGTGCCCGCCTTCGACCTCGTCCTCGCGGGCACCGCGCTCTACGAGGACGAGTACGTGGTCGACGACGGCGAGTGGAGGATCCGCCATACCGGCTACCGACGGATCTACGAGGAGCGCCGCCGGATGAAGACCGGTGAGTTGATCTCCTTCAAGAGCCGCTTCGACGCCCCGACCGCGTCCTAGCCTCTCTCGCCTCTAGCGTGCTGCGTGCGGCGCAGCGATCGCCGAGGAGGCCCACCCGTCTCCGACGAAAGGGATCGCGCGCGCCGCGGTGATGCCCTGATGGCCCGAGCGAGCAGCGCTCACCAGTCGGGCACCCGGAGTCGGTCGAAGCGAGAGGAGAGCTCGATGAGCGAACAGCTGAAGGGAACCGTCGCACTGGTCACCGGCGCGTCGAGCGGCATCGGCGAAGCGACGGCCGAGGCGCTCGCGGACGCCGGCGCCGCGGTGGCGATCGCCGCCCGGCGCAAGGATCGGCTCGAGGCGCTGGCCGAGCGGATCGGGGCCAAGGGAGGCGAGGCGAAGGCCCTCGTCCTCGAGGCCGACGTGACCGACGAGAAACAGGCGAACGCTGCGGTCGATCGCACCGTCGGCGAGCTCGGCCGTCTCGACATCCTGATCAACAACGCCGGGGTGATGCTGCTCGGCCCGATCGTCGACGCGCCGGTCGAGGAGTGGCGGCGGATGATCGAGCTCAACCTGCTCGGCCTCCAGTACTGCACGCACGCCGCACTGCCCCACCTGCTTCGAGCCGCCGAATCCGAACCTCGTCGGGTCGCCGACCTGGTCAACGTGAGCTCGGTGGCCGGCCGCTTCGCCGCGCACCGGCAACGGCGTCTACAGCGCGACCAAGTTCGGGGTCATGGCGTTCTCCGAGTCGCTCCGCCAGGAGGTCACCCGGCGGCACGTGCGGGTCACCCTCGTCGAGCCGGGCGCGGTGATGACCGAGCTCGCCGGTCACAACCGCCCGGAGATCATCGAGGGGATGCGGGCGAACTTCGGGGACACCGAGCTGATGGAGGCGAGCGACATCGCCGAGACGATCCTCTTCGCCCTCACCCGTCCCCGCCGGGTCGTGCTCAACGAGATCCTGGTCCGTCCGACCGAGCAGGAACGCTGAGTGACGACGACCGTCTACCCGCCCGCTCACCATCTCCTGACCGACCTCGGCATGGAGGGGGAGGTGGTCGCACCGACCGAGGTGCACCTCCGGATGGCGGTGACCCCGCAGGTGCTCGGCCCCGACGGCGGGGTCCGGGCGGGTGTGCTCGCCACCGTGGTGGACGTGGTGGGCGGCTCGGTCGCGCTCCGTGCGATCGGGCGCCAGAGGATGGCGACCGCCGACCTGGTGGTCGAGATGGTCCGCCCGGCGCGCGGACCCCGCATCGAGGCACGAGCGTCGCTCCGGCGGCGTGGGCGCACCACTCTCGTGGTCGAGGCAGTGGTCTTCGAGACACCAGACGCCGCCGCGCCAACGCCATCCGCGACGGCGACCGCGCCGGTCGCCTGGGCGTCGATGACCTTCTCCCTCCTCCCCGAAAAGAAAGACACCGAGGGCGACGAGTCGGCCTCGGTCGACGTGGTACCCGAGATGCCCGAGCGATGGGCCTTCACCGGCGACGGGTTCGAGCGACCGGTCCTCGAATCGCTCGGGATCGAGGTGATCGACCCGCTCGCCGGCCGCCTCTCCATGCCCGCACTTCCGTACCACCGCAACTCGTTCGGCGCCGTGCAGGGTGGCGCGATGGCACTCCTCGCCGAAGCCGCCGGCGCAGAGGCGATGCGCGCCGTGCGCGGACCCGGCGCCGAGCCGCTCGCGGTGACCGGGCTCCAGGTCGCCTACCTCGCGCTCGGTCGTGACGGCCCGATCACCTCGCAGGCCAGGGTCCTCGAGGGGAGCTCCGCCTCTGACTCCTGCGCAGTGGTCGAGCTCTCCGATGCCGGCTCGGAGGGCCGGGTGACCACCCACGTCAACGTGGCCGCGGCCTCGGTGTGACCCGGATGGCCGATCGCACCGGCTACCGACCCGATCCGCGTCGAGTGGTCGGCGACTACTTCCGCCTCGAGCGGTGGGAGATCCCGCCCCCGGACGGCGTCGACGCGCCCTCGGAGTTCGGAGGACGGATACCGGTCGACCCGCACCAGCGCGGCCACGCCGGCGGCATCGTGACCGGCGGGCTCCTCAGCTCACTCGACAACCTCGGCGGGTTCACCGCCGGCATCGCGGTCCTGCCCGAGTGGGTGGTCACCACCTCGATGATGGTGACCTTCGCCGACCTCTCCCATCGCGGGCCGCTCCGCCTGCACGCGAGAGTGCTGCGTCGCGGGCGCAAGGCGGTGGTCACCGGGATCGACGTCGTCGACGAAGGGGCGGACGATCGCGCGGTCGCAGTCGCCACGATGACCTGTTCGGTGCTCGACCCCGGAACGAGGGACCTCGAGTTCGAACGCCCCTTCTCGATCCCGATGGCGCCACCGGATCCGCTCGCCCGTCCTCCGCTCGAGTTCTTCGCCATCGAGCCGGGAACCGGGCCGATCACCCGGCTCCGACTCGAGGAGCATCTGAGGAATCCCTGGGGCATCCTGCACGGCGGCGCGGTCGCCATGCTGGCCGACGTCGGCGCCTGCCGCGCGGTCGAGGCCTCCCGGGAGGGCGGGTCGGAGGGTCGGGTCGCCGCGGGCGACACGGTGCTGCACTACCTCTTCCCGGCGAGGGTCGGTCCCGTCGAGGCACGGTGCGAGGTGCTCGGTTCGAGCGACGGCCGCTCGCTGGTCCGTGTCGCGATCCACGACGTCGGCGCAGAGGACCGGCTGGTCACGGTCGGCTCCATCACCGTCGTCCCGGTGTGAATAGGCTGACCCACTGTCCCGTGAGACGGCGCGGGAAACCTGGAGGTGGACGATGAGCACGGAGTGGGGGCCACTGGCCCCGCTGATCGGCGAGTGGGAGGGAGAAGGCGGGCTCGACACCGCGTACTCCCATTCGAAGGAGGCGGTGCTCGGCACGCCCTACTTGGAGAAGTGCACGATGAAGCCGTTCGGACCCGTCGACAACGGCGACCAGCACCTCTACGGCCTCGACTACCGCTCGGCGATGTGGCGCGGCGACGAGGAGAACCCGTTCCACACCGAGGTGGGCTACTGGCTCTACGACGCCGCGACCGGCGAGGTGTTGCGCGGCTTCGTGGTCCCTCGCGGCATCACCGTTCTCGCCGGCGGCACGGCCGATGCGGACGCGAGCACCTTCACCCTCAACGCGACCCTCGGCGGCGAGCGGTACTCCATCGGCGAGAACACCTATCTGGCCGAGAACGCGAGCACCCTCAGCTACGAGGTCACCGTCAACTCGGGCGCGAGTGGCTGGTCCTACGACGAGACCACGCTCCTGCGGATGAACGAGTTCGACGAGCCCTTGGCCCACACCGATCACAACACGCTGAAGCGAGTGGGCGAGTAGCCACCCACCGTCGATCCCTCGTCACCCCCGGCGAGCGGCCCGAAAGATCACCGAGAAATTCGGCAGCCGCCCTCTTGACACCCAGTGGAAATTAGGCTTACCTAAGCTCAAACCTATGAGTGGCCTACCGAGGGTGCGCCGATGATCCCGACTTTCGTGATCTTCCTCCGTGAGGGGATCGAGGCCAGCATGATCGTGGCGATCCTGCTCGCCTATCTCGACAAGATCGGTCAGCGCCGTCACTTCCGCGACGTGTTCATCGGCGTCGGGGCCGCGGTGGTCCTCCTCATCGGTGGCGGGGTCGCCGCCTACACCCTCATCCACCAGTACGCCGGATCGACCGCGCAGACCATCTTCGAGACCATCACCTATCTGGTGGCGGCCTGCGTGCTCACCTACATGACCTTCTGGATGCAGGCGCACAGCCGGACCATCGGCGCCGAGCTCGAGCGCCGTTCGGCGGCTGCCTTGAGCGGCAAGGCGCGTTTCGGGCTCGGCATCCTCTCCTTCCAGGCGGTGGGTCGCGAGGGAGTCGAGACCATGGTCTTCACCCTGGCGATCGTCTTCGCCTCGTCGAACCAGGCCGCCACCAGTTCGCACGGGAAGGGTCTGCTGCTCGGCGCGCTCGCCGGGCTGGCGGTGGCCCTCGCCATCGCCTTCGTGATCTTCAAGCTCGGCCGCCGTCTCAACCTCGGCCTCTTCTTCCGGGTGCTCGGCATCGTGCTGATGGTCTTCGCGGCCGGGTTGCTCGCCGACGCGGTGGAGAACATGCAGCAGCTCGGCTGGCTCCCCTTCCTCGGCCACACCTTGTGGAACAGCTCGGGGTTCCTGAGCGAGGACAGCTCGCTGGGCGACGTCTTCCACAGCCTCCTGGGCTACGCCGACCAGCCGACGGCACTCCAGGTCATCGTCTGGGTCGCCTACGTCGCCACCTCGCTGACCTTGTTCATCCGTCTCGGCCGCCGGCGTTCCCAGCCCGCCGCCCCGAGCTCGAAGGCGGATGCCGCGCCGTCCCTGCCCGACTCGGGCCCGACCGGAGCGCGGACGCCGCTGCAGAGTCACGCAGGTTCCGGAGAGGACTCCGCGTTGCCCATCGCCCCCATCGTTGCTCACCCCCGTACCTGAACCGCCTGCTCCGCCCCGCTCCACACCCGAGGCGCACTCGACAGAGCGCCGCGAGGGACACCGCAATAAGGTCGTGTCGGTCGCTCGAGGGTCGGGCCGACGGACCACCGGTGGAGGTGGATGCGCATGGCCGCTGTAGAGGTCCCGTCGATGGCGGGAAAGACGGTCGTCGTCACCGGCGCGAACTCCGGCATCGGCAAGGCCACCGCGGAAGCGCTCGCCGGTGCGGGAGCCCGGACGGTACTGACCGCGCGCAGCGAGACGTCCGGGCGTGAGGCCGTCGCCGACATCCGTCGCTCGACCGGGTCGGACGACGTCGAGCTGGTGCTCTTCGACCTCGCCGACCTCGACTCGGTCCGCCGGGGCGCCGCGGACCTGCTCGAACGCTGCGACCGGATCGACGTGCTGGTCAACAACGCGGGGCTCATCCTCTCCGAGCGGACCGAGACGAAGGACGGCTTCGAGGCGACCTTCGGCATCAACCACCTCGGCCCGTTCCTCCTGACCACCCTCCTCCTCGACCGGATCATCGCGTCGGCCCCGGCGAGGATCGTCAACGTGTCCTCGACCGCGCACCGCTCGGCACGTCGCGGGCTCGACTTCGACGACCTCCAGTCGACCAAGCGCTACACGGGGATGCAGGCCTACGGGCGGTCGAAGCTGGCCAACATCCTGTTCACCACCGAGCTGGCCCGCCGCCTGGAGGGCACCGGGGTGACCGCCAACGCGGTCCATCCCGGCACGGTCGCCACCGGCTTCGCCCGGGACGGCGACGCGAACGGCGTCTTCGCCTTCGGCGTCAAGGTGATCAAGCCCTTCGCGCTCGACACCCGAGAAAGGCGCGCGGACCTCGATCTACGTCGCCTCCTCGCCGGAGGTCGCTTCGGTCACCGGCGCGTACTTCGTCAAGTGCCGGCAGACCAAGCCCTCTGGCGCGGCCCTCGACGAGGCGGCTGCCGCCCAACTGTGGGCAGCGAGCGAACAACTGGTGTCGGAGGCGTCTCCCGCCGCCTGACCAGGAGCTTCGGCTGGGCGGTCCGCGTCCGGACCGGGGCGCGGTCCTAAGGTGATCTCCACCGGGCGCGGTCCGAAAGGCGGCATCCGTGGTCCGGGGAGGTCCACATGTCAGATCCAGGGGGAACCGGAATCGATCGCCCGGGCGGCGGCGAGGACGTCCTGCAGGTCGTCGGGCGGTCGTGGGGGTGGGTGCTCTTCTTCGGCATCGCGACCCTGATCCTCGGCCTGTTGATCGTGATCCACCCGAGAGACACCGTCTACGCCTTCGCCATCGTTCTCGGCATCTGGCTCTTCGTCGTCGGGCTCTTCCGCATCGTCGCGGCCATCGCCGAGGACGAGGACACCGCCGGGCAACGATGGCTGGGGGCAGCCCTCGGTCTGTTCGCGGTCATCGTCGGCGTCCTCTTCCTCCGCCACACCGACGAGACCGTCGCCACCCTGGCGTTCCTGATCGGGCTCTTCTGGCTGATCGGGGGGATCATCGAGTTCTTCACCGCCTACAGCGACCGCGGGTCGGACACTCGTGGCTTTCGGATCGGAATGGGCATCCTCGGTTTCGCGGCCGGCTTGATCACCCTGGTCTGGCCGCACGTCACCCTCGCGGTGGTCGTCTGGATCATGGGGATCTGGCTGATCATCTACGCGCTGTTGGAGATCGTCCTCTCGATGCAGCTGCGCAAGCTCGTCCACTGAGCGGTCGAGGCACCCTGCTGGGCCTCGGCGAGGCGTAGCTTCGGGGTCGCTTGGCCTGGGGGCGGGTGGTTCGGCGGGGTGGTCAGGCCGGATCGGCCGAGCCGGCCGGCCGGGCCGCGCCGGAGGGTTCGAGCAGCTCGCGGTGGGCGTCGCCGATGGCTTGCACCGCCCGGGTGCCGTTGAACGCGACCCCGATGGCGAACGCGACCGCCACCTCCGCCACGCCGATGGCAATGGGTGTTCTGGCGTAGGAGAGACCGAGGGCCACTCCTCCGGTCACCACCGCGCCGAGATAACAGACCCACATCCGTCCGACGACCCTGCGCTCCGGGTCGCCCGCGGGTAGGCAGTCACGGAGTGCCTGGTAGGGGAACCAGAAATTGACCACCGGGATGAACCAGCTCCCCACCCCGAGACCGGGCGAGTGGGTCGCCGGCAGGTCGAGCATCCGAGCCGTCTTTGCCGCCGAGTACTGCCAATTGAGCAGCACGACGAAGATGGCGATCTCGAGGAGCAGGACCAGGGAGGTGACGATGGTCAACCCTGCGGGCCGGTTGATCGTCACGTTGGTGGCTCCGGCGTTCAGCTGCGACTGGACCTGCGAGACCACCGATCGGATCCAGGCTCCCTCGGGCCACGCGGTGATCGCGAGGAGAACGGTCACTGCCAGCATGCCGACGAACGCCCGTTTGGCCCACGGCGCCATCTCGGTCTCCGATGCGAAGCGCTCCTGGACCGAGGGGATTCTCGGGGCGACGGGCCACACCGCCGGATTCGGAACCGGCCCGTATCCAGCGGGAACGTACGCGGGTTGCCCCCAGGCGGGAGGTTGCGGCGGTCCGACTGGCTGCTGAAACACGGGTTGCGCGATCGGCGGCGAAAGGTGACCCGTCCACTGGTAGCCGTCCCACCAACGCCACCCGGCGGTCCCCGACGGATCTGGGTACCACCCTGGCGGCGCGGCACCGCTGGTGCCGGCGTCCATGGCGAGAGAGCGTACCGTCGGAACCGGCGCCGAAATGGGCGCGGAGCGGCGCGCCGCGCACTGCGATCTGCGGAGATCGCGCGCCGCGGTCGGTGCCGGTCCCTTCAGAACGCGAAGGTGGCGCTACAATGAGACGCTGTGACCGAGGGGACTCCGAGCTCGAAAGCCGGCAGATCGCGGGAAGAAGTCCGCGGTGATGTCGGTTGTAGAGGCTGCCGGCGACGATTCCGCGCCCTCGTCGATGGCCGTATCGATTGCCGGCGTTTCGACGGCATGTTCGAAGGACGCACTGGCGTCCAGTGCAAAGGCAGTACGGGAGGCACTTTCGACGGAGTGACAGATTCGCAGAGGATCTGCAACCGTCGAGGAGCCGCTTCCCAGGAAGCGGCTCCTCTTGTTTTCTCAGCTTGTTTCCTCATCCCGAGCCACCCCGGGGGACTCCCCTCGGAACGAGTGGCCCCAAATTCGAAGGACGATCCGAAAGGAGCAGCCGATGTGCGCAGAAGTTCTTTCCCGCTCGACATCCGAATCTGCGCGATCCGACCTCCCGGATCGTGAGCGGACGACCACGCCTCGGTCCGGGGCCGAGTGGTCCCCGGACCACGTGATCGCCCCCGGCGACTCACACGACAAGGGTGAGCTCTCGCTCTGCGTGGGCGAAGCGGCCTGACGCCCCGCGCCGGGCCGCAGTCGCCCGCCCGCAGGTCAGCGGGTAGGATGAACACGTGAGTTTGTTGTTCGGGTTCATCTCGTTGGCCGCTCTCGCGGTGGTCATCATCGGAATCGTGCAAGTCGTCCGTTCACCCGGCCTGGACAAAGGCGCGAAGTGGCTGTGGGGACTCGGGATGGGCATTGGCTTCTGGCTCTTCTGGCTGCCCGGCGTCGTCGCGGCGATCGTGTTCCTCTCCATCAAGGGCCGGTGGGACCGTCCGCGAGGAGCGCTCTACTAGGACTCGCGGGAGCACCTCGTTTTCGAGGTGCGCACCCCGAGTGCCGTTCGGGTCGGCTGGTGCGCCGTCGCTAGTTGTGGAGGACCTTCCACCACCAGCCGGGGTCGGGCATGTGCCGGACCAGCCGCACCGGCACGGTCTCGGTCTCCGGCCCGAGGGTGAACCGGACCGCACCTGCTGAGAGACCGTCGGGTTTGCTCGCCGAGGGTGCCATCGTGGCGACCACCCGCTGGCCGGGGACGCCGAGCAGCCAGGCGCCGTTGTCGGCCACGACCGGTTCGACTTTTGCGGTACTTCCCCACACGGTGCTCGCGGTACTGATGGTCTGTCCGGCGGTGACCACCGGCACCGGCACGATGGCCGCCACCGAGGTGTCGAGCAGGTGCTCGACGATCGGCTCGGTGTAGAGGAGCGGGTACTGCGCCTCGAGCGGGCTGTAGGGGGCGGTGGTGGTCGTGGTGGTGTTGGCTGCCGCGGTTCGTCGGCGCCGCCGCAGTCGTCGTGGTGGTGGTCGGGACTGCCGCGGTCGGCACTGCGGCGGTGGGCACTGCCGCGGTGGGCACTGCGGCGGTCGGCGCAGTGAGGGGTGGGGGAGCCGGTGCAGGTTCCGATTCTCCGAGGGCCGACGCCAGCACCAGTACCGAGCGACCGTGAACGAACCGGTACGCGGCGAGCACCATGCAGCCGGAGGCCTGCGAGGTGTAGCCCGACTTGACCCCGACGAGCCCGTCGGTGCCGATCGCGGTGACGATGTTGCGGATCGTGCCCGCCCCCGGCACGTTCGCCGAGGGCATCGCGGCCACGCTCGCGAACGTCGGGATGGCCATCCCCGCTGCGGCGATGCGCAACGTGTCCGCCGCCGTCGACACCGACCGGGGGTCGAAGCCGCTCGTGTCCGCGTAGTGCGAGTGGAGCGCGCCGAGCGAGAGGGCCAGGACGTTCATCTTGGCGACGAAGGCCTGTTGTGAGCCGGCGTCCCAGGCTGCGAGCGTGTAGGCCGCATCGTCGGCCGACCGGATGAGGAGGGCCTCGAGCAGCTGGAGTTCGGTGAGCGTCTCTCCGGGCAGGAGCGGGATGTTGGTCTGGTCGTCGGCCAGGTCCACGCCGAACTGGGCTGCATCGTCAGGGGTGATGGTGATGGTCGGGCCGCTGCTGTCGTGAGGAACCGGGTGGTCGCGGAGCACGACCAGTGCGGTGGTCATCTTGGTCAGCGAGGCGATCGGTACGGGCGCCTCCGGTCCCGACTGCTCCGCGTAGCCGAGCGCCGGAATGGCCACTGCGGCCTGGCCGCGGGCCGGCCACGGTTGGACCGGGGCGGATCCGGGCACCACCCAGGCGGAGACCCGACCGGCAACGGCGGGTTGGGGCAGTGGGCTGTTGATTCGCGCCGCGACGACGAAGCCGGCCGAGGCGACGAGCAGTACCACCAGCGCCACCGACGACCAGACGATGACCGGGTGCTTGCGCCTCCTTCGAGAACCCTCCGGGACCGAGGTCGGCGCATCGCCGGCAGACGCCGGCGTGGCGACCTGCGCACCTTCGTCGGGCGGGTCGGGACTCGTCGAGCTCTCAGGCTCGCAGTCGCTCACGATGCCTCCGGATCCTTCGCCTTCCTGCTCTGGCTTGCAGCCCTCACCCGGTGGTTCGTCCCGCGGCGCCGATCTGCCCGTCACTGGTCTCGTCGGCGGCCCCCACGAGTTCTCGGTCGAAAGCCTACCGGCGTGCCTACCGAGCGACGGGGTCGGCCTGCCCGTTTCGGCTGGCTGGGAGCCCGGCCGGTACAGTCGAATCTGCCCGGAACCCAGGGCCGACACCCACACAGGAGACCGTCGTGGACGAAGGAAAGCCGATCTCGTACCTGGCGCTCCAAAACGACACTCCGGTGCTCAGCTCGTCCGGCTCCGAGTTCGGGAAGGTCGTGCACGTGCTCCAGGTACCCGAGCTCGACGAGTTCGACGGGATCGTCGTCGGCACCAAGCACGGACACCGGTTCGTCGGCCGGGACCAGATCGCCGAGATCACCACCGCGTACGTTCGCTGCGACCTGACCGACGAGCAGGCCGCCGCACTGCCGGCACCGGACGGGCCTCCGGTTCTCCACCTGGACGCCACCTACGACGAGGGTCCGTCGCTCAGTGCCCGGTTCGCCCGACTCTTCCGGCGCCCGCACTGGAAGGAGCTCGAGTAGCCCGACGCTCCGAAGGACAGCCCGATCCCCCTAGGCGCGCCTCGTTCGACCCGCGGTCGCGAAGCCCTTCCCGTTGAGCCGCTCGGTCTCGTCCTCCTCGAGGTCGTCGAGCAGCTCGCGCATGAGAAGGGGGAGGTCGGCCACCGAGCCGCGGTCCGCAACCACATGGAGGTGCTGCGGAGGGGGAGTCTTCTGCACCTGGGTCAAGCGGCCGGGGCGTCCGAGGTAGAAGCCTTGGCCGCACGGACATCCGAGTGCGCGGAGCACCTCGAGCTCTCCTTCGGTCTCGATGCCTTCTGCGACGATCGATGCGTCGTAGGCGTCGAGCCCGAACGTCAGCAGTGCCCGGCCGAGCGCACGTCGCGCCGGATCGCGGTCGATCCCCCGTGTGAGGCCGACGTCGAGCTTGATGATGTCGGGCCGGAGGTTCAGGACGTGCTGCAGACTCGAGAACC
This sequence comes from uncultured Acidimicrobiales bacterium, assembly GCA_963741055.1. Taxonomy (GTDB): domain Bacteria; phylum Actinomycetota; class Acidimicrobiia; order Acidimicrobiales; family RAAP-2; genus Bog-756. The sequence continues at coordinate 200,466 of CAVUGU010000015.1, read as the reverse complement.
CGGCTCCGGTGTCGTCGACCGCCAGCCGGACGCCTTGCGAGCGCAGCGATTCGAGGCCTTGGGCGAAGTTGGCGTAGTCGGTCACCTCGGTGTGCTCGGTCAGCTCCAAGACGATCCGCTCGGCAGGCACGTCGTCGAGCCTCGACTCGAAGTCGTCGGACATGATCGTCTCGACCGACGCGTTGAGCGACAGGTAGAGGCCGCTCGGCAGCTGCGGCAGCTGCTCGAGTGCGGAGTCCAAGGCGGCGACCTCGAGGTCGATTCCGAGCCCGACCTCGGCGGCCTCGGCGAACCACTCGTTCGGTGCCCGAACCGAGCGGTCCGAAAAGCGCGAGAGCGCTTCGGTCCCGATGGCATCCCCGCTCTTCAGGTCCACGATCGGTTGGAAGTGGGTCTCCCACTCCCGATCGGCGATCATCGCCCGGATCAGGTCGGCTCGCTCCTCGCGCAGCTCCTCGAGGATCTCGGCATCGAGTTCGTCCGACGAGCGGTTGATCCGATTCATGAGCGTTGCGGGCCTTGCGGGAGCGGGCCTTGCCTCGTCCGTGGCCGTGGCCGCGCGAGAGCCGCCGCTTGGCGCTGAAGATGTTGCCGCTCGTGTCGAGGGTGGTGCTCATGGCCATTCGTCTTCGGTTCTCACTGCAGGAGCGTCCTTCGGCTGAACCTCCGGACGCGCTGCATACCTGATCAATTGCGGTATCGGCACCCCTTCGTGGGCATCTTGAGATCGCCACCCTGCGTCACCGGGCACGGCACCAGGTTCCGTCCGCCAGGCGTCCCCTTCTCACCCTGCGTGGCGGGATCGTTCAGGCGACGTCGCCATCGGGGGAGTCCGGGTCCCCGTGCTCCTGGCGCTCGAACTGGATCCGGTAGAGCTCGGCGTACTGCCCGCCCCGTGCCAGCAGCTCGCTGTGCCGCCCGCTTTCGACGATCCGTCCGTGGTCGAGGACCAGGATCTTGTCGGCCTGTCGCACCGTCGAGAGCCGGTGCGCGATCACCAGCGAGGTGCGGCCTCGGAGCGCGATGGCGAGCGCCCGCTGGACCGCGGCCTCCGATTCCGAGTCGAGGTGGGCGGTCGCCTCGTCGAGGACCACGATCTCCGGTGCCTTCAACAGCAAGCGGGCGATGGCGATCCGCTGCTTCTCGCCGCCCGACAACCGGTAGCCGCGGTCGCCGACCACGGTGTCGATGCCTTCGGGCAGCGTGTCGACCATGGTCGCGATCTGGGCGCCGGCAAGGGCCGCGGCGAGCTCGGCCTCGGTGGCGTCGGGCTTGGCGAAGAGCAGATTGTCGCGGATGCTCTCGTGGAAGAGATGCGCGTCCTGGGTCACCACACCGATCTCGGCGGTCAGCGACGCGAAGGTGGCGTCGCGCACGTCGAGGCCGTTGATGCGGATCGCCCCGGAGGTCACGTCGTAGAGGCGGGGGAGCAGCTGACTGATGGTCGTCTTCCCGGCACCGGAGGGTCCGACCAACGCGACCAGCTCTCCGGGGTTGGCGGTGAAGGAGACGTCGAAGAGCACCTGCTTCGAGACGGAGGTGTCGAGGACCGCGACCGACTCGAGCGAGGCGAGCGACACCTCCTCTGCGGTCGGGTAGCGGAAATCGACCTGGTCGAACTCGATGGTCGCCGGCCCGGCCGGCACCGGCACCGCGTCGGGCCGCTCCGAGATCATCGGCGGCAGGTCGAGCACCTCGAAGACCCGGTCGAAGGAGACCAACGCGGTCATCACGTCGATCTGGACGTTCGACAACGCGGTGAGCGGTGCGTAGAGGCGGGTCAGATACGCCGCGAGGGCGACGATGGTTCCGACGCTGAGTGCTTTGTCGACGACCTGTATGCCACCCCATCCGTAGACGAGAGCAGTGGCGAGGGATGCGGTCAGCATCAGCGCGGCGATGAAGAAGCGGGCGTACATCGCCTGGGTCACGCCGATGTCGCGCACACGACCGGCCCGCTTCTCGAAGGACCGGAGCTCCTCGCCAGGTCGGCCGAACAGCTTGACCAGGAGGGCTCCCGACACGTTGAACCGCTCGGTCATCGTGGTGTTCATCTCCGCGTTGAGGGAATACGACTCCCGGGTGATCACCGACAGCCGCCGGCCGACCCGCTTGGCCGGCAGGACGAAGATCGGCAGGATGATCAGACTGATGATCGTGATCTGCCACGACAGGAAGAACATCACGATCAGGACCAGGGTGACGCTGATGATGTTCGACACCACCGAGGAGAGCGTGTCGGTGAACGCCTGCTGCGCGCCGATGACGTCGTTGTTGAGCCGGCTGATCAGTGCCCCGGTCTGGGTGCGGGTGAAAAAGGCGATCGGCATCCGCTGGATGTGCCCGAACACCTGCGAGCGCATGTCGTAGATGAGACCCTCGCCGACCTTTGCCGAGACGTAGCGGATCCCGAGCGACAGCCCGGTGTCGCACACCGCCAGCAGCGCCGCGACCAGTGCCAACCCGATGATCAGGCTCTTGTTCCCGTGTGGGATGCCGTCGTTGATGATCGAGCGGAACAGGAGCGGGTTGATCACCCCGATGACCGCATCGAGGACCACCAGCACCAGAAAGACCCCGAGGATCACACGGTAGGGCCTTGCGAACTTGAGCATTCGTTTGGCGGTGCCCTTGGTGACGTGTTGTTCGGTGACCGATTCGTCGCGACGCATCGACCGCATCACGCCGGCGAACTGACCACCTCCTGGACCCATGCCGTGGCCGGTCATCGTCATCGGTATCTCTCCCCACGCTGCATGTTTCGGACCCTAGTGTCCGGCGTGCCGCGCGCAGCCGCCGGTGGGGCGCGAAGGTCGGGTGCAGGTTGTCGCGACGCGCCACGCGGTGACGGCGCGGCTCAGGTGACGAGGCCGCGGCCGTAGACCGGAGGAAGGTCGAGCGCGGTGAGCAGGCCAGCAGGCGCGTCGACCACCGCCGGCACTGCATTGACCAGGCGCATGGCCGTCGCCTTGAGGCCGGCGGTGTTGTGGTCGCCGTCGCTTCCGAGCAGCTGGAGGTCGACGGTGTAGTTGGGCTCGCCGGTGATCTCGACCCGGTAGCAGCCCTGCCCCGCCGGCTGTGGCCACTCGGGTGCGATGTCGTCGTCGAGTCGCGTGACGTGCTCGAGCACGATCACCGCCCGGCCGTCTCGCATGCCACGCACCTCGAAGTGGAGACCGGCCGCGGCGCCCTTCTCGATCGTCCCGGCGTCGACGTCGAAGGTCTCGGTCGCCGGGCGGCGTTCGTACCACTCCTCGACGCCGTCGAGCTCGACGCCGAGTCCCGCGGCCAGCTGGCGGACCACGCTGCCCCACGCCATGGTGAGGACGCCGGGCTGGAGGATCATCGGCACTTCGTCGAGTGGACGACCGAATCCCATGATGTCGAAGAGGACCATCGGCTGGTTGTAGGTGTTGTAGTTGAGGATCTCGGAGACTCGGAGCTGGTCGATCCGCTCGGAGATCCCGCTCAGCACGAGGGGCAACGCGTCGTTGGCGAAGCCCGGGTCCACTCCGTTCACCCAGAGGGAGACCCCCGAGTCGAGGGCCGCGGACAGCACCGGTTCGAACATCGAGTCGTCCACCACCCCGAAGGGGTACTGCAGGAAGACGGGTCCGCTCGAGATCACGTTCACCCCGGACCTGAGGATCCGCTCGAGGTCCGCGATCGCCTCGATGAGACGGTGGTCGGCCATCGCGGAGTGGATCACCACGTCGGGACGCAGGGCGAGCAGCGCCTGCACGTCGTTGGTCGCGCTGACTCCGAGCTCGCGCCCGAGGCCCGCCAGCTCACCAGCATCCTTTCCGGCCTTCTCGGGATTGGAGACCCAGACGCCGACCAGCTCGAGGTCGGGCCGGGCGTCGATGCCCGCGATCACGTGGCGGCCGACGTTGCCGGTGCTCCAGGCGACCACCCGGTAGGTCCTGCTCAGCGGTTCCGCACTCACCGGTCTGCCCCCAGAGGACGCGCGCTCACAGGTCCGGCAGTCCCATGTCCAGGTTGGGCGACTCGATGCCGCCGTCGACCTCGAGGATCTTCCCGGTGACGTACGCGCCGGCAGGCGACGCCAGGTAGACGACGGCCGCCGCGATCTCCTCGGGTTGGCCCAGGCGACCGAGCGGGGTGGCGTTCTCCAATGCGACCCGCAGCTCGTCGGTCTGCATCACGATGTCGAGCGCCGAGGTCGCGACCGAGCCGACGGCGATGGCATTGACCCGGATGCGCGGGGCGAGGTCGGTCGCGGCCAGCCGGGTGTAGTGGGTGAGCGCTCCCTTCGCGGTGCCGTAGGCGACGTAGCCGCGTCCGGCCAGCCTTCCGATCGCGGAGGAGATGTTGACCACCGAACCGCCGTCGCCTTCGAGCATGAGCGGCACCGCACGCAGGAGGAGCGCGTGCGCGGTCGACACGTTGAAATGGAAGGCCTGTTCCATCCGACCCGGCGAGGTCTCGAGGAAGGGCCGGGGCATCGCGCCGCCCACGTTGTTGACCACCAGGTCGAGGCGGCCGAACGCCTCGCGGGCCTGGTCCACGAGCGAGGCGACCGCGTCGAGATCGCTGAGGTCGGCCGCGACGGTGACCGCTCGCCGCCCTGCGGCTTCCACCTGTTTGGCGACTTGGTCGAGCTGTTCGCTGGTCCTCGCCGAGATCAGGACGTCGCCGCCCGCCTCCGCGACGCCGATCGCGGTGGCCGCACCGATTCCTCGGCCCGCGCCGGTGACGATGGCGACCTTGTCCTGCAGCTGGAAGCGTTCGAGCATGACCTCGTTCCCTCTCTTCGACTCGCGACGGCCTTCAGAACCTACGACTCAGGCCTGGGTGGGCGGGAGGCCCAACTTGCGATGGTCCCACGAGACGGTTCGCTCGACCTCGACCCGCACCACGACCCGCTTGTGGAGCATGGTCTCGATGAAGGGACGGAGATCGTCGGTGTAGGTGCCGCCGTAGTAACGCTCGAACACGCTCACGCCGAGCTCGAACATCTTCTCGGGATCCTCCACGAACACCGCCGTTGCCGACCAGTTCCACCCCGCGCAACTCCTCGTACTGGTCGCCGTCCTCGAACATGCAGGTGATCCTGGGGTCGCGCCGGAGGTTGACCGCCTTCTGGGACTTGGCCTTGGTCTCGATGGCGACCGACCCGTCGACGAAGCCGTACCACATCGCGACCGCGTGGATCGAGCCGTCGTGGTTGAGCGTGCACATGCTCATCGGTCGCCGTTCGTGGAGGAAGTTGTCGACCTCTTCGGGCGACATCACGATCAGGTCGCGCTGTTTGACCCCGTGACCCATCGCCGGGTTGCCCGATCCCCTCGGGGTGCCTGCATCCTCGTCGCCACCGGTCGAGGCCGGTGGTTGGTCCTGGTCGTCGTTCATGGCTCCCGTCCTCGAAGGCTCGCTCAGACTAGGACCCGTGCCCCGCGCCTGCGCAAACAGTGTGCACACTATGTACATGGCGCGCCGGAAGAGGGAGCTCGACGTCGCGCCCGCCGGGAAGCCGGCGGCAGGGTCGGGGAGGGCGGTGGTCACTCAGGACTTGCCACCGGCCCGGGTCACCTTCGTCTGTACCGGCAACATCTGCCGCTCGCCGATGGCCGAGGTGGTGCTCCGGGCGTACGCAGCCGAGGAAACCCTGGCCGACGGCTCGAAGCTCTCCGACCGTCTGGTCGTCTCGAGCGCCGGGACGTCCGCCTGGCACGAGGGTGAGCCGATGGACCCCCGTGCTCGCGCGGCGCTCGAGGCTCGGGGGTACACCGATCACGGTCATGTCGCGCAGCCTTTCGAGACCAGGTGGTTCGACTCGATCGACCTGGTGGTGTGCATGGACCGTGGTCACCGCCAGACGCTCGCCGGTCTCGCCCGCGGATCGGCAGGCGATGATCGCCACGAGGAGCGGCTGGTGATGCTGCGCTCCTTCGACCGGCGCGCCGGCGGCTCGGTCGACGTCCCCGATCCCTTCAACGGTGACGAGATCGACTTCGAGAGCTGCCTCGACATGGTCGAGGCAGGGTGCCGGGGTCTGGCGGTCCACCTGGTGAGGTCGTACGACGCAACCGAGTGAGGTACGCCCGCCGATCGCGCCCGTCAGTGGTTCGTGCGACCCGTCGTTCGTTGCCGTGCGTGACGCGTTCGAGAGGAACTTCGCTGCCCGTGGCGAGGTGGGCGCGGCCGTCTGCGTGTTCGTCGAAGGACAGCGGGTCGTCGATCTGGTCGGGGGATGGGCCGACGAGGCGCGGACCCGTCGATGGACGCCCGAGACGTTGGTCGACGTCTACTCGGTCGGGAAGCCGATCGTGGGCCTGCTCGCGCTCCAGCTGGTCGACTCCGGATCGATCGGGCTCGACGACCCGGTCGCCTCGGTCTGGCCGGAGTTCGCGGCCGGAGGAAAGGACCGGGCGACGATCCGCCACGCGCTCTGCCATCGCGCCGGGGTGCCGGCGATCCGCGAGCCGCTCACCAACCAGGACCTCTGGGACTGGGACCGGATGGCTGGTGCGCTCGCTGCGACCGAGCCGTGGTTCGAACCGGGTACGCGCCACGTGTACCACACCAACACCTACGGTCATCTCGTCGGCGAGATCGTCCGTCGAGTGGGAGGTTCATCTCCCGGTGAGCGGCTGAAGTCGGTGGTCGGACCGCTCGGCGCCGACATCCACTTCGGAGTATCCCCGGCCGACCTGGCGCGCTGTGCCGACGTGGTCTGGGCAGGTGGCGTGCCGCCTGAATCGCTTCGACTTCTCGTCGCTCCGCGGCGACGAGCTGATGACCAACCTCGGCTACTTCAACCCCCCGGGTTATTCGTCGATAAGGGTGGTGAACACGCTCGAGTGGCGGAGGGCGGAGGTCCCCTCGACCAACGGCCACGCGACGGCGGCGGGAGTGGCCCGTCTCTACGAGGCCCTCCTCGAGCCGGGCCGCCTCCTTTCGGCGGACCTGCTGGCCGAGGCGACCTCGCCGCAATCGGAGGGGTACTGCCCGGTGCTCGGGGAAGAGGTCACCTTCGGCCTGGGGTTCAAGCCGACCGTCCCGCGTCGCCCGTTCGGTCCGAACCCTCGGAGCTTCGGCCACTTCGGGACCGGTGGCGCCCTGGGCTTCGCCGACCCGACCGCGGGCCTCGCGTTCGGCTACGTCATGAACCGCGTGATCCCACGCTGGCAGAGCTCGTGCAACCGGGCATTGATCGACGCGCTCTACGCATGCCTGTGAGCCGGCGTCCGGGTCTGCCGGGATAGCCCGGATCCGGCCTGGTGAGGGCGCTCGGGGCTCCGCAAGCCCTGACGGGCTCCGCAATCACGGGGCGGCTCGGCAAGCCACGAGTAGTTCCGGAGGACGGGCTCCTCCACCTCTCCCCACCCAGAGGAGGTTCGCGACTCGTGACGTACATATACATCGATATACATCACGAGTCCGCGACCTACCTATGGGGGTCGCGGACTCGTCCGGGGCCGACCTTCCTACTGGCTCAGGTCGGAGTGCCGTGCCCGACCGTCACACCGCCCCCGTAGGGTGACGAACTGCGAGAAGCCCTCGCTCAGACGGGCTCGGCGACAGGGAACTCGACGAACGACGCGGCCTCGTACCCGCGCATCCGTTCGTAGATCTCGCGGAGCTCGGTTCGGCGCGTCCGGTCGTTCGCCAAGTTGACCAGCTCGAGGGGATCGCGGTCGTGGTCGTACCACTCGTGGTCGTTGTCGTCGAACGCGCAGTCCGTGTCGAAGAGCTTCGTCCCCGGTGATTTTCCCCACAGCCCCGTCGACGGCTTCCCTCCGCCAACCCCGTAGTAGCGCGCGTACTTCGTCTGGCCGTCGTAGAAGCCGCGCAGGGCGTAGCGGACCTTGTTGAGCTCGTTGGTCTGGGCCGAGTCCTGGGCGAAGAGGATGTGGTCGCGGACCCGGGCGGAGGGATCGCCCAGCACCGGCGAGAGGTCGGTGCCCTGCACGGTCGCGCCGACCCGCGTCGGGTCTACCCCGGCGAGCGCGCAGATGGTCGCCGCGAGGTCGACGTGTGATCCGAGCGCCGAGGTGGCGGTGCCACGGGAGGTGATGCCCGGGACCTTCGCGTAGAGCGGCACCCGCATGATCTCGTCGTAGACGAAGGGTCCTTTCGAGCGCAGCCCGTGCGAGCCGCACATGTCGCCGTGGTCGGAGGTGAAGAGGACGATCGTGTCGTCCCAGGCGCCGGCGACTTCGAGCGCCGCGAGCACGGTCCCGAGATTGCGGTCGGCCAGCTGGTGGAGGTGCACGTAGTAGTCGAGGTGCCGGAGCCAGGCCGCCTTGTCGTCGGGGTCGATGTAGCCCCACAGCCCGTGCTGCTGGTCGAAGCGCCACTGCCGATGGGCCTCGGGCTTGGTGAAGAGGTCGTCGTCGAAGTTGGCCGGGAGCCGGTCGCACACCTCGGGATAAGGATCGGTGTAGACGGGGAGCGGGTCGTCGTCCTTCCAGGCCGCCGACTCGAGCACCTGACGGATGCGCGCCGACCTCGTCCGGGTGGCGTTCGCGGTAGCCGGGTTGGTCGACCGGGAACCACATCACGTCGTGGGGGTTGACCAGCGCGACCGTGAGGAACCACGGCTTCCGGTCACCCTGCACCGAGCCAGCCCCGACACCGGCCACGGCCCCGTTACCGCTCGCCGCTCCGTCTCCGCTGCGCGTTCGCCTTGATCCAGTGGGCTGCGTTGGTGGCGATGATCGGGTCGAAGTGGACGCCCGTTCCCGCCCAGCCCATGAAGTGGCGGTCGTTGCCGTCCCAATCGGCGAAGCCGTAGGCCTCCATGTCCGGGGTGGGCGAGTGCGAGAGGTGCCACTTGCCGATGTAGGAGGAGCGGTAGCCGGCTTCCTCCAGCAGGGAACCGAGGGTCGGCGTCGAAGCCGGGAGCTCGACGTGCTCGGGCATGATCACGTTGTCGCGGACTCCGTGTCCCTCGAGGTAGCGCCCGGTGAAGAGGCTGGCCCGGCTCGGTGAGCAGGGGCTCGAGTGAGTGAAGTAGTCGGTGAACTCCAGGCCCTCGGCGCGCAGCCGGTCGCGCCAGGGGAGCGAGACGCCCTCGGGGAGCCACGACCGCTGGCGCTCCTGGTCGGAGACGAGGAGCAGAATGTTGGGGCGCGGGTTCGACGGTGCGGCCATGGCTCGCCACGGTAGCGCCGCCCCCACCGGCCGCCCGAACCGGGGGTGGCGCCTAAAGTGAAATCTGTTCTACTTTTTCGGCGAGGCCCGGCCAGGCGCCGTCACTCGTCGAGACCGGCCGAGGAAACCGGGGGAGGTCCGCGATGCCATCACGCGAAGCGCTGCACGCGAGTCACCGGCTCGAGTACCCCTACTCGCGCTCGGTCGGCCCGGTCATCGGTGCCTTCCTCACCGGGCTCCGTGACGGGACGCTGCTCGGCGTGAAGGGGTCGAACGGCGTGGTCATCGTCCCGCCGACCGAGTACGACCCCGCCACCGGCGACGACACCGGCGAGATGGTCGAAGTGGGTCCTGGGGGTGTCGTCGAGTCGTGGGCGTGGGTCTCCCATCCTCTCGCCGAAGCACCCCCTTTCGCGGCCCTTCGCGTGGGCGCTGATCCGCCTCGACGGCGCGGACACCGCGATGCTCCACGTCGTCGACTCGGGAGCTCCCGACGCACTCGCGACCGGTGACCGGGTCACGGTGCGCTTCCGGCCGACGGCCGAGCGGATCGGCGCGATGGCCGACATCGAGGCGTTCGTGCCCGAGAAAGGATCGGCTGCACGATGAGCGACACCTCGCACAACGCCACCAGCGGCGGGAGCGAAGGCTCCGACGGCGACAGCGGACCGGTGACCACCCTCGCCACACCGATTCGACTCGACTTCGAGTTCACCCCTGGTGTGGCGCAGTCTCATTTCCTGCGCGGGCTCGAAGCGGGCAAGTTCATGGGACAGCGTTGCCCCAAGTGCGGAAAGGTCTACGTTCCCTCGCGGGGCTCCTGCCCGACCGACGGCGTGCCGACCACCGAGGACGTCGAGCTGTCCAACTCGGGGACGGTGACCACCTACTGCGTGGTGAACGTCCCCTTCGCCGGCCAGTCGATCGAGATCCCCTACATCTGCGCTCAGGTGCTGCTCGACGGCGCCAACCTCTCGTTCATGGGCCTCATCCAGGAGATCCCCGCCGACCAGATCCGGATGGGGATGCGGGTCGAGGCGGTGTGGGTCGATCCCGCCGAACTGACTCCCTCCCTTGCATCGGTCAAGTACTTCCGGCCGAACGGAGAGCCCGACGCCGACTACGAGACCTACAAGGAGTACCTGTGAGCGCCTCGGCTCCTGCGTCCACGTCTTCGCCCGCCGGGGCCGGCAGACGGGCGGTCCGGCCGGTCTCGATCGCGTCGTTCGCGCAGGCGAAGAACCGCCGCCGCGACGCCGAGCACAACGAGGTCGAGATGCTCATGCCGGTGATCGCCGACGTCTTCGGCAACATCGGGATCACCAAGGACGACGTCGGCTTCATCTGCTCGGGTTCGACCGACTACCTGGTCGGCGGCCCGTTCAGCTTCGTGACCGCCCTCGACGCGGTCGGCGTCTGGCCGCCACGGGCCGAGAGCCACGTGGAGATGGACGGGGCGTGGGCGCTCTACGAGGCCTGGGTGCTCCTCCAGGAGGGCGAGATCGACGCCGCGCTCGTCTACTCCTTCGGTCGCTCCTCGCCGGGGAACTTGAACGAGATCCTGAGCCTGCAGCTCGACCCCTACTACCTCGCGCCGCTCTGGCCGGATCCGGTGAGCCTCGCCGCGCTGCAGGCGCGAGCCCTCCTCGACGCCGGCAAGGCGACCGAGGCCGACTTCGCGGCCATCGCCGCCCGCAGTCGGAAGGACGCGCTGTCGAATCCGAACGCGCAGGTCGCGAAGGACGTCCCTCCCGAGAACCTTCTCGCCGAGGAGTACGTCGTCTCGCCGCTCCGCCAGCACACGTTGCCGCCGATCACCGACGGCGCGGCGGCGATCGTCCTGGCCGCCGACGACAAGGCCCGCCAGTGGTCGGAGCGCCCGGTCTGGATCACCGGCATCGACCATCGCATGGAGACCCACTCCCTCGGGGCACGTGATCTCAGCACCTCGCCGTCGATCGCTCGGGCCGCCGCGGAGGCCGGAGTTGGCGAGGGTCCGGTCGACGTCGCCGAGCTGCACACCCCCTTCGCCCATCAGGAGATCATCGTCAAAGACGCCATCGGGCTCGGCGGCGCGCCAGGCCGGGGTGCGGACGGTGCAGTGAGGATCAACCCCTCGGGCGGACCGCTGGCGGCCAACCCGATCATGTCCGCCGGGCTCATCCGCATCGGGGAGGCGGCCGCGCGGATCGCCTCGGGCGAAGCGAATCGAGCGGTAGCCCACGCGACCTCGGGCCCCTGTCTCCAACAGAATCTGGTCTGCGTCCTGGAGGGTGAGTGATGGAGCGCTGCGCGATCGTCGGGGTGGGCCAGACCCATCACAAGGCGAAGCGGGACGACGTCTCCATCGCCGGCATGGTGCGCGAGGCGGCCAAGATGGCCCTCGAGGACGCCGACCTCGGCTGGGGCGACATCGACGCGGTGGTGATCGGCAAGGCGCCCGACATGTTCGAGGGCGTGATGATGCCCGAGCTCTACCTGGCTCCCGCACTCGGTGCGGTCGGTAAGCCGATGATCCGGGTGCACACCGCCGGCTCCGTCGGCGGGTCGACCGCCCTCGTCGCGGCACACCTCATCACCTCGGGCACCCACCGCCGGGTGCTGACGGTGGCCTTCGAGAAGCAGTCCGACTCGGACGCGATGTGGGCGCTCTCGGTGCCGCAGCCGTTTGCAGCCCCGCTGCTCGCGGGTGCCGGTGGGTACTTCGCACCGCACATCCGCGCGTACATGCGGCGTTCGGGCGCGCCCGACCACATCGGCCGGATGGTCGCGGTCAAGGACCGCCAGAACGCGATGCGCAATCCGTACGCACACCTCCACATCCCCGACATCGACATGAAGATGGTCGAGGATTCGATGATGCTGTGGGAGCCGCTCCGCTACCTCGAGTCCTGCCCCTCCTCGGACGGAGCGGCGGCGATGGTCCTCTCGTCGGAGTCCACGCTCTCGGGCACGTACCCGCCCGCGTGGATCCACGGGATGGCCATGCGCTCCGAGCCCACCATGTTCGCCGGTCGCGACCAGGTGAACCCGCGGGCGGGCCGCGACTGCTCCGCCGACGTCTACCGGCAGGCGGGGGTGACCGATCCCCGCGGTCAGTTCGACGTCGCCGAGGTCTACGTGCCCTTCAGCTGGTACGAACCGATGTGGCTCGAGAACCTGGGCTTCTGCGAGCTCGGTGACGGTTGGAAGCTCACCGAGTCGGGTGCGACCGCCTTCGACGGCGACATCCCTTGGAACACCTCGGGTGGCGTGCTCTCGTCCAACCCGATCGGCGCGTCGGGGATGCTCCGGTTCCTCGAGGTCGCCATGCAGGTGCGGGGGCAGGCCGGCGAGCACCAGGTCGACGGCGCATCTCTCGCCCTCGGCCAGGCCTACGGCGGCGGCTCGCAGTTCTTCGCCATGTGGGTGGTCGGCAGCGAGAAACCCTGATCACCGACCAACTCCTCGCGACGGTCGACGCTCGACGCGGACCTCGATACCGTGGTTTGCGGGGTGGTCGAATGGGCACCGAAAAAGGTGAATGAGTAGCACGAACGCTGCGGCGATCGCGGCGTCCGTGGTCGAGCAACTGGGCGGCCGGTACTCGACGGAGCTGGGCATCGACCTGGACGCAGACGACGAGGAGGTCGAGCGGTGGTTCCTGGCCGCCACCCTCTTCGGCGCCCGCATCTCGGCACAGATCGCGGCGCGGACCTTCCACGAGCTGGAACGAGCCGGCATCCGGCGCATCGCCGATGCGGACAAGTTCTCCCGAGACGACCTGATCGTGATCCTCGACGCGGGCGGCTATGCCCGGTACGACTTCCGCACCGCGACCCGTCTCGAGGATCTGGCAAAGGTGGTGACCGAGCGCTACGACGGTACGGTCGCCGAGTTCGGACGCCGATACACCGATCCCGGTGAGCTCGAGGGTGCCCTGGGTGAGTTGCCGGGATGGGGCGCGGTCACCGTCGGCCTCTTCCTCCGCGAGCTGCGCGGCGTCTGGCCGGGGGCGCAACCGCCCCTCGACGCTGCGGGCGGCGGAAGCGGCACGCCACCTGGGTCTGATCGCGCCCGGCACGAAGGGCGAGCTCGCACGCATCACCCACCTTGCCGAGCTGGCGGGATGCGACGTCCGCGATCTCGAGTCCGCTCTGGTCCGGCTCGCGCACGCCCACCGCCGGATGGCCGACTGCCCCGGATGCCGAGCGTGCGTCGCCCTCGAAGCCGCGGAGCCGGCGCTCGATCCCGAAGGCCGGAACGGCCCGCCGACCCCCGAAGGACTCCCGGCGACTCAGCCAGGCGACGCCGTTGAGCCCGCGGCGGTGAACACGTCCGAAGGTACGACGAGTCACCGCCGCCCCGATCGGTACACTGGGCGCGGTCCACCAGGAGCTCGGGAGGCTGCAGATGAAAATTGTCGTTGACTTCGACGAGTGCGCCAGCAACGCGGTGTGCATGGGGATCGCGCCCGAGCTCTTCGAGGTTCGAGACGACGGGTTCCTCTACGTCCTGAACGACCATCCCGACCCGGAGTTGTGGGAGAAGGCCCGCCAAGCTGCCAACGGCTGTCCGACCGGTTCGATCACCCTGGTCGAAGACGACTAGCCGCGAGGTGGCCGGCGACGTCACGAGGGTTCGCTTCGCACCGTCGCCCACCGGCTTCTTCCACGTCGGCAGCGCACGCACTGCGCTGTTCAACTGGTTGGTGGCGCGTCAGTCCGGTGGGGTCTTCGTCCTGCGGATCGAGGACACCGACGCGGAGCGCAACCGCGAGGAGTGGGTGGAGGGCATCATCGCGGCCCTCCACTGGCTCTCCATGGACCCCGACGAGGGGCCCTACCGTCAATCGGAGCGCACCGACCGCTACCACCAGGCGATCGATGCCCTCTGGGACGCGGGCCGTCTCTACGCCTGCGACTGCACCCACCAAGAGATCGAGGCCCGCAACAAGGCGGCCGGCATTCTCACCCCCGGCTACGACGGCTACTGCCGCGACCGCCACCTCCCGCGGGGTGAAGGTCGCGCACTCCGGTTCCGTACTCCCGACAAAGGGGTGACCGTCGTCCACGACCTGGTCCGGGGACCGGTCGAGTTCCCGAACTCCGCGATGGACGACTTCGTCGCGGTCAAGGGCAACGGTGCACCCCTGTTCGTCCTCGCCAACGTGGTGGACGACATCGACATGGCGATCACCCATGTGATCCGGGGTGAAGACCTCCTCCCGACCACCCCGAGAGGCATCCTCGTGTGGGAGGCCCTCTCCGACCTCGGCTGGACGACCGACGGAACTTTCGGTCGAGCCGGTCTGGCCGTGTCGCGGCTGCCGATCTTCGCCCACCTCCCCATGCTGGTGAACGAGAAGCGACAGAAGCTCTCCAAGCGCCGTGACCCGGTATCGGTGGAGAGCTACCGCGACCAGGGCTACCTCCCCGATGCGTTCGTCAATTACCTCTCACTGCTCGGGTGGGGACCGCCCGGCGGCGAGGAGATCTTCACCGTGGCCCAGACGATCGAATGGTTCCGCCTCGAGGACGTCAACCACGCGCCGGCCTTCTTCGACGTCGCGAAGCTCACCCACATCGACGGCGAGTACATCCGGGCCATGCCGGTCGAGGCCTTCGTGAAGGCGTGCCAGCCGTGGCTCACCGGCGAGGCGGCGCCATGGCCACCGGACCGTTTCGATCCGGGGGTGTTCGAGCGGATGGCTCCGCTGGTGCAGGAGCGAGTGGCCATGCTCGACGAGGTTCCCGCGATGGTCGACTTCCTCTTCCTCGACCAACCGGTGCTCGACGCCGACTCGTGGGCCAAAGCGGTCGAGGGGGACGACCAGGCACCCGCCATCCTGAGGGACGCGATCGCCGCCTACAGCGATCTCGCCTTCGACTGGAACCGCGACACCATCCGAGCGGAGACCGAGGCGATCGCGGAGGGCGTGGGTCGCAAGCTCGCCAAGGCCCAGGCACCGATCCGGGTGGCCGTCACCGGACGTCGCGTCGGGCCGCCCCTCTTCGAGTCCCTCGAGGTCCTCGGGCTGGAACGCACACTCGACCGGCTGCGGTCCGCGCTCGCTCGTCTCGGTTGAGCGTGGGGAGCAAAGGGGCGAAAGCCGACGTGACCCTGTGGTCGAAGTGAACGATGGCTCTCGTCGCGACGCTGGCCTCTCTCCGCGTGCTGCGGATCCTGCTCCGGATCGTCCTGGTGGTGGTCGGCCTGGTGTTGGTGTACCTGATCGTCACCGCGGTGCAGGTGTGGCTCACCGGGCGCCGGTACGAGCCCCATGCGGCCGGCGCCATCGTGGTGATGGGTGCGGCTCAGTACGACGGGACGCCCTCTCCGGACCTGGCGTCTCGTCTCGACCAGGCCGAGCTCCTCTGGCGGGAGCACTACGCGTCCGAGGTGATGGTCACCGGCGCGAAGCAACCCGGGGACCGGTTCACCGAGGCGGAGGCATCTGCGCGGTATCTGCAGGCTGCCGGCATCCCGGCCGGCGACATCCTCGAGGCAGGAGGGAACGATTCGTGGGAGAACCTCGCCGACGCGGCACCGACGCTGTTGGCGCGCGGCGACCGGACCGTTCTCGTGGTCACCGACCCCTTCCACGAAGCCCGCAGTCTGGCCATCGCCAGCTCGGTCGGCCTCAGTCCCTCGCCGACCCCGACCGAGAGCTCGCCGATCAAGGGGATCTCCGCGTTCCCCTACTACGCGAAGGAGACCGTCGGAGTGGCGCTCGGGCGGATCATCGGCTTCGAGAACCTCGATTCGATCCATTCGTCACTCGGGTGAACCCTTGAGCAGGCGCGCCGGCGGGCACGACGACGGTGCCCGAACCACCGGGATCGCACCGTTGAACCGCAACGTCCTCTTCGTCACCGTCGACCAGTGGCGGGGGGACTGCCTCTCCGCGTTGGACCACCCGGTCGTCGAGACGCCCACGCTCGACCGGCTGGCCGCCACCGGCACGCTCTTCGCCAACCATTGGGCGAACGCCGCGCCGTGCGGGCCGTCCCGCGCCTGCCTCTATACGGGGACCTATCTCCACCACAACCGATCGCTCCACAACGGGACCCCGCTCGACGCTCGCTTCACCAACGTCGCGCTGCTCGCCGGAGAGGCCGGCTACGACCCGGTGCTGTTCGGGTACACCGACACCAGCATCGACCCGCGCACCGTCCGCGTCGGACGACCCACGGCTCCGCAGCTACGAGGGAGTGCTGCCCGGTCTCCGCCCGTCGTCCACGATCCCTTCGAGGCGGGCAGTCTCGAGTGGGGCCGGTGGCTCTCGACGAAGGGCTACGAGGTGCCGGCCGATCCGCACGACCTCTATCGCCCGATGGAGGGGGTGCCTCGCGCCGACCGGTACGGCTCGACGTGGGCACCGACCCGGTTCGCCGCCGAGCATTCCGAAACCGCCTTCCTGGTGGAGTCGATCATCGAGTGGCTCGAGCACGAAGCGGCGCAGCCCTTCTTCGTGCATGCGTCGTTCATCCGTCCCCACCCTCCCCGCAGGAACCCCGCCGGCTATCACGACCTCTACCGCGCGGACGACCTGCCACCGTTCGTCGCAGCGCCGACCAAGGCCGAAGAGGCGGACGCCCATCCGCTGAACGTCGCGGTGCTCGCCGCGCCGGACGTCGGAGCACCCGACGACGAACGCGAGCGGCGACAGATGCGTGCCACCTACTACGGGGCGCAGCGCGAGGTCGACGATCAGCTGGGCCGTCTCTTCGGCTATCTCGAGACCTCGGGGCTGAACGACGAGACCCTCGTCGTGCTCACCTCGGACCACGGAGAGATGGGCGGCGATCACTGGCTGTTCGAGAAGCTCGGCTACTGGGATGAGTCGTTCCACGTGCCGTTGATCGTCCGCGACCCCTATCCTTCGTCGACTGGCCGGACGAGGACGTGTGGTCGAGGCGGTCACCGAGGCGGTGGATGTGCTCCCGACCATCTGCCGCTGGCTCGAGATCGAGGTGCCGTCGCAAGCGGACGGCTTTGCGCTCCAGCCGTTCCTCTCGGGCGAAGCCACACCGGGTCATTGGCGCAGTGACGCCCACTGGAGTTGGGCCTTCTCGAACCCTGCCAACCAAATGGCCGAGCGCTACCTCGGGATACCCATGGCCCACTGCACGCTCGACGCCGTGAGGGGAGAAGAGACGAAGTACGTCCAGTTCGCGGCCGACGGCGCCTTGCTGCCCCCGATCCTCTTCGACCTCTACCGCGATCCTGACCAGCTGCACGACCTGGTTCGTCAAGGGGAGGCCGGCGACCTCGGCTGGCGATCGGCTCAGCGGCTCCTCCAATGGAGGATGCGCACCGACGACCGTACCTTGGCCGGCAGCATGCTCACGCCCGACCGCGGTCTCGTCGTCGCTCGCGACGAGTGGTGGTGAGCTGAAGGCTCTCCCGCGTCGTCCCGACGTGCCCCCGCTAGGGGATGAGAAGAGCCGGCAGGTCGGCGACCGAGTCGAGCAGGTGGGTGTGGGGCGCGGCCGCGAGCTCCTTGCGGGAGTGCGCGCCGGTCAAGACTCCTGCGACGATCGACGCACCGGACCGGCTACCGGCCACGAGGTCGCTCGAGGTGTCACCCACCACCGCCACCTCGGCGACGTCGTCGATGCGCAGCCGGAGGACCGCGGTGAGGATCATGTCGGGCCAGGGGCGGCCCCGACCCGCGTCGGCCGGCGAGAGGGCGAGGTCGGCGCGTCCCTCCCATTCGAGCGCGGTGATCACTCGCTCGCGGGTGGCGGGGGAGAAGCCCGTCGTCAAGCAGAGTCGCATTCCCGCGTCGCGGAGGATGCCGAGCGTCGCCTCGGCTCCGTCGATCGGCGGTGACCTCGCCACGCTCGACCGCCTGGTCGAAGGCGAGCTCGAAGGCCCGGTTGGCCTGCTCCGCACGGTGGTGGTCACCGCCGAGGAGCTCGCTGAAGACGCTGATCTTCGACTGGCCCATGCTTCGCCGGATGTAGTCGGCCGGGTCACCGGCGAGGTTGCCGGCTGTCAGGCCGACCTCGTCGAGCGCCCGTTGGAACGCTTCCTCCACGGCACCACCGTCGTCGACGGTGGTGCCGGCCAAGTCCAGTACGACCAGCCTGATCGGTGGCTTCATCCGGCGACTCCCAGGGGCTTCGCTCCTCGTGTTGCGCCTCTCACGCGCATCCGGCCCGTCGATCGTAGCGACGACCTGGTGTCCGAGCGGTGCTCGAGAGGTCTCCGAGAGGACTGCCCGGGCCTTGGCCGGTCGGGTAAATTGGCGGTTCGCCCATTCGGGGGTGGCGCAACTGGCAGCGCGCATGATTCTGGTTCATGAGGTTGGAGGTTCGAGCCCTCCCCCCCGAGCGCACACGGGGTCTCGATCGGGATGTCGTGCGACGAACGCCTGGCGTGGGCGGGAGTCGGGTTCCGTTCTCAGAACGGTCCGCAAGGGTCCCATCGTCTAGTGGCCTAGGACACCACCCTCTCAAGGTGGAGACACGGGTTCGAACCCCGTTGGGACTGCTCGACCGAATCGCCCTTGAGCTGGTCTTGTGGTCCTTCGGCCTCACGAGCTCCCGAGGGTTCCGAGCGCTCTATCGCGCGTCCATCGCGCGCGCCGAGGTCCACCACGGCTGCCGGCCTGTCCAAATCGGCCAATGCCTCGGCCAGTACCCGGTCTCGGTCCTCGGTCGTGTGCTGGTATCGGATAGCTGCAGCGGGGGAAGCGTGCCCAGCCCGATGCATCAGCTCGGCAATCGTCGCTCCGGTGGCTGCCGCCAGGGTGAGCCCGGTATGGCGCAGATCGTGGAGTCGAAGATCTGGCCTGGCGATGGCGGCCCTGGCGTCGTTCCAGGCCCGTTCGAGGGTGCGAGCAGAGACATCGATGACCCATGCGTCGCGGGCGGATCCAGTGAAGGCGTCCAGGTGATCCTCGACTGCGCCAGCGATGTTCGGCGGGATCGCCAAGGTGCGTCTGCCGGCCTTGGTCTTCGGCTCCTTCACCACCTCCTCGCCCCTCATGCTCGGGCCCCGAGTGATGGCGACCGTGATTGTCTTGTGGAGCAGGTCCACGTCCATGCGTCGCAGCCCGAGGACCTCGGAGCGACGCAATTGGCACCACGTGGCAAGGTGCACGGCCAGGCGGAGCTTGTTCGGCATCGCCTCCGTCAGTGCCCTCACCTCAGGCACGCTCGCGACCGGCCGTGGAGCCGCGCTCTCGCTCGAAGCCCCCTTCACCTGGCAAGGATTTCGATAGAGGATCTCGTCTGCCACTGCAGCACGCATGATCGAAGAGAGCAGGCGGTACGCACCGGCGGCGGTGGTCGGCTTCTGCTTGGCGAGCTTCGCGTGCCACGTGCGCACGTCAGACGGTGTGATCGAAGCGAGCGCCTTGTCACCCAAGGCCGGCAGGATGTGATGGTCGAGGAGCCAGCGATACTTCGCGACCGTTCGTTCGGCGAGGTAGGTGCGACCGGCCAAGTTGCAGTCGCCGAATGTCCGAAGCGACACTTTGGCGCGCCGTGGGTCGATGGCGACACCCCGCAGGCGGTCGGCTTCGACGGTGGTGGAGTAGGCGTCGGCGTCCTTGCGGCGCTTGAACGTCTTCGTGACCACGCGTCCACCGATACGGGTGCGCACGTCGTAGCGCACCTCGCCTGCACGGGTGGTTCGTCTGATCACCTGGGCCATAGCCAGCTATGAGCCTTCGGTCCTGAAGACGTCGGCCTCAGGCGGATTGCTGACACGCGTGCGCATCATCTGGTCCTATCGAAACAGTTACCGCTCCCGGCGTACTCGTCGGCTGCCACAGCCTCGGCGTCGGCGGGCGGGGTACGCGACCACCCACCCTGCATTGTGGCCGATGGGTGTTGGGCCTTGCTCTTCTCCCGGAGCGCCGCGACGAACGGCTCCAGGGCCTGGACCGGAACCCGACGAGCACGCCCGATAATCACCGACTCGAGCTCGCCCTTTGCGATCAGCTCGAAGGCCTTGGTGCGTCCGATCGAGAGGCGCTCGGCCGCCTCCTCGACGGTCAGGAGGACCTTCTCCGTCATCGCTTCTGCTCCTCCCGAAGCGCTGGAACCACTGCCGCTGCTGCCCTGTCTTCTCGCTCCTCGCGTGCAATCGACCGACCGAGCCGGCGTTGGTCCTCGAGGTTGCGTGCGAGGCAGGCGTCGCCGACCGTCAGGTAGCCCGAGCCCTCGTAGGTCCACTCGCGCAGCTCTGGGTGTTCCGATTCGGACTCGTCGTCGCTCGGACCGTGGCCGAGCTCAACCACTCGCCACCGCTGCCGTTCGGCACGGAGCTCGCCGAAGGTCGTCGAGTAGCGCCGGGACTTGGTGAGAAAGTGCCCGCGGAACCCACAGGTGTGGGCCCAGGCTCTCAAACGGAAGTCGGTGAGCGCCGGCTGATCGGCAAGGGACCACCCGGTCTCGACGAGCTTGCGGAGGTGCGCCGGCAAGCGTGCGCCTCTCGGAACTCCGGTCCGCAATCGGTGGTCGAGCACGCCGTGCTCGTCGCTTCCCTTGGCGGCGTACTTCCCGAAATACGCAGCCGCACGGCGCCGGCCCTCGTCTGCGTCCGTCACGACCGCGGTATCGATCTGCTGACCCCACACCATGCGGCGCTCGTCGATTGCGCCTGGCAGTGGTGCGCTCACCTTCTGGCTCGCGATCCGCAGCGCAGCGGCCAACATGTCGGCGTCGATCCCCTCGGGGGCCTCGCCCAGTTCGTCGCCGCGCGCGTCGACCCGGACCAACGCGTGGATGTGGACCGAGCCGCGACGTTGGAACTCGACGACCTTCACATAGGACAGCCGGAGTCTGCGGGCCGCCTCTCGTGCGCTCGTGCCGGCCAGGGACCCGAGAGCCCGGAGCGCGTAGATGGTCGTGCGCCTCCAGAGCTCGGAGACCCCCGCGTTGAAGAGCACTGCAGCCTCGTAGTCGTAGCAGTCGGGACAGAGGGCACCTCCGAGGTCTTCGTCATCTTCGGTATGGCGGGTCGCACAGATGAGGGGTACTCCGTGGGAACAGCGCCGTCCGGCGAGGTGGCAGTTCCCGTCTGGCAGGCGGCGGTGCACCGCACCGAAGCTCGGGGCGGTCAGCGTCAAGAACACCGTCGGATGGTCCGAGACGTCATCCGGGGTCCCCTTGCCGCCGCGCAGGCCCGCGGCCACCAAGGCGAAGGCGTCCCCTCGGTAGAGGGAGGCACAGGGCGGGCACACCGTCTCGCGCCTCGACCCGCACGCCTTGAGCAGCACGCCGTCGGGCAGCGTGCGGGTGTCGAAGGCGACCTCTTGCCTGCCCTCAGGGTTCGACCTGGTGATGCGGCCTGAAAGCCGCACCGGGCGCCGGCAGGTCCTGGCGGCCCGCACTTGTGCTTCGAAGGCGTCGTAGCCACCGGGGGCGTTGAGCCGGGCGAAGATGCCGTTGAGGACGCGGACCTCGTCGCCAAGCTCGAATGGGTCGCTCGACCCCTCGCGGCGATGACGCTCCCGAGCCGAGCGCGGCAGTTGCGGGTTGGCGCTCATCGTCGGGCAGGGTGCCCGACAAGGTGTGAACTAAAGTGTGAACTTGCTCCCCGGCCGCCGAAAATAGGTTCCCGACGTGGACCTCCGCGAAGGCGCCCGACAGCCGCCGGAGGAGCTCGCAGAATGTTCCGAACCACCTGCGTGTCGTTGACGACACCGGACCGGTCGCGAAGCTCCAAGGGATCGGTTCCTTGCCGGCCCGGGAAGTGCCAGCGAGTCGAGAAGCTCTGGAGGGAGTTGGTGTTCATGGCGGGCAGGGTGCCCGCGGGGGTGTCAACTAAATTGTCAACTTTCTCCCTCGCCTCGGGAAAGAACTCTTTGACCTGCGGGTTCAAAAGGCGCCGTAACCGCAGTTGCGGTGGGCTGGAGGGGGTGCCGAGACGCCGCTTGCCGCGTCAAGCGCCGCTCGAAGAGCCATGGCTTCTTCGTTCCGCCGGTCCGTCGGTGGCTCTCCTCGCTGGAGCTGACGCTCCCCCTTGACCCGCCTGCTGCGTCTCGGTTCGAGGCAGTCAAGGAGCGACAAGGGCCCGTCGCTCCCTGGGAGAGGAGCGCTCGACGGGATTCTCAGCGAGTGACGCGAGCCGAGGTCGCGCCGGAATCAGCACGCAGACCGACGGGTCGGATCAGTCGTCATCAGCTCGAGGAGTTCCTGGACTTCGGCGCCGCGTCCATGCGCCTCGCGGAAAGTCGCGCCGCTCGTAGCCGACGCCGTTGCTGCCGACCCGACTCTCGATCTCTCTCGACCTCTTCGTCGAGCTCGACGCTGTCCACGCACAGCTCCGTGTTCTCTTCGCCGAAAGTCACGACGACGCCGTGTGCGCGCTTGCTCAGAACGTCCTGGAGCAGGCGAAGCAAACGGAAGATGCGCTCAACGAGGACACGAACCGATTCTGCGATTGAGCAGGGCGTCTTCCATTTCTCCGGATGGATTGCCGGCTCACGCCGGCGGGCCTGCCTGCGGCGCCCGCCGGCGTGCCGCACCAAGGGTTCGGCCCGGCAGAGCGCCTCAGCCCAGGAAGCCCCGGAAGTGTGTGACAACCTTCTTTACGAAGATCAAGAAACCTCGCATATTCCGCCTGGCGCGCATCCCGGTCTCGTGGTGAAGCGCAACGACCAGGCAGGACGCACGGTCACAATTCATCACGCCTGGTGAGGTGGCTGACGACCCAGACGATCAACGGGCTCGTCAGCTGGGCGGATCGTCACGATCTTGCATCTGACGCAGGATTCGATCATCTGGTGCAAGACCAGAAGGCGGCGGCAGACGACGCTCGGACCGAGCCCCTCCAGCCCGAGCGGCGCTGCCAACCAGCGTCTCGCACTGCCTTCCGGGTGATCGGCCCGGATGATCGTCGCCGATTCCACGCGACTACGCAGGTCCGCGATTATGCGGCGTTACCGGTGGTGAGTCGTCTTCTTCACCGACAGATCACCGCAACCCACGGTTGCAACGCAGTGAAATCTCGTGCAGGCATCCTTCGAGTCGGCTAGACAGATGCGTCGAAGTACCCAGGCAGGTATCACCAAATGTCGGCTAGCGGCGAGCTCTCGGAGGTACGGCATGCGGGCAAAGGAGCGGGGTCCTGACGGATCGGCTAGTGATTGCCGAGAGGCCTTAGCTATAGCTATGCCTAGGTTCCAAGCCGACCGTGGGATAGTCCGGTCGGAGCCGCAGTTTCATACCGTGGCTACACATCTGCGTTCGTTACTCAGAGCCGGCCATCAGTTCCAGGGACGGTCAGGTGCACGCCAAGTAACCCGTCTGTCTCGGCTCGCTCGAATTGTTGCCGCGTGCACGATGGCTACGGGCACGTTGACCACGATCACCATCGTTGGGGTTGGGGTACATCCAGCAGCAGCAGCGAGCAGCGGATGGGATGGGAATCAAGTCAATCTTCCGATGCCGACAAGCGACACGAACGGCGACCTCAACAGCATCTCCTGTCCGAGCACTTCGCTGTGCGTTGCAGCGGGATGGGGGCACACCTCCGGCGGCGAGCCGACCGCCATCATTGACACTCTCTCTTACGGCAGCTGGACTGTGGCTGCGCCGTCCCTTCCTTCTGGGTGGACCAATGGCGGCTTCACTGGCGTCTCATGTGTGTCGACGACGGCGTGCGTGGCATCAGGCTCTGCCTTGAATACTTCTTCCGACGACACCCTTCCGATAGTGGCCAGCTGGTCCGGTTCTGGCTGGAGTGTTACTGCGCCGCAAGATTTGAGCGGATGGAACGATCAAGCACAGTTGACGGCGATCTCCTGTGCTTCCTCAACATCTTGCGTCGCCGTGGGTTACAACCAACCGATGGGTGAGGCCGAGTTCCAGCCGATCGCTGAAACGCTTTCCGGCACAACTTGGACGCCATCGGACCTTCCCGCTGCGGACGATTCTGCCGAACCAATACCAAGCGGCATCCAATGCACATCGACAACCTCATGTCTGATGGTCGGATATGAAAATGATGTCGGCAACGGTTCCTTCAGCGAATCGCTCTCCGGTTCGACCTGGACCGAGCAGGCACTGCCAGGGACTTCGTATCTGACGGGGCTCTCGTGCGTCAGTAGTAGCGCGTGTGTCGCCATGGGTTACTCCGGCAACAAGCAGCAGCCTGTAGCCGATACGCTTTCGGGTTCTACCTGGACCACAACCGACCTGTCGTTGCCGTCGGGTCAGACGACGCCTCAGCCTGACCTTCAGCCATTCGGCGTATCGTGCACTTCAATTTCGACGTGCGTCGCCGTGAGCACTTACTCCAGTCCGTACTCGGAGGCATTATCGGGTTCTACCTGGACCGGCACGACGCTATCCAGCTCGGACACGACAGGGGCGAACGCCATTGATTGCTTGTCGGCCACGACGTGTGTCGCGGTGGGTGGCGCGAACGGCTCAAATGGGCCGCCGGTCGCCTGGGGAAACGAGCTCGGTCCCTGGAGTGTCATTCCGGATGGGACGGCTCCCGGGAACGACCTATGGGGTGGTGGAGGTGGTGCCGACACCTACTGTGCATGCTCTATCGGTAAGCCGGTCGACCTCGCCACCGGCGACTACTACGACACCCAGACCGACCTGACGATCCCCGGCGCAGGGATCCCGCTCACCTTCACTCGCACTTACGACGCGATGGCCGCCCAGTCAGAGGCGGGAACAAGCGCGACCGCCGGCCCCCTCGGCTACGGGTGGTCCGACAACCTGTCGATGTCCGTCAGCTACAGCGCTGGGACGGCCACCGTGACCCAGGCCAACGGCTCGCAGATTGCCTTCAAGTATTACGCGACGGGTATGGCCGAGCCAACCGGCTCGGGAGGAGCGACGTGGTGCCCTTCGGATGCAAATTCCGGCGTCTGGTGCCCGACCGCTCCGCGCTTCATCGCCACACTAAGCGGGCCCTCCAACGGCAGCGGCCCCTGGACTTTTACCAACGACGCCAAGAGCCCGATCACGTATTCCTTTAGCGGCAGTGGCGTCGGTGCGCTGACCGAGATCGCCGACGCAGCTGGCGACACGCTCACGAGCTCTGCCTATTCGCCAGGGAGCGGTCAGGCGAGTTGTCCGTCGGGGGATACCTGCATCGCGTGGTCGTCAACCCCGAGCGGCGAGTCGTCGCCTTCGGCGGTGCTGGTCGAAGCCTTCAACACCAACTCGCAGCTGGCTTCGGTATTTGACGCTGCTTCCGGTGCGGCCTCGACCCAGGTGGCGACCTTCACTTACTCGGGATCGGGGTGCCCGACAGTGGCACCAGCCGAGCTCTGTTCGCTGACCGACCCCGGCGGAATCCAAACCACCTTCACCTACTACACGGGTGCCTCGAGTCCTTACCAATACGACGAGGAGTCGATGAGCTCCCCTGCGATCGGCACCGTGACCAACACCTATACCTCCGGGCAGATCACGAAGCAGGTCACGAGCGGCAATACCAACCAAGAGCTCGACTTTTCCTACGCCAGCAACTCAACGGTCACCCATGGCACCCAGACGACGGTGACCTCCTACCCGAACGGCCCTGGCACCAGCAACACGACGTCTGCAACCTACGTCTTCTCGAACGGCGTCGAAGTCGAAGAGACCGACGGCTCCGGTGCTACGAATTACGTGAAGCCTGATCCGGCCACTCTCTTGCCGATCGACTCGGTCGACCGGGACGGCAACGACACCAATCACTTGTTCCAAACCTACGGGTCGTCCGGGGGCTCGCTGACCTCCTCGGCAAACGTGCTCCAGGCGAGCGACGGCGTCGGCAACGTCACCCAGACCTCCTATACGGCAGCCAATCTGCCCTGGTGCACAGTCGACGCAGCCGACGCTGCCAACGGCACCAGCTGTCCGCCCACCGAACCGACGAGTCCCCCCTCGGTCGGGGGGACGCCAATCAGGTACACGCTCAACATCTACAACTCGGCCAACGAGCTCACCTCGACTACTGACCCCTTGAACAACACGACGATCAACGTCTACACGCCGCCTGGAACAGGGGTCCCCGCCGGCCTTCTCTACTGCAGCATCGACCCTGCCAACTTCGCCGCGTGGATGGCCCTGCCTCAGAATCAGAACCCCCCCAGCACCTATCCGTACTCGTGCCCGAGCACTCCACCGACCTCGCCCCCAACCGGCATGGTCACTGGCTACACGACCAAGATCTACGACGCACAAGGCGATCTGCTCTCGACGACCGACCCGGACGGCGACACCACCTCCTATGCCTACGGCTCGACGACAAACCCTGGCTTGCCGACAGTCACCCACGATCCTGACGGCAAGGTCATCACCGACAACTATAACGGAGCGGGTCACGTACTCACCGAGGCCGTGACCAATGCATCGAGCACCTACTCCGCGACCACCCAGTACGCCTACGACTCGGGCGGCCGCAAGTGGTGCGAGGTCGACCCCTACGAGTACAGCCTCGGCACCCGCTGCCCGGCCTCACCGCCGACCTCGCCGCCGACCGGAACGCCGCCGGCTACACCGACACCATCCACAACAGCGACGGCCAGGTCCTCTCGACCACCAACCCGATCGGCGGCACCACCCAGTACGCCTACGACGGTGACGGCAACAAGTACTGCACGGTGACCCCGTACAACTACGCGAATGGGGTCACCACCTGTCCACGTCCGCGGCTCCCACCTCGGATCTATCCGGGTGCCACGACCGACACCTTTGACGCCGAGACAAGGTGATCCAGGAGACCAACCCTCTCGGTGGCATCACCCTCAGGTCTACGACAACGCGGGGAACCTGACCCAACAGACCGTCGAGTCGAACAACGCGACCGCCGACCCGAACGTGGTCACCACCTACTCCTACGACGCCGACAACCGGGTGATCTCTGAGACCGTGGCCCCGAACACTCCGCCCAGCGCAGACACCGAGACCACCCTCTCCTCCTACGACCCGAACGGCAACGTCTTCTGCTCGGTCTCCGCGGTCGCCTTCGCGGCCGTCCCGAGCACCTACCAGTGCCCGCCGTGGCAGGCGTCCTGGATCACGTCGCCGCCCTCGCCGGCGACGCTCTACTCGTCGACGCCCAACTCGACCCAGGCCAATGACGTCACCACCACCTTCGATGACGCCGACGGTCGCCAAGTCCAGTCGACCACTGCCGCCGTCGGGACGTCCATTAGCGTCTTCGACCCGAGCGGCAACCCGTATTGCACGGCGACCGCGGACAACATGAACACATGGCTGACCGCCAACCCTTCGAGCACCTACCCGTACCTCTGCCCAGCCTCCCCGCCGACACCCCCGGCGACCGGCTCGAACCCGGGTACACGACCACCATCTACGACCCCGCGGGTCGGGCGACCTCGGTCAGCGACCAGAACGGAAACACCACGACCACCCAGTACGACCCCGACGGCAACAAGACGACCGTGACCGACCCTTCGGGGAACGTCACGACCAACTGCTACTACTGGGAGACCTCGACCTGTGCATCAGGGGCACCGTCCGCTGGAGGGGACCCGTCGAGCCTCTACTCGACGACCACCCCGCCCACCCAGGCCGACCCCGGCGGCATCGTCACCACCTACACCTACCTGCCTGGTGGGAGCACATCCACAGTCACGACGCCCTCGGGGGTGACCACCGACGACTACGACGCGAACGGTGACCTCCAGGCCAAAGACTATTCGAACGCCGCGTCCGGCTACTCGGCCACTCCGAACGTCACCTACACCTACTACCCGGACGGTTCGAAGGAGACGATGACCGACGGGACCGGGACCACCACCTACTCCTACGACGCGAACGGGGACCTGACCTCGCAGGCCCTTGCTGCGGGCGCCGAGACCGGCCTGACCAGCAACACCGTGAGCTACAGCTACTTCTCGACCGGGGCCCGCCAGACGGTCACCTATCCCCAATCGGGGAGCTCGTCGCCGACTGCCACCTACACCTACGACGCATCCGGCCAGATGGCCTCGGTCACCGACTCGAACGGGAAGACCACCACCTTCGCTCACGACCCGGACAACAACCTGACCTCGACCGCGTTCCCGAACAACATGACCTCGGCCAACGACTACAACCTCGACGATGCCATGACCCTGACGTCGGTGGCACCGACCAGCCAACCGAACAATCCGATAGCCCAGATGTCCTCCCCCCGTGATCCGAGCGATCTGGTCAGTTCGGAGAGCGACAACGGCGCGCTCCAAAACTCGTCGACGTTCGGTTACGACCCGGCGGGGCGTCTGAACAGCGTCAATGGGACCACGGTCATCTACAACCCCTCGGGTCAGGCCAGCAAGTCACCCTCGGGGAACTCCCAGTCCTACGACCACCTAGGCGCAGTGACCTCGGGCGGCTCCAGCTCGGCCAGCTACACCAACGACACGCTAGGCGACCGGACCGCCATGACGACGTCGACCGCGACCTCCGCCTACAGCTACAACCAGTCGGGTGAGTTGACGAGCGTGCCGACACCACCACCCGCGTACAGTCCAGTGTCGACGGGTGCGACACGTGTCTGCGACACGAGGCACAACAACAACACGACCCAGTGCGTCAATGAGACGCTGCAACCCGCCGGCACCCTCAACGTGCAGCTGGGCGGCGGAACCGGTCTGCCGGTGCCCTCCAACGCCACCGCGGTCGTCCTGAACGTGACCGGCATCGACGAGACGGGCGGGAACGGCAGCTATCTGCAGGTCTACGCCTACGGCACCACCCCGAACCACGGCACTTCCAACGTCAACCTGAGTGCCGGAGCGACTGCCAACAACCAGGTGACGACCGGCGTTGGCCTGAACTCGAGCGGGCAGGCCGCGATCACCGTCTACAACGCCTCGGACACGGTGGACGTGCTTGTCGACGTCGAGGGTTACTACACGGCGACGAGCGGTGGCTCCACCTACACCGCGATCACGCCAAATCGGATCTGTGACACCCGATCGGGATCGAATACCCAATGCACGTCACACGGCGCGATCACTGCGGGAGGTACTCTAAACGTGACAGCCGCCGGCTCCGGCTACCCAGCACCAACCGGCGCGACAGCAGTGGTCGCCGATGTCACCGCGATCAATCCCACTGCTACCACCTTCTTCACACTCTATGCAGAGGGTGCAAGTAAGCCGAGCACCTCTAACCTGAACGCCGTCAGCGGCACGGTGGTGAACAAGGAGGTCACCATCCCGCTCGCTACAAGCGGATCTGGCAAAGGCGGGTTCACGATCTACAACAGCGCCGGTTCGGTCAACGTGACCGTCGACGTCGAAGGTTACTTCTACGGGAACAATGGTTCCTATTTTGTCGCCTCGACGCCGCAACGGATCTGTGACACGAGATCGAACGGGAATTCGACCCCATGTGAAGCGAAAACGATCTCCTCTGGCGGGACACTCACCGTCCAGGCCGCGGGACTATCAGACGTGCCGAGTTCTGCCACCGCTGTCGTCGTGACGGTCACCACACTTAACGAGACCGCAGCCGGCTACCTGACCATCTACCCGGCCGGGGCGACGAGACCGACGTCCGCGCAGATCAACTTCACGAGTGGCGCCGTCGACAACAACGAGGTGACGGTCGGAATCGGTACGAACGACGACATCAGCATCTACAACAGTTCAGGTTCGACCAACGTCCTCGTCGACCTGCTCGGCTACTACACACCCACGCCCGCCACAACCTTCACCTACAACGGTGACGGGCTCCGCACCGGGGTGACGGTCGGGGGCAACACCTCGACCGAGAGCTGGGACACCACGACATCCACCCCGGCCATCCTCAGCGACGAGACCAGCGACTACATCTACGGTCCGAACGGTGAGGTGGTGGAGCAGCTGAACGCTTCTGCGAACACACCCCTCTATCTTGTGCAGGACCAGCTCGGCAGCACCCGGTTGGCTCTGGACTCCTCCGGCAACGTGAAGGAGGCGGTCACCTACGATCCGTGGGGCAATCCGACGCTGGACAGCGGGAGCGTCGTGTCACCCATCGGCTATGCCGGGGGCTATACGGATGTGACGACCGGGTTCATCTACCTGATCAACCGCTACTACGACCCGACGACTGCGCAGTTCGTCTCGGTCGATCCCGATCTTGCGTCAGACCGATCAGGCATATGTGTACGCCGGAGACGATTCGGTAAATGGGACGGACCCGAGTGGTGCGTTTTAGCAATATCCCGGAGGCATGTCTATGGTTTTACGTGATCACATGTCAGCCAACCACCGAAAGATTTGGAAGCGAGGCGCAGGCTCAGAGCCAGCTGGCTGTCGAGCTTTCCCCGAAACCTAGGCCACTTCGTGACGAGTATCCGGTGTCCATTCTCGGGCGAACAGGATCGCGTCGCTACGACCTCTATAGACCTACACTGGACTCTGGCATTGGCATCGAGTTAAAAGTCGGTGCTGTCTACAACACGGCTAGAAATCGATATCAGATCGCGTTTGATTCGGCTGTTCTAGCCAATCCTGACGCGGCTTTCTCATCAGGACGAGAAGCAAATATAAATCAGATCTGGTGGATGGACTGGCCTGACGCCTCTGGCACTAGTGGCGTGAGCTGGGAACTGGCTAAGAACCTTGCAGCCGTTGCGACAGCGCACCCGGCATTTCAGCCGACCATCTTCTACGTTCCCGAGGACGAGGGAAACAGCTGTATAGCGCCAGCACCCTTATAGCGCTTGCTCTGCCAAATATGGGATAGTGGAACAGAAGCGTTGAAAACTGTGAACACGTCGGGGCGTTAGCATTGATTGCTCAGGAATCATTCACTCGCATGCTGAGGGACACCGTTGCACCGGGGCTCCGGACATTCGGGTTCAAGGGATCTGGCTCTAAGTTTAGTTGGCCCGACGATGAATATGATGCCGGTCTTCAATTTCAAAAGTCCGTTCACAGCACTCGTGAGAAGGTTCTATTTACTGTCAACCTATGGGCCTTCAATCCAATAGCTCGAGCGGAGCAGTCGGCTGCGAAGGAACAGGCGCGAATTATCTCAAATGACGCTGTAGTGGTTCCAAATGGTGGTTTTTGGGATTGCAGGCTATGGGAGCTGATGCCTGAAGGCGAAGCCAGCTGGTGGTCCATTACATCTACTGATGATCCGACTTCCAAGGGAACGTTCGTGCTGAGCGCCATTGAGTCCTTCGGTCTTCCTCCAATGAAGAAAGAGATCGCGAAACCGCTGAAATCGCCCACCTATACCATTCAATCGAGGGGAGACCCTAGCGGGCGAACACTGGGCCCAGATGGAACCACTGTTTGGTATAACGTCGGAGGTGTTCAGCTGTGGCCGTAGCCCAAACATTCATTC
This sequence comes from uncultured Acidimicrobiales bacterium, assembly GCA_963741055.1. GTDB lineage: Bacteria > Actinomycetota > Acidimicrobiia > Acidimicrobiales > RAAP-2 > Bog-756. The sequence continues at coordinate 169,099 of CAVUGU010000015.1, read as the reverse complement.
TCTGATAGCCGCCAACTAGGTAGCTCGCTGCCGCGAATCGCGGGTTAAGCGCGACGATCGAACACGACCTCCTGATCAGCGCACTTTCTGGAGGAGTGCGTTCACATCGCCCAGGTTGAAGGCCGCAGGATCGAAGGGGCCGCCTACTCGTCCCGAGTGCTTTGGTGCTCCTCATGACGTGGATCGGCGATGGCCTCGAGAAGATGGCCATAGCCGGAGACACCCCGCGTCCTCGGGCGGGCAGGCATTCGCGCCTTCGAGGCAGACCCCGTCTTCAAGCCGAACTCGGACCAGCTCAGGTCCTCGATCACGACTTCGTGCTCCCAGGAATCACCGAAGTCGTAGTCGAAAGTGAAGCGCGGCTCGTCACGCAGCACATGCAGCACGGTGACCGTCTTCTCATCGATCTCGCCTTCGGGGAACTTGTCGAGGTGCATGCCATAACGGGCGTCGCCCAACCTGAAGGCGTGCAGATGAGAATTCGTCCAGCCCATCGCAGCGATGAGCATCTCGGCCAACTTGCCATCCGCACCGACCCCGGAACGAGCAGCCGACGCCAGACCACGGGCTCGACGTCATCGAGCTGGATTCGAAGCCGAAAGATGCTCTGACCTGCGGGCTGCGGCACGGACCGACACTAGGCGGGCGGTTCGACGGACGTGCGCTGAACGGACTCCGGCATCCGCCCCGAGCTGGGCCAGACTGGTGGACCAGCATCGGCATCGGATGTTGTACCTCGTAGGCGGCTACCACGGCCCGATATCGGACCATGAGTCAGGGACCCCTTGGGACGTCAACAGGCCAATACCCCGTCGTTAGGTAATCGGACCTCGCAGTATTCATTTGTCGTACTCCGCTGATTCCACCGACACATATCCATCGTCTGCAACTGGAGGGTTCGGTTCGCTTCCAGCAACGAAACCTTGTGCGAAGTACCGCGCCTCTATAGATGAGTCGAGGATCTCATCGAGTGAAATCGTGAGGAATAGGCCCTCTGGTCGATGGGGACAAAAACATTCCATCCTCCCCGGGAATGTATGCGGATTCTCCTTGATGAGAAAATCACGACCAGAACAGGTTGTTCGTCTTATCCACAACTGCCGATCAACAAAATCCGGAATGGAGCGTCAGGCACAGCCAACCTCAAAAGGCAAAGATGAGAAGTACTTCAGATTCGCGGCCACGAACCCCCCAATTACAGCGATCGCCCCGGCGACGGCGAATCCACCGGAGGAGCCATTGATCTGAATCCCTGGCACCCCTCCGAGGCTCGGTGTGAGATTGACAGGCTGGAAGCCAGGGGCCGAGCCGGATGGGCAGGGAACGCTACTGGCCGAGAGGACCGACCCGTCAGGCGCGACCCGCGTGTAGCCCTTTCCGTGTGCATCCTGGACATCCCAATGATCACCGTGAGTTGTGTCCCATTGCCAAATCCTCCCCCTCTTGTCCACAAAATCGGGCGTTGCTCTGACTCTCTGGGGCTGGTCCTGGGTTCCTCTGGGCGGCGTGTAAGGGAAGTCTCCTCCGCTGGGCAGAACGCGCCCGCCCCCAACGTCCCAATCGAGACCGCCAGGATCACTCTCATTGACCGGGTCATCTCCGGCGTACTGATAGGGCTGCCCCGTAACAGCGACGAGCGGGTCCTGACTGAGGAACTGCGCCGTCGTCGGGTCGTAGTAGCGGTTGACCAGAGAGTCGAATTCCGGTCCGACGAGGGGTCCGTGGTCACCTCCTGAACACTCTCGGTGGCGACGACAACTTCGGCTGGATCGAGTTGAGGGCGAGCACCGAGAGGCTCGCTCGGGTCGACCGACTGCCCGGCCTGTCGGTACCTACTACTGCTCGGGCCACGCCGCCCATTGTGGTCGGATTGGGCGACCAATGGGTTGACACCCGCGGTTCCTCGCCCTCAGTCTCGTCGAGCAGAGCGCGTCCCGATCCCCGTTGGCGTGCCGGCGGCAGATCCGGACCTGCCAACGCCTCCGTGCTGGTCGTCGTGAAGGAGACGGCCATGACGCCGATCGAGGCCGAAGCTCACGACTACCTGGAATGGATGGAGGTGCACAACTACGCCAAGACGACCATCGACTGCCGAGGCGCTACCTCGGCTACTTCATCGCCTTCGCCGCGGCCCGTGGGATCGACGACGCCAAGGAGGTGACGCCTCGAGCTCCTGCTGGCCTATCAGCACGAGCTTTTCGCCCACCGCAAGCGCGACGGCCAGCCGCTGTCGTTCGGCACCCAGGCCCAGCGCCTCGTCCCCGTCACCCAGTTCTTCTCCTGGCTGCGCCGTGAGCACCGGATCGACGACCAACCCGGCGGCCGATCTTCTCATGCCCCGTCCCGACCGGCGCCTGCCCGAAGCCACCCTGAGCGCCGCGGAGATGGCCGCCCTGCTTGACGCCCCCGACGTCACGCGCCCCTCGGCCTGCGGGATCGGGCCGTGCTGGAGGTCTTCTACTCCTGCGGCCTGCGCCGCAGCGAGCTCATCGCGCTCTGGCCCCGAGACGTCGACTTCGAGCGGGGCACGGTGTTCGTCCGCTGCGGCAAAGGCGCCAAGGACCGCTACGTGCCCATCGGCGAGCGGGCCCTGTTCTGGGTGCGGCTCTACATCGAGCTCGTCCGGCCCGGCTTCGTGACCGACCGGTTCCCGGACCACCTCTTCCTTTCCTCGGCGGGGACGCCGCTGTGCCCGGACTGGCTGTCTCGCAGGGTACGCGGTACCTGGCGCTGCCGGCATCGACAAGCGCGGCAGCTGCCACCTGCTGCGCCACAGCGTGGCCACCCTGATGCTCGAAGGTGGAGCCGACATCCGCTACGTGGCCGAGATGCTCGGCCACGCCCGCCTCGAGACCACCCAGCGCTACACCCGGGTCAGCATCGACCGGCTCCGGGCAGTGCACGCCGCCTCCCACCCCGCCGCCGGGCTGAGCGTGGCCATGGCCTCCGAGCTTTGCGCGGCACTGCCCCAGGCCCGTTCGGCCATCGCGAGTCAAAGACCTCACGATCTCATCCGAGGACGGCATGATGGACGGGTGCAGGCCACCCGATCCTGTTCTCGTCGTCCGAGAATCCGGCGAGCCCTGCTCGCCAGCCCAGGCCGACCACTCAGCGTGGTGCTCGAGGCACTGGGCTCGCGGCCGTCGAACCGTCACTTTCATCAACCGCTACTACGACCCCGCAACGGCGCAGTTCGTCTCGGTGGATCCCGATCTCGCGCAGACCGATCAGGCATACGTGTACGCGGGAGACGATCCGGTCAACAACTCTGACCCGTCTGGACTGTGCAACTCCCAAGGAGACGGAAACGCATGGGATCTGTTCAACCCCTGGAGCATCAACGACCTCATACGCTGCTCGGTCCAAAAGAATCCCAACTCGGTGACGACGCAGATCCTTGAAGCCAATCCTGCCTATCAAGCCATCCAGTACGGCTACGACGTGTATTCCCTCGCCCAGAATCCGTGTTCATCGACTGCTGTCAAATTTTCCGGGAAGCATTGACCTGGACGTGTCGGACGTGGATGTTCAAGTGTTCGACTTGCAGAAACCATAGGCAACAGCACCCATTGGCTCTCGCTGAACTGATAGATGGGCCTCATGAATATACAGATGGGGATCCGGTCAATCGTACGGACCCGACTGGTGCTACGACCCGTCCACCGCGAGTTCTAATTGGGCGCCTTATCGGAGCCAGCTGGAAGCGAGCAATGGTGGCGCATTATTCCGGTGAACCAATTCCCACATTGATGTGTGGTCGGCATAGTTCAATCTTTTACCCGATGGGTCGATCGTTACAAGAGTCATTGGTGCATTCATTGGACCGCCAACGAGGAAAGCACCGGTTTCGCGATGAACAAGACTTTGGGTAGTCCAGCCCTCAAAATTCACTTCTACAAACTGAACGCGATCTCCGGCAAATCCGGGGGCCACGAACAGATCACCGTGCTCCGGATCTGCGATTCCCGAAGACATAAACCAAATGTCACCAGAATGAGGTGGTGACTGGGTCCCGAAGATCCAGTCCGCTCCGCCCGAACTCACCAATTCCCATCTACTCGACCTTTCCCGGCTAAATATATGAATATCGTACTTGACTGGTGAACCATCATCCCGCGCTGGATCGAAACACAGCTCAAGCAAATATGCGACTCTTGTATTTGGGAGCGACCATCCCCCCACAGGGAAGGCACGGCCAATCTCAGAACTCGAAGAGGGTAGCGGCAGTGGCTGACCATTCAAAACGCTGGTCAGGATGGGGTCTGAACTCATCCTATGAAGATCTTGCCTGAAGTACTGACCTGGTCAGGTCCAAGTGTCGATCACACAAGGACGCTACACACACTTCCGAAGCTTGTCGTCTCTAGCGCTGTCAACTCAGTCGAAGGGCCACCGAGACTATTTGAGCTAACCGTCTCGATCCAGGGCTGTGTAGGAGCGGGCGCGTATGTATGACCGATAAATGTGATCGTCTGAGTTGCGAAAGGAAAGAGCTGCCCGACAAATACCCCATACGCGGATATCTTGTTTCCCGGCCATGCAAGCACCGAGGGATGAGCGGTGTATTGAGTCGGATTGGTGGGTTCGTGCTGTCATATGCGGGCGCTCCGCCAAGGCTATCGTTTGAAATGGATGCAGAGATCTTGTCCATTGCAATCTTCTGGACAAATGAGCGAGCAGATATCTGAAATTGAATTCGCACCATGCCAGGTTGCACATTTGCCGATCGACCCGTAGATACCTGGTTCAAAGCAGCATAGACACCATCGACAGTTGTCCAAGCAATCCTACGAATTTGCCTATACAGACCCGTAGGATCGATTCCGTTGACCGGGTCATCCGTTACGTAGACGTATGCCTGATCGGTCTGCGCAAGATCGGGATCGACCGAGACGAACTGCGCAGTCGTCGGGTCGTAGTAGCGGTTTACTAGATAGATCGCTCCAAGAGCAGGTTTCCTCATTCGTCACGCCGGCGAACGCGAATTACTGCGACGAGGTCTGCCTCCTCGCTGACGTAGTACGTGAGCAGCAAGTCGGGTCCTACCCGCTCGTCGAACATCTCGATCCCTGCGACCATTCGGCTTATGGCCCGAGGAGGACCGCTTTCGACCCACGTCATGACGATCTCGTTGAGATTGCTCCGCTCCTCGTCGGTCAGCTGGTCGAGGTCGCTCTGCAGTGAGTCCGTCAGGAAGACGCGCCAACTCACGCCGAACGAGGACGGCGGCGACGCATGAACTCTTCCAGGTCACCCTCTTTGCCGAGCTCGAATGCCCTGCCCTCGGCAATCTCCCGCTGTGCCTCCTGGACCGCACTGATTACGGCTTCTTCGCCCTCATCTGCTATCCACGCATCGATGCTCGGGGTGGCACTGGACGAAGGCTCTGCGTTCACGGGATCAGGCTACCAACCGGGTGTCTTCGAAATCGGCCTTTCGCTGACGCCGACCACACCGCGGGCAGACCCAGCGGGTCATCGGACTCCAGCAGCATCGAGCGGTCATGAGCGGTCAACGAAGTACCTGTTCAACGGCCACGCTCGAGCGGCCCGAGGCACCGCGAAGACCCACAACCCAGAGGAGCCAACGAACAGGACCGAGGCCGTCTCTGCAGCGACTTACAGTATCGGCCGCAAGCACGATCCCTGCAGAGGCGTCGAGGACGACGGCTCTCAAATTTCGACAGCAGCCCGCGCCTCAGTCAAGGTATTCGGAGCCCGAACACTGAGATGCAGCGGCTCACGATCCTTGTGACGATCGAGCCACGCCTCCCTGAACACCTCCGGTGTCACCTCTTGGTCCCGATGGTGCCGGACGTCCCGGTCCGACTCCGGAATGCCACAGCGGGCACGAAGAAAGATGCCTTGCCAAGCCGTTTCGACCGCCGAGGTCTACGCCGTGGCCCACGGGGCCCTTGACCAGCTTGGCCGTCTATCAGAAGTCGTATGCTGCGACTGAAATGAGATGAATCACTGCAACTCCATCGCGCGTCCATTGCGCGGACGCCGACGTTCGCAGTCATTCACCCTTGACCGGACAGGGGCTCTCACCAGCCAACATCGGTCCTCACTGTTCGCCCTCGTTCGGCCCAGGCGCCCTCTCAAGGTGGAGACACGGGTTCGAACCCCGTTGGGACTGCTCTATGACCTTGACCGCGTTTTCCGGACCAGGTTTGTAAGAGTCAGGTCTGGATGGATGCCGCGTGGAGAGCCTCGAACTCCATTGGAGGAAGGTAGCCGAGCGAACTGTGAAGGCGCTCGGGATTGTAGAAGTGCTCGATCCACTCGGCGATGGCGATCGACAGTTCGATTTTGGTTCGCCATTTCTTGCGATTGAGCATCTCGATCTGCATCGAGCCCCAGAACGACTCCATGGGCGCGTTATAGGAGTCGCCGATCGTGCCCATCGAGCCCATCAGGCTCTTGGTTCGAATGAGTCCGCTGAGGGGGCGCCGCAAAGCGGGAGGCACCCTGCCCACCATTCAGCCTACCGGGCCCCCTGTCGTGGAGAGGGTGACTGATCTATGAGGGTGACGACGCGGTGGGTCACCAGTCGAAGACGGGGTGCTGCGGCCCGACTGACTACGAAACACCACACTCGCCGACCGGTGGCGATGCCCAGGTTCGTGGTATGGCTCATTTTGAATTGAACCATTACCGGCGCGTGGAGCCTCGGGCCGATAATTGCAAGGGACTATGGGCCGTGGTAGGCACTTGACCTCCGGGCGGCGGTTCCGAGGGTGCAGTAGGAGGGGACCATTTCTTCCCGAATCGAGGAACGGCTCACGTTGCCAACGGCTTGGGCGATCACTAGCATTGCGCTCCTCGGGCTCATGTTGGCGTGGAGCTTCGCCACACCTCTTGGAGCGGCTTCCGACGAGCCGGCACACATCACCAAGGCGGCGGCCGTGGCTCGCGGGGAGTTCCTCGGCCAGCCGACCACCGGCCGTCACGAGACGTTGGTCGGTCATGTGGGGCGAGCTCTCATGACCGTCGTGGTCCCCGCTACTTACGGCGATGGCTCCAGCCTGGCGGCCTGCTATCGGCACCATCCCAAGCGGACCGCCGCGTGCGCCCCGCCGCCGTCGACGTCGGGCAAGCTGGTCGAGGCCACAACCTACGTCGGCCGGTATCCACCTCTCTATTACCTCTTTGTGGGTTGGCCCTCGCGCTTGTTCCACTCGGGCGGTGGCATCTACTTCATGCGGGTGCTGTCGGTCATTGCCTCGGCGATGTTTCTCGGCCTGGCCCTAGCTATGGCCTCGCTCTCCCGTTCCCGATGGCTTCTTGTCGGAGTGGCTCTGGCTGCCACCCCGATGGTTGTGTTTCTCGGGAGCGTCGTGAACCCGAGCGGATTGGAGATCAGCGCAGCCATCGCCACCTGGACGACCGGGCTGGTGCTGGTGATGGATCGCAGTTCGGACGGGTCTGTTGGCCTCGTCGTCGCCTTCGCCGCCAGTAGCTGCGTACTCGAGTTGGTGCGAGGACTCTCCCCGCTCTGGCTGGTACTCATCATCCTGACGCTGATCGCCCTTGAACCCGGGGGTTGCTGGGCACTCATTCAGCGGCGGCACGTCCAGATCGCCGCCGCCGTCATTGCCTTCGGAGGGATTTTGGCGGTGGTCTACATCATCGGTGCCGGTGCGGCCACGATCACTCCTTCGGGCATCCCGCTGCCGGCTCACTCCACCTGGCTGAACGTTGCCAGTCTCTTTGTCTCGCGGTCGCCCTTCTACATGACCCAGATTGTGGGCGACTTCGGCTGGTTAGACACGCCGGCCCCGTTCGGTGTTGTTCTTCTCTTCGGCGTGGCCATGGTCGGCCTACTCTGGCTTTCGTTTGCTACGTCACGGCGGCGCCACGCAGCCGTGCTGGTGGGGCTCGTGCTGGCGGTCGTCATCGTGCCGATTGCCATTGACGTTAAGAGCTCACTGGACATGCACAATGACGTGTGGCAGTCGAGGTACACGATGCCGCTCTACGTCGGTGTGCCGCTGGTCGCCGCGGCCATCGCCGGCCGGTCCAAGGTGGTCCAACCGGTCCACGGCCGGCTGCTGGCTCTCTCGACGATCTGGTCGGTGGTGGCCTTCCAGCTGGTCTGCTTCTACGCCGCGTTGAACCGCTATACCGTAGGTGTCAGCCATACTCTCGATCCCCTTAACCCTCCCCACTGGAGCTGGGAGCCCCCTGCCCCGGCCGCCGCCCTTTTTGTCATCGCCTTCGTGGCAGCGGTCGTCTACGGCATCGGCCTCACCCGTATGGACGGAGCCCTGCAGCGAAGGGAGAAGTTGACCGGCGAGGGCAGCCCGGACCAGCTCTTGCCGGAACAGCTCGGGCTCGAACCACCGATCGACCATAGGGCGGCGGGGATCTAGGCGGCTCCTGGCGACCGGATCTTCGGGTCGACCGATTCGGGACGGTGATGTGCCAGGATCACCGTCCATGAGGTTGGGCTGGAGAGGGGGGCCGGCCCCGGTCGGTAGCTATACGACGGTCCGAGAGTCCTCCCTCTCCCTTCCCGCAAGCGAGCTCCCCCACACCGTCGAGGAGGCCCTCTTCACCCTTGCGGGCGACCAGGCTGTGCCCACGGAACTGTCGCGTGGACCGTCGTCCCAGATGGCCTGCACGGCGGGCCAGTGTCGGCTCCGGTCGTGCGTCGCTCTGCGACTGGCGACTCCACAAATGTCTGCTCTCCGAGGACGTCAGAAGCGGACCTTCTGAGCCCGAAAGATCGGTGACCTCGAGGTCAACCACCGCTAGATCCAGAGACGACCATCGTTCTCCGACGTTGCCTAGAGCGGCTTCGCCTCCAGTTCATCGGGCTGTGCAGGCTGGTCCGCGGGCGGCGCCGGGACTGGCTTGGGGAAGAGGCGATCGAGCGTCGCTCGGTTGGCTCCTTCGACGGCCAACGGCAACAAGAGCAGGAGCGCGGGGTACCAGAATCGGTACTGAGGATCGAAGATGAACTCGAAGCAGAATATAAAGGCTGGGAAGAGAAGGATGGACACGACGTCGCGGCGGCGACCCCTCGTCCACCACCTGACGACGGTGACCGTCGCTAGCGCATACCCGACGAGGAGGACTAACGACCACGCCATCCAACCGAGCACATTCGTAGAGCTGTTATAGACGAGCCCGTAGAGCGGGATGGGGAAAACGGACTCCGCCTGATACTTGACCTTCTGCCCGAGGAACGATCCGAAATGATGGGCCAGGATGTTCTTCGCATAAGCGTAGGTCTCCCTCTGATATTCGGCACGAGCGGATTGAGAGATCGCGCCTTCCCGAATGAGGCGACCTCCCTTCTTGTACAGGGGTGAGTCGAGTTGCCCGTTGACACTGGCCACGATGACCGCATCCGTCGAAAGCGAGTCGACGTATTCAGTGCGATGCACCTGGACTTGGTTCCGCACGACCCACAGTCCGGAACCGAGTCCGAAACAAACGACGAGAGCGATGGTGACGACTGGCCTCAATCCGAGCCGTTTGGCGGCGACCACGGCGCAGATAAGAACGAAAAAGATCAACTCGGGTCGAGTCAACGCCGCTACCCACGCCAGAGCACTCCCTCCGATGAAGAGGGCTGGAAGCGTCTTACGAGGTTTGATCAAGATGAAATAGGTGAAAGCCAGGACGGCGGGCACGGAAAGTGCCTCCGACTGAGCGATCCCGGCCTCGGATGCGGTGCAGAAGAAGAATGCAGCAATTCCCGTCGCCCACAAGGCCCGAGTGCGAGACAGTCCCAATGCCTGTGAGATCAACCAGATGAGCAGGGTGCTCACTGCCCCGAGGAGTGCGTTCACAACGATGACGGTCCAGTGGGAGTCGCTGAAGAGGAACCCGATGGCGAGGGCGAACGGGTATGCGGGCAGCCGGACATCGCTGGGGAGATAGGGAGCGTGGTTGGCCATGGAGTAGCCGTGGAAGGCAGCGAGGTTCTCGCCGATCGGCGTGTAGCTGCGAGCGTCCCCGCCGTAATAGGTGAAGACGTATCCGAGAATGATCCGGAAGAAGAAGGCCGCCACGACGAGCACGCCCGGCAAGACCCATGGTTTCCGTTCGCTCTTCCTGACAGTGAATCCCGCCGAACTGCTCGCGGGTGAATCTGCTTCGGCGAGCTCGACGGCCCCCTCTGCCATACCCGACCTCCACATGTCCCGACCTGCACCAGGTGGGAAGGCTGTCGGTCTACCACCCGCCCACTCACCCGATCAACCGCCCGTTGGCGACCGACCGGCTGGCTCCTCGCATAGTTTTCCTGCTCATCCAAGCAATCCAGTTGGACAATCGCTCCTCGCCGGTACGCGCCGCGAGCGTCGGGTTCGCCACCCGGCGTGCCGTCGAAGCCCACTGGCGGCACCGTGCGGTTCCTGACGGCAACTAGCGGGCGTCGTCTCGGTGTCGAATGGCGTGCAGGTGCCGAGAGAGACGGCCGAGCTGCCACGGCCCTCCGCTTCCTCGGCTCGGGTCAGGGGGCCCAAAATCATCGGTCCCAACGACCATCCTCAACGTGCCGATGCCGGAAGGATTCTGGGTGACCCATAACAGTCACAATGCTCTGTGGGATCGACCGCTGGGTTAGGGGTCCTCAATGGGTTCGGTGCCATGCCGACGATCGGAGCGTTCAATGCTGCCCCCCTGTAGTCGGAAGGGGGCGTCATGGAATCAGGCCGACGTGGCCAAGACGACCACGTCCACGGGCTGGTTCCGCCCCCGTATCGCTACCCGATCGGGATGGCCACCGGGGTGTTGCTCCTCGACCAGCGAGTAGAGGGACGCCGCGGGTACTCCTTGCCCGGAGACGCGTGGGCCTGGAGGCGAGCGCCGATGTTGATCGCGTCACCAAGTGCCGTGAAGTCGACCACGCTTCCCGATCCCACGTTGCCGACGAAGGCAACGCCGGCATTTGCAGCTAGACCGACGGTCAGTTCAGTCATTTGTGATGCGAGCTCGAGGGCGGCGACCGCGGCCTTGCGACGGTAGTCCCGTCCAGCGATCCCCTGAAGGAACAGACCCATGACTTCGTCACCGATGAGTTTGTCGACGATGCCGTCGTTGTGAATCACCACGGTTGTTGCAGCGGCATAGAACTCGTTCAGTCGCTTAGCGAACTCAGCCGGATTCGATTGTTCTCCCAGAGCCGTTGAAGAGCGCACGTCGGCGAACACGACCCCAACGTCGGTCTCAATGCCTCCAGACGGGATGCGATCGAAGCAGAACTGACACACGTTCGGGTTCTTACGAGACGGCTTGTGCCCAAGGACCCCGACAACCCTGCCGCTCAAGCCACCAAAGAGGTTGTAACAGAGCTTGCAGCGGGGATCGCCGGGAAGCCGACGGAAGACTCGCTGCGAAACTTTCAGAGGCTCGTGGCCTTTGACCAGCAGGGCTTCCCAATCGACCGCTTTTGCCACCTGGGAACTATGGCTCGTCGTGACGGCGGCGCCAGGCCCCTGGGAGCTCATGCCCAGTTCCGAATCCACAGTCCCACAATGCCGGGTACGTGGGACGCTCCTGCCGCTCGGCTCGTCGTTGACGGGCTCCGATGACTTTTCCACACCGGAACGTCAGAATCTCAGTGGAGGCAAGACCAAGAACGTGGCTTGACCGGACAGTCGAGCTGTGGGTGACGGCGCACTTGCATCACGATAAGGAGGTCAGATCAATGGCAGGCAATCCCGAAGTGCCAGACATGCGGCTGGAACTTGTACCCATCCCCGTGTCCGATGTCGACAGGGCAAAAGCGTTCTACGAGGAAGTTGGATTCGGGAACGTCCACGACACTCAGGTCACTGATGTGATGCGAGTCGTGCAGCTTACGCCCGGGGTCGAGCTGCGCGATCGTCTTTGGTACAGGAATGGGCCCGATCACGGACCTGCCTCCTGGCATAATCAAGGGTCTTCACTTGGTCGTCGAGGACATGGCTGCTTCCCGAGCTGTTCTGACAGAGCGCGGCATAGAGCTGAGCGAAGTGGAGGACATGGGTGGGGTTCTCTATTCCTACTTCAGCGATCCCGATGGAAACATGTGGGCCCTGCAGCAGTGGCCAGCGGGTTACCGGGCGTAGGTTCGCACACGACGCTGAGGTGCTCCCGAGCGCCGAGTAGGTGGCTCTGTTGCGGTATTCGGGATCGAAGGCGCTTCCCCCTTATCACTGAGGCCGAGGCGTCGTACCGATGTTTCGGACGCTGCCGAGACCGATCAGTTAACGACGGCTCTGTCGAAGGTCGATTTGTGTCCTCGAGCGCGAGATCCCTACGATCTCCGGCGATCGAGTGGAGGGCAGGACATGAATCAGTCGTGGCGTGTTCGCGCCGTCGAGTACGAAGTACTTCCGCGCCATCTGGTCAGCTCGATGACCGGCCTCTCTGCCTATCACGTCGAGCGTCGCCTCGGCTGGATGCCAGAGGTGGCCCTTGTGAAATGTGTCGATGAGCGCGGCATCAAATTCACCGCGCTCGGCGATTCGCAGAGTCTCTCCGAGTTGGCTCCCGATCCGGGATCGGACGATTCGCAGCAGATCGCGCTGGCAGCGAGCCGGTGGCCGGTCGTGATTCGTGGCTGGTTCTCCTAGGGTCTTACAGAGACGGTCCGGATGCCAGCCGCTCGTCTCTGACGGTCGACGACAGTCGGCCCGGATCGGCCTTCGGGATAGTCTCGACTGATGAATTCACTTCCCTTCGAAGTGATTTGCGAGATCCAGCCGTCGACTCGGCCGGATCTCATGCAGGTGCGACATCAGATCGGTGTGCTGAGCCGCATCGCGGCGGCCTACCTCATCCCGGACAATCATCTCGGCCGGGCGACCATTTCGAGTGTCGCCGTTGCGCACGAAGTAAACCAAATGGGTGGGCGAGCAATCGCGTGTCTGAATGCCAGGGATCGGAACCTGCTCGGACTGCGTCGAGACCTGATGACCGCGGCTGCCTACGGCGTCGACGAATTTCTTCTCGTCTTCGGCGACCGCCCGACCGCGGGTGCCCGTACTGGGGAGCTAACCGTACGGTCGATGCTGCATGAGGTTCGACAGTTCTCCGAGGCAAGCGGGTCCATAAGTCCGCTGAAACTCCGCGTGGGGGTCACCACTCGGCTCACCACCATCCCAGATTGGAAACGCCCGGCCGACTTCTTCTTCGTGCAGGCCTCCTTCGACCGTGAAGCCTTGTTGCGTTGGCGGGACGGGATGGATGTCCGGGGCAAGGTTTTCGCTGGGGTCCTGGTCCCACCGAGTGCCTCTCGGGCGCGGAAGTGGGCCACCGAGATGCCTGAGGTTTCCGTTCCCGATTCCTGGGTTGCTGCGCTTGATCGCGACCCGAACGTAGGCGTGGACCTTGCCTGCGAGTTGGCGCTTGCCATCCGGGACAGTGGGGCCTTCGATGGGGTGCACCTGATTCCCGGCATTCGCTACCGTGCAGTTGCCGCGCGGCTCGAAGGAGATCTGGGCCTCGGCTAAGGGAGACCGAGGCGACCCGTGAAGCCGCCGTTTGGGCGGCAGTACCAGTCGCCTGACCGGTGTTGCTGCGGTACATCGGCGCGAAGACACGACAGACCTGCGAGAACGGTGACGCCTCGAGCTGGGCGATGGCCGTTTCCTGCGGATCGACCTGGAGGTCCGTGTTGTTACCCAACTGATGACTGATGTTCGGATATACGTAGATGCAGTCGACGGGTGGATCCTTGGCGTCCTCATCATCGATGACATGCCGGTGTCCATCGGGTTCGACGACCGTTGTATCGAGCGATGCGGTGCAGGGGTCGTTGGCCTGTCCGGGACGGCAGAGCCACACGATCCCCGCTGCGTCCGCTCTTGGCTGCGTCGAACTCGAACCGGCCGAACAACCCGCCAGCATCGGAAGCACCAGGACAAGGCCAGCAGATCGCCGGACTAGTCGACGAGTACGAGCACCCACGGGGTCTTGCTATTCCGGAGCTGCCAGCTGGTCGGCCACTGGGGCGCCGACGGCTTCGATCGTCGATCCGTCAGTCCGTCCCTCAGTCAGGCGTGCGTCGGTACCACCGTGTTCTCTGGCTGATTGCCGTAGGCAGACCAGATTCCGTTGAGACTGACCTGGTAGTAGAGCGCATAAAGGCTGAACACGAACATGAGCAACAGACCGACGATCGGCAACACATTCGGTTCGATTCCGGCGGCTCGTTGCATTGATCGAATACGGGCTCCTGTTCGATAGACGGTCACAAAGGGCGGGACGATGATCAAACCGCCTGGAAAAAGGGCGAGGAGTGACATGACCGGGCTCACGGTGATCGAGGGATCGAGTCGCCGTGCCTCGTCGTTGATCTTGTACCACCAGTAGAGGTGATAGATGCCGAGGGTGATGAAGGGCCAGACCAGCCAGACGAGGAAGGGATTGCGGTGCTTGCCGACCAGCCCCTCCCCGGGTGTGCTCCTGGCAGACGACGACTCCATCTCGGGACTCCTTTCCGCCGGCTCGTTCACTGGAGCGTAGGCCTGCTGACTCTCGGTCAGGGGGAAACAGATCCTGATCCATTCTGCTGCTCGAAGCCGGACTGACCCGATAGGGGCCTCCTCGGCTCCCCCGGGCCGGTCGAGCTGTTGGTTTCCGCCACCTTGCTCCCGGCCCGGGGACGCCGGAGGCTGCTCCGGGGTCTGCCCAGGTGTGTTGAACCCGGAGTCGGGCGCGGGATGAGGGGGTGTCCCGCGACCGACTACGAATACGAGTGACCCCCTCGAGCCGTGTTCTCACAAACGTATGAATTTTCTCTGAATGCCGGATGAATCGGGTGCGGGCCCACCCGAACCCGTTGGACGATGAGGGGAGCTGTCGCGGGCCTGATCGGACGAGGTGTTCCGACACGGGGTGACGAAGGTTCGCCACCGTGGGCCCCTCCCGGGCCGCCGACGCGTTGATCGATTGACGCGGGGCACCGACCGAGGTAGCAATGAAGCGGTGAGCGGGTCGGCGGGAACGCATCCGGAGGGCGGTCTGCGATGGCGCCTCGGCGCGGCCCCAATTCTGTGGGCTGCATGGATCCTCATTCTCATCGCCGGCCTCACCGCCATTTCGGTGATCGACGTAGACGGTGACCCCTCCACGATCAACACCCCTCCGGTGGTTCTGGCGTCCGGGGTCGATGTCGCCGAAGCGCAAGCGGCACGAGAGGAATCGCCAGCCGACGACTCGCAAACCCCGGATCGCATCGAGCGGTTTGGCGCACCGTGCCTTGCAAGCGATCGTTCAGACCCTCTGGCGTCCCCGCTCCCACCCCATTCGAGGTCCCTGACCGGCACCTGATCGTTCGACGAGTGGGTTGTGGGCGCCGATACCGGCTGCGACCACCTCGCCCAGTGTCGGTAGTTCCACACGAACGCGTCGCGTCCTCGAAGCGAAACATCGAGGCGCGGCATGAAGGAAAGGAAGGGACTGAAATGCCCAAGATGATTCGAAAGAGCCTTGACACGCCGGAAGAGTCAAGACCGTTCACGGACGGCAAAGGAAAGGTGGACCTGGTCAATCTCGACTCGGGTGCCGTGGGGAGGGCGACCTTCGAGCCAGGATGGAGATGGTCGTCGCACGTGAAGCCGATCGCGAAAACCGAGAGCTGCCAGGCTCCTCACCTCGGCTACTACGTGTCCGGTCGAATGGCCGTTCGCATGGATGACGGTGAGGAGTTGGAGTTCGGACCGGGCGACTTCGCGGTCATTCCGCCGGGTCACGATGCGTGGGTCGTCGGAGACCAGCCTTGCGTGGTGATCGACTGGCAGGGGTTTGCCGACTACGCGAAGGGCTGATCTCCGGAGCCGGCCTTATGTCGAAAGATGCACTTCGAACGAAGGAAGGAGTGAATACTGATGGGATTTGTCCAGATGATCGAGTTCCGAACTTCCAAAGCGGACGAGATCCGAGCACTCGCGAACGAATGGGAGAAGGCAGCCGGGGGAAAGCGGAAGGTTCGGCGAAGAATCCTCTGCGAGGACCGTGACAACCGAGGCCGCTTCTTCAACATCGTCTTCTTCGACACGTATGAAGATGCGATGGAGAACTCCTCGCTACCCGAGACCGGGTCGTTCTCCGAGAAGATGGCGGGACTGACGGACGGCTCACCGACGTTCGTCAATCTCGACGTCGTCGAGGATCGGTAGTCGAGGCAGACCGAGGCGGTAGGCGATCGTCGCCCTGTCTGGCGTCGCCCAGTGTCCAAACGGAGGCACGCCCACGCGTCGCTACCGTCCCACTTGTCCCAGGGCCGATTGAGTGGGGGATCCGCCGCCCCCGCTCTCGGCCCCGGGGCGCACCGGTCGGTCCTGTCCGGTCGGTGAGATTCTGCTCAGGCGTGGGTTCCGGATCAGTTCCGTGCGCGCGGAGTCGCCACGAAGACCGGGATACGACGCTCAGTCTTCGTCTGGTACTCGGCATAAGGGGGATAGGCCGCGACCGCCCGCTGCCACCACTCGTCACGCTCGGGCCCGTCGAGCTCGCGGACGTCAACATCGAATACCTCGGGGCCGTCCTGGATTCGTACCTCGCCGGGGTGAGCCTTCAGGTTGTAGTACCAGACGGGGTTCTTGGGGGCTCCTCCGAGGGAAGCCACCAGGGCGTACACACCGTCGTTCTCCACGCGCATGACCGGCGTCTTTCGGACCTTCCCCGTCCGGTTGCCGCGATGGGTGAGGATCACGACGGGCATCCCGGTGTCCTGCAGCGTCGTACCTTCGCGCCCGCCGGACCGTTCGTAGGCCTCAACCTGGTCGCGGACCCACTCCCACGGACTTGGCTCGTACTCTGTTTGGGAGCTCATGCGCCGATCTTACGCTGGCCTCGATCCGCAAGGTTCAGAGGGTGGTTGGTGCCCATGGTCGAACAGGTATGCCGGACCGACCCTGTTCAGCATGGCTTTGGACTGGTCAAGAATCCGGTCTGCGACGTGAAGAGATGCGCGATCTCCTGGCCGTAGATGCGAGCGCCCTCGCCGTGAGGTGCACCTGATCGGCGGTCCGGACAACGTCGGTCGTCCCACAGGTGACCTTGCTCGGAACCTCTTGCCCTTGGAACCGGCGAGGACGCCCCCGCGTCGATGGTGCGGTCTCCCGCGATGGTCTGGTCACCTTGGAAGATCTGCTGGGCATGGTTCGCCAGCGGAGACTGGATCGGAGGAGGACTCACCCAGTACATCTGGGCGCCTCCGGCGCGCACTTCGTTGGAGAGCATGATGGCGCGCTGCTGCCACGCGGCAAAGAAGGCAGGACTGTTGCGGGGGACTGTCTCGTAGAACGCGTCCTTACCCGTGGGTGGAAAGTAGTTGCCCACGAAGATCGCGATCACCGCGTCGGGGTGCTCGCCGGCCATGATCAAGGCGGTCGTCTTCACCCAGTCGACCGATCCCGACAGAAGCCCGGTGCCCGGCACGGCGTACCGCGCGGTTTCGATTCCCACACTCGCGAGGCTGTCCGCAACGGCGCAGGAAGCTTGGGCCATGATCGAATCACCGATCAATGCGACACGTCGGATCCCGGGCGAGACCAGCGGGGGGTGTCCCGTCGGCTGCACAATCTGTGGACACGACGTGCTCGGGAACGGAGGGCGATGCCTGGTCGAAGTAGCGGTTCCAGATGGTGAAGGAGAGCGCAGCTGCGATCAGCACGCTCAGCGCGACCAGCACGGGTAGCAGGACGGCCCTATGGCCTCGACGAGCCTTCCCGGGATTGCGGTGGGATGATTCCTTCGAGCTCCAGAGTGTCCGGCTGGGCTTCCGCACCGTTCGAGCGCGTCGCCGTCGTGAGTTCAGACGTAGGTGTCATCCCTTCGGACGACGTTGCCTCGTCCGTCGTCCACCGTCGTGCGGTGACGACGCGGTCCGGTTCCGACCAGGAATCCGATGATCGACAGGACAGCACCCACGGCGCCAACGATCATCAGAATGACACCGATGGTCTGCAAGTTCCATCCGTGCTGGTCCGGATTCGTCGTGATCGCGAAGTCCAACACCGCTCCCACCGCGAACACCACGATGCTTGCTGCCAACCCACTGGACATTTCTCCTGCCTCCTAGTGCATCTGTTCGACGCCCTCGCTTTTCCCGATGGCAAACGGCTCCAAACAAGTGACGGCTACTCACATTTCGAGTGTTTCCATTTTGCAGCCGCGGGGTATCGATTGGTCGGGTGTATGGGGACAGCTCCGCTGCGCCGAGATCCCGTCGAGAACCTGGCGGATCTCGTATTGACGGGGGAGCGCAAGTGGTGAACCTGGATCGGTTACTCGCGCCAATCGACCGGTTGCAGCGTGAGCACACGCTGTTGGGCGTGAGCTACGCGACGTTGAAAAAGTTCTCCGACGATCGCACGAACCAATATGTGATCGCGATGGGTTGGTACGGCTTCATCGCGATCTATCCGGCCATCCTTGCGGCTGTCACCATTCTTGGCTTGATCGGCGCCGAATCACTCGGCAAGGGACTGGTCGCGACCCTTCACTCCTTTCCGGTCATCGGCTCCGAGTTCAACCCGGAACGTGCCTCGAGCTCCTTGCATGGCAGCCCGGTGGCTCTCGTGGTCGGGCTCCTCGGTCTGATCTATGGCGCGCAGGGAGCCACCCTGACCGCACAAGGTGCCATGGCTCAGGTGTGGAATGTCCCGGCACTCGAGTTGCCCAAGCTTCCCGTTCGCCTGGTACGGAGTCTCGTCGGGTTGATCATTATCGGGGGTAGCTTCGTCGCCAATGCCCCACTGGCGGCACTCGCGACAGGCTCGAGCGCGGCTCCCTGGGCAGAGGCTCTCCTGATCGTTGCCATGATCGTCATCAACGCCGCGTTCTACTGGATCGCGTTCATGGTGTTGACGCCGGGGAGGGCCCGGCCCCGACAGCTCGTCGCCGGAGCAGTGCTCGGTTCCGTCGGGTTCACGCTGCTCATCACACTGGCGGCCGGCCTGATCCAGCATCAATTGCGCCACAGTACGGAGACCTACGGGCAGTTCGGTGTCGTCATCGGCCTGGTCGGGTTCCTGTTCCTTCTCGCAAAGGTCAGCCTCTATGGAGCCGAGCTCAATTCCGTTCTCGCCGGTCACCTCTGGCCCCGTGCTCTCGCGGGTGGAGACCCCACTTCGGCCGACGACCAGGTTCTTCGCGACATCGCACAGCAGGCGGTTCGCCGGAAGGATCAACGGATCCGCGTGAGCTTCGGCAACGGCTCGGGGGATTCGACCGAGGCCGGGTCGGGCTCCGACTCGAAGCCGGCATCCGAGCGGGAGAAATCGATTTCGGAGGGGACCGAGTCGGCGGGGCCAGTGGCTTGATCGGCCCCAGAGTCGCAGAAGAACACGCGCGAATGACGCATCAGGGTGGGCCCTGCAGCGGTCACTGCCGGCGTTCGCTTCATACGTCGATGACCAATCTGATCCGTCCCGTCGATGCCCGTGAACGACCTACGCAGTTGATGACCGACAGCGTTCAGTCTCGTTCGAGCCGGACACCTGTACCCGAGTAGCGCCGCCGGCTTCAGATCCATCGCGACTTCGCGTGAGCGTTGCGCACCACTCGGTGTGTCGCGAGTTTGCTGTCGTGCCATTCGGGAATAGTGAATTGAGAAGCATGCGAACCGAACCGGGAGGATTCGATGGTCATACTGCTCGCGTTTCTCATCGTGTTGTTGTTTGCTGGACTCGGCTTTGCTTTGCACTTCCTGTGGATCGTGGCCGCCATCCTTCTCGTCCTCTGGTTGGTCGGTTTCGCAGTCGGCCGTGGAGAGAGCGAGGGAAGTCGGCGTTTCTAGCGCTGGTAGGCCGACCAGAAGAGGGACAGCCCAATAGATCTCGTACGAGGAGGTCCTGAATCGGCGGTTTCAGGCGTCGAGTAGCACGAGTCCCTTAGCGACCCGATCCGCAGTTGACCGGTAGCCTGCCGGATGGTGCCAACGATCGACTCGGATGACCAGATCGCGGTGGCGCAGCAGCTCATGAGTGAGGCTCACCGTGTGGTGGTGCTGACTGGCGCCGGCATCTCGACGGACTCCGGTATTCCGGATTTCCGCGGACCCGACGGTGTGTGGACAAAGAATCCCGAAGCCGAACGACTGTCGACGCTGGATGCCTACCTGGAGGACGAAGCAGTCCGACGCCGTGCGTGGCAGGGCAGGCTGCTCTCGCCCACTTGGTCAGCGAACCCCAACGCCGGTCACCGCGCGATCGTCGCTCTCGAGCATCAAGGGAAGCTCGACACGTTGGTCACCCAGAACATCGACGGATTGCACCAACTCGCCGGAAACGATCCCACCAAGGTGATCGAGATCCACGGGACGATCCGAGAGGTCGTCTGCATGAGCTGCGGGGACCGAGGACCGGCCGAAATCACCCTCGATCGCGTACGTGCCGGCGAAGAGGACCCCGACTGCAAGTTGTGTGGGGGAATTCTCAAGTCGGCCACGATCAGCTTCGGGCAGTCATTGGTGGTCGAAGATCTGGAGCAGGCCGAGCGCGCCGCCTCCCGTTGCGACCTACTGCTCGCGGTCGGAAGCAGTTTGACGGTGTACCCGGCAGCAGGTCTCGTACCGGTGGCGGCCGGCAACGGAGCCCGGATCGTGATCGTCAACGCGGAGCAGACTCCCTACGATCATCTGGCGGCGGCGGTCGTACGTGAACCGATCAGCGACTCACTGCCGTACATCATCGGCGATGGTTGACTCGGGAATCCGAGCTCAGATCTCAGGCGGGGAGCGCGATGTGCAGGGTCTAGCTCGGGGAGCGTGACGCTGCTACCAGTTGCGGAAGGAGCCAGGGGGCGAGCCATTCGCCTCCCGGCTCGCTCAGGTGGACCCCATCGGCCGCCCTGATGACCACACCATCGACGGCTTGACTGAACTGACCCTGCGGGGAAAGGTGCGTGCCCAGGTCGATCACCGTCACGTGTCCAGGCGCCCGAGCGGCAACCTGACGGGCAACCTCGTCGAGTGCCTGCACCCTTCCCGACTCGGTCGGGCAATTCGGCACGGCCGTCGGAGGTGGGGCACACAGTTCGGGTCCGGCGGTCAGCACGGACGGAACCGTCGCGATCACGACTCGAGCACCTCCGGCGGTGAGGATCTGAATCGCGGACATGAGCTGGTCGGCGTAGTACGCGTCGTAGGTGGGCTGGGCCGGCGAGAGCCACTGTCCGCCGACGAGCCGCGCTGAGAGATCCCAAGGACCGAGCGCCAACAGCACCTCCCCCGGCTGATATCGCTCGAGGTCCTGCGTGTAGTCGGCGGGCCAGCCGGGACCGGACGGAGCGCACGGACCACCGACCGGTAGGGAGATGGTGTCGCCGCGAGCCAGGCTGCAGCCATCGATCCCACCATCGATGAGGTTCACCCCGTAGGGAGAGGCATCGCGCCCCACATAGAGGGCCACCGTGTGGGCGAACGAATCGCCCACGACGAGCACGTTGAGAGGAGTACTGGTCGGGACCGCTTCTCCTGCCGCGCAGCTCCCACGGTTGGCGCACCGCGCCGGTCGAGAGGATCGTCCCACCGTCGCCGACCGCCAGGCAGAATCCAGTTGCCAGACAGTCGACACCGAGCAGTGTCTGGGTCGTGGGTGACGGGATCTGCGTCCAGGAGCCTCCACCGTCGGTGGTCGTCAGGACTGTCCCCGCAGCACCTACCGCAACGCAAAGATCTGCGGTGCTGCACGAAACGCCGTTCAACGTCTGGTCAGTGACCGGTGAGTCGAACGACCACGATGCGCCGTTGTTCGTCGAGACGGAGATCACCCCGCGTGTTCCCACGCTCACGCAGGTTGGCGACGAGCAGAAGACTCCGTTCATCGACAGGAGTGCTAGCAGCGGACCTCCTCGAACGTCGGCTCCGGACCACGCCGCTGCGTCCGTCGTACGAAGTACCTGGTCCGCGCTCGACGTGACTGCAACGCATCCGTCGGGAAGGCCGCACGAGACTCCGGTGATGACCTCGGTCCCTCTGTTCGTCTGCTCCCAGTGCGCCCCGCCGTCGCGTGTCACAAGAATGGTCCCGCCGTCACCCACGGCAGTGCAGGTGTTCGGATCCTGGCACGTCACTGCGGAAAGCGGTATCCGGGTGCCGCTGTTGACCCTGCCCCAGCCGCGCAGTCCGTGTCGCGAGACCAGGATGGTGCCGGCATCTCCGACGGCGACACATCTCGAGCTCGTCGGACACGTGATGCCGTACAGATAGTGATCGGTAGGAAGAGAGAACGCGGTCCACCGATCCGCGGAATCCTGGCTCGCGAAGAGCCGCCCCGGACCTCCGACGGCCAGGCACTCCGAAGGCGTCGGACAAGCAACTGCTGCAATCGGCTGGGAAACGGTGGTCGCCTGCGGGACCTCGGACGTCGCTTTGTGGGCAGCGGGTGCCGGCGTACCGGACGTGGCCACGTGAACCCCGAGAACGGCTCCGACAGCGAGCACCACGACGGCGACGGCGAACATCGACAACCGAAAGGTTCGCCTGGCCTCTTTGGCCGAGCTGCTACGGACCTCGCTCTCCACGGTGGGCCGATCCTACGGAGCCACGGCCGGTGGGAGACCGCGGACCCTGGTCGAGTGGAGCGGCGAGCGAACGCGAGCCGTCGGCCCTCAGACCCTGTCGCTCAGCTTTCTCCGGGGGAGTCGTCTTGGTCCCGAAATCGCCCGACCAGAGCGTCGACCTGTTGGCGCAGGGCGGAGACTTCGGCCGTGAGCAGCGAGATCGCCTGCTCCATTTGGGAACTGCCCGAGTCGCCCACCTGCTCGACGTCGCCGGGTTCCTCTCCGGGTGTGTCGCTGCTTCCCGTCCCGTCGTCGCTGCTCGGACCCGCTTTTTCGTCCGAATCGAGACGGAAGAAGCTCGCGAGCGAACCCGAGAGCACGCCCAACACGGCAATTCCGGTCACCATGATCGTGACCGCCGCCCATCGGCCCGTCGGCGTCTTCGGGACGATGTCGCCGTACCCGACCGTCGTTAGTGTGACGATGCCCCACCAGAGCGCATCGCCGATCGTGGCGAACTCGGGATTCGTCGGGTGCTCGGCGTAGTAGGCGACGAGGGACCCGACGATGACCACAGCTCCGGCCACCTCGACGACACGACCGAGTCGCTCGAACAGCCGGCGTGAGCCACGGCTGGCGACGACCACCCGTGCGACGCGGGCCAGCCGGAGGAGCACGACGAACCGGCCGGCTTGTGCGGCCGGGAGCAGGAACCAGGGCGCCGTCGCGATCACGACGAAGAGGTCGAATCGCCCATAGCCGGTGTGCCGGTAGCGAACGATGTGTCGGACATGCACGACGTAGTCGACCAGGAAGACCAACCACGTGACGATTCCCACCACGTCGCCGACCCATCCGCCGGACTGGGGCACCACGATCAGCGGGAGGATCGCCGCCACCACGATCGGCACGCGCATCCGTGCGTCGTACCGCTCGAGGAACGCGGCATCGGCCTCCGAGCGTGGCGTGCCTACCGCCGGGGCCGTCTCCTCGACCAGGTCCACGGCGCCGATCCTGTCCGTTCGCCGGATTCGGCGGGTGGATGGGCGGGACGGCCGCACGCCACCGGCTCTCGACGGCTCGCCGACCCGGCCGGGAAGCCAAAGACGCCTGCGAGAGAACCTCCGGCACCTCAGACAGCAAGCGACCTGAGGGGGATGCCAGATGTCTGGACCTAGAGTGAGGAGGCCGGGGAGTTGAGTCCGGGAGGCAGATCGATGGAGCCAGGATTCGACCACATGACCGTCGTCGTCGAGGATCTGGATGCCGCGCGCGAATTCTTCGCTCTGCTCGACTTCGTGGAGAAGGTCTCGGTCGCCGTCTCCGGTGAGGAAATGGCGGAGTACATGGGAATCCCGGGGTGGAACGCGGATCACGTGACCCTGGTCCTGGCAGGAGCGGAGGTCCACCAGGAGGTCCAGCTGCTCCGCTTTCATACGCCACGAGCGAAGGTCGATGTGGGGGCAGGCACACTCGATCGGACCGGGTTCAACCACGTCTGCTTTCGGGTCGAGAACCTCGATGCGACCCTCGCAAAAGCGAAGGCGGCCGGGGTTCGTCAGCGGAGCGCGGTCATGGAGTTCCACGACCGAAAGCTCGTCTTCCTCGACGGTCCCGGCCTGGTGGTCGAACTGGCGGAGTGGCTGACGTCCGAAGCGTGAGCGGGATTGCGACGGGCGAATCGGGACCCGCTTGCTCAACCTCCGAAGATCGAAGCGGCCAACCGTTCCAGAGCGCTCGGGGTGCGATCTCCCCACCAGAAGAGATCTCGTCCGTCCACGAAGGTGGTGGGTGCGACCGACGAGAGCTCTGGCAGCTGACGATTGGTGAAGGGGTAGGGCTCGCTCGGCGCGAGGACCACGTCGGGATGGCGGCGCCGCACCTCGTCGAGGTCGACGGTGGGATAGGGGCCCTCGTCACTCGAAGACGGTGATGATCCCGAGATGGTCGAGGACGGACGCGCCGTAGGTTGGTCGACCGATCGTCATCCACGGACGCCGCCAGATCGGGACGAAGGCGGTCGTGGTCGCGGGAGGTAGGACTGGGAGCCGTGAGGGCTCCCAGTCCACCTCGACGCGAGCTGCGAGGAGTGCGAGCTGCGTATCCACGTCCTCGACCGACCGGACCGAGAGTGCAACGACGTCGAGCCCACTCGCGGTCAGGGCGTCGTAGTCCTCTCTGCGGTTCTCCTCGGTGTCGACCACCACCAGATCCGGGGCGAGCTCCACGATCCGGGCCATGTCGGGATCCTTGGTCCCGCCCACGTGGGTCAGGTCCGGGCGCTCGCAGAACCGAGTGCAGGCAATCGGCTGGCGAGCCCACGCGGTCAGGGTCTCCGTGACCGAAGGGACCAGGCTGACGATCCTCAGCGGGTCGGCCACACCGCGAATGGTACCGAGTGGGTCTCCAGCGGTCAGAGTCGTCGACCGACGGGTCCGATCAGAAGGTGTGATCGACGATCTTGGTCACCGCGGTCGGAAGCCGGGCCTCGATCTTGCTCGCCTGCGTCGACGTCAGCTTGCCCGCGTTGACCGCCTGGTTGACCTTTCCATCGGCTGCGCTCACCAGCGCGTCGACCACGTTCTGCGGACTCACGTTGTGCTGGCTGGCCACGCCGGCGATGGAGTTTCCGGCCTTGAGATCGGCGCGAAGAGCCTGAGGAGTGATCCCGATGGTCTGGGCGCTGACGCTCAGCCCTGCTCTCCGGAGTTCCTTGCGGTGCGCCCGCACCCAGGTGCGGAGCGGACCCTTGGCGGTTCTGGCTCGGGGTCGTCGTGGACGAGCTCGGCGCGGCCGCGTATGCCGTACCGACGGAGGCCACTCCGCCGAGCAAGGCGCCTCCGATGACGACTGGGGCGATGATCTTCTTGAGCATGTCTTCTCCTTTTGGTGGGGACGGATGCTTCGTTGCGGTCCCATGCTCCTGGTCGTCGGTAAGGCCCTGGTTAGCAATGTGTGAGCATCCGATGAAGGCAGGCAGGAATCTCGAAGGGCCGACCTCCAGGTGATCGGTGGGCGAGAATGACGTCGCTACGAAAGGGCCATTCAATGATTTCCTTCGCGACCACCGCGGAAGTCGCGCTCATCGTCTTCGTTGCCGCCGCGCTGCAGCGTGCGGTCGGATTCGGGTTCGCGCTGCTCGCCGTCCCATTGATGGCCTTCGTCGTGCCCACCAAGAGCGCCGTCGTCATCGTGTTCCTGACCGGATCCGTGACCAGCGTCTGGCTTGCGCTGCGCCTCGTGCATCGCATCGAATGGCGGACCGCTCGTCGCCTCGGTGCGGGTGCGGTGGTCGGTGCACCGGTCGGCGTGGTCATCTTGAGCCTGGTCTCTGCGATGAGCCTTCGCCTCGTGCTCGGCGTTACGACTTCGGTGGCCGCGGTGTGGATCATCGTCTCGTCTCGACGCGGGAGCGCCCGTCCGGTCGAACACAAGCGGTCGACCACCTTCGGGTTGGGCGTCGCCAGCGGAGTTCTGAACACCTCGCTTGCCACGAGCGGTCCGCCTCTCGTCTACGAGTTGCGCCGCACCGGCTTCCACGGCGACCGGTTCCGGGGGACCATCTCGGCCGTGTTCGTGATCTCCAACCTGATCGGGCTCCCGCTCCTGGCCCTTGCGGGATTGATCACCGCGGACCGACCTCGCGCTGGCCGTGATCTCGGTTCTCCCTTGTGTCGCCGGCTTCCTCTTCGGCAGTCGGATCGCTCGCCGGATGTCGCCGGCGCGTTTTGCCTGGGCCGTGGATGCTTTGCTCCTGGCAACAGGTCTCGTGACGATCGTGAAGGTGCTCTGAGGAGGATCGGTCGTCCACAGGACCATGCCCACCTTTGCTGACTCGATAGCGTTGGGCGCCGTGGACCAGTCCCGTGCGCCCGATCCCGCTCTCTCACCCGAGGTCAAGCGCCGGCGCGCGAACAGCTTCGGCCAGGCCGCCTCCCAGTACGAGCGGTACCGTCCGGGCCCGCCGCCCGACGCGGTGGACTGGCTCCTCCCACAGGGTGCGGACACCGTCGTCGATCTCGGGGCGGGAACCGGGGCGCTGACTCGGTTGCTGGTCGATCGGGCCGATCGGGTGATCGCGGTAGAACCCGACGAGCGGATGCGCGCCGTTCTGGCCGGCGAAGTCGTCGGAGCCACCGTGCTCGAGGGACGAGGGGAGTCCCTGCCGGTCGACGACGGGATCGCCGACGCGGTGTTGGCGTCGTCGTCGTGGCACTGGGTGGAGCCGGGTCCCGCCCTGCGCGAGGTCGCTCGGGTACTGAAACCCGGTGGGTTCCTCGGGGCGATCTGGGCCGGTCCGGATCAGGAGAGCCCCTTCATGGTCCAGGCACAGGCGCTCCTCGGCGAGATCGGCCGTGACGAGCCCACAGCAGGACCGTGCGTCGGAGACCATCGAGGCGATCTCGACCGAGAGGTACCGCTCGATGGCCACGCTGCAGATCCCCGACGGACTTCCGTTCTCCGATCCGGTCCACATGGTGTTCCGCCGGGAGTTGTCACTCACCGCCGACGATCTGATCGGCTTGCTCGGAACGCTCAGCTGGGTGATCCTCAAGGAACCCGAGGAGCGCGAAGCGCTCTTCTCCACGGCCCGGAGGCTTCTCCGCGACGCACTGGGTGTCGAGGGAGACGCCACCGTCGATCTGACCTTCCGCTGCGATACTTATCGCTCAGATCTGCTGGGCTGATCTCTCGCCGTCCCGAGGTGACGCTTACCCACTGAACGACGCACGCTGAGTCGCGGCGTCGAACCTCGGACGCCGACGCGCGCGCACCGTCCTGCGCCGAGCTCCCGATCGCGAGGGCACTTCCGGCGAAACACGCATTGCATGCAACCCAGGTGGACAGATCGACAATTTGACGCCTGGCCTGGGATTTCTGTCTAAAGGTCGCGTGCGGCTCACCCGATAACCAGTCCGGGACAAGAGCCACGGTCGTCGTGACGACCTTCACAGAAAGCTGACCATGCACAGCGTGAGCCGGAGGGCGGGTTCGATATTCGGCGCGGCCGTCACGATCGTCGTCACCCTGTTGTTCACGTCCACCGCGCTCGCGGTGTTCTTGTTCCATTTGTCGGTCCACCCGGTTCTCACCGGCAGCATGCGCCCGACCTACGGTCCGGGCTGGGCGATCATCACCAAGCCGATTCCGGTGAGCCAGGTGCGTCCCGGCGACATCGTCCTGTTCAAACCGCCGGGGGATGCGGCCCAGTACGCGCACCGGGTCGTCACCGTCTCCGGTTCCCCCGCGCATCCGGTCATCACGACCAAGGGCGACGCCAACCCCGCTCCCGACCTTTGGCACGCCCGACTCAACGGCAGCACCGTGCCCGAGGTCATCGGCGAGGTCCCCGGCGTCGGTTGGGTCATGGTCGACATCAGGGACCAGTGGACACACGTCGTACTCGTCGCGCTGTTGGGAGTCGGGCTTTGCATCGTCGGAACCCGGGCGATCCTCGGAGGCTCCAGCGCGCAACCTTCCCACCGAACAAGGCGTCCGTACACCCGTCCAGCCCCCAACTAGGTCGCTGAAGACAGCGAGATCAAACCCAATAGGAGGATAGGAATGTTCAAACGTGGAAGACACTCACGGTCACAACGGCCGAACTACGGACGGCGTGCGCTTGCCGCAGGCTTTGCCGTTTCGGTGCTCTTGCTCACCGGTGCCGGCGTCTTTGCGGCCTTGACGGCGACTGCGACAGGAACGTCAGCGGTCACCAGTGGCTCGCTACTGATGACGTTGACAGCGGACGGCACCAGTACCGGCCTGCCCGAGACGGTCACTGCGATGGCCCCGGGTGACGTCTACAACGTCTACGTCAACGTGAACAACACTGGGACGCTCGACAGTGCGGCGGGGATGACCCTCGGCGCAGTGGCCAACCCGGTGACGCCGCTCACCAACGGCAGCATCGCTGGTGAGGGACTCACCGTCACGGTGAACCAGTGCAGCGTGGCGTGGACGGCGGGGACCTGCTCGGGCGTGACCACGCCCATCCTTGCCAGCACCCTGCTCTCGGCCTTTGCCGCTCCTCAGGCTCTGTCCAACGTGCCGGCCCTTGCGGCCAGCACGGGCCAGCTCGCGCACCTGCAGTTCAGCCTGAGCCTGGCCGGAACAGAGACTTCGACCAATGGGGTCCTGCCCGCCCCGACGATCCAGGCACAAAGCACCACGATCACCTGGACCTTCACAGAGCAACAGCGGGCAGGACAGACGACCGACGCCTGATCGGCCGGTGGGTTGATCACGCTTCATCGTCGTAACGCGGAATGGAGGAGGGCAGCCGTGGGAGCGGCTGCCCTCCTCGCCGCGTGCGTCGCCATCCCTCAGGCAGCCGGAGCGGCGTCGGGGGGAAGGATGAGTCGCACGACGGTCGTGTCGACCACGACCTGGGGAGTCGTCGCCGCACCCACCACGGTGACGGCCGTTCCTTCCTGCCCCTCTTCTCCTTACTGCGCGAAATACACGTTCCAATTGCCGGCAGGCACGGCCGGCGTCTACTTCGATGCCTGGAACACCGGATCGGTGATCATCACCGGGCTCAGCTACCTGCCGACCTGGACCGGCAAGGGAAGAATCACCATGTACGCCTGTTCGGTGGCCTGGAACACTCTCACCGGCATCTGCCCCGGGACGCGGACCACCGTCTTCGCCCGGGTCACCAGTGGCACCGTCACCGTCGCCGCAACCGCGGGGACCTATCCTGCCGCGGTCGGAACAAGGATCTATCTACACCTCGTCCCCGGAGCCTCGAAACCACCGGCCAATGCGGCGATCACCATCTCCACTTCGGTCTGTTCGGGGGGAGCTGGCTGCACGGACGGGACCGTCAGCCGGCAGATCCGCGCAGCCAAGACCACCAACGCGTGAGCTAAGCCCAAGGCGCCCGTTCGTGACGCGTCGGCGGGTGGCGAGGATCGGTCAGACGACGCCGAGTCGGGTCAGGACTCTTGCGAGCGGCCGCACCCCGAGAGTGAGCGCCAGCGGCGCTGCTGCTCGGATGATCGGCCGCTTGTAGCGGAGCGCCAGGTAGGTGGTGCCCCCGAGGATGATCGCGGTTGCGATGGCTGTCGCTCTTCCGCTGGGTTCCACCTCGGTGACGGTGGTGCTGTCCATGGGACCCACGGTAGCTGGTCGGTGTTGGGTGCCGACCGCAGCGCTCCGTCAGCCGGCGAAAACCGGTCGGAGCGTATGCCGTCGGATTTCCGCCAGCCTGACCCGAGGCGGTGGAGCATGATGCCCGCCATGAGCAACTTGTGTGACGATTTCAGACTGCTGCACCGTGAAGGGTGCTTCCTCATGCCCAACCCGCACGACGTGGGAAGTGCCCGGTTGCTGGTCGAGGCCGGGTTCGCCGCCCTCGCCACCACCAGCAGCGGGTTTGCGGCCTCTCTCGGCCACCCGGACATGTCGGTGGACCGCGACACCCTCTTGGATCACGTTGCGGCCGTCGCCGGTGCCGTCGACGTTCCGGTGAACGTCGACGCGGAGCGATGCTTCGCCGACACGCCCGAGGGGGTGAAGGAGACGGTCCGACTCATAGCCGACGCCGGCGCCGCGGGATGTTCGATCGAAGACTGGGATCCGAAGCGAGGCGCGATGGATGAATTCGAGATCGCAGTGGAAAGGGTCGGCGCCGCGTCCGAGGCGGCGAGCGAGAGCGGACTGGTCCTGACGGCCAGGTGCGAACATCGACTGAGGGGAGTCGACGATCTGTCGGCAACGATCGAACGACTGGTCGCCTACCGCGAGGCCGGTGCCGAGGTCGTGTTCGCGCCCGGGCTCACTTCTCGCGAGGAGATCGGGCGTGTGGTGAACGAGGTCTCGGCTCCGGTCAACGTGCTGTTGATGCCCGCCGGTCCCCCGCTCGCCGAGCTCGCAGAGATCGGTGTGCGGCGGGTGTCGACCGGAGGGCAGCTCGCCCGCGTCGCCTACGGCGCAGTGATGGCGGCCGCCACCTCCCTCAAGGACCGCGGTGTCATCGACTCCTCGCTGCCCGTGCTCGACCGGGAAGTGGCGGCGAGAGCTTTTACCTGACGGCTGGTTCCCGAGTAGGAAACTCGGCGGTGGCAGACGCCGCCTACGACGCAAGCAGCGACGAAGTACTCCGCGTCGGTCCAGTCACAGCCGCAACTCCGGCACCGCCAGCTGGACCCGCTCGAGTCGACTCGAGCTGCGTTGACGATGAGCTTCGGAACCTCACGCGAGCCACAGCGGGGGCAGATCCGGAATGCCTCAGTCTCATTCATGTGCCGACCTCCGACCAGGTGGGCTCGAACCGCACAGTGTGACGGCGTGTAAGGAAACAAACGTTAGCGCACAGATCCCGAAATGGATGCTCACTTAACAGATATTTAGTGGACCGACTTCGATCGGTGCCGAGAGCAGTCGATCCGCACCGCAACCTCGAACGTGTCGGAAACGTGAACTTTGCCCGAAAGTGAACTTCGACAGCTCGGTTGATCGAACCGACAGCCTTTGTTGATGACGCCCACCTGCGCCCTCAAGCGTGGGCGTAGACCTCGCGCAATTCCAAGGAGAGTGGAGTGACGCCGGGTATCGGCGGGAGCGGGTAGTCCATGGCGGCGCGGGCGTGATCCTCCGAATCGAAGACGATCACGGACATCCCGATTCCCTCGAGCGGCTCCAGCCACAGCGCGCTGACGAACCCGGGCGCCCTCTGGACCGGCGAGACCCTGGCGTCCTCGAGAAGGGCTCTGGCCTTCTCCGGTTCCTCGACTCGGACGGTTGCCAACACCGCGTGCACCATTCGGCTCCTTGGTCGAGTCCACCTTGGTCAAGGCCGAGCTTACGGCGAACCCGGGTCGATCGAGGAGACGGGCAGCGGGTGTCCGCGTGCTCGCTGGTGGAGCGGAAAGACCAACGACCCGGGACGTGTGCCCGGGTCGTTGGCGCAGTGGAGGGGAGGACCTTGGAGGAGCGAGGCCGTCGGGATCATCCCGCCCGGCCGATCTCGGGTCAGCCGGGCTCAGTCGACCATGAGGTCGCTCAACGCATGAATGGTCCGGCACGGTGAAGGCCCGAAACGGAGAGCGGAACCGAAGGTGTTGACCGAATTGGAGCCGACCCCGTTCAACGGGGTACCGGATCCGACATGGGTCTGAATTGCCCCTTGCTCGGGCACCAGCAGGACGACGGCGGACATCGCCCCGGTGTGGGAGACCACTCGGAGCCTGGTCATTGGTCCTTCCTCCTGTCTCGTCATTTCTCCGTCTGCCCCCACCTGCCCCCGGATCTGCCCTCGTGTCGATTCGGGGTTGATTACGTACGGCGCCGGTGCAGCGTTCGTTGGTTTACGAAAAAACCCACTCGACCCGGAAAGCCTCTCCGGGTCGAGTGGTCCGGGTCCGCCACCCCGAGCGTGTGCCTCCCGCAACCAGCGGGGTCAGGCCGGCTGGAGCACGCCGACCGACTCGTGCTCCTTCGGGAACTCAGCCTCCTCGGGGACCCGTCGGAAGTGGACGAAGCCGAGCACGGTGAGGATCAACATGATCCCGGCGAGGACGAAGGAGCAGATCGCGGCGATGAAGGCGATCTCCCCGAACTTCCAGAATCCGTACGCCTCGAGCAGCAGGCCTCACAACGTGGTTCCTTGGAACGAGGTCTGTTCCAGTGCTGCCAACTTGGTGTTGGAAGGATTGGCCCGGGAGGCCTCACTGATGTTGGCGTAGACGCCGTGGTAGGGCATCGCGTAGAGGTGCTCGGCGATGAAGTGATCCGCGTAGGTCTCGGCCCGTGGTCCCGTGAGCACCTGCTGACCGGCATAGGGCTGGAGGTAGGGGAGCATTGCCGGCGTCACCTCCGTTCCAGGCTTCGCCTGAGCGAGCTCCGCTTGTGTTGGAAAGTAGATCTCCTGTTGGGCAAGCTGGTTGTGCACGTTGTCGCTCGCGAAGTTGGCACCCCACAGCAAGAGGCCACCCGCGACGACCAGGACGACCGTCATGACCCCACCGACGGCTGTGAGTATCAGGTCGAGGGTCTTCCGCTTCATTCGACGCGACCTCCTTGCTCACGCCCGACGGGTCCGGTCCGGGCTTCCTTTCCCATCCTCAGGGCACGAGCAGAGGGCGCGACAGGGTCAAAGGTCCCTGGGGACCGGGGAAAAGGTCCTGAAGCCGGAAGGGGATCGGTACCGAGTGGTTGAGGTGGCCGAAACCTCTCGCAGGGCGTCTCGGTGCCTGCGGCTTAAGATCGATCTGGAGGAGCAATTTGGAGATGTGATGGCAAAGCTTCTCGGGTCGCAGAAGTAGACCGGGATCCCCGTCGCCACGGTGAAGGCGGCGTGCTCGGCGAGCTCGCCGCCCTGGTCCCAGGTGAGCGAGCGGGTCAGCTCGGCCGGAAGGCGCACGACGTGCTCTTCGATGCGCGAGGCGACGTGCTCGGCGCTTTGGTCGTCGAGCTTCAAGAGCATGCCGAAGCGGGTCGAGCGCTCGACCAGAGTGGCGACCGCCGACCGGTTCCTCGATCCTTTGATGAGGTCGCCCTCCCAGTGTCCGGGCACCGCCCGGTCGGCGGCCTCGGCCGGCCGCTCGGAGATGTGGACCATGCCGACGATCTTCGGACCTCGCTGGGCCCGGCCCTGGGGTCGGCGCCGGGTCCGCCCGCTGCGCAAGCAGGCGATCAGCTCCGAGCGCAGCCCGCCCTTGGCCTGGACGTAGATGGCCCGGTAGATGGCCTCGTGGGACACCCACCACTCTGGCTCGTTCGGATGGTCCCGGCGCAGCCGATACCTGTTCGAAGCCAAGTACACCGTCGAAGGCCTCAAAGGGCTCAAGACCGAAGGAGCATCCGTGCGGGAGAAGGCGGTCGCGTCGCTCGCCGAGAGCGTCGGTGGAAAGCTCGAGGCCTTCTACATCGCGTTCGGCGACACGGACGTGTATGCGATCATCGATTTCCCCGACAACTCGGCGGCTGCTGCCGCGGCGTTGGCGGTCGCCGAAGGCGGGGGAGCGAGCGTGCGCACGGTCGTGCTGCTGAGTGCCAAGGAGATCGACGACGCGACGAAGAGGGGCGTGATCTACCGTCCGCCCGGAAGATGATGCGGGTGGGCCGAGCTCAGTCGGGAGCGACGTAGGAACCGGGGCGGAGATCTCCGTCGGGCACGTAGGTGGCGGTGATCACCCCGCTCGACGTCGACGAGACGCCGGTGAGACGCAGGGCCGCTCCCCGTAGACCGTCGCGGAAGAGCTTCTTTCCGGCACCGAGGTGGACCGGAAAGGTGAAGAGGCGGTACTCGTCGACCAGGTCGTGGTCGATGAGGGTCTGGGCCAGGCCGCCGCTGCCGTGCACCTGGAGCTCGTCGCCCGGTCGCTCCTTCAGTTCGCGCACCTGCTCGACCACGTCCCCCGTAAGGAGCGAGGCGCCCTCCCACTCGAGGGAGGGAAGGGTGGTCGACGCCACGTATTTCGGCAACGCGTTGAGCTTGGCCGCGATCGGGTTGTCGGGATCGGTGACCTTCGGCCAATAGGAACTGAAGATCTCGTAGGTCCGGCGGCCGAGGAGGAAGGCGCTTGCGCCGGTGAACCACCCGGCGACCGTATTTCCGAAGTCCTCGTCTCCGTAGACGAACGACCAGCCACCGTGAGCGAATCCACCTTCGGGATCCTCGTCCGGACCACCCGGCGCCTGCATGACGCCGTCGATGCTGAGGAAGGTCTGGAGGGTCAAGTCGCATGGTGGGCTCCCGTCTTCGAAAATCGGTCTCGTTACCTTCGACGTCGTCCGGCCCCGCGATTCATCGGGGATTTCGCGGCGGCCCTCGATGGTCGTGCGCGACGACGCGGCGTGACGTCAGGCGTGGCCGTTCACAGCTGTTCGCGGAGGCAGGAACCTTGCAGGGGGAGGACTCAGAGCCGGTAGAGACGGACCGCGTTGTCGCCGAGGATCTTGCGGCGGACGGTTGGGTCGAGGTCTCGCAGGTTCGTCTCGGCCGTCTTCAGGGGATCAGGGTAGAGGCAGGTCGGATGCGGGAAATCGGTTTCGAACATGATGTTGTCCTCGCCCACCGAGCCGATCAGGGCCGCGAGGTTGGTGTGTTCGAACCACGTCGTCGCGTAGATCTGGCGCTTGAAGTACTCGGAGGGCAGGAGCGACATGCTCGCCTTGGCGAGCGGGGCGTTCTCCTCCATCTCGTAGTCGAGCGCCTCGAGGATGAAGGGGATCCAGCCGGTTCCGCTCTCCACCGAGACGATCTTGAGCTCGGGGAAGCGATCCAGCATCCCCGAGCAGATGATGTTCACCACCACGCGGGCGTTGCCGATGAAGAGGAGAGTGCCTCCGATGGCGAGCTTGGTGTCGTCGTCGTGGCTCTCCCACGGGTAAGTGCCGAAGTAGTTCATCGTGGTGAGGCTCGCCCCGATGTGGAAGTGCACCGGCATCGAGAGCTCGCTGCACACCTCCCAGAGCGGGGTCCCAGGAGCGGTTGGCGAGGTCGGGTGCCCCGAGGTCCTGCGGATCCGAGGTGAGGTTCACGCCACGGAGGCCGAGACCTGCGGCCCGCCGCGCCTCCCGCACGCAGGCGTCGACGTCCCATGCGGGCAGGATGGCCATGGGCAGCAAACGGTCCTTCGAGTCGGCCTGTAGCTCGGCGCTGGCGTCGTTGAAGATCTCCAGGCACAGCATTCGGAGCGCGAGGTCTTCGACGTGCTCGGCGAGCGATTGGCCGCCGAGGCCGACCACCCCGGGGAAGATGATCTCGGCCCAGATCCCCGTCTCGTCGAGCAGCTCGATGCGAGCAATGGGATCGTACGACGCGAGGTGGCCCTGCTCCTGCTCCCACTCGTAGAGTCCCTCGAAGGAGCGGCCCTTCCTCCCGTGGGTGTCGATGACCCCGCCGGCGCCGGCCCGCCCGAGCTCGACGTTTCCCTCGACCACCCAGGTGGCGGCCCCGTCGACGCGGGTGACGTGGGGCACCCGGTCCTTGTACGCGGCCGGGGCCCGCTTGGTCCAAAGGTCGTGCGCCTCGGTGAGGTGGGTGTCGGCGTCGATCACCCTCACCGGATCGAGCGTGTCGGTCATCTCTGCTCTCCTCGCTGCCACCCTGGGCACCGTCCCGCGCACGATGCTAATTCTCCTGGTTGCGGAAGCGGCAACGCACCGCGTGACCGGGGAGGGACCACATGGCAACCGCCGACATCGACGGGACGAGGATCGCCTACGAGCTGATCGGCGAGGGCACCCCCTGGGCCATCACACCGGGTGGCCGCTTCTCCAAGGACACGCCGGGCGTGCGCGAGTTGGCCGAAGCCCTCGCCGGGCACGGGCAGCAGGTCCTCATCTGGGACCGGCCGAACACCGGCGCATCGGACGTCTGTTTCGAGGGTGCCTCCGAGTCCGCGATGCAGGCCGATCGGCTCGCCGGCCTGCTCGAACACCTCGGGATGGCGCCCGCGGTGGTCGTGGGGGGCTCGGGCGGCGCGCGGGTTTCGCTGCTCACCGCCGCGCGTCACCCGGAGGTCGCCGCGAAGCTGGCCATGTGGTGGATCTCGGGCGGGGTCTTCGGACTGATGACACTCGGGATGGTCTATTGCGGCGAGTCGATCCGGGTGGCCTGGGAGGAGGGCATGGAAGCGGTGGTCGAGCTTCCCGAGTGGGCGGAGGTGCTCGAGCGCAATCCCGCCAACCGCGAGCGGATGCTCGGCCTCGATCGTCACGACTTCATCGCGGTGCTCGAGGAGTGGATGAAGGTCTATTGCCCCGAGGAGGGTGCGGTGGTGCCCGGTCTGCTCGACCGGGAATGCGCGGCGCTCACCGTGCCCACTCTCGTGTTCCGGAGCGGGGAGAGCGATCCCTACCACACCCGCGCCACCTCGGAGCGGCTGCACGCGCTCATCCCCGGCTCGCGCCTCGTGGAGCCGCCCTGGGGCGACCGCGAGTGGATCGAGCGCAGCGCTGCGATGCGCGCCGGCACCGGCCAGCTGTTCGAACGCTGGCCACTGCTCGCGCCCCAGCTGCTCGAGTTCGCCGCGTCCTGAGGCCGACCGTGAATCCGCCGGCATCTCTCCCGGCGATGACTCTCGGTCCCGCGCGGGTTGCCGGCTACCTCTGCGCGGTCGTGGTGACGTAGTCGGTGAGCGCGGTGAGTTGATCCGCGGTGCCGACGCCGATGAGCACGTCGCCGGTCTCGATGGGCTGCTCGGGCGAAGGATTGGTGATGAAGCTCCCATCCGGCCGACGGATCGCGAGGACGAGCGCCCCCGTCTCGTCGTGCAACTTGGCGGAGCGGAGGCTCTGGCCCGACAGACGAGACCACGTGGGCACCGGGAGCTCCTCGAGCCGGAACTCGAGGGTGCCGTCGTGCATCACCACGTCGATGAAGTCGACCACGTGAGGTTGGGTCACGAAGGCCGCCATCCTGTCGCCGCCGAGCTGTTGGGGATTGACCACCCGATCGGCGCCGGCACGCCGGAGCTTCGGCTCGGAGGATTCGTTGCGCGCCCGCGCGATGATCTGCAACTCGGGGCGCATCGACCGGCTTGCCACGGTCACGAAGAGGTTGTCGGCGTCGGTGTCGAGCGCGGCAACCAGTGTCGACGCTCGCTCGATGCCCGCCGCGAGCAGCGTGTCGTCGTCGGTGACGTCGCCGATCACGTTCGGGTACGGGATTTGCTCGACGAGATCGGGTTTGCGGTCCACGATCACGATCGGGCAACCCGCCTGCGCGAGATACCGTGCCACTTCGCGTCCGACACGACCCCAGCCGCAGATCACCACGTGATCCGACATCCTTCGGATGTCCCGGTCCATTCGTCGCCTCCTCACGAGATCCCGCATGTGGCCCTCGATGAGCACTTCGAGGACCGCGGTGAAGGTGTACAGCGCGGTTCCCACGCCCACCAGGATCAAGATGATGGTGAGGACCTTCCCGCCGGTGGTGCCCGACGCTTTCGCGCTGGCGCCGACCGTCGAGACGGTGTTGATGGTCTGGTAGACCGCGTCGAGAAGGCCGAAGCCGAGCGCCAGGAACCCGATGGTCCCCGCGACGATGACCAGCGCCAGGAGCGCCAGGCCGATTCGGACTCTACGGAACGGGTCTCTCACCGCTGCACATCATGCCGATCCGGGCGACGGTGTGCCGACTCGGATCGATGACTACCAGAACGGGGACCAGGCGCTCGTTCGCAGCAGTTTGCTCTCCCATTGGTCTCGGATCTCGAGTCCCTTCGCCATGTAGCTGCCGGGCCAAGTCGTCGGGTCGTACCGCTCGACGTTGGTGAGGAGACCCCCGAGCGCCGAGTAGTCGTCGATCTTCTGCATCAGGATTGCCTCGGGTCGGATGCCGGTCCCGTGGGCAACCTGAAAGCAACCCACGATGTCGAGCAGCCGGCGATCCTCGGGGATCTGCCGCATGAACTGCCAGTAGTCGCGGTCCCACAGTTCGATGTAGTCGTCGAGAGGGGCGTCGGGCCAGCCGGTGTCGTGCATGTAGAGCGAAAGCTGGTGCTCGCTCCCGTCGGTCGGGACCGACTCGAGTTCGACGTCTTGCATCGCCGACCACTCGACCGGGGTGACCAGCTTGCCCTCTACGCCATAGCGGCACGCATCGAGACGACCGGCGAGCTCCTTCAGGTCGCCCTCCAACAATCGCCGAGAGAGGTTCTCCCACGCGCCGCCGTCGGAGAGGGCGGTGATGGTGACCACCTGGTAGGAGGGTCCGCTTCCCATCGCGTGGTTGAGATACCAGAGGAGACGGGCCCCGTCTCTCTCGGCCAGGCCGCTCATCCACTCGTCGCGCACCAGCAGCTCGAAGCGCGCTGCGTGTTCGCCGATGATCTTGTGGGTCTCGTGGAGGTAGAGCATCCTCAGCGCGTTCCTCGAGTGCGGGCAGCCTCGGCGTGCGTCCTCATGGCAGAGGTGACCACGGAGCCGAGCGCAACAGCCGGCTCTGCCACTGGTCGCGGAGTTCGAGGGCGTCGTGCATCCACGAGCCGGGTTGGGTGAACTCCTCCGGGAGGTCGTGGGTGAGCAGGTGGACCAGCGGGTCGAGGCTGCTGATCCGCTGGAGAAGGGTCACCTCCGGCGAGTGCCCTGCGCCGGGCAGGGTCTGCAGGGCGAGCGCGATCTTGAGCCGCACCCGCGAGTCGTCGGCATGGATCGTCGGTTGGTAGATGGCGCCCGCCGCCTCGATGTAGTCGTGGAGCTTCCCCGGGAAGGTCCACATCGTGTCCTCCATGTACATCGCCGGCTCGTGCTCGGCCGGCACGCTCGGGATCTCTTCCAGCGAGCCGATCGACGGTGACCACCCGAGCACGGTCATGACCCGCCCGCGTGATTCGTGTTGCAGAGCGTCGAGGCGTCGTGCCCACGATCGGAGGTCGCCGCGGGCGACGCGGTCGGCGAGGCGCGCCCACGCCGCGCCGTCGGCCACCGCGGTCACCGTCACCGCCCGGTACGACAGCCCGCTCCCGTGCGCGAGGTCGAAGTACCAGAGCAGGCGTGCATCGTCGCCCTTTGCGAGCAGTGGGAGCCACTCGGTGCGGTAGGCATCCTCGAACTCCTCCGCTCGCTTCCCGACGACCTTGTGGACTTCGTGGACGAAGAGCACGATCCTCCTCCGAGGCGACCACCGGCACTCTAGGCCGGACGCCCGCAGTCCGAACGGGTCGACCCCCTGAAGTGCTCCAGGCGTAGAGTGCGGCGGTGATCGAGGTGACACGGTTCCGCCTGCGGGAAGGCGTCGACGAAGCCGACTTCCGCGAGGCCGATGCCCGTTACCAGATGGAGTTCGCTTACCGTCAACCCGGGCTGCTCCGCCGGACCACGGCGAGCTCGGAGGAAGGGGAGTGGGCGGTGATCGACCTCTGGCGGACGCCGGGCGACGCGGACGCCAGTCGTCGGCGGGCCTCGGGCGACCCGGTGGCGCAGGCCATGCGGCCATGGTGGAGCCGGCTTCTGTGGAGGCCGCGACCTACCTCGAGCTCGACGCGCAGCCCTAGCCGCTCCAAGGATCCCTTCGTCGTGTCGCCGCGCCCGGTCGCTCGTCTACTGCTGGACGAGACCGACCGGATTGCCCTCAGGGTCGGTGATCGCGGCGATGGTCGGACCATTCGGCAGGTCGAAGGGCTCGATCACGATGGTCGCACCGAGTTCCGCGGCACGCTCGAGGGATGCAGCGAGGTCGCGCACCTGCACGTAGAGGCTCACGGACGGTTGATCACCGGCGCGGATGTGGCCGGCCGGTCCGGGCTCGGGTCCGCCGAGCCCGGGTTCGATCTGCATGATCGGTCCGTCGCCGACGGTCCAGTTGAACAGCTCGCGGTAGAAGGCGGCCTGGCGTTCGGTGTCGACCGCCACGATCTCCCAGTGGACCACCGGACGCGCCCAGTCGCTCATCGAGCGCACCCTAGGACAACTCGCTCGGCGGCGGCAGCGTGAACTACGGCCTGACCCTTCCCATCTTCGACGAGATGGCCCACCCGGCCGTGCTCGCCGAATTGGCGACCGAAGCAGAAGAAGCCGGGTGGGACGGGGTGTTCGTCTGGGACCACGTCTACTACCGACCCCCGGCGACGGCGGTCACCGACCCGTGGATCGCGCTCGCCGCCATGGCCGCCGCCACCGACTCGATCACTCTCGGTCCGATGGTCACCCCGCTGGCACGCCGGCGGCCGCAGGTGGTCGCCCGCCAGATCGTGGCCCTCGACCAGCTGAGCGAGGGCCGGATGGTCCTCGGGGTCGGACTGGGCCTCGACTCGAGCGGCGGCGAGTTCGTCCGCTTCGGAGAGGAGACCGACGTCGCGGTGCGCGCCGAGCGCTACGACGAGGCGCTCGGGGTGCTCCGCGCGCTGCTGACCGGACAGCGGGTGGACCACGACGGGCCGCACTACCGGGTCAGTGACGCGCAGTTCCTGCCACGGCCCTACCGTGGTCGCCTTCCGGTGTGGACCGCGGTCCGCTGGCCGAACCGCCGACCGCTCGCGCGAGCGGTACAGAACGACGGAGTGTTCGCGGTCGACCTCGGGGTGGAGGACGTGCCGGAGCTCCGCGCCTACCTGGAGGAACGGCGGCCACAGGGTCTCGACCAGTTCGAGATCGTCGTCCAGGGCCCGCCGGGTAGCGACCCGGCTCCCTGGGCTGCGGCCGGGGCCACCTGGTGGCTGGCGACGTTCGACCCTTTCACCGTGAACCCGTCGGTGGTCCGGCGTGCCATCGGGCAACTG
The DNA here is from genome assembly GCA_963741055.1 of uncultured Acidimicrobiales bacterium. GTDB lineage: Bacteria > Actinomycetota > Acidimicrobiia > Acidimicrobiales > RAAP-2 > Bog-756. Next base: position 128,466 of record CAVUGU010000015.1, on the reverse strand, counting down.
CCCGCGGGTGCATTCGGGTGATGGCGGGGGCCGACTGGCCTGACGACTGGGAGTCGCGGGTCGCCGGTGCGACCTGTGTGATCTGCGACGCGCTCCCGATGGGTGACACCGACTACTGGATCCACGTGGCTTCCGGTCCGAGCACCGAGGTCTACCTCGACCGGGGGAGTCAGATCCCGGGCTACTGCCTCGTGGTGTGGCGCGTCGGGCACGTGGCCGAGCCGACCGAGCTCGACGCGGAGGCCGCTGCTCGCTACTGGCAAGAAGTCCTCGCGGCCGGACGAGCCCTGGCTCTGCGCGTTCGCACCGCTCAAGATCAATTACTTCACCCTCGGTAACACCGTCCCTCACCTCCACACTCACTTGGTCCCGCGGTTCCGCGACGATCCCGCGCCGGGAGGCCCGCTCAGCTGGGATCAGGTCGTCGGCGATCCGGTCTTCACCGAGGACGAGCTGCGCAGCCAAGCGTCCGCGCTGGTGCGCGCCGGCCTCGGGTCCTGAGGTCCTGCGAGCCGGTCACGTGGCCGCGAGGTAGGGACCTTTTGCGGTGAAGCCCAGCCGGACCATCGCCACCGGCCGCGGGATCACCGGCCCCGGGTCATTTGCCCGGAAGGGGTTGTAGAGGAGGTAGACCGCCGAGCCGTCTTTGAAGAGCGACTCCTCGCCCGGCCCGGTACCTTGCCGGTTGGCGGTCAAGAACGGTGCCGGGTTCACGTCCGAACACGGCCCGAACGGGCTTGCGCACGCAGCCACGCCGATCCCATAGGCGGTCGAGTCGAACCAATTGCCGGAGAAGAACAACCAGTAGGTGCCCCACGCCTCGACCATGTCCGGGGCCTCGACGATGGTTCCCTCCCACGGCTCACTCGGAGCGAGGATCTTGACAGGACGACCGAGCAGCGTCCGCCCGTCCGCACTCAGACTTTGCGTGTAGATCCCGGTGGGTCCGTTCTGATCGGGCCCGGGGAAGGACGGATTGGCGTTGTCCTCTGACTTCCACAGCATGTAGAGACGCCCGTCATCGCCGGTGAAAACTCGAGCATCGATGGAACCACGGTGATCCAGCTGGCAGATGGACGGATGATCCACCGGGAGGAAGGGACCTTTCGGAGTCGACGCGAATGCAAACCCGATGCAGTGCGTCCACGGGAAGCTTCCCTTGAGAAGTGCCGTGAAGTAGAGAGCCCATCCGTTGGCCACCTTCTGAATGTCCGGAGCCCAGGTGAGGCCACCTTCGGCCCAGCCCGGAAGGCGCGGAAGCACGTCGACGGGTTTGCCCCAATCACCCAGGTGCGTGCCGATCCACAGCGGGACGTTCAGGTAGCTGGTCCCTTCGCTCGCATACAGGTAGTAGTGATCGTTGAATCTGAGCATGAACGGATCGGTGGGGTCCGGTCCTTCGAGGATGATCCGAGCCGGCGAATCGGGTGTGGGTTCGCTGCGGGGGGCGGGCCCGCAACCTCGGCGGCGGCATTGGTCTCGGCCGTCCCCCCGACGAGGATCTGAGCAACGACCATCAGCACGACGGCGAGGACCCACACCGTTGCTGCCACCCCGATGTGGCGACGCGGAACGCGACGTCCTTTGCTCCCACTGGTGGAACCTTCGTCGGGGATTCCTGAGGCCAGACCGGCGACACAGCCGGCGATCAGGGCCACGGCGGGTAGTTGCCACTCGTAGTCGATCGCCGCGGCTACGGCGAACAAGATGACGCCACCGAAGGCACAGGAGGACAGCAGGTCGCGCCGAACCAGAGTTGACGCGACGCCGCAACCGACGACCAGCAGCAGAAGGAGGCCGATGATGCCTCCTTCGGCCGCGACGGTCAGGTAGCCGTCGGGCTGCTGGCCGGGATACGAGCTCACCGCTTGGCGGGTCGTATGGATGGCGGGCGGTCCGGTTCCCGTCAGCGGCGAACCCCGAAGCGCCTGCTCGGCCGCCGTCCACGCTTGAACCTGGCTGCGGTTGCCGGATTGGGGAGTGGCGTTGCCGACCGGCGGGCTCACCAGCAGGTAAGTGGTCAGGCCTGCAACGAGGAACACACCGACGATCCGTAGAGCAGACGACGATCTGAGGTTCCACTGCGGCTTGCTCACGAGCGAGAGGCAGATCGCAATTCCCATGCCCGTGACGGCAAGCCAGCTGGGCCGTGAGCTCTCGGCAGACTCGATGAGCAGGAGGCCCGCGACGGCGCCCATGGCCAGTGGCCACGCTGCGAGGAGCCATCGTCTTCCGGGAACTGCGAATGCGCCACAGCCGAGCGCGAGCAGGTCCCACTTGCTCCAGGTCCCGATGAATCCAAGGAGGCACAAGCACACTGCGACGCGGGTGAGTGGGGCTTTCAGGTCGAAGGCCAGCGCCAAAAAGAGCGCAATTCCAAAGACGACTGCGCTCGCGGCGGGATAGCTGAGCGTGGTGGAGATCACCCAGACCCCGTGATCCTGTTGTGCGACGAGTTGCCAGTGCAGGACGACGCCGAGTATCCCCAAGGCCGAAGACACCGAACCGATCACCACCACTCCGGCGGCGGCACGTGAGCGATCGGTGGCCGACAGCTGTCGCGCGGTCACGAATGCCAACAGAAAGCAGAGCACTGTCGCTCCGAACGGGAGAAAGGCACTCGGGTGTTGTTCGCCGACCGCACGCACCAACCACCAGAGCGCCAAACCCCCGCACAGCGCGGTCACCACCATCGCGACCCGATCCCTGCCGACCATCAGGGCCCACGCGATCAGCGGTGCGGCCACGACCACCAAACCAAAGCCGTCGATCGGATAGAAGGCGCCTTGCCTGGCCACGGCGACTGCGGCCATGACGCCGATGACGGTTGCGATGCCACCCATGGTCGAGCCCGAGGAGGGTCCACCTGTGATCGTCGACTGGTCAGTCGAGCTCGGGGCCTTCACTTCGGATGTGTCGATGGCAGCCATACACGAAGAAATCTGCTCAGCTCGTCGCCTTGACAGAGGTGTACAAATAGCACGACAGGGGCCCCAGCGTGGCGGTGACACGGTCGCGCTCCCTCAGTGCCCGAAGCAGTGGCATCTGGCGGCCTGCGCGCGGCCGCATCCAACGACCTCTTGCCGGATCCTCTCCGGTGAGCTCCCTACCGCTCGATTGCGTGGTGCGCGACCGCCGCCCTCTTCGTCGCGGTCGCTCCGCCCAACGCGGCTCTCGACGCATTCGGCACGTTGCTACTGGCTCTGCTCGTCGTAGGTGCCGGCGTTGCCGAACTGGTGCCGTCACGCCAGTCATCCCGCCCTTGCCTAGTGGCATCGGGCCCGGCGGGCCGGGGCAGAACTCGAGCCAGGGGTCATGCGCAACCGCTGTTGCTTTGATTGACAAGCTTTCGCGCACGTGTCAGCGTACCGGCAGAGTTTTCTGACAACACGAGGCGGACGGGTTCAATGAAAATGTGGCAGAAGCGGGCTCGGGTGGGCGTGATCGCCATCGCAAGCTTTGTTCTTCTCATTACGGTCCTCCCCCAGGTGGCCACTGCGATCGGTCTTGGTTCCCTTGCCAACCGGCTCGATTTACTGTCGAGTAGCACCGGTACCACGGGAGCAACGCCGCCCGACCCTCCGACCAACCTCGCCGCCACCCTCGGGGTCGGTCAGGCCACGTTGAGTTGGACCGCCCCGAGCGACAACGGCAGCGCGATCACCTCGTACACGGTGGACATCACCGACAACACGACGTCGACGTCGCTCACCCCCGTCGTGATCTCGGGCACTCCGCCGGCGACCAACGCCGACCTGACCGGGCTCACCGCGGGTGACAGTTACTCCTTCGCGGTGTCGGCCACCAACTCGCTCGGCACCGGTGTCGGCTCGGCCACGCTCACCGAGCTGTTGCCGGCGCCCTACTTCCCGGTCGCACCGGCCCGGATCTGTGACACCCGGGCGTGCGAACACGACCGAGTGCGCGGCGATGACCCTCGCGGCAGGCGGGACCTTGAAGGTCCAGGTGACCGGCGAAGGCGGGGTGCCCGCCGGGGCCACCGCGGTGGTCGCCAACGTGACGGCCACCGGGGCCACCGCGCAGAGCTTCCTGACCGCCTATCCGGACGGCACGCACCCGGCCGCTCGCTTCGAACTTGAACTTCAGGCGCCGGACAGACCGTTCCCAACCTGGTCACCGTGCCGCTCTCCTCGTGGTGGGGCGCTCGACCTCTACAACGCGGCGGGAACCGTCAACGCCCTGGTCGACGTCAACGGCTACTACGGACCGGGCTCGGGACAGGGCTTCACCTCGCTCACCCCGGCCCGGATCTGTGACACCAGGGCGAGCAACACCACCGAGTGCGCCGGCAAGACCCTCTCGGCCGGTGGGACCCTGAAGGTCCAGGTGACCGGGGAGGGCGGGGTGCCGGCCGGGGCCACCGCGGTGGTCGCCAACGTGACGGCCACCGGGCCCACCGCGGCCAGAGCTTCCTCACCGCCTACGCGGACGGCTCCACCCGCCCGCTCGCCTCCAACTTGAACTTCACCGCCGGCGAGTCGGTCCCCAACCGGGTGATCGTGCCGCTCTCGGGGAGTGGGGCGCTCGACCCTCTACAACGCCTTGGGGAGCGTCAACGCGATCGTCGACGTGGACGGCTACTTCTCCTCGAGCGTCTCGGGGTACTTCGAGCCGGTCGCCCCCTCTCGGATCTGTGACACCAGGGCACGCCAACACCACCCAGTGCCACGGCAAGACCCTCTCGGCGGCCGGGACCCTGGACGTCCAGGTGACCGGCAACGGCGGGATCCCCTCGGGGGCCGCCGCGGTGGTCGCCAACGTGACCGCCACCGGAGGGACCGCCCAGAGCTTCTTGACCGTCTACCCGGAGGGGGCCTCGCAGCCGACCGCCTCGGACCTCAACTTCACCGCCGGGGAGACCGTGCCCAACCTCTGTGTGGCCAAGCTCTCCTCTGCGGGAGGACTCGCCATCTACAACGCCTTGGGCTCGGTCAACGCGCTGGTCGACGTGGCGGGGTGGTACACCAGCTGACCGCGGAGTTGCGGCCTGGTCACCCGGTCGCGGCCACGAGGCGGAACACCGGATGGCGAGCGGCCTCGGCGACGAACGACTCGACCGGATCACTCGGCCGGGCATCGAAGTAGGGAGCGGTGATCCGCACCTTGCGCACGTAGCGCTGGAGAACCGGTCCGGCTTCTGCTGCGTCGGCTTCGGACGCTCGGAGCGCGAGCTGGTTCCGTCCGCGCTGGAGGATCACGTCGGGATGTGCCCGGATGTTGTGGACCCACGCGACCTCTCCATAGGGGGAGACCAAGGGGGTGGCCGCTCTTCCGTCCGGGCTGAGCAGGTAGGTGGTCCGTCCGCCGACCCCGAGTCGGATGAGCGTCCGCATCACCGCGTTCACCGCGCGCCGCAAGGGTCCGAGTTGGTAGCTCCTGGCCATGGGCGTTCATCCTGGGTCGTGTGAGGAGTCGGTGCAACCGGCTGGTCCCGGCCCGACCCAGCCCTATTCGAGGGGACGCTGGGAGACGAGGCGCGGCTCGCGGCCGGCGAAGAGCCATCCTCCGGCGGCCGCCAGCAGAGGCAGGCCGATCACGATGATCGCCAGGTTCCCCCACGGCACGCTGGTCAGCGAGGAGACTCCCTGAGCTCGCCCGGACTCGAACCAGGCGAGCGCGGCGACGTAGGCCCCCGCGGTGCCGAGGACGGCACCGAGCAACGCGAGCGTCCCCGCGGTGACGCCGCTCAGCGCGCGGCGGGTCCGGCCACCCGCACCGGTGGCGGCGAGGGTGCGGAGGTCGCTTGCGCTCTCGCTGCGGATGAGCCCCACCGACATGGCGACGATGCCCAGCACGAGCGCGATCGCGGCGGCGGTGGCCCAGTTGAGGACCTCCGACGACGACGGAGCGCTGTTTCGCGTCTCGACGGTGAGACTTTGAGCGGCCGCGGTCCGTTGAGCGGCGTCGATCTGCGCCGCGGTGAGCGGCGCCGCCGTCTTCATGAACCAGCCGGAGATCGTGGGCTGGAGCCCGAGTTGGTGGACGGCATGTTCGGTGATCAGTGTGTTCGGAGCCGACGTACCGGAGGGAAGCGCGCTCACGGTCTGGATCACCGGGTTGGCCAGGCACTGGCCGGTCGGACAGGGGAACGCGTTGGGATTTCCGCTCTCGGGTCCGGGACCGCCGATGTCGGGCCCGTACTGGAGCTGCATGTCGGTGAGACTGCTCAGACCCGGTCGCATGGTGATGACGTCGGCAGCGGGGTTGATGGAGGACGGATCGATGCCGAGCGCGTGGAGGAGCGCGGGAGTCGCGACGTAGAGGGCTCCGTTGAAATTACTGCCGGGCGCGGCGTGGACCAGGTTGGCGTTGGTGGTGTCGAGCTCGGTCGTCGAGGTCGCGCCGACGGCTGAGGCGATCTGGTGTGCGCCGGCCTGCTGGGCGGCCATGCTCGGCACCGCGACCGACGACGCGGGTACCGGTGGCGACCCCGGCTTCACCAGCATGGAACCCGGAGGGGGGGCGATGTCCGCGTAGACCACCAGCTGGTTCGAGGTGAGGTTCGGCCCCGCGTAGTCGAGGACGTCCGAGTAGCGGGCAGCCGCGACGACGCAGATCACGACCGCGATCAGCACGCTGAGGCTGATCGCGCCGAGCGAGGAGCCCGAACGCGACCGGTAGCGGGCCATGTCACGAAGGGCCATGCGAGCTGCGATCGGTGTCCTGCGACCGGCAAGCGCAGTCGCGCTGATGAAGAGTGGCGCGAGCAGGAGGAGCGCGACCGTCAAGACGACGAATCCGGCGATGAGCGCCGGAGCACCGCCCCCGTTTCCGTTCTTGTTCCCTGCGAAGTAGAAGAGGGCGGCCGCGATGACGACCAGCAGCACGCCGGGGACCGCGGAGCGATGGACCTGCTTCGGCGGCGATGGTCGTCCCGACAATGCGGTGACGATCGGGACCTTGGTGACCGCCTTGGCCGGTCTCGACGCCGCCAGATAGGTCATGACGATGGCCAGCGCGATCGCTGCCCCGACGATGGCCCAGGGAATCTGGAAGACCCCGATGAGATGGTGCGAGCTCGACTCGAGTGCGGGTCGGTAGGCGAACCAGGCGAGCAGGCCGAGCACCGTCCCGAGGAGCGAACCGACGACGCCGACCACCACTCCGTTGGCGCGGATCACCATCCGGATGTCGCGGTCGGAGGCACCGACCGCACCGAGCATCCCGATCGCCCGGATGCGTCGCTGCGCGAGCACGGTGAAGCCGCCCACCGACACCAGCCCGATGAGCAGCATTCCGACCGTTGCGAGTATGAGGACGATCGTCTCGGGATTGAACGCGTTCTGGTTCACCGCTCCCGATTGCGCGACGTTGGTCTCCTGGGTCACCGGGTTACCGGGACTGGCGTCGAAGAGGACCGTCACCTGTGTCGGAGCAGTGACTTGCCCGGGGAGGACGAGCGCGAACTCGTCGAGGAGGCTTTGGGGGTTCTGGACGATGCCCACCACGCGGCGCGGGGTGCCCTGCATGTTCCAGGTGTCGCCGACCGCCAGGTGGAACGCGGAGGCGACGCCTTGGGTCACCGCGACCTGGCCCGGGCCGCTCGGGTAGTGGCCGGACACCAGCGAGAGCATCGGCTGGCCGAAGGGTCCGTGCGGGTCTTGAGCACGGACGTTGTAGGTGCTGACCGATCCGGGGATCGGACGGGTCTCGTTCTCGATGACGTCGGTCTTCCCGACTCTTTTCTGAAGTGCCGCGATGTCGGTGGCGAGGTGCGGGTCGGAACCGGGGAAGGTGGCCGACCAGCCCGCCGTACCGAAGCCGAAGTTGGCCGGCGCGGGGTTGTCGGACGCGACGGCGCCGCCGACCACCGTGATCGCCACGGCCACGGTGACCAGCGCCAGGATCAGGAGCTGCTGGCGCCATTCGCGGCGGAACAGGCGCCGCGCCCAGCGGATGACCGCTCGGCGGGCCGGCAGGCCTCCGTCGCGAGGGCCGATCTCGCCCCGCGCGGGGTCGAGTGTGGCGGTCATCGGTGCTGGCCGCGAGCGAGCAGCTCGTCGAGGGTGTCGGCCTCGGAGGTCTGGTCGACGATCTGGCCGTCGCGGATGAAGACCACTCGATCCGCCCAGGACGCCAGCTGGGCGTCGTGGGTCACCACCACTGCGGCCACGCCACGCCGGCAAGCGGCGAGGACGAGGCGCATGACCGCTTCGCCGTTGACCGAGTCGAGGGCGCCGGAGGGCTCGTCCGCGAGGAGGAGACGGCGCTCGCCGACGACCGCTCTGGCGATCGCGACGCGTTGGCGCTCGCCGCCGGAGAGCTCGTCGGGGAAGTGCGCGGCGCGATCGGCCAGGCCGAGCTCCTCCAAGGCGGCCATCCCGGCGACCTGCGCCTTCTTGGCCGCGAGCCCGTCCAGCTCGAGGGGGAGCGAGACGTTCTCGGCCGCGGTGAGCCCGGGGAGGAGGTTGAAGTCCTGGAAGACGTAACCGATCGAGCGACGCCGGAGGCGCGCCTTGTCGTTGCGCGACATCTTGCCGAGCGCGGCTCCGCCGACGAAGACCTCACCCTTGGTCGGGTCCTCGAGGCTGCCGGCGATGGTCAGGAGGGTGCTCTTGCCGGATCCGCTCGGACCCATCACCGCGACCAGTGCGCCCGCATCCACCGAAAGGTCGACCGAGTGGAGCGCCTCGACCATCGCGGCACCCTCGCCGTAGACCTTCGAGACGTTGTGCAGTTCGAGGAAGCTCATCTCGGCGCCACCTCCTGACGCGGCGCCGGAGCTTGGCGCCGGCGTTTGGGCATGGCCATGGGCTCAGGGGAGAGTGGTTCGACCTCGGCACGCTTCAGTCGGCCGTCGGCGGTGTCGAGCCAGCGGACCACGGCGTCGAGCCGGTAGAGCTCGGCGTCGACGACCAAGGCGAAGTTCAGGTCGAACGCGGCCTCGTCCTCCTTCAGCCGGGTCCACTGCTGCATGACCTCGACCACGTAACGACGGTGGACCTGGATGACCTCCCGCACGTCGACCCCGGGGACCTGCAGCGCGACCAGGACCTTGATGACCAGCTCGTCACGGGGAGGCATGCTCATGTCCGGGGGTGTCCGGAGCCACTCGGACAGCTCGTCTCGACCCTCGACGGTGATCCGGAAGCCCTTCTGGGGCCCGTCTTCGGCCTCGTCGTCGGACTCGACCAAGCCGTCGCGCTCGAGTCGCTGCAGGGTCGTGTACACCTGGCCCACGTTGAGGGGCCACACATCGCCCGTCCTCGACTCGAACTCTTGGCGGAGCTGGAGGCCGTACTTGGGGCCACCGCTCAACAAGGCCAGCAGGGCGTGTCGGACGCTCATCGGAGGCTATCGCTCAGTAGCATACTAGGTATACTACGCAAACAACCAAGGCGACGCAATCCCCTCCGGCCAGGCATTTCTCGAAACGGCGGGGAGTGCGGGGCGGGTGCGGGCACCCTCCACACCCGAAATGCGGCGGCGGCCCCGGCTCGCCTTGGAGGCGAGAGGACCGGTGGAGGGACTATCCGCCGCGGGAGGTCAGGTAGCTACTGATCGAAAGCTTTTCGGCGAAGGCCGGCTGGAGCTCGATGGCCACGTCGAAGGAGTCGGCGCCGGTCTCGAGCTTCGAGGAGATGGCCGCTCGGGCGGCCGGCTCGGTGTCGCGCAGCAGTCGGCTCTGGGCGTGGACGTCGAGCGTGGGTACCTCGATGTGCCACCAGTCGCGGTAGCGGGTGACGAGCACCCGGTACTGGCCTGCTCGCCTGGTGTGCTGCTCCATCTCGGGGTCCAACTCGATGCCCATCCCTGGCTTCCTCCGCGCTCGCCGACTTGAGGGGGAGCCCCGTCGTGCGGGTCGACGCACGACCCGGCACGAGGGGCTGCAACCCCACGGCCCGCCGACATGCACGGAACACGGTGCTCCGGACCACCGTCGTTGTAACACCCGGCTCTTACAGGAGCGTCACGAGTTCCTTATCGCCCGATGAATGTTGTGCGCGGCCTCGGTGACCTCTTGACGGACCGGGAGGGCGACGAACGGCGGCTACTCCGGGATGACGTCGGGACCGGGATCGTCGCCACCGACCGCAGTGGCCAGCCGGTCGAGGTAGTGCTCCCAGCCCTGGGTGTGGTCGGCGACTGCGTCGGCGGGCAATCCACTGTGCACGAGCCGAACCCTCGTCTTGTCTCCCTCCGGAATGAGGCTGATCTCGATGCGGGTCGAGGCGGCGGGGATCGGGTGGCCGGGCTCGTCCCAGCCGAAGGTGAACGCCACCTTCTGATCGGGCACGACCTCGACGAACTCGCCGAGCGAGGGGTGCTTGCCACCGACGAGGACCTTGAAGAGGCCACCCGGCCTCGCGTCGATCTCTGCGTCGGTACCGATCCACTTGAGCAACTGCTCGCGCTCGGAGAGGAAGGGAAAGATGGTCGAGGGTGTGGCGTCGACCACGATCTCACGTTCGAGCTGGGCCATCACTGTCGTCCTTTCTTTGGTGTCCGTCGTTGCTTTTCCTGTTCGGCCGTCTCGGCGACCTCGCGGAGGCGATCGAGACCGCTCGCCCAGTACTCGTCGAGGAAGTCGCGGAGCTTGGCCATCTCCACCTGGTTGACCCGGTAGAGCCGGCGGGTCCCCTCACGGCGCTCGTCGATCAACTTGGCCTCCCGTAACACCTTGAGGTGTTGGGAGACCGCAGGTCGGGTGACGTCGTGGAAGCGGGCCGCGATCTCGGTCGCGGGGAGCTCGCGCGTCCAGACGAGGCGCAGGATCTCCCGTCTCCGGGGCTCGGCGAGGGCCTTGAGTGCGACATCCACTTGAATATTGTAAGCGAGGACTTACGAAAGTGTCAACTAACGTAAATGCCACGTCCGGAAAAGCGCCGTGGGGAAGCGGCCGGCCGTACAGTCGGGCGATGGGACCGTCGAACACCGCCACTGCCCGCCTCGGAGGAAAGGTCGCGCTGGTCACCGGCGGAGCCTCCGGCATCGGCCGGGCAACCGCCGTCCGGCTCGCCGCAGAGGGGGCGACGGTGACCGCTGCCGACCTCGATGCCGGGCGGCTCGCCACACTGCCCGACGAGGTCGAGGCCGAGCGAGGATCGATCCGTACCCGGGTCGCCGACGTGAGCTCGGCCGAGTCGGTGGCGGAACTGGTCGCGTCCACGGTCGACGCGGCCGGTCGGCTCGACGTGGTGGTCAACGTCGCCGGCGTGCTCTCGTTCTCCCACACCCACGAGCACGCGCTCGAGGAATGGGACCGGCTGCTCGCGGTGAACCTGACCGGCACCTTCCTCGTCTGCCGCGAAGCCATCCCGCATCTCCTCGCGAGCCGCGGCACCATCGTGAACCTGGCCTCGACGGCTGCCCACAAGGGTCAACCCTGGTCGGCCGCGTACGTCGCGTCGAAAGGGGGGGTGCTCGCACTCACCAAGGCCCTCGCCATCGAGTACGCCCGGGCGGGCCTGCGGGTCAACAGCGTGAGCCCCGGCGCGATCGACACGCCGATCGCCGAGGCGTTCCACGTCCCCGACGGTGCCGACGGGAAGCTGCTCGGCCGGATGATGCCCCTCGACGGGTTCGGCTCCCCCGAGGGCATCGCCGCGGCGATCGCCTATCTCGTGTCGGACGAGGCCGCCCACGTCAACGGGACCGACGTGATCATCGACGGCGCGATGACCGCGTAGGCGCGGCTCGCGTCCGGGCAGCTCAGCCGAGGCTCGATCGCCCTTCGGTCTCCCACCAGTCGGCGGTCACCTTGAGCCCGGCGATCGACGCTCGCGGGACCAGCTCTTCGAAGGTCCTGCGGTACCCGGTGTGCGCGATCCGCCAGTTTCCCCCGTCCTTCACGTAACGGTCGTGGTAGAAGGCGGCACCCTGGACCGTCACCGCGACGTCGGTGAGGATGACGGTGTCCTCGAAGGCCCACGTACCGTTGGCGCCGGCGCGGTCCTCGTCGAGGTCGATCTCGGGGTGGTGGCAGCGGTGGCTGGTCAGCATCGTGGTCGATCCCATCGAGGTTCGGAGGAACTCGATGATGGCATCGCGGCCCTCGAAGGAGTACACGCCGCCGCTGTAGCTGGCGGTCGCGTCCGGCGTGAAGCACTCGCCCACCACGTCCCACAGCTTCTGGTCGAGGCACCTCATGTACTTGTACTTGAGCCGCTTGATCAGCTCGATCTCGACGAGGTCCTCGGGCGTCATCGGATCGTCCCCGCGCCGGGGATCAGAGGGAGGTCGAGCGGAGTGACCCACCCCGGCGGGAGCGCATTCACCGCGGGCACCGCGTTGAGCGCGCGCATTCCGGTCGCCAGGCAACCGGCCGCCGCGGCGTCGCGTCCGCTTCCGTCGGTGAATCGGAACGCGGTCTCCTGCACGATGGAAGGGGTGCCTTCGATCTCGACGCGGTAGACGTCGTCCTTCGTCCCGCGGGGCCATTCGGGCGCGGCGTCGTTCCCGATCCGGTTGATGTGCTCGAGGCAGATCCGAGGTTCTCCCCGGTAGATGCCGTTGATGGTGAAGCGGATGGCCGCCACCTCGCCCTTGTCGATGGTTCCCTTCGCCGTCGCGATGGGGGTGTCGGTGACCCACTTCTCCCAGGTCGTGGTGATCTCGTCGAGGGTGATGCCGACCGCCTGCGCCATCATCGGCACCGTTGCACCCCACGACATGACCAAGATCTCGCCGTGCTCGAGCAACGGTACGTACTCGGGGGAGCGGCCGATCCCCATCTCGTCCTCGTAGTCCCCCTCGTAGTTGATGTAGTCGAGGATCTCGAGCGCGCGGACTTGGCGGACCTCGCTGCAGAGGCCCATCAGCGTCATCGGGAAGAGGTCGTTGGCGAAGCCCGGGTCGATCCCGGTGGTGAAGCACGACGAGCTTCCCTGCTGGCAGGCCTCGGTGATCGGATCGATCCACGATGGCGGGATCGATGCCATGGTCGGCCACACCCACGGAGTCATCGCCGTCGAGCAGACGTCGATGCCCGCACGGAGGAAGGCGCCGATGTCGCGGATGTTGTCGGCGGCGTGGGCAGCGGTCGGTCCGTAGTGCACCAGCGCGTCCGGGCGCAGTGCGATCAGCGCGTCGAGGTCGTCGGTGGCCTCCATCCCGACCGCTCCGATCCCGCAGATCTCGCCCACGTCGCGCCCTGCCTTCGCCGGGTCGTGGACCCCGACCCCGACCAGCTCGAACCGGGGATGGCGGAGGATCTCCGGGATGACCATCCTCCCGACGAAGCCGGTACCCCAGACGACGACCCGGGCGCGCTCCGGGCTCACCGGAGCATCTCGCCGGAGTTGACCAGGAGGTACTGACCGGTCACCGCCTTGGCCCGGTCCGAGCAGAAGAACGTCGCGACGTCGGCCACCTCGCCGTCCTCGGTCATCCGCCGGAGCGGGAAGGTGCCCACGATGTCGAGGAGCACCTCTTCTTTGCTCCGTCCCTGCTTCTCGGAGCGGTAGTCGATGAGCATCTCGACCGGCGGGCCCCACATCCACGACGGGATCACCATGTTGCAGCGGATGTTGTCGGGACCGAGCTCGTCGCAGAGGTAGTACATCGCGGTCAGGAGTGCGCCCTTCGAGGCCGAGTAGCCGCCCTGGGGCAGCTGCGGCTGGAACATCGACTGGGAGCCGATCAGCACGATCGAGCCGCCTCCGGCCCGCTTCATGGCCTCGGCGACCGGGCGGATCACGGTCAGTGTGCCGAGGACGTTGGTGTCGAACGCGGCACGCCAGTCCTCGAACTTGAGGTCGTAGAGGCCGCCCCAGGCGTTGTCGAACGCGGCGACCTGGATGAGCGCGTCGACCGATCCGAACCGCTCGGCCGCGAGCTCGACGAGGGACCGGCAGGAGTCGGGGTCGGTGATGTCGGTGGGCTGCACCGCGGTGCGAGTGCCGCCGGGGTCGAGATCCTTCGCGACGGACTCGAGGTTCGATGCGGTACGCGCCGCGAGGACCACGTTCGCTCCGTCGCGGTAGGCGCTCGACGCGCATTCGCGACCGAGACCCTCGCCCACTCCGGTCACCACCACCGTCTTTCCCTCGAGGATCATCCGCCTCTCTTACCGGGTGGACAATGGTGTGTCAATCTGCGATCGGCAGCGCGTCCCTAGGTCGCCATCCCGACCATCGGCTTGTTGAGGGTGAGGTTCCCGGCCGAGCCGTAGAAACCTGCGTCCCCGAACGCGAAGACACCTCCGTCCGACGCGTCGAGCCAGTAGCCGCGCCCGTCCGGCGTCGAGGCCATCCCGACGATGGGCTTGTTGAGGATCAGGCTCCCGGTCGACCCGTAGAACCCGGCGTCACCGAACGCGAAGATGCCTCCGTCGGAGGCCACCAGCCAGTAGCCGAAGCCGTCGGGCGACGAGGCCATTCCCTCGATGGGCTTGTTGAGGACCAGGCTCCCGGTCGACCCGTAGAACGAGGCGTCTCCGAAGGAGAAGATGCCGCCGTCGGAGGCCACCAGCCAGTAGCCGCGCCCGTCCGGCGTCGGGGCCATCCCGACGATGGGCCTGTTGAGGACCAGGCTCCCGGTCGACCCGTAGAAGTTGGCGTCGCCGAACGCGAAGAGCCCGCCGTCGGAGGCCACCAGCCAGTAGCCGCGCCCGTCCGGCGTCGAGGCCATGCCGACCACCGGACGGTTGAGGGTCAGGCTCCCGGTCGACCCGTAGAACCCGGCGTCACCGAACGCGAAGATGCCGCCGTCGGAGGCCACCAGCCAGTACCCCCCGTGATCCGGGCTCGGGGCCATTCCCACCATGGGCTGGTTGAGCACCAACGACCCGGTCGAGCCGTAGAAGTTGGCGGCACCGTAGGAGAAGATGCCGCCGTCGGAGGCGTCGAGCCAGTAGCCGTCGAAGGTGGTGATCTTCTGGCCGCCCGACGTGCACTGCGAGGCCTTGTTGCCGGTCCAGGTCAACTTCACCGTCAACTGCCCGGTCGCTTGGGTCTCGCCGTTCAACGAGATCGCGAATTGAGGCAGGGCGCTCTTGGTGGTGAGTCCGAACGGCGCGAGATTCACGTTCCCGAAGGTGTCGATCTGCTGGATCGGAAGCCCCGGCGATGGGTGTCCCGTTCGGTTGCTCGAACTCGACCGTGCCGGACGCGTAGGTGTCGCGGGCCGGCGCGATCACCTGGAGCGAGGTGAAGTTGGTCGGGAGACAGCGGTTGTAGCGGGGCGACGAAGCTGCTCGCGTTGACCCGGATCGGCCCTGGCGGGCAGTCTCCGCCGGTCAGCGCGTCGAAATTCTGGATCTGGGCCGAGCCGTGGTCGGCGTTGACCCAGATGCAGTCCGGACGGAACGGGTCGAGGCGGACGGTGTAGAGACCGACCAGGTTGTTCATCGTCTTCGGGAAGTCGGGGCACGACGCGTGGGAGGCGGAGTCGTAGCAGTCGACTTGTCCGGTTGGTCGTTGTTCGCCAAGTACACGCGGGTACCGAGGACGACCGGCTGCCCGTTGGGGAAGTCGTTGGCAGCGATCGCCGCGGCCATTCCCGCCGGCGTCGCCACTGAGTGCGCCGGTCGGGCTGAAGCAGGGGTCGCCGGCGGTGGGGAGACAGACTCCGATCTCCGAGCCGCTCGAGTTGAGCAGTGGGAAGGGCGCGCCTTCTGCGTCGGTGATGGACGACCGGCCACGAACCGCCACAGGAGGTGTTGGTCGCTCCGTTGAAGCAGGCCAGCTTGTCGCCGGTCGTCCCGACGACCGGCACGATCACCTCGTTCCCGGTGGTGCCGATCGGGTGCGGGTAGGTGAACGGGGCCAGCGGGACCCCCCCGAAGCTCGAGTGCAAACGGCTGTGCCGCACAGGCCGCGTCGGACGACCAGGTTGAAACAGAGCAGCTCGTTCTCCTCGCCGGTACCGCTCCCCGCGACCTCGTTGAACGCGTACCAGTTCGAACCGACCTGCACCGGATTGGAGATCCCTGCGTAGGTGGAGATTGGGGCCTGCCCCCCCGTCGTGAGATGGGTGTAGCCACAGAAGAGCTCTGCACCCGGGGCGCTCGCCGGTTGGGTCGTGTCGATGCAGACGACGCCCGCACTGTCGTCGGAGTTGCGGACGACGTAGACGAAGAGGTGACCGTCGGCCTGGTCGAGATAGAGACCGGGCAGGTCCGAGGTAGCGAAGTTGTGGCCGGAGCCGTCGATGATGGTCTTCGGGCCGCCCCAACACGATGCGCCGGTCGACTGGTCGTGGCAGTCCACCTGAAGGATGCTCTGGTGGTGGAAGACGTTGAAGACCTGCGTGCTGCTGAGCGCGGTGTCCCAACCGTCACCGGACGCATCGGTGAACTTCGATGCGCCGCCGAGCGGAAAGCTCTCGGTCGCCGAGTAGCTCACCGTCGCAGCCGGCCTCGGCGTGCTAGCCGACGCGGCCGGCGCAGCGACGACAGAGAGCGCGGCGGCGGACGTGACCGCTCCCGCGACGGCGATCAGCGCGAAAGTGACTCGCCCGACTGCGCGCGCGGGCTTGCTACGACGCTTCACAGTGCCCCTCGATCTCATGGTGCCCCTCGACTCCTCCGACGGTGGCCCTGCGACGCGACGACTACCTCGTGCGGAACGGCGACCACCGACACTCCCACCCAGTTCTCCGTCCGCGTCCTTGGGTCGGACACGGCTCAACCAGCATTGCGCCGGTGGTGCTGCTACACAAGGTCGCGGTGCGCGATTCCTTCACCTTGGAACACGAAGAGTGACGACACGACCACAGCTCGTACATCAGTTGCGCGTCGGCGGTCTCGGTCGAGCCTGCACGCGCCATCCGGCTCGCGCAGACTGCAGCGTCGACCGCCTCGTCGCCCCCCGAGGACACCACACGACCAATGCCTGAGGCGATCCGGACCGAAGCGCCCGAGGGCGACGTCGGGGGCGCGAGATCGGCACTCGACGCGCGTGGGCAGACCGGCTCGCGCGATCTGATCCCCACCCCTGCGCTCGTCTGCGACCTCGTCCTCTTGCGGGAGAACGTCACGATCATGGCTCGGTCGGTTGCCGGCGACGGACTCCGTCTACGGCCGCACGCCAAGTCCCACAAGTCGGCGTTCATCGCGGTCCTCCAGCTCGAGCACGGCGCGGCGGGCATCGCGTGCGCGAAGGTGGCGGAGGCCGAGGTGTTGGTCGACCGGCTGAGCGGGTCGGCCCGCGGCGAGCCGGTCGACGTCCTGATCACCTCCCCGCTCGGCGGGCCGCGTCCCGCGGCCCGGGTGGCCGACTTGGCCAATCGTTGTGCGCTGGCCGTCGTGGTCGACCGGACCGACGGTGTGGTAGAGCTGGCCGACGCAGCAGATCGGACTGGAACCTCGCTCACCGTCTTCTGTGACGTCGACGTGGGTCTCGGCCGGACGGGGGTGGCCGGACCCGAGGACGCGCTCGAGATCGCGCGCACGATCGACCGCCATCCACACCTCCGCTTCGGAGGCCTGCAGGGCTATGCGGGCCATGTCCAGCACACCCCGTCGCGACTCGTTCGACACTCCGGCGCACGGCTTGCGGGCGAGCGACTCGCCAGGGTCGCGGACGCGCTCGCCGCGGAGGGGCACGCGGTACCGATCCGGACCGGCGGCGGGACGGGGACCGCCGGCATGGAGGCCGAGCTCGGAGCGCTCGACGAGATCCAGGCCGGGAGCTACGTCTTCATGGACCGCGAGTACCGCGACGCCCTCGGGGCCGATCCGGAAGGGCGTTTCGCACAGAGCCTCAGCATCGCCGCGACGGTGATCTCGGCGAACCAGCCGGGCTTTGTGACCGTCGACGCCGGATTGAAGGCGATGGCAACCGATGCAGGCGTCCCCACTGTCGTCGGTCGTGACTCCGAGTACGCCTTCTTCGGGGACGAGCACGGGATGGTGACCGACGGATCGGGCGGTCGTCTGCATCCCGGAGACCGTGTGGACCTGGTCCCTCCGCACTGCGACCCGACCGTCGACCGCTACGACCGGATCTGGTTGGTCGAGGGCGACGTCCTGCTCGGCTGGACGCCGGTCGACGCGCGGGGGTGTTCCCAGTAGCCCGCCGCGGGGTTTGCCCGCTCAGGGAGGCGAGCCGGCGGCACGCGCCTGCTCGGCGTCGAGGGCGGCGTCGAGCTCGCGGGTCTTGGCCTCTTCCGCCCGGACCAGCTGCACCACCACCGGAATCATCGCGAGGAGCATGAGCGTGTCGCCGCCGACCCACATGATCGAGCCGCCGATGTGCAGGTCGGTGAGGAGCGAGGGTCCCCAGGGACGACGGAAGGTGTTGTAGAAGGGGAAGAGCTCGTGGGTCGCCGAGGTGAGGGCGAGCCCGCAGAAGGTGTCGACCGGCACGGCCGCCATCAGGTACACCAGCCGAAGCCATGGATTGAGCGGGTGGCGGGTGGGCTCGATCGCCACGACCGGACGCCAGAAGAGGTAGCCGACCACGAGGAAGAGCAGGTGCTCTTGGTCGTGGACCGAATCGTTGACCAGCGTGTAGTTGTAGAACTGGGTGAGGTGCGCGACCGGGATGGTGACCGCGTAGAGGACGAAACCGACCAGTGGCTGCAGGATCACCTCGGCGACTTTCGAATCGAGCGCGCGGACGACCACTTTGTGGAGGGAGCCACCGGTTGCCTCGCGGAGGAGCTCGAGGGGTGCACCCATCGCGATGAGCGGTGCCGACACCATGATCAGCAGCAGGTGCTGGACCATGTGGTCCCAGTAGAGCTCCGAGTCGTAGACGCCGATCACCAGCTCGATCGCCACGAAGACGAGGACCATCGCGCCGAGGAAGGCGAGCGTTCGGCGCGGTGACCACCGTCCGCCCTCCTCGCGCCGGTTGACCCGCCAGACGCCCCACAGATAGAGCGCGGTCGCGCCGCCGATCAGCAGCGACGGGGTGAAGGCGATCTGGGTCGAACCGAGGTTGCTCCAGATGTCGGGCAGCACGAGGTCAGTCCCTCCTCATGAGGACGCCGGTGCGATGTGCTCGTGCAGCATCCAGCCGAGCGAGGCGAGTGCCAGGGTCGGGGTCCAACCGGGCTGGGCGGGGTGGGCGACCTCGCTCTGCCCATGGGGACTCAGGAAATGCCGGAGCGTCGGGCTGAGTCCGCCCGAGAAATCGGGCGACGCCCCGGTCTCGAATCGCTCCACACCGGAGGGGTCGATGAGCGTGTAGCCGTCCGAATGGTCCACGTCGTAGGTCAGCGGCTGATGGGTCCACCAGTCGATGCCGGGTGGATCGTCCTCGGGAACGGTCTGGACGTACCAGGCGAAGTAGTGCTCGAAGGCGGTGAGCGTGGCCGGCGACTCGGTGACCAGCTCGAAGCTCGCGCCGCTCAGCTGTGCGTAGGCCGCCAGCCGAGCGGGGCTGTCGCGTCCGGGGTCGACGCTGACCTCCATCAGCACCACCTTCGAGCCGGCACCCGATCGGTCGAGCGCGCGCTGGACCTGGACCAGGTTTCCCGTGTCGAAGGGGCACGTCTCCTGGCAAAGGGTGAGAAACGGCACGATCATCACCGTCCGGCCGTGCAGCGCGGCCAGGTCGGTCACGTGCCCGTGCTGGTCGGTCAAGGGGAGCTCCGTGATCGAAGCCGGCACGGTCCTCGAGAGCATCACGCCCGACGAAGCCGACGGTGGCCCGGGTGCGCCGGCCGCGGCCGAGCAAGCGGTGAGCACCAAGGCGAGGGCGGAGAGGGTTGCGACGAGGCGGGTCCGAGTGGTCGGGATCGTCGCGATCAGGCGAGCCATCTTTCCTCTGGTCTGCGGGCGGTGATGCCGCGCAAGGTATCGATCGGCCCATGTGGTGGGCAATTCGGGGAGCTAGCCACGGAGGAAGGTCAGGCGGACCTCGCGGTGGGGGTTGTCCGCATTGGTGTCGACGAGGACCGCGCTCTGCCAGGTGCCGAGGAGCGGTCTTCCGTCCGCGACCGGAACGGTGAGGGAGGGGCTCACCAGAGCCGGCAGCAGGTGGTCCGCGCCGTGTCCGCGAGAGCCGTGTCGGTGCCGGTAGCGGTCGTCGCGCGGCAGCAGTCGGAGGAGCGCCTCCTCGAGGTCGCTCTCCGAGCCCGAGCCGACCTCCATCAGGGCGAGGCCGGCCGTCGCATGGGGCGCGAACAGGTTGACCAATCCGTCGCCGCGGCCGGCACAGAACCGGTGGAGGGCCTCGGTCAGGTCGACGACCGTGCGCCCTGTGGTGTCGAGGTCGATGAGCGTGGTCTCCACCGTCCCATCTTCGCACCGGGCCCCACTCGGACGGCCGCGGCGATCCGCCCGCGGGGATAGCTTCGAGCGGTGGCCGGATCGAAACGCTGCTCCCACGACGGCCTCGACGGGCTCCGCTCGTCGCCGTCCCGTTGCCGGCAAACGCTTCCTTGGGCCGAGAGCTCGGACGCCATGCGCGCCTATCACGACGAGGAGTGGGGCGTGCCTTCCCACGACGACCGCCACCTCTTCGAGATGCTGGTGCTCGAGGGTGCACAAGCCGGGCTCTCCTGGTCGACCATCCTCGCCAAGCGTGAGAACTACCGGAAGGCTCTCGACGGATTCGACCCGGCACGGGTCGCCGCCTACGGCGAGACCGAGATCGCCGGGCTGCTCGAGGACCCGGGCATCGTACGGAACCGGCTCAAGGTCCGCGGCGCGGTCCGAAACGCCGGCGCCTTCCTCGAAGTGCGTGAGGAGAAGGGCACGTTCGACAAGTACCTCTGGGAGTGGGTCGACGACACACCCGTCGTCCACCGACCGCGCACCATGGCCCAGCTTGCCGCGAAGACCGAGCTCTCGGACCGGCTCTCGAAGGACCTCAAATCGAGAGGGTTCACCTTCGTCGGATCGACCATCGTGTACTCGTTCCTCCAGTCGGTCGGCGTCGTCGACGATCATCTCGTCGGCTGCCCGGCGAAGCACGGATAGCGCGGGTCACGAGGCCGCGAGGAAGGGAGCGACCATGGGTCTGTTGGACGGCGAGCGAGCGGTCGTCACCGGAGGTGGCTCGGGCATCGGCCGTGCCACCGCCCGAAGGATGGCCGAGGAAGGTGCGACGGTCGCGGTGATCGACCTCCACGGCGACGCGGCGGCCGAGGTGGCGAAGGAGATCGGTGGCAGCGCCCACGTTGCCGACGTGACCGATCCGGCCAGGCTGACCGCCGCGGTCGACGCCGCAGCCGAGGCCATGGAGGGGATCACCCTCCTCTTCAACAACGCAGGGATCGGCAACCAGTCCTCGTTGCACCGGTGGGATCCCGAGGAGTGGAACCGTTTGGTCGCGGTCAACCTGACCGGCGTGTACCTCGGGTTCCGGGCCGCGGTCCCCCACATCCGGTCGTCCGGCGGAGGCAGCATCGTGTCCACCGCGTCGATCAGCGGGACCCGGCCGGCAGCGGGGGAGGCGCCCTACTCCGCGGCAAAGGCCGGGGTGATCGCGCTGACCGCGTCGGCGGCGCTCGAGTACGGGCCCGACATCCGGGTCAACTCGGTCTCGCCGGGGATGATCCTGACCCCGATGACCGAGCCGTGGTTTCAATTCCTCCCGCACGAAGAAGAGCGCTTCGAGCGCACCACACCGGTCGGTCGGGTCGGAGCGCCCGAGGACATCGCCGACGTGGTCGTCTTCCTCTGCTCGGACCTGGCCCGGTTCATCACCGGTCAGAACCTCGTCGTCGACGGCGGCCTGACCCTCCACGGCTCAGGGGTGGACGGTCTCTTCGAGCAGCTCTTCCCGAGGGCGCGCCCGGAGAGCTGAGCTCAGCCGGGGCTGGTTTCCAGCAGTGCGGTGAAGGTCGCCCACCCACCCGGGACCGACGGGTCGGCGTAGGTGTATCGGACCGTGGAGAACTCCTCGCCGGCGCCGGTCTCGACCGGGTAGCCGAGCCAGACGCTGGCGGCGGAGGTGGCAAAGGTGCCCTGCGCGCAATCGGGCTGGCAGAGGTTGTGGGTGTACGCGCCGCTGGCCAAGGCACCGCTGGCCGTCCACGAGGACCAGGTGAGGTCGATCAGGCTGGCGTTTCCGTCCGCGCAGGCGAGCGAGATGGAGCTCGGCTCCACTGCCAACGGGTTGGAGGGTTGGTTGCAGTCGTATGCGACGGAGGGCACCGGGGCGGGTGCGGGAAGGCTCTTGTCGGTGGTCGCGAGCCAGTAGCCGTTGCCGTCGGACAGTGGTCGCCATCCCGACGACCGGGGTGGAAGCGCTCGGCGGTGTCGCGCCGAGCGAACCGTGGAAGGCCGCGTCGCCGAAGCTGAAGACCCCCCCGTCGGCCGCCACCAGCCAGTAGCCGCCACCGTCGGGAGTCGGAGCGATCCCGACGATCGGGGCGTTGAGCGGGTGGCCGCCCATCGAGCCGTGGAAGGCCGCGTCGCCGAAGCTGAAGACACCCCCGTCGGCCGCAACCAGCCAGTAGCCGCCACCGTCGGGCGTGGCGGCGATCCCGACCACTTGGGCGTTGAGCGGGTGACCCCCCATCGAGCCGTAGAACGCCGCGGCTCCGAATCCGAACACCCCGCCGTCGGCACCGGCCAGCCAGTAGCCGACTGCCTGAGGCACCGCTGCGATCCCGACCATCGGGGCATTGGGAAACAGCCCGGCCGGCGGGATCTTCATCCGGCGCGTCGCCGAACTGGTAGGTGAGGCCACTGAGCCGGCCATCCAGTACCCGCGACCGTCGGGGGTCGGAGCGATCCCGACGATCCCGCCGAGGGGGTACGGGAGCGACCCGACCCCCGAGCCGTAGAACCCGGCGTCGCCGTAATTGAAGACGCCTCCGTCGGCGCCGACCAACCAGTACCCCTTGTGATCGGGAGTGGACGCGATCCCGGCGATCCGGGCGTTCAACTGGTTTCCGACGGGTGCGCTGTATGGAGTGGCATCCCCGAAAGCGCTGACTGCGCCGCTCGAGGCGGCGACTGCTCCGGCTGCGCCGACGCCGACCCCGGGAGCCACCGCCACGACCAAAGCCGAGGCCGCGATCACCGCAAGGAGGTGCCGGCTCCTTCTTTCGGTCTTGCTGGCACGACTCCTGCGCCCTCGAGCTTCAGTCCGCCGTCCCCACTTCCGAAAGTCGCACACCGCCCACCCCGTTTCACGTTCACGCTCTTGTCGGTGACATCACCTGTTCGTCAGTAAAGACCTTTCCGACGCGCTTTGCCACAAGTTTTTCGACGACGAGATCAGCCAGGCCGGCCCGAGCCGGGCGAGGTTCAGCCGGATGAGGTCGAGCAGGACGCGACCACTTCCACCAACCGGTCGAGCTCCGCGTCGGTGTTGTAGTAGTGCGGCGAGGCCCGGACCACCGACGTCGGCCTCGGTGCGGTCATGTCGAGCAGCGCCCAGGGCGACGTGCTCACCGAGACGTTGATGCCCGACGGCCGACGCGCGTTCTGAGCGACGAGCTCCGGTGCAACACCGGTTGCGGTGAAGGTCACGATGCCCGAGCGCCGCACGCCTCCGTCGTGGATCTCGACCCCGTCGACCGCTGCCAGCCCGCGGCGAAGCGCTTCGCCCTGGGCACCCACTCGTCCGGCGATGGCTTCGAGCCCGAGCCCCAGCGCGTGCTCGACCGCCACCCCGAGGCCGAGCTGCGCGGCGATCGGTGCCTCGAACTCGAAGAAGCGGGCCGCGCCGGCTCGCAGTTCGTAACGGTCCGGGTCGAGCCACCGGGCGGAGGCCTCGCTGATGCCCGGGGGACGGAGCCGCTCGGCGAAGTCCTTGCGCACGTAGAGGAACCCGGTGCCTCTCGGCCCACGCAGCCACTTCCGTCCGGTCGCGGTCAGCACGTCGCAGCCGACCGCGTCGACGTCGACCGCCAGCTGGCCGACGCTCTGGCACACGTCGACGAAGAACGGCACGCCCGGCCGTCCGGCAGAGGGGTCCCACCTCCTCGACCGGGTTGACCAGTCCGCGGTGGGTGCCCACGTGGGTGACCGCGACGAGGGCGACCGGACCCGATTCGAGCGCCCCGGTCAGCGAGCCGACGTCGAGGGAGCCGTCCACGGTGCTCGGTACCACTTCGATCGTCGCGCCGGTGAGCTCGCACACTTGGAGGAGCCCGAGGTAGTGGCTGTTGTAGGCGAGGCGGTCGACCAGCAGTCGGTCACCGCTCGAGATGCCTGCCCCGAGTGCGAACCCCCACATCGCCTTCGTCCACGCCTGGGTGTCCGAGCCGGTAAGCGCGATCTCGTCGTATGCGCAACCGATCAGTCGCGACGACCGCGTGGAGGACCTCCTCGAGCTGGGCCGAGGCCGCGGTCGCCGCTTCGTACCCACCCCGCTCCGCCTCGCGCCGGAGGTGACCGATGACCGCTTCGAGCGTCGCTCTGGTGGGGAGGGCGGCTCCCGCGTTGTTGAGGTGGACGACGCGCTCGCACCCCGGTGTCCGCGCCCGCTCTGCCTCGACGTCGATGTGCGGCGGCATGCGAGCGGAGGCTAGCAACGCCTCTCGGAGGCGCCGCCTGGGATCCGGCCCGCGGACCCGGCACGACGCCCGTAGGGTCGCGGTACATGGAGGCCGTGGGCGAGCCGCTCGACGAATCGGACGTCGACCCCGATCCGCTGGTGCAATTCGGTCGCTGGTATCGACGCCGCCGCCGCCGTGATGCCGATGCCCGGAGTCGATGGCGGTCGCCTCGTCGACCTGGCCGGGCGGCCTTCGGTGCGGATGGTCCTCCTCAAGTCCTTCGGGCCCGAGGGCTTTTCCTTCTTCACCAACTTCGAGAGCCGAAAGGGTCGCGAGCTCACTCGACAACCCAGAGGCGGCGCTCCTCTTCCACTGGGAGCCGCTCGGGCGTCAGGTCCGGATCGAGGGTGTCGGTCGAGACGGGTCGGTGACGACGCAGTCCGATGCCTACTTCGCGTCCCGGGCCCGCGGAGAGCCAGCTCAGCGCCTGCGGGCCTCCCGCCAGAGCCGGCCCGTCGAGCGACCGCGGTCCGCTCGAGGCCGAGGTCGAGCCGCCTCGGACGAGCGCTTTGCCGGCGTGGACGTGCCGCGGCCCCCTGGTGGGGAGGGTTCCGGGTCGTGCCCGCGCTCCTACGAGTTCTGGCAACACCGCGAGAACCGTCTGCACGACCGCCTTCTCTACACGCCCGCGGGCCGGCTTGGCGGCTCACCCGGCTCCAACCGTGAGGGAAGGCTCGGTGCCGGCACGGAGGCGGCGGTATCTTCTGTGTCGATGGTGACCACGGTGCGCGAGGACGAGGCAGTGCTCGAGGAACGGGTCGACACCTTGCTCGCGGAGCTCGACCCGCGGCGCACCGGCGCCGTCGAGTTCCGTTCGCGGCAGTTCGACCTCGGGCTCGCATGGGTCTCGTTCCCCGAGGGCTGGGGCGGCCTCGGGCTCGCACCGAACCTGCAGCGCATCGTCGACCGCCGCCTCGCCGAGGCCGGGGCGAAGCCCTTTACGGCGTTGGAGTTCTTCGGGCTGACCATGGCAGGTCCGACGGTGGTCACCCACGGTTCCGACGAGCTCCGCCGGCGGATCCTCAAACCGACCTTCACCGGCGAGGCCTCGTGGTGTCAGCTCTTCAGCGAGCCCGGCGCCGGTTCCGACCTGGCCGGCCTCGCCACCCGGGCGGTACGTGACGGAGACGAGTGGGTGGTGTCCGGACAGAAGGTCTGGAACACCCTTGCCCACGTGGCGGACCGGGGCATGCTCGTGGTCCGGACCGATCCCGAGGCTCCGAAGCACAAGGGACTCACCTACTTCGCGTTGGACATGCACCTCCCGGGCGTCGACGTCCGTCCGCTCCGTCAGATGACCGGCGAAGCGGAGTTCAACGAGGTGTACCTGACCGAGGTGCGGGTCTCCGATGCCGATCGCGTCGGCGACGTGGGCGAGGGCTGGAGGGTCGCGATGACCACCCTGTCCAACGAGCGCACCTCCATCGGCGGGGCCGGCGGCTCCGGCTTCGGGCCGGCGCGTGGATCGGGTGCGATCGCGGAGGCCGTCTCGATCTTCGGGCGAGAGGGCTCACCCCGCCGCGCCTGCCGACCGCGACCGGCTGATGAGCGCCTGGATCGAGGCGGAGGTGCTTCGGCTGACCAACATGCGGGCGGCGCAGAACCGCAAGGTCGGCAACCCCGGGCCGGAGGGTTCGATCGCCAAGCTCATGTTCGCCGAGGTCAACAAGCGGATCTACGAGCTCTGTATCGACCTGCTCGGTGCGGACGGCCTCGTCGGGTACGACTACACCATGCGGCGCTCGGAGGTCCTCGGGCTGGTCGGTCCGCCGGGCTCGGCGCGAAGGATGTTCATCCGCTCGCGGGCGAACTCGATCGAAGGCGGCACTTCGGAGATCCAGCGGAACATCCTCGGTGAGCGCATCCTCGGACTGCCCGGTGACGTCCGGGTCGACAAGGACGTGCCGTGGTCGAAGGTGCCGAGGAGTTGAGCGGCTCGGACCGGGTGGGAGGAAGCCGGCACCGCGGACCGTGACCCAGGCGGAGGAGTTCCTCGGCATGCACCGGGCCGGCGACGACCTGCGCTGGCGGCTCTCTCCGTCACGCCGGAGCTCTCCACGCCGGGCAATTTCCTCTTCGGCGGCTGCGGGCTCGGCGCGGCACTCGTCGCCCTCGAGGCGGCGACCGGGCGACCCACGGTGTGGGCGACCGCGCAGTACCTCTCGTACGCGGCGACCGGATCCGACCTCGAGTTGGCGGTGTTCCTCGCCGCCGAGGGGCGTCGGGTCACCCAGGGTCGGGTGGTGGGGCGAGTGGGCGGACAGGAGATCCTCACCGTCAACGGCGCAGCCGGCTTCCCCGGATCGATCGGTGTCGAGGGTGTGTGGATCGAGCCTCCGGAGGTTCCCCCGCCGGAGGAGTGCCCACCGAGACGGATCCCCGCGATCACCTCGTCGTCGATCTTCGACCGCGTCGACGTGCGTCTGGCGCGGGGACGCACCTTCGAGGAGATCGTCTCGGGTCTCGAGGGTCCAGGCGAATCGGACAGTGCCCTCTGGGCGCGGGTTCCGGGTCATCTCGAGCCATCGGCCGCGACCCTCGCCATCATCGGCGACTACGTGACTGGCGCCGTCTCGCAGCCACTCGGTCGCCGGGTCATGTCGAGGAGCCTCGACAACACCTTGCGGGTGGTGCGCCTCGAGCCGACCGAGTGGGTCCTCTGCGACATCCGTATCCAGGCGGTGGTCGACGGGTACGGGCACGGCACCGCCTCGCTCTGGTCGGAGCACGGCGCGCTGCTCGCGACCGCGAGCCAGTCGATGAGCGTTCGTCTCTGGGACTGAACCGCGAGAGACCGGACCGGCTAGTCGCCGCTCTCCGTCTCGACGATCAACAGGTCGCAGGCGATGCGCCGCGACACCTTGTTGGCGATGGGGCCCATCAGGAAGCGGGCGGTCTTGTGCATCCCCTTCGAGCCGACCACCAGCAACTCCGCCCCTTCGTTCTCGGCGACTTGGATCAGCACCTCGGCCGGCTCGCCCCCGACCGCCATGGTCGACACCTTGCCGAGCCCGTTCGCCATCACCTTCTCCGCCGACTCGGCCGCGCACTTCTCCGCGGCGGACTGGCCGGCGGCCGCCCAACCGGCGTCGAAGGTCATCCCGGCAGCCGCCACCCCGCTCGGCGCCCGGTTGTTGTAGGCGGTGACGATGATCAGCTGGGCACCCACCGCCTTGGCCAGCGCCGCCGCTCGGCGCACCGCGCGCTCTGCGGTCTTCGAGCCGTCCGTGCCGACCACGATCTTCGAAGGAAGTCCGCTCTCTTTGGTCTCCGTGTTCGCCATCGATCGGCCTCCGTCGTCGTCCAGTCCACGATTGCGTGCCCGACCCGACTGGTGCGGGCCTGGCCGCGGTCCGCAGGATAGCCAACCGCGCTCGCCGGTGCCCCCGCCGGGATCACGCCGCTCCGGTCAATAGGATCAGTGCGCCGAGGAGCCCCGCCGCGAGCGGCGCATCCTCGTGCGTCGAGATCGCACCGGGAGGGACCGATGAAGATCAGCACGATGCTCAGTTACTCGGGCGGCTTCCGCGAGGCGGCCGCCGAGGTGGCCGAACTGGAGAAGGCGGGTCTCGACCTGGTCTGGGTGGCCGAGGCGTACGGTCTCGACGGGCCGAGCATGATGGGCTACCTGGCCGCCCTCACCGAGCGTGTCGAGATCGGTTCGGCCATCCTTCCGATCTTCACCCGGACCCCGACCCTCCTCGCGATGACCGCGGCCGGTGTCGACACACTGTCGGGTGGCCGGTTCCATCTCGGTATCGGGTCGTCGGGTCCTCAGGTCATCGAGGGCTGGCACGGCGTGCCCTTCGACGCGCCGATCGGGCGAACCCGCGAGATCGTCGACGTCTGCCGTCAGGTGTGGGCGAGAAAGGACGTGCTCGTCCACCACGGCCGCTACTACGACATGCCGCTCCCCGAAGGACGGGGCACCGGCCTCGGCAAGCCGCTCAAGATCATCGCCCACCCGGTCCGACCGACGATTCCGATCTGGATCGCGGCGCTCGGAGAGAAGAACGTCGAGATGACCGCCGAGATCGCCAACGGGTGGATCCCCATGCTCTTCGTCCCCGAGAAGGCGAAGGACGTGTGGGGCGCCTCCCTCGAGGCGGGACGCGCCCGGCGCGACCCGTCGCTCGACCCGCTGCAGATCACGGTCGGTGGGATCTTCGCGGTCGGCGAGGGAGAAGAGGTGCGAGCACTCCGTGAGCTCGCCCGGCCGGTGGTCGCTCTCTACGTGGGTGGGATGGGCGCGAAGGGTCGCAACTTCTACAACGACGTCGTCCGGCGCTACGGGTTCGAGAAGGAGGCGGAACAGATCCAGGACCTCTACCTCGAGGGGAAGAAGGCGGAAGCCGAGGCCATGGTTCCCGACGAGCTGCTCGAGGCGACGTCGCTCTGCGGCCCGGAGGGTTACGTCGCCGAACGGATCACCGCGTTCGCCGATGCCGGCGTGACCCACCTCCAGGTGATACCGGTGCCCGTCGGTGACCAGCGTCCGGTCGACGTGATCGCGAAGGCCCGCGACCTCGCAGGCTGACGTCGACCGGGTCGCGGCCGCGCGACCTCACTCGGCGGGCGATCTGCCCGGTGCGTCGCTGTCGGCGTCCGCTCCTTCGAAGTCTCACCCAGAGAGGCGACCCCTCTTCGACCTCCTCGGCGGCCGAAACCTCGAGGCCGGGTGCCTCCGCCCTCGGTGCCGCGGGATTCCGCGACACGACGCTCGGGGTGAGCAACGCATCGAGGCGCGCGGCGGTGCTCTCGATCTCGTCCGAGTCGTAGTAGCTGCGGTTCAAGGTGAGGGTGAGCTGCTCCTGCACGAGCGCAAGCGCTTCCTCTGCGGCAGCGGCCGCGTCGTAGACCGAGAAGAGCCGCGCCTGCATCGCTTTGGCGGAGACCAACCGGGTGCCGCGTTGACGCGCCTCGCCCGGTAGTGCTCGCAGTGCGTCGCCCGGGCGGACGAGCTCGGGAACTCCGACAGGCGGCAGGTTCGCCGTGCCCTGATCTGGGTTCTGCTCCCTCGTCCGGTCGTGACGAAAGTCGTCCATTCCGGTTGCCCCTTCCTCGCACGGCCCGTACCGCAGGACCGTCCTCCAGCCACCATTTAATACCCACGAATCACGCCCGCGTCTCGTCGAGCCCGCCCCGTGGTGACGCGGCGACGCCGTGTGGTTGGGTCCGTTCGGGAAGGAGCAGGATCCCGCCCGCGAGGAAGCAGAGCGCGCCGACGAAAGTGCCGAGGTTGGAGAGCTGTTCGTCGAGAAGGGAGCCCGTCGACGGAACGACGAATGCCGCGACGGCCGAGACGCCGAACGCGATCGAGCCGACGAGGTTGAGCAAGGTGATCCACCAACCGAGCTCACCCGGCGACCAGGCCGCCCACCCGTGGCAGACTTCGAACCAGGCGAGGCCACTCGCGACGAGGAAGCAGATCGACCCGAGCAGGTCGGGCCTCCATACGTGCTGGCGCAGCGCGGTCGAGGTCAGGTCGGTCTGCACGGCGGCGCCGGTGCTCACGTTGAACCACAGCGTCCCGAGCAGTTGGATCGCGGTGGCTAGCCAGTCGATCCGCCGTGGACGGAACACGAACACCCGTCGTCCCTTCGGCCCTCCGGTCGCGTCGACGGCTTCGCGGTACTGCAAGAAGGCCGCGGAGGTGAAGAAGAGCGATCCGACGAAGAAGGTGATCGAGTCCACCTTCGTTCCCGCCGCCGACGCGTATCCGGGCACGGCGCCGAGTGCGAAACAGAACGACCCGATGGCGAAGAGGACGCCGATCCACCAGCCGCGAGCACCAGGTGCGAACCAGGTCGATCCGTGGTGGGTCTCGCGAGGGCCGTTCTTGCGGGCACGCCGCGATTCCCAGCGTGCGACTGCGCCGTCGGGACGCTCGTACTCGATGAAGGTCACGAACGGTCCGAGGCCGCGGGTGCGTTGGACCGGGAGGTCGGGTCGAGGCCGCCCCTCTCGGAGTGCGCTCACGTCGGCGCCGTCGTCGCGGACGCGATCCGGCGGTGGTGGTGCACGCCTCCAGTATCACCCCCGTGGTCTCGGAGTATGCCGATCGAGCAGGTTGGAGTACCGACCGCTTGGAGGTGCCGGGTCCGCGGTGTCGAGGTCGGAGCGGGGCTCCACGGTGTCGAGGTCGGAGCGGGGCTCCGCGGTGTCGAGGTCGTGCGGCTCTGCGAAGATGGACGCCCTCGGACCGTCCCCGCCGGGAGCGGTCGGACCCGGAGGTCTCGGCATCCCCCATCCCGCCCACGACGCCACGCGCACGACGCTCTTGCAGGCCGCCCTGGTCCGAGTCGATCGGGCGGAACTGACCGGTGCGCTCGCCGGCTCGCCGGCGCAGCCGCAGGCAGCGGTGGCCGTGCGCAACGCCTTCAACGCGCTGCGTCGCCACCGCGATCCCGCCTCGGTGCTGGATCGCCCGCAGTACCGGCCGGCACTCCCGCTCGTCGCGGCGGCCGTCTCCGAGAAGTGTCTTTCCGCCTGCGTCGACCGGCTCGGCGACCATGCGGACGATCCGACGAAGGAGCAGCTCCTCGAGGCGCTCGACGCGATCGGCGCCGATTTCCCGCTCGCCGACCGTCGCCGTCATGCTGGCGTCGGTCGCGGACAGTCACATGCCGGCGTCCGATCTCTGCCTCGAGATCCTCACCACCGACGACCGGTTCGGGCTCACCGGCGAGGCCGACGGACCTCCCGACGAGGTGGCCGCTGAAGTGGCCGACGAAGCTCCGAACGGGGGTGACTCGGCGCTCTCCGACGAGGGCCCGACCGCTTCCAGCGCCCGACCCGTCGACGGGGTCGACGACACCGGAGCCGATGGGTCGCAACGGCGCGAGGAGCGGCGTCTCCGACGACGTCGCGACGCCGAGGCTCGTCGCAAGCGCTCCGACGCGGCACGCCGCTCGGCGGAGCAGGTCCGCAGTGCGAGACGACAGCGGCCGGAGGCACCCTCCCACGAGGCACGCGCCACTCCGGTTGCGGGCGCGCCGACGAGCAACGCGCCGCGGCTCCGTCGAAGAGCGGTGCTCACTCCGGCTCAAGAGCGCGACTTCGACCGGGACGATCCCTGGTCGGGGGCGGTCATCTTCGCGTGGATCCCCTTCGACGGCGCCGAGGAAGGCGCGGAGCCCGAGGGCAAGAGCCGACGGTGCGTGGTGGTGGCCGGTTCCGAGGACCACCTCCTCGTTCGGCCCGGCTACTCCGAGGGTGGGTCGAAGAGCCGCGACTGGAAGGCGGTCGAGCTCCGCGGATGGCGGCGCGCCGGCTTCGACCAGCCCACCTGGATCGACTTCGAAGCGGTCCGCGTCGAGCGCGATCCGGAGGTGACCCCGGTCGGCTGGCTCTCCGCGGAGGATTGGAACGCGTTGTGGTGACCGCGCCCGCGGCCCGTCGCTTCGGCCCGCTCAGCCTTCCGGGGGTGCGTCGGCCACGGTGACACCGCGCCCGATCCGGCCGAGTGGGTAGTGGATGACGGTGTCGTCGGGAGGTATCGATTGCGCGGTGCGGATGACGTCGATGATGTCGTCGCCGATCAGCTCCTCCCGTTCGAGCAGCGCGTCGCGCAAAACCTCGACGACGTGGCGATGCTCCTCGAGCATCGCGGTCACCGACTGCTTGGCGTCGGCAAGGAGCTCCTCGACCTCTTCTCGCCCGCCGTCGTTCGAGAGGACCTTCGAGACGATCCCGCCGGCGGGGTACTCCATCGCCGCCGCGGACACGAGGGTCTTGCCCATCCCGAGCTGACCCACCATCTGGCACACGTTGAGAGTCGCCGACTGGAGGTCGGAGGCCACGCCGGTCGAGGCCTCGCCGAAGAAGAGTCTCCTCCGCGACCATGCCGCCGAACGCGATGTCGATGAGCGCCCGGACCTCGGAGCGGGTCTTGGTGAAGCGTTCCTCCTCCTCGGAGTGGCTGAGCAACCCGAGGGCCTCGCGTCGTTTGATGATCGTCAGGACCTCGAGCTTTCGCCCCTTCCCGACCAGCCAGGCGACGGTCGCGTGCCCCGCCTCGTGGGTGGCGATGGTCCGGCGTTCCGCCTCGGTGTACTCGACGGGCTGTGCGAGCCCGATCTCCTCGGTCATCTTGGCGTGCTGCAGGTCGTCCCACGAGAGCTCGCGGGCGCCGCGACGGAGCGCCCAGACGAGCGCCTCGTCCATCAGGTGCTCGATCATGACCGGCGAGTACCCCGCGGTCAGAGCCGCCAGGGTCTCCCGCTTCGCCGGGTCGTCGAGCTCGGGACTATGGGCCTTCTTGCCGAGGTAGTAGTCGATGATGTCCAGCCGTCCCGACCGGCTGGGGAGACCGAAGTAGATGCTCCGGTCGAACCGACCGGGTCGGAGCAGCGCCGGGTCGAGATCGGCGGCCCGGTTGGTCGCGCCGATCACCAGGATGTTGGCGGGTGCGACGACCGGCCGGTCGAGCTGCCGATGGCTCGGCAGCCAGGCGTTGACCAGGTCGACCAACGACGCCTTCATCCGCACCGACGCTGGCGTCTGCTGCTCGAAGGACTGCAGTTGCACCAGCAGTTCGTTGACCACTCCCGGGACGCCCTCGCCGTGGTGGGGGCCGGACCCTCGCACCCCGCCGATCGCGTCGAGCTCCTCGATGAAACCGATCGCACCACCCTCGCGCCGCGCGTGTTTCCGCAGCGCCCGGAAGAACGCGCGGATCTTCCGGTTGGTCTGTCCGTAGAACATCGACTGGAACGAGGACGAGGAGACGAAGAGGAACGGCACGCCCGCTTCGGCCGACATGGCCTTCGCCATGTAGGTCTTGCCGGTACCGGGCGGACCCTCGAAGAGGATCGCCTTCCGGGG
Organism: uncultured Acidimicrobiales bacterium; assembly: GCA_963741055.1. GTDB lineage: Bacteria > Actinomycetota > Acidimicrobiia > Acidimicrobiales > RAAP-2 > Bog-756. Next base: position 95,268 of record CAVUGU010000015.1, on the reverse strand, counting down.
CACTCCACCCATCTGCTCCGCGAAGATCCGGTGTGCGAGGAAGAGGTTGAGGGTCTTCGTGACCTCTTCGACGAGGACCTCCGAGCCCCTCACGTCGTCGAAGCTCATGGCGAGCTCGTCGGGCCGGTAGAGGATGTGAGGTGAGCGACCCGCTCCGAGCAGAGGGACCAGCATCACCAGTGAGAGGATGACGATCAACACGATCGCCGGCGTCATCGGACCCCACGACGCGGGCAGGTGGGGAACCGGCAGCGGTGCGTGGGGGAAGAGGAGGTCGCGCAGCACGAGGAAGGCCGCGACCAACGCCAGCACGACCGCCAGGCGGCGCAGCCTCAGATGCCGGCTCCGTTCGCGGTGGACGCCGACGTCGCTGTCCGCGATCGCGGTGACACCTTGGCCGCTCAGTTCGGAGAGCCGCTCGTTCTCGTCGTGGAGAGGCTCTCGCGCCGCACGAGTCTCCCCGGTGAGCGTGTCGGACCGCGCAGCTCTGACCCCGTCCCGCACGTCGCCCCCGGTGTGGACTCGACGTTCGCTCTTCACTGCCTGCCCTCCAGAGATAGCCCCGGATCCAACCGTTACCTACCCAAAAGAAAAGGTCGGTCGGTGCCGAACCTAGGAGCCGCGAATCCCCACGTCAACCAGGATCTCTGTGCGTGTCGGCACGTGGGCGGCGAGTGGGAATCGACCGGGTTCGGCCCATGCGCGCGGGGGGCCGCACGCCCGGTGAGCCGTTGCTCAGTCGATCGCCGGGGGGCGGGCGAGCCTCGCCAGCTTGTCGGGGTTGCGGACGATCAGGATGCGGACGACTCGTTCGCGCTCCACCTCGAAGGTCATCACCTGCTCGACCTCGCCGTCGATCGAGAGGACGACGCCGAAGTCGCCGTTGACCTCGATCGCCTCGACCGAGATCGCGCCGGCGTAGCGCCGGGCGAGATTGATCATCAACCGTGCCACCCGGTGGCTCCCGACGACCGGGCGTCGTGCCGCTCGGCGATCGGGACCGCCGTCCGAGACGCACACCACGTCGGGGGCCACGCACGCGAGCACCCGATCGGTGTCACCGGAGGCGATGGCGACCAGCAAGGAGTCGACCACCTCGCGTTCCGCCCGCGCGTCTCTCGGCGGGTGCGGCCGGGTCACCTTCCCGCGCGCGCGGTGCGCGATTTGGCGGCACGCGGCTTCGCTCTTGCCGACGGTGGCGGCGATCTCGGCGAAGGGGACGTCGAAGACGTCGGCGAGCAGGAAGACCGCGCGCTCGACCGGCTTCAGCTCGTCGAGCACCGTGAGGAACCCGAGCCGGAGCGACTCGGCTAGTTCCGCGGTCTCCGCCGGGCCGACGTCGGTGACCACCGGCTCGGGTAGCCACGGCCCGACGTAGGACTCGCGGCGCCGGCGGGCGGCCCGCAGGTGATCGAGGGCGAGCCGGGTGGTCACGGTGTTGAGCCACGCAGCCGGTCGTTCGATGCTCCCCTCGGGCACCGCCTGCCAGCGCAGCCATGCTTCTTGGACCACGTCCTCCGCGTCGGCGACCGTGCCGAGCATCCGATAGGCGAGACCGACCAGGTGCCGTCGCTCGCGCTCGAAGAGGTCGGTCGGCGAGGCCGGGTGCGCGACGGTCACGCCACCATCTTGGAGGATCCCCGCAGGTCGCGTCCCGCAGCCAAGCCTGCCGCGCGTCCGCTGGCGAGCGAGGCGTCGGCGAGGAGCCCGACCGGACCGACCCAGTCGCCGGCCATGGTGACGCCGGCCACCCCGGTTTGGTCGTGGCGGGGCCGGCCCCCGAGCCCTCCCGCCGCGGCGGTCGGCATCGCGCCGGTCACCGTCATGCAAGCGAGGAAGCGGCTGGTCTGCACCGCACCGGTCTCCATGCCGGCGACGCGCGCCGCGGCTTCGAGGAGCGGACCGTCCTCGGCAGCGCTGCGCGCGCCGTAGCGGATGATCGCCGCGACTGCGCCGCCCTCGGGCGCCTGACGGGCCGGGGGTGATTGAACCGTCGCGTAGGTCGGCTCGTCGACCGACAGCACGTACCCGGGCTCGGGCACCTCGGAGAGTGCGAGGTCGAGGCACGCCGCGGTCACCCGTTCCCCGAGGGGCCGCCAGCCCGGTTCCGCCGGGAGCAGCCGGCGCACCGCTTCTGGTCCGCCCGGTGCGAGGACGACCCGGTGGGCGAGGAGCGAGCCCTGCGAGGTGCGGACCTCGACGTCGTCGCCGGCGACGTCGACACCGGCCACTTCGACCCGTGTGCGAAGGTCGAGGTCGCGGGCCAGCGCGTCGGTGAGCTGGTCCCACCCCCCGTGCAGGTAGCGCACACCACCTCGCGCCGCGATCTGCATCTGGGCGAGCGCGGCCTCCGCGCTGAAGGACTCGGTGTCGGCGGTGTAGGTGCCGAGCCGGATGAGCGCACGGACTAGCGCAGCCGCGTCGGGGCGGAGCCGGCGGCCGCGTAGCCATTCCTCGACCGTCACCGAACCGAGTTGTGCCGGCTGCATCCGCGGGAGTGCGGCGAAGAGACCGGCGAGTTGCGCCTTGCTCCGCGCACCGACCGCGCCGGTGCGAAGCAGCGAGCCGGGCCCGGTCGGGAGGAGGTGCAGCCGCTCGCCCACTCGTGCGCGGTAGCGGGCGAGTGGTGGCGGCGCGCCCTGCGGCGTCACTTCGAGCGACCGGAGGACCCTCGCGCCCGCTGCCCTGCACGTAGAGGGCGTGCGCGCCCATGTTGAAGGTGAAGCCGTCCCGGCGCGTGCAGCCGCGCCCGGCCGCCCGGCTGGTGGGCCTCGAGGACGAGCACCCGCGCTCCGCACTGCCGCGCGCTCCCCGCCGCAGCCAGACCGGCCAGACCGGCACCCACCACGATCACATCCGCATCGGTTCCCATGCCTCTTTCGACGCCGGACCGGTGGTGATTGTGACAACCTCCCTGGTGGGCGGGTTGCGGGGGAGCTAGGCACAAAACCTTCACGTAAACGTTAAAGTAGGTTGACGTGCACGAATAACCGGATCGGTTCCCGATGAGCGCCCTCAACCCCCTCACCTCGCAGAGCACCGAGCCGGCCGTCGACCTCGCGCCGGCTCGGCGATGGGGCGCCCACCACACCAAGGAAGTGGGCCCCAACTACAAGTGGATGGCGCTGTTCATCTCGACCCTCGGCGTCTTGATGGCCACCATCGACGGGTCGATCGTGCTGATCGCGCTACCCGACATCTTCCGCGGGATCGGGCTCGATCCGCTGGAGCCGGGCAACACCTTCTACCTGCTCTGGATGATCCTCGGCTTCCTCGTCGTGACCAGCGTGCTCGTGGTGAGCCTCGGTCGCATGGGCGACATCTACGGCAGGGTGCGCACCTACAACCTCGGCTTCGCCATCTTCACCTTCTTCTCGCTGATGCTGAGCATCACCTGGATGACCGGAACCGCCGCGGGCATCTGGCTGGTCACCGGTCGCATCTTCCAGGGTGTCGGCGCGGCGATGCTGTTCGCGAACTCGGCGGCGATCCTGACCGACGTCTTCCCCGACAACCAGCGCGGCATGGCGCTCGGCGTCAACCAGGCGGCCGCGTTCAGCGGCTCGTTCATCGGGCTCGTCCTCGGCGGGCTGCTCGCGCCGATCAACTGGCGGCTCATCTTCTTGGTGTCGGTGCCCATCGGGCTCTTCGCCACCGTGTACGGCTACTGGAAACTTCGCGAGGTCAGTCAGCCACAGCCGGCTCGCATCGACTGGCCCGGCAACATCACCTTCGCGGTCGGCCTGGTGCTGGTCATGGTGGGGATCACCTATGGGATCGAGCCCTACGGGAACTCGACGATGGGATGGACCAACCCGGTGGTGATCGGGGAGCTGGCCGCCGGCGTGCTCATCCTGATCGCCTTCTGCTTCATCGAGACCAGGGTGCCCGAGCCGATGTTCCGGTTGCAGCTCTTCAAGATCCGGGCCTTCACCAGCGGTGTGTTCGCCAGCTTCCTCGCGGCCCTCAGTCGCGGCGGCCTCATGTTCATGCTGATCATCTGGCTGCAGGGCATCTGGCTCCCACTGCACGGGTACGCGTTCGACGTGACCCCCTTGTGGGCCGGCATCGCGATGCTCCCGCTCACGCTCGGGTTGCTGGTGGCCGGCCCGATCGCGGGCGTGCTGTCGGACCGATTCGGAGCCCGTCCCTTCGCGACGGGCGGGATGCTCGGCACCGCCGCCTGCTTCGCACTGCTCGAGATCCTGCCGGTCGACTTCCCCTACTGGGCCTTCGGCGTCCTGCTCTTCCTGGCCGGGCTGACCATGGCCGCCTTCGGCTCTCCCAACCGGGCCGGGGTCATGAACAGCCTCCCGCCCCAACACCGCGGCGCGGGTTCCGGCATGAACACCACCTTCCAGAACTCGGCCCAGGTGCTCTCCATCGGGCTCTTCTTCTCGCTGATGATCATCGGCCTGACCGCGTCGCTGCCCGCACACCTCGAGCACGGTCTCGTCGCGCACGGGGTGCCCGTCGCGACCGCGGTCCGCGCGGCGCACCTCCCGCCGGTGTCCACCCTGTTTTCTGCCTTCCTCGGCTACGACCCGGTCGTCCACCTCGTCGGCGCCCACACGCTCGCCGCGCTGCCGGCCACTCAGCAGGCCGTCCTCACCGGTCGCAGCTTCTTCCCGAGCCTGATCACCGCGCCGTTCGAGGCCGGTCTGCACGCGGCGCTCGACTTCGCCCTGGTGGCCAGCCTGCTCGCCGCCTGGGCCTCGTGGCTGCGCGGCGGGAAGTACGTCTACGTCGAACCCGACCAGCCGGTCCGGGCCCACCGTGTGTCGGGCCACAACGGTGAGGTTCCCTCGACCGACGGCTCGCTCGCCCCTGCCGCCGTCGCGGCGGACGGTCACCCGCCGGCTCCCTCGTCGGACGGAAGCCAGGGGTAGGGACGGTGAGCCCCCGCCACGCGACCACCGAGCGACCGCCGGTCGTCCTCCGCATCGGTGAGGTGGCCAAGATGTGCGGCCTCACCACCCGCACCCTGCGCTACTGGGAGGAGCTCGGGCTCATCCGGCCGAGCAGCTACCGGGGGAGAGGGGAGCGTCTCTACTCCGCCGCCGACATGGCCCGGGTGGAGCGCATCCGCGATCTGCAGGAGCTGCTCGGCTTCTCCCTCTCCGAGGTCCGGGTGGTGCTCGACACCGAAGACGTCGACGTGCTCGACCGGGTGCGCTCCGAGTACCACTCGGGAGAGATCCCGGCCGAGCGCCGACGCGAGCTCCTCGACGAGGCGATCGAGGCCAACGACAAGCTCCTCGAACGTCTCGACACCACCCTCGCCCGCATCGGCAGCTTCCGTGACGAGCGAGCCGCCAAGGCGGTCCGGCTGCGCGAGACGCGCCGCGAGCTCGAGGAGGGCGGCGAGGGGTGACCTCCCCATGCCACGATGCGAGATGACCGGGTGCCGAGTGATGGGAGAGCAACCGTGAGCGATGCGATGCGAGCCGAGACCGTCGAGATCAGCGGCGACGGGGGGGACGCCATCGAGGCCTACCTCGCCCAGCCGCTCGACGGGCCCCCGACCGGTTCGGTGGTGGTGATCCACCACATGCCGGGATACGACGAGGGCACGAAGGAGATCACCCGCACCTTCGCGGTGCACGGCTACCTCGCGCTCTGCCCGAACCTCTACAGCCGCGAGGCACCGGGTGCGAGCTCCGACGACGCGGCCGCCGCGGCGCGGGCGCAAGGCGGCGTCCCCGACTCGCGCCTCGTGGGCGACGTCGCGGGTGCCGCGGCGTACCTCCGCGAGATGTCGCTCTCGAACGGGAAGGTGGCCACCATCGGCTACTGCTCCGGTGGGCGCCAGTCGTTCCTGGCGGCCTGCAGCCTCCCCCTCGACGCCGCGGTGGACTGCTACGGCGCCTTCGTCGTCGGCACCCCTCCCGACGGGTTTCCGCTGAAGGTCGAGCCCATCGTCGGGTTGGCCGGAAACCTCTCGTGTCCGTTGCTCGGCCTCTTCGGCGCCGAGGACCAGTTCCCTTCGCCGTCGCAGGTCGACGAGTTGGAAAAGGCGCTCACCGAGGCGGGGAAGGAGTTCGAGTTCCACTCCTTCGAGGGTGCGGGTCACGCCTTCTTCTCGGTCGACCGGCCGAGCTACCGCCCCGAAGTGGCGAAGGAAGCGTGGCAGCTCATCTGGTCGTTCTTCGGTCGCCACCTGAGCGACTGACGCCACCTGAGCGACTGAGAGGAGAAAGCCATGTGCACCTATCGGACCACCGCGGTGACCGTGCGAGGGAGCGGGAAGGGAGCAGAGGGCTGGTTCCCGGTGTCGGACGCCAGCGTCTACTTCGACCATCCCGTCCACGCCAGCGTGGAGCATTCGCTCAACATCGACGTCCTCAACCCGTCGAGGGGACGCGGGCGCGCGGGTGGCACTCGAGCTCGACCCGGGCTCGGCGCGGGCGCTCGCCCATGCGATCCTCGAGACCCTCGAGTCGGTGCCGGAGAACCTGCTGGCCGGCGCCTGAGCATGGACGAGCACGCAACCGCCCTCGAGGTCGCGGCCGCGATCCGGAAGAAGGAGGTGAGCCCGGTCGAGGTCCTCGACGAGTGCCTCGCACGGGTCGACGCTCGGAACCCTTCCCTCAACGCGGTCATCTGGCGCAACGACGACGCGGCGAGGGCGCAAGCCCGTGCGCTCGCCGACCGGATCGCTTCGGGCGCGGAGGCGCTGGCGCCCTTCGCCGGTGTGCCCCTCCCGATCAAGGACCTTCTCCCGGTCGCGGGACAGCCGCTCACCCTCGGCTCGAACGGGGCGTCCGCGGAGCCGTCGACCAAGAGCGAGATCGTGGCCGACCGCTTGGTCGACGCGGGCTTCGTCCTGACCGGCCGGACCAACACACCCGAGTTCGGCTCGATCACCATCACCGAGAACCTCCGCTACGGCGTGACCCGCAATCCCTGGGACACCGAGCACACCCCGGGCGGCTCGAGCGGTGGTGCGGCCGCCGCGGTGGCGTCGGGCATGTTCCCGATCGCCCAGGGCGGCGACGGCGGCGGCTCGATTCGGATCCCGTCCTCGTGCTGCGGGCTGGTCGGCCTCAAGCCGAGCCGAGGCCGGATCCCCTCGACCGCGCCGCAGTGGATGGGGATGGCGACCGAGGGCGTCCTCACCCGAACGGTCGCCGACACCGCAGCCGTGCTCGACGTGATCGGCGCGCCCGATCCGTACGCGTGGTCGAACGCACCGGCGCCCGATCGGCCCTTTGCCGAGGAGGTGGGTGCCGATCCCGGCCGTCTGCGAGTGGCGCTCTGCACGACCTCCGCACTGGATCTGCCGGTTGCGCCGGAGCCGGCGGCCGCGGTCGAGCGCGCCGGGAACCTGCTCGAGTCCCTCGGCCATCACGTCACCCGCCTCGACGCCGACGTCCTCGATCCGGCGGCGTTCCTGCCGTTCCTCAACGTGGTCAACGCGGGGCTCGGCGAGTTGGAGGGGATCGACTGGTCGAAGGTCGAACCCCACGACCGGAACGGCTACGAGGCCGGCCGGAACGTCGACAGCCTCACCATGGTGCGCTCGTACTCGGAGCTGGCCCGTTTCTCCCGCACCGTGGTGCGGCGGTTCGACGACGAGTTCGACCTTCTGGTCACGCCGACCATGGCCATCGAACCACCGAAGGCAGGACTTCTCGAGGCGGTCCTCGCCTCGGCCGGTCCCACCGCCGAGATCGTGGCGATGGCCGCGTTCACCTGCTTGTACAACATGACCGGCCAGCCGGCGATCAGCCTCCCGCTGCACATGGCTCCTTCGGGACTGCCGGTCGGCGTGCAGGTGGTGGCCGGTCCCTGGCGCGAGGCACAGCTGCTCCGGGTCGCGGCTCAGCTGGAGTCCGCCGAGCCCTGGGCGGGACGCGTCCCCCCGACGCCCTGAGGCTCCTCAGCGAGCCAGGTCGCCGACCTCCTCGCGCTGTCCGCCCTCTGCGTGGCGGATCCAGGTCTCGTACATCTCGGCGTACAGGCCACCGGACTCGACCAGCTCGGTGTGCGGGCCGACCTCGACGATGCGCCCGCCGTCGACGACCGCGATCCGATCGGCTCTCATCGCGGTCGAGAGCCGGTGGGCGATCAGGATCGCGGTCCGGTTCTCGAGGAGGACGTCGAGCGCGGCTTCGATCTTCGTTTCCGACTTGAGGTCGAGATTGGAGGTGGCCTCGTCGAGCACGAGGACACGGGGATGGGCGAGGAAGGCGCGGGCGAGCGCGATGAGCTGGCGCTCCCCGGAGGAGAGCGTCTGGCCCCGCTCATGGACCACGGTGTCGAGGCCGTTGCCCATCGCGTCGATCACGTCGGTGAGCCCGACCCGTTCGACCGCCTCGCGGATCTCGCTGTCCGGCGCGGTCGGCCGGGCGAACGCGATGTTGTCGCCGATCGTCCCCGCGAAGAGGAACGGTTCCTGGGGGACCACCCCGAGCTGGCTCCGCAACGAGTGGAGGGTCACGTCGCGCAGGTCGTGGCCGTCGATGAGCACCCGGCCGGCGGTCGGGTCGTAGAACCGGGTCACCAGTTTGGCGAGCGTCGACTTGCCGGCTCCGGTCGGGCCGACGAAGGCGACCGTCTCACCCGGCTCGACGGTGAGGTCGACGTCCTCGAGGACCGGGACCGAGGGGTCGTAGCCGAACGAGACGTCGTCGAAGGCGATCCGGCCGGTGATCGGGGGAAGCTCGGTCGCACCGGGCGCCTCGAGGACTTCGGGTTGGGTGTCGACGAGCGTCCGGAGCTTGATGATCGAGGCCTGCCCCTGCTGGAAGGTGTTGTACTGCTGGACGAGTAGCTGGATCGGCTGGAGGAAGCGGCCCAGGTAGAGGAAGAAGGCGACCAGCGCGCCGATCGACAGCGAGTGGTGGAGCACCATCACCCCGCCGATGCCGAGCAGCGCGGCCTGTCCGAGCACGCTCAACATCTGAGTGCCCGGGCCGTAGAGGGCGTTCACGTGCGCGGTGTAGACGTTGGCGTCGCGGTAGTCGCCGACGACGTTCCGGTGGTGGACGATGTTGTGCCGCTGACGGTTGTGAGCGGTCACGATCCGCACGCCGTGCAGGCTCTCGTCGAGGTCGGCGAGCACGTTGGCGATCCCGTCGCGGACCCGCACGTAGCCGCGTTCGGACGCGCGCTTGAACCAGAGCGAGGCGATCACCAGCGCCGGGACGATCAGCAGGACCGTGATCGCCGCGAGCGGCACGCTGGTGGTGAAGAGGATGACGGTGATGACCACCATGGTCAGCACCTGGATGGCCAGCTGGGAGAGCCCGTCCTGCAGGAGCTGCTGGAGGTTCTCGATGTCGCTGGTCATCCTCGACATGATCACGCCGGCCTTCTCCTCGGTGAAGAAGCCGAGCGAGAGCCGCTGGAGGTGGGCGAAGATCTGGACGCGAAGATCGTTCATCACCCAGGCGGCGAGACGCCCCGAGGCTCTTCACTTGGAAGCGCTGGGCCACTGCGGTGATGACCACGGCGAGCACGTAGGCGCCGGCCATCGCCGCGACGATCGCGAAGTTCTTGTGGACGATCCCGTCGTTGATGGCGACCTCGGTGAGCTTCGGTCCGGCCTGTGAGGCCACCGCGATGACCGCGATCAGGAACGCGGAGAGCAGGAGCATCCCCCGGTACTTGGTCAGCAGGCGCCAGAGGTTGAGCCGTCGTAGCTCGCGCTCGGAGGCGGTCTGGCTGAAGACCGCGTCCGGCTCGGGGTGCTCCGGTTCCGACTCGAGCAAGCGGTCGACACCGGTCTGCAGCTCGGAGGGGATCCCGGCGAAGGGGAGCCCCGGAGCGGCCGGCCGGCCGAAGCCGCCTGGCGCACCGCCGAACCCCATGCCACCACCGCCCCAGGTCATGACCGCCCCCCGGGGGTGAAGACCTCGTCGAGGAACCCGTCGAGGCCGCTCGAGTCGACGCCTTCACGGTCGGTCTCGAGCTCGAACTCGGAGGCCTGGGCGAGGATCTCGGCGTAGAGCGGGGTCGTCTCGAGGAGTTCGGTGTGGGTGCCGTCGGCCACCACCTTGTGCTGGTCGAGGAGGACCACCCGATCGGCCAGCGCGATGGTCGAGAGGCGGTGGGCGATGATCAGGGTGGTGCGACCTTCCATCTCGGTGCGCAGACCGGCGTGGATGACCTGTTCGACCTGCACGTCGATCGCGCTCGTCGCGTCGTCGAGCACGGTGATCGGCGGGTTGACCAGCAACGTGCGCGCAATGGCGATGCGCTGACGTTGCCCACCCGAGAGCGTGTAGCCGCGCTCGCCCACCACCGTGTCGTAACCCTCCGGAAGGTCGAGGACGAACTCCTCGGCCCCGGCTGCCCGCGCGGCGCGCTCCACTTCCTCGAGCGAGGCCGAGGGCTTTCCGTAGGCGATGTTGTCGCGGATCGACATCGAGAAGAGGAAGGGCTCGTCGAGGACGACTCCGACGTTTGCCCGCAGACTGGCGAGTGTGAGGTCGCGCACGTCGTGCCCGTCGATCCGCACCGAGCCGTGCTTCACGTCGTAGAAGCGGTTGAGGAGCCGGGCGACGGTCGATTTGCCCGAACCGGTCCGTCCCACCAGGGCGACGGTCTCGCCGGGTCGGATGTGCAGGTCGAAGTCGGCGAGCACCAATTGCTCGGCGTCGTCGTTGTAGGCGAAGTCCACGTGGGAGAACTGGACGTCGCCCTTGCAGTCGACCAGGTCGACCGCGTCCGGGGAGTCGGTGACGGTCGGCTGCTCGTCGAGGATCTCGTAGATCCGGTCTGCCGAGGCCGCCGCGCGCTGACCCATCATGATCAGCATCCCGAGCATCATGAACGGCGCTTGGAGCATGAGGAGATACGCGGGAAAGGCGAAGATGGCGCCGAGCTCAAGGTGCCGTGGATGACCATGTACCCGCCGACCAGCAGCACGAGGGCGAGACCCAGTTGTGGCAGGTTCTGCACGAGCGGGGTGAACCGGGCTCGCAGGTCGGCGTCTTTGATGTAGCTCCACTGGAGCCGGTCGGCGGCACCCTCCAGTGAGCGCAGCTGGTTCTGCTCGGCGGCGAAGGACTTCACCACCCGCACCCCGTTCACGTTCTCGTCGACGATCGTGGCCACGTCGGCGAGGCGGGACTGGATGATCCACGACACCGGGAACATCGAGCGGCGCATGCGCACGCCGGTCAGGTAGACGAACGGCATGGTTGCCATTGCCAGAAACGCGAGCGGCACGCTGTAGGAGAGCATGTAGCCGAAGGCGACCACCGCGATCGAGCACTGGACCAGGATCATCGGTGCGAAGGTCATGTACATCTGGACCGAGCGGATGTCCGAGTTGGCCCGTGAGATCAACTGACCGGACTGGACCCGGTCGTAGAAGGAGAACGACATCTTCGTGAGGTGCTCGTAGATGATGTTCCGGAGGTCGTACTCCATGTCGTAGGCGGTCTCCATGAGGAACAGACGCGAGATGTAGCCGGCGATGCCGCCGACGACGCCGAGCGCGACGATCCACCAGACGTAGTGGGAGATCGGGGTGTGGTGGCTCACGATCGAGTTGTTGATCGCGTTGTTCACCAGGTTGGGGATCTGGACCTGGAGGACCAGGCCCACGAACGCGAGCACCAGCGAGGTGATGAACACCCCCTTGTGGGCGCGCATGATCGGGAGCACGCGGCGGAGCCACGGCAACGACTTGTCCGGGTCGATGCCGGCCCGTGGGGCCTCGCTGCGAGGAGCTTCCGCGACCGGTTCGAAGGCGGTGGCGGGGACCGGCTGGGACCGCGCGTCGGTGGCGCAGGATCCGGCCGCTCACTGGACCTTCTTCGTCAGGCGGTACGCGAGGAAGGCCCGGCGCCAGGTTGCGAGACCGGAGAACGCTGCGCTCACCTGGTCGGGCTCGCCGAGGCATCCCGCGATGTCCTCGAGCCGCTGTTGCACCGCACCATCGGCGCGGTCGAGGACCCGGCGCCCCTCTTTGGTGAGGACGTGATCGACGAGCCGCCGGTCGGCGACGACGGTCCGGCGCTCGACGAGACCACGGGCAACGAGGCCGTCGACCACTGCGGTGACCGTCGGCGGACGCACGGCCAGCCGTTCGGCCAAGTCGGAAGAGACGGCCGATCGCTCGTCGAGGAGACCGAGCACCCGGTACTGGGGGAGCGACAGATCGACGGTCCCGAGGCCGATCTCGACCTGCTTGCCGAGCCAGGCGGCGGTCCGCCCGAGGGTCCTGCCGCCGGCCTCGGCGGCACCCGGGTCGTCGACGGAGGGGCCCGTCGCGTCCGTCTGGGCGGTGGCCTCTTGCGCCGCGCGGCAGAGACCGCCTCTGCGGCCTGGGCGGCCGTGTTCAGCTCGGTTTGTTCGGTGGGCACATAGTTAGACTATCGAATGAACCCCCGGGTCCGTTCGCCGTGACCACCGGGCGGACCAATTGTCTCGGCTCATACATCACGTGATGTATATCGATGTCACTACCGGCGAAGCACCCCTCCCAGGGGACGTCGACGGTCCGGAAGGGATGGCCGGGCCAGGGGCCAGGGGACGTCGACGGTCCCACCGCGGGAGCTCCCGGGCTCGGCCTACCCGAGCCGAGCGCCGGTCCGTTCCCCGGCCTCTCCGTCCGCACCGGCCCCCCCGCCGCACCGTTTCCGGATTCGACCCCGACCGGGGCAGACCCGTCGGGCGGAGACGAGGGGAGCTTTGAATCCGAGGGGAGGGGAGCTCCGGGTCGACCGACAGGTGGGGGAGGACCCGGTCGAGCCAGCGGGGGAACCACCAGTTGGCCTTGCCGAAGAGGAACATCAGCGAGGGGACGATCGCCATCCGGATGATCAATGCGTCCATCAGGATGCCGGCCGCGAGCCCGAGTCCGAACTCCTTGATGACCCGCTCGCCCCCAAGGATGAACGAACCGAAGACGAGGATCATGATCACCGCGGCCGCGGTGATCGTCTTGCCGGTGGCGGCGACGCCTTTTCGCACCGCGGTGCGGTTGTCCCCACGAGATCAGCCACTCCTCGTGGATGCGGGTGATGAGGAAGACCTCGTAGTCCATCGAGAGACCGAAGAGGATCGCGAACAGCATCACCGGAAGGAAGGCCTCGATCGGGCCGGCGCGGTTGACCTCGAACACCGAGCCGGCCCACCCCCACTGGAAGACCGCCACCAGCACGCCGAAGGCGGCCCCGATCGAGAGCAGGTTCATCGCCGCCGCGGTCAGGGGGATCAGGAGGCTGCGGAAGACGATCGCGAGCAGCACGAACGACAGCAGGACCACCAGGCCGATGAAGAGCGGCAGCTTCGAGGTCAGCACGTTGGCGAAGTCCACGAAGATCGCAGTGTTCCCGCCGACGTCGACGGTCTCCCCGGACCCCGCCACGGTCGCGGGGATGGTCTCGGAGCGCAGATGCTGGATCAGGTCGGTCGTCGCGGCGTCCTGAGGTGCCGATTTCGGGTAGACGGTGATCAGCGACACCTGTCTGCCGTCCTTTGCGGGCATCGACTCCGGAGGCGTCACGTGCGCGACGTTGGGCTGGCGGGCGACCGCGGCCGACAGCGCGTCGAGTGCCTCGGTGTTCGCCTGGCCGTCGGCAGAGGCGACGAGCAGGAGCGGACCGTTGAACCCGGGCCCGAAGCCGGCCGCGAGCATGTCGTACGCCTGGCGGGTGGTGGTGCCGACCGGGTCGTTCCCCTGGTCGGAGGAGCCGAGCCGCAGGGAGAAGAAGGGCATCGCGACGAGCACGATGATCGCCAGCGCAGCGACGGCCGGAAGGACCGGGCGCGCGTCGATGAACGCGGCCCACCGCGGCCAGAACCCCTTCGTCCCGTCGCCGACGACCCGCGGGCCGTTCGCCGCCAGGTTGCGCTTCTGCCGGCGGGAGAGCACCTTCGGACCGATGAACCCGAGGAGCGCGGGGAGGAGGGTGAGCGCGGCGATCATGGTGAACAGCACCCCGATCGACGCGGCGATCGCCAGCCCGTAGAGGAACGAGACCCCGAGCGCGAACATTCCGAGCAGCGCGATGCAGACGATGATCCCGGCGAAGAGGACCGCGCGCCCGAGGTGTCCACCGCGGTCGCGATGGACTCGGTGATGTCTTTGCCGGCGATCAGCCCCTGCCGGTGTCGGGTGACGATGAACAGGGCGTAGTCGACCCCGACGCCGAGGCCGATCAACAGCACCAGCTCGGTCGAGAATTCCGGCATCTTCAAGAGATGGGAGAGCATCCCGATCACCGCGATGGCGGTGCCGAGGGACGCAAGGGCCGACAGCAGCGGGAGTGCCATCGCGAACACCGAGCCGAAGACCAGCAACAGCACGACTCCGGCGAGGAGGATGCCGAGCCCGGCCCCGCCGAACGACTGGCGGTCGGCCGCCTCGGCGACCTGGCCCGCGACGGCGACCTGCACATGGGGTCCTTCCGCACGCTGCGCGGTCGAGACGAGCTGGTGGGCTACCGAGTTGGGGATGTTCTGGGAGAGCTGGTCGAAGGTCACCGTCGCGAACGCGGTGGTGCCGTCGGCACTGATCTGGGAGGCGCCTTCCGGAGCGTAGGGACTGACCACCGAGGTCACGTGCGGGATCTTCTCGACCTGCTGGAGCATCGAGGAGACCGACGCCATCACCTCCGGGTCGGACACCTTCGTCCCACCGGTCGTGTGGAACACGATCTGCTCGCGGTCGCCCGCGAGCTTCGGGGCGGCCGCCTGCAGCGTGGAGAGCGCCCGGGTGGACTCGGTGTTCGGGAGGGAGAAGTTGTTGGAGTAGGCGGTGCCGATCGACCGGCCGATCAAGATCGTGGCGACCAGCGCGGTCAACCAGAGCACCACCACGATCACGCGGTGGCGCACGCACCAACGGGCGAGGGCCTTCATCGGGGGCTCCTGTGGGATGTCGGGGGGCGGGGGCGCCCGTGAGAGGAGAGGACCGATCGGAACCGGTCCGGCCTCCATTCTCGCCGATCGCGCGCCAAAACGGGGAACGCCCAGCCCGAGACGGCTCGTTCGAGCCGCCGGTACCGATCGAGCATGATGGGCCGGTGGAGACTCCCGTGCGACTCGTCCCGCTGTCGGGCGCGTTCAATTTCCGCGACCTCGGCGGCTACCGCGGTCTCGACGGCCGGCACACCCGTTGGGGTCGGCTCTTCCGAAGCGACACCCTCCACGAGCTCACCGAGGCCGACATCGAGCGCCTGCGTTCGCTCGGACTCGCCACCGTCATCGACCTGCGGACCACCCGTGAGGTGGTGAGGACGGGCCGCGGACTGCTCGAGCCCGAGCCGGTCCACTACCGGCACCTTTCAGTCATCGTCGAGGACGACGGCGAGGCGATGGCGGCACCCGCGCTCGCCGGCGACGACCTCGCCGAGCGGTATCGCTGGTACCTCGAAGTGGGGCGCGGCGCGTTGGTCGAGGCGCTCGAGCTGGTCGGCGACCCGGACAGCACGCCGCTCGTCTTCCACTGCGCGGCGGGCAAGGACCGTACCGGCGTCCTCGCCGCGCTGGTCCTCGACATACTCGGGGTCGACCGCTCGGTGATCGTGGCCGACTACGAGATGACCGCCGAGCGGATGGAGCTGATCCTCGACCGCTACCGGTCCGATCCGAAGTGGGCGGCCCGGATGGCCGAGCTGCCGGCTTCGCGTTTCGGGGTGGAGGCGTTGACCATGGAGCGCTTCCTCGACCACCTCTACGACGACTTCGGTGGCGCCCGCGCCTGGGCGCTGGTCTCCGGGGTGAGCCCGGGCGCGATCGCCAACATGGAGGAGCACCTGCTCGAACCCGACGGCTGACGACGGCCGGCCGGTGGGGCCGATCTACACTGAAGAGGTGACCGCGTCCTTTGTGGAGCCGGTGTTGGCAGGAGCGGCGCTCTTCATGGCAACCTTCGCCGCTGGGCTGGTGATCGCCGGATTCCTGGCCTGGCGGTACGGGCGGAGGAAGTGGCACGCGGTCCGCAACCACGGTGTGGTGCTCGGCGGGCTCGCGCTCTGGGAGGCCAGTGCCGGCCTACGCGGCAGGTGGGCGCCGCCACCGAACGACGTCGGGCGGTGGACCGCCCGCCAGGCCCGCCGGCAGATGTGGCGAGCCGTGGAGCGGGCCGAACGGGCGGTGCGCGCGGCGGACGACGTCGGGGCGACCACCATCGGACTCGCTTCGATCTGTGCCCGCTTGCGGTCGTCGGTCGGGGCGCTCGACACCGTGCTGCGGGTCGAGCCTTCGGGTGTGCTCCCCGTCGAGCTCCGCGCTCAGGTAGGTGACGTGTTGCGTGCCTCGTCGGACGTGCAGCGCGCCGCGGTCGCGTCGGCCGGAGACCTGAACGGACAGCGTGTGCGCGCGCTGGTGCAGGACGCGGACCACGAGCTGCGCTGTCTGGACGCGGGTCTCGAGTCGGCGCGGAGCGCGCTGCCCAACTAGCGCTGCTCGACAACTTCGACGGAGCCGTAGCGGGAGGAACCGCCGAACGCCGCGGCGGGCGAGCCGCCCCTAGGTCGACTTCAGCTGGATGACGCCGAACATCGCGCCCTGCGGGTCGCTCAACACGGCGAAACGTCCGACCGGGATGTCGGTCGGCGGCACGGTGACACCGGCTCCGCTGTCGGAAGCCTTGGCCACCGAGGCGTCACAGTCGGCGACCGCGAAGTAGGCCAGCCAGTACGAGGGGACCTCGGCCGGAACCTCAGCCGGCATCGGCATCATCCCGCCGACGGTGTTGTCGCCGAGCTTCCACTCGAAGTACTCCATGTCGCCGATGTCGGTCGAGGCGGCGTCCCAACCGAAGACGCTCCGGTAGAAGGCGCGACGCGGCTGTCGTGTCGCGGCTTGCCAACTCGTTCCAACAGAGCGCGCCGGGCTCACCCACGATGCCGGCGCCCTTGTGGGCCTTCGGCTGCCAGACGGCGATGACCGCTCCGGTCGGGTCGGCGAAGACGGCCATCCGCCCCACGTCCATCACGTCCATCGGCTCGACGAAGACCATGGCGCCCGCCTCCTTCGCCTTCGCGACGGCCGCATCGGCGTCGGACACCGACACGTAGGTGGTCCATGCGGTCGGCTGTCCCTCCATCATCACCGGGCCGGCTCCCGAGATCGGTTCGCCACCCATCCGGAAGATGGTGTAGCCACCGGCGTCCGGTCCCTGGTCGTCGGGCTCCCACTCGAACAGATCGCGGTAGAACGACACCGAGGCGGGAAGGTCGGGACTGGCGAGGTCCACCCACGAGGGAGTCCCGGGTTCGTACTGGTCGATCTTCGGCATCGCTCCTCCTCTGACGGTGAGCGCCCCGCGGGAGCGGGGCGCTCTGGCTTCCCGATCTTCCTACGATCGCCGTCCCTGCGACCGCGCGACCAGAGGTCCTCTCTGTCGGGCGTATCCCCTCATACCCCGAAGTTCCAGCTCTCACCCTTCTCGTACTGGTGGATGATGTTCTTCGCCATCAGGATCTTGTGGACCTCGTCGGGGCCGTCCGCGAGACGAAGGACCCGGGCGGTCAGGTACATCTGACCGAGGGGGAGGTCGTTGCTCACCCCGGCCCCGCCCCAGACCTGGATGGCCCGGTCGACCACCCGGTGGTAGGCGGCGGGGACGAACACCTTGATCGCGGAGATCGCGGTGCGGAGGTCGGGAGTCTGCTTGGCGACCTTCTCGGCGGCGTCGATGGTCATGAGGCGTGCGGACTGCACGTCCATGTAGCTCTCCGCGATGAACCCCTGGATGAACTGCTTGTCCTTCAGCAGCCCGCCGTGGACCTCGCGGCTGAGCGATCGCTCGACCATCAGGTCGAACGCCCGCCACATCTGCCCGACCGAGTTCATGCAGTGGTAGACCCGGCCCGCACCGAGCCGGTCCTGGGCCGCCTGGTGCCCCTCGCCCACCCGGCCGAGTGTGTTCTCGACCGGCACCCGCACGTCCTCGTAGCGGATCTCGCAGTGATCGGACGTGGCGTGCCCGAAGATGCCGATGCCCCGGATGATGTTCACCCCGCGAGTCGCGGTGGGCACGATGATCTGGACCATCTGCCCCGGCTTGCCCAGTTCGCCGCTCGGATCGTTGGCCCGGCACATGACGATGAAGAAGTCGGCATCGATGCCGTTCGACGTGAACCACTTGTGCCCGTTGATGACCCAGTCGTCACCGTCGCGTACCGCCTCGGTCTCGATCGAGCGCGGGTCCGAGCCGGCTCGATCCGGCTCGGTCATCGAGAAGCCCGACTCCATCTCCCCTTCGATGAGCGGCAGGAGCCACTTGCGCTTCTGCTCCTCGGTGCCGTACTTGACCAGGATGTTGGCGTTTCCCGAGTTCGGCGCGGCGATCCCGAAGAGGGCCGAGGCGCCGATCGCGTAGGAGAGGATCTCGTACATGTAGGCGAGCGAGAGGAAGTCGAGGCCCATGCCGCCGTACTCCTGGGGCAGATGCGGCGCCCACAGACCCGCCTTGTTGACCTTTGCCTTGATCTCCTCGCGCAGCTCGATGCTGGCCCGACGGCTCTTCTCACGTTCGGCGTCGGTCTGCTCGAGGTCGCGACGCGATCGCCACAGGGCTGCTTCGTTGGGGAGGATCTCCTGGTTGATGAAGTCCGCCGTCTTCTGGCGGACCTCGTTGATCTGAGGATCGAGGCCCGGAATGGGAGTCACGTTGATGGGCACGGTGCCTCCTTGTCAGATGCGGGTACCTGGCTCATCATTGCCCGGTCGGCGGCGTCCCGCGGTCGGGACCGCCCACCGCAGCCGGTTCGTCCCCGGCACCCGGTGCTCCGACCTCCCGGTCGGTACCGACGCCGGAGCCCGCCGGCTCGGCCGTCACCATCCCGTCCGCTCCGTCGGGCGGGGGTACGGGCAGCCGCACGGTGAAGGTGGTCCCGGCCCCGGCCCGGCCCTCGGCAGCGACGGTGCCGCCGTGTGCGTGGACGATCGCGCTCACGATCGAGAGTCCGAGACCTGCACCGCCGTGGATGCGCGAACGCGACGGATCCGAGCGGTAGAAGCGCTCGAAGATGTGCGCGGCCTCCTCCGCGGTCATCCCGGGGCCGTTGTCCGCGACGGAGATCACCGCATCGTCCGCCTCGCGGCTCACCGTGACTCTCGCGGCGGTGCCGGGCGGGGTGTGGGCCCGGATGTTCCCGAGCAGGTTGTCGACGACCTGTCGGAGCGTGGCCGCGTCACCCATCACTTCGATCGGCTCGGTGGCGACGAAGGTCAGCGGCCACTCGGGGCCGACGGTCGACGCGGTCTGCACCGCCTCTGCGCAGAGCGCGACCAGGTCGACCGAGCGGAGCTCGAGAGG
Source organism: uncultured Acidimicrobiales bacterium (assembly GCA_963741055.1). Classification (GTDB taxonomy): domain Bacteria; phylum Actinomycetota; class Acidimicrobiia; order Acidimicrobiales; family RAAP-2; genus Bog-756. The sequence continues at coordinate 76,037 of CAVUGU010000015.1, read as the reverse complement.
TCGTCCCTCGTCGAGGCGGGCGAGCAGCAGGAGGTCGGCGACCAGGTGCTCCATTCTCCCGGTCTCGCCGCGGATTCCCTCGCATCACCCGCTCGAGGTCCTCTTTCTGCTCGGAGGCGCCCCGGCCGAAGAGCTCTGCGTAGGCCGAGATCGCCGCGATCGGCGTGCGCAGTTCGTGAGAGGCGTCCGCGACGAACTGCCGGAGCCTCGCTTCGGACGCGCGGAGGCGCCGTTCCGACGCGAGTCGGGCTCCGAACGCGGACTCGATCCGGGCGAGCATCACGTTGAGGGTCCGCGCCAACCGGCCGACCTCGGTGTTGTCGTTCTCGCCGGGCACCCGCTCGGTGAGGTCGCCCTCGGCGATGAGCTCCGCGGAGCGTTCCATCTCGCGGAGCGGGCGGAGCCCGAGGCGGACCAGCCAGAATCCCCCGAGCAGGGCGACGATGATCGCGCCGGCGGTGACCGCCAGCTCGATGAGGAAGAGTTGGTGGAGGGTGCTCTGGGTGTCGCCGAGCGGCTGGGCGACGACGAGGACCGAGCCGTCGGTGAGCGCAGACGCGCGCACCCGAAATTCGGGTCCGCCGCTTTGCACCGACGGTGCGTTGAAGTAGGTCACCTCGGTGCCGTCCGAGGCCTCGGAGAACCCGGTGATGGTTCCGTTGATCAGCGGCGTGTAGGCCGCGCCCTCGACGTAGGCGGGGCAGGACTGGTCGCCGACCAGCTCGCCGGAGGCGGACCGCACCTCGGCGGCAGGCACCTGGACGTCGGGTAGCGGACCGCCTCCCTGGTTCCCTCCGGGGCCGATCGGAACCGCGCCGGGGACCTTCCCCGGCTCGAAGCAGGTGAGCGCCAGGCCGGAGTTGGCTCGCTGCTCGTAGGCGCCGTGGAGTTGGTCGAGCTGTTGGTCCACCCGCTGGTAGAGGAAGTTCTCCAGCGCCGAATAGGTCGCGACGTCGGCGGCGACCAGCGCGACCAGCGCGATGATCCCGATGGCGACGAGCAGTCGGCTCCGGAGCGACACCGGTTACTCCGTCGCCGGTTCGCGGAGGGCGTAGCCCACCAACCGCACGGTGTGGATGACCGGGGGTCCGGCCACCTCGAGCTTCTTGCGGAGGTAGCTCACGTAGGTCTCGACCACGTTCCCGTCTCCGCCGAAGTCGTAGTGCCACACGTGGTCGAGGATCTGCGACTTCGACAGCACGTGCCTCGGATTGAGGAGGAAGAACCGGAGCAGGTTGAACTCGGTCGCGGTCAGTGGGATCGACTGGCCGCCGCGACGGACTTCGTGCGCGTTCTCGTCCATCTCGATGTCGGCGAAGCGGAGGACCCCGCTCTCCTCCGGCTCGCTCCCGACTCGCCGGAGGATCGCGTGCACTCGGGCGACCACCTCGGCGAGGGCGAAGGGCTTGGTCACGTAGTCGTCACCGCCCACGGTCAGGCCGGCCACCTTGTCCTCGACGCTGTCGCGGGCGGTGAGGAAGAGGATGGGGACCCGCACCCCGTCCGAGCGGAGACGGCGAGTGACCTCGAGCCCGTCGAGGTCGGGGAGCATCACGTCGAGGACGATCAGGTCGGGGGCGCGCTCCTGTGCGGTCGAGAGCGCGAGGCGCCCGTTGACCGCTTCGTCCACTTCGAACCCCTCGTAGCGGAGCGAGGTCGCGACCGCGTCGACGATCGACGGCTCGTCGTCCACCACCAGGATCCGTTGGCTGCGGGTCTGCTCCACTGCCCTGCTCCTCTCCGAGGGTCCGGGCCCGCCGAGGCGCCTTCACATCGCCGAGCTGCGCCTTCTCACCATCCCACCACGGCTTGCCCGGCAGTTGTGAGCGCCCTGTGAGCCGGCTGTGAAAGAGGTGCCGCCGGAGGCCACTCCTAAGCTGCCTTCGTGCGCGGCTGGCGACGCCGGGGAGCAGTGGAGAGGCCGGCGAACCGCGACTCGGGTCTCTTCGCCCCCGAGCGGCGCGGACTGACCGTCGGCCTGCTGCTCACCATCACACTGGTCGCCTCCGAGGCGTTGGCGGTGGTCACGATCATGCCCACCGTCGCCCGCGACCTCGGCGGTCTCCACCTCTACGGCTGGGTGTTCAGCGCGTTCCTCCTCGGCAGCATGGTGGGGATCGTCGTCGCCGGGCGCGAGGCGGACCGCTCCGGCCCGGCGCGCCCGTACGTGACCGGGCTGCTGCTCTTCGCCGTGGGCCTTCTCGTCGGCGGGCTCGCACCTTCGATGCAGGTGCTGGTCGTCGGCCGCACACTCCAGGGTTTCGGAGCGGGTGCGGTTCCCGCCGTCGCCTACGTGGCCATCGGTCGGAGCCTGCCCGAGGTGCTCCGCGCACGGATGATGGCGATGATGTCGACCGCCTGGGTGGTGCCGGGTCTGGTCGGGCCGATCGTCGCCGCGGTGGTCGCCCACCTGTTCGGTTGGCGCTGGGTGTTCATCGGGCTCGTCCCGCTGGTCGCGGTGACCGGGACGCTCGCGCTCCCCGGGCTCGCACGTCTCGGCAGGCCGGCCGCGATGCCCGAGGTCGAGCACCGCATCCTCGACGCGGTCCGCACCGCGGCGGGCGCGGCGGTGCTCGTCGCGGGGCTGACCGTCTCCAACCCGGTCGTCGCGGTGGTGATGGTGGTCGTGGGCGGCGTGCTGCTCGTGCCCGCGCTGGTCCGTCTGCTGCCCGCGGGCACGCTCCGGGCGCGCTCGGGACTGCCGGTGACCATTCTCGTGCGGGGCCTTCTCACCTTTGCGTTCTTCGGCGCCGACACCTTCGTGACCCTCGCGGTGGTGACGGTGCGCCATCGCAGTGTGGCCTTCGCCGGCGTCGCGCTCACCTGCGCGACCCTCGCCTGGACGGTGGGTGCGTGGGAGCAGGCCCGGCTCAACCAGGTCTGGGAAGGAAGGAAGCTGGTGCGTGTGGGGCTCACCCTCGTTCTGGTCGGCATCTGCGGGATGCTCCTCGTGGTGCACCCGCGGTTCCCGGTCGAGGTGTCCTTCGCGGCGTGGGCGGTGGCCGGGCTCGGCATGGGCCTCGCCTATGCGCCGACCTCGCTGATGATGTTGAGGGAAGCCCCGTCCGGACGCGAGGGATGGGCGTCGGCCTCGCTCAGCCTCTCTGACGTCCTCGGGGCCGCGCTCGGCGCCGGATTCGGCGGTGCGGCCATCGCGATCTCCGAGAGCCACGGGTGGTCCCTCACCACCGGCATCTCGGTCGCCTTCGTCTTCCCGGCAGTCGTCGCGGTGCTTGCACTCGGGGTCACCGGACGGCTCCCGCTCAACATGGACCGCGCCGTCGCCGACACCTGACCGCGCGCTGCCGGGCCAACCTCAGTGCGGACCAACTCTGCGGCGGAGGAGCCGCCGGGTCAGCGCTTCACCATCCCCGGCAGCCGTTCTGGTCCGGAGGGTCGAACTGGATCCGCTCCGCGACCATGATCTGTTGGTCCTCGGTCGCCATCGCACCCTCGGGCGCGAACTCGAGTCCTCCGTAGGCGGCCCAATTGGAGCGGGTGATCCCGAGCCCTCCGCTGAAGCGACCTCCGCCGGCCGACCAGTCCCCGCCTTCTTCGCACATCGCGACCCGTTCCCACTCGGCGCGCTCGAGAGGGGTGACGGTGTCGACCGGGCCACTCGGCGCGGGGGAGTCGCGGCAGGCGCCGGCGGAGTCGGCGGCGTCGGCGGCGTCGGCGGCGGGCTGCTGGGCTTCGCAGCATTGGCAGACGTGCCCGACCGCGTCGGATGGACGCTGAGCAACGCGGTCGACAGGTCCAACGGGAATGTCGACTGCTTGCGGGTCGCCGAGGCCGGGCGGCGCGGCGTGGAACGCGGTTAGTTGATTCGGGGGCATCGGGACCGCCGCCGTCTTCCGGACAGAGCGGTCGGATGTGGGCTTGGCCGGCCGGGCTGGAGCCGCGGGCGACAACATAGACAAGGTGATGAATGCGACCGGAACGGCCGCGACGAGTGCAATGCGGGTCCGCACGGCACCTCCCTTCGTTGGGCGCGCGAAGGCGCCTTCCTCTGCTCGGTGTTGGCGGGCTCCGGCCCATCGCATTCGCTCCCCGGACGGAGTGCGGGAAGGCTCCCTCCGTCCTGGCTTCGCGCCCTAGGGTGTGCGGCCGGTTCTGTTACGCCCAGGGTTGGGTCGTGTGGACACCACTCGTTTCGTTCGTCGGCAGGTCACCGTGGCCGTACCGGCCACGAACGCGCGAGGTCCCACCGGGTTCCTCCTCCGGTGCCGGCCCACTGCCGTCCTGCGGTCAAATCCGCTGTGCGGCAGGGCTGCGTTCAAAGGCTGCAGCCGACTCGACACTGATGCGCCAAAAGCATGTTACCAGGTCGTCGGCATTGAGAAGTATTCACCAGCAAGTTAGTGCCATCTACCTGGGAATATAGCGGAGAAACCCCTAAATTCGACGAGTCTCACAAGGGCCCTTATGGGAGCAGATGTCCTCCATCACTTCAAGTGATATGGGATATTTTCCATGGAAGGTTGAAGTGCGGCCTTCCCGACCCACTCGACACGGTCGGCGGGCGGTCCGCGACGGGAGCCGTCGAGGCCCGCCCGACCGCCTTCGGGCCTACACTGAAACGCCGCTCGGGGGCGAGACGTTCTTCAGGCGAGGAGGCCGCTGCGCATGAAGTCGTGGGGGAAGAAGGTCGTGGCCGGTGCATCGTTCGCCGTGTTGATGGGTTCTGTGTTCGCCGCCGTCGTGGGCTTCTGGATCGCCGGCCGGCGCCCGATCCGACCCCCTTCTCCATCACGGTCAACAACGCGTCATCCGCTGCGGTCCACTCGGGATCTGCGGCAACTCTCACCGAAACCGGCCTCCCGCCGACGCGACCGGGACCGTCACCTTCTCGACCCCGTTGATCTCGGATCTCTGCGACGCCACTCTGCCGGCCATCCAGTGCACCAACCCGGTCAGCCTCGCGCCGGGGACCTACCAGGTCAGCGCCACCTACTCGGGAGACAGCAACTACGCCGGGTCGAGCTCGACCAACACGGTGAGCCTCACCGTCCTCGCACCGACGACGACCGTGGCATCCGCCACTCCCTCCAGTGCTCCCTTCGGCACCTCGATCATCTATTCGGCGACCGTCACCTCGAGCTACAGCCACGCCGACCGGCACCGTGAACTTCCGGACACCGGCCAGGACGCTCTGCATGGCAACGCTCACCGCCGACGTGGCCTCGTGCTCCGCGACGACCGCACCGATCGGCACCGACACGATCACCGCCCTCTACCTGGGCGACGGCACCTCGGGCCCAGTCGCACGGGATGACAACGGTCACCATCTTCCGTGCGACACCGAGCCTCACCTGCTCGAGGCTGTCCGGCAGGACCACGACCACGATCAAGGTGAGCGCTCTGCACGCCGTTCTCGACGCTCAACCGGACCGCGACGGCCCCCGGCTCGTTCCTCTCGTCGGGAGGAACGCTCACCTGGAGCCGGAGCTGCCAGACGACGGTGGTCAGCCTGACGTCCACCTCGCCCGGCCAGGGAGCGTGCCCGAGGAACTTCGTCGAGCACGACCTGAGCGGTGACGTGACCGGCGGGACCTCGCTCTACACCCTTGTCATGGACCCGGTGTCGATCCGAGTGTGCGAGAACGCCCGCAGTGGTTCCGTGAAACTGGTCACGGGCACCCAAGCCGACCTCTGAGGTTCCTCTTCGCTGCCCGCACGGTTCGTCCCAGGTGGCGACCAAATGCGGAAAGGGCTCCGCCACCGTGTCAGACCGCTCTGACGAAATCCTCAACTTTGACGATGCATCCGGCGTCGAGTTTTTCTAAAGTCAACCCTCGAACGCAACCGCGATTGTCGCGTGCGTCCGCATGCGGCTCAGACCCGCGGTGGAGACCGCCTGAGGCGGACGGCGGAACCCGCGGCGACAACGGCGCAAGGGGAGGGAACTGGCTATGCGGTCGAGAAGGCTGGTGGCGGTGGCCGTGGCCGTGGCGGTTCCCCTGATGGGCTTGATGGCGACCGCGGGACCTGCCGCGGCGAAAAAGATCGTCGCAACTGGCTCGGTCACCTGCCACGTGAGCCAGTCCTTCAGCTTCAACCCGCCGCTGACAGGGCTGCCCTCCGGGAACCCGGCTACGCGACGGATCTGGTCACGTTTCCTCACCGCACTTCACTCAGTGCACCGGGACGCCTATGCCGGCGAACGCCCTCCCCTCCACCGGTGCGGGAACCAAGGCGATCCTCGTCAAATGGAAGGGCATCAAGATCGGCGGCCCCGGCGGCGGTAGCTCCGCAGGCAGCTGCAACATGCTGCAGTCGCTCCTTGGCGAAGGTCAAGCCGCACGTGAACTGGTCGGCGCTTCCCGTGGCGGTGAAGGGGACGAAGGTCTCGAACGTGACCGGGGCCACTGGAGCACTCGACGGCGAACAGGGCTTCATCTTCTCCGGCGTGACGAAGGGATCCTTCGCAGGCACGATGACCTTGAGCGATTACTTTAACGCCACCTCGACCGCGGAATTGGTCGCCTGTAAGGCCAACACGGGAACGGTGTCCTCGTTGACCACCGATCCGACGACCAGCACGATCACTCTGGGTGCCACAGGACCCTGAGATCGTCGACGGCGCACAGCTGAAGAGGTAGGCGGGAGAGGGGCGATAGAGACGACATCGCGGTGAGCCGCAGGCAATACCTCGGGTGGCCGTCGAGGTCGTCTGATGTGCAGTGCTGGTGAGGGCGGGGCCGGGTAGGACCGGTTCCATCGAGGCGGAAGGAAACAACAAGATGGGAAGTCGGTTCGACGTGTCCGGATCTGTTGCCGATCGCGCGCCAAGCGCAGGAAAGGCCTGGCGCCGCGTCGGTGCGGCTCTGTTGGTGACCGCTTCGTCGGTCTTCGCGGCGATCGGAGCGGCGGCGCTGCCGGCAGGTGCCAGCCCGAGCCCGATGATCGAGACGTGGGGTGACAACACCTACGGACAGTTGGGGAACGGGACGACGACCCAGTCAGAGTCACCGATCTCGGTCGCGCTTCCCGGGGGCGTGACCCCGGTCTCGGTCGCGGCGGGTGGCTTCCACAGCCTCGCCATCGGCTCGGACAACAACCTCTACGCGTGGGGGCAGAACGGCTACGGCCAGCTGGGCAACGGCACGACGACGCAGTCGACCTTACGCCCATCGAGATCTCGCTGCCCTCCGGCGTGCACCCGGCCGCGATCGCGGCCGGTTACTTCGACAGCCTGGCGCTCGGCTCGAACGGCAAGGTCTATGCCTGGGGCGACAACAGCCTCGCCGAGCTCGGGGACGGCAACACCAACGGCTCGTCGAGCCCGGTCGCGGTCTCGCTCCCCTCCACCCTGACCTTCACTGCCATCGCGGCCGGCCAGTACCACAACCTGGCGCTCGCCAGTAACGGCGCGCTCTACGCGTGGGGTTACAACAACGACGGTCAGCTCGGCGACGGGAACAAGACCACACCCACCACCCCGGTCCAGATCTCACTCGGCTGCGGTATCACACCGGCCAAGATCGCCGCCGGCGGCTACCACAGCCTCGCCATCAGCACGGCCGGCAACGTCTACGCGTGGGGATACAACCAGTACGGCCAGCTCGGTAACGGCAACACCACGAACGACGACCAGCCCGATCGCCGTCACGATGCCGAGCGGGGTGAAGGCGTCGTCCGCCGCGGCGGGTCTCTACCACAGCATGTTCCTCGGCACCAACGGCAACGTCTACGCCTTCGGTTACAACGGCAACGGCGAGCTGGGGATCGACACCGACGTCAACTCCTCTACGCCGGTCGTGGCCGACATGCCGTCCGGCGTCAGCTCGACCGCCATCGCGGCAGGCTTCTACAACAGCTACGCCCTGGCCTCCAACGGAACCCTCTACGCGTGGGGCAAGAACGGCTCCGGCCAGCTCGGCAACGGCACACCACGTCCGCAGTGGGTGCCCACCGCAGGTCAACTTCCCGAGCAACGCGACCTTCACCGGTCTCATGTCCGACTCCTCCTCCGACTTCGCCTCGCGATCGCGACGCCCACCCAGTCGATGACCACGACCATGCTCTCGGCGTCGAACACCTCCCCGGTCTACGGCCAGGCCGAGACCCTCACCGCCACGGTCACCGGCTCGGACGGCGGTGGCACGGTCAACTTCGAGGACGGCTCGACCTCGCTCTCGGGTTGCGGGTCGGTCTCGCTGACCCAGTCCGGCTCCAACTACGTGGCGCAGTGCACGACGTCGACACTCTCGGCCACCCAGCACAACTTCACCGCGATCTACTCCGGGGACGGCAACTCCCAGGGCAGCACCTCGTCGGTCGACACGATCACCGTCGCGCAGGCGCCGCTGGTGATCACCGCGTCGTCCGCGTCGGTCACCTACGGCGACGGGCCGCCGGCGATCACCGCGTCCTACTCGGGCTTCGTGAACGGTGACTCGGCGTCCTCGCTGACCACGCAGCCGACCTGCTCGACCACCGCCACCTCGACCAGCTCGGTCGGCAACTACCCGACGAGCTGCACCGGCGCCGCGGCCGCCAACTACTCGATCACCTATCAGAACGGCCAGATCACGGTCGATCCGGCACCGCTGAGCATCTCGGCCTCGTCGGGAACGATGACCTACGGCGGCACGGTGCCGACCATCACGCCGTCCTACTCGGGCTTCGTGAACAGCGACTCGGCGTCCTCGCTGACCACTCAGCCGACCTGCTCGACGACCGCGACCTCCACGAGCTCGGTGGGCACCTACCCGTCGTCCTGCTCGGGAGCGGCCGATCCGAACTACACGATCAGCTACACCGGCGGCAACGTGGTGATCGGCGCGGCGCCGCTGGTGATCACCGCCTCGTCGGCGACCACCACCTACGGCTCGCCGGCCGGCGCGATCACCCCGTCGCTACTCGGGCTTCCTGAACGGTGACACCGCGGCGTCCCTCACCACCCAGCCGACCTGCTCGACGACCGCGACGGTGACCAGCCCGGTCGGCACCTACGACCGCGTCCTGCTCGGGGGCATCCGATCCGAACTACGCGATCTCCTATGTCGACGGCACAGTGACCGTGGCGCCGGCTCCGCTCACCGTCACCGCCTCGTCCGCGTCGATGACCTACGGCGGCAGCGTGCCGGGCATCAGCCCGATCGTGACCGGTCTGCAGAACGGGGAAGGCGCATCGGTGCTCGGTAGCGGGCTCCAGTGCTCGACCACCGCCACCTCGACCACCGGGGTCGGCACCTACGCCTCGTCGTGCTCCGGCGCAGTCGATTCGAACTACGCGATCACCTACGTCGGGGGCACCGTCACGGTGACCCCGGCGCCGCTGAGCGTCACCGCTTCGTCCGGGTCGATGACCTACGGCGGCACGGTGCCCACGATCACCCCGACGATCGGCGGCTTCCAGAACGGCGAGACCGCATCGGTCCTCGGGGCCGGGTTCGGCTGCTCGACCGATGCAACCCCGACCTCGCCGGTCGGTTCCTACGATTCGTCGTGCTCGGGTGCGTCCGACCCGAACTACACCGTCAGCTACATCGACGGTTCGGTGACGGTCACCCCGGCACCGCTCACCATCACCGCGTCGTCGGCGACGATGACCTACGGCGACGAGCCGCCGGCCATCTCACCGTTCGTGGCCGGGCTCCAGAACGGCGAAGGTGTGTCGGTGCTCGGCGTGGGCCTCATGTGCTCGACCGCGGCCGTCTCTTCGAGCCCGGTCGGCACCTACGCATCGGTCTGCTCGGGAGCGCTCGACGCCAACTACACCATCGTGTACGTCGAGGGGACGGTCACCGTGGACGCGGCCCCGCTCACCATCACCGCGTCGTCCGCACCGATGGGCTACGGGTCGACGCCACCCACGATCACTGCGTCGTACGACGGCTTCGTCAACGGCGACTCTGCTGCGTCGCTCGCCACGGCGCCGACGTGTACGACCACCGCGACGTCCTCGAGCCCGGTCGGCACCTACGACTCGTCGTGCTCGGGTGCGTCCGACCCGAACTACACGATCACCTACACGGACGGCAACGTCGTGGTCGGAGCCGCGCAGCTGGTCGTCACCGCCTCGTCGGGAACGATGACCTACGGCGGCTCGGTGCCGACGGTTGCGCCGAGCTACTCGGGCTTCGTGAACGGTGACACTGCGTCTTCGCTGACGACTCAGCCGAGCTGCTCCACGACGGCGACCTCGTCGAGCTCGGTCGGCACCTACCCGTCGAGTTGCTCGGGCGCGTCCGATCCGAACTACGTGATCACCTACGTGAACGGAGATGTGGTCATCGGAGCCACGCCACTGGTCATCACCGCCTCCTCGGGTTCGATGACCTACGGCGGCAACGCCCCGACGGTGACTCCGAGCTATTCGGGCTTCCTGAACGGTGACACCGCGTCCTCGCTGACGACTCAGCCGAGCTGCTCCACGACGGCGACCTCGTCGAGCTCGGTCGGCACCTACGATTCGTCCTGCTCGGGTGCCTCCGATCCGAACTACCAGATCACCTATGTCGACGGATCGACCGTGGTATCCCCGGCGGCACTGGTCGTCGTGGCGTCCAACGGGTCGATGGACTACGGGGACACGCCGCCCACCATCACCGCCTCCTACGACGGCTTCGTGAACGGTGACACCGCGGCGTCCCTCACCACCCAGCCGACTTGCACCACCACTGCGACGCCCTCGAGCCCGGTCGGCACCTACGACTCGTCCTGCTCGGGGGCATCCGACTCCAACTACACCATCAGCTACGTGGACGGCTCGGTGACCGTCTCGCCGGCTCCGCTGAGCGTCGCCGCTTCGTCGGCGTCGATCAGCTACGGCGGCGCGTCGCCGGCCATCACCGCGGCATACACGGGATTCGTGAACGGCGACACCGCGTCGTCGCTGACCGCCCAGGCCAGCTGTTCGTCGCCGGTGACCCCGACCAGCCCGGTCGGCACCTACGACTCGTCCTGCTCGGGTGCATCCGACCCGAACTACACGATCACTTACGTGGACGGATCGGTGACGGTCTCCCCGGCGTCGCTGTCGATCACCGCGTCCTCGTCGACGATGACCTATGGCAGCGCGGTGCCGTCCGTCACGGCGAGCATCAGCGGTCTCCAGAACGGTGAGGACGCCTCGGTGCTCGGCGCCGGACTCAGCTGCTCGACGACAGCTACTTCGACCAGTCCTGTCGGGAGCTACCCGACGAGCTGCTCGGGCGCGGTCGACTCGAACTACACCATCTCGTATACCGGCGGGACCGTGACCGTGACGGCTGCCGCGGTGACGGTGAGCGCGTCCTCCGGCTCGTTCACCTACGGCGGAACCCCGCCGACGATCACCCCGACGGTCACCGGCTTGCAGAACGGAGAGTCCGTGTCGGTGCTCGGGCCGCTGACCTGCTCGACGACCGCGACCTCTACCAGTCCGGCCGGTACCTACCCGTCGAGCTGCTCGGGCGCGACCGACGCGAACTACGCGGTCGACTATGTGAACAACACGGTTCAGGTGGTGGCCGCACCGCTCACCGTCTCCGCCTCGTCGGGCACCATGAGCTACGGCGGCACCCCGCCGACGATCACTCCGACGTATGCCGGCTTCGTCAACGGTGACGACGCCGGCTCGCTCGGGACACCGCCGACCTGCGCCACCACCGCGACGTCGAACAGCCCGGTGGGGACCTACCCCTCGAGCTGCTCGGGTGCATCCGACCCCAACTACACGATCAGCTACGTGAGCGGGGACGTGGTGGTCGGAACCTCGAACCTGGTCATCTCCGCTTCGTCGGGCAGCATGACCTACGGCGGCAGCGCTCCGAGCATCACCCCGTCCTACTCCGGCTTCGTGAACGGCGACACCGCGGCGTCCCTCACCACCCAGCCGACGTGTACGGCCGGGGCGAGCTCGCACAGCTCGGTCGGCAGCTACGCCAGTAGCTGCTCGGGCGCCTCCGACCCGAACTACACGATCACCTACGTGTCGGGCTCGGTGAACGTCACGCCGGCTCCGCTGACCGTGGCCGCGTCGTCGGCGACGGTCACCTACGGAGGGGCGACGCCGACCATCCACCCGACGGTGACCGGCCTGGTCAACGGGGACACCGCGTCCTCGCTCGGGGCGGGGCTCGCCTGCTCGACGACGGTCGGACCGACCACCGCGGTCGGCTCCTACGCCTCGACCTGTTCGGGTGCGAGCGACTCCAACTACACGATCACCTACGTGTCGGGGACCGTGACGGTCTCGCCGGCCACTCTGACCGTGACGGCCAACAACCAGACCATGCAGTTCGGCGGCGCGGTGCCCACGCTCACCGCGACGATCACCGGCTTCGTGAACGGCCAGACCCTGGCGACCTCGGGGGTCACCGGCAGCCCGGCCTGTACCACCACCGCCACTCCGACCAGTGCGGCCGGCACCTACCCGATCACCTGCTCGCGCGGGACGCTCGCGGCGACGAACTACACGTTCAGCCTTCGTCTCGGGGACCCTGACCATCACCAGCACCACGACGCTTGCCTGCTACACGATCGGGCAGGTCACCGTGGCATCCGGACAGTCGGTGAAGATCCTGCCCGGTTGCTTCGTGATCGGCTCGATCACCGTGCAGCCTGGCGGCTCGCTCGAATCGGAGGGCGCGATCATCATCGGGTTCGTGCACTCCACGGGCGGTTCTCTGCGGCTCTGCAGCACGAGCATGGCGCTCGACCTCGACGAGTCGGGTTCGGCCAATCCGAGCGTGATCGGTGACGGCGCGTCGGACTGTCAGGGATCGGTGATCATCGGCGGGGTCGCCCTCATCGGGAACTCGGGGCCGGTGTCCTTCCAGAACAACGATGCTCTGGCGGCAGTGCAGGTGAACAACAACACCGGCAGCGTGACCGTGAAGAACAACACGGTGATCGGACTGCTCCAGGTGAAGGGCAACACCGGTGCGGTCGTGGACCGCCCGAACAGCGTCCTCGGCTCCTCGCAGCTGCAATAGCTCGACGACGAGGCGGAACCGCTCTCAGCCCGCTCGGCTCCGGCACTGCCCGCCGGAGCCGAGTGCGGCGAGGGCTTCCCTTGTGCGCAAACCAAACGGGCTCGGCACCCCCTGGGTTCTCCGCGTCGGCTGCCGCATCGTTCGCCTGGACCGGGGCGTAGTCTGCAACCGACGCGCAGACCGTACGGGGAGGCACCGTGGACGACGAGGAGATCATCGGCCGGATCGGACAGCTGGCCGACGAGGAGAAGCGTCTCGAGGAGACCCACGTCGGCGAAGGGCTCTCCGACGATGACCAGGAACGCCTGCGGGAGATCGGCGTCTCGCTCGACCGGATGTGGGATCTGCTCCGACAGCGCCGAGCCCTCCGATCGGCCGGCCGCGATCCCGACGAGGCGGCGAGCCGTCCCGAAGGAACCGTCGAGGGCTACCTGCAGTAGCTCGACTCGCTCAGGGTCCGATCGCGGGCACCCCTGCGTTGACCGTCACCGGTCGGATGAACAGCGGTCGACTGAAGGGGTAGCCGACCCGGCCCGGCAGCCACGCGTGGAATGCGATCCACAGGTCGCCCTTCGGGTCGGTGAACAGCGAGGACCCTCCTGGTCCGGAGAAGGCGCTCTGTGATCCGAGCAGCGGTTGAGCGGACTGGTCGGTGCACGGCCCGAGAGGACCGTCGCAGGTCGCGTAGCCGATGGCGTAGGAGGCCGTCTTCCAATCGCTGCCCGAGTAGAAGAGCAGGTACTGGCCGTTGACCTGGATCATGTCCGGGCCTTCGATATAGCCGTTCTGCCACCCTTGGTCGGGTTGAAGGAGTTGGGAGGGGCTTCCCGGTACGAGACCCGTCCCGTCGGCGGTCAGCTGCTGGGCCCAGAGCGTCGCCGGTTGCCCGTTGGCCCCCTGCGACTTCCACACCAGATACGGCGTGCCGTCCGCGGACACCACCGGGCTCGGGTCGATCGAACCGCCCATGGTCAGTTGACAGACGATGGGCCACTGGGAGCTGTCGATGTAGGGCCCTTGCGGTTGTGAGGCGACCGCCTCGGAGATGCACTGTTCGCCGGTGTTGGCGTAGACCGCCGAGTAGTACATCACGTACGAGTTGCCCCGAGGGAGGACCGACGGTGCCCAGGTCGCACCAGGCTGCGCCCATACCGGCAGGTGGGGGAGCGCGTCGCCGACCGTCGTCCAGTGCACCCGGTCGGAGGACTGGATGATCTGGATGTTGCCCGCCGCCGAGTTGGTGGCGAACGCGTAGTACTCGTTCCCTACCGGCAGGACGAACGGGTCCGGAAAGTCGAATGGGTAGACGAGGCCGCTTCCGCTCGAACTGTCGAGGGAGAGGCAGCTCGCCGACACCGAGTTGATCGAGGCAACCGCGCCGGGGAGATTCGAGCCGACGACGTCGTTCGCGGCGGTGGTCACACCATTGAGGCAGGTGTCGAGTGATGCGATGTCGAGTGACTGCAGTGCGTTGGTGTGCGATGCCGCGCCGATTTGCTGTTGAGTTGTGGCGATCTCACTCTGGACTCGTGAGGTGACCGTTCTTCGCTGGTCACGCTGGCGCGTGGTCGAGGCGATGGCCGAAAGAGTCGCATTCTGCTCCCGGGTCGTCTCGGCGAGCGCTTGGCGCTCTCTGGCAAGCGAGCCGCGTGCCCCGTCCAGGCGGGCGTGGAGCACGATGTCGGACACCAGGGCTGCGGTGAGCAGCAGGACGACCACCCCGAGGCGCGCCAGATGGACCTGGTGCGCCTGGAGAGCACGCGAGAGGCGCGACCCTCCATCCTTGTCGACTCCGGTGTCGTCACCGCCCTGGTCCGCGCCGTCACCGTCGGGACCGTCGGCCTCACGACCCGACCGTGGTGTGGTGACGGTCACGAGCTCGCCGGATGCGCGGATTTGCAGGTGTTCTCGACCGAGCCGAGGGTCGAGGTGGCCCCCGCGACATCGTTGACCGCGATCTGGTTGAGAGTCTGCTCGATGCCGGACAGACAGGAGTCGAGAGCGGAGATGTTGACGCCGTTGGCGACGACGTCCATCTGTGCACGGGCGAGCGCGGCTTGGTCCTTGGCGAGCGCCGCGGACTCTCCGGCGAGCGTGATCCCCGCCGCGGTCGACTGGGCTTCCATCGCGGTGAGTTGTCCACGAAGGCCGTCGAGGGTCTTCTTTGCGTGGTGCAGGTTGGTCCGTGTGACCGCCAACGAGCCGTTGGCGTCGGCGATGGCCAGCTGGCTGGTGACGCCGATCACGATGGCCGCCACCGCAGCGAGGAGACCGAGCAGGGCGAGCACCCCGAGCGAGCGGTGTAGTCGTCGATCGGGTGGGCGGCCCGGTTGGCTCGACGTCGGCTCGCCTTCCGTATCCATCTTGAGAGTCCCTGACCTGTTCACCGGATGGTGGGGAGCACCGCGGAACGCGTCGCCGTTGTCGGTGCTGACGCCCCTATTTCACACCATTTGCCAGGGAGAGTGCTGTCGGCACGCAGGAGCGGCGCGTCACCCCTCCGGGGCCGAGCGGGCAAGTTTCGGCACGAGTGGGCGCGCCGTTCGGGAACGGAGACAACCGATCCAGACCCCCGCTCCGTAGGCGACGTCGTCGGCCAACGAGGCGAGCGCCCACCGCGCCGGGTCGAGCTCGGGCCGTCGCCGCCACCACTCGAGCGCGGGGCGCGAGAGCGAGGGCGAGCACGAGCACCGCCGATCGTCGGTGACGGCAGCCGGCGACGGCGAGCACCGGCGCGGCCAGCATCGTCGCCGCATGGCCGATCCCGATCACCGTCCAACCGGCGGCTTCGGCGCTCCAGCGGACCGGGAGCCACGCCGGGACGTGATGACCGTGCACGCGTCGGGCGAGCAGCGCTGCCGAGACGGCAACCGTCCCGAGCGCCGCTCGCGGCCGACCGGACACCAGCGCGAGTGCGGCGAGCGCCGGCCAGGGCCGGAGCTCGAGGGGGGCGAGCCGCGTGGGGTGGCGAATCGCGAGGGGAGCCGCCGAGGTGCCGTACCGGAAGCGTCGCGCCAGCCACGACGACCACGACCCCGGCTCTCGGTGGACGACCTCGACATCGGGCACATAGCGGACGCTCCAGCCCGCGTCGCCGAGACGCCATACCAGATCGACGTCCTCACCGAACCGGAGTGCCGCGTCGAACGCGTCGGAGAGCGCCGCCTTTCGCACCACGAGCGCCGCGGCCGGCACGTAGCGGACCGGCCGCTCGGGCCCGACCTCGGACTCGCGGTCGCCCATGTCGAGATCGGAGTGGCGGTCCGCGAAGCGAGCGAGCACCGAGGGCCGCCGGTCGTCGGTGCTCGTCGGGCGGACCCGCGGTGCAACCGCGCCGATCGCCGGGTCGTCGAAGAAGGGGAGGAGGGGGGCGAGCCACTCTCCGTCGACCGTGCAGTCGCTGTCGAGGAAGGCGACCAGCTCGGTGTCGACGACATCGATCCCGTCGTTGCGCGCGGCAGCCGGGCCGCCGTTGGTCGCGCGGAGCACCAGATGTGCGTCGAAACGGCGGCACACCATCTCGATCGTCGGAGGGTCGGCAGAGCCGTCGTCGACCACCACCACCGGGAGGTCGGCACCCTCGTCGGTTCGCCGCAGGGAGGAGAGGCATGCCTCCAGCGCACCGGGGCGGTCGAGGACCGGGATGACCACGCTCACCCGGCCGGCGACCGTTGCCGGGGGATCGGAGGCTCGGGGCCGAGGGTGGGCCATTCCTGCGTCGACCAGTCGGCGGCCGAGCCGGCGCGCGGTCTCGCCGTCTGGCCTCGCCGCCGAACAGTTGCTCGAGCGCGGCCACACCGTCGTCGGTCAAGGTGAGGAGCCGGCCGGGATGACCCCCGATCAACACCTTGCCACCTTCGATCACCCGCACCGACGGGTCGAGGACCAGCCCCAGGCCCTCCGGGAGGGGCGTCACAGAGTCAGGCCGCCGTCCACTGCGACGACGGCCCCGGTCATCGCCGCGCTCTCCGTCCCGGCGAGCCAGGTGAGGACCGCGGCGATCTCGTCGGGCGTCACCAGTCGGCGGATGGCGTGCTGCTCGGCGAAGCTCGCGGAGCTCTCCAGTCCGTAGAGCCGAGCGCTCTCGTCGAGGATCACCGTCGCGGTCGAACCGGGGCTCACCGCGTTGGCGGTCACCCCGGTGCCGGCGAGCTCCGCGGCGAGGCCGCGGATGAGCCCGACGACGCCCGCCTTGGCCGCACCGTACGCGGCGAGCATCGGGATCCCGCGAGTTCCGGCAGCCGAGGCGACCGCGAGGAAGCGTCCTTGTCGCGGCTGCTGGCGGCGGAGCAACGCCGGGATCCCGACCCGCGCCGCAGTGATCGGCCCGCCGAGATCGACGCCGAGCACCGCGCCGAGCTGGTCGCCGGGCATCTCCCAGAGCGGGACACCACCGGCGATGACCCCGGCCACCGCCACCACCGCGTCGAGTCCGCCGAATCGGTGCTCCGCCTCGGCCACCGCATCGCCGAGGGCGACCGGATCGGTGGTGTCGGCGACGACGGACACGACCGGTGGCGAGGCGGCGAACTCGTCGGTCGGCGCGGGGTGCCGGTCGAGCGCGGCCTCGACGGTCGCCTGCAGGTCGGACTCCGATCCCATCGGGTAGGGGATGCGGCGATCGTCGGAGGCACGATCCGTCGCCACCACCGACCACCCGGACGCCGCGAGTGCGTGCACGGTCGCGGCACCGATGCCACGGGCCGCACCTGTCACGAGCGCTACTCGTGCCATCGGTTCACCTCTCTGTTCGTTCGTCGGCCGGCTGGTTCTCGTTCCCGGTGTTCGATTCGACGAAGGCGACCAGCTCGTCGACCGCCCGCTCGAGGAGCTCGCGCCCCTCCGTCGCAGAGGCCCCGCTCGGATCCCCGAGCACGCCGTTCTCGCTCACCGCTCGCACCCCCACCTTTCGCAGGCGCGGCAGGAGGGTCTCGGCTGGCTCGAGAGGACCGGCTTGCGCCTGTTCGAGGTGGACCCGCTCGGGAGCGATGGCGAGCATCAGCGACGTCTCGGTACGCCCCGCATGAAGGTCGCCGGACCAACGCGGCGACCACGAGGTCACGTGTGCGCCACCGTCTTCTCCGAAGGCATCGAGCGCCCTGCGGAGCGCGCTCGCGTTGCCCCCGTGGGTCGAGACGAAGACGACCCGCTCGAAGGTGTGCAATGCCGAGCGACCGAGCTCGACGAGGAGCAGCTCGATGGCCTCGTTCCCGATCGAGAGGGTCCCGGCGAAGTCCTGGTGCTCGCCGCTCGACCCGTAGGCCACCGCGGGCGCGCCGACCAGCCGGACGTCGCGCTCGATCGCACCGGCGACGACCGCGTCCGCGATCTCGGTGTCGGTGGTGAGGGGCAGGTGCGGACCGTGCTGCTCGGTCGAGCCGACCGGCACCAGGAGGGCCACGCCCGAACGGCGCGAAGAGAGCCGCCTCTCGCCAGGTGGTCGCTCCGAGCGAGGTCACCGAGGACCTCTCCGGCGCTCCCGGGTCCGCCCCGACTGCGTCCGGGTCCTCGAGGTAGCCGTGGCGCGCCAGGTACTCGAGGAGGACGTCTGCGGCTTCTGCGGCGCCCATCGGTCCGACCAGGGTCGGGGGGTCGTGTCGGTCCAGTGCGCCGGTGAGCGCGAGGACCCGCTCGCGGGCGTCGTCGCTGGCCGGGGCGGGCACCACCCTCGTTCGCGGTTCGAAGGGCCGGATGGGTCCGAGGCGGAGTGCACCCGTACGTTCGCGCGCGGTCCGAAGGAACCCGGACGCCGCGTCGTCGACCGGTATCCGGATGTCGTTCGCACCGAGCGCGCCGGTCAAGGTCGCCCGACGGAGCCGTACGCCGGCGGCTTCCACCGAGCAGACCGCGGGCGGGCGGACGGAGAGCCGCTCCCGCCAACCGCCGTCCAACCGGCGTTCGGCGAGCAGCTCCCGGTCGCCACCTTGGGTGAGCCGCACCAGGCCGAGCGCTTGTGCCGCCCCCAGCTCGTGCGCGAGGAAGGCGGGAAAGGCCCCGGTTCCGCGGTCGGCCGAACGATCGCCGCACAGCACCAGGTCGGGCCCGCCGAGGGCGGCCATGGCTGCCGCGGCGGCCCGTGCCGAGGCCTGTTCGTCACCGGCCAGCTCGGTCGGATGCGCCCGGTCCTCGGCGTCATCGGTGTCGGGAATCCGGACCACGTCGACACCGAGTGCGCCGACCTCGCGGAGGACCTCGTCACCCGTGTCCGACCCGATCGTCACGGCCACCACCCGACCCGACCAGGCCTCGGCGATGCGCAGTGCGTACTCGAGCGCTGCCGCATCGGACGCGCTCAGCCCGACCGCGAGCCGGTCGTGGGTCACCCGACCGGTCAGCGGATCGACCTCGGGTCGGAGATCGGTGATCCGCAGACAGGCCGCGATGAGCGGGTGCGGCGAGCTCACGTCTTCATCCGTGGTGGAAGACGACGCCGTACCCGCCGTCGGGGTAGGTCCAGGTGATCGCGCCCTCCTCGTTGCAGATCATGTAGCAGGTCCCGCATTCGAAGCACTCCTCGTAGTTGAAGAGGATTCCGCCGTCCGCGGTCGGTGCGAAGAGGTTGGCCGGACAGGCGGTCACACAGGCGCGGGTGCTGCAGGACCGGCAGCGGTCGGAGTCGACCGTGATGTGGGCCCGCTCACCGACGCGGAAGTCGACCGTGGCCATGCGGTCCTCGAAGGAGATCCCGCGCCAGCGGGTTTCCTCCGCGGCGTGCTCGGAGCCGCTCATCCGAAGATCCTGAGCCCGCGGAGGGTGTCGGCGGCGAGCTGGCGCAGCTTGACGCCGTGCCGGGACGCCGCATCGCGGGTCAGCCGCGAGGCCACCGGGCTTCGGTTCGGGGTTCCTCACCGTGAACATCCCCTCTGCGAGATCGCAGATCAGGCCGGGGTAGCGCTGCTGGACGCGTTCCGAGAGGAGCAGGGAGGGCGCCTTGCGGAGGCGCCGGTGGTCGGCGAGCACGAACTGCCGTTCGAGCTCGGCGCGATACGGAGTGAGACCTTGCGCCGAGGTGTCGCCGGCGGTCAGCGCGCGGTCGGCGACGGTGCCTGCGGCGTACCCCGACCCGATCGCGAAGTTCACGCCTTCGAGCCAGAGGCCCGCGGCGAGGGTCATGGCGGCGGAGTCGCCGGCGAGGAGCAGGCCGTCCGCCGCGAGCGGAGGCATGGTGTCGTACCCACCCTCGGGGATCAGGTGGGCGGCGTACTCCCGCAGATGCGAACCGCGCAGGAGCGGCGCGATCGACGGGTGGGCGCGGAGGTCGGCGACGAGCTCCTCGGGCCGGACGCCCGACTCCCCGAGTTGGGGGAGGGAGAGGACGACGCCCACGCTCACCGTGTCGGAGTTGGTATAGAGGAAGCCTCCTCCGGGAATGCCGCCGGTGCAGCCGAGGATCTCGATGTCGACTCCTTCGTGGCGACCGATCCCGAAGCGCTCGTCGATGACGTCGGCACCGAGCGCGTGCACCTCTTTCACCCCGAGGGTGTGATGGGAGGCAACCGACTTGCCCATCAGGCCCGCCTCTTTGGCCAGGAACGAGTTGACCCCGTCGCAGGCGATCACCACCGGGGCGCGGAGGTCGCCCCCGTCGCGGTCGGTCCGGATCCCCTCGACCCTCCCGGAGGCGCCGCGCAGCAGACCGGTCGCCACGGTCGAGGTGACCAGACGCGCCCCGGCCTCGGTCGCCTTGCTCGCCAGCCAGGCGTCGAATCGGGACCGCAGGGTGGTCATCCCGTTGTAGGGCGGGGAGCCCCACGCTTCGGTGCGGTAGTCGACCGAGAGGGATTGGGAGCCGGTCATCAGCATGGTCGACCGACGCACGACCCACCGTTCGACCGGAACCTCGTCCCACCAGCCGGGGACGATCTCGTCGAGGACCCGGCCGTAGACGACACCGCCGTAGACGTTCTTCGACCCGGGGAAGGGGCCGCGTTCGACGAGCACCACCGACCGCCCGGCCCGGGCGAGCGCGAGCGCGGCCGACGAGCCCGCGGGTCCCGCGCCGACGACGACCGCGTCGAACGACGCCGACTCAGGCACTCGAGGTCTCCACCGTGGCGAGCTCGGTCGGCATCTCGAGTCCGGCCCGGCGAGCGAGCTCGACGAGGAGCCCCCGCGCGTCGGTCACCAGGCCGAGGTCGGCCATCGCGGTCATCGGCGCAGAGGGGTCGGTGTTGACGCTGACCACGTGTCCCGGGTTGCCGAGTCCGGCCACGTGCTGGGTCGCGCCGGAGATCCCGAAGGCGACGTAGAGGTCGGGGTCGACGGCCACCCCGGTCGTCCCGATCTGCCGGGTGTACTCGGTCCAACCGGCGTCGGTGGCCACCCGCGTCGCGCCGGCCGAGCCGCCGAGCGCGGCCGCGACCTCGCCGAGCAGCGTGAAGAGCGCGGCGGCCTCGCGATCGTCGACTCCGGCGGCGAGCCCGGCCCCACCGGCGAACACCCGCGAAGCGTCGGCCAGGTCCATCGTGTGGAGGTCGGGTTCGAGCTCGGCGAGCACCTCCGGGTCTCCACCGTCGGCCTCGACGCGCGATCCGTCGGTCTCTCCCGCAGGCACCTCGCCGAGAGGTTCGACCCGTGGCGGACCGGCTGTGGCTCCGACCGCCCGACTGCCCGGGACGAGGGTGGCGACGGCCGGTCCCTCGACCTCGAGCGGCACGAGGACCCGGTCGTCGAGACGCGACACCATCGCCCGCACGCCGCGGGCCCCCGCACCCGATGGGAGATCGACCACCTCGGCGCGGATCGCGCCGGCGACGAGCATCCGGTCGAGCCGCGCCGCGAGACGCGGTGCGAGATCGCGGCCGTCGGGAGAGGACGGCATGAGGACCAAGGCGACGCCGTGCAGCAGAGGGGCGAGGCGCGCGGCCCATGCCGCAGGCCGGAATCCTCCCGCCGCTTCGAGCCACCAGACCTGGCGCACGCCGGCGAGCGCGCCAGCCGCGGGCTCGGCCCCGGTACCGACGACCAGCGCGTCGCCGGCCTCGGCCGCGGCCTCGTCGGCGCCGGCCGGCAGCCGCCCGTTGCGGGCGACGATCACGGCCAGCGCGCTCGGCGGCGCAGCGGGATCGTAGAGGCTCACAGTGCCACCGCCGCCCGGTGACCTTCGACGACCGCCGCGTGAGCGCGGCGGGGTGCGACGCAGTCGCCGACCCGGTCGACCGAGAGGACCGGCTCGCTCCGCAAGGTGCGCCACAGCTCGTCCTCGGGCTCCTGGTGGACCGAGCACACCACCCAGTCGCAGACCCGTTGCTCGTCGGCTCCCGTCGGATGGTGTTGGAGAGCGAGCACCACCTGCTCGGGGCCGTTCTCCAGATCGGCGACACCCATGGGCACCAGGTCGACGCTCTGGACGATGCCCTTGGCGTGCGCCTTCACCTGCCAGAGCTCCATGTCGAGGGTGATGCCGAGGTCTTGGCCGACCACCATCGCACTGGTCACGATCTCGACCCGGCAGCCGTGATCGGCGAGCAGCTCGGCGGTGGACGTCGCCTGATGGAAGCCGAGCTCGTCGACGACGACCACGACGCCTCGCGGATCGACCCGGCCCTCGAGCACGTCTCGCACGTCGACCACGCGCGGGTGCTCGCCTGCCCACCACGGACGGGCCGGCCGCGCGCCGGTTGCCACGATGACCGCATCGGGCCGCTCGGCGAGGACCTCCGCCGCCGACACCTCGAGCCCGGTGCGAAGCTCGACGCCCTCGCGGCGTGCGGCCACGATGAGGTTGCGGGCGAGGTCGAAGAACTCGGCGCGTCCGGGTACCGTCGCCGCCACCTGCACCTGTCCGCCGAGACGGTCCCGACGTTCGAACAGGGTGACCGAGTGGCCGCGCTCGGCCGCGGTCACCGCCGCCTGCAGCCCGCCCGGGCCGCCACCGACGACCACCACCTTGCGCCGCCGCCTCGGGGCGGGAACCCGCTCGGCTTCACGGCCGGTCCGCGGGTTCTCGATGCACCCGAGCCAACGGTTGAGGCCCATCCTTCCGACACACTCCTGGTTGCACGAGAGACAGGTGCGGACGTCCGTCGGATGACCCGAGCGGGCCTTCGCCGCGAACTCCGCGTCGGCGATCTGTCCCCGCACCACGCCGACCAGGTCGCAGATGCCCTCCTGCAGGGCGCGGTCGGCCTGCAGCGGGTCCTTGAAACGCCCGACACCTACCACCGGCACCGTCACCGCGTCGCGGATCGCGCTCGACACGTAGCTCGCGTAACCGGGAGGCACCTGCATGCTGGCCTCGATCATGAAGAGGCTCGCGGTCGCCACCCCGATGGAGGTGTTGACGTAGTCGACCAGACCGGTCGCGTCCACCATCGCGGCCACCTCGACCGCGTCCGAGATGTCGGTCCCTCCTTCGATGAGCTCGTCCCCGCAGAGGCGCACACCGAGACCATGGTCGGGACCGATGGCCGCCCGTACCGCGCCGACCAGCTCGAGCAGGAGCCGAGCCCGATTACGCAACGTTCCGCCGTAGCGATCCTCACGGGTGTTGGTCACCGGCGAGAGGAACCCCCGGACGATGGACGAATGCGAGCACTGGAGCTCGATGCCGTCGAACCCTCCCTCGACGCAACGGGCCGCGACGGTCGCGTAGCCGTCCACGATCTCGGCGATCTCGGCTTCGTCGACCGCCTTCGGGACTTCACGGAAGAGAGGGTCGGGCACCGGGCTCGGCGCCCAGACCGGCAGCCGCGAGTACATCGACGACGCCTGGCCGCCGTTGTGGTTGATCTGCGCGAAGACCGGCACGTCGTACGCGTGCACGGCCTCGGTGATCCGCAGGTACCCGTCGAGCACCCTCGGGTCGAAGCCGTGGATGAGCTTCTCGTAGGGCCAGTCGGTCGGGTGCGTCGAGTGCTCCTCGGTGATGATCAGGCCGGCGCCACCCTTCGCCCTCGCGGCGTAGTAGGCGGCGTGCTGCTCGGTCGGCAGGCCGTCGCGCGCGTAGTTGGTGAGGTGCGCGCTGAACACGATCCGGTTCTCGAGGGTGACCGGCCCGAGCCGGATCGGCGAGAACAGGTGGCGAAAACGCGCCGTGCCGCTCACCGTTGGCTCCTCAACGGGCCGCCGAGCCCGCGTCGACCGAGAGGGTGATGCCGGTCACGTAGCGCGACTCGTCGGACGAGAGGTAGAGCACCGCCGCGGAGACGTCGTCGGAGGTGACCACCTCGACCGGTAGCGAATTGAGGAAGATCGACCCGACGTCGGGTTGCGCGGCGATGCGTTCGGCGAGTGGACCCATCCCGGCGAGCATCGGAGTGTCGACGCCGGTCGGATGCACCGTGTTGACGCGGATCCTCGCCGAGGCGAGCTCGTTGGCCAGCACCCGCATGATGCCGACCACTCCGTGCTTGGAGGCCACGTAGGGCGCGAAGAAGGGCTGGCCCTTCAGTCCCGCGGTGGAGCTGATCAGGACCATCGAGCCGCCGCCCCGCTCGCGCAGGTGGGGGATCGCGGCCACGCAGGTGTTCCAGGTGCCGGTGAGGTTGACCCCGACCACCGTGTCCCAGACCACCGGGTCGACTTCGTCCCAACGCTGCACGGTGCAGACCCCCGCGTTGGCGACCACGGCGTCGAGGCCTCCGAGCCGAGTGGCTCCGTCGGCGACCGCGGCGTTCAGCGCCTCGGCGTCTCGGACGTCGACCTCCGCGGTCACGACCCGCCCACCTGCCTCTTCGACCAGGCGGCCGGTCTCCTCGAGGTCCTCGGGCGTGGCGAGCGGGTAGGCGATCGCCTTCAGGTCCGCGCAGACGTCGAGTGCGAGGATGTCGGCGCCCTCGCCGGCCAGGCGGACCGCGTGGTTGCGACCCTGGCCCCGCCCGGCTCCGGTGACCAGCACGACCTTGCCGCTCACCCGTCCCTCACGGGGGGCTCCCTCGGCTGCGGGAACGGTCACGAGGCGAGCCTCTGGCCGGCCGCCTCGACGATCTCGAGCGCGCGGCGGCGACCTTCGAGGACGGCTTCGAGCGCGGTCCGTGGCGCGACGCAGTCGCCGACGCGGAGCAGCTCCTTGCCCGTTCCCTCGAACTGCTCGTCGGGCAGGCGGTGGCCGCAGTCGACGAGGCTCCGGCACGCGACCCGCCGTTGCTCACCCGTCCAGACGTGCTCGAGGAGGGCCTGGCCCTGGTGGACCGAACGGAGGAGACTCCGCAGCTCGCGTCGCACCCCCAGCCGTTGGAGCCGAGTGTTGGCGTCTGCAAGATCGCCCGTGCGCGACAGCAGGGTGCCGGCGACCTGATCCTGTGTCACGAGTGCCACCTCGACACCCGAACCGGCGAGCCACTCGGCGACACCGACCCCGACCGGTCCGCCCACCGGGTCGTGCACGAGCACCGGACCCTCTGGCAGCGACCCGGGGCCGGACTCGAGCAGCACGGGCGCGTCGAGCACCAGGCACGACTCGTCCGCCGCGAACCCGGCGGGGGCAGGTTTCGAACCGGTCGCGAGCACCACCGAGGTGCCACGCGCCACCGCGGCATCGAGGTCCCGAGTTGTCGCCTCGGCACCGCACTCGATCGTCACACCGAGCCGTTCGCACTCGTGGAGCAGCCACTCGACGAGTGAGGCGGCCCGTTCGTGTCCGGGGAGGCGGGCCGCGGTCGCCAACATGCCTCCTGGTCGGGCCGCGCGCTCGACCACCCGCACCCGGAGGCCTCCGTCGGCGAGCACCCGCGCGCACTCGAGACCGGCGACCCCGGCCCCCACCACCAGGGCGCTCCCCGATGCAACCGCTCCGGTCCCGGCTTCCGCATCGGTCGTCTCGTGACCGCTTCGCGGTTCTGCGACACAGCTCACGATCGGGTTGCGGACGTCGCGGACCTGGCAGGCCTGGTTGCAGAGGATGCAGGGCCGGATTCGGTTCGATCCGTGACGGACCAGCGAGACCAACCGTGGCTCGCTGATCTGCGCGCGGGTCATCTCGACGAGATCGCACACCCCGTCGTCGAGGGCGCGTTGCGCGCTGGACGCGTCGACCACGCTCCCTTGGAGCGCGACGAGGCACCCTCCGCCGGCTGCGGCGCGCATCGTCCGGCAGAGCTCGAGGTTGAAATCCGAAGCGGTGTGTCCGTCCGGGCGGTAGGCGGACGTCGAGAACGGTCCGCCACGCACGATCACCATCAGGTCGGCCGACGGGGCAAGCTCCGCCACGTGCGCGGCCGCGTGCTCGGGGGTGATGCCCGCCCAGGGTGCCAGCTCGTCGCAGCAGAGCCGCAAGCCCAGGACGCGTTGGTCGCCGAGCTCGCTGCGTACCGCCTCGAGCACCTCGCGGGTGAGGCGCAAGCGATCGGTGCCGTACGCGTCCACACGCTGGTTGGTCAGGCCGGAGTGGAACTGGCGGAGGAGCGAGAAGGGGCCGACGTCGATCTCGACGCCGTCGAGGCCCGACTCGACCGCGAGCCGCGCCGCTGCGGCAAACCCGGTGACCAGTGCATCCAGCTCGGCGGCTTCCATCTCCAGGGGCATCTCGCGATTCACCACGTCGGCGACCCGCGACGGTGCCCAGAGCACCGACTGCGAGTAGGCGCTCGAACCCTGACCGCCGGCATGCCCGAGTCCGGCGAGGAGGAGCGTCCCGTGTTGCCGGCAGGCGCTGGCGATCGACGCCCAACCCGGCCCGCAAGAGGACGCGAGGGGCGCACGTTCGTACGGCCAGTCGGAAGGGTGCACCGACGCCGTTTCGGTGACGACGATCCCCGCACCACCGGCTGCCCGCGCCTCGTAGTAGGCGACGTGGCGCTCACCGATGGAGCGATCGCGCCCGAGGTTGGTCTCGTGTGCCCCGAAGACGACGCGAGAGGGCGCGCGTCGCCCGGCGATCGTGGTGGGTTCGGCCAGGCCGGCCATGGTCAGCGCACCGGTTGCGAGTGGTTCACCGGCGACAGTGGGCTCTCGTCGCAGGCGCGGGCGGGACGGACCACCGGCGGCGCCAGCCGGACCGGCGCGACCGAACCGATCGCAGAGCGATCCGCGTCGTCCCCTCGCCGACGGACGACCGAGTGGTCGGGGGAGGGAACGGGAGGCCGAGGGTCCGCGCCCGACGCGAGGGCGGCCTCGCCGTGCCCGAGCGCGCACTCGGGGTCCGGACCGTCGAGGGGCAGACCGGTGAAGAACTTGGCCGCCATGCAGCCGCCGCGGCAGGAGTCGTAGTGACCGCAGCTCGTGCACGCCCCCGCGTTGGTCGGTCGCCGCAGCTCGGCGAAGAGCGCCGAGTGCCGCCAGACCTCGGCGAAACCGCCCGGGGCGCGCACGTTGCCCGCCAGGAACTCGTCGTGGATGGTGAAGGGACAGGCATAGACGTCGCCGACCGGGTCGATCAGGCAGACCACCCGACCCGCTCCACACAGGTTGAGACCCGCGAGCGGCTCGCCGTAGGGCGCGAGATGGAAGAAGGAGTCACCGGTCAAGACCTCCTCGCCGTGCTCGACCAACCAGGCATGGAGGCGACGCTGGTCCTCTGCGCTCGGACGGAGGTCGTGCCAGACCGTCGCACCCCGCCCCGACGGCCGAAGCCGGGTGAGCCGCAGCTGGGCGCGGTGCCGGTCGGCGAGCTCCTTCAACTCGTCGAGCTGGCCGACGTTGTGGCGGGTCACCACCACCGAGAGCTTGAAGCCCTCGAAGCCGGCCTCGGCCAGGCGGCCCATGGCGCCGAGCGCGGTCGCGTACGATCCGCGGCCGCGCACCGCGTCGTTGACCGGGGCACTCGCACCGTCGAGGGAGATCTGCACGTCGACGTAGTCGCTCGCGGCGAGCCGATTGGCGACCGCGTCAGTGATGCGCGAGCCGTTGGTCGAGAACTTCACGCCCACGTGGTGGCTGGTCGCGTACTCGACGAGCTCGAAGAAGTCGGGGCGGACGGTCGGCTCGCCCCCGCCGATGTTCACGTAGAAGACCTGCATCGCCTCGAGCTCGTCGATCACCTTCTTGCATTCGGCGGTGGTGAGCTCGGCGGGGTCCCGCCTGCCCGAGCTCGAGAGGCAGTGGACGCAGGCCAGGTTGCAGGCGTAGGTGAGCTCCCAGGTCAGGCAGATCGGCGCGTCGAGGCCCCGTTCGAAGCGGTCGGCGAGGCGTGGACGTGAGGCGACAGCCGGGGTCGCCGTCACGAGGCGACCCGCTCTCGGATCATCCCGCGGTCCGCGAGCGTGGCGAGGGCGCGCTCGTAGGTGCCGAGCTCGACCTCGGTCACACCTGCCGCAAGGCACGCCTCGCGCGTGGAGGGCTGTGTCGCGAGGGTCTCGACGACGCCGAGGAGGCGCCTCGAGGTGAGGAACGAGAGCCGACGTGTGCCGAAGTGATAGGCGAGCGCCCCGAAGGGTTCGGGTCGGAGCGAGACCTGAGGGTCGAGCGCCCACGGCCTCGCCGGATCGAAAGCCGTCTCGTCCGACGACGCGGCTCGCTTCTCGTCAGTAGACACCGCACATGCCGTCGATCGAGACGTCCTCGACCAACAGCTCGTCCTCGACGAGGACGCGCTCGTCGGCTGCTGCGGGGGCGGCGTCGGTACGGCCCGAAGTGCGATCCCCGTCGGGATCGGCGGGGTGGGGCATGGCGGGCTGCCGGGTGGTGGTCACGGGCTCCTCCGATGGTCGGCCGGCCGGGCCGGCGGGGACGGGTTCCAATTTATAGCACTCGATGTCAAAATGGAAGTCCGATGGAGGTTCCGCACACCAGGGGTCGGCGCCCGAGCACGTCACGAGAGGACGTGGCACGCGCCGCCCTCGAGCTGTTCGCGCGGCAGGGCTACGACGAGACGACCGTCGACGAGATCGCCGCCGCGGTCGGAGTGAGCCGTCGCACCTTCTTCCGGTACTACGAGTCGAAGCCCGACGTCGTGTGGGGGGAGTTCGACGCCGAGCTGATGCGGCTACGCGAGCGGCTCGCCGAGGCACCCGACGACCAGCCGATGCTCGACGTGCTCCGGCGGGCGGTCATGGCCACCAACCGCTTCGGCGGCGGCGAGCTCGACGAGCTCCGCATTCGGATCGGGCTGATCAGCTCGGTGCCGTCGCTGGTGGCCCACTCGGCGGTGCGCTACGCGGCGTGGTGCGACGTGGTCGCTGCCTTCGTGGCGCGCCGCCTCGGGGGCGACCCCGAGGGGCTGGTCGCCCAGACCGTCGCCCGTTCGGTCCTCGGCGCGGCGACCGCCGCGTTCACCTGGTGGGCGATCCACGGTGGCGATGACCTCATCGAGCAGCTCGACCGGGCCTTTCGCCTGGTTGCGACCGGTTTCGAGGAGGGTCGACTCCGCCGGACCGGTACGCTCGACGGGGCTCGACGCACCGAGGAGTCCGGCGCGAAGCTGGGCGGCAGCCGAGGGGCGCGTGGGCGCCGCGAGGAGGAGAGGACCAGATGAAGACCCGAGCCGCTGTCTGTTCCGGCCTGCACGAGCCTTGGAAGATCGAGGAGATCGAGATCGACCCACCGGGTCCGCACGAGGTCCGCGTCGAGATGGCCTACGCGGGCATGTGCCACTCCGACGAGCACCTCCGTACCGGCGACATGAGCGCTCCACAGGAAGTGCTCGAGGTCTTCGGCGTGGACTCGATGTTCCCGATGATCGGCGGACACGAGGGAGCCGGCATCGTCGCGGAGGTCGGGCCCGGCGTCGACACGCTCGCCGTGGGCGACCACGTCGCGGCTTCGTTCATTCCCGCCTGTGGCCGCTGCTTCTGGTGCGCCTCGGGGCGGCAGTACCTCTGCGACCTGGGGATGACCATCCTGGCCGGTCCGATGATGAGCGACGGAACCTGGCGCTACCACCTCGACGGGCGGAACGTGAACCGGATGACCCAGCTCGGGACCTTCTCCGACACGCTGATCGCCAACGAGGCGTCGCTGGTCAAGATCGACCCGGGGGCCTCGCTGAAGGCGGCCGCGCTGATCAGTTGCGGTATCTCCACCGGCTTCGGCTCCGCGGTCGACCGCGCCAAGGTGAAGCCCGGTGAGACGGTCGTCGTGGTGGGTTGCGGCGGCGTCGGCTCCGGCGCCGTCCAGGGAGCCCGCCTGGCGGGCGCCCGGCAGATCATCGCGGTCGACCCGCTTCCCTTCAAGGTCGAGAAGGCCAAGGAGATCGGCGCCACTCACGGGGCCGCGTCCATCCTCGAGGCCAACCTGATGCTTCCGGAGCTGACCGAGGGCCGAATGGCCGACGTGGTCATCCTCACCCCGGGTCTGCTGACCGGCGACATGGTCGGCCCGGCGATGGCGCTCGCGTCCAAGGACGGGCGGGTGGTCGCGACGGCCATCGCACCGTTCAACCAGGAGCAGATCACCTTCAACATGTTCCAGTTCGCCATGTTCAACCAGGCCCTGCTCGGCACCGTGTTCGGCTCCTGCAGCCCTCGGGTGCAGATCCCGAACCTGCTCCGGCTCTACCAGGCGGGCCTGCTGGAGGTCGACAATCTGATCACCCAGGAGTACACCCTCGACGAGGTGCAGACCGGCTACGACGATCTGGCCGCGGGGTCGAACGTCCGGGGTGTCGTCAAGTTCGACGTCTGATCGACCGCTGCCGGTACGGCGGGAAGTGACCGGAGCGAGACCGTGCGCATCGTGATCGGGTCGGATCACGCCGGCTTCGTCCTGAAGGGGATCGTCGCAGAGCACCTGCGCGCCGCCGGACACGAGGTCGACGACATCGGCACCTACTCCGCCGATCCGGTCGACTACCCGCCGATCTGCGCCGCGGTCGCTCGTCGAGTGATGGAGGGCGGGGGCGAGCGCGGCATCGTGATCGGCGGGAGCGGGCAGGGCGAGGCGATCTCGGCCAACAAGGTGCGCGGCGCGAGAGCGGCTCTCTGCCACGACGAGTACACCGCCCGCTTCGCCCGGCTTCACAACGACGCCAACGTGCTCTCGCTCGGCGCACGGGTCGTCGCGACCGAGCTCGCCCTCGATATCGTCGACGTCTTCTTCACGACCGCGTTCGAGGGCGGGCGTCACGTGCCCCGCCTCGAGGAGATCGCGGTGATCGAGGACGAAGAGGCGGCGCGTCCACGAGGCCCTGCCGATCCTGTGGGCGGCCCGGAAGGCGGTCGGTGAGCGGACCGGAGGAAGACCGGTCGACAACCGTGCGCTACCGGGCCGACGCCGTGGTGCCCTGCGACGGCTCGCGCCGGGTGCTCCGCCCCGGTTTCGTCGAAGTGGTCGACGGTGCGATCGCTCGGATGGGGCCGCTCGGCAACGTGGGCGGCTCGGATGAGCGGGAGCCGGTCGAGGAGATCGAGGTCCGCGGCGCCCTCCTTCCGGGCCTCGTCAACACGCACTGCCACTCGCCGATGACCCTGTTTCGAGGGACCGGCGAGAACCTGCCCCTCGGCAGTTGGCTGCAGGACGTGCTCTGGCCGCGCGAAGCAAACCTGACACCCGAGGACGTCTACTGGGGAATGACGCTGGCCCTGGCCGAGCTCCTCCGATTCGGGGTGACCACCACGTCCGAGGCGTACTTCTTCGAGGACGCGATCGCCGACGCGGTGCTCGCCGCAGGTGCGCGCGCGATCGTGACGCCCGGGATCCTGCAGTTGCCCGGATCCGAAGGCGGCGCGAGCTGGTGGGACACCCGCATCGCCGAGATCGTCGACTTCCACCGACGGCGCCACGGCGAGGGAGGTCGCCTCGAGGTCGGCTTCGCCCCTCACGCCGCCTACACGGTGCCGCTCGAGGTGCTGATCGAGGCAGCCCGCGAAGCCCGTGCGCTCGATGCGATCCTCCACTTGCATCTCGCCGAGACCGAAGACGAGGGGAAGTCCTTCGAGGCCGAGCACGGGGGATCGGTCCCCGTGGTCCTTGGCCGAGAAGGTGTGCTCGAAGGGCGGGTTCTCGCTGCCCACTGCGTCTGGCTCTCTGCCGAGGACATGGCGGTGCTCCGACGTCACGACGTCGGGGTCGCCCACTGCCCGCAATCCAATGCGAAGCTCGCCTCGGGGATCGCGCCTCTGGTCGACCTGCTCGCCCTCGGGATCCGGGTCGGCCTCGGCACCGACGGGCCTGCCTCGAACAACGACCTCGATCTCTGGGAGGAGATGCGGCTCGCGGCCATGCTCGCCCGGCTCCGCGAGCGCGACGCGGGGGCGATCGACTCGGCGACCGTCCTCGAGCTGGCCACCCGTGGCGCCGGGCAGGCCCTCGGCCGGCCCGACCTCGGAGTGCTCGCGCCCGGTGCACGCGCGGACATGATCGCGGTCTGTCTCGACGACCCGGCCTTCGTCCCGCTGCTCGACGACGAGCAACTGATCGAGCACCTGGTGTGGTCGGCTTCGAGTCGACTGGTGACCGACGTCTGGGTCGAGGGGCGTCAGGTCGTCGAGGCGGGTCGCTGTCTCACTGTCGACCTCGAAGAGGCACGTACCGAGGTCGAACAGCGGGCCCGACGGTTGCAGGCATCGGTCGGTCCGGACCGGTGAGCGGCGCGATGGCGGCCGCGGCGTGGCACGACCCCGAGAAGGTCGCGTGGTACCTCGACCGCCAGGAGCACCTTTCGCCGCGCGTCGAGGCCGAAGCCGTGCTGGTGTCGGTCCTGCCTCCCTCGCCGACTCGGCTGCTCGACCTCGGCTGCGGTGACGGACGGCTCGCCGCGCTCGCGCTCGAAGCCCGACCCGGCATCACCGAAGTGTTGGCGGTCGACCGCTCGCCGGCGATGCTCGAACGCGCGACCGCGCGGTTCCGAGACGATGTGCGGGTCGAGGTACGCTCCGGCGACCTTGCCGAACCGCTCGGACCACTCGGCAGCTTCGACGTGGTCGTGTCCGGGTTCGCGATCCACCACCTGGAGCACGACCGGAAGCGAGGGCTCTTCGCCGAGGTGGCGGAACGTCTCCGTCCCGGTGGTCTCTTCGCCAACCTCGAGGTGGTGGCGTCGGCCACTCCCGAGCTGCACCAACACTTCCTCGCCGCGATCGGCCGCGACGCGGACGATCCGGAGGACCGGCTTGCCGGCACCGAGGAGCAGGCCGAGTGGATGCGCACTGCCGGTCTCTCCGGAGTGCGCTGCCTCTGGAGGTGGCGCGCCTTCGCGCTCCTCGTCGCCTCGGCTCCCGACGACGTTCGTTCGGGCTGAGCGCTGGCCCTACGACGCCGGGGTCTTCGCCGCGTAGCGGGCGAGGCCCGAGGCGAATCCGCCGATCATCCGACCCAACATCAACTCGGTGAGCCGACCGGTGCCGGGTACCTTTTCGTCGAAGGTGGCGGTCCAGGTGATCTGAGTCCCTCCCTCGTCGGGCGAGAGCGTCACGTCGG
The DNA here is from genome assembly GCA_963741055.1 of uncultured Acidimicrobiales bacterium. Taxonomy (GTDB): domain Bacteria; phylum Actinomycetota; class Acidimicrobiia; order Acidimicrobiales; family RAAP-2; genus Bog-756. The sequence goes on along the minus strand of CAVUGU010000015.1, from coordinate 42,879 downwards.
CGCGGTAGTTGCGAACGGGGAAGCCCGACAGGATCGAATACGCGAGATGGGTGGGCGGGTCGAAGGCAAGAACCTCTTCGCGAGACCCGATTCCGTAACGTGTGAAGTGACGGACGGCCCCGACCCCGTCCGGCTCTGGGCGGCCCTCACGTTCCACCTCGCTGCGGGTGAGGAAGGTCCACTCCTTCCACCTCCGGGCTTCGGCGAGCAACGGCCAGACCGATTCGACGGGAGCGTCGCTTCGCGCTTGCACCCGGTACGAGCGACGACCCTCACGTCGCGTCTCTGGCGAGTCCTCCGACCGTCGGTCGCGGGGCGCGGCTGCCTCGCTCATGCCTCGCAGTGCGCCTTCAGCGCATCGAGGGCCTGCTGGTAGACCGTGGCCATCAATCCGGCCATGTCGTCGGGGAGGGCGTCGACGTCCCAGGTGACTCGAGAGCCCCCGCCCTCAGGGGTGACGGTGACCACGGCCTCGTGCTGTTCGACCGGCGCCCCGTCCACGATCGCGTAGGTCAGCGCCCGGGCGGCGTCGTCCTTCTTGACGAGGTGCTCGGTGATGGTCATCCCCATCGTCTCGATGATCCGGTCCTCCCCCTCGACTCGGCACGACTCGATACCCGGCATCCAGCCGTCGATGCCGCCGAAGTCGCTGATCACGGTCCAGACCTCGTCGGCCGGCCGGTCGATCGAGACGCTCGCGTTCCCAGTTCCCATGTCATTCCCCGTGTCCTCCGGCACCCGGTGGCCGGCACCGACGGCGCGTGCGCGACGCCGACCGGATGGTAGGCCGCGGTCGCCACTCGGCTCCACCCAGAGCTCCACCGCCCTGCGAAGCCAGGCACGCGCCCCGCTCCAGCGGCGCCGCTAGCGTCCCTCTGGTGGCAACCGTCGCCGAACTTCTGTTGGCGCGCGCGGAGGACGACCATCCGGGCCTGCGCTTCGAAGAGCAATCGTGGAGCTGGCAAGAGGTGGTCGACGAGAGCGCGGCTCGCGCCTCACTGATCGGATCCTTCGTCGAAGATGGCGCAGCGGGCGAGCAGCTGAACGACCAGCTCCACGTGGGAGTGCTCCTCGGGAACGTCCCGGAGTACGTGTTCTGGCTCGGTGCGGCCGCGCTGGCCGGATCGGTGGTGGTCGGGATCAACCCGACCCGGAGGGGAGACGCCCTCGCCGGGGACGTCGTGCGCACCGACTGTTCGTTGCTGGTCACCGACAGCGAAGGCGCGGCCCTGCTCGAGGGCCTGTCGTTCGGGATCTCGCCAGAGCGCGTCCTGCAGGTCGACACGCCCGAGTACCGAGGGCTCGTCGCAGCGCACGCGGGGGCCGACCCGGCGAAGATCGTCGACGAGTCGCGCCCGGCCGCCGAGGACCTCTACCTCCTGTTGTTCACCTCGGGCACCACCGGAGACCCGAAAGCGGTCCGTTGCACGCAGGGCCGGCTCGCGGCGATCGCGATCCGCTCGGCCGACGCCTACGGCTTCGAGCGCGGCGACGTCGCCTACTGCGCAATGCCGCTCTTCCACGGCAATGCGCTGATGGTCCTCTGGGGGCCGACGCTGGTGGTCGGCGGGACGGTGGCGCTCGCGCGACGGTTCAGCGCCTCCGGCTTCGGCCGTGATCTCCGCCGGTTCGGCACGACCACCTTCACCTACGTCGGGAAGGCGCTCGCCTACGTGCTCGCGACGCCGGACGAGCCGGACGACGCGACAACGACGTTGCGTCGGGGCTTCGGGACCGAGGCGTCGGTCGCCGACAAGGCCGCCTTCGAGGAGCGCTTCGGCTGCGTGCTGACCGAGGGTTACGGGTCGAGCGAGGGTGGGCTGGCCATCTCGTGGACCCCGGACACCCCGACCGGGGCGCTCGGCCGCTCGAGCGATGACGTTGCGGTCGTCGATCCGGAGACCATGGCCGAATGCCCGCCGGCTCGATTCGATCAGGCGGGGGCACTGCTCAACGGGGGCGAAGCGGTCGGTGAGATCGTGAACCGCTCTGGCGCAGGAGGGTTCGAGGGGTACTACCGCGACGAGGAGGCTTCGGCGTTGCGGACACGCAACGGCTGGTACTGGACCGGCGACCTCGCCTATCGCGACGCTGACGGCTTCTTCTACTTCGCCGGGCGGCGCGGTGACTGGATGAGGGTCGACTCGGAGAACCTGAGCGCGGGACCGATCGAACGGGTGCTCGTTCGCTACGGTCCCGCCGCGGCGGTGGCGGTCTACGCGGTGCCCGATCCGCGCAGCGGCGATCAGGTGATGGCCGCGGTCGAGCTCCTTCCGGACCGACATTTCGATCCGGCCTCGTTCGTCCGCTTCCTCTCGTCACAACCCGACCTCGGAACCAAGTGGGCCCCGTCGTATGTGAGGGTGACCGGCGCGCTACCCCAGACCGCGAGCGGAAAGGTCCGAAAGGAACCCCTCCGTTCCACGGGGTGGTGGTCGAGCGACGAGCCGGTCTACCGACGAAGGGGCCCCGGTCTCGAGTACACCTTGCTCGACGACGTGGAGCGGTCTGTGCTGCACGACGAGTTCCGGCGACACCACCGTGAGGCGCTGATCGAGGATTGAGCGGACGACCCTGGTGATTCCGGACGATCCGGTTCATGCTGGGGACAGATTGCCCCCCGTCGCAACGGGGAAGGTTCGGCTCGAGGGCGGACAGAGGAGGTGACCCATGCGAACGACACGGCTGGGAAAGACGGGTTTGGAGGTCTCGACGCTCGCGCTCGGTACCTGGGCGTACGGAGGTGACTGGGGGTCCTTCGACGAGGAGGAGGCGAAGGCCACGATCCGGCGGGCCCTCGAGCTCGGGGTCACCCTGTTCGACACCGCGCAGGGATACGGCTTCGGAGTCGCCGAGCGTCTGCTGGCGGACGCCCTCTGGAAGGTCGTCGACCGTGGCCAGGTGGTCTGCGCCACCAAGGGCGGGCTCAGGATGGAGGGGGACACCCTGGTTCGCGACGCGAGTGCTTCGTGGCTGCGGGCCGGCGTCGAGTCGAGCCTGCGGAACCTCTCGACCGACTACATCGACCTCTACCAGGTTCACTGGCCGGACCTGCACACGCCTCCGGAGGAAACGGCGCAGGTTCTCGAAGACATGGTGTCCGAGGGGAAGATCCGCCACGTGGGGGTGTCCAACTACTCGCCGGCGCAGATGGACGAGCTCGCCGCGCACGGACGGGTCGAAACCCTCCAGCCGCCGTATCACATGTTCCACCGCGACATCGAAGCGGAGATCCTGCCGTATGCCGCCGCCCACGACATCGGCGTCCTCGTCTATGGACCCCTCGCCCACGGACTGCTCGCCGGGAGCATGAGCCCGACCACCACCTTCCGCGAGGACGACTGGCGCAGCCACAGTCCTGACTTCACCGGTGATCATTTCACCCGGAACCTCGAGGTGACCGAGCGCCTGAAGGCATTCGGCCGTGAGCGGGATCTTCCCCTCGCACAGCTGGCGATCGCGTGGGTCCTCTCCAATCCGGACGTCGACGTGGCGATCGTCGGCGCCCGCCGCCCGGCCCAATTGGAGGGTCTGGCACCCGCGGGCGACCTCGTCCTCTCGGCCGCCGATCGCGAGGAGATCGAGGGGATCCTCGCCGACGCGGTCCGCATGGTCGGACCCTCGCCCGAAGGCATGTGATCGCGGGCCACACTCGGCACTGCAGGGTGACGACCGAGTGGTGACCGACGAGAGGAGAAAGAGATGGCGGATGTGGCGGCGAGCGAACCGGGGATCTCGCTCCGGCTGCTGGTCGACGACGAGCGACACGGGCCGCTTCCGGTCCTCCTGCTCGGTCTCACGATCCTGACCGGCCTGGTCGATGCGGTCAGCATCCTCAGCTTGGGGAGAGTCTTCGTTGCCAACATGACCGGCAACGTGGTCTTCATCGGCTTCGCGCTGGCCGGGGCGCCCGGGTTCTCCCTCGCTGCCTCGGTCAGTGCCCTGGTCGGCTTCCTCGTCGGGGCGGCGTTCGGTGGTCACCTGGTGACCCTCTGGCGCTCCCACCGGGGGCGGCTGCTCCTGGCCGGCTCGTCGGTCGAGTTGGTCTGCGTGAGCGCGGCGCTCGTCATCGTCGCCGTCGCGCCGACGCATCTTCCCCACGGCCTGCAGGACGCGACCGCCGCAGTGCTCGGGGTTGCGCTCGGCACCCAGAACGCGGTGGTGCGCGGGCTCGCGGTGCCGGATCTCACCACCACGGTGCTGACCATGACCCTCACCGGCCTGGTCGCGGACGTGCGCAGCGGGTTCGGGCCGGCCAGCCTTCGCCGTCTGCTGGCGGTCGTCACCATGTTCGGTGGAGCGTTCCTCGGCGCGACGCTTGTGTTGAAGGTCTCACCGACGGCCGCGCTCGGGTTGGCGGTGGGGTTACTGGTCGCGGTGGTCGTGGGAGCGGGAGTGGTCTCGCGGGGTGAGCGACCCTGGCACCGGCCGGCCGGCTGACACCGACGTCTTCGCTAGTGCGAGAGCCAGGCTTCGGGGTCGCCGGTCAACTTCTCGACGGATCGGGGGAGTCGTCCCGACACGATGTCGGCGATGGTGACCGCCTCGAGGACCGAACGCAGACTGGCCCGCACCGCCACCCACACCGCCTGGAGATGCTCCGCCGCGCCGTCGTAGGTGGCCGCTTCGGGTCGGAGCCCGCGCACCTCGGCGAGCGGCCCGTCGAGCGGCCGGATCACGTCGGCGACCGATATCTCCGAGGCCGGCCGCGAGAGCCAGTAGCCGCCTTCGGCGCCGCGCTGGCTGTAGAGGATGCCGGCGCGGCGCATGTCGTTCAGGATGCTCTCGAGGAACTTCGACGGAAGGCCCTGTGACTGTGCGAGGGCCTCGGCGGTGATCGGCTTTCCGTCGGCATCGGCGAGGGTGCAGAGCGCACGCACCGCGTAGTCGACCTTGGCCGAGATGTACACGTGCCGATTCTGGCAGAGCGGGGTGTCCCGCCGCCGATCAGAGCGACCTGGGATGGGGCCCGGGGGTTCCGGCGCTCAGCCGGTAGCGGAGTCGATCAGGCCGTAACGGCGCCGCACCGAGCGGTCCACACGGCTGAACGCGGTGTCGACGAGGATCCCGATGATCACGATCACGATCATCAGTGCCACGACGACGTCCCATTCGGCCTGGGTGGTGGCGTTGACGGTGCGACCCCCGAGGCTCAGCGGGTTGACCAGCACGAGGAACTCGCCTGCCATCAGTGCGTGCCATCCGAACGCCCACCCCTGCTTGAGCCCCCCGAGAATGGTCGGGAACGCGGCCGGCAGGACGACGTGGCGCTCGAGGGAGGGGCCGCTCGCGCCGATGATCCGTCCGGCGCGCAGCAGGCCCGGTGGCACCTGGTCGATCCCGCTGATGAATCCGTTGGCCACCGCCGGTGCCGCGCCGAGGACCATCATCAAGATGATGGCCTTGGACGTCACGCCGAAGACCATCAGGGCCAGCGGGTACCAGAGCACCGAGGGCAGGGTCTGCATGCCGGTGATCAACGAGCCGATGCCCGCGCGCAGCACCGGCACCCTTGCGACCGCGGTGCCGACCGTGCCGCCGATGAGAACGACGAGGGCGAAACCGATCAGTGCCTGCTGCGCGGTGATCCAACACGACTGCCAGAAGGACGAGGTGCCGAGCAGGTGCCACAGTTGACTGGCGACCTGGCTCGGCGACTGGAGGATGTAGGGCTTCCAGTGGACCCAGACCGCGATCTCCCAGACGAGCAGGATGATCCCGAGGGCGACCAGTTTGGGCCAGGACGCGCGCCACAGCCGCCGCGAGAAGCGGTCGCGCCCGGAGGAGGGTTCCTGTTCGAGTGCGTCGAGCCCGGCGAGGGTCTGGTCGAGCGCGCTCCGCTCGCCACTCGCCTCCGATCCGGCGAGCGCGGCGCCGTTGACATCGGGGCCCGACGGGTCGTCGAGGGCGATGGTCGACCGGTCAACCATGGCGTCCCACCTCCGAGCGCAGCTGGTCGGTGACGGTCGCCGCGAGCGAGGCGATCTCGGGGGAGTCGATCCGCCGTGGACGCGCAAGTCCCACCTCGAAGGTGGCCGCCACCCTCCCCGGCCTGCTGGTGAGAAGGACGATTCGATCGCCGAGGCGTGCGGCCTCACGCACGTTGTGGGTCACGAAGAGGACGGTGAATCCTCGATCCATCCACAGCGACTCGAGCTCGTCGTGCAGAAGGTCGCGGGTGATCGCGTCGAGCGCGCCGAAGGGCTCGTCCATCAGCAGCAGGCCCGCATCCTGTGCGAGCGCGCGGGCGAGTGCCGCTCGCTGACGCATGCCGCCGGAGAGCTCGTGCGGTCGCTTCGGCCCGAAGCCTCCGAGGTGCACCCGTTCGAGCAGGTCGGCGGCACGTGCGCGTCGTTCGGCGCGACCGATTCCCTTGAGACGGAGCGGCAGCTCGACGTTGGCGGCAACGGTCAGCCAGGGGAAGAGGGCGGAGTCCTGGAAGAGCATGGCGGTGGTGGTGCCGTCTCCGCTCGTCGTGGGTGCGACCGTTCGATCGGCATCCGACCCGGGTCCGGAGAAGGCCAGGGACACCGAGCCGGTGGTCGGACGATCGAGGCCGGCGACCAGGTTCAACAGGGTGGTCTTCCCGCAGCCGGAGGCGCCGACCAGGCAGACGAACTCGCCCGGCGCCACCTTGAGCGTCACGTCCTGCAGCGCGACGACCCCCTCGGCACCGCCGTACCGCTTGGACACCCTGGCGAGGTCGAGCGCGGGCGCGTGCTCCTCTGGGCGCGGGGGAGCGGAGGGCGCCAGTTGGGTCATGAGGAGAGCTTCGCCTTCCCCGCCTGGGTGAGCAGTTGGTTGATCGGGCCCAGATCGAAGATGCCCGAGATGTTCGACACCGAGAAGCCGACGGCTTTGGCGTGGACGAGGTCGGTCAGGATCGACGAGGCGATGGGATCGTTGGTGAAGGTCATGTCGGACCATGCGGCAGAGAGCTCGGCCGGCTTGAGCGCTTTGCCGGTCGCCGCAGCGAGCGCGGTGTTGGCGTCGGCCTGTGCGGCGGCGGGGGACGAGTTGATGAAGTTGTTCGCGGCCAGCTGGCCCTTCAAGAGACCGGTCACCACCGAGGGATGCGCGTTGAGGAAGGACGTGCTGACCACCAGCAACGTCGTCGAGAACTTACCGTTGGGCCACTGGGTCTTCTCGTTGACCAGGACGTGGCCGTGACCCTCGCTCACCATCCGGGTGACCCAGGGTTCGGGGACCCAGGCACCCGCGATCGTCCCGGCCTCGAACGAGGCGAGCGTCGTCGAATTGTCCTGGGGAAGAATGTTCACCTCACCGCTCCCGCCGTTCGGTCCCGGGAAGGTGAGGCCCTGCTTCTTCAGCCAGGTCCGCAGCGCCACGTCTTGGGTATTGCCCAGCTGTGGGGTGGCGAGAGTCTTGCCCTTCAACTGTGACGGCGAGGTGATCGAGGAGGAGACCACCAGCCCCGCGCCCCCGGAGGTCGCGCCGGAGATGATCCGGATCGCTCCGTGGCCCTGCGAGTACGCGGTGATGGCGGAGTTCGGACCCATGTAGCCGGCGTCGAGGGAGCCGGCCAAGAGGGCGGTCACCTCGGCAGGTCCGGCGTTGTAGCTCGAGGTCTGGAGCGTGACGTTGCTCGGCAGGTTCTTGGTGAAGATGCTCTGTTGGATGCCGACCAGTGCGGGCGCGTGGGTCAGGTTGGTCTGGTAACCGAGGCGAAGCGTGACCGGACCGGACTGCGTGGTCGCCGAGCCGGAGCCGGAGGTCGTCGTCGTCGGCGAGCCCGAACTCGAGCTGCAGGCGGCGGCGAGCACCGCGAGACCCGTCGCTACCACCGCGATGACGCTCCGTCGCATCGAAATCCCCCTGGGGCGCTGCATGACTCTCCTCGTTGTTCACGTGGTCGCGACATGCGACCCGGGTGTGGTCGGTCGGCCGCTCGGCGCGGCGGATGGGATTGCCCCCTTTTGCCGCCTGGGCCCGGCGGCCCACAGCCGAGCAACCTGCTCAAACCGATATCTCTAGTAAACAGACAGGTTTACCTCTGTGTCAAGCCGAGGCTCTGGGTCTGGAAGCTGGGTATCGCGCTGACCGCGATCGCGGTCCTGCTGATCAAGTTCGGCTGAGCGATCTGAGCGATCGTCCAAGCCGCTCGGGGCTCTCAGCGCCGAGCGTTGGAGACGATGTCGGAGATCACCCCGAGGACGGCGACCACGATCAAGGCGATCCGCCCGCCGTCGCTGAGCCGGATCGACCATGCCTCGTTGGGATCATCGGCCGAGAGCGCCGCCGTATCGTCCCCCATCGGTCCCCAGGGGTACTCCGGCGTCAACATGATGAGGTAGCCGTAGAACCGCTCCTGATAGCGGACGACCACCCGGGTCGCCTCGAAGAGCGGCACGGGCAAGGTGCCGGTGACCAGCAGCATGAACCAACTCCCGATCGAGACGACCGAGAGTCCCGCGCCGAGGACGTTCGCGACGATCCCGGCGGGGATCGCGATGAAGATGCGCAAGAGGACGGCCGCGCGGTTGAGCTCGACCGGAGGGGGGATGGCGAGCCGCACCGCGTACTGCTCCTCCTCGTCCAGGCTGAACGCGGGGTAGGCGTCGGTCAGGAAGTAGAAGTAGCCCTCCACCCGGATGTTCCAGCGCAGCACTCCCGCGATGAACTCGCGGAGGGGCCCGTCCAATCGACCGGTGAACAGCGCGACGAACCAGGCCGCCACCACTGCGAAGAACGCCACGATGTTCAAGAAGAGGAGGACGAAGAGCTGGGGGATCGCCCAGATCAGGCGGATGGCGCAGGTCAGGCGGTTTCGAGGTGAAGGAGGCGGCTCGAGGACCCACAGGTGGAGAGGCACTGCTCCCAGCGTAGAACCTGGTGGGTGCGAAAGCCGTGAATTCGGGCGGTCAGGCGTCAGGTCCGCCCGGCGAGCCGGGCGATCAAGCTCGCCTTGTGAGCGGGCCACTCGTTCGCCAGCATCGAGAAGACCGCGGAATCGCGGACCGTTCCATCGGCGGCCGGTCGGTCCGCGCGGAGAACGCCGTCGAGCGTGCACCCGAGGCGGGCGATGGCCGCCCGCGATCGCTCGTTGCGGGCATCGGTGAGGAGTCGGACCGCCCGGACCCCCCACTGCTCGAAGGCATAGGTCATCATCAAGACCTTGGCCTCGGTGTTGATGCCGCTACGTTGCGCGGAGCGGGCGAGCCAGGTGTAGCCGATCGATGCCACGTCCGGTCGATCGTGGCGCTGGTCGGTCGCGAGGTTCGAAGAGAGCAACGACCAGTCCCAGGGTGTGAGGTCGTAGAAGCGGGTGGATCCGACGATGCGTTGCTCCCGTCGTGACCAGGTGACGAAGGGGACCTGCTCACCCGCGTCACGGAGTGCGATCCCCCGCTCGACGTACGCGGTCATCGCGGCGCGGTCCGACGGGACCCAGGTGAAGGCGAAGGTCGACCGGTCCTCGTCCGCCGCGTCGAGCAGCCCCTCGACGTGGCCGAGTCGCATCGGCTCGAGACGAGCCAGCTCTCCTTCGAGGGTGAACTCTCTCGTCTCACCGGTCTCGCTCGACGACTCTCTCCGGCGCGGCCTCCGGCAGGCTGCCGCTCACTTGAGCAGCCGCGAGAGCCGGCGGTCGGCGAGGACCTTCCCGCCGGTCTGGCAGGTCGGGCAGTACTGCAGCGACTTGGTGGAGAAGGCGACCGCGCGGACGGTGTCGCCACACCGTGGGCAGGTCTCCCCGGTTCGTCCGTGGACCGACATGGCCCGCTTCTTGTCGCCCTTCAGCTCGGAGGGTGCAAGACCGTCCGAACGCTCCACCGCCTCGGAGAGCACGCCGACGAGTGCATCGTGCAGTCGTTCGACCTCTGCGGGTGTGAGCGATCTGGTCTTCTTGAAGGGAGAGAGTTGCGCGTGGAAGAGCGCTTCGTCGGAGTAGGCGTTCCCGACACCGGCGATCAGCGACTGGGTGGTGAGGGCGATCTTCAACGTTGCCGACGAGGACGCCAGCAGGGCCGCGAACCGCTCGACCGTGAACTCGGGCGAGAGCGGATCGGGGCCGAGCTCGGCGATCGGGGGGACGTCCTCGGGCGAGCGGACCACCCAGAGCGCGAGCCGCTTCTCGGTGCCCGCCTCGGTCACGTCGAACCCGGAGCCCTCCTCGAGGCGCAACCGCAGGGCGAGGGGTCCGCGACCGGGTCGCGGGGTCGCGCTCGGGACCTTCTCGTACCACTTGATCCACCCGCCCCGCGCGAGGTGCACGACGAGCCAGAGTCCCCCGGACTCGATGCAGACGAACTTGCCGCGCCGCTCGACCCGTTCGACCGTCGTCCCGACCAGCTCGTCGATCCCCGGCTCGACCGTCTTCAAGGCCGCGAAGGACGCGAGCTGGCAGGAGGCGATGCGGTGGCCCACCATCCGCTCGCCGAGGGCGGTGGTGAGGGCCTCGACTTCGGGAAGCTCGGGCACCCCTCAATTGTGGACGCTCGGCGCCCGTAGTATCTGGTCCCACCCTCCAGGGTCGCGGCGTGCCGGTCGGGCGGGTGCCGACGGTGGCCGCTGCCGGCCGGTGGCGGCCTCGACCCGTGACCGTCCCGACTTCGACCGACAAGGAAGCCCAGTTGTTCCGCCCGGTGCCGCCCGAACCCGATTTCACCGCCCTCGAGGCCGAGGAGCTGGGCCGATGGGCCGAGCACCGGGTCTTCGAGCGGTCGGTGGAGCTGCGATCGGGGGCCGAGCCCTGGATCTTCTACGAGGGTCCCCCGACCGCCAACGGCCGTCCGGGGCTCCACCACGTCTGGGCGAGGGTCTACAAGGACCTCTTCTGTCGCTACCGGACCATGCGGGGCTTCGCGGTGCCGCGCAAGGCCGGTTGGGACACCCACGGGCTCCCGGTCGAGGTCGAGGTCGAGAAGCAGCTCGGGATCACCGCCAAGCACCAGATCGAAGAGACCGTCGGCATCGCCGAGTTCACCCGGCTCTGTCGGGAGTCGGTCCGCAACTACGTCGAGGACTGGCGTGCCCTGACCGAGCGCATCGGCTACTGGATCGACTTCGACGACGCCTACTGGACCAACACCTCCGAGTACGTCCAAGCGGTGTGGTGGAACCTGAAGAGCCTCTGGGACCAGGGCCTGCTCTACGAGGACATCAAGGTGGTGCCGTACTGCCCGCGCTGTGGGACCGCGCTCTCCAGCCACGAGCTCGGTCAGCCCGACGTCTACCGCGAGGTCGAGGACGAGTCGGCCTACGTTCTCTTTCCGCTTCGTGACGACGGCGAGGCAGCCGAGCGCCTGCGCGCCCTGCTCGATGTCGACACGCTCGAGGGGATCTCACTCGTCGCGTGGACCACGACGCCGTGGACGCTTCTCTCCAACACCGGTGCCGCGGTCGGCCCCGGCCTCGAGTACGCGGTGGTCGGGGACCGGGTGGTCGCGGCGGAGCTCGCTTCCCAGGTGCTCGGTGACGACGAGGTGGCCACCGCAAGAGTCCGCGGCAGCGACCTGGTCGGTCTCCGCTACGACCGGCCCTTCTCCGATCTCGAGCCGAGGGGGAACGGCGCGTCCGACGGGTGGCGGGTGGTTCCCGGCGAGTTCGTCGAGGCGGACGAAGGCACCGGCATCGTCCATCTGGCTCCTGCCTTCGGTGAGGTCGACCGGCAGGCCGGGCGCGACCACCACCTCCCGACCCTCAACCCGGTCGGCCCCGACGGGCGCTTCACCGACGAAGTCGAGTGGCTCGCGGGCCAGCCGGTGCGCGAGACGAACCCGGAGGTCAACGACCGGCTCGAGCGGTCGGGGCGGCTCCTGCGTCGCGAGCTCCACGTGCACCCCTACCCCCACTGCTGGCGGTGCGGGACCGCGCTCATCTACTGGGGAAAGCCGAGCTGGTACGTCCGCACCTCCGAGCGCAAGGCGGACCTGGTCGCGCAGAACGAGACCATCGGGTGGCACCCGGAGCACATCCGCGACGGGCGGATGGGGGAGTGGTTGGCGAACAACGTCGACTGGGCGCTCTCGCGGGACCGGTACTGGGGCACCCCCCTTCCGGTGTGGCGGTGCGACGAGGGCCACACTCGCTGCGTGGGGTCGCTCGCGGAGCTGTCTGAGCTCGCGGGTCACGACGTCACCGACGTGGATCCGCACCGCCCCGACATCGACCGAGTGACCTTCGAGTGCCCCGAGTGCGCCGGGGGTCCCGAAGCGACCATGCGACGGGTCGAGCCGGTCATCGACGCTTGGTTCGACTCGGGATCGATGCCGAGCGCCCAATGGGGATATCCGCTCGTCGAGGGGTCCGCCGAGCAGTTCGTCTTCCCCGCCGACTTCATCTGCGAGGCCATCGACCAGACGAGAGGCTGGTTCTACTCGCTCCTCGCGGTCAACACCCTGGTGCGCGACGCGACCCCGTATCGCAACGTGCTCTGCCTCGGTCACATCGTCGACGCCGAGGGCCGCAAGATGTCGAAGAGCATCGGCAACGTGATCGATCCTTGGGAGATCCTCTCCACCCGTGGGGCCGACCCGTTGCGGTGGTGGATGTTCTCGCAGGGTTCACCGTGGACGCCGACCCGGGTCAGCCTCGACTTCATCGACGCGGCGATGCGCGAAGAATTGATCACCCTGTGGAACACCTGGTCGTTCTTCACGACCTACGCCTCGCTCAACGACTTCGACCCCGGCGACCCCGCGATCCCGCCGCCGGCGCAGCGCTCCCTCCTCGACCGGTGGATGCGCTCGCGCCTCTACGCGACGGTGGACCAGGTGACCACCTCGCTCGACGACTACGAGCCGTTTCCGGCGGCGACCGCCATCGCCGAACTGATCGACGACGTTTCTAATTGGTACGTGCGCCGGAGTCGCCGACGCTTCTGGCGGACCGATCCGGGCGCCGACCCGGCCGACTCGCTCGGTGCCCAGGCGACGCTCCACGAGGTGCTGGTGATCCTCGCCCGGCTGCTCGCACCGCTCTGCCCCTTCCTGGCCGATCGGATGTGGCGCGATCTCACCGCTGCGTCCGAGACCGACTCGGTGCATCTGGTCGAGTGGCCGGCCGTCGCCGCGGACGCCCGTGATCCCTCCCTCGAGGAGAGCATGGCGCTCGCACGACGGTTGGCCTCGCTCGGCCGTGCCGCGCGGTCCGAAGCGGGGATCAAGGTGCGCCAGCCGCTCGCCCGCGCCCTCGTCCACCTGCCCCAGGGCAGCCCCGCACCGCCACCGGGCATCGTCGAGGACGAGCTCAACGTCGACGTGATCGAGCCGATCGGCGAACTGGGCGACGTCCTCGCGTACGAGCTCGTCCCCAACTTCCGGGTGCTCGGTCCGCGTCTCGGATCGCGGGTCCAGCAGCTCCGCGCCGCGATGGGCTCCGTCGACGGCGCGGCGGCCGAGGCGGCTCTGTCGGCAGGGGAGCCGGTGACCATCGAGCTCGACGACGGTCCGGTCGAGCTGACCGCGGACGAGATCGAGCTCCGGGTCAAGTCGCAACCGGGCTTCGCGGTCTCCCGCGATGGCGCGGAGGTGGTCGCTCTCGAGCTCACCCTCGACGATGACTTGCGCCGGCGCGGGCTCGCCCGCGAGGTGGTGCGCCACGTGCAGGACCTCCGAAAGGCGAGCGGTCTCGACGTGTCGGACTGGATCGACCTGCACCTGGTCGGGCTCGACGACCTCGAACCGCTGTTCGACCTGGTGGCACGCGAGGTGCTCGCTCGCTCGGTTTCGACGTCGCCTCCCGACGGAGGCGGAGAGGGCACCGAGGTGGAGCTCGACGACGGCGAGGCCGTGCGGGTGGTGAGGATCTGGGTGGTCAAGGCGTGACCAATGCGGCAAAGGCCACCGAGGAGTACGTGGTCGCGGTCGACCTCGGCACCGGCGGCCCGAAGGTGGCGGTGGTGGCCACCGACGGTCGCATCGTGGCCCATGCGACCGAACGGGTGGCGCTCGACCTGCTCCCCGACGGTGGCGCCGAGCAGAACCCGGACGAGTGGTGGTCGGCGATCTGCTCGGCGACCCGACGGGCCGTCGCCGAGGCCTCGGTGTCGCCCGGGGCGCTGGCCGGGATGGGGTGCACCGCACAGTGGTCGGGCACCGTCGCGGTGGGCGACCGACGACCGACCACTACGGCCGGCGGTGATCTGGATGGACTCGCGGGGAAACCGTGCGATCCGCCGAGTGGTCGGGGGTCCGGTCAACGTCCTCGGCTACGACCCGAGGAAGATCCTGCGCTTCATTCAGCTCACCGGCGGCGCTCCCGGTCTCTCCGGTAAGGACCCCACCGCCCACATCCTCTTCCTGCGCGACGCGTTTCCCGACGTGTACCGCGACACGGCCGTGTTCCTCGAGCCGGTCGACTATCTCAACCTGCGGCTCACCGGTCGACGGTGCGCCTCGTTCGATTCGATCGCTGCGCACTGGGTGACCGACAACCGGAAGATCGACAACGTCGTCTACGACCGACGACTTCTGGAGGTGACCGGGCTGGAGCGGTCGAAACTGCCCGAGTTGGTCCCGCCGGGCTCCATCCTCGGGAGCCTCGCCGAGGGAGCCGCCTCCGAGCTCGGGCTTCCGGCCGGTTTGCCGGTCTCGACCGGCTCGGGCGACGTGCACTCGGCGGTGTTCGGCTCGGGCGCGGTCGCCGACTACGACCCACACCTCTACATCGGGACTTCCTCGTGGATCTCGGCTCACGTGCCCTTCAAGAAGACCGCGCCGACGAGCAACGTGGCCTCGATCCCCGCGGCGCTCGCCGGCAAGTACGTGATCGCCGACGAGCACGAGACCGCCGGCGCCTGTCTGACCTTCCTCCGCGACAACCTTCGCTTTGCCGCGGATTTCGAGGAGATGGGCGCGATGGTCGACTCGGTCGATGCCGGCAGCGGCCGGGTGCTCTTCACCCCCTGGCTCAACGGCGAGCGTTCGCCGGTCGACGACCACACGATCCGAGGGGGTTTTCACAATCTCTCGCTTTCGACGACCAAGGCCGAGATGGTCCGCGCGGTGTACGAGGGGGTGGCCTTCAATTCGCGCTGGCTGCTCGACGCAGTCGAGAAGTTCGCCGGCCGACGCTTCGAGTCGCTCGCGTTCATCGGGGGTGGTGCCAACTCCGAGCAGTGGTGCCAGATCCACGCGGACGTGACCGGACGCGAGATCCGACAAGTCGCCGACCCGGTGCTCGCCAACGTCCGGGGTGCGGCGCTGATCTGTCTGGTGGCGCTCGGACGGATCACCCCGGAGCAGATCCCCGCGATGGTCGAGGTGCGGAAGACCTTCTCTCCGGATCGGTCCAACGCCGCCGAGTACGAACTCCTCTTCGGCGAGTTCGTGAACCTCTACAAGCAGACCAAGGGCATCTTCAGGAAACTCAACCGGTTCTGAGCCCGGTCGATCAGACGCCGGTCGAATGCGCTCGCTAGGTTAGGGTCGTGGCCGTGCAAAAGGGGGCAGGTCTCGATGCGGCCGAGGCCGCCCTGTACCGCTCTCGGCCCGTGTTCGTCGTGGGATGTCCGCGCTCGGGAACCACCCTCGTGAGGCAGATGCTCGACGCCCATCCGAACATCAGCTGTGGTCCCGAGACGCTCTTCTTGCGCCACGTCGCGGACTTGGAACGCGAGAACCTTCACGTGGGCGAGTTTCTCGTCACCGACGAGGAGTGGCACGGCCAACTGCGCGACCTCTTCCTGTGGCTGCACGTCCAGCGTGCCGCGCAGCTCGGGAAGACGCGTTGGGTGGACAAGTAGCCCGGGCTATGCGATGATCCCGAACTTCCTCGACTCGCTGTTCCCCGATTGCCAGATCGTGCACGTCATCCGCGATCCGCATGACGTTCTCGATTCCTGGCGGCGTCGCTGGGGATTTCGTCGAGCGGTGCGGGGGGTGCAGTCGTGGGCGCACCATGTTCGGCGTGCCCGTAAATTCGGCGCCGCCCACCCTGACCGGTACTTCGAGATCCGCTACGAGGAGATGGTCCGCTCTCCCGAGCCGGATCATTCGCGAACTGATCGAGTGGATGGACGAACCGTGGGACGATCGAGTCCTGCAGTTCAAACAGTTGCCAACCATGGGTCGTCGGCCGGGAGAGGAACGAACGACACCGGCGGATCGAAGCCCGGGGGCTGACGAGCGCCCATCGAATCGTGTCGGCGTTGCCGCCACGAAGACACCTCCGACCGAGGCGCCCCTCGACGCCAAGGTCTTCTCCTCGTCGGTCGGTGCCGGGCGGTGGCAACCGCCGAACCTTGCTCTGGCTGTTCTGCTGCGTTTCTCCTGCGGGCCGCTGGTCCGGGAGCTCGGGTATCGATGAAGAGGGTCGAGCCGGGCTGCTGATCGCCGCGCGGTGCAAGGTCGTCGACGCTCGGCCCTTCAGCTCGCCTTCCCGACGAAGAGCAGATCGAAGGCGAGCGTGTGGAGTGCCGAGGTGGACGTCGACCACGAGTTGTGCTCGTCGAGCCAGTGGCCCGTCGCGGGAAGGGCGTCGGCGAGGGCCCTGCCCTTGATCCCGACCCGGTGCAGGACGAGCGAGAGGTAGTAGAAGCCGAGGTAACCGAGCGCTTCGAAGGTCCCGCCGAAGACCTCGACCCTGCCGCAGGGGAAGAACTCGGAGCAGAGCCGTTCGAGCCCTTCCGCGGTAAAGCGCCAGAAGTCGTGGTCGTCGTGACGCGGGACCGCCGACGGTACCGAGATGAGCACCATCCCTCCCGGCCGGAGGATCCGGGCCAGCTCCGCCAGCACCGACTTCGGCTCCGGCACGTGCTCGAGCAGCTCGAGGCAGACCACGGCGTCGACCGAGTCGTCGGCCAGTGGCAGCGCGGTGGCATCGGAGGAGAAGTCGACGTTGGACAGCGCCGCGGAGATCGGTCGCGAGATAGCGGCCCGGCGTGTCGACTTCGAATCGACGGACCATCCCGCAGCCGACGTTGACGACGAGGTCCTCCTTGGCCAAGCCGGTCAGCTGATCGTTGATGAACCGGTCTCGCCTGGCGATGGCGTCGTTCTTGGTGCGCCTGCCCCGCGGGGCCGGCTGCCCGATCGGGTCGTGGCTGAGTTCGGACACGGACGACTCGTCAGACGTGCCGACGCAGGATGGCCACTGCCTGCGGGCATCGCGCACGATCCTCGACGAAGTCGACCACGTCGAAGTGTCCGCCCCACACCTCCTCGAAGACGGCCCGCGGGACCACCGCCTCGCCGTAGAAGGCGCCCTCCTGGCCGGCCCCGCCTGTCGGCGCGAACAGGAACGAACCCCGGTCGTAGAGGTCGAGCGAGCCCTCGTGATCGACGAAGGAGCTCGCGAGATGCTCCTGCCAGACCGTCGAGACCTTCTCCGGATGGTCCCTCAGCTCTTTGCAGTCGTCGAGGAACCATCGAGCCTGAGTGGTCACGAAGGCGAGCCCTCCGGGCCGGACCACCCGGGCGAACTCCTTCGACCAAGCGGCATGGGCGTCCGGTGAGAGGTGTGAGAACACCGAGTAGGCGACGACGAGGTCGAACCGATCGGCCGGGAGGTCCGACGGCGGCATCTGGGGAAGCAGCACCTTCGGTCCGGGCACACCCGCTTCGCGGCAGGTTTGCAGTGCGAGGTCCCAGGTGTCGGCGCACCAGATGTGGTTCTCGGGGACGTCCCGGAGGAACATTCGCGCATACCGGCCCCAGCCGCATCCGAAGTCCAGCACGTGCGCATCGCTGCCCAGCGGTAATCCCGACCTCCGCCGCTCCTCGGTGACCAACATGTAGAAGGCCCATCCCTCGTCGATCGCACGCCGGTTGGACGATCCGACGAATCCGGCTTGAAGATCCGCCGCCGGGAACCCCGGCATCGGAAGTGCGCTGTGCCCGTTGATCGAGTCGAGCACGACCTGGTGCCATTGGTCGTCATCCAGTCGGTGGTATCTGGCGAATCGCTTGTCGGCCGATTCAGCTGCGACGAGCCGGGCACGTGCGCGGTGCGTCCAACCTTTGGCGTTGTGCAACTGGACTCGCATCGAGGTGGCGACCCGACGCTGTGGACCCATGCCGCATCATATCCGTGGTCGTTTCTCGCCCCCGTTCGGCGAGTCCACTGGTCAATGCGAATCGCGAAAGCCTCAGTGGACTTCCGAACCTTCCAAGTCGCTCGGTTCCCCGACGTCGATCGGACTCGCAAGCGTCCGGTTCGCGGCGCTGACCACCGCAGCGAGCGACGCGTCGAGGATGCTCGAGTCCATCCCCACCCCCCACCAGGTCGACCCGTCGGGTCCCTCGGCCTCGACGTAGGCGACGGCGGAGGCGCCACTCCCCGAAGTCAGGGCGTGTTCGCTGTAGTCCTTGATCTCGAACTCGACCCCGAGGTCGGCGCGGAGTCCCGCGACAAGGGCGTCGATCGGTCCGTTCCCGTTGCCCATGACCGTGCGGGGCCGCCCGTCGACCAGCAGCTGTGCGCTGACCGTGGTCCTTCCGCTGCCGGTGGTCACTTCGCTCGCGAGAAGGCGCACCCCGGCATCGTCGGGGAGGTAGGTCTTCGAGAAGACCTCCCACATCTCCCCGGGTGGGATCACCGTGCCGCTCTCCTCGGTGATCGCCTGGACCTCCTTCGAGAACTCGACCTGGAGGCGACGGGGCAGATCGAGCCCGTGCTCGGTGTCCATGACGTACGCGACCCCGCCCTTGCCCGACTGGCTGTTCACCTGGATGATCGCCTCGTAGGTCCGGCCTGTGTGACTCGGGTCGATCGGCAGGTACGGGACCTCCCACTTCTCGTAGTCCTCGCCGAGCGCCTCGAAACCCTTCTTGATGGCGTCCTGGTGGGAGCCGGAGAACGCGGTGTAGACCAAGTCCCCCGCGTAGGGATGGCGCGGATGGATCGGCATCCGGGTCGCGTACTCGGCGACACGCCGGACCTTGTCGATGTCGCCGAAGTCGAGCGCGGGGTCGATGCCCTGGGAGAAGAGGTTCATCGCGAGGGTGACCACGTCGACGTTGCCAGTCCGCTCGCCGTTGCCGAAGAGCGTCCCTTCGACCCGATCGGCACCTGCCAACACGCCGAGCTCCGCGGCCGCCACCGCGGTGCCCCGGTCGTTGTGCGGATGCAGGCTCAGGATGATCGAGTCGCGGTCACGGATGGTGCGATGGAACCACTCGATGACGTCTGCGTACACCTGGGGTCCGTACATCTCGACGGTGTTGGGGAGGTTGAGGATGATCGGCCGCTCCGGCGTGGGCTCGATCACCTCCATGACCGCCTCGCAGATCTCGACCGCGAACTCGGGCTCGGTGCCGGTGAAGCTCTCGGGGGAGTACTCGTAGCGGATGTCGGTGTCGGGGAGGCTCGGCTCGAACTCCTTGCAGAGGCGTGCGGCCTCTACCGCGATCTCGATGATCCCCGCGCGATCGAGGCCGAAGACCACCCGGCGTTGGAGCTCGGAGGTCGAGTTGTAGAAGTGGACGATTGCCCTCGGGGCATCCTTCAAGGACTCGAAGGTCCGCTCGATCAGCTCTTCGCGGCACTGGACCAACACCTGGATGGTCACGTCGTCGGGGATGATCCCCTCGTCGATGATCTGGCGCTGGAAGTCGTAGTCGGGCTGCGAGGCGGAGGGGAAGCCCACCTCGATCTCTTTGAACCCGATCTCGGCGAGGGCCCGGAACAGGCGGAGCTTGCGCTCGGGGTCCATCGGGTCGACCAGTGCCTGATTACCGTCACGCAGGTCGACGCTGGCCCAGCGGGGGGCGCGGGTGGTCTGCTGGTCCGGCCACGTCCGATCGGCGAGGACGAGCGGGCGGTACGGCCGGTAGAGGTGGAAGGGCATCGGCGAGACGTCGCACGGCATCGCCAGCCGATGCTGCGTCGGTCGCTCCGCGGTGCCGGCAACGGTCTTGGTGGGTTGGGTGCTCACGGCAGTGCTCCCTCGGTCTCCGATCTGGTCTCCGCTCGTGGTGTGATCCTCGTCGCCGCCAACAAAAAACCCCCTGGCCATCACGGCTCAGGAGGTTGTGCGGGCGAACGCGATGTGGCGCTCGCCGTCAGGTAAGGAGCAGTTCCGAGGTCCACAGGGCTTTCATGATCAAACCATGGTGCCAGCCTCACTGACCTGCGTCAAGGAAGCCGGCAGAGGACGGCGGGCTGCGCGGACCGGTCAGCTCCTCGGTCGGACGGTCAGGGCAGAGTGAACGCGACGACCCGGCCCGAGCACGAGGACGTCGTCCCCACGCACTCCGTCGGTCCGGAAGAGGAACCGACGAAGAGGGCGCCGGCGGTCCGGTTCCCCGTCGAGTCGACGACGATCGGCGACTGGTCGACGGTTCCGCTGCTCCCCTCGGTGGTGGCCGACCAGAGCAGCTTGCCGGTGGTCACACCGAATCCGTAGAGGTTGGCACCGCACGTCTGCCCCCCGGACTCGTCGACGTTCGAGCAGCCGACGTAGACGACGCCGGCGGCGATGGCCGGCGCGGAATCGATCGACCCACCGGTGGCCGCCGTCCAGAGGAGGGTTCCGCCGGCGGCGTCGAATGCGTCGAGATGGCCGTCGCGGGTTCCGATGTAGACGATTCCGTCGGCGACCGCGGGAGAGGAACCGTTCTGGCGGCCGGTGTTGGCGGTCCAGATCGGGGTGCAGCTCATTCCTTGTAGGTAGGTGTACGGCACACCCGAGCAGTTCGCCGAGCCGGTCGCCGAGAACGCCAGAAGGCCGGCGGTGATCGAGCCGATGTACACCACCCCGTTGGCGACCGCCGGCGACGACTTCCCACCGTCGGTGCTCGCCGTCCACAGCGGGTTCGCACAGGTCGCCCCCAACGGTACGGCGAACGCCGCGCCGGAGCAGTGGCTGTCGAGCTCGTCGTCGTAGGCGTAGAGCGTGTTCGACGGGGTGCTCACGTTCGAGTACAGGATGCCGTTGGCGTCGGCCGGGGACGAGTAGACGTCGCCAGGTGTGGAGTACCGCCATTCCGGCCGGCACACCCTCTGGCCGTTGCCACGAGTCGCACAGCTGGGATTCTCAGCCGTCATAACCGTTGGTCAGCGGGAACGCGAACGTCCATCCGTAGACGATGGAGACGTAGACGTACTCGTCGGTGACGGTCGGGGAGGAGCCGACCGAACCGCCCATCAGCGCCGACTGCCATTCGAGGGCCCCCGTTGTGGCGTTGTATGCGTACAGCACTCCGTCCGCCGAGCCGACGTAGACGGTCCCGGTCGAAAGATCGACGGTGGGAGACGACAGAAGCTTGTGGGCACCGGCCGGCGTCGCCGACCAGAGTGGACGGCAGGTCTTCCGGCGTACCTTGGAGCATTTGGTGGCGCCCGTTGCGCTGTAGGCGTAGAGCGTGCCGACGTCTTTCGACCCGAGGTCCGCAGTCGTGTAGAGGATGCCGTTGGCCGCGGTCGGTGCCGAGACGATGGGCCCGTCGACCGCGGCGGTGGATCCCCTTTCGACCAAGTTTCCGGCATTGGCCGCACCGATGACCGTCTCCTGCGAATTGTCGCCCGAGTGGGTGGGATCGAAGCCGAACATGGTCCAGTTGGTTCCGTTGCAGCCCGCAACCACCACTGCCAGAGAGAGCACCGCCGCTCCCCGGACCAGCCACTTCGCTCCGATCCCTCGTCGTGCCATCGTGTCGCCTCCTCGCGCCGTCTCGCATCCTCGGTGGCCTCTCGCGACGTTGACGCGACGTGGACCACGCGTGAGCGCGACGTCGATCGAGTGCGGATCGTTCGAACCCGAAAGCGGTCCACTCGAAGTCGACGACGCGGACACGGACCTTCATACGAACGATCCGAGTCGGCCGAGGGTTACAGCGCGCGTCGATTGGGTGACGAGAAGGTGTCGGCTCCGCGACGAAGGGCTCAGATCCGCTCGAAGTTGCGGGCGAGCTCCCAGTCGGTGACTGCCCGGTTCGACGCGGCCCACTCCTGGCGGGCGGTGTTCACCAGGTGGTGATGGAGGTCGGGCCCGAATGCCTCGGCCGCCACCTTGCTCGACTCGAGCTCGCTCAGCGCCTCCGCGAGCGACGAGGGAATCCGGTCCAGCTCTGTCGCCAGATAAGCGTTGCCGGTGAAGGCAGGCGGGAGCACGAGGTGGTGGTCGATCCCGTAGAGGCCCGCCGCGATCGCCGCGGCGAGGGCGACGTAGGGGTTCACGTCTGCCCCGGGGATGCGGCTCTCGATCCGGCGTCCCGGACCGGAACCGACCGCGCGGAAGCCGCAGGTGCGGTTGTCCTCGCCCCACGCCACGTGCCGTCGGAGCCCACGAATCGGGGACGTACCGACGGTACGAGTTGAGGTAGGGGGCGAAACACCACGCCAGCTGGCGAGCCGCGTACAGCTGTCCCGCGACGAAGTGCTCACCCAGCTCCGAGAAGCCCGATGTGCTCGAGGCGCCGTCGGCGGGCACCATCAGCGGACGATCGCTGGTCGCATCCCAGAGGCTCGCGTGCAGGTGGCACGAGGAGCCGGCGGACTCCATCGACCACTTGGCCATGAAGGTGACCGCGCGTCCGTGCTGTTCGGCGATCTCCTTCACCCCGCTCTTGAAGACCAGGTGTCGGTCGGCCGTCTCGAGTGCCCCGCCGTAGGTGACGTTGACCTCGTGCTGACCGACGCCGGCCTCGCCCTTCGAGTACTCGATCGGGATGTCCGCCTCGAGCATCTGGTTCCGGACCTCCGCGATCACGTACTCCTCGCGCGACGTCTGGAAGAGCTGATAGTCCTCGATGCCGCTCGCATGGGGTGCGAGACCTCGCCACCGCCTCTCCGCAGCCTGCGCGTAGGAGTCGAGAAAGAGGTAGAACTCGAGCTCGGTCGCGCAGCGCACGTCGTACCCTCGCTCCGCAGCCCGTTCGATCTGACGACGGAGCATGCGTCGCGGCGAGACCTCGACCGGCTCTCCCGCCATGGTCAGGAGGTCGCAGAGCACGATGGCACTTCCCGGTTGCCATGGCAGCCGTCGGATGGTGGTCGGGTCGACCACCGCCCGGAGGTCGCCGTAGCCGCTCTCCCAGTTGGCGAAGCGGTAGCCGGGGAGCGGCTCCATGTCGACGTCACAGGCGAGCAGGTAGTCGCAGACCTCGATGCCGTCGGAGGCCACGTGGTCGAGGAAGAACCGACCGGTGACCCGCTTGCCGACCGGGCGCCCCTGGAGGTCGGGGAAGGCGACGACGACCGTGTGGAGGGCACCCGCGGCGATCTCGTCGGCGAGGGACTCCATGGTCAGCATGGGAGCACTCTGGTCCAGCCTCGAGCGCTCGTCCAACGCCAGCGGTCAGCTGTCTTCGGGTGTCACGTACGCGGCGGTGATCCCGCCGTCGACCACCAGTGCGGAGCCGGTCATGAAGGAGGAGTCGTCCGACGCGAGGAAGAGTGCTGCCGCCGCGATCTCGTCCGGCCGGCCGAAGCGTCCGAGCGGGATGTGCACCAGCCGCCGGGAACGCCGTTTCGGATCGGCGAGGAGCTCGGCCAGCAAGGGGGTCTCGATCGGCCCGGGGCAGAGTGCGTTGACCCGGATCCCGCGACGCGCGTACTCGACCGCGACCTCGCGGGTGAGCGCGAGCACGCCGCCTTTCGACGCGGTGTAGGCGACCTGTGCGGTCGCGGCACCCATCAGTGCGACGAAGGAGGCGATGTTCACGATGGAGCCGCCGCCCGACTCGAGCATCGCGGGAATTGCCGCCCGGCACCCGAGCCACACTCCCTTCAGGTTGACCTCCATCACTCTCTGCCAGGTCGCCGGGGGAGTATCGAGTACCCCGCCGTCGTCGTCCGGGAAGATCCCGGCGTTGTTGAGGACCACGTGGAGCCCGCCGTAGGTGTCGACCGCCGCGGCGACCATCGAATCGACCTGTCCTTCGTCGGTGACGTCGACCCCCACCGGGTGCGCGGTGCCTCCCGAGCCGGTGATGCCGGCAACGACACGCTCCGCCTCGGTGGCGACGATGTCGGCGACGACCACTGCGGCTCCCTCCGCAGCGAAGCGTTCGGCTGCGACCTTGCCGATGCCGCTGCCCGCGCCGGTGATCAGGGCCACCTTGCCTTCCAGTCGGGGCATCGGCGCCGCACCTTATCGGGACACTGCGACGGCGATGGGATACTGACTTCCATGGCGTCGGCCGACCCCTGCCCTCTCGTGGGTGTGTCGATGTACCGGCAGGTCACCTCGTGGTGGTCCTGGGAGCGCGATGCCGCGCTGGTCCCCGGCGCGTACCTCGACTTGATCACGGCGGCCGGCGGTCAGCCCGTCCTGGTCCCGCCTGACTCGGGCTCGGGCACCGTACAGGCCGGCCTCGGACGTCTCGTCGCCAAGCTCGACGCGCTGGTACTGATCGGCGGCGGCGACGTGGATCCTGCGCGTTACGGGCGGGATCCCGATTCTCGCGACGCGGGGACCAATCCGGCTCGCGACGACCTCGAGTTCGGGCTCCTCGACATCGCGCTCGGCCGCGACCTACCGGTGCTCGCGATCTGTCGCGGGATGCAGCTCTTGAACGTCCGACTCGGTGGCGACCTCGTCCAACACCTGCCCGATCTCCTCGGAACGATCGTCCACCAGCCCCGTCCCGGCGCTTTCGGCGAAGTGCCGATCACGACCGCAGAGGGCAGTGAGGTCCGCGCGGTGCTCGGCGAGCGTCTCGATGTCCTCTGCAGTCATCATCAAGCGGTCGGAGCGCTCGGTGCCGGATTGGTCGCCACCGCGTGGAGCGGGGACGGGGTCGTCGAGGCCGTCGAGCTGTCCGGTCATCGGTTCGTCGTCGGGGTCCAGTGGCACCCCGAGGAGAGCAGCGACCGGCGTCTCTTCGATGCACTGCTGACCGCAACCCAGGCACCCGAGGGTGCCGGCGCGCCGTCGGGTGCACCGATCGAGGGGAGCCCCGGATGACGGCGGTGACCGCGGTGTTGAATCCGGCGAACGAGCGGACCATCGGAGAGGTTGCCGTGCAGGATCTCGAAGAAGTCGACTCGGCTGTCGCGGCATCGCGTGCGGCCGGCCCAGGGTGGCGTGCGGTCGCGCCTTCGGACCGGGCCCGACTGCTCCGTCGGATCGCGGCCCACGTCGAAGAACGTGGCGAGGAGCTCGCCCGGCTCGAGACCGCCAACGTGGGCAAGCCGCTCGCCGAGAGCCGCGACGAAGTCGCGATGGTCGCCGAGACCTTCTACTTCTACGCCGGAGCGGTGGACAAGCACCGCGGCTCGACCGTGCCCGTGGTCGGAGGCGTCGACATGACCTTTCACGAGCCGCTCGGAGTCGTGGCGGCGATCGTCCCGTGGAACTTCCCGATCGCGATCACCTCGTGGAAGGTCGCTCCCGCGCTCGCGACGGGCAACACCGTGGTGGTCAAGCCCGCCGAGATCACGCCGCTGACCGCGCTCGCGCTCGCCGAGCTCGCGCTCGATGCAGGACTCCCGGAGGGCGTCCTCCAAGTGGTCACCGGCAAAGGGTCGGTCGTCGGCCGCCGACTGGTGGAGCACCCCGAGGTGAGCAAGGTCGCGTTCACCGGCTCGACCGAGGTGGGCCGGGAGGTCATGGCCCGGGCGGCCGCCACCGTCAAGCGGGTCACCCTCGAGCTCGGGGGGAAGTCGCCCTCGATCGTTTTCGCCGACGCCGACCTCGAGCGCGCGGCCGCCGCGACGCCCGGCGGGGTGTTCGCCAACGCGGGCCAGGATTGCTGCGCACGGAGCCGGGTGCTGGTCCAGCGCGAGGTGTTCGACGCGTTCGTTGCTCGTCTGGACGCGGCGGTCGCGGGCTGGACCGTCGGCGACCCGACCGATCCGGCGATCCGCATGGGGCCGCTCGTCAGCGCGGCGCAGAGAAAGACCGTCCAAGGCTTCCTGGCCGCGGGCATGGGAGAGCCGGGTGGCGGGCCGGTGCCGGTGCACCTGGCCGGCGCGGTACCCGAGGCCCCCGGCTACTGGTTCCCACCGACCGTGGTCGCTCCGGCGGGGCGAGAATGGCGGATGTCCCGAGAAGAGATCTTCGGCCCGGTGGCCGCGGTCATCCCCTTCGAGGACGAGGAGGACGCCGTCCGCCTCGCGAACGACACGCCCTACGGGTTGTCCGGGTCGATCTGGACCCGAGACGGCGCGAAGGCGTTGCGGATGGCCAGAGCGGTCGAGTCCGGGAACCTCTCGGTCAACTCGAACTCGTCGGTGCGGGTCCAGACCAGCTTCGGGGGGATGAAGCAGTCAGGACTCGGGCGGGAGCTCGGACTCGAGGCCCTCGCCTCTTACAGCCGAGGTGAAGAACGTCTTCGTCTCGACCGAGCCGTGAGGATCGACACGGGAACCCCATGATCGAACCGGGCGGAGGAGTCGCGGTCGTGACCGGCGCCAGCCGGGGACTCGGCGCAGGCCTGGCCGCCGCGTT
Organism: uncultured Acidimicrobiales bacterium; assembly: GCA_963741055.1. Classification (GTDB taxonomy): domain Bacteria; phylum Actinomycetota; class Acidimicrobiia; order Acidimicrobiales; family RAAP-2; genus Bog-756. The sequence continues at coordinate 16,583 of CAVUGU010000015.1, read as the reverse complement.
CTCCGCCGCGGAATCCGCCTCGGACTCTGTGCGCGTCACCGGCCGGCGGTGCCCGAAGGATCCGACGCGGTCGCCGCCGCGCTCGACGTCACCGACGCACTGGCGATCGATGGTTTCGTGCACGACGTCGTGGAACGGTTCGGAGCCATCGACCTCTGGGTCAACAACGCGGGTGTACTTCCTCCGATCGGAGCACTGCGAGAAGCGAACTCACGAAGATCTTCGCCGCCACTTCGAGGTCAACGTCCTCGGCGTCGCGCTGGGATCGGCGGCCTACGCACGCCACGTGAGGGGGCGCGAAGGCGGCGGAGTGCTGGTCAACATCTCCTCGGGCGCGGCGACGACCGTCTATGTCGGATGGGCGCCGTACTGCGCGTCGAAAGCCGCGGTCGACATGTTGACCGCGGTGGTCGCCAAAGAGGAGCGCGACGCAGGGCTGACGGCTTACGCGCTTTCTCCGGGCGCCGTCGACACCGACATGCAGTCCTTGATCCGGGCGACGCCGGCCACGGTCCTCCCGGCGGCCGACCGCTTCCGCCGTCTCTCCGCCGAGGGCCGGTTCAACTCGCCGGAATGGGTCGCCGAGTTCATCCTCGGGCTCCTCCACCCCGGAACCGCCCGAAGGCAAACGGGTCAGGGCGACGAGGTCGGCTCGGTCCGGGTGCGCGTGCCCGACGAGTACGGAAGCTCATAGAAAGTTCGGATCTGCGCCTCGCCGGTCGCCCCAGGTAGGGTCACTTCCATGCCGGATCGCAAGATCGCCAAGCCCGCCGCCGCCTTCGGCCTTCTCGTCACCATGGCGAGCATCTGGTGGTTTGCGCTGAGACCGCGGCGCAAGGTCAAGCTCGACAAGTAGCGCCGCCGAGACCGGCGACGCCGGGCCGTGCCGAGCACGGCGACCGGTAGCCTCGCCCGGTGGCTCTCGCCTCGCTGCGGCCCCTGCGGTCGCGCAACTTCGCGCTCCTTTGGAGCGCAGCCCTCGTCTCGAACGTGGGCTCGTGGATGCAGACCGTCGCCCTCGGGATCCTGGTGTTCGCACGCACCGACCAACCGGCGTGGGCCGGTCTCGTCGCAGCCGCAGCGTTCGTCCCGATCGGTCTCCTCGCGCCACTCGGCGGCGTCCTCGCCGACCGCCTCGACCGCCGGCGCTGGCTGATCGTCACCACCCTTGCCGAGATGCTGTTCGCCACGCTGCTCGCCGTGCTCGCCGCGGCCGGCCACGATCCGCCCGGTGCGTTGGTGCTCCTCGCCTTCCTCGGGGGTGCCTCGGCCGCGATCGGGTTTCCCTCGTACCAGGCGATGGTGCCCGACCTCGTCTCGAAGGAGGACCTGCTCGGCGCCGTCTCGCTGTCGTCCGCCCAGTTCAACCTCGGCCGGGTGATCGGTCCGGCGCTGGCCGGGCTCGCGCTCCTCTCGCACGACTACGCAGTGGTCTTCGGGATCAACGCCGCCTCGTTCGCGGCGGTGGTGGTGGCGCTGGTACTGCTCCGGCTCCCACCTCCGTCCCGATCGACCGAATCCACCGGGTTCGTCCGCCGCATCGTCGAGGGCGCGCGGGCGGCGATGGCCGAGCCGGGCTGTCGCTCGGCGATCGGGCTGATCTCGCTGGTGGCCCTTCTCGCCTCGCCGTTCATCGCGTTGGTGCCCGCGATGGCCGGCGCGATCGACCACTCCGGGGTGAGCACGCAGGAGGCCACGGCGGTGCTGGTGACCGCGCAGGGAATCGGCGCGGTGGGCGGCGCGCTCGCGCTCGCGCCACTGGCCGAGCGCGTCGGCCGGCTGCACACGCTCCGGACCGCCTTGTTCGTCCTCCCCGGGTTGCTCGTCCTCTACGCGGTCGCCGGCACCTTGGTCTGGACGACGCTCGCCTTCGTGGCGGTCGGCGCGGTGTACATCGCGGTCCTGTCGGGTCTCAACACCGTCGTCCAGATCCGCGCCCCGGCCGCGGCACGAGGGCGGGTGCTGAGCATCTACATGCTGGGCCTCGGCATCGTCTACCCGATCGGTGCGGTGGTGCAGGGCGCGATCGCCGATCACGTCGGGGTGAAGACGGTCACGGTTGCCGGGGCGGTCCTCCTCTTTGCTGCGCTCGCCGCACTGGGCGTGTTCCGCCCGCGGGTGTTCACCTCCCTCGGTGATCCCGAGCCGCACGCCGCGGCTGGCGCGCTCCTCGCCAGCGAAGGCCGGCCGTGACCGCCCTCGAGCAGGGCGATCGGCACGTTCGGTGCGGCCGAGGTGGGGGATACTGAGGAGGTGACTCCTGCCGACTCGGGCCCCCCGATCGCCAGCGTGAACCCGACGACCGGCGAGCTGATCGAGTCGTTCGAGCCGTTCGACTCCTCCGCGGTCGAGCGGCGGCTCGCGACGGCCGAGGAGGCGGCGTCGCGGTGGGCCTCGACGACCTTCGCGGAGCGGTCGTTGCTGCTGGTGACCATCGCCGAGCTCCTCGAGGGCGAACTTCCCGACATCGCCCACCTCCTCACCACCGAGATGGGGAAGCCCTTCGCCCAGGCCAAGGGCGAGGTGGCCAAGTGCGCGGTCGGGTTCCGCTGGTTCGCGGAGCACGGCGAGCGGCTCCTCGCGGACGAGGAGGTCGAGGTCGAGCACGCCGAGGCCCGGGTCATCTACCAACCGCTCGGGGTGGTCCTCGCGATCATGCCGTGGAACTTTCCGCTCTGGCAGGTCACCCGGTTCGTGGCTCCGGCGGTGATGGCGGGCAACGTCGGCCTCTTGAAGCACGCGCCGAGCGTGCCGCGCACCGCCCTCGCGCTCGAGGACTTCTTCCGCCGTGCGGGTGCACCCGACGGTGTGCTGCAGACCCTCCTCGTGGGGTTGGACCAGGTCCCGCCGATCATCGACGACCCCCGGGTCGCCGCAGTGACCCTCACCGGCAGCGTCGGAGCCGGTCGGGCCGTCGCCGCGCAGTCCGGAGCAGTCGGCAAGAAGACCGTGCTCGAGCTCGGCGGGAGCGATCCCTTCATCGTCCTTCCCTCCGCCGATCTCGACCGTGCCGTCTCCGTCGGCATCGAGGCGCGTGTGCAGAACAACGGGCAATCGTGCATCGCGGCCAAGCGGTTCATCGTCCACCGCGACGTCGCGGACTCCTTCACCGACCGGTTCGTCGCGGGCATGGAGCGACTCACCGTCGGGGATCCGTTCGACCCGGCCACCGAAATCGGGCCCCTCGTGACCGGGGCGGCCCGCGACACCATCGCCGCGCAGGTCGAGGACGCCCGCGACAAGGGTGCGACGGTGCTCTGCGGTGGGGAACCGGTGGTGGGACCCGGCGGCCCCGATCGTCCCGGCTATTTCTACCGGCCGACGGTGCTGACCGGGATCGAGCCGGGGATGCGGGTGGCAACCGAAGAGGTCTTCGGACCGGTCGCCCTCCTCTTCGTCGTCGACGACGCAGACGAGGCGCTCGCAGCGGCGAACGGGACCGAGTTCGGCCTCGGTTCGAGTGTGTGGACTCGCGATGCCGAGGAACGAGAGCGTTTCGTCGAGGGACTGGTGGCCGGCCAGGTGTTCGTCAACGGGATGGTGGTCTCGATGCCGCAGCTGCCCTTCGGCGGTGTGAAGGCTTCGGGAATCGGACGCGAGCTTGCAGCGCCGGGGATCCGGGAGTTCTGCAACGTGAAGTCGGTGTGGGTGGGGTGAACACGGACCGGCGCACCTACCTCGACCACGCGGCGACGACCCCGATGCGTCCCGAGGCGATCGAGGCCATGCTGCCGTTCTTCGGCGAGGAATTCGGGAACCCCTCGGGCTCCCATGCCGAGTCGCGCCGAGCACGCCGAGCGGTCGACGACGCCCGCGAGCAGATCGCCGAGCTCCTCGGCGCCGACTTCGGCGAGGTGGTGTTCACCTCCGGAGGCACCGAGGCGGACAACCTGGCGATCGCCGGTGGATGGGAGTCGGCGCTCCACAGGGCCGGAGCGGGGGTCCTGGTCTGCTCGGCGATCGAGCACCACGCAGTGCTCGGTCCGTGTCGGGCGGTCGCCCGCCGGACGGGTGCCGAGCTCCGCGAGGTTCCCGCCGGCAAAGACGGCATCCTCGATCTCGACGAGCTGGCCGAAGCCGTCGGGCCGGAGGTCGCCCTGGTATCGGTGATGACGGTCAACAACGAGATCGGAACGGTCCAGCCGATCGCCGACGTCGCCGCGATCGTCCGCAACCGGGCGCCGAGAGCCGTCTTCCACACCGACGCGGTGCAGGCGGTGCCCTGGCTCGACGTGGCGTCCTGTTGCGCGCCCGCCGATCTGGTCGCACTCAGCGCGCACAAGTTCGGCGGCCCGAAAGGTGTCGGTGTACTCCTCGTGCGCCGAGGAACGGACGTCCCTGCACAGCTGCTCGGCGGTGGTCAAGAGCGCGAGCGCCGGAGCGGTACGCACAATGTGGCCGGCATCGTCGGATGCGCGGCCGCGCTCGCCGCCACCGTTGCCGACCGGAGCGACAGCGTCGATCGGGTCGCCGTCCTACGCGACCGTCTCGCCGACGGGTTGCTGTCGTCGGTGCCGGGCACCTCCGAGACGGGCGATCGGGCGAGCAACGTCGCGGGGATCACCCACCTCCGTTTCGCCGGCGTCGAAGGCGAGACGCTGGTGATGCTCCTCGACGAGCTCGGCGTGGCCGCCTCCGCCGGTGCGGCCTGTTCGAGCGGCGCGGTCGCTGCCAGCCACGTGCTCGAGGCGATGGGGCTCTCGCGGGCGGAGGCCACGAGCGGTGTCCGGTTCTCGCTCGGCACGACCACCACCTCCACCGACGTCGACCGGGCCCTCGACGCAGTGCCGGCAGCGGTGAGTCGGCTGCGGGGGTGAACAGGTGCGGGTGATGGTCGCGATGTCGGGCGGAGTCGACTCCTCGGTCGCGGCCGCGCTGATCGCGGACCGCTTCGGACCCGACAACGTGGTCGGCACCACCCTCAAGCTGTGGGGTGGGCCCTCGGACTCGGGTTGCTGTTCGGTCGCCGACGTCGAGGATGCACGGAGGGTTTGTGATCGGCTCGGTCTCGTCCATCGCGTCTTCGACTTCTCGGCCGAGTTCGAACAGGCAGTGGTCGACCCTTACGTGTCCGGTCACGCACTGGGTCGGACGCCCAACCCGTGCATCGAGTGCAACCGCCATCTCAAGTTCGACCGGTTGCTCGCTCGCGCACGCACGCTCGGCTTCGAGGCGGTCGCGACGGGTCACCACGCGCGGTGCGTGCGCGACGACCGGGGTCGCTTCCGGCTGCGCCGGGGCGCGGACCTCCAGAAGGACCAGTCCTACGTCCTCGCGATGCTCGGCCAGGACCAGCTGGCTCGCACGCTCTTCCCGATCGGTGACCTGACCAAGGCGCAAGTGCGTGAGATGGCGGGGCGCCTCGGTTTGCGGACGGCCGACAAGCCCGACAGTCAGGACGTCTGCTTCATCCGTTCGGATGAGGGTCGTCGCGGTTTCCTCTCCGATCGGCTGCCGCTCCATCCCGGCCGGTTGGTCGACGACGAGACCGGCAGGGACCTCGGCTCCGTCGAGGCAGTCGAGTTGGTGACCGTCGGTCAGCGCAGGGGCATGGGGCACGGCGCGGACGGGCGCCGGAGGTACGTGACCACAGTGGACGTGCCAGGGCGGACGGTCACGGTGGGCACCCCCGAGGCCGCCCTCGCCCGGTCGGTGGTGCTCCGCACCGTCACCTGGGTGGACGGCGACCTCACCCGGCAGGCATGCGGTGCGGGCCCGACCGCGAGCGTGCGCGCGATCGCCCAGTGCAGCGCGCACGGTGCCCCGTCGTTCTGCACGCTCGTGCGCCATGGCGACGGCCTCTTCGTCGAGTTCGCCGCGCCCGAGCGACGGGTGGCCCCCGGCCAGACGGTCGCGCTCTACGACCGCGACGATCCCGACAGGGTGGTCGGATCGGGTATCGCGGCATGAGCGAACCAACCGGCACCCGTCCGCCAGCTTCGGGCACGGATCCGGTCGCCCGGGCCGAGGAGCTTCGACGGCTCATCGCGCACCACAACGAGCGCTACTACCGGCTCGACGACCCCGAGATCGCGGACGTCGAATACGACGCCCTGGTCCGCGAGCTCGCCTCGATCGAAGCCGATCATCCCGACCTGGTGGTCCCCGGTTCTCCGACCACGACGGTCGGCGCTGCGCCGTCGGCGCTCTTCGCCCCGGTGGCCCATCGAGTGCCGATGATGAGCCTCGACAACGCCTTCACTTCCGAGGAGCTCGAGGCCTGGGCGGACCGGCTGGCCAAGCAGATCCCCTCGGACACCAAGTTCGTCTGCGAGCTGAAGATCGACGGCCTCGCCATCTCCCTCATCTACCGCGAGGGGCGCTTTGTCCAGGCAGCGACCCGCGGCGACGGCCGGACCGGTGAGGACGTGACGGCCAATGTGGCCACGATCGGCGCGATACCGAAGCAGCTCGCCAAGAAGATCGGGACGCCGCCTGCGGTCATCGAGGTGCGCGGCGAGGTCTACATGCCGATCTCCGCGTTCGAAGACCTCAATCGCCGCCAAGAGGAAGCCGGTGAGCGCCTGTTCGTCAACCCGCGCAACTCGGCGGCGGGTTCGCTACGCCAGAAGGACCCGACCATCACCGCCGGACGTGCGCTTTCGTTCTGGGCATACCAGGTGGGAGAGATGGAGGCCGCCGGCGACGGGACTCCCTTGCCGAGCAAGCTCACCACCGCGCAGTCGACGACGATGGAGTGGCTCGATCATGCCGGCTTTCCGGTCAACCCTGAGCGACGGGTGGTCCGCGGGCTCACCGACGCGCTCGACTTCTGCCGCGACTGGGAGGCGAAGCGCCACGAACTCGATTACGAGATCGACGGCGTCGTGATCAAGGTCGACGACCTCGCCCTCCAGCGACAGCTCGGCGCGACGGCTCGGGCGCCCCGTTGGGCGATCGCGTACAAGTTCCCACCCGAGGAGCGGTCGACCGAGCTGCGGGGCATCATGGTCTCGATCGGCCGCACCGGGAAGGCGACACCCTTCGCCATGCTGGCGCCTGTCTTCGTCGGCGGTTCGACCGTTTCGCTCGCGACGCTCCACAACGAGGATCAGGTCCGGGCGAAGGACGTCCGACCCGGCGACACGGTGATGGTCCGCAAAGCGGGGGACGTCATCCCGGAGGTGATCGGGCCGGTGATCGAGCCGGGTCGTCGCCGGAAGCGCCGGTGGAAGTTCCCCGAGCACTGCCCGGTCTGCGGCGCCCCTCTCGAGCGGCTCCCCGGCGAGGCGGACACCTTCTGCACCAACCTCGACTGTGCCGGTCAGCGGGTCCAGCGCATCGCCCACTTCGCGTCACGCTCGGCGATGGACATCGAGGGGCTCGGCGAGCTCCGGGTGCAACTGTTCGTCGACCGCGGTCTCCTCAACGACGTCGCCGACCTGTACTCCTTCACCGAGGCGACCTTCGACGGTCTCGAGGGCTTCGCCGCAATCTCGATCGCGAACCTCCTCGGGGCGATCGACGCGTCGCGTGACCGGCCGCTGAGCCGATTGTTGATCGGCCTCGGCATCCGCCATCTGGGAGAGGTGGGCTCGATCGCTCTCGCGCGGGCGATGGGCGACCTCGATGCGATCATCGCCGCCGACGAGCAGACTCTCGCCGCGGTCGAGGGAGTGGGCCCGGTCATCGCGTCGAGTGTGGTGCGCTGGTTCGCCTCGGACGTGAACCGCTCGGTCGTCGATCGGTTGCGCGCCGCCGGGGTCAACATGGCCGAACCGGGCGCGGGGCTGACGCAGGCCGAGGCGACCGGACTGGCGCAAACGCTCACCGGCAAGTCGGTCGTCGTCACCGGCACCATCGAAGGGATGAGCCGCGAGGAGGCCGAAGGCGCGATCACCGCGCGCGGCGGCAAGTCGCCGGGCAGCGTCTCGAAGAAGACGTTCGCGGTGGTGGTCGGGGAGTCGCCCGGCGCCGCCAAGGTCACCAAGGCCGAGGAGTTTGGCATCCCGATGATCGACAGCGCGCGGTTCGCTGCTCTGCTCGAGACGGGGGAGATCCCCGCTCGGTAGTCGTTCGAATCTGGCACGACCGCTGTTTGCGGCCGTCACGCCTGGTGCCGAGTTCGGCGGCCGCGCCACCCAACGTGGCGCGGCCGCGGCCACCGGGAGCTGGGCCGATACCCAATTTTGGGGATCTTCCCCCCTGACCTGGGAAATCCCTGGGGTTACCTTGATTTGGGGCACCCCTCTGGTTAACGTGACCGCTGTCAGCGCAGGGGGGGTGTGCATTCGGTAGGGGGATCTGGGCCAACGTCTTCATTCGGTTTCCGCCTGTCCGTGCTTGCGCGAGGGCAGATCCGAGTGAGTCTTCGAACCGCTTCCTCTCACTTCGTGTCGCGCCGTCTGCCGATGCAGCAAAGCAAAAAATGGGGTGGACCTGACCGCAGCAGCTGTAACAAATCAGGGGCCAGTCTCGTTAATAACAAATGCCGTGGTGTTCCGTTCGGACGCCGGCGTAACCAAAGCCATGGGAACATGGGAGACAAAGGAGCAAATATGATCCGCAAGCTGCTGATGGTCGCCGCGGCGGCCGCAGTACCGATGAGTGCTATCGCCGCCGGAGTGGTGGCTGGTGGTGGCGTCGCAGGCGCCGCAAAGGGGCCCGAGTCGGCCATTACCAACGTCAACTGCTCCCTGACGGGGACGGTGAACTTCGGGACCAACCCGGGGATCGCCGGGATCTCGCTCTTGGGCACCCCGACGACGAACAAGGATTCCGCCTCGGTCTCGTCGACCTCGGTGAGCGGCTGTACTGGTGGCACCATTGTGACCGGAGCTGCCCCTCTCAACATCCTCACCAAGAACACCAAGTGCGCAGCGCCGTATACGAGCCCCGCGGGTTGCGCGAAGGGCAAGCTCGTCGGTGAGGCCGGAACCGGCTTGGCGGGCCCAGCCACGACCAAGTCGATCGAGAAGGCCGTCAAGGGACTGTCGATCACGTTGCACCAGCCGACGGATACGCCCGCCTTCAACGGCCTCCTCAAGACCAAGGCCACTGGCGTGACGACGTACGAAGATGCGCCAACTGGTCCTTGCGCCAACGAGGTCGGGTTCGGGATCACTGGTTCGTTCAAGCCTTCCCCGAAGGCGACGGGCGACACGACCATCACGTTGTTGGTCTGCCTCGGCGAGGACGGCAATGTGACCGGCCCCACGCCGACAGCTGACAACTTCTTCACGGACTTGACCGCTGGAGACACGATCGGCTTGGCGACCATCGATCCGGTGAGCAGCAGCGTCGCGATCAGCTGAACCGAGCAGTAAGCCGCAACGCGGGAGGACCCAACGGTCAGCACCCGCAGAGCGGGAGATGTAAGACAAGAGGACGGGGCTTCGGCCCCGTCCTCTTGTCGCGTACGAGGAGCAATTTGCCAACGCGCGGATGCGAGAGGCTTTCGGGCTTTGGCCGTCGAAGTTCAGTAGCCGACGCCAAGCCTCTCGGTCACGCTCCAACCCGCAGGGAGGCACGCCGTCACCATGTAGGCGGTGACCCGGGGTTGTCCGAGAGGGCGTCGCTGTTCGGCGAAGTCCAAGGCTCGGGATGCTTCAACGTCTCGAGTCAGCCGAACAACCAGCGGGTGCGAACACGTTCTTCCTCGTTCTTCGGTGAGGCCGGCCGGGTGCGGATCGGCACGTCCGGTTCGAACGGGGGGCCTGGACGACCCGCAGCCCCAGCGCCAATTGGACAGCTTGCTTCCCAACGGCTCGCCACACGCGCGGCCTCCCGGTGGGAGCGTGAAGCGACCACGGGCCGACCGATTGCGTTCACCTGACCGGGCATTCGAACGCCAGGCGACGCAACCAACCACCGGCCACCAGTAACTACCTGTCGGCATTTGGATACCGGCCAGAATGAGCTTCTCTCGGCCCTCTCCGGTCGAGCCGGCACTGGCCGCAAGTGCACGCCGTCACATGACGGATGCTCTGCCCCGGTAACACACGGTCGAGCGTCACCGTTCTTCTAATCAGATCGAGGACTCGCGCCCCCGCTCGGACGTCTCGGTTTGCGAGGCCTTCGAGCGGGGAGAGTCGTACGGGCCTTCGACCTGTGCAGGGGGGTTACCTCGGCGATCGTCGGGGGCCCGCAAGAAGAGCCATGGCAACCATGGAAGACAACAAGGAGCCAATATGATCCGCAAGCTGCTAATAGTCGCTGCGGCGGCCGCAGTACCGATGGGTGCGGTCGCCGCCGGAGCGGTGGGAGGCGGTGTCGCCGGCGCGAAGAAAGCTCCGCCGCCGGTGGTGACCAATGTCACCTGCGCCCTGGGCGGGACGGTGAACTTCTCGACCAATCCGGGGATCGCCGGGATCTCGCTCCTGGGCACGCCGACCACGAACACGAAATCGGCCACGACCTCGTCGACCTCGGTGAGCGGCTGCAGTGGTGGCACGGTCTCGACCGGGTCTGGCAGTCTCGACATCGTCACCAAGAACACCAAGTGTGCCGCGCCCTATACGACGCCTCCGGGTTGCGCGAAGGGCAAGCACGTCGGTGAGGCAGGAACCGGTTTGGCGAGCCCGGCCACGGACAAGTCGATCGAGAAGGCCGTCAAGGCATTGCCCATCACCCTGACTCAAGGTTCCAACCACTTCACCCTCAAGTCCAAGGCCACCGGCGTGACGACGTACGAAGATGCGGCCAGCGGTCCCTGCGCCGGCGAGGTCGGGTTCGGGATCTCGGGCTCGTTCAAGACTTCCCCGAAGTCGACGGGCGATACCGCCATCACGCTGACGGTCTGCCTCGGTCAGGACAGCGACGTGAGTGGTCCCACGCCGACAGCTGACAACTTCTTCAGTGACTTGACGGCTGGCGACACGATCGGCATCGCCGACATCGATCCGGCTAGCAGCAGCGTCGCGCTCAGCTGATCGGTACCGAGCGGGAAGCCGCAAAGCGGGACGACCGAACGGTCATCACCAGCGGAGCGGGAGTTGTAAGGCAAAGGGACGGGGCTTGCGCCCCGTCCCTTTGCGCGCCTTTCCGAACGCGCACGGTCCTCACCTTCGTGAGTGGTTCACGCCCTCCACTATCGCGTGGCGTAACGGACCTATGACCATCGACGTTATGAATTGAGGATTGACGACCGTCGGAGGCCCGGAATGGATCAAGGGCACAGGATTACGCTGACCAGGTCCTTCGTCGCCGACTTGCGTACCGACCCGGCGAGCAGCACCTCGCAGGGCGGACCGCTCGGCGCCAGCGTCGGGACCGACGTCGTCGCTCCTACGAGCTGGCAGCCCGGTGAGCTCGTCACCGCTGCACAGATCGACAACCCACCAATCAGCACAATGCACACCCGCTGACACCCGAGTATCCAGTTCCCCCTGGACACTCACGTGAGGGGGCGGGACTTCGGTCCCGCCCCTTTGCGCGCCGCAGACCCTCCACCGTTTGCGCAGCTGCCACTCGGTAGCCTGATCCCTACTCCATGCCGAGCATCACCGACTCCATCGGACGTGTCCTCGGCGGACGCTACCGGCTGGTCACGGCTGTGGGTACCGGTGCGTCCGCGCATGTCTACCTGGCCGACGACGTCTCACTCCACCGCCGTGTCGCGATCAAGGTTCTCCATCCCGCGCTCGCGGGCGACGAGTCCTTTCTCCGCCGGTTCCGGGCCGAGGCGCGGGCGGTTGCCGCGCTCAATCACCCCAACATCCTCCAGGTCTTCGACTGGGGCGAGGAAGGGGGCGCGCCCTATCTCGTCCTCGAGTACCTCGCGGGCGGCAGTCTCCGCCAGGTCTTCGACACCGGACATCAACTCACCCCCGAACAGGCGGTCCACGTAGGCCTCGAGGCCGCGGCCGGCCTCGACTACGCCCATCGACGGGGGTTCGTCCACCGCGACATCAAGCCCGCCAACCTCCTCTTCGACGCCGACCGGCGTCTCCGGATCGCCGACTTCGGCCTCGCACGCGCGCTGGCCGAGGCCGCGTGGACCGAACCGGAGGGGGCCATCCTCGGCACGGCCCGCTACGCCGCGCCCGAACAGGTCGAGGGGTGGGTGCTCGACGGCAGGGCCGACGTCTACGCGCTCGCCCTCGTCCTCTACGAAGGGGTGACCGGCGAGGCGGCCTTCCTCGGCGACACCACGGTCGCGACGTTGATGGCCAGAGTGGGAACGCTGCTCCCCGAGCACCCCGCGCTCGGACCGCTGAACGAGGTCCTTGCCTGGGCCGCCGCCCCCGACCCTTCCGAGCGCTACGACGCCGCGGAGCTCACGCTGCGTCTGCAGGCACTCGCGGTCGCCCTGCCCGAACCCCAACCGATCCCGCTCGCGTCCGACCCTTCCGGACACGCTGACGACGACGTCACCTTGCTCATCGGCGGCGCGTGGGACCCGTCGAGGACCGAGCACGATGTGACCGAGCTCGGCGCGCCGGTCCCGGCGGACGTCTCGAAGCGTCGACGGCGACGTCGCGGCGCCCTGCTCGAGGCGGTGCCCGAAACGGCCGGCACCGAGGCCGGCGACGAGGCGCCGAAGCCTCCTCGCCGGTGGCCGTGGATCACCGCGGTGGTGGTTCTCGCCGCGGTGCTCGTCGCGGTAGCCGTCGACCTGGCGGTGCGCGCCCAGGTCTTCACGCCGAGCCATCCGGTCCCCTCACTCCTCGGCAAGTCGGTCGAGCAGGCCAATCACGAGGTGCGTGCGGACCACTTCACGGTCCGGACGACCGGACACATCTACAGCCTCACCTTGGCGACCGGGCTGATCTACTCCCAGCAGCCGAAGGCCTCCCGACCCGGCCATCCGGTCACCTCGAAGGAGGGGTCGGTGATCGACGTCACGGTCTCCGCCGGCCTGCCTCCGGTCACCATCCCCGACCTGAACTCCTTCTCGACCTGTACGGACGCGGTCAAGGCGCTCGCCGCGGTGCACCTGGTCGGGGTGTGCCCTGCCGGAGCCGCCCAATACAGCTCGACGGTCGTGTCCGGCGCGGTCATCACGTCCTCTCCGACCGGTAGCGCCCCTTACGGCTCGACGGTGACCATCGTGACCTCGAAGGGCCATGCGCCCGTCGCCGTCCCGCCGGTGACCGGACCCAACTCGAGCTACGCGTCCGCGGCGGCGGCCCTGACCGCGGCGGGTTTCGTTCCCACCGAAATCAAGGAGTACAACGACACGGTCCCCGCCGGCCAGGTGCTCGGCACGTCGCCGGCGCCGAGTGCCGGTTCGCAGCCGTACGGATCGACGGTGCAGGTCGACGTCTCGCTCGGACCGCAACCGGTGCCGATCCCCAATCTCGCCGGCCGAACGGTCGCCGTGGCCACCAAGACCCTCCAGGGACTCGGCTTCCACGTCGGCGGTCCGTACGGGCCGCCGGGTGGAACGATCGTGGCCGCCACCGACCCAACCGCCGGTTCCGCCGCGTTGCCGGGGTCGACGGTGAACCTCTATACGCGGTGACCGCCGACGTACCCGGCTGCGAGCTCTGTGAGGCGGCGCGGCTCACCGAATGGTTCCACGAGGACGACACCTGCTGGGTCGCCGATTGCGAGATCTGCGGCGTCCCGATGGTCGTCTGGAAGCGCCACGGCAAGGAGCCGCCGGACGACCAGCTCGAGCACATGCTGGCCGCCCTCACCGAGGTGGCCGACGAGCGTCTCGGCACCGGGGGGTGGTCGGTCGACCGGGTGATGCGCCAGATCCCGGACCACTTCCACGCGCACGCTCGCGACCCGAACTGGTGGTTCCGCCGCTTCGGACCACGGTGAGCCGGCTCCGGACTCGCTGGTGATCAAGTACCTCGGCTCGAAGCGCCGACTGGTGCCCGCGCTCTGCGTGCTGGCCGAGGCGTCGCGGGCGCGCACCGCGCTCGACCTGTTCGCCGGCACCACCCGTGTCGCGCAGGCCTGGAAGCAGATCGGGTTGGCAGTGACCGCGGTCGATGCGGCCCGATGCAGCCACGTGCTCGCCCGCTGCTACATCGAAGCCGACCCCGCGGCCGAACCGCACCTTCTCGACGAGGTGACCTGCGAGATCGACCGGCTGAACGCGCTCCCGGGCCGTGCCGGGTACGTGACCGCCACCTTCTGCGAGCAGGCGCGCTACTTCCGGCCCGAGAACGGGGCTCGCATCGACGCGGTGCGCGACGCGATCGAAGCCGACCACGTGGGCGGCCCGCTCTGGCCCATCCTGTTGACCAGCCTGCTCGAGGCCGCCGACCGGGTCGACTCGACCACTGGCCTCCAGATGGCCTTCCTCAAGGAGTGGGCCCCTCGTGCCTTCCAGCCGCTCGCTCTCCGGGTGCCCGCGCTCCTCGCCGGGCCCGGTCGCGCAGTGAAGGGAGACGTGGTCGCGCTCGCCGGCTCGCCCGAGCTCGGCGAGTTCGATCTCGCCTATCTCGACCCGCCCTACAACCAGCACCGCTACGACTCGAACTACCACGTCTGGGAGACCATCGTCGCCTGGGACCGACCGGACCACTACGGGGTGGCTTGCAAGCGTGAGGACCTCCGCGACCCGGCGACTCGGAGTGCTTTCAACGGCCGCCGGACCATGCCGGTCGCGTTGGCGGGAGTGATCGCCGCGCTCTCCGCCGACGTGGTGGTGCTCTCCTACAACAACGAGGCATGGCTGACCTTCGACGAGCTCCACTCGCTGTGTGCGACCCGGGGTCACGTGGAGGTCCTCGCCTTCGATTCGCCGCGCTATGTCGGCGCGAAGATCGGCATCCACGATCCGAAAGGGCGAAAGGTGGGGGCGGTCTCCCACGTCCGGAACACCGAGTACGTCGTCGTCGCGGGCGACCGGCCACGGGTGCGTTCGATGGTCGCTGCGGTCGAGTCGGCGGGTCTCGGCGTGGTGGTCGACGCGTCGGTTCCGGCAACGTGTCACGCCGGTCGATGACGGCGCGCCGCGACTCCTACTGATCGAAGGAGTAGGAGCGGAGAAGGTCGAACCGTTCGATGACGCGCTCGACCTCCCTGCGCTCCTCCTCGGTCCATTCGACGCTGTCGCGGGTCTTCTTCGCGCTCGGCCAGACCAGTCCGGCACACGCGTCCAGATAGTCCTCTCCGGGCTCGACGCCGACGAACCGGCAGAGCTCGGCGAGCGAGGCCTTCGGCTCTTCGAGGAAGGACTCGTAGCGGAGGTCGATGAGCTCGGAGGGGTCGAGCAGCCGCCTGACCTTCTCGACGGACTCGCAGGACTGCTCGTACCAGGTGGTCGCCTGGGTCACCGCGCTGACGTCGGGGAGGGGGTACCGGTGCCGCCGGGCCGCCGTCGCGATGTTGTCGTAGGGGTTGCGGGTCACGTGGACGACCCTGATCGGGAGGCGTACCCGACGCCGCACCCGGTCGAGCAGCTCGGGCCACCGGGCGATCTCCAAGGCGGCCGAGTTCCCGCGCTTGTCACCGAGCACCCGGAGACGCTCGTAGCGACCCTGGTACTGACCCGGCACCTCGTACTGGTAGCCGGCCCATGTCGAGCCGAGCGAGCTGAACAAGAGATCTCGCTCCAAGAGGAGGGCGAAGATCTGGGAACGGGTGAAGTGGTGCCGGACGCAGTTGATCGCGTCCAGTTCGTGGGCGATGACCACCTCGGGGTGTGCGTCGAGCATCGAACCCACCAGACTGTGTCCGCTCCGGGCGTACCCGACGAAGAAGCAGAAACGCTCGAGATCGTCGAAACTCGGATTCCGCCGGGCCAGGAACAGGGACGAGACGTAGCGCTTCGCCCAGTCGCCGACACCCATCGGATCTCGGATCGGGTTGGTTTGACGTGCCTCGGGTTTCGAGGAGGGAGTCACCGACACGGCGCTGGTTCCGGGGTCGGCACGGCAGCGGAGGCTAGTGGAGGGGTCCTTGCAGGTGCACAGCTGCCGCCGAATTGGGTTTGACCTGGGCCGCGCGGCCCTGTCAACGTAGCCCTGGACGGCGGACCGTCACCGTTGGATCTGTGACTGAGAAGGGGAGCTCGAGATGGGTGCACTGGACGGACGGGTCGCCATCATCACCGGCGCGGGCCGCGGGATCGGCCGTGAGCACGCACTGCTGTTCGCCTCGGAGGGGGCGAAGGTGGTCGTCAACGACCTCGGCGGTGCGGTCGACGGGTCGGGTGACGACCGCACCCCGGCCGAGCAGGTCGTCGCCGAAATCGAGAAGGCGGGGGGCGAGGCCGTCGCCAACGCCGACGACGTCACCACCTGGGACGGCGGCAAGCGTCTGATCGACGCCGCGGTCGAGGCTTTCGGCGATCTCCACGTCCTCGTCAACAACGCCGGGATCCTCCGCGACCGCGTGCTCGTGAACATGACCGAGGAGGAGTGGGATTCGGTCGTCCACGTGCACCTGAAGGGCCATTTCGTGCCGACTCGTCACGCGGCCGCCTACTGGCGCGAGCGCACCAAGGCCGGTGCCGAGGTCAAGGCGTCGATCATCAACACCTCGTCGACCTCGGGCCTCCTCGGCAATCCCGGCCAGACCAACTACGGCGCGGCGAAGGCGGGCATCGCCGCGTTCACCACGATCGCCGCGGACGAGCTGGTGCGTTACGGCGTCCGGGTCAACGCCATCGCACCGGCGGCCCGGACCCGGATGACCGAGCAGACCCCGGGGCTCTCCGACATCGTCCAGGCGCCGGC
>CAVUGU010000014.1:0-321359 GCA_963741055.1 uncultured Acidimicrobiales bacterium | reverse complement strand
AACCGGCATGAACCCGATCGGCACGATCGAGCCTTCGGCCGTGGCAGCGAACGTGGTGGACGCCGTCAGAAGTGATCGTCCCTACGTGTTCACCGACGAGCAGAGCGTTCGTGAGGTCGATGAGCGGCTGCGATCGATACTCGCCGCGCGCGCCCAGGTCATCAGCTCGGACGTCTAGTTCGCGTCACTTTCGGTAGCTTCCCTCGCGGAAATCGTCCACGAGCGACGGATGGGTCGGCCGCCAACCGAGCTCGGATCGGGCCTTGGCCGCGTCGGTCCCCTGGTCGAGCAGGAGCACCTCGGCGAAGTAATCGCCCAGACGTGCCCGAGCCTCCTCGTCCGACCCAGGCACCGCCCCCTCGGCGCCGACCGCGACCGCGGCGGCCTCGGTCAGCTCGGCGAGCGTGGAACGCTGGCCATTTCCGATCACGTAGTAACCGTGAGCCGAATCGCTCTCCAAGGCCCGCCGAAAGAAGTCCGCCAGGTCCGCGACGTGCACCGTCGACCAGTGCTGTCGTCCGCTCCCAAGGATGATCAGGTTCCCGTCCTCGTCTCGCGGTGAACCGAGCAGCACCATCGCAGTGCCTCCCCCGCCGTCCCCGTACGCCGTGCTGGAGATGGGCACGACGCCGCGCACGCCTTTCGCGTCGAGCAACCGCCGTTCGATCGGCTCCTTCCAGGCAACCAATGGAGGGGCATTGAACGGAGATTCCTCGGTGATGGACATGTTGTCTCCGAAGACCCACAGACCGCTGATGTGCAGGTAGGCCTTGCCGGTGCCCTCGAATGCCCGGATGGCTGCGTCGACCATGGCCGAATCGAGGTCCGCGCTGGTCGCGTCGCCGGGGCTCGCGGTGTGGATTGCCGCGTCCGACTCGCTCAGCACGCCGACCACCGCCGGCTGGTCGTAGAGGTCGACCACCGTCGCCTTTGCGCCACGGGCGGCCACCGCGCCTGCCTGGTCGTCGTCGCGGACCAGAGCCGTGACGTCGTGACCGTGTTCTTGCAGTTCGGTGAGTACGTGGGACCCGATGAAACCGGTTGCGCCGGTGAGTGCGACTCTCATGTCTCGACCTCCTGATGTGGATCTCTACCGCCATGCTGTACCTGTTTACTTGAACTGTCAAGTCATTTTGAGTGAATTTGCGGCAGGTACGATGCAGGCGTTCGCGGCAGCACTGACCGCCCGGGCGCACCCGGTACCGAGATGAAGTCCCAGTAAACGGGCCGAACAAGCGCTCTCCGCAACCCGGAGTCTGCAAGTCGCCTTGGATCGGAGCGGCGTCCCTTCGCAACTTGAAGTATCTAGTGAGTGCTACACTTCTCACATGGCCCGTGTACTGCCTCGACCCACCGAGGAGGAGCCGGTCAGGTGGCTCACGGCATCGGAACTGGATTCGTGGCTCTCGGTCGTCCGGCTGATGACCTGGCTTCCGTGGTCGATCGATCAACAGCTCCAACGCGATTCGAACCTCGGAATGGTCGAGTACCAGGTCCTGGCGATGCTGTCCGAGAGTCCCGACCGATCCATGCGGATGAGCTCCCTCGCCGAGGTGACCAACGCCTCACTGTCCCGGCTCTCGCACCTGGTCAAGCGACTCGAGGGAAGGGGTCTGGTGCGCCGGGAGCCCGATCGCATCGATGGGCGGTTCACCAATGCCATCTTGACCGACGAAGGTTTCAGGACGCTCGCCGAGGCAGCGCCCGGGCACCTGGCGCACGTGAGATCCCTCGTGATCGACGTCCTCTCGCCTGAGCAGCTGCGGCGTCTCGGGCGCGACGCGGCCCGCATCATGGCGCGGATCGACACCTCTCCGACCGGCTGACGGAGCCCCTGCCTGCAGAGCATCACCGACCGAAGGTGACGGCCGTCCGGATAACGTGCATGAGCGCCCGGGTCGGAATGCGGAGTGGCGTGGATTCTCTCGCCTCGAAGGCTGATTCGGCATTCCGAGACGATCCACCCGCGCACCGGACGAGAGAGTGCTGCCATGGCAAACACCCCTGAAACACTCGTTGAGCTTCCGGACGAAGCGAGCGCCGACCTCACCGCCGAGGAGATCGCCTACCTCGAGCAGTACGGCACGAGGCGGCCGATCGCCAAGGGCGACTACCTCTACCGGGCTGGTGACACGACCTACGACTTCTACGTGGTGATCAGCGGTCTGATCGATGTCGTGATCGGTGAGGGCGAAGACGAGCGGGTCCTGGTTCGGCACGGCCCAGGTCGCTTCCTCGGCGAGCTCAACCTGCTCACCGGCATGCGCGTCTTCGTCTCCACCCGGGTCGTCGAACCCGGCGAGGTCCTGGCGGTACCTCGCGACAGTCTGCGACGGGTCATCGCCACCGTGCCGGAGCTCGGCGACAAGATTCTCGCCGCCCTCGTCTCGCGCCGCTCGGTCCTGCTCACCGGCGCGGCCTCCACCATCCGAGTGGTGGGGTCGCAGTACTCGCCGGAGTCGCTGCGACTCCGTGAGTACCTGGCCCGACTCCGGATACCGCACGAGTGGTTGGACCCCGATCAGGACCCGGGGATCGATGCCCTCCTCGAGCAGGCCGCAGTCGAGCCCGACGAGTTGCCAGTGGTCATCACGACGACGACCGTCTTGCGACGAGCAACCCCCGGAGAGTTGGCGGTCTACCTCGGGCTCACCGTCGACAATCTCCCCGAGCAGGTCTTCGATCTGGTGGTCGTCGGGGGAGGTCCCGCCGGACTGGCGACGGCCGTCTACGGCGCGTCCGAGGGTCTCGCCACCTTGGGTGTCGACATGGAGAGCGTCGGCGGCCAAGCGGGATCCAGCTCGCGGATCGAGAACTACCTCGGCTTCCCGTTGGGCATCTCCGGCAGCGATCTCGCCCAACGAGCGGTCGTGCAGGCCGAGAAGTTCGGCGCGAACCTCACCACCCCCTGCGAGGCGAAGTCCTTGCGGGAGGACGGGGGTTACCTGATCATGAAGCTCTCGGACGGGTCGGAGGTCACCGGGAGAGCGATCGTCGTGGCGACCGGCGCCTCGTACCGCCGGTTGCCCATCCCCGGGCTCGAGAGGTTCGAGGGCAACGGCGTCTACTACGCGGCCACCGAGACGGAAGCAAAGCAGTGCGCCGCATCACCCGTGGTGGTCGCGGGCGGCGGGAACTCGGCCGGACAGGCGGCGATCTTCCTTTCCCAGTCGGGCAGTCCGGTGACCGTGGTCATCCGCGGCGACGACCTCGGTGCCCGCATGTCGCGCTACCTCACCGACCGGATCGATGCCCACCCGGGGATCGAGGTGTGGACGAAGACGCGGATCACCGGTCTCGACGGCGACCAGACGCTTCGATCCGTCCACCTCGAGGGTCCGGACGGCGAGATCGACCTTCCCTGTGCCGGACTGTTCTCGTTCATCGGCGCAGATCCGGCCTCGGGTTGGATCTCCGGGTGTGCGGCGCTCGACGACCACGGCTTCGTCCGCACCGATCGCCAGCTCGAAGAAGAAGACCTCGGGGAGACCTGGGAGCTGCTCGGCCGCCTTCCCCTCCCCTACGAGACCAATCGTCCGGGGCTCTTCGCCGTGGGGGACGTCCGATCGGGTTCGGTCAAGCGGGTGGCTGCCGCCGTCGGTGAGGGGTCAGCGTGCGTGAGCTCGATCCATCAGTTCCTCACGTTCTCGCAGTAGCGGTTCGGGGCGGGTAGTCCCTCAGCCCTTCCGCTTCTCGAGGGCGCCATCCTTGATGCGATCGCCGATCGCCTTGTCGATGTTCCGCCAGTAGTCGAAGGCCCGCTGCAGCACCTCGTCGCGACGCAGTCCCGAGAGGATGCCCGACACGGTGTCGACCAAGCGGTCCCGCGCGGCGTCGTCCATCACCTCGTTGACCAAGGTGTGGGGCTGCCCGAAGTCGTCGTCCTCTGGGTGGAGGGTGTAGGCGGCCCGCACCATCTCACCGTCGGCCGCCCAGACCGCGTGCTCCGCGTACGTGTCGGTGTCCGCGGCGGGAGCGCTCTCCACCGAGTTCGGGTAGTAGACGGGGTCCGAGACGTTCTCGACTCGCATGACCCCGTCCTTCGAGTAGCTGTGCACGGGTGACTTCGGGCGGTTCACCGGAATCTGTTGGTAGTTGACCCCGAGCCGGGCCCGGTGCGCGTCGGCGTAGGAGAAGCCACGTGCCAGCAGCATCTTGTCGGGCGAGAGCCCGGTTCCCGGCCACGGTGTTGTTGGGCTGGAACGCCGCCTGCTCCATCTCGGTGTGGTAGTCGGACACGTTCCGATCGAGGGTGAGGGTGCCGACGTCGACCAGCGGATAGTCGCCGTGCGGCCAGACCTTGGTCAGGTCGAACGGGTTGAAGCGGTAGGTCTTGGCCTCCTCGAAGGGCATGATCTGCATCTTGAGCGACCAGCTCGGGAACTCCCCCCGGTCGATCGCCTCGTAGAGGTCCCGCTGGTGGTAGTCCGCGTCCTGCCCGGCGATGCGGTCCGCCTCGGCCTGGGTGAGGAACTCGATGCCCTGGTCGGTCTTGAAGTGGTACTTGACCCAGAACCGCTCGTTCTTCGCGTTGACCCACATGTAGGTGTGCGACGAGTACCCGTTCATGTGCCGCCAGCTCTTCGGGATGCCCCGGTCCCCCATCAGCCAGGTGACCTGATGGGCCGACTCGGGCGAAAGGGTCCAGAAGTCCCACTGCATGTCGGGGTCGCGCAGGTTGTTGGCGGCCAGCCGCTTCTGGCTGCGGATGAAGTTCTGGAACTTGATCGGGTCGCGGATGAAAAAGACCGGGGTGTTGTTGCCGACGATGTCGAGGTTTCCCTCGCTCGTGTAGAACTTGACGGCAAAGCCGCGGGGGTCGCGCCAGGTGTCGGGCGAGCCTCGCTCGCCGGCGACGGTCGAGAAGCGAAGGACGAGCTCGGTTTCGGTGCCGGGCTGGAAGACGGCCGCTTTCGTGTAGCGACTGACGTCGTTCTTCACCACGAAGGTGCCGAAGGCCCCTCCCCCCTTTGCGTGCGGCTGGCGCTCGGGGATCCGCTCGCGGTTGAAGTTGGCCATCTGCTCGATCAGGTAGAAGTCCTGCAGCAGGACCGGGCCGTCGGGGCCGACGGTCAGCGAGTGCTCCTGGCTCGCGACGGGGATGCCGGCATCGGTCGTGGTCGGCGGTCGCTTCGATTTCTGCTGACTCATCAGACCCCCTTTGGTCCAGGGCCCGTCGCAGATCGGCCACGGGCCTCTCTCCGAACGAGGATAGGCGGGACCCGATCGCGCCCGACCACCGGGCGGAGCCGGAGTGCCCAGCCCCTCGGAGCAGGAAGAAGCCGCTCCCGCCGACGCCCGCGGGCGGCACCCCTCCCCCGGGTGCAGTGCCAGACTGGCTACTCGTGGTCGCCGCACTCAGCTGGGAAACGGTCGCCTCGCTCGCCACGGCAGCGGGCACGCTCGTCCTGGCGATCGCCACCTTCTCCGCGGTGCGTTCCTCCAACCGGTCGGCGCGCATCGCGGAGATGGCGCTGCAGGAGCAGCGACGACCGCTCCTCGCACCCTCACGGCTCGAGGACCCGGTACAGAAGATCATGTTCCTCGAGGGGAACTGGGTGCGCGCCGCCGGCGGGCACGCAGCGGTCGATCACACCGACGGGATGGTGTACCTGGCGATCAGTCTGCGCAACGTGGGAAGCGGCATCGCGGTGTGCCAGGGCTGGGTGATCAGGGAGGGGACCATTTCTCCGACCGACGTCACCCTTCACGCGCCGCTGGAGGACTTCCGACTCCAGTCGCGCGACCTCTACGTTCCCGCCGGTGACATCGGGATGTGGCAGGGGGCGCTCCGCAATCCGGATGACCCGTGCCGCGTTCATGTCTTGGACTCGATCGAAAACGGTCAACGGATCGACGTGGAACTCCTCTACTCCGATCAAGTCGGACGACAACGAACGATCTCGCGCTTCGGTCTCCTCCCGGCAGGTGACTCCTGGATGGCCAGCTTGAACCGCCACTGGTATCTCGACTGGGACGGGCCACGCCCCGACAGCCTCGCCATCGAGGCCGCGGAGGTCGTGATCCGCGACCAGCAAGCCGCCGAGGCGCGCAGGACCGATGGGAACGGCGAACGCACGGTCGAAGCCAACGGCTCGGGCGGGGCCGGAGTCGAAGCTCCGGGTGAGGATCGCTTGGCCACCTGAGAGTCCCTCGAGATCACCGGTGGCAGCTGCCGGCAAATGCGGGTGCAATAACCTGCCGAAGTGGGCGATCTGCTCCAGCTGGAAGGACTGCGGAGAAGCTTCGGCAGCATCATCGCTCTCGACGATCTGTCCTTCGACGTTCCCGCCGGACTCGTCGCGGGCTTCCTCGGGCCCAACGGTGCGGGCAAGACCACCGCGATGCGGGCCATCTTCGGCCTCACCGATCTCGACGCCGGGAGGGTCCTCTGGAACGGTCGACCCGTCAACCAGCCCGAGCGCCGGCGCTTCGGCTACATGCCCGAGGAGCGGGGCCTCTACCCGGGCATGCTCGTCGGCGAGCAGATCGAGTACCTCGGGCGCCTGCACGGACTCACCGCAGCAGACGCCGCCGCAGCCACCGACGCCTGGCTCGAGCGGCTCGAGATCGCCGACCGCAAGCACTCGAAGGTCGAGACGTTGTCCCACGGCAACCAGCAGCGGGTCCAGCTCGCCGCGGCGCTCGTCCACGATCCCGAGCTCCTCGTGCTCGACGAGCCGCTCTCGGGCCTCGATCCAGCCGGCATCGACGCCATCGGTCAGGTGCTGGTCGATCGGGCGCGGGCCGGATGCTGCGTGCTCTTCAGCAGCCACCAGCTCGACCAGGTCGAGGACCTCTGTGAGCAGGTGACCATCATCGACCACGGTCGGCTGGTGGTCTCGGGGACGGTCGACGACCTGGCGACCAGTGGAGCCCGGAGGTTGGTCGTCCGGATCGAGGGCGTTCGCACCGCAGAGTGGGCCAGCCACTTGCCCGGTGTGACCGTGTCGGAGGTCAGCGGCGGGGCAGTACGTCTGGTGCTCGGTGACAAGGTCGACAGCGACGACGTGCTTCGCAGCGCGATGGCTGCCGGGCGGGTCACCCAGTTCTCGTTCGAACGCCGCCGCCTCTCCGAGGTGTTCCGCGAGGCGATCGAATGAAGGCCCTCTACGTCATCCTCATCGCCGCCGCGGTGGCCACCCTCCGTCTCGCGATCACGAGGAGCCGCCGGCGCGCTCGAAGGGACACCGCGCAGAATGCCGACGGCTCCGGCGGGACACGGCGCTCGGGCCGGTCCGGCACCGGCGCCGCGCGGCGCGAACGGTTCCGTGCGGCCACCGACCAGTCGTTCGGCGACGTCGGGATGGTCGCCATGCGTGAGATCCGTGAAAGGGTCCGCGGTCGCATCTTCAGGATCGGCACGCTGATCATCCTCTTGTTCGTCGGCGCGGCGATCGTCATCCCGACGCTCCACAAGGGAAGCGGGACGACCTCCCAGACCGTCGGGATCGTGGGTGATCTCTCCTCGGAGGTCAGCGCGGTCGTCCACACGGCGGCGGCGAGGAACCAGGACCACGTGACCGTCGTCTCTCTGGCCACCCTCTCGGAGGCGAAGAGCGAACTTCGTTCAGGGAAGATCGACGTGGCCATCGTCGACGGCGACCAGGTGCTGCTCGACCAACCCGCGAGCTCGAACAGTTCGCCCGCGGACTCGGGCTTCGTCGAGAGCGTGGCCGCGTACTTGGGCGTACTCCAGGCCTACCGGTCAGCCGGGCTGACCCCTGCACAAGCTTCGGAGGTGACCCACGCCAGATCGGTACCGGTCGACACCCTCCAGCCTCGATCGTCCAACACGACCAAGGCGACGTCGGTGATCGGCCTGGTTCTCCTCTTCTTCATGCTGACCCAGTACTGCAGCTGGATCCTGATCGGGGTGATGCAGGAGAAGTCGAGCCGGGTGGTGGAGGTCCTCCTGGCCACCCTTCGGCCCATCGAGCTGCTCGGGGGAAAGGTCATCGGCATCGGACTGGTCGCCTTCGGCCAAGCGACCCTGATCGTCGTGTTCGCGCTCGTCGTCGGCCAGGCAGTCGGTTCGGACTTGCTCCATGGCACCGAACCACTGGTGCTCGCCTGCGAGCTGCTCTGGCTGATACTCGGCTACGCGTTCTACTGCTGGCTCTACGCAGCGGCCGGCTCGACTGCCGAGCGTCAGGACCAGGTGCAGACGCTCGCCCTGCCTCTCAGCATCCCGATCCTGTTGGGCTACATCTTCTCGATCACCGTGGCCAGCTCGGGGAATCCCAGCCTCTTGTTCAAGGTCCTGGCGTACCTGCCACCGACCGCCCCGTTCTGCATGCCGGTCCTCGTCTCCCTCGACCAGGTCGCCTGGTGGCAATTCGTCGCCTCGATTTTGATCACCCTTGCCGGGACGGCCGGAGTGGCCCTGTTCGCCGCGCGCATCTATCGGCGAGCTGTGCTCCAGACCGGCTCTCGAGTTCGGCTCGGGGAGCTCTTCGCGCGATCAGCCCACTAGTCGACCGAACCCGACGGGGTTCGGAGCGAATCGGCGACGATGCCCCAGTTTCGGGTCTTCGGCCTCGGAGACTTCGGGATCGTGATGGTGAGACGAGTTCCCACCGGCACCTCCATGATCGAGTGGTCTCGACCTGGCGGCGGATGGTCTCGACGATGTTGCCGTCACCCACGTTGCAGCCGCGGCTCAATTTGTTTCTGACGGGCCGGGTGACGCCACGCGCGCCCTCAGGCAGCGATGTTGCCGTACACGACGGGAACCGTCGCGGCGCGAGAGAGTGGTGGCGTCCTCGGGAAGGGCAAGAAGCCCACCACACCCGATCCCGTGCACGGCAGTGTGATCGTGGTCGGGATCGTCATCACCACGCCGTAGCGGGTGAAGGTCACCTGACCGATCGCGTTCGCGCTCGGAGGCAGCGCCCCGAAGAACACCGAGACGGAGGTGCCCCGTCTCCCGGTGTAGCCCGCGCTCGCGTCGGCAGCCGAGGCCCTCTCGACCTCGACGGTCTGGCCCTCGAGTGGATGACCGGTGCCACCGCTCGCCGGACCGGGGCAGACCATCTTGATGATCGCCGGTGTCGGATGACCGGTCGAGCCGTTCACCAGTCCGGAGAAGTACTGGTGCGGGCGAATCCTCGGGTGGGCGGTTGCGCCGCTCGTCCCCGGAAGCATCACCGCCAGCGCGAGCACAGCCGAGAGGGCGAGGACCACTCGACGGGACATGCACACCCCCGATGACCACTCGGCGCCCCGACCTGGAGGGCCGTTTCTCTACACGGTAAGTCTGGGCGCACGGTGGTTCAAGCGTTGTCGCGGAGAGTTCATCCTTCTCCGATCCGGCCGGGTTCCACCGTGCAGAGCTGGTGGTCAGAACTGGTGGAGGTAGAACTCGACCCCCTGGTCGTCCGCGCAGAGCGACTCGAGCCCGTAGGGCCGCGAAGCGACCGGGTCCGCCCGGCCTCCGGCCGCCTGCACCCGCCCGACGGAATGGCCGATGTCGTCGCTCGGCGGCCCACTTTTCCGACACCCTGGTCGTGGACGGGTGCTCGCTTCAGCCCGTCGCGGTCACACCGCTCGCGAGGCCGACCCCCAACCCTTGGTCGTCGCGGAAAGCCGGTACCGCCTTTCGTTCGCTCGCGAGGACGAGTGACCCGAGAAGGAGCGCAAGCACCACCAGGACCGGCCCGAAACCCCCGAGTCCCACCTCCTGGAGGACGACTCCGACGACCGCCGCTACACCGACACCACCCGTCGCGGCCGCCGCCAGCTGCCAGCCGACCGCGTGCACCGCGGTCTGCTGTCCGAGTCGCACGGGAGTGAGCAGCATCAGGGCCGGGAAGACCGGCCCGAGGGTGAAGCCGAGGAGCCCCAGAGCGACCACCGTTGCTGTCGCTCCGGGGTCGGCCCACAACGCCGCCGACCCGATCACCGAACCGACGATCCCCAACCTGGCGATGCGCTCGGGAATCCAGCGCGGACTGATCAAGGCCGCCGTCATTCGCCCGACGGTGAGCCCGGCTTCGAAGACGAACACCGCCAGTCCCGCCCAGACCGCGGAGAGCCCGACCGGGCCTCGCAAGTAGCTCGCCGCCCACGACGCGGTCGTCGACTCGAGGGCTGCGGCGAAGAAGAACACGCCGAAGCTGAGGACCAGTATCCCCCGACCCGCCGACGAGTTCGGCGACGACCGGATCGTTCTCG
The DNA here is from genome assembly GCA_963741055.1 of uncultured Acidimicrobiales bacterium. Lineage (GTDB taxonomy): Bacteria > Actinomycetota > Acidimicrobiia > Acidimicrobiales > RAAP-2 > Bog-756. Next base: position 311,183 of record CAVUGU010000014.1, on the reverse strand, counting down.
CTCTCAGCCGGCAACGAGCTCTCCGAAGAGCGATCGTCGCTCGCCGGAGGAAGGCGCGGGAACCGGTTGCGCAGCGCCACCCAGGTCACCGCGAGGACCGCCTCGAGCATCATCAGCGCGAGATACGCCGGCCTCCAGGTGGACGTCGCCACCAGCGCAACCGTCACCACCAGCGGTCCGCAGGCGGCCCCGATGCCGTAGCAACCATGGAGGAGGTTCATCAGCCGGCTGTCGCCGTCGAGCGCCACCACCGTGTTGAGACCCGCGTCGACACCGCCACCGGCGACCCCGAGCAGCCACGCTGCGCCGACCACCCCGGCCCACGAGGGGCTCGAGGCGAAGAGCCCGGCTCCCGCGGTGCCGGCCACTGCCGACGCGAGAAGCACGGTCCCCGTGCCGAACCGCCGGAGACAGCGGCCAGTGATCGAGGTGATGCAGAGATAGCCGATCAACAGCGCAACGAGCAGCTCGCCGAGTGCGGCGAGGGGAAGCCCGAAGCCGTGGCGCACCGCCGGCCACGCGACCCCGAGCATGCCGTCGGGCACCCCGAGGACCACGAAGGCGAAGAGCGACGCGGCCACCAGTCCACCGCTCCAGCCCCGTTCCGGTCGCCGGGTCGCTCCCACCTCGACGGTCGTCGCCATCAGGCAACAGGTGTCGCGGCGCCACTCACGGAGCGCGCCACTCGAGCCAGCTCCCGTGAGGGTGGACGCGCGCGAGCAGGACGGACTCTCGGTCGCCGTCGTCGAAGAGGTCGAACCCGAGCAGTTGGTCGGTCGGCTCGACGGAGTCGCCGGCCCGCTCGGCCAGCGAGGCGGAGACGCCGGTCCCGTCCCCGCAGAGCCATGCAACCGGTCCCCGGCTCGAGGCCTCCGACAACAGTGCTTCGAACGCCGCGCGCTGCTCGAGGCTGAAGTACGAGAACGACCAGGTGGTAGAGACCACCCGCACCGCATCCGAAGGCAGGGTGTCGAGGACGCCCGGGAGGAGCTCGTTGGCGTCGCCTCCCCGGACCGTCGGCGGGTCGAGCTGGGCGAGCCCGACCGCGGCGCGGGTGCGATCGAGCCGCCCGGTGTCGGGCCAGACGCAGGCAAGCAGCCACCGCACGTCGGCGGGCTCGGAGAGATCGACGGTCGAGCGGTCGATCCCCACCCGTGCGACGATCTCGGGCAGTGACCGAGCAATGGGAGGTTCGCCACCTTGCACCGCGCACTCCACGATCACCGGCGAGTCGAGCGGCCCGGTCACGCCGGCCGGCCCGTAGTCGAGCCGGTACCGGTCGCAGAGCAGGTTCAACCCCGCGCTCGAGCCGACGTCCACCAGCGCGAGTGGCCCGAAGTCGCGTTCGGACAACCAGGTCAGCGCCGGGCCGATCAGCGCCGAGCGACCGCACTCGTTGGTCTGTACGGGTCGCGCGGCCATGAGCTCCATCACCCGGTCGGAGTGGTGACGGCAGACGTCGGCGAAGAGGGGCGCCGGATCCGCGTCGGAGCGACCCGCGTAGACGTCGGCGAGCGGGTGGTCGAGACCGTCGAGCACCAGGTAGTGCACCGCGGCCAACAGGGAGAGGGGTAGATGGCACTGCGGAGGGGTCTGGCGCACCAGAGCGAGGATCTCGGGATCGCGTGCGACCGACGACGCGATCTCGTCGTAGATCGGCGAGTAACCACGACAGCTCCCGGCTGCGAACCACTCCCACATCTGGGCCAGGTCGTCGAGCTGCTGGTCGGTCACCGGCTCAGTCTCGCATCCATCACGTGGGCTCGACACCCGCCGACGGCGGCCGTCGGTGCGACCCTCGGGAGGCGAGGCGATCTGGCTCCCGAGAAAATGGGCGTTTGAATTGGCGTCCGAGCTGTCCATTCGGGCCTCGCTCGTTCGTCGTAGAGGTGGATGTCGAAAGGAGCGACTCATGCGATACCTGATGTTCATATGTGAAGACGAGAAGGCGATGCTGTCTGCGGACCCGGACGAGGGCTCGGCGATGCTCGCCGAGTATGGCGTCTTCGGTCAGCAGATGACCGAACGAGGCGTGCTCACCGGTGGCGAGCGTCTCCGCCCGAGCACGGACGCGACCTCCGTACAGGTCCGAGACGGCGAGGTGCTTGCCACCGACGGTCCCTTCGCGGAGACGAAGGAGCAGATCGGAGGCTTCTATCTCGTCGACTGCAAGGATCTCGACGATGCGATCGACGTCGCGTCGAAGATCCCGGGTGCGCGGGTGGGAACCATCGAGGTGAGGCCGATCTGGGAGATGTGACCGATGACGTCGAGGCGGTGGTCGCCGCTACCTTCCGCACGGAGTGGGGAAGCGTCGTCGCGTCCTTGATCCGGTACACCGGGGACTGGGACCTTGCCGAGGAGTGTGCACAGGACGCTTTCGGCGCGGCCCTCGAGCGGTGGCGACGTGACGGACTCCCGCGAAATCCCGGTGCCTGGATCAGCACGGTCGCGCGCAACCGGGCGGTCGATCGCCTTCGGCGGCGTACGACCGAGCGCGAGAAATACGAGCAGCTCGCGGTGACCGACTCCGACTGGGACGCGACCTCCGGGGAAGAAAGCGGCATCGCCGATGATCGCCTTCGCCTCCTGTTCACCTGCTGCCACCCGGCACTCGCCCTCGAGGCGCAGGTGGCACTCACCCTCCGCACCCTGGCGGGGCTCTCGACCGGAGAGATCGCGCGTGCCTTCCTGATCCAAGAGGAAACCATGGCCAAGCGGTTGGTTCGTGCGAAGGCAAAGATCCGGCACGCCGCGATCCCGTTCCGGATCCCGCCGGATCATCTGCTTGCCGAGCGACTGACCGCCGTGCTCGGCGTGCTCTATCTCCTGTTCAACGAAGGCTACGCCGCAACCGAGGGATCCGATCTGATGCGCGTCGACCTCGCGGCCGAGGCGATTCGGCTCTCCCGCCTGTTGGTCGACTTGATGCCCGACGAGCCGGAGGCCCTCGGCGTGGCCGCTCTGATGCTGCTCCAGCATTCGCGTCGCCGTGCGAGGGTCGACCGGTCCGGCGAGCTGGTGCCGCTCGAGGAGCAGGACCGATCGTCCTGGGACCGCGGCGAGATCACCGACGGGCTCGTCTTTCTCGAGCGTGCCCTGCGGCGCGGACTCCCTGGTCCCTACCAGGTTCAAGCGGCCATCGCCGCCTGTCACGCCACCGCGAGCACCGCGGAGGCCACCGATTGGTACGAGATCGCGGCGCTCTACGCGGTGCTCGCCGGGATGGTCCCCTCGTCCGTCGTCGAGCTCAACCGCGCGGTGGCGGTCGGGATGGCCGAGGGGCCGGCAGCCGGTCTCGACCGGCTCGAGCGGATCGAGGTCGATCCGACTCTCTCCGCGTACCACCTGGTGCCCGCCACCCGTGCCGATCTCCTGCGCCGCCTCGGGCGTCACGACGAAGCGGCCGCTGCCTACCGAGAGGCGATCGCGATGGTGCGGACCGAGGCCGAGCGGAGATACCTGGAGAGGCGCCTGGTCGAGGTCTCGCCTGCCTAGAGCCGGCGTCGGGACAGGACCGAGTGTCTGCAGCTCCCCGCCGGGATACGTTGGCGTGCCATGGACTGGGACGAATGGGCGGGACGACTCGAACACGCGCTGGGCCAGGAGGGCGACTTCCCCTCGTTCTTCGCCCCCGGCGCGCTCTTCAGCGACCCGGTCAACCAACCGACCACCGACATCGCGGCGATCGAGGAGATGACCCAGTCGATGTTCCCCGACTGGAACCAGGAGATCACTTCGGTGCACGGCGACTCCTCGGCCGGCGCCTTCGAGTGGATCGGCCGCGGCTCGCTGGGCGGGACGACGCCCATCGTCATCCACGGCTGCACCGTGGTCGACGTCGACGGCGACGGGCTGGTCACCCGGTGGCGCGACTACTTCGACCTGAAAGAGATCGAGCAGCAGGTGTCGGAGCACACGCGGGGCGCCTGAACTACCGGGTCTCCTGGACGGGCATCTTCTGCTCGTTCGGCAGCGGGTAGGGCGGCTGGTCCGTCGCGATCCCGAGGAGATCGTTGGTGGTGCAGCCCTTCGCCGCGAGGTAGTTGGAATCGTTGGTGGTGGCCGGGAGCGCCGGGACGTTCACCTGCTTCTGACCGAGATGGAGGGTCGAGGTCAGATTGCCGACGTTGCTGCGACGCCACGCCGAGAGATTGGGCGCTCGCACCCCGAACCGCTCCTCGATGAAACGGAGCTGGGAGGTGTGGTCGAACGTCTCGGAGGCGATGTGGCCCCCTCGGCTGAACGGGGAGATCACCAGCATCGGGACCCGGAAGCCGAGGCCGATCGGTCCTGCGATCCCGTGCGCGTCGGCGGGCAACGGATCGACCGTCAGGTACTCCCCTGCCGTCCCGGCCGGTGCCACCGGTGGCGCGACGTGATCGAAGAACCCATCGTTCTCGTCGTACATGTGGAAGAGCACCGTCCGCGACCACACCTCGGGATTGGAGGCCAGCGTCGCGAGGACCTGATTGGTGTACCACTCGCCGAGGAAGGAAGGAGCCGGAGGGTGCTCGTCGTACCCGACCGGGGTGAACATCCAACTGACGCTCGGAAGGGTTCCGTTCCGGACGTCGGACGCGAAGTCGTCGGGGAAGGTGGGCAGGAAGGCCTTCTGGTACAGCGAGGAGCTCGGATTCTCGTACTGGGAGAAGAAGGGCAGCACGTTGTCGGTGGTGAAGCCCACCTTGCGCATGGTGTCGATGGTGTAGAGCGTGCCGGGCGGCCCGTAGCACTTCCAGCTCACCCCCGCGTCCTCGAGGCCTCCGGCATGGTGGGCCAGTGCACGCTGAAGAGCGCGGACGGGTCGTTTTCCGTCATGACGATCGGTCCCCCAGCGGTGCCGGCGGGGTCGATCGTCCCGGACATCTGCATGAGTCGGTTGGGATGGGTCGGACCGAGGACGGCGCAGTGGTAGCCGTCGCAGAGGGTGTAGGCGTCGGCCACTGCGTAGTAGAAGGGAAGGTCGGCCCGCGTGTAGTACCCCATGGTCAGTGTCCCCTGGGACGGACCCTCGTTGGCCGGCTCGGTGTGGACCTTGACGAAGGAGTCCATGCGTCCCCCGTTCCGGCATTGGTGCTGCGGACTCCAGTCGTGGGTCAGGTCGTAGGTGCAGTCGGCGATGTCGGTGCGACACGGTGTCGAGGTGGAACGGGAGCAGCCGGCCCGTCGGAGCCGATGTGGTGTTCGCGGGGTAGGCCTGCGAGAACGCGCCGAGGTCACCGGATGGATGGTCGTCGAACCCCCGTACCCCGGGGTAGGTGCCGTAGTAGTGGTCGAACGAGCGGTTCTCCATCATGAGGAAGATCACGTGATCGACCGCGCCGATGTCGGACCCCGCCGGGGCGACGGATGCGGAATGCGCCACCGCGGACCCTGACGAGCTCGATCCGCACGCCGCCGCCACCAGCCCGAGCCCCGAGGCGGCACCCGCCGCGAGCAGCTGGCGGCGGCTGATCGGCTGCGCGCGCTCGGTTCCCTCGCTCGTGGCAGGTCTGCGCATGGCGGCCCACCGTACTCAGCGTGGCGCGAGCCTGCCCGCCTCCGCGCCACGGCGCTTCGGCGGAACCGGGACCCGACCTGCCACACTGAGGCGATGGCTCCCCACGTCGCGTTCGTCTGTGCAATGCCGATGGAGCTGGCGCCGATCCGGCAACGGCTCTCTCTTACCACCACACCGATCGGCACACTGAAGGCCTACTCGGGCGCGCTGGAGCAGACTCCGGTCGTCGCCATCGTGACCGGTATGGGACCCGAGCTCGCCACCGCCGGGATGCGCCAACTACTCGACGCGGTCGAGGTCGAGCGCGTCGTGGTGGTCGGCATCACCGGGGCGATCCGCGACGAGACCGCGATCGGCACGCTGATCCGTCCGGAGACCGTCGTGAACGGCGCGACGCGCGCCGAGTTCCGGCCCGATCCGCTCGGTCCTGGCACGTCGAACGGCGTCATGTGGACCACCGACGAGCTGATCACCGGCGAGGACGATCTGGCCGGTCTCCGCGAGCTCGGCGTGGTCGCCCTCGACATGGAGACCGCCGCGATCGGCGAGGTCTGCGTGGAGCGTGGGATCCCCTGGTCGGTGTTCAGGGTGATCAGCGATCGGGCCGACGACGGGAGCGTCGACGACGAGGTCTTCCACCTGTCCAATCAGGACGGGACTCCGAACCCGAAAGCGATCGCCGCCTACTTCCTGCGACACCCGGGCCGCATCCCGCTCATGGCCAGGATGGGACGAGAGGTGAAGGTCGCCACGCGCCGCGCCGCCGACGCGGCGATCGACGCGGTGGCGAGCTCGGCGAGCTCACCCCGCGGATAGGCGCGCCTTCCTGCGGAGCGGGGGCAGAGTCGGAGGCGGCTGACGACGCTCGGGCAAGGCGGCGAGGAGCCGGCTCGTGGCGTCTGCGATCTCGCGCACCGCGCGTTCGATCGCGTCTTCGGTCACCGCCGACACCGACTGGACCCCGCCGACCTTGCGGACGTACTGCCTGGCGGCGGCTTCCACCTCCTCGGGCGTCGCAGCGGGCTCGAGGCCGCGGAGGGTGGTGATGTTCCGGCACATGGACGCGACACTACGGCGCGCCGGGTCTGCTCGCGCAAAAGCGCCCGTCCCACGTGCTCACGACGGGGATCGGGCGCTTCGCTCTTTTGTACTCCTGAGTCAGGTCGTCGGCAGGAGATGGCTCACCCGAGCCTTCGAGCCCCTTGCCGTTGCAACGCTCCTACTCCGAGCTGCTTGCCGTACCAACCGGTGCGCCTTTCGGGATCAGACCCCGAACAACCCCTGGCGGCCCGCACTCAGGATTGACTTCCTCGACAAGTCCGGTGGACTCCTCCTTCCGGATCCTTCCACTACGGGATCCCGTTGATCCGACCTCCTTGCCGGTCCTCGCGTTCTCATTGTGAACAATCCGTGTCGTCGTCACAAGGGGCCCGACCTTGGTGTTTGCCGAACCGGCCGGGCGCCGTATTTGCCGAGCCGGCCGAGCGCCGCCCGACCGGGGACCGCCGCGTCCCCCGCAATCGCCGGCCCTACCATGCAGTCATCGGAACATCGGAGGAGGGTTCGTCGCCCCGCGCTTCGCCGTGAGAGCCCCGGTGGGTATCGCGGCGGTCGCAGGGGTCGCTGCCTACGCCTGGTGGGCCGCAGGGTTGGCTCCCTTCACCACCACCGCCTATGTCGCAGTGGTGCTGCCGGTCGTCGCGCTGGCCGTCGCCGCCGTCCTCGTCCCCACCCGACCTCCATCGCTTCGCTCGGCGGGTCGGCCCGGGTACGCGGCGCTCCCCTGGGTCGGGCTCCTGGTCGTCGCCATCGCGCTCGAGGCGGTCGGGCTCGCCCTCGGTGGCCGATCGAGGACGGTTCCCACGCTGAGCACGGTGGTCGACCATGCACTTGCCTGGCAGGGAGTGCGCTTCGTCCTCTTCGTGGCCTGGCTGGCACTCGGATGGGCGCCGGTGGTGCGCCGAGCCGTCGTGTGGCGGCGGCCGGGGACGTGAGGCGATGGCCGTCACCGCCATCTGGCTCGTTCTCCTGGGAGCGGCCGTCCTGTGGGAGGTCGCCTGCCACCGACCTGGCTCCCGGTGGACCCCTCTCTCGGAGATCGGGGCACGGCTGTGGAGCTCGCGGCCCGGTCGGCTGCTCCTCGTCGGCGGATGGGGTTTCGTCGGATGGCACGTCTTCGCCCGCTACACCCTGCCCGGTTGACCTCGATCGATGATCGCCGCCATCTCGCCTGCCGCCTACTGGACGTCGGTTGCCCTGGCAGCACTCGGTGTGACCGTGCTCTGCCTCGAGGCCCGCCGGCGCCCGGGCAGATGGACGGTCCCCGTCGCCGAGGGGATCGGCGCGGCCCTCGCCGCCGTCGCGATCAGCTACACAGTCGGGTTGCTCCTTTCCGGCACCTGGTCCGCCCGGACGTCGCTACCGCTCGCGCTCTGCGACATGGGCGTGCTGGTCGCCGCGGTCGCCTGCTGGTGGCGGGTCCCCCTCCTCGTCGAGATCACCTATTTCTGGGGGCTCGCCGGGACCCTCCAGGGGGTGCTCACCCCCGATCTCAACGTGGGCTTTCCACACCTCGTCTTCTTCCAGTACGTGGTCGGCCACCTGGGGATCGTGGTGGCAGCGCTCTTCCTCGTGGTCGGGATGCGGATCGAACCGCGACCGGGTGCGGTCCCGCGAGTGTTCGTGGTCACCGCGGCCTACACCGCGCTGGTCGGCCTGGTGGACGCGCTCACCGGTTCGAACTACATGTTCCTCCGGCGACCCCCGAGCGAGTGGACCCTGCTCCGACTCCTCGGCCCGTGGCCCTGGTACGTCGTGACCGCCGCCTTCGTCGCGCTGGCGCTCTTCACCCTTCTCGACATGCCGTTCTGGCCCGGTCGTCGGCGTGTCGCCGCGCGAGGCAACACCCTCCGGGAACGCCTCTCGACGGTCGACCCCGCGGCGACGCGGTGACCGACTCGCAACCGCGCCGCCGGCGCAGGAAGCGCGTCCGCTCGTCACGTACCGGTGGACCGACCCCACCATCGTCGCGGTCGCGTTCGCCGCCCTCGCGTCGGGCTTCGCCCAATTCGGTGTCGTCGCCGCGCTCGGTGACGTCGCGAAGCAGCTCGGCCACGCGGCACCGGGAGCCTCGATCGCCGACCAGGTGGGCCTCTCGGGTACCAAGCTCGGGGTCGGCCTCGCCATCATCCGCCTCGCATCGCTCGGGAGCCTTCCCTTGGTCGGTCTCGCCGATCGGTTCGGCCGGCGCACGATGCTCATCGCCACGCTCACGGTCGGCCTCGCGCTGACCGTCGTTGCCGCCGCGAGCCCGGGTTACTGGTGGTTCGTCGCCATCTTCGCCGCGGGACGACCGTTGCTCAGCGCCACCAACGCCTTGACCGAGGTGATCGCCGCCGAGGAAACGAGCGCGAAGGACCGGGCCGCGGCGGTGGCGCTGACCGCCGCCGGTTACGGGGTGGGGGCGGGTCTCACCGCGATCATCCACAGCCTCGCTGCGAGCACCTTCGGATTCCGCGGGATCTTCGCGCTCGCGCTGGTCCCACTGGCTGCGGTGCCCTACATCCGCGACACGCGTCACCGAACCCGACCGGTTCGAGGTCGCGGCAGCTTCGACCGACCGACCACTGCCGGTGCTCGGCGCGGTGGGGCCGCGGTTTCGGAAGCGGCTGGTCGTCCTCGCGGTGATCGGGTTCGTCATCTCGGTGGTCACCGGCCCCGCCAACAGCTTCGTCTTCCTCTACGCGCAAGACGTACTCCACCAGAGGGGGTACGTCACCGCGGCGATGGTCGTCGGCGCAGGCGTGACCGGGCTGGCCGGCCTACTGGCGGGACGATGGCTGGCCGACCGGGTCGGCAGGCGACCGACCGCGACCCTGGCGATGGTCGGGCTCGCCGGGTTCGGCACGCTCGCCTACGCGGGCAGCTCGGCCGCCCTGGTGATCGGTTACGTCCTCGGCGTGCTGGCCGGAGGGATCCTCGCCCCCGCGATCGGCGCCTTCCTGGCCGAGCTCTTCCCCACTTCGGTGCGCGCCTCCGCGGCCGGCTGGTGGGTGGCGGCCGGGGTCATCGGTGCGGTCGTCGGCCTGGTGGCCTTCGGTGCGGTCGCGGACGTCGACAACCGGTTCGCCACCGCCGCGGCCGTGACCTTCCTGCCGACGGTGCTCGCGGCCGCGCTCTTCTGGTTACTTCCCGAGACCCGCGGCCGGGAACCCGAGGACCTCTGGCCGACCGAACGTCGCGCTGCCCCGGCGGTCGGAACATGACCCGTCGCGAAGGCGCCGCGTAGGTATCTTTTCCCGCAGAGATCGTGGACCGACCAGCAGACCACCAACAGGACCCAGGCGAAGCGTCGAAGCGCCGGTCCCGTCCGAGACTCTTGCTCTGGGGCGTGGCACTCGGTGCGTTCGTCGCGGTCGTCGTCCTCGTCGCACGGAGCCCGGTCGGGGCGGATGCCGCAGGGGCGGTTGCCGGCGGAGCCGGTGCGGCCGGTGCGGCCGGGGCAGGAGGCGCTCCGGCCGGTGCGGCCGGGGGCAGGACGACCGAGGTCGGCGGGTCGCCTCCGACAGCGCTGCCGCCGGTGACCACCAGCACCGACGTCTCGCAGTGTCCGTGGCTGGCCGATGCGATGAGGAGTGGCGAGTCGCCGAGCCAGCTCGCGTCCCTCGTCCTCGGCCGGATGACCCTCGCCGAGAAAGTCGGGGAGATCGTGTTGGTCGCCACCGGGCCCTATGAGAACGTCGATGCGGGTGTGCCCCGCCTGTGCGTCCCCAGCCTCGCCCTCCAGGACGGACCCGACGGCGTCGCCGCCGGTGCGCGGAACGTCACCCAGTTGCCCGCGCCGCTCGGAGTCGCGGCCACCTTCGATCCGTCGCTCGCAAACGCCTACGGCCAGGTCGAGGGAAGCGAGGCGCGGAGGCAAGGGTTCGACGTCCTACAGGGGCCCACCATCAACGTGCTCCGCGTCCCCGAGGACGGCCGTGCCTACGAGGGTTACGGCGAGGATCCGCTCCTCGTCTCCGAGTTGGGTGTCGCGAACATCCAGGGCATCCAGTCCGAAGGAGTGATGGCCCAGGCGAAACACTTCGCGTCGTACTCACAGGAGACCGACCGGGGAGCGCTCGACGACGTGGTCTCCGCGCAAGCGCTCAACGAGATCTACCTCCCGCCCTTCAAAGCGGCGGTGACCGAGGGAGGGGTCGCGTCGGTGATGTGCGCGTACCCGCGCCTGAACGGCACCTTCCAGTGCCAGGACTCCCAGTTGCTCGGTCTCCTCGGCCAGTGGGGATTCACCGGGTTCGTCCGCTCCGATCTCGGCGCGGTCCACGATCCGGCGGCAGCCGTGACAGCCGGTACCGATCTGATCAAGCCCGCGAGCCCGAGGCGCCTGATGCAGCTGGTGTCCTCGGGACAGCTGTCGGTGACTGCCGTCGACACGGACGTCCGCGCCGTGCTCGCCCAGATGTTCAGGACCGGGGTCATCGGGCGGCCTCCGCAGGGCGACCCCGACGACCCGGTGGATTCGGACGCCGACACCGCGTTCGCACTGGACTCGGCGGAGCAGTCGGCGGTTCTCTTGAAGAACAGCGCTTCGCTCTTGCCGCTCGACACCAGCCGCGTCAGCTCGCTCGCAGTGATCGGTGCGGACGCCAGCACGGCACCGGTCACCACCGGGCACGGGAGCTCCCAGGTCATCGCGCCCTTCGTCTCGAAGCCGCTCGACGCGATCCGGCACCGAGCCGGCACGAACGCGACCGTCAGCTACTCCGACGGGGGGAGCACCACCCGACCCCTCCCTCCGATCCCGACCGGGATGCTCACACCCGCATCGGGGTCCGGGAACGGACTCACCCTCACCCTCACCCAGGCGGAGAGCGGCGGTCGGCCGCAGTCGATGCAGTCGGTAGAACCGACGGTCGACCTGAACATCACGCCTCATCCGGTCACCGGCCATCTCCTGCCCACCTCGAACGGCGGATTGACTCCCCTCTCCGGGCTCCCCTCGGTGGGTGCCCGAAGGCCGTTCAACATCGGCGGCCGTCAGAGGGTGGTGCGTCCGATTCCATCGACCCGTTCGCAGATCGTGCTGCCGGCCGGCTGGTCGGCGGCGACCGCGACCTGGACGGGAACGCTGACGCCGCCGCGCGGAGGCCTCTACACCTTCTCCATCCAGGGATCGGGGGCCGCGACCCTCAGTCTCGACGGTTCGACCGCCGTCTCCGACGCGCTGAGCCATGCACGGGGACGCTGGGCCCAGACCGTCGACCTGGTCGGCGGGCACCACTACCAGGTCGTCCTCGACTGGACGCCCTTCGACAACACGACGCCCTCCGGGGAATCGGTCATCACCCCGGGCACCCTCACCATCGGCATGCAGTACGTGAGCGGTCTGATCGCCGCGGCCGCGACCGCGGCCAGCAAGGCACAGGTCGCGGTCGTCTTCGCCTCCGACTACAACTCCGAGGCGTTCGACCGTCCGTCCCTCGCCCTTCCCGGCGACCAGGATGCGCTGATCGCTGCAGTGGCCGCCGCCAACCCGCGGACGGTGGTGGTCCTGAACACGGGCGGGCCGGTGCTCATGCCCTGGCTGTCCAGTGTCGCGGGCGTCGTCGAGGCGTGGTACCCCGGCGAAGAGGACGGCGCCGCCATCGCCGCGCTCCTCTTCGGCGACGTCGATCCCTCGGGGCACCTGCCGGTGACCTTCCCGTCTTCCAACGGTCAGGGCGCGATCGCCTCGGGGACACAGTGGCCGGGCGTCGACCTGACGTCGACCTTCTCCGAGGGACTCGACGTCGGCTACCGCTGGTACAACGCCACGGGAACCCAGCCGCTCTTCCCGTTCGGCTTCGGTCTCTCCTATACCGGCTTCGCGTTCGGTGGGCTCTCGGTGACGCCTTCCGGCGACGGCTACTCGGTCACGGTGGAGGTCACCAACACCGGATCCCGCACCGGGACCGAGGTGCCCCAGGTCTACCTGACCGACCCCTCCGCGGCCGGACAGCCGCCGGCTCAGCTCGCCGCGTTCTCGACCGTCACCCTTGCATCTCAGCAGTCCACCGCGGTCACCCTCGACGTCCCGGCCAGTGCCTTCCAGTCGTACCTCGCGGGTGGCTGGACGACGGTCCCCGGCACCTACACGATTTCGGTCGGAGACTCGTCGACGAACCTGCCGTTGTCGACGACGGTCGCGGCTCCCTGAGCGAACCGGCCGATCAGCTCGAAGCGTTCCCGATCGGTCTGCCGTTCGCGCACCAGGCATTGTCGGGCACGCCGGTGCACGGGTCGGGCATGGTCGGGATACCGCTCGGGAGCGGATGCATCACCACGCCGGTCTCCTGCGGATAGACGGTCGACGCCGAACAGGCGCCGAAGCCGGTGTCACAGAGGACCTGATTGAGCAAGGGACCGCTCGAGAGCGCGGTGGTGGTGGTCTTCCCGCACGTCGGGTAGGTCGCCTCGAGATTGGGTGGGGAACTTCCGTTCGGGGCCGAGTTGCCGGCGAAGCAGTTGCCCGGTTGCCCGGAGCTGAAGGTGAGCAACCCGTAGTCCGCGTTCCCGTCGTTGCCGAAGAACCCGTTGTGGTTGAAGGTGTTGTGGAGCAGGGCGTCGTTCATCGGGTCGTAGACGCAGCCGAGCCCGGCCGACTCGACGCCGCCGGTCCCTGAGCACGACTGGTTGTCCTCCGGTGGGTTCGAGTCGGGATAGGGGACCATCAAGAAGCCCCACCCACCGTTGTTCGAGAAGGTGTTGTCCATCACCGTGTCGTTCCGGCCACCCGAGAGAGTCATCCCCGTCCCGGTCGGCCCGTTGCTCGCGTTGCCCGCCTCGGGCACGTTCGGATTGTTGTTGTCGTGCGAATAGTTGTGGATGAACACCCAGCAGGAGTGGGTGTGAGTGATCGGGCTGATCCCGTTGTTCGGGCAGGCGCCGTTCTGCGGTGCAGGGGGGTCACCGTTGATCTGAGTGTTGGTGTCGACCCCGTCCTTGTTGTTGTCGAACTGCGAATTCTCGATGACGATCGCCCCGCCGGAGTTGGTCCCCGAGTAGCCGAGCGCGCTGTACTCCATCCACGCGTGGTCGATGTTCACGCCGCAGACCTGCTGACAGGCGCCGACGTACATCCCGGAATCGTTGAAGTTGCTCGCATAGAGCTGGTTCCAGCTCCCCGGTCCGGCAGTATTGGAGGAGAAGATCCCGTACTGTGCGGCGGTCGTTTCGTTGGCCTTGGTATTGGACGAAGTGCCGAAGTAGGTGGAGGTGGCGGTCAGGTAGTCGCCCGAGTACCCGTGCATCCCGATCTTTCCGCTGTCGGCGCCGCCGTTCCACCAGATCTCGTTGCCCGAGGCGCCTGCACCTCCGAGGAAGTTGCACACGGTCAGGTTGTCGATGCTCACGTCGTTCGCCTTCCAGACGACGATCCCATTGCGTCCCTCCGCTTGACCCCCTTCGCCGAGCGGTCCGAGATTCTGATCGACCGCGTTCGCACTGCAGCTCCCGGGAGCGCCGGCCTTGGTGCCGTCGACGATCACCTGGGATCGCTGCATCCCGCGCAGGTGGAGGTCGGGCGTCTTGATCAGGACACCGCCGGATTCACCATGAGCGGGGTCGACCGCGCCACCGGTCAGGTCGTCGGTCTCGTGGTAGTCCCCGGGCGCGACGAGAATCCAGTCACCGGGCTTGGCCGCGTCGACTGCCGCCTGGATCGTCGAGTACTGCCCGCGATGTCCGTGGAAGGTGCCGACGAGGAGGACGGTTCCGCTTCCACCGCCGGCCTGGGTGGTGGGCGACCCCGACGAGGACGACGAGCACGCGGCGAGCAGAGCTCCGACACTCACGCTTGCGACGAGGAGCGCGGCGCTCGTGCGCCAACAACCGCCTTTCGGCCTCTTTCGGCCGTCGGTGCGCAGGAGTCTCCGCCGCTCCGAAGTGCCCATCACGGCCGGATCGTAACAGCGTCTGCGGAGAGGTCGGCTATTCTCATGGGGTCGTGACCCGGGTCCAGAGGGATCCGCGCATCGAGGTCTTCGCCCCAGGGGACGTCCCGGTCACGGTCTTCTGTGCGAGGGGGCGAGTTCATCGACTCTGGCTCCGCGCCGCGGTGCCGGGACAGAAGCGAAGGAGCGATGCATGACCGACGAGATGCGACGACCCGACTTCAAGGTCGCAGACCTCTCGCTCGCCGAGTTCGGGCGGAAGGAGATCGAGCTGGCCGAGCACGAGATGCCCGGCCTGATGGCGATGCGGGCCGAACACGCCGCCAGCCAGCCGCTGCGCGGCGCCCGGATCACCGGCTCGCTGCACATGACCATCCAGACCGCGGTGCTCATCGAGACCCTGACCGCCCTCGGGGCGGAGGTCCGATGGGCCAGCTGCAACATCTTCTCGACCCAGGACCATGCGGCCGCCGCCGTGGCGGTCGGGCCCGACGGCACCGTCGACTCTCCCCGCGGCGTCCCGGTCTTCGCCTGGAAGGGTGAGACGCTCGAGGAGTACTGGTGGTGCACCGAGCAAGCCCTGCTCTGGCCGGGCGAGGGACCGACCATGATCCTGGACGACGGGGGTGACGCGACGCTCCTCGTCCACAAGGGCGTCGAATTCGAGAAGGCGGGCGCGGTCCCGGATCCCTCGACTGCCGACTCGGAGGAGTTCGGCGTGGTCCTCGGCGTGCTCACTCGCAGCCTCACTGAAGACCCGAGGCGCTGGACGACGCTGTCCAACGGGATCAAGGGTGTCTCCGAGGAGACCACCACCGGCGTGCACCGGTTGCTCGAGATGCAGGATTCGGGAGAGCTCCTCTTCCCTGCGATCAACGTCAACGACGCGGTCACCAAGTCCAAGTTCGACAACAAGTACGGCTGCCGGCACTCGCTCGTGGACGGCATCAACCGGGCGACCGACGTGCTCATCGGGGGCAAGGTGGCGGTGGTCTGTGGTTACGGCGACGTGGGCAAGGGTTGCGTGGACTCGCTCCAGGGACAGGGTGCCCGGGTCGTGGTCACCGAGGTCGACCCGATCTGCGCGCTGCAGGCCGCGATGGAGGGATTCCAGGTGGTCACCCTCGAGGACGTCGTCGAGACAGCCGACATCTTCATCACCACCACCGGGAACAAGAACGTCATCACGGCCGGGCACATGGCACGGATGAAGCACCAGGCGATCGTCGGCAACATCGGCCACTTCGACCACGAGATCGACATCGCGGGGCTGGCCAAGACGGAGGGCATCCGCCGGGTCAACGTCAAGCCGCAAGTGGACAAGTGGGTCTTCCCCGACGGCCACGCGGTGATCGTCCTCTCGGAAGGTCGCCTGCTCAACCTGGGCAACGCGACCGGACACCCGAGCTTCGTGATGTCCAACTCCTTCACCAACCAGACCATGGCCCAGATGGAGCTGTACAACAACGCCGAGCGCTACGAGAACAAGGTCTACCTACTTCCGAAGCACCTCGACGAGAAGGTCGCCCGGCTCCATCTGCCCGCGCTGGGCGTGAAGCTCACCACGCTCACCCCGGAGCAGGCCGACTACATCGGTGTGCCGGTCGAAGGGCCCTACAAGCCGGACACCTACCGGTACTGAGGAACGCCGTCGGACCGCCGTCGGACCGCCGCCGGACCGCCGGAACGCCGGACCCCCGGAGATCAGCGGTCGGCGGTCTCGAGCTCGAGCAGATGACCGAAGCGCTCCATCGCGGCGGCGCGCCGGGTCGGGACGTGCTCGGTCGGGACCGCCACCGGCTGATAGCCCTTCAGGGTCCGCCGGGCCACGGTGACCCGGTGCACCTCGTCGGGGCCGTCGTAGATGCGGGCCGCCCTCGCGTGGCGGTACATCGACTCGAGCGGCAGGTCGGTCGAGAATCCAAGTGAGCCGTGTACCTGGATGGCGCGGTCGATCACGTTGTAGAGCACGCTCGCTCCGTAGTACTTGATCATCGCGATCTCGACCCGTGCCGCTGACGCCCCCTCGCGATCCATCTTCCAGGCCGCGTAGAGGGTCATGAGCCGCGCGGCGGTCATCTCGGCGAGGGAATCGGCCACCCAGTTCTGGATTGTCTGCTTCTCGGCGAGGAGCGAACCGTGGGTCGTGCGCGACACCGCACGCTCGCAGAGCATGTCGAACGCGCGCTGGCACTGGCCGAGCCAGCGCATGCAGTGGTGGATCCGCCCGGGGCCGAGGCGCTGCTGGGCGAGGACGAACCCCTCTCCCTCGAGGCCGATCAGGTTCTCGTAGGGCACCCGGACATCGCGGTAGAGGATCTCGGCGTGGCCGCCGAACTTCCCGAAGTGCTCGACGGGGTCCTCCATGGTGGCGACGTCTCGCAGGATGTCGACCCCGGGTCTGTCGGCAGGCACCAGGATCATCGAGCACCCCTGGTAGGGGTGGACGTCGGGGTTGGTGATCGCCATCACGATCAGGAAGTCGGCGATCGAACCGTTGGAGGTGAACCACTTGTGCCCGTTGATCACCCACTCGTCACCGTCGCGCACCGCGGTCGTGGCGATCATCGTCGGGTCGGCTCCGGCGCCGGG
Source organism: uncultured Acidimicrobiales bacterium (assembly GCA_963741055.1). Lineage (GTDB taxonomy): Bacteria > Actinomycetota > Acidimicrobiia > Acidimicrobiales > RAAP-2 > Bog-756. Next base: position 294,155 of record CAVUGU010000014.1, on the reverse strand, counting down.
CTCTGTCATGGAGAAGCCGCTGCGCATCCGACCGTCGAGCAGAGGTTGCAACCACTGCTCGCGTTGCTCCTCTCGTCCGGAACGCTCGATTCCGATCGCGAGCAGCTCGGCGTTGCCTGAGTCGGGGGCGTTGTTGCCGAAGACCCACGGGGCATAGGGGGACTGACCGAGGATCTCGTGCATGAGGCCGAGCCGGACCTGGCCGAACCCTCCCCCGCCGAGCTCGGGAGGAAGGTGCGAGGCCCACAGCCCGCGACGCTTGACCTCCTCCTGCAAGGGGCGGATCACCTCACTCATCGTGTCGTGGTCGAGCGCGATGGTCTCGAGCGGGAAGATCTCTTCGCGCACGAAGCTGCGCATCCATACCAGCTGCTCCTCGAACTCCGGCTCGGTGGAGAAGTCCCACGCCACGTTGGCCCCCTTGTCTTCCCTGTCTTCCTTGTCTTCCTTAGTCTTCCCGTAGTCTTCCCGTCCGGTCGGTTCGGCCAGGCCCACTACCGTTGCGACATGCCCGGCGACCGCTCGTCCTCCTCCATCCGTACCACTGTCCGCGTGGATCCGCCCATCCGGATCCGCCCGGCGTCCAGCGAAGGCCGTCCTGAGGTCGAGACCGCGGTCGCCCGGTCTCGGCTGTCGGCCGCCGAACAGGCGCTCCTCGACGAAGGTCGGCTCCTCACCGAGGCGGAGCTCACCGACCTCGCGGTCCTTCCCGACCGGTGGGTCACCTCGCTCGCGGCTCTCGCCCACCAGGTGCGACTGGTCCGGTGCGGACCGGAGGTCGAGATCGAAGGCATCCTGTCCGCGAAGACGGGCGGCTGCCCGGAGGACTGTCACTTCTGCTCGCAGTCGTCGCGCTTCGACTCGCCGGTGAAGGCCACCCCCTTCCTCGACACCGAAGAGGTGCTGGCCGCCGCGGAAGAGACCCGTGCCTCCGGTGCGTCTGAGTTCTGCCTGGTGCTCGCGATTCGGGGGCCCGACGAGCGGACGATGGCCCGGCTGATCGAGCTGGTCCCGCTCGTACAGGAACGGACCGGACTCAACATCGCGGTCAGCGCGGGCATCCTCAGCGACGAGCAGGCCCGTCGCCTGGCCGACGCCGGCGTGCACCGGTACAACCACAACCTCGAAACTGCCCGGTCTTACTTTCCACAGGTGGTCACGACACACACCTGGGACGAGCGCAAGGAGACCTGTGCATTGGTGCGTGCGCACGGCATGGAGCTGTGCTGCGGAGCACTGATCGGGATGGGCGAGACCGACGCGCAGCGCGTCGAGCTCATCGTGCAACTCCAACAGGTCGGCCCCACCGAGGTGCCCCTCAACTTCTTGAACCCTCGTCCCGGCACGCCGCTCGGCGACCACCACCCGCTCGACGCCTGGGAGGCCATCCGCTGGATCGCGCTGTTCCGCCTGGGTCTACCCGGGGTGATCCTGCGCTACGCGGGTGGCCGCGAAGTGACCTTGCGCGAGTTGCAGTCGATGGGGATGACGGCCGGCATCAACGCGCTGATCGTCGGGAACTATCTGACCACCCTCGGCCGCTCGGCGGACCAAGACCTGGCGATGCTGGCAGACCTGCGGATGCCGGTCGGGGCCCTGAGTGGCGTCCTCTGACCCACTCTCCACATCCGTGGACCGCAGTGCGGACGATGCCCGCTGCACGGGGTGCGGTCTGCCGCTGAGCGAGTGCGCGGGATGCCGGCGCGATCTCGACCCGCCGCGCTTCTGTCCGCGGTGTGGTCGCCGGCTGCGCGTCGTGGTCAGCCCCGCCGCCTACCGCGCCGATTGCCGCGAGCACGGTGAGCTGGTCGAAGGGTAGTTGGCTGACCTGGCGGAACGGCACCCGGGTGGCCTGGCGAAAGGGCGCCCACCTCGGTACAAGGACTAGACGGGCGCCATCGTCGACGCCGGACTGCGCCAGTCGGTCGAGACGTAGCGGTGCCGGATCAACCATTCGTCGCCCTCCCGGACGAACGTGTCGCGATAACGCCCATAGTGGTCGAGGCCGACCTCGGTGAACACGGTGAAGTAGGACGCGACCCGGGCCTGGTCCGGCACCAGCTCGAGGAAGCGGACGTTGGTCAACGTGTGGCGAACGATTCGTCGTACACCGCGTGCTGCGGAGGCCGCTGCCAACGCTGCACGGCGGGACTCGTCGTCGCCCTGCTCGGTATGACGCCCGAGGAATCCGACGATGGCCTCCCTGCCCTGTAGTGGGTCGAAACCGCGAATCTCGAGTTCACCGTCCTCGCAAAAGGTCTCTGCCAGCTCCTCGAGGCGGTAAGCATCGCCTGACCAGTTGTAGTTGGCAAGGGAATCGCGGATTCGTTCTCTGGCTGTCAACTCCCAAAGCTCCATCGGCGTACTGCCTACCACCGTGAGACCGCCTCCGAGCCGTGCTTCGGGCAGGATTCCGGCGGAGTCCCTACCGAGCACCTGGAGCCGATACGGATGAAGAGTGCGACGGTCCGACGTACGCATTGGATTCATCTGTCTTGGCTGTCGGAGCTGTCGGAGCTCGAAGAGTTCGCACGGGGAGGAGGCCGACGCCGAGTCCGAACGCCAGACCGAAGACGATGATCAAGTCAGGTGTAGTCGTGCTCCAGCCGACGACGCCGTAGAGAGTCACCATCAGGCTCATTCCGATACCCAGGAACAGGCCGGCGAGAGTATTGGCGAGGATGTGTCTGGTTCTGGGTCTCGTTCTGGTGTTCTTCATCCTTCTCCCTCCTGTTCACTCCCTCGGACATACTCGGGCCTGGTCAACTTGGAGAGGCCGAGCACCAACAGCATCACCAGTCCGGCGAGAATCAAGAGGAAGGCCAGCCACCAAAACGGATTGCGAAGAGGACTGTCCATCACTCGCACCGACATCGCGACGGTGCAGTCGACACCTCCTTGACCGGTCACCGTGAAGTCGACGTCGTACTTCCCGGGGAGTGTGACCGGCTCGACGGAGCTCGGAGTGAACGAATTGGTGAACGAAGTGCCGCCCTGTCCGCTGTCGAAGGTGCCAGCGAGCCCATCGGTATGTCCGAGCACGAGCTCACCCAGGCCGAAGAGCCAGGACGGATGTTGGACCCTCACACGCCACGTTCCGCTGCTCACACCTCGAGTGCTCTGTCCCGTCCAGGTCAGGGGCAGACCCCAATAGAGCTGAAACGGATTGGCATTCGAGCCACCGGGGCCGGGCACAGAGATTTTCCCGAGGGGTGCACCCTGAGCATCGACTGAGGAAATGGAGCCGGAACAACCTTGGCTGGTGGCCGCTCTGGCGGGTGAAGCAAGCGGTCCGATCATCGATACGGCGATCACCGCTGCGGCACCCAGCCCCCGCACCTTCATGAGAGGATCATCGACCTCTGTCCCCACGGACTGAAGGCGGAGTGCTCTCCGGACGAGGAGAGATACGGGGGGCGCAACTGCGTAGTCGGCCCCTGCCATCTGGGCCGACGTCGCCCATAGGGCCAGCGCCGTGGCCCTCCGGCCGGCCTTCGTCGTAAGGTGGCCTTCCAGACCCAGGGCGGGACCGGGAACCGAGCTCGAGCTTGCTGAGACTAGAGGCGGACTACCCAGCCGAACCAGAATCCGAAGCCAGAGCGAGGAGAGACGCGGCTGCCGCTGCGACCGGCTGGGGCATCGATGCGGACGACTTGGAGCTGGTGGTCTCTGAACTGGTTTCGAACGCCATCGTCCACGCGCACGGCGATCTGAGACTGACCTTGCGCTTCGACAGGGACACCCTCACCGTCGAAGTCGCAGACCACAGCTTGGAACTGCCTGTGCCCAGCCGTCCTGGAGGGTCTGACCAGAGAGGCAGAGGATTGCTCATCGTGGGCAAAGTCGCTCGCGAATGGGGTGTTCGATTGGGACCCCACGGGAAGACCGTCTGGGCCGATCTGGCAGCTCGCAGAGTCTCGAACGCGGCAGTCGAGCCCGACTCCGGAGGCGAGGAGGTCGAGCAATCGGCGGCGACACAAGCGGCCGAGCAACCGACGAGTACGGGAAGACGTGGCACCACAACCCGCGTCCGGCGGACAAAGTTGCTACCGCAGGTGCGGACGCCGACCGTCGTCGTGGCAGTTCTTGGTCTCGCCGTCACGATCGTGCTGACAATTCTGGCCCGTGCCAACTATGCGCATACCGAACAGCGGCTGACGACTCTGCAAACGAGTCTCACCGGGCAACTGTTGGAAACGGCGCCCCTCCAGGTCGAGAGCTCGCTCGATCGGGTGGCAGGTCTCAGCGCCGAGTCGAGCGACCCGGTGGGCACCTACGAGGCATCGATGGCGCCGTCGATGCAACCGAAGGGTCGATTCGTCTCCTCCTCCCTGACGCTCGTGACTCCGGAAGGACCACGGCCGCTCGCACACCTTGGCGCGGCGTCGATCAGAGATCCACAAGGCACCGTTGCCACTGCGCTCTACGAGCGCACGGCGAGCTCGGCCTCGCTTGTCACGACTCGGGCGGTGTCACATGGGGTCCAGAGGCTGGGCTACCTCGTCTCCGCCCACGGTCCGGCCGGCATCTACGTCGTCGGCGCGGCACAACAGCTGCCTGCTCATTCGCGGATTGCGGTCCCCGCGAGCTCTCCCGATGCTCAGCTCAATGTCGCGATCTACTACGGGAAGAGCGTCAACCCCAACAATCTGATTGCGACGAACGCGCCGAGCCTTCCGCTCAGTGGCTCTACCTCCACCGTGACCGAATCGTTCGGGAGCAGTTGGCTCACACTCGTCGCCGCACCACGCTCTCCGCTGTCCGGGCGTTTGCCCGAGAACCTTCCATGGGCGATCCTCGCTGCGGGCCTCGCGCTGACGGCGGCTGCGGCCGTCATTGCCGAGTGGCTCGGCCGACGGCGCAGTTTCGCCGAGGCAGCTGCCGGTGAGTCTCGCCAGATGTATCGACAACAACGCGACGTCGCGGAGGCGCTGCAAGGTGCGCTTTTGCCCACACAGATGCCGTCGCCACCCGGCGTGGACATCGCCGCTCGCTACATACCGGCGACGCAGAGCATCGAGGTGGGCGGAGACTGGTACAGCGTGATCCGGGTCAGTCCCGAGCGGTTCGTGTTCGTCGTCGGTGACGTCTCGGGCCACGGGGTCAGTGCCGCCACGTCCATGGCACCCCTGCGTTTCACCATCCGGACGCTGGCAAAGCTCGGCATCGAACCCGCAGAGATCTTGGTGCGAGCTGCCGACGAAATCGACATCTCGGACGGCCACTTCGCCACGGTGCTGGTCGGAATGGTCGACCTTGCTGCGGAGTCGGTGACCCTGGCGAGTGCCGGCCACCTTCCCCCGCTTTTCGTCTCGCACCTTGGCAGCCGCTATCTCGATCTACCCGCCGGGCCGCCCCTCGGTCTGAATCGGGATCTCTATGAGGCGAAGTCGTTCGAATTCCCTGCCGGTGCGACTTTGATCGCCTTCACCGACGGCTTGATCGAGAGGCGGGGAACGGACATACAGGAACGGATGGACTTTCTCAAGGCGGCCGCGACAGGTCTCGAAGGCGACTCGGACGCCTTCATGGCAGGAATCCTCGGTGAACTCCCAGGCGTCGATCACGAAGACGACGTTGCTTTGCTGGTCATTCGCCGTCCGGACTCCTCGATCAATGTCCACGCTGATGATCTTGCTGGAGAGAGGGAATTTTGACCGGTCCCGGCGAACATCGAAGCCGCTGACCGAGGGCCGTTAGCTCGCCGGCACCGACCAGCCGCGCGACTCGGCGATCTCCTTGCAGGTCGGGCAGAGCGGATAGCGACGTGGATCACGACCCGGCACCCAGATCTTTCCGCAGAGGGCGCGCACCGCAGTTCCGTTGACCATCCCCTCGACGACCGAGGGACCGGTCGCGAGGAAGTCGCCAGAGGGTGGCTTGAATCCCTCGAGCACGATGTGGCTCATCCGTTCGTGGCTGCCGTCGAGCTGCGGATCGGTGCGTTCGGGGGAAAGGGTCGTGCCGCTGTCGCTCACGCCACCAGGATCGCGCAGCCGAGTGCAGGGCCGCTCGACACCCCGGTCGAGGGCACGCTGGTCGACACCGCGCTTGACGGCATCCTGGCGGAACCCTGACCGAGGCCATACTGGGGGACCCTGCCGCGCGGGACCTCTACGCTGCGGGGATGGCCACCCGAACCCTTGTGCTCGCCTCGGGCTCGACGGCGCGGCTCCGACTCCTCCGGGAGGCCGGGTTCGACCCGGTCGTAGAGGTCAGCGGGGTGAGCGAGAACGGAGTCGATGCCGACGACACCTTGTCTCTCGTCCGTGCTCTCGCAGAGCGAAAGGCGGACGCCGTGGCGCCTCGAGCCGGCGACGCGGTGGTCGTCGCCTGCGACTCCCTCTTCGAGTTCGAATCGCGGGTCCATGGGAAACCGGAGAGTCTCGACGAGGCGCGCGGGTGGTTGCGCTCGATGCGCGGGCGACGCGGCACCCTGTTCACGGGACACTGCGTGATCGACGGGTTCTCCGGCCGGCGGGCAGTCGGCGTGGCTGCCACCGAGGTCTGTTTCGCCGACACCACCGACGAGGAGATCGAGGCGTATCTCTCGACCGGCGAGGCGTTGGGTTCAGCAGGTGCATTCACCCTCGACGGACGCTCGGCGCCCTTCGTGGACGGCGTCGAGGGAGACCCGAGCAATGTGATCGGTCTCTCGCTGCCACTTCTCCGCGGTCTCCTCGCCGAGCTCGGGATCGCGGTCACCGACCTCTGGCGGGAGCGGCAGAAATGAGCACCGCAGCCGCCACCCGGCCGTCAGTGGGTCGCGTGCTCGCGATGGGGCCACTCGAGATCAATCCACCGGTGGTCCTCGCGCCCATGGCGGGCGTGACGAACGTCCCGTTCCGACGGCTCTGCCGCTCCTACGGCGCGGGGCTCTACGTGAGCGAGATGATCGCCGCGCGTGCCCTCGTGGAGGGGAACCCGAAGACTCTCGCGATGGCGTCGTTCGCCGAGGACGACCCGGTTCGCAGCGTGCAGCTCTACGCCGTCGACCCGCGCGTCGCCGGTGGTGCAGTGCGACGGCTGGTCGAAGAGGTGGGCGTCGATCACGTCGATCTCAATTTCGGCTGCCCCGTCGCCAAGGTGACCCGGCTCGGAGGGGGTGCGGCGCTCCCGGTTCACCGCAAATTGTTCCGCTCGATCCTCCGGGTCGTGGTCCGCGCGGCCGGTGCGGTGCCGGTCAGCGTGAAGCTGCGGATGGGGACCGACGCCTCCCATCTCACCTACCTCGAGTCGGGACGGATCGCCGAAGACGAAGGGGTTGCGGCGGTGACCCTGCACGCCCGCACCGCCGAGCAGTACTACTCGGGGCGAGCCGACTGGGACGCGATCGCCGCGTTGAAGCGCGCCGTCTCCATTCCGGTGCTCGGCAACGGTGACATCTGGGAAGCCGCCGACGCGATCGCGATGACCGTGGCGACCGGCTGCGATGGCGTGGTCATCGGCCGCGGCTGCCTCGGCCGGCCTTGGCTCTTCGGCGATCTGGCCGACGCGTTGGCCGGTCGGGCGCCGCGCGACCCGCCAGGGCTCGGCGAGGTCATGGACGTCATGCGCACCCACGCCAGGATGCTCTGCGAGTTCTTCGGCGAGGACGCCGGAACCCGGCAGTTCCGCAAGCACGCCGGGTGGTATCTCACCGGCTTCCCGGTCGGACCGGCGATCCGCAGATCGCTCGGGCTCGCCTGCTCGCTCGACGAGATCGACGATCTTCTCCGCGGAGTCGACCCCGCACTCCCCTTCCCACCCGAGGCAGCCCGCATCGCTCGGGGCCACACCAACGGTCCACGACCGGTTCGGTTGCCCGACGGCTGGTACGCGGAGACGGACGACCCGACCCCTCCGGCTGGCGGGGAGGACGCCGTTTCGGGAGGGTGACCGGCCGGCCCGACCAGAAAGTGAGCGGCCGAACCGATCAGGAAGCGCTCAGGAGGACGGGGTCGCCGCCCTCCCGTTTCCCGTTACGTCGGTGTCGTCGGGAACACCGGCGACCTTCACTGCGTCGACGAGCGCCTGAGCCGCGCCCACCAAGCCGGCGGCTTCGTAGGGAACGACGATCTTCGAATTGGGGGCGCTGGCGACCGCCTGCAGCGCACGGAGCTGCATGACCGCGAGAGTGTTCGGCTTGATCAGGGCCTCGTCGATCGCCTCGAGCGAGGCTGCCTCTCCTTCGCCGTGCAGCTGGGTCGCACGCTTGTCCGCCTCTGCCCGCAGCTCGATCGCCTGCTTCTGACCCTCGGCGGCGAGGATCTCGGACTGCTTCCGGCCCTCGGCCTCGAGGATGGCCGACTGCTTCCGGCCCTGTGCGGTGTTGATGGCGGACTGCTGCTCACCCTCCGACTTGAGGATGGCCGCCCGCTTGTGCTGCTCTGCCTCCTTCTGTTCCGACATGGCCTGCAACACGTTGTTCGGCGGGGTGATGTCGAGGATCTCGATGCGGTTCAGCCGGACTCCCCATTTGAGCGTTGCTTCCGCCATGTGCTCCTGCATGCGAGTGTTGATGGTGTCGCGCTCGGAGAGAGCCTGGTCGAGAGTGAGCTCGCCGAAGACCGCCCGCAGCGCGGTCCGGGCCATCTGGTCGATCGCCAGGCCGAAGTCGTTCACCTCGAACAGGGCCAGCTTGACGTCGGTCACCTGGCAGAAGATCGTCGCGCTCACCCACAACGAGACGTTGTCCTGGGTGATCACCGCTTGCTGATCACCGGTCCGGGGGAACTCCCGGATGTCCACCTTGTCCATCCGGTCTGCCAGCGGGAGCAGGACGTGCAGACCCGGTTGGCGCACGTTGCGAAATTCGCCGAACCGCTTGACCACCCCCACACTTCCCTGCTGGACGACCTTGAGGCAGGACTTGAAGAAGATGACGAGGACGGCGAAGACGGCGAAACCGACCACCGCCACCCCAACGTCTGCAGCTGCAGAACCGATGATCATGACGACCACCTCCTGGCTCCACTGTAGGCGTGAAGTGCGTTCAGGCGTCCTCGGTGGGGTAGACCACGAGCAGGCCGCGCTCGACGTCGGCCACGACCACGGTCGTCCCCTCGGGGATCGTCCGTCCCGGGAAGAGCGACACCGCGTACCACTCCTCGCCGCGGGTAAGGACCGAACCCGGCCGGTGGCTGTCGGAGACCGGCTTCTTCACCACGGCCGTCTCTCCGATCATCCCGGGCACGCCGTTGAGCATCGTCGACTCCCGCCTCCGGTCTCGGCTCCGATCCCACATGGCCGCTCTGCGCCTCCGTTACGAACTATACGGCGCAGCCCTGCTTCTCCGGCACTCTTGACTTCGATCCGATCCGACCAGGTCGGAAGCCTCTTCTCGCGGTCCGGGTTAGCGTGTGCTGCCGTGGCGGCCGGCGCGCACCCAACCTCGGCGCTCACCGCGCGCCGGACATGGCGGACTCTCGAGCCGCTCCACGGGATGATCTACTTCGCACCCGAGTCGGCAGCCTCCTACACGGCGCTCGGTCTCCCCCAGGAGGGCGGCTACTTCGCTTCGCGGTCTGCCCCGATGGGCGCAGTCGCGGCCGAGACGGTCGTCGCCACCTTCTTCAACTTCGCTCCCTCACTGGTCCGAGCGGCGATCCCCCGGGCCTGGGAGACGGCACCACCTCTTGCGGTGCTCGCGGCACGCCTCGCCGCCGCGGACGCGGCCCTCCGGAGGATGCTCGGGGATGCGGTCGGGTCGGCGGAAATGGCGCGAGCGGCGGAGATGGCTCGCAGAGCAGCCGAGCGCGCCACCGAACGGTACGAGGGGAGACCCTTGTTCGCAGGGCATGCCGGCCTCCCTTGGCCGGACGAACCGCACCTCGTGCTCTGGCACGCACAGACCCTGCTCCGCGAATTCCGGGGTGACGGCCACGTCGCGACGCTCCTCGTTCGCGGGGTCACACCGGTCGAAGCGCTCGTCCTGCACGTCGCCACCGGCGAGGTCCCGCTCCCCTTCCTGCGGGACACCCGCGGCTGGTCGTCGGACGAGTGGACGGCGGGGACCGAGACCGCTCGGGACCGCGGATGGTTGGCCGAATCCCGAGGGGACGACGACCCAGCGGCACCCCCCGCCCTCAGCCCGCTCGGCCTCGAATTGCGAGAGGAGATCGAGGACACCACCGACCGACTGGCGACCTGGCCGTACGAAGCGCTCGGAGACGAAGCCTGCACCGAGCTCCGCGCACTCGCACGCCCTTTCAGCAGGGCGGTGGTGGACGCTGCCGGTCTCGGATTCTGACGCGATCCCTGACGCTCACCCTCCGGAGCACGATCCGAGCACGAAATCGGCGAGGGCACGCTCGTCCCCGGGGAATACCAGGACGCGGGAACCGTCCCGATCGCTCAACCACTCGCGGTTGCGGCGGTGGAGATCGTGCCGACCATCGAAACGGTCGAGCACCACGACCGGTTCGCGCGCGCCTTCCCATCCGCCGAGCGCCGTCAGCGAGAGTCGCACGGCGTTGATGGTGCCGAGACCCGCATCGGCCACCAGCACCACCAAGTCGGGCTCGAGCGCCGCGACCAGGTCCACCGCGTCACCGTCGTCGGCCTGGGGTGACCGGACCCCACCGGCGGTCTCCACCAGTCCGAGCGTGACCTGCTCGTCAGGCCAGGCGAGCTCGTCGACGAGGTCGGCAACGGTGAAGGCGGGGAGTCCGAGTGCCTGCGCGGCCATCGGTGGCGCCATGGCCAAGTGATAGGAGCGCCAGGTCGGACAGACTAAGTCGGGGGGCTCTCCGGACGCGGCGCCGAGCCGTTCGGCGTCGGTCGAGCCTCCGAGGCGTACACCCTCGGCGTCGAGATCGAACGATTGGGCCGGCTTGCGCGCGGCCACGGAGTGGCCACGCCGACGGAGCTCGCCCAGCAACGCGCACGACACCCAGGTCTTGCCCACCTCGGTTCCCGTGCCGCAGACCACGACCAGGTGCTCAGGACGCAAGGTGCTCCTCGCCACATACCTCCCGATGGGCGGCGGGCGCGGTGACCTCGTGCCAGAGGGCTCGACCCGGAGATCGCCCGGTCACGCCGAGCGCGTCGAGCCCCTCGACCAACCTCGAGACGTCATCGTCCGAGTGTGCCGCCGACAAGGTGACCCGGAGGCGCGACGTCCCCGGAGCGACGGTCGGCGGGCGGATCGCCGGCACCCAGAGGCCGCGCTCGGCCAGGTCCGAGGAGGCAGCCACCGCGTCGGCCTCCGCGCCGATGGTCACGGGCAGGATCGGTGTGGCGTGGTCGGTCATCCGAAGCGGTTCGGCGAGCCGGGCCACGTGGGCGGCGAGGCGACTCCGCAGATGTTCCCCTTCTTCGGCGCGCACGATCTGAAGCGCCGCGAGTGCGGCGGCCGCGTCTGCCGGAGTAGGTGCGGTGGTGAAGATGTAGGGCCGCCCGCGGTTCACCAGCAAATCGACGAAGGCGGCCGGCCCGGCTACGAATCCGCCGAGCGAACCAAGTGCCTTCGAGAGCGTCCCGACCCGCAACACGTCGAGAGGAGCTCTGGTCTCCAGGCTGTCCGGATCCGGAAGGTCTGGCCCGAGCACTGCGTGTGCCTCGTCGAGAACGAGCAGCCCGCCGTAACGGCTGACGAGTGCACACAGGCCGGCGAGGTCGGCGGTGTCGCCGTCCATCGAGAAGACCGTGTCGGTCACCACCAAGTGACGGCCTGGCATCGCGGCGAGGGCAGCTTCGAGCGCGTCGAGATCGCGGTGCGGATAGACGTCGACGGTGGCCCCGGCGAGGCGGCAGCCGTCGACGATCGACGCGTGGTTGAGCGCGTCGGAATGGATGTGCACGCCTTCGGCGCCAAAGACCGAGAGCACCGAGAGGTTGGCCGCAAAGCCGGTCGGGAAGAGCACCGCACGCTCGCATCCCTTCCAGGCGGCAAGCGCCGACTCGAGCTCGGCGTGCACCGGGCGCGACCCGGTCACGAGCCGTGACGCGCCGGAGCCCGCTCCCCATCGATCGAGAGCCGCCTTCGCGGCGGCCACCACCGCAGGGTGCGCGCTCAACCCGAGGTAGTCGTTCGAGGCGAACGACACGACCGGCAAACCGTCGGTGACACCGAAAGGGCCCGGAGCACCCGGCCGGCCGGCGGGGTCCTCGAGGAGTCCGGCGGGCCCGCGTGCATCGAAGGTGCGCGGTGCGCGCCACTGCCCTGCGACCTCGACCGACCGGCAAGCGTCGTCGACCCACGCGGCCCAGGGAGACTCCCGCCCGGTGGTGCGGCTCAACCGGCGTCCTCGGACGACACCGTCGCGATCGACGCGGCGAGCACGTCGACCACCCGATCGATCTCGTCACAGGTCGTGGTGAGCGGAGGCATGACCACCACCACGTCGCCGAGTGGCCGGAGCAGGACTCCCCGCTCCACCGCTCCGGCGCAGACCCGTCTGCCCCACCGCTGCGCGCCCCGAGGTGGCGCCAGCTCGACCCCCACCATCAGTCCGCGCTGGCGGATCTCGCGCACTCCGGTCAACGGCGCGACCGTTGGAGGCGAGGCGTTCCGCGAGGTGTGCAGCGACGGTGACGACGTGTTCGAGCACTCTCCACTCGTCCATGAGCTGAAGGTGCCGGAGGGCGACCGCGCAGGCGAGCGCGTTCCCGCCGTAGGAGTGGCCGTGGTAGAAGGTCGTCTCGCCCAGATCGGGACCACCGAACGCCTCGAAGACCGCACCCGAGGCGACGGTCGCCGATAGCGGGAGATACCCGCCGGTGATCCCCTTTCCGAGGCAGAGCAGGTCGGGGTGGAAGCCGGGTCCTGCCCACTCGGACGCGAAGAGCTTGCCGGTCCGGCCGAAACCGGTCGCCACCTCGTCGCAGATCAACAAGACCCCGTGCGACCGGCAGGCTTCGCCGACCCGCGCGAGATCCTCCGGCTCGGCGACGAGCATGCCCGATGCCCCCTGCACCAGTGGCTCGATCACCACTGCGGCAAGGGATGCGGCATTGGCCTCGAGCGTACCGACGAGCTTGGTCGCCCAGTCGGGCGACGCGTACCCCGGCGTGCGGACGACCGGGAAGCGCAAGGGATCGAACAGGGATGTCCCGAAGCCACCGTCCCCGAGGGAGAGCGCGCCGATCGTGTCGCCGTGGTAGGCGTCGCCGAGCGCGAGGAATCGATCGCGACCCGTCTCTCCACGGTTGATCCAGTACTGGAAGGCGATCTTGAGCGCCTGCTCGACGGCGACCGCTCCGTCGGAGGCGAACAAGACGTGGGGGTCGTCGACCGGCACGACGTCGGCGAGCGCCTCGGCGAACTCGACTGCGACCCGGCTTCCGTTCCCGAGCAGGGTCGCGTGGGCTACTCGCTCGAGCTGGTCGGTGAGCGCCGCGTCGAGCTCCGGGACACGATGACCGAGGGTCGTCACCCAGAGCGAGGAGATCGCGTCGAAGTAACGGTTCCCTTCGACGTCGATCAGCTCCCGGCCCTCGGCACGCTCTACGACGACCGGCGCGTTGGTGGGGTAGGCGGACATCTGGGTGAAGCCGTGCCAGACGACTGCCGCGTCGCGCTCGACCCAGCTCGGTGTGTCGGATCCGGATTGGGACACCCTGGCCATCTCGTCGAGTCTTGTCGACCCCGCCGCACACGTCGAACGCCGCTCGGGAACCACGCCTTCGGCGGTGCCGATCCGGAGCCCACGAGGGATCCGCGTCGTACTCCATCCCTGGGACGTCCGGCGACGTCCGTGCGATCCGCCCGCGCTGATCGCGCCCGATGCGACTCCGAGCCCGGCTGTCGCGACCCTGACGCACTCGCGCCTCGCGAGCCTGACGGAGTTGCGCCGGCGTCGCGCACCCGGACTGCGCGCCCTTCGTTGCCGGGCTGACCGTCACACCCTCCTGTAAGGCTCTGTCCATGGCAGGGGATGAGCCTCGAGCTTCGACCAGCAGAGCGACTTCCACGAGTGACGACCTCTCGGACACCATTCACTCAGTTGCACGCCGCCGAGGTCGGTCGCCCACCGGCAACTGCTCAAGCACATCGCCACCTTCGACGAGCAAGAGAAGTGGCGAGAGGACTTCTGTCGCTCGATGGCCGACTGGCTGGTCGCCCGCCTCTCGATCTCCTATCGGACCGCGGCCGAGTGGGTCCGGGTGGCCCGGGCGTTGCGGGGCCTCCCGGCGATCGACGAGGTGGTGTCCGAGGGACGCCTCTCGTGGGACCAGCTCGCCCCGCTCACCGAAGTCGCCACCGAGACGACCGACCAAGTGCTCTCCCGGGCGGCCCCGGGCTGGTCGGCCGCCGAGACGAAAGACCTCGCCCGGCGGGCCAAGGCCCCGAAGGTCGCCGACGCCAACGAGGCCCACCGGGCAAGACGCCTCACCTGGTGGCACGACGCCCACCTGGTCCATCTCCGCGGGGCGCTCCCGACCGAGGCCGGCGAGCAGGTGACTGCGGTGCTCACCGCGCTCGCCTCGGCCGCCCCGAAGGACCCCGAGACCGACCGCCTACGAGCCCTTCGAGGCCGAGAGCCGCCGACGCGCTGGTCGAGCTCGCCGCGACGAAAGCCGGCGAGCTGGCCGACCCCGACCGCCCCTTCGTGGTCGTCCACACCGACCCGGCCGCGCTCGGTGGCGACGAGGAGGGCGAGGCCGAGCTCGCCGAGGGGCGACGGATCGCCGCCGAGACCGCACGGCGCCTCGCCTGTGACTGCCGCTGGCAGCTGGTCGTCGAGAACGACGAGGGCGAAGTGGTCCGCCTCGGGCGCACCACCCGCCAGATCCCGGGCTGGCTGCTTCGACAACTGCGACGGCGAGACCGAGGATGTCGCTTCCAGGGCTGTGGGGCCACCCGGTGGCTCCACGCCCACCACCTCACCCACTGGGCCGACGGCGGCGCGACCGATCACGACAATCTGGTGATGCTGTGCGGCCGCCACCACCGGGTGGTCCACGAAGGCGGCTGGCAGGTCGCCTCGACGAGGGAGGGCACCGTCACCTTCCACAAACCGGACGGCCAGGTCCTCACCTGCGGGCCACCCGCGCTCCGACCCGACGTACGTCGACGCCTCTTCGGGCCCGACCCACCCGAGAGCCCCACCCACTCCACCCCTTCCACCCGCCGAACCGCCTGATCCGATCCTCATAAGCCCCGACACCCGGCCGAAGGAAGCGCCGGGCTACGGGCGCGCGGCCCGCAGACCCATCGACCGATGCGTCGACGGTCACCGGCAGGGATCGAGTAGGGACCGCACCGGTAGGCTCGTATGCATGGATCGCATCGGCGTCGTCGACACCATGTTCGCCCGCTACGACATGGGCGGAGAAGCGGTCGACGAGCTGGCTGCCTGCCCGGGTTACGGCGAGCGGTTCGAGGTGGTCCGGCGTACCGTTCCCGGGTTCAAGGACCTCGGGGTCGAGTGCAAGCGCATCATCGAGCAGGAGAACTGCGGGATCGTGGTGGCACTCGGCATGCCCGGTCGGGCGGCCATCGACCAGGTGTGCGCGCACGAGGCCTCCCAGGGGATCATGCTCGCCCAGTTGTTGACCTCCACCCACATCCTCGAGGTCTTCGTGCACGAGAACGAGGAGGACGATCCCGAGTTGCTGGCCAAGGTCTGTATCGACCGCTCGCGCAAGCACGCGCGCAACGCGTACTGGATGCTCTACGAGCCCGAGCAGCTCACACGGCGCGCGGGCGGGGGGATCCGACAGGGCTACGCGGACGCGGGTCCGCTGCTCACCTGAACGTTCACCGGAGGATCGTGTGGGAGGCCGAGCGTGCGCTCGGCAATGATGTTGCGCTGCACCTCCGAGGTGCCGCCGCCGATGGTCAGCGCCGGTGCGAAGAGGAACCCGAAGTACCAGATCGTCTCGGCGCCGCTCGCGGTGAGCATGCCCCTGGCACCGATCAGGTCGCGCGCGAGGTCCATCACGTGCTGACCGTGCTCGTCGGCGAGCGCCTTGCGGACCGAGGCCTCCGGGCCGGGCTCGAGTCCGGAGACCGCGGCCGAGACGGTGCGCAGACGCAACAGTCGGAGCAGTTCGCTCTCGGACCACACGCGCGCAAGACGCTGCCGCAGAAGGGGGTCGGCGGTGCCACCGGTCCGGCGGACCACTTCGACCAGGTCCTCGGCGGTCGGTCCCATCCCCCACAGCGCGCCGGCACCGGACAACGAGACCCGCTCGTTGCCGAGGGTCACCTTGGCGAGCGACCACCCCTCACCCTCTTCGCCGACCAGGTTCCCGCCTGGAAGTCGGACCTCGTCGAGGAAGACCTCGTTGAACGCGTGCGCACCGGTCATGTCGACGAGAGGGCGCACCGTCACGCCCTCGGCGTCCATCGGGCAGATGAAGTAGGAGATGCCCTTGTGTTGGGGTGCCGTCGGGTCGGTGCGCGCGAGCAGGATCCCGAGCCGGGCCACGTGCGCGAAGGAGGTCCAGACCTTCTGACCGCGGACGATCCATTCGTCCCCGTCCCGTTCGGCTCGGGTGGTGAGCGACGCGAGATCCGATCCCGCCCCGGGCTCGCTGAACAGCTGGCACCAGATCTCCTCGCCGGCGAGGAGCGGCAGCAGGTAGCGCTCCTTCTGCTCGGGGCTGCCCGAATGAAGGATGGTGGGACCCGCCCAGCCGATGCCGATGGTGTTCTCGGGACGCCGGACTCCCGCCCGGCGGAGCTCGTCGTCGACGATCAGCTGGAGCGTCGGGTCGGCCCCGAGACCGTAGGGCTCGGGCCAGTGCGGCGCGACCAGCCCGCGCTCGGCGAGGTCGCGGCCCGACGGCTTGGGGTGACGCTCGAGCCAACTGCGCACTTCCAGCCGACGCGGATCGTCGTCGCCGGGAAGCGCGAAGTCCACGGACCACAGCGTAGGCTGCACCGGCCCGTGGGACCGCTGCCGGCACGTCCCCGCGGCGTGCGCGGTCGTGGCCGACGCCGCGCAGGGGGGTGAGGAGTCGATCGTGAGCACGTGGAACTATGCCGACGTCTGGGAGGCCGTCGCCGACTCGGTCCCCGAGTCGGGCGCGCTGACCCACGGGAAGGAGACCCGCACCTGGGCCGAATTCGACCGGCGGGCCGACCGCTTGGCCCGATGGCTCCTCGGCGCGCACGTCGCCCATCAGGACAAGGTCGCGCTGTATCTCTACAACTGCCCGGAGTACCTCGAGACCACCTTCGCCTGCTTCAAGCTCGGACTGGTCCCGATCAACACCAACTACCGCTACGGGGAGGACGAACTGGTCTACCTGTGGGAGAACGCCGATGCGGTCGCGGTGGTCTTCCACGGCGTCTTCTCCGAGCGGGTCGAGGCGCTCCGCAGCCGCGTGCCGGGTGTCCGCAGCTGGCTGTGGGTCGACGACGGGACCGCGAGCTGTCCTTCGTGGGCAGTCCCCTACGAAGAGGCCGCCGAGACGACCGGTACCGGCGGGGAGCGCCAGGATTCGAAGCGGGTGCGTGCTCCCTGGGGCCGCGGACCCGACGACCTCTTCATGCTCTACACCGGCGGAACCACGGGGCTCCCGAAGGGAGTGATGTGGCGTCAGGACGACCTCTTCTCCCGGCTCAACGGTGGAGGGTTCCGCCACTATCCCGCCGACGGCACGGCCGAGGACGTCCGCGGTGAGCTCGCCCGCTCCGGGCCGGGCATGACCTTGCTACCCTCCTGTCCGCTCATGCACGGGACCGGAGGGTTCACCGCGCTCGAGTGCCTGAGCGAGGGTGGCCGGGTGGTGACGCTCGTGTCCCGTCGCTTCGATCCGGTCGAGCTGCTCGAGACCGTCGAGCGGGAGCGGGTCAACGGCGTGGTCATCGTCGGCGACGCATTCGCAAAGCCCATCCTCGCCGCGCTCGACGCCGACCCGGGCCGCTTCGACCTCTCCAGCGTCGTAGGGATGGTCTCCTCGGGAGTCATGTGGAGCGAGGAGACGAAGCAGGGCCTGCTCGGCCACCACCCGGGGATGTTGCTCGTCGACGCGTTCTCCTCCTCGGAGGCGCTGGGCATGGGCACGTCGGTCTCCTCCGCACGGGGCGCGGCCCGCACCGCGCGCTTCACCCTGGGGTCGGAGGTGAGGGTGATCGACGGTGACGGTCGCGACGTGACGCCCGGCTCGGGGCAGCCCGGAGTGCTGGCACTCGGAGGTCGGATCCCCCTCGGCTACTACAAGGACGAGGCCAAGACGCACGCGACCTTTCGCACCATCGACGGAGTTCGCTACTCGGTGCCGGGCGACTTCGCCGAGGTGGCCGCGGACGGGACCATCCACCTACTCGGAAGGGGCTCGGTCTGCATCAACACCGGCGGTGAGAAGGTCTACCCCGAAGAGGTGGAGGAGGTGGTGAAGACCGCGGAGGGCGTCGTCGACGCGGTGGTGGTCGGCGTCCCGAACGAGCGCTTCGGCGAAGAAGTCGTCGCCGTGGTCGAGCTCGCCCCGGGAGTCGATCCCTCCGACGACGCGGAGCTCGCGATCGTCGAGCACGTGAAGGCACACCTCGCCGGGTTCAAGGCGCCGCGGCGGGTCCGCTTCGTCGAGACGATCGGCCGCTCCCCCTCGGGAAAGGTCGACTACAACCGCCACCGCCGCGAAAGCGCCGAGTCGCTCGGGGTCGACGTCGGGTGAGCGCGCCGAGCACGTCAGCCCTTGTTCGCGCCGTGGGTGCGCACGAAATCGTTCACCAGGTAATAGGCGTCGATCGACTCGCCTGCGTCACCCCAGAAACCCTCGAGCACGTCGTAGGCCATGGATCCCTGCCCGATGTAGTGGTTGTTCACGTCGGTGATCTCGAGCTCACCGCGCCCGGAGGGGACGAGTGTCGGGATGATCTCGAACACCTCGGCGTCGTAGCAGTAGATGCCGGTGACGCCGAAGTGGGAGGCAGGCCGCTCCGGCTTCTCGACGATCGCGGTGATCCGGCCGTCGCCGTCGAAGGCTGGCACGCCGAGATGTTGGAGGTGCTCGACCTGGTCGACAGGCGTGAGCAGGATGCGCGCACCACCAGGATCCGCGTGGAACGCGTCGACCATCGGCTTGATCGAACGCTCGACCACGTTGTCGGCGAGCATCACGAGCACCGGCTCGCCGTCGACGAAACGGGTCGCGAGCCCGAGGGCCTCGGCGATCCCGCCGGGCTTCTCCTGGTATCCGTAGGAAAGACGGTCGATCCCGAACTCGTGACCGTTCCCGAGCAGCCGCAGGAACTCACCGGCGTGGGTCCCACCGGTGACGAGCATGATCTCGGTGATCTCGGCGTTGACCAGGGCCTCGATGCACCAGTTGATCATCGGCCGGTCGTAGATCGGCAGCAGGTGCTTGTTGGTGATCCGAGTGAGCGGATGCAGGCGCGAACCGGTACCCCCTGCCAGGATGACGCCCTTCATCGGCGCAACCCTATCGGCCCGGGTCGGGAGGGGTCGGGGCGCCGCCGACCTCGGCGAGGACCGCGTCGGCGAGCGCCGGCCAAGCACGGGCGGCCCAAGGTCCGAAGGGGCGGGAGCTGAGCCCCGCACACGCCACCCCGGCGACCGGGTCGACCCAGAGGAACGAGCCGGAGCGTCCGAAGTGGCCGAAGGTGGACGGCGCATTCGCGCTCCCGGTCCAGTGCGGTCGCTTGGCGTCGCGGATCTCCGGGCCGAGTCCCCAGTCGCAAGGCGCGTAGCGCCCGAAGCCGGGCAGCACCCCGGCGAGGCCCTCGAACTGGACGGTCACCGCTTCGCGGTGTGAGTCGGCGCTGACCAGAGTCGGCGCGAGGAGCTCGCAACCGAGCGCGAGCAGGTCGACGAGCGGGCCGGCGAGCCCGGCCGCAGCGCCGGCCGCCGACGGCGGGTCGAGCACGGTGTTGGACATGCCGAGGGGATCGAGCACCCCGACCGACAGGTACTCCGCGAACGGGATCCCCGCACGCGCCTCGAGGAACTCGGCGAGCACCTCGTAGCCGGCGTTCGAGTAGATCCGTGTGGTGCCCGGCGGCGCGACCGCCGGCCCGGGCTCCGGGCCGAGGCCCGATGCGTGCGCGAGGAGGTGACGGAGCGTCGAGCCAGGCGGTCCTGCCGGCTCGTCGAGACTGACTGTTTCCTCCTCGACCGCGACGAGTGCGGCGAGCGAGGTCGCCAGCTTGGTCACCGAGGCCCAGTCGAAGGGCCGATCACACTGCGCCGGTGGTTCCGAGGACCACCGGGCGCTCGGCGCGGCCCGCGGTCGTCCGGGCGACCCCGGCCGCGGCATGCTCGACGGGCCACTCGCCGACCGACCGGAGGGCGTCCACTCGCTCCGAGCGTAGATGAGCGGCGCGCGTGTCCGGCCTCGCTAGGGTGAGGCGACCATCGCGGCGGGACCGGGAGCACCATGGGGAGCATCGAGACGGGGCTGGGCTCGAACTTGCACATGCCGGCGCGGTCCCGCCCCATTCGGGCACTGACCGTGTCGGTCGGACTGGTCCTCGTCCTCTCCGGCTGCTCGTCCGCGGCGAGCGAGCTCGCCGGTCCGGCGACCGCCCCCGCGCTGACCCGGATCACCGGCGGGCTCGGAGGCTTCTACGCGATCCCCTCGCCGCTCCCGCCCGGGCCACCCGGCTCGCTCATCCGTGTGGCACGGATGACGACCGGCAGTTCGCTCCCTGCCGGAGCGAGCGCGTACCGGATCCTCTACCACTCCGAGACGGACGCCGGTGCGGACGTCGCGGTGTCGGGGATGGTGGTGCTGCCGGGCGGGACTCCGCCCGCCGGAGGGTTCCCCGATCGTCAGCTGGGCGCACGGGACGACCGGCCTCGCGCCCTCCTGTGCCCCCTCGCTCGACGGTGTCACCTCGATCCCGTTCGTCAGTTCCTTCGTCAGCGCCGGATGGATCGTCGCGGCCTCCGACTACGAGGGGCTCGGCGCCTCGACCGGGCTCCATCCGTACCTGGTCGGCACGAGCGAGGCACAGGACGTGCTCGATGCCGCCCGAGCGGCGCGCGCCACTCGCGGGGACCTCCGCGTCGAACACGGTGCTGGTGGCCGGCCACTCCCAGGGAGGGCAGGCCGCGCTCTTCGCCGGCCAGATCGCCCAGTCGTACGCGCCAGAGCTTTTCCTCGCCGGTGTCGCCGCCTTCGCGCCGGTCACCTCCGTCCTCGAGTTCGCTCCGACACGCGCCACTCGCACCGACGGATCGATGGCCTACCTGGTGATGGCGGCCTACGCCTGGTCACAGACGTACGGGAACTTCCCGCTCGACACCGTGCTCAGCGAGCCCGCGCTTCGGGCCGACGACGTGCTCGCGTCGGGATGCGCGGCAGGGGTCGAGGCCGTCTACGACCTGGTCACCGACCGCACCTTGCTGGCGCCCAACTGGGAAGACAACTCGGGGCTGCTCGGCGACGACCAGGCCAACCGCCCCGGTTCCCAGCCGACCTCGGCACCGCTCCTCGTCCTCCAGGGCACCGCCGACGCGGTGATCCCCGCCGAGGCGACCGACCGGTTCGTCACCGGACAGCTCTGCGCGGCCGAGCACGACACCGTCGAGTATGTGCCGGTGACAGGAGCCGGCCACACCGGCGTGCTGGGGTCGGGGGCACCGACATTGCTGCGCTGGATGCGCCAACGGCTCGCGGGGAAGGCGCCGCCGAGCTCGTGCGGGGCCGCGGCCGCGGCTCAGACGTCGAGGAAGCGCCGCACCGCGAAGGCGGAGCCGACCACGCCGACCCCGATGCCGACGATCGCCACGAGCACACAGGTGCCCGCGACCTCCCATCCGCTCAACGACATCTGGGCGATGATGCTGCCCTGGTTCTCGGCGGTCTTCGTCGTGTCGAGACCGATGCCGTAGTAGAGCGAGAGGACGACGAGGACCGCGACCGACGCCCCGAGGAGCCCTTGGATGAGGCCTTCGGCCATGAACGGCAGCCGGATGAACCAGTTGGTCGCACCGACCAGCTTCATCACCGACACTTCGCGCCGGCGGGCGAAGATCGCCATGCGGATGGTGTTCAAGATGAGCACCGCGGCGGAGAGCAGCAGCACCACCGCAACCGACAGGAAGACCCACTGAAGTATGCGGATCACGCTCTGCATGGTCTTGATCTGCTGGCCGGGGTACTTCACGTCGTAGACGCCCGGTTTGCCGATGAACGCCTGGTAGACCGCGGTGGCCTGCGACGGGTCGTTCAACACGCACCGATAGGAGGACGGGTAGTCCGCGAGAGTGGTCGCCTGGTACTCGTCGGCCGGCTCGAGGGTGCGCGCTTCGTTGTAGTCGTAGGTCTGGCTCCGGAAGCTGCACGTCTTCACGTAGGGCGATTGACCGAGCTGGTTGCCGATCGAGGCGATGAGGGTCTTCTGGGCGTTCGGCTGTACCCAGACGATGGTCTGGACGCCGTTCTGCCAGAGGGTGGTCGCCTTGGTGGCACCCTGCTTGAGGAGCAGTGCCGAGCCGACCAGGGCGAGAGAGACCGCGACGGTGAGGATGGCCGCAGCGGTCATCAACCGGTTGCGCCAGAGGTTGGTCACCGCCTCCTTGGAGACGTAGCCGGCGGAGACGGGCATCTAGGTCCGGGCCGCGTAGCTGTCGGGGCGTTCCGAGTTACGAGGGCCCGGTGCGTTCTCGGCGAGCAGGCCGCTCGGGTTCCCCGCGCCGGCCGCCGCCGCGGCGGCATCGATGCCGTAGACGCCGTGCGCCTGGTCCCGGACGAGCACGCCACGGTCGAGCTCGATCACGCGGCGCCGCATCTGGTCCACCATCCCCGCGTCGTGGGTGGCGACGATCACCGTGGTGCCGGTGCGGTTGATCCGGTCGAGGAGCCGCATGATGCCGAGGCTGGTGGTCGGGTCGAGGTTGCCGGTCGGCTCGTCGGCCAGGAGGATCAGCGGCCGGTTCACGAAGGCGCGCGCGATGGCGACCCGCTGCTGCTCGCCGCCGGAGAGCTCGTGAGGAAGGTTGTCGCGCTTCTTGGTGAGGCCGACCAGTTCGAGCACCTGGGGCACCTGGGCCGCGATCACGTGCTTCGGTCTCCCGATCACCTCGAGCGCGAACGCGACGTTCTCGAAGACGGACTTGTTGGGCAGGAGGCGGAAGTCCTGGAACACGCAGCCGATGTTCCGGCGGAGGTAGGGGATCCGCCATCTCGGCAGGTGGCCGATCTCCTTACCGGCCTCCCAGATCCGGCCGGAGTCGGGCATCTCCTCCCGCAACAGGAGGCGGATGAACGTGGTCTTGCCCTGACCCGGAGGGTCCGACGAGGAAGACGAACTCACCCTTGTCGATCTCGACCGAGCAGTCGGCGAGAGCGACCGTGGAGCCCTTGTACGTCTTGGTGACGTTCTTGAACGTGATCATGGGCAGAGGATCGGCGCTGACGTCGGTGGCATAGATGGCAGGACCACGCCGCCAGGCACTTCGGCGCATCCTAGCGAATCGTCCCTCGAGAGGGGTGGCAGCCCCTGTGACCTCGGCACACGCGGTGACGGGTCCTCGGGTGCGTCCGGCGCACCAAAGCGCCCGGGTGGCAGCGCAAGACCTGGTGCGCCCCACGATGGGTCACCCGTTCGCGATCGTCGCTCGTCACGCGACTCCCACTCGCGCGATGCCGACACCGCGGCGCGTGCTACTTCGTCCAGCTACCTCGGATCGCAACCTACTCGGTGGCGCGCCGCGCGGCTGCTCGTCGACGGAGCTCGGCCTCCATGAATTCGTCGAGATCGCCGTCGAGCACCGCGTCGACGTTGCCGGTCTCGTAGTTGGTGCGCACGTCCTTCACCTGCCGGTAGGGCGCGAGGACGTACGAGCGGATCCCGGTGCCCCACCCGCTGTCGGTTCGATCGCCGGAGAGCTCGTCGAGCGTCGCCTGGTGCTCGGCGCGCTGGCGCTCCGCGAGCTTGGCGCCGAGCACCTCGAGTGCCTTTGCCTTGTTCTGGTGCTGGCTGCGCTGGTTCTGGCACGACACCACGATCCCGCTCGGGAGGTGGGTGATCCGGACGGCCGAATCGGTCTTGTTGACGTGCTGGCCGCCCGCTCCCGACGAACGGTAGGTGTCGATCCGGAGATCCTTCTCGTCGATGTCGACCTCGTCGGTGACGTCGAGCAGCGGCACGACGTCGACCGAGGCGAAGCTGGTCTGGCGTCGGTGCTGCGCGTCGAACGGTGACATCCGCACGAGCCGGTGGGTCCCGCTCTCCGCCGAGAGCAGCCCGTAGGCGAAGCGCCCGCGCACGACGAAGGTCGCCGACAACAGACCGGCTTCCTGGCCGGGGGTGGCCTCTTCCACCTCGATGTCGAATCCGCGTCGCTCCGCCCAGCGGGAGTACATGCGCAGCAGCATCTCCGCCCAGTCCTGCGCGTCGGTGCCGCCCACGCTCGCGTGGATCTCGACCACCGCGTCGCGCTCGTCGTACTCGCCGGCGAAGAGCGCGCGCAGCTCGAGCGCCGAGAGCGACCGAGAGAGCTCGTCGATCAGCCCCTCGATCTCGGGCCGGAGCGTTTCGTCCCCCTCCTCGCGGAGGAGCTCGTAGAGGGTCTCTGCGTCCGAGAGGCTCCTGGTCAGACCCTCGATCAGCTCGAGGTCCTCGCTGACCTTGCCCAGCTCACGGGTGACGTCGCGGGCCCGGTCGGCGTCGTCCCACAGGTTGGGCTCCGAGGCCGCCTTCTCCAGCTCGGCACGCCGCTCCTCCAGCTGGTCGGTCGCCATCATCCGCCCGGCGTCGGCGAGTCGCTCCCCGAGCCCGGCGAGGGCGGCGCCGAGGTCCGCCCGGTCTGGCTCGTCGGGGCCGCCGGCCGCCACGGTGGTGCGGGCCATCTCAGCGGGCCCTCAGTTCGCGCCGTGGCAGTACTTGAACTTCTTGCCGCTCTCGCACCAACACGGGTCGTTGCGACCCAACTTCTCCCGCGCCGACTTCACGATCGGGGCCTGCGTCTCGCCGTCGTCCGCGAAGCGGGTGGCGACCCCGGCTTGGCCGGGTTCCGCCTCGGACATCCCGGCCATGGCGGCCGCTTGTTCGATCTCCATCGGAGAGGCGCTCGCGAACGCGGCGGCGATCCCGCCGTCGCCTTGGACCGGGTCGTCGGCCGCGACATAGCTGGCCTGCGCGAGGTCGGGCTCCGCGGCCGCCTCGGTGAGCACCTGTACGTGGAAGATGTACCGCAGGTAATCGTCGTTGATGCTGTCCATCAACTTGCCGAACATGGCGAACCCCTCGCGTTGCCACGCGACGAGCGGGTCCTGGTTCCCCATCGCGCGCAGGTTGATCCCTTCACGCAGGTTGTCCATCTCCGCCAGGTGGTCCTGCCACCGCTGGTCGATGATCTGGAGCATGATGTCGCGCTCGAGCCGGCGGGCCATCTCCTCCCCACCGGGGATGGTCTCGTCCCGCTCCGCGTAGAGGTCGAGTGCCTCGGTGAGGATGCTCTCGGTCACCTGCCCCGCGGTGGCCGCCTCTGCGAAGTCCTCGGCGACGAACTTGGTCGGGTAGTACTGGGTGATCTCGGTGATCAACCGTGGGAGATCCCACTCCTCGGGATAGTCGGAGGGGCACGACGAGGCGACCACTTCGGTCATCGTCGCCTCGAGCATCTGGACGGTCTCCTCGTGGAGGTCCTCACCGTCGAGGATCTGGTCGCGGCGGCCGTAGATCACTTTGCGCTGCTCGTTCATCACGTCGTCGTACTTGAGGACGTCCTTGCGCGACTCGGCGTTGCGACCCTCGACGGTGTTCTGCGCCCGCTCGATCGCCTTCGTGACCATCTTCGCCTCGATCGGGACGTCGTCGGGCAGGGCGCGGCCCATCACCCAGTTCATCGCACCAGTGGCGAACAGGCGCATCAGGTCGTCCTCGAGCGAGAGGAAGAAGCGGCTCTCGCCCGGGTCGCCCTGTCGGCCCGAGCGACCGCGCAACTGGTTGTCGATCCGCCGGCTCTCGTGGCGTTCGCTGCCCAGCACGTAGAGGCCGCCGAGCGCACGGACCTCTTCGCCCTCCTTCTGGCAGACCGTTTCGAACTCCTTGCGCAACGACGCGAGCGATTCCGCTCCCTCCTCGCTCTCGAGGTCGATCCCCCGGGAGAGCGCCTCGCGTCGGGCAAGGCCCTCGGGATTGCCGCCGAGGATGATGTCGACGCCACGGCCTGCCATGTTGGTCGCCACTGTCACTGCACCGACTCGTCCCGCCTGGGCGACGATCTCCGCCTCGCGGAAGTGCTGCTTCGCGTTGAGGACCTCGTGGGGGATGCCCCGTTTCTCGAGGAGGCGCGAGAGCTGCTCGGACTTCGCGACCGAGGCGGTCCCGACCAGTATCGGCTGGCCTGCGTCGTGCCGCTCCGAGATGTCGTCGACCACTGCGGCGAACTTGGCGTCCTCGGACTTGTAGATGAGGTCGGCCTTGTCCGCGCGTACGAGCGGCATGTTGGTCGGGATCGGCACCACCGGGAGGTCGTAGGTGTTCGCGAACTCCGACGCCTCGGTCTCGGCGGTGCCGGTCATGCCGGCGAGCTTCTCGTAGAGGCGGAAGTAGTTCTGGAGGGTCACCGTGGCCCAGGTGTGGTTCTCCTCTTTGATCCGCACCCGCTCCTTCGCCTCGACCGCCTGGTGGAGGCCGTCGGACCACCGGCGACCCTCGAGGGTCCGCCCGGTGAACTCGTCGACGATCTTCACCTCGCCCTGGGCGACCAGATAGTCCTTGTCCCGCCTGTAGAGCTCCTTGGCCAGGAGCGCCTGGGTGAGGTGGTGGACGTAGTTGACCGCGACCGCGTCGTAGAGGTTGCTCACCCCGAGCTGGTGCTCGACCTTCTCGATCCCCGACTCGGTCGGGACCACCGATCGCTTCTCCTCGTCGACCTCGTAGTCCTGTTCGGCTTGGAGGGTACGGACGATGCCGGCGAACTGGTAGTAGAGCTGAGCGGACTCGTCCGTGGGCCCCGAGATGATCAGCGGGGTTCGGGCTTCGTCGATGAGGATCGAGTCGACCTCGTCGACGATCCCGTAGGGGTGGCCGCGCTGCACCCTGGTGTCGGCCGAGCGGGCCATGTTGTCGCGCAAGTAGTCGAAGCCGAACTCGGTGTTGGTGCCGTAGGTCACGTCCGAGTCGTACGCCTCACGCTTGGCGGTGGTGTCGTCGATGTCGGGACCGACCCGTCCGACCCTGAGCCCGAGGAACTTGTAGACCTGACCCATCCACTCCGAGTCGCGGGTGGCCAGGTAGTCGTTGACCGTGACCACGTGGACTCCCCCGCCACCCAGCGCGTTGAGGTAGACGGGGAGGGTCGAGACGAGTGTCTTGCCCTCACCGGTCTTCATCTCGGCGATCCACCCGAAGTGGAGGGCCATCCCTCCCATCAGCTGGACGTCGAAGTGACGCTGGCCGAGGACGCGCCACGCGGACTCCCGCACCAGGGCGAATGCCTCGACGAGCACGTCCTCGAGGCTCTCGCCACGCTCGAGCCGTTCGCGGAACAGCGGGGTGAGGGCGGCAAGCTCCTGGTCGGAGCGAGCCTCCATCTCGGGCTCGAGCGCGTTGACCAGGGGAACCAGCTCGGCCAGTCGCCGGACCTTCTTGCCCTCGCCCGCGCGGAGGACCTTGGTGAGCACGCTCATGGGCCCCTCACTCTACCGTCGGAGGCCTTCCGAGGGCCCTGCACGGAAGCGGCGACGGGCGGTCGCGCGAGCTCAGCTCACGCGGTGCGCACCCGCTCGTGGAGCGACGGAAGCGGACCGGCGGTGCGGCGACGAGGCTGGGACCGCCCGACCATGCGACCCTTGTTCTTCTCGAGCTGGTGCTCGAGCTTCTCGACGACCAGGTCGACGGCGATCAACGGCCCGCGCGCCGAGGCACGTGCCCGCACCGTCTGGCCGTGGCCGGTCATCACCACTTCGCAGCGGTCACGGTCGGAGATCCGCGGATTGCGTTCCTCCGAGAAGTGCACCTCGGCGCGGTCGAGGCCCGGACAGAGACGACCGAGACGCTCGATCTTCTCGCGGGTGAGTGCCCTCTCTGCGTCCGACATCCGTCTCCTGCCGTTTGCGATGACAACGTCCACCTGTGCTCGCCTCCTGTTCGTGCGGTCCTCGGTCTGCTCGGGTGCTCGCTCCTCTCCTACCTCTGGATTCCTACTTCCGGGTCCGATCGCCGCTGGTCCGAGTTGCAGCCGGTCCGAGTGCCGCTGGTGATGGCGCGACACGAGTACTCGGTGAGCTGCGCGCGGCTGACCTGGTCTTTGACCCCACACTCGCCTGCGGGAAGAGTTGCGGTCGGGCTCCGGCGGCACCGGCTCCGACAATGCCGGCGCCCTGCGGAACCGCTCGCGGACCGCGTCGTCCCCTCTCCGTGCGCCACCGAGGGTCGGTGGCGCGACGGGCAGGTCTTACCCCTAAGCCGCACCATGCTCAGCAACCAGGAGTTGCCTTACGTGGGTCGTTTCGCCTGCGACTGGCATCGACTTGCAACCACAGACCCGCGCGCAGCTCACGTCACAAAGTGTACGCCCGAGACCTCGGGCGAAAAGGGGGGCGGCCTCGTGTTCACGGAGTCGCCATCGGCGCGTCACACGACGGCAACACGATCGGCGAGCTCAGCCGGCACTGCCCGGGACCTGGGCTCAGCCGGCACTGCCCGGGACCTGGGCTCAGCCGGCCCTGCCCGGGCGCCCCGCTCAGGGCGCCCCGCTCAGGCGTGGCTCAGTGACCGCCCTCTGCGAGCTGGTATTTCAAGTCCTCGAGCACCGGGATGGGTCCTGGGTCGATGCCCTCGTTCCCGGCCAGGTGGAGTGAGACGAAGTCGCCGATGAGCGCCAGGTCGAGCAGCTGGGCCAGGTCGCCCTCTCCGGCAGCGTGGACCTCCACGATGTCGGCCACCACCTCGCGGAGCACCTCCGCCACCAGGTCGAAGCGGCGGGCCACCTGGGGGTGCTCGGCGTCGTGCCGGAGATTCACCAGCGTGATCAGCTGGCGGGTCACGTCCCCGTGCTGTCCCCACCCGGCGAGCTCGTTGTGGCACAGCTCGGGGTACACGTTGACGAACGCCGGGGACTTGGCGTTCTCGTTGATCTGGGCCTTCCAGCGGAGCGCGGCCGCCGCGCCGAGGGCCTGGGAGCTGTGCACCAGAGGGATGGTGCGGCCGATCTGGCGGGCGATCGTCTCGGCGCGGCTCCCGGGACGGACCAGCTCGTCGCGGCGTCTCGACAGTTGGTCGATGGCTTGATCGACCCACTGGAGGGCACCGGGGAAGAGCCCGATCCCCTCGAGCGCAACGAGGGGCGGGATCGCCATCGCGCCGAGCGCGGCACGTGGCTGGGGGATGTCGGTCGGGACGGGTACGACCGGCACCTCCCACTCGGAGGCGAGCTGCACCAGCTGCCCACCGCCGGCCACCACCACGAGCGAGGCGCCGGCCTCGAAGGCGCCGGTTGCCGCCTCGATGGTCTCCTCGGTGTTGCCCGAGAAGGAGATCGCGAAGACGAGCGAGCCGGGGCCGACGTAGTCGGGCGGCTCGTACCCCTTCACCACGCCGACCGGGACCGGCATGAAGGGTGCGGCGATCGCGACCAGGACGTCGCCGGCGATCCCGCTGCCTCCCATCCCGAGCACGACCACGTTCTCGACCTGCTCACGAGAGGGCAACCCCGACAGGTCGCGGACGCTGCCGACCGCGGCCTCCACCTGCTCGGGGAGGGCGGCCGTGGCCCCCCACATGTCGAGCGAGTCGACGGCGAGCGGCGAGGAGGTCGCAGCGGTTGCGCTCATCGGGCGCTCACTTGGTTCCGGCGCTGCCGGTCGCCTGTGCACCACCGGCGTCCGCCTTGGCCATCAGACGCGTGTGCTCCGCGTCGTCGACCGAGGTCGCCTCGTCGACCAGCATCACCGGGATGCCGTCGCGGATCGCGTAGCTGCGGTGCAGGCGCGGGTTGTAGAGCAGTGACTCGTCGACGAAGTAGAGGAGCTCGCCCTTGTCCTCGGGGCAGGCGAGCACTTCGATGAGCAAGGGGTCGAGCGTCATGTGGCCATCCTCTCTGGTCGCACCATGATGCCCGCTCCGCCGGCGACGGTCACCTCGAGGCGTCGCCCTCGTCGAGCACCCCGGCGATCGCGGACTCGACCTCCGCGACGTGTTCCTTCAGGGACGCGGCGTCGGGCGCCTCGACGTTGAGCCGGAGCAACGGCTCGGTGTTGGAAGGACGCACGTTGTACCACCAGTCGCCGCGGTCGACGGTGAGGCCGTCGAGGCGGTCGACCGTGCCGAGCGCGCCTCCCGCCGATTCCACCTCGGCAGCCAGGCGCTCGACGGTTGCCGCGGGATCGGGCACCGTGGTGTTGATCTCGCCGGAGTCGGCGTAGCGACGGAAGGGCGCGAGCAGTTCGGAGAGGGCCGCGCCCGCACGCGACATCAGTTCGAGGACGACGAGCGCCGCGATGATCCCGGAGTCGGCGCGGTAGTTGTCGCGGAAGTAGTAGTGGCCCGAGTGTTCGCCACCGAAGACTGCACCGGTCTCGGCCATCACCTGCTTGATGAAGCTGTGACCGACCCGGGTCCGGACCCCGACGCCGCCCTTTTCGGCGATCACCTCGGGAACCACACGCGAGCAGATGCAGTTGTAGAGGACGGTCGACCCGGGGTGCTTCTCCAGCATCGACGACGCCACCAACGCAGTGGTCAGCGAACCCGAGACCGGCTCGGCCCGCTCGTCCACCAAGAAGACGCGGTCGGCGTCGCCGTCGAACGCGAGCCCTATGTCGGCACCTCGCTCCAGCACCCGCTGGCGCAGTGCGACGAGGTTCTCCGGCTGGATGGGGTCGGCAGGGTGGTTCGGGAAGTTCCCGTCGAGCTCGGGGAAGAGGATCTCGACGTCGAAGGGAAGCCCCTCGAAGACGGCGGGGACGATCAGCCCGCCCATGCCGTTGGCGGTGTCGGCGACCACCTTGAGCGGTGCGAGGACCGAGGTGTCGACGAAGGACCGCACGTGCGCCGCGTACTCGGGGAGTACCGACCGCTCCTCGATCGGCGCGAGCTCGGAGGGGTCGAGCTCGGGTGGCCCCGTACTCCCCCACTCGTCGAGGAGGGCCTCGGCCGTCGCCTGGATCTCGGTGAGTCCGGTGTCTCTCCCGATCGGACGGGCTCCCGAGAGGCAGAGCTTCAGCCCGTTGTAGCGGGCGGGGTTGTGCGACGCGGTGAACATCGCCCCGGGCGCGTCGAGGCTCCCTGCCGCGAAGTAGAGGAGGTCGGTCGAGGCGAGGCCGAGGTCGACCACGGTCACCCCCTCCGAGCGCGCCCCGAGGCCGAACGCGCCGGCGAGCTCGACACCCGAGGGACGCATGTCGCGAGCGACGAGCAGGCGATCCTCACCGGTGAAGCGGGCGGTCGCCACGCCGATCGCCCGGAACTGGGTGGCGTTCAGCTCGTCCGGTACCACCCCCCGCACGTCGTAGGCCTTGAAGACGTTCGAGAGGTCGGCCATGGCCGGGCCATCCTACGCCAGCCACCCGTCGGGACCGCCGGTGCTCGACCGCGCCGGTGCTCGACCGCCGGTGCTCGACCCTGCTCGACCGCGCCGGTGCTCGACCGCTCAGGCCTCGGTCTCGCCGGCGAGGAGGCCCGACACGTCGTGGGCCATCGCGTCGCACTGCGCGCGGAGGAGCGTCATCCGTTCCGCCGCATCGGTCGCCTCGAGGAGGGCTTGGCGGTCGAAGGGCCCGAGTGGCGCGAGCGAGCAGAGCAGCCACCCGACTTCGACCGGGTCACCGTCGAGGGAGAGGTCGTGGGAGAGCGGCGGCACGTCGCGGAGCTCGGAGAGCAACGACCGCAACCGCACCACCGCGAGCTTGGCGTCGGCGAGCGTGCCCTCCGGATCGCCTGACTCGGCGACGCTCTCGACCTGCGCCCGTGGGTAGGGGTCGTCGCGGAGCCACCGGTCGACCCGCACCCGGTCGGTCCCGACCGCCTCGACGAGCAGTCGCCCGCCACCGAGCTCGGCGGCCTGCTCGATGCGGGCGACCGTGCCGACATCGACCCGCTGATCCCCGCCGCCCACCTCCGATCCGCGGCTGATCAGGACGACGCCGAACGCTCCTTCGCTCCGGAGGCAATCGGCCATGAGCGCCTGGTACCGCTCCTCGAAGACGTGGAGCCGGATCGCCGCGTGCGGGAAGAGGACTGTCTGGAGCGGGAACATGCCGAGGAGCTCGGCCATCACCTCTCCCGGGCGCGGTGCGCCGCCGGCGACCGGCCCCGTCGCCGCGCCCGCCACCCGGCCACCGCCAGCCAGATCGCCGCGACCGCCGCTGCCAGGGTGGCGAGCTGGCCGAGGCGGTCGACGGAGGTGGTCCCGTACCGCAGCGTCACGTCGTGACTGGTCGGGACCACCACCATCAGGTTGGGTGCCACCCGCCACGGGCCTTCCGCGCCCGATGCCTGCCAGTTGGGGAAGTAGGACATCCGGACCTCGACCGGCGTGCCGATGCGGTCCACGTGGAAGGAGATCGAGCTGCCCGAGACGTGCACCTGGGTGACCTTGGTCGCCGGTTCGCGAACCGCAGTCGGCGTGGTGTCGCTCGCAGGGATCCGCTGCCAGGAGGAAGGACCGCCCGCGGAGGGCACGACGTCCCAGCGCGCGGGTTGGTCGTACCAGCTCACCGCCGGAGGCAGCCAGCTCGCCTGGCTGGTCGACACGCCGGTCCAGACCACCGGTTGGTCGGTCAGGGGCTGCACGAGCGGCGAGTCGGCGATCCGGTACACCTTCCAGGTGGTGACGAGCGTCTCACCGTTGTAGACGGTGGTCCACGGGCCGGTCTGCCCGACCTGGGTCGCGGCGGGGTCGGCGGCGGCAGCCTGCTCCACGGTCGGCGAGGAGGCCAGGAGGTAGCGCACGCCGAGCAGCTGGAGGTGCTCGATCCCGAGCGGGACGTCGAGGCCGGTGTAGTCGATCGCCGGAGAGGTGATCGCCTCGGAGGGGTTGGGCGAGAGCTCGTCCTGGTCGATGAAGTGGAAGGGCGTCGTCGAGGCCGACTCGAAGAGGAGGCCCTCCTCCGAGTCGACGCAACCGTTCGTCCAGTACGGCAGCAGCATGAGCGCCATCGTCGTGCCGAAGCGGTTGAGCGTCGGGTCGTACTCCCACATGGTGCGGCCACATCCCTGCTCTCCGCCGACCTTCTTCATCATGTCGACGACGGCCTTGTACTCGGGGTAGTCGGGCTTGCGCTCGTAGCCCGAGTAGTTCCATGACGCCCACTCGCTCGGTTGCGCGGATCCGACGTTGACTCCTATCTGGCTGAGCGTCGACGCCGGGAGCACCATCGGCGGCACCACGGCCAGGCACGCAGCGAACAGCGCGACGAGCGGGCCGGCGAGTGCGCCGGGTGGTCCGGATGAGACCGGTCGGCGAAGTCCGGCGATCCGCAGTCCAGGTCGCCACGACGCGCCGTCGACGTGCTCCAGCCGGCGGCGAACCTCGTCGACCCAGTCCGCGAGGCGCCGTCTGCGGTTCCACCGGGACAGCGCGGCGACCACCTCGGCGAGCGCGTACCCCGCCAGCAGGTAGAGACAGAGGAACCAGAACGGGAGGAACCGGGCGTTGTAGAGCTTGTTGGCCGGGTCGAGGCAGACGGCGGCCGCCGACAGGCCGCCCATCACGACGAGGAAGAGCGCCACGCGGCTCCGCCGGACCACCATTGCCACGATGCCGACCAGGTCCGCGGCGAGCACCCATCGGGCCGAGCCCGGGAAGAGGAGGTGCGGGTAGCCGAGCACCTTGGTGTAGCCCATGTCGGTCGTGTAGGGCTGGTAGACGGCGAAGGGCACCAGCCACCACGCGCACAGTCCCGCGCCGATCGCACCCACCACCGCGAGCCAGCCGAGGCGCCGCGACCACCGGCGGCGCGCGACGCGGCCCAACGGGCCTCGGCGCAGCGCCCGCACCAGATCCGCGTCGAGGACCAGCCAGACGACCGCGCCGGCCACGGCGAACAGTGCCGGCAGGAGGTGGCAGAGCAGTGTGACCGCGAAGAGGACCGCGGCGAGCGAGCGATGCCGGCCGGTGCGGAGTCCGCTCGCCACCAACCCGAGGAAGACGAGGGCGACCGAGAGGCTGAGCGAGAAGGAGTACTCGCCGGCGAGGGTGGAGAAGAGGTTCCCCCCGTAGATGGTGAAGCTCGGCTCGAAGAGGAAGGGGAGGGTCGCCGCGGCGAGACAGGCAGGCCCCGGGTCGCGCAGCCCTGCGAGCCTCCCGAACGCCCACGCGCACACCGGCAAGAGGAGGGTGCCGAGGACGGTCACCAACTTGAAGGCGACGTCGTAGCTGACGAACGCGTTGAGCGCGACGGTGAGCATCCCTGGCAACGGGAAGTAGAACGTGTAGAGCGGAAATCCGTCGTACCAACCGGGGTCCCACCCGGTCAGCTGGCCGTGTGGCAGCAGATTCGACTTCAAGAACTGCGCGAGCGCGACGTGCGCCCCGGTGTCCCCGCCGGCGGTAGTGGTCGCGGTCACCAGGAGCGAAGGGTGCAGCTGGCTGAGCGCCACCAGCGTCACACCCACGATCGCGACCAGGTTGGCCCAAGCCGGCCAGGTGCCGCGCGCAGTCAGCCGGCGGAGGAGCGAACTCGACCCGCGAGGCTCGAGCGTCGGAAAGTCGGTCGGCGCGCCAGTCGCGGGCGCGACGTCCACGGGAGTCGCCATCTCAGAAGAAGGTCCGCGTGCCGAGGGAGAGTGGGGCGACGACCGCGGCCACGGCCACCAGGTTGAAAGAGGCGTGGGCCACCATGTTCATCCCGAGGCGACCGGTCCGGTAGGCGATGAACGAGAGGATCACGCCGAAGACCGCCAAACCGAGCAGCTGGAGCGACTCGGCGTGCGCGAGGCCGAAGAGCACACCGGTGACGACGATCGCGAGTGCGGGGCCCACCCATCGGCCCACGTCGCCGAAGAGTCGGGCGAGTGAGCGCAGGAGGACGCCGCGGAAGAACAACTCCTCGAAGAAGGGTGCGCCCACCACGGTGCAGATCCCGATGATCAGATAGCCCACTCCGTGGGAGCCCCCGGTCAGTCGTTGGCTCGGCGCGTTGAACTGCTGGTTGAAATTGTGGACGTGCTGGGCGATCGGCACGTAGATCAGCCCGACCAGGATCTGCCCGCCGACACCGATCGGGATCCCGACCAGGTCGATCCAGCGGAAGCGCAGGCCGAGGTCGTTCGAGAAGCTGCGGGTGCCCCGTACCCGGGTGGCGAGCCAGGCCGCGCCGAAGAAGCCGCCCCACAGCCCACAGAGGGTCGACACGATGTACCAGGTCGGGGGCTCGCTCAAGCGGGTGATCGCGTTGAGGTCGGAGAGGTTTCCGCTCACCGCGGCGCTGATCGCGACCACGATCGCCGCGAGGACCTGTCCGGCGAGGAAGCCGAGCCCCGCGAACAGCAGCCACATCCACGCGGCGGGCCGGTCCACCGGTGCGGCTCCCGCGGCGAGCTGTCCCCCGAGGGAGAGGTCGCTGGTGGCGGCCATCCGGGCGGGACCTTCCGGCTCGGCCACCTCTTCTCGGACCCACCCTGCGGGCGGTGGCGGCCAGGTCGGTGGAGGCGGAGGTGGAGGTGGTGGCGTGTTCGCGGGAGGAGGCGGCCATGGAGCGTGCCGGACCGGCGCGCCACGCAGGTGGTGCGCCCGTCGCCCCAGCCTGCGATGCGCTCGTCGCCGGAGTCTCCGGTCCGTCTGCGGTCACGGCGGGATCCGCCCCCTGTTCGGACCGCTCGGTCACCCTTCCACGATACCGACGCCCCCGTGGGAAAAGGCGGCGGCGCAGGCGCGCGTGGTGGCGATGCGTCGATCGAGGTGGCCTGCGCATACCATGAAGGGGTGAGCCCGCCCAATTCCAACCTGCCCGGCGGTTCGCCGACGCCCGGTGAGCCCGGCCAGGAGACGCCGGGTCAGAACCGGAACCGCATGGTGGTCTTCGTGGTGGTCATGCTGGCCGTGCTGGCGGTCTTCATCGTGCCGAGCCTGCTGCACAAGACCTCGACCACGACCATCGGCTACAACAGCTTCCTCACCCAGGTCTCCGACAAGAACGTCAAGACGGCCGACGTGGACAACAGCTCGGGGGTGATCACCGGCCAGCTCACCGACGGGACCAATTACACGGTAAACGGCCCCTCGCCGGTCACCGACTCCGAGGTGAACGCGCTGAAGCCCTTGGGTTCAGAATGCCAAGTACACGACCCCGACCTCGAACGTGCTGCTCTCCATCCTCGGCTGGGTGCTGCCGTTCGCGGTGATCATCGGGATCTTCGTCTACATCAGCCGAAAGGCTCAGGGCCAGATGGGCA
The DNA here is from genome assembly GCA_963741055.1 of uncultured Acidimicrobiales bacterium. GTDB lineage: Bacteria > Actinomycetota > Acidimicrobiia > Acidimicrobiales > RAAP-2 > Bog-756. The sequence continues at coordinate 257,965 of CAVUGU010000014.1, read as the reverse complement.
GCATCATGTCGATCGGGCGCTCGAAGGCAAAGCTGTACTCGACCGAGCGCCCCTCCACCACCTTCGACGACGTCGCCGGCTACGACGGCGTCAAGCTCGAGATCAGCGAAGTGGTCGACTTCTTGAAGACGCCCGCCCGCTTCAAGGACATCGGTGCCCGGATCCCGAAGGGGATCCTGCTCGTTGGTCCGCCGGGCACCGGCAAGACCCTGCTCGCCCGCGCCGTGGCCGGTGAGGCCGGGGTGCCGTTCATGTCGGTGAGCGGCTCGGACTTCATGGAGATGTTCGTGGGGGTGGGCGCGAGCCGGGTGCGCGATCTCTTCGCCACCGCCCGCAAGCAGGCTCCCGCCATCGTCTTCATCGACGAGATCGACTCGATCGGCCGCAAGCGGGGCGCGGGCCTCGGCGGAGGCCACGACGAGCGTGAGCAGACGCTCAATCAGATGCTCTCCGAGATGGACGGCTTCGACCCGACCGAGGGGATCGTGGTGATGGCGGCGACCAACCGCCCCGACATCCTCGACGCGGCCATCCTGCGCCCCGGGCGGTTCGACCGCCAGATCGTCGTGCCGCTCCCCGACTTGGAGGAGCGTCTCCCCATCCTGCGGGTGCACTGCAAGGACAAGCGGATCGATCCGACCGTCGACCTCGGCAAGGTGGCCCGCGGCACGCCGGGGATGAGCGGGGCCGACCTCGCCAACCTGGTCAACGAGGCAGCCCTCCACGCGGTGCGGCGCGGTTCCGAGATCATCCAGAACGTCGACTTCGAGGCGTCCCGCGACCGTGTCCTGATGGGCCAGCGCCGCGAGAGCCTCGTCCTCTCGGGCCCGGAGAAGGAACGGGTGGCCTTCCACGAAGCCGGGCACGCGGTCGTCGCCTACGTGCTGGCCGAGGCCGACCCGGTCCACAAGGTCACCATCCTCCCGACCGGTCTCGCCCTCGGCGTCACCATGCAGCTGCCCATGGAAGAGCGCCACATCCACCCGCGCCAGCACATCGAGGACACCCTCGCGGTGCGCATGGGCGGACGAGCCGCCGAGCTGCTGGTCTATGGCGACCTCTCCACCGGGGCCGCGAACGACCTCGTCGGCAACACCGAGCTCGCCCGCAAGATGGTCCGGGAGTGGGGCATGAGCGATCGGGTCGGACCGATGGCATGGGGATCACAAGGCCAGGTCTTCCTCGGTGAGGACCTCATGCACACCCGCGATTACTCGGAGCACACCAGTCAGATCATCGACGACGAGGTCGAGCTGATCCTCCGCGCCCAGGAGCAGCGGGCGCTCGAAGCGCTGAGCCGGCACCGGGGCGGGCTCGACGCGGTCGCCCGCGGCCTCCTCGACGAAGAGACCATCGACGGCGAGACGGTCGGGAATCTGGTGGACCAGGCGTACGGACGACCCGTCCACGGCAGGGGGTCAAGACGGTTCCCCCGATCTTCGTCGCCGAGCAGCACGGCCCGACCGGTTCCGAGGACCTCGACGGCCCGCCGACCGAGGACACGCCGACCCGCGGCAACGGGGCAGCCCCGACCGGCGGGTCGGGTCACGCCGACGAACGTCAGGCGGTTCCCGGCCGTGAGGACACCCAGGTGGACGCCTCGGTGGGCGACGCAGCCGTCGACAGCGGCGTCTCGAACGCCGCGCCCGCGGCACCACCGGCCGAGGTGCCTGTCGCCGAGCCCACCCGAGGCTCGGACGGTCCGCCGGAAGCTCCTGGCGGGCAGCGTCCGTCGGTCGCCTCGCCGTGGCCGCCGCCTCCGACACCGCCGGCGCCTGGTCACTGGCCGAAGCAGGCCCCCTGGCCGCCTCCTCCCCCACCGCCGGCGTCACGCTGACGGCGGGCGGGCTCACCCCCCGCCCGAGTCCGAGGAGAACGGGAAGCCGCTGAAAGAGACGATGCCGGGCGCGCCCGTCGGGCCGCTGTCCGCTTCGACCGACACCGGCTCTGACGCAGTGACCGTGAACACTCGGAGGCCGCCGACCGCGGCGGGACCGAGCACCATCAACTTGCCGGGCGAGACGGTGAACCTGGCCACCGTTGCCCCGGAGAGCGTGTCGATCGCCACCTGCGCGGGCGACGACCCGGGATCGGCGACGGCGACGCTCCGCGTGGTGGCGCCTGCGATGCCCGGTGCACCGGGAACTCCCGGACCGGGGAGCAGCCACTGGTCGGAGATCGTGGTGCTGCCCGAGGTCGAGCCCCAGACCGGGGACCGCGCGCCGGACGCCCCGGTCACCGACCTCCCGGCGACGATCGGTCCCGTCGCCTCGATGCTCACCGAATAAGGCGTGCGCACCGGCCAGCCCGCGGTCGGCGCGCGAAAGATCACGTTCGACTGGGGCGGCACGTCGATCGACCTCGGCGTCACGCTCGCGCCGGGAAGGCCGACCGAAAGGGTGGCGGTGACCGGCGACGCGCCCGGATTGGCGAGATCGAAGGCGAGCATCGAGCCCACCAGTGAGGTGTTCTGCGCGAACTGCCACGAGGTCGACAGATCGGGCGAGCCGAGACGGAGCGAGAGGCCCGGGCTTCCGGTCTGCTGCAGCTCGTCGCTCACCAGGGCACCGGAGTCCGCGGACACGATCGTCGCGATCGCGGGGACGTTCTGCACGTAGTCGCCCACGTTCTCGACGACCAGCTGGCCGGCAGCGACCAGCAGGCCCTGGTAGGGCTGAGGCGTCATCAACCCGTGCGCGGTGAGGAAGGAGACGTTGACCGTGGTGGGCGACGCCGAGGGGTTGAAGAGCGCGAGCGCGAGGCTGTCGCCTGCCGCCGTCGAGCCTCCGGCGAACGCCCAATCCGAGGAGATCTGCGAAGCGCACGGCGCCATCGACCAACCGGCCGGGCCGGCGACCACTTGGTCCGCGCTCACGCCACCTCCTGCGAAGACGATCGTGGAGGCCGTCGAACCCGCCGGCATCCCGAGCGCGGGGTCGACCGCGGCGGTCCCGAGGGGTGGGACGGTCACCGCACGTAGGACCGACGCGGCCCGCCCACCGGTGGACGCGGCCACCGTGGTCATCGAGGCGGCGATCGGGTGGGAAGTCGTATTGGTCAGGTAGATGGTCGAGGCGGCAGCGGTGCCTGCGCCGGCGGTGCAGAAGGCCGACGACGACCGCGCGTCGGCGGGAGCGAGCCCGACCCCGTCGGTGCCGCCGGGTGGTGGTGCCGCTCCGGGGACGGGGACCGCGAGGGCGATGACCCCGACCACCACCACGACCGCTGCGAGTGAGACCGAGATGGCCCATCGCCCTTTCACCGGTGGACGTGCGTGACGTCGAGCGGGCCTCGGCGGTCGGGCATCCTCCTCCGGTCTCGCCGTGTCGTCGCTTCGGCGTCGCGGTCGCTCGGCATGTCGTTCGCGTCGGTCACGTCGCGACTTCCTCGAGCGGGAGGCCGAGATCCTCCTCTTCCTCCGCGCCGGTGGTGCGCGGGGTCGACCTCCTCCTCCTGACGATCGGCGCTCGCCCCTCGGGACGGCCGGCCGAGCGCGACCGGAACAAGAGCGCGGCCAGCGCCGCGAGCCAGGTGGCGACCGCGAGGAGGTCGGCGAGCGGGGTGACCGCCCCGCCGTCGAAAGAGAGGGTTGCGGTCCCCGGCCGGGTCACCCGGTAGCTCGAGGCCCATCCCAACCAGGGCTCGCGTGTGGCCGTGCCGGTTGTGGTCTCGAGCTCGAAGCGACCTGCGGGGGCGACCGCGCTGAGGACGGTGCCTGTGGCGACGTGGCCCTGATACGAGATTGCGGCCGCCGGGCCCGGCAGGACCGGTCGAGCGGCGACGATCGGGGTGCCCGGCGAGCCGACGGTGAACAGCGGCGGGGAAGTCGTCTCGGCGCGCTGGGGGATCCATGCCGCATTGGCGTAGACGGTGATGCCGGTTCCCGTCACGACCGGCACCAAGTCGAGCTGGCGGGAGAGTGCGGGTGCCACGTCGGCGGGGACCGGCAGCTCTTCGGGGTTCTGCTCCCCTCCGATCTCGGGCGCGAGCGAGGTGAGCAACACGACGTAGCGCACCCCCGACGACGCGAGCATCCGGCCCAGCTGGTCGGTGCCGTCGGCCCGGGCGAGGTCGACCGCGGAGGCGAGCCGAGCGGCTGGACCGGCGGAGGCCGCGTTCCACAGCCAGCGCGCGTCGGGCGCCCCGTTCTCGGAGGTCGCGTAGGCGAGTCCGTCACCCACGCTCCACCCTCCCTGGTTGAGCGCGCGAGGGTCCCCGAGCCAGAGCACTCGGAACGCGCCGCTCGTGGCACGAGCCGGCATCCAGTTCACCGATTGGCTGAAATCGTTCACCGGGAGGTCGAAGCGGCCGGGGAGCGCGGACACCAGGGTCGGAAGCGCTCCGAGCGCGACCGCGCCGACCGCGATCACCGGCGCCAGCTGTCGCCAGCCGAACTCGGCACGCCCGAGGTCCTTTTCGAAGGCGGCGACTCCGAGCCCGATCGCCGCGGCGATCGCGACCGCGGCGGGCACCAGCAGCACCAGCGTGTCGATGGCCAGCTGCCCCGTCCATCCGCGCCCGATCACCCAGGCGACGAACCACGCCAGCACCGCGATGACCCAGAGCCTCGCGGCGAAGCGGAAGCGCTCACCGCGTGCGAGGACCAGGGGCACCACACCGGCGACGGCGAACCCCCAGGCGAGGGGCGAGTCCCCGATGGGTCCGACCGCGAAGCGGAGCAGCGAGCCCCACGAGGCCGCGCTCGACGCAGGGATCGGCGTCCCGAGCACCGCGAGCGCACCGGTCCCGGCCGAGAGCACCCCGATCAGCCAGGGAAGGCAGATCACCCCGGCGACCACCGTCGATCCCGCAGCGATCCCGAGTGCGCGGCCGGTCTGTCGCCCGTCGCCGAAGACGAGGGAGGAGAGCACCAGGCCGACCGCGGTGAGGACGACCACGAACGCGGCCGCGGGCACGAAGGAGATCAGCACCGCCTCGAGCACCCCGAGGCCGAGCATCGAGGAGAGCGCCCGATGGCGCGCGAACCACCCGGCCTCGGGCGGAGGTTGCTCGGCACGGGCGCCGAAGGGGCCGATGCCGGTCGCGGCGAAGAGGCGCGCGAGCACCCAGGGCATCCCCGCGTAGAGCACCAGCGCGCCCCATCGACCGGTCGCGAGCGCGTCGTAGGGAAGCGCCATGGCGAGGTACGCCATGCCCGCGACCAGTGCAGCCCGCCCCGACCCGAACGGCCGCAGCAGCCGGACCATCCCGAAGACCCCGAGTGGGACACAGGCGAACACCAACACCTTCTGGGTGAGGCCCATCGCCCCGAACAGCACCGTGCCGACGACCCCCGAGATGGCGAGCGCGGGCGCTGCCGGCGCGGTGGTCCCCACACCGGAGGGATGCCATCCCGCGAAGAACTGACCGAAGGTGGCCCCCCAACTCGGGAAGGGCGTGAACTGTCCGATCGCCGGCAGCGGCCCCGACAGGATCCCGCGCGCACCGATCACGAACACCAGTGTGGCGACGAGCCAGGCGATCAACCGGGTCTGTCCGCTGAGGGCGCCGCTCGGGGCAGGGGACGGGACGTCGGTCGTCTCGAGGCGGAGCGATCCGGCCGCGGTCACGAGGGCGAGGTCCGCGTCGGCGGCGGCGAGCTCGTCGGCGTGTGCGTTCCGCCAACCGTGCTGGAAGACGCGCCGTGCGTAGGAGGAGAGTCGTGCGCTGCCTCCCACCTGCAGCAGGCGGATCTCCTTGTCCCCGATGAGACGCACTTTTCGCAGCTGTTTGCGTTGCCGACGGATGGTCCCGAGTCGACCGAGGTTCCACCGCCACGCCCGCAGCACTGCCCGGGCTCGGTCGCGAGCGCCGGCCACCTCGGCGACGAGGACCTCCGCGATCGCGAGGACGACCACCTGGGGCACCACACGCAGCAGATGGAACCATCCGTAGCACTTGAACACCGCGAGCAACTCGTGGCGGCGCTGAAGCTCCTGCAGTGTGACGACGTGGTCCGGTGAGGACTCGCCCGCCGCGACCAGTGCCGGTTCGAGCTCGCGTCGTCCGGCGGCCACTTCCTCGAGATGCCGTACACGGGCGTCGGGCGCCACGATGATCCGCGCCCCGGCCACCTGTGCCCGCCAGCAGAGGTCGAGATCCTCCCCCATCGCCACGATGGCCGGATCGAATCCGCCGATCACCTCGAAGAGGTCGGCCCGAACCAGCACACACCCGCCGGGCGCGAGGAACACGTCCCGCACCGCGTCGTGCTGCCCGTGATCGATCTCGTTGGCGTGCACGCGATCGACGACCGCGCCGCTCTTGTCGACGGTCATCCCGACGTGGATCAACCGCTCGGGGTCGTTCCAGCTCACGATCTTCGGCGAGACGATCCCGGCGTTCGACCGGAAGGCCTCCTCGACGAGGAGGTGGACCGTGTCGGGCAAGAGCGCGACGTCGTCGTGGCAGAGGAGGTAGTAGGCGGCGCCGTCGACCATCGTGCGGACCTCGTTGACCGAGGCCCCGAAGCCTCGGTTCTCGTCGAGGCGGCGCACGTACGCGGTCGGCAGCACCGAGGCCACCCGGGTGGTGAGGTCGCCGGTGCCGGCCGCGTCGAGCACGAGCACCGAGAGCTCCCGGTAATCCTGGGTGGCGAGCGAGGCCAGGGTCTCTTCGAACCACGGGCCCGGATCGTGGGCGACGACGACGGCGACAACCGGCGGAGCCGTTGCTTCCATCAGGGGTCAGAGGCTATCGGCCCCACTCCCCCGTTTGGTGGCCAATCGCACCCAATTCGACCCCATCCGACGACTGGGAGTGCTTGCAACTGTTTATCATCCCGTATACACTTGTATTCCACCGACACCGACACCATCCGGCCCGCCGGCCGGACGAGAGCCGTCCGGACGAGTGGGACAGGCCCGGCCGGACGAGAGGAGAGCAGCGTGCGAGAGATCACCACCGACGTCAGCCGAAGCCGCCAAGGACATCGCCGCAGTCGTCGCCGACGCGACCTACGTGGTCATCGGCGCCGCAGTGCTCGGCTTCCAGCGCGCGCAGGTCCGTCGCCAGGAGCTGAACAAGCGGATTGCCGAGCCGCGCACCGAGCTCGAGGACCGCGTCGCGTCGATCCGGTCGGATCTCAACCAGGCGCTGACCGGGCTCGACTCGAGGGTCGAAGAGATCGCCGACCGCGTCGAGGATCTCATCGGACGGATCGAGACGGTCGTCGCACCTTTCGAGGATCGGCTCCCGACCCAGGCGCGCGACCTGGTCCGCCAGGCACACGACCAGGCCCGCGAGGCGCGGACTCAGATCCGCACCCGGCTGCCCAACCCAGCGGCCTGATTCACTCGGCTGCTGCCGAACGCAGCGGCCTGGTTCACTCGGCTGCTGCCGAACGCAGCGGCCTGATTCACTCGGCGCGGTCGCGCCAGAAGGACATCACGTCGGCGAGGGTCTGTTCGAGCGAGATCTCGGGTTTCCAACCGGTCGCGTCGTGCAGCTTGGCGGGGTCGCCGCGCAGCACCGGCACCTCCACCGCACGTACCAGCGACGGATCGGTCTCGAGCTCGAGCGGCGACCCGGCGAGCGCGATGAGGCTGTGCGCGATCTCGTCGATCGACACGTCGCGGCCCGAGCAGACGTTGTAGACCTCGCCCGCCGGGGCCGATTCGACCAGCAGGCGATAGGCCCGGACCACGTCGCGCACGTCGGTGAAGTCCCGCCGTGCCGACAGGTTGCCGACCGGGATCGAGCGTGCGCCGCTGCGTTCGGCGTCGACGATCCGCTTGGCGAGGGCGGAGACCGCGAACGAAGGTGCTTGGCCCGGACCGACGTGGTTGAAGGGGCGCACGGTGATCACCTGCTGGCCGTGACCGAGAACGGCCTGGGTGACGACCGCCTCGGTGGCGAGCTTGCTGGCCGCGTACGGAGTGAGCGGAGCGGTCGGTGACCCCTCACGGAGGGGAAGGCGGTCGGGATCGGTGACCGGGCCGTAGACCTCGGCCGAACTGGTGACGAGCACTCTCGGGTCGGTTCCGCACTCGCGGGCCGCCGCCAGCAGGGCGGCGGTGCCGATCACGTTGACCTCGAGCACCCGGAGCGGCTCGTCCCACGACTGGCCGACGTGGGTCAGCGCGGCGAGGTGGTAGATCGCGTCGGGCGCGGCCGCGCGCACCGCCGCCAGGAGCGCGTCCGGGTCGGTGATCTCGACCTCCTGGTCGATGCGCACCACCTCGTCGCCCAGTTCGCTCAAGTGCTCGGCGAGCCACGTGCCGACGAAGCCTCGGCCGCCGGTGATCAGGGAGCGCACGCCGGGTCACCCTACCGGCTGCGTGCCGGGCGAACCTCCCCGACGACGGGCTCCGGATCGTGCCGCGCTCCGGTATGCCTCGACATGACGGGCGCTGCTCTCGGCCCAGGTGTGGCGCGCGGCGATCTCGAGCCCGCGGCGTCGGCGATCGGCTGCGTCCGGGGTTCCCGCGAGGAGCGCGTCGAGTGCGTCGGCGAGGCTGGCCACGTCGCCCGGAGGGACCAGCAAGCGCCGCGTCACCGGCGACCTCCTCCATCGCGGTGCCCGAGGTCGTCACGAGTGGTGCGCCGCAGGCGAGTGCCTCGAGGGCGGGGAGGCCGAAGCCCTCGTAGCGAGCCGGATAGGCGACCGCGGCGGCGCCGCGGACCATCGCCGGCACCGCCTGGTCGGAGACGTAGCCGGTGCGCACCACGCGGGCGCCGAGCCCCGAGGAGGCGATGGCCCTCTCGACCGGTTCGACGCCCCATCCGCTCCCGCCGGCCAGCACCAGGAGGGTGTCGAGATGGCGTGGCGCGACACGGGCGAAGGCCTCGACGAGCGAGGTCACGTCTTTTCGCGGCTCGAGGGTGCCCACGAAGAGCACGAAGGGCCGCCCGTCCACGAGCCGTGGGTCGACCCCGGAGAGCACCGACGCGTCGCTTCCCGGGGACGGCTCGTCGGGCCGGAAGCGCGAGGTGTCGACGCCGTGGGGCGCGACGACCACCTCGGCGTCCACCCGGCACCAGCGGGCGAGCTGGTCCGCGGTGAACCGGCTGGGACAGATCACGACCGTCGCCCGCCGGGCGGCGACGGCGATCGCTCGCTTGAACACGAGGACCTTCGAGCGCTCGTGCCAGTTCGGCGACTCGAAGAAGCTGAGGTCGTGCACGGTGACCACCACGGGGACCCGGGCTCGTTCGGGCATGGTGTCGTGCGGGCCGTGGTGGACGTCGATACCTGCGTGGTCGACGACGCTCGGCAGCCGCAGCTGCTCCCAGGCAAGACGCACCGGTCGCCGGTCCGGCACCGACGAGTCCACGCGGAGCGTGTCGCCGAGATGTTGCCAGCGCGCGCGGTCCGAGCGACGCGTGAAGAGCAGCAACTCGACGTCGGAGCGCGTGCTCAACGAACGAGCCAGCTCGACGATGTAGTGGCCCGCTCCCGCGGGCCGGGCGGGCACCGCGCTGACGTCGAGGGAGAGGCGAAGCGAGTGGTCAGCCACGAGTCGCGTCCACGGTCTCGCGGGCGGCCCGCCAGACGGCGAGATGGCGGCGGGCGATGCTCGACCAGGTGAGCCCCGACGTACGGTCCTTCCCGCGGCGAACCAGGTCGGCGCGGAGCTCGTCGTCGACCGCGACACGGAGGATCCCTTCGCCGATCGAGTCCACGTCGCACGGGTCGACCTCGAACGCGGCGCCCACGGTGCTCGGCAGGGGGCTCGCCACCACCGGTGCCCCGAGCGCCATGGCCTCGACGGGTGGCAACCCGAAGCCCTCCACCAAAGGCACATAGGCGAGGAGACGGGCGCGGGAGTAGAGCGCGGCGAGCTCGGCGGCGGGAACGGTCCCGGCCAGCACCACCCCGGGAGGGGGCGTGATCCGGTCGCCCCATCCTTCGGGGCCGACGACGACGAGCGACCAACCGTCGGGCAGCCGGCTGCGGATGTCCGAGTAGGCCTGCAGCAACCGGACCTGGTTCTTGCGCGGCTCGAGTGTCCCGACGGAGAGCAGGAACGGTCCTCGGACGCCGAGGCGCGCGAGACGCGGCGGAGGCCGCCGTGTGGTCCGGCGGAGGGAGGTGGTCCGAGCCCATGGGGATCACCGAGACGACCTCCCTCGGTGCGCCCTCCGCCGAGAGCTCGAGCGCGACCTCGTCGCTCGGGACGACGAACCGATCGGCGCGGGCGAGTGCGCGGCGCAGCGCCGATTCGTGCCATTGCCGGCCACGCGCCGGGTACGCGTCGGGGAGGGTGCGCCAGAGAAGATCGTGCACCGTCACCACCAGTGGGGCGCGGCGAGTCACCAGAGTGGAGAGCGAGACTGCGTGGACGACGTCGGCGTCGGACGGTGCGCGGAGCAACCCGTGGTCCCAGGCGCGGGTGAGCACCACCCCCGGCAGGGCCGACGTGCGAACGGGACGGCCGAGCTCGACGAGAGGGTCGGCGCGGTGGGTCCCACCCGGCGGACGGCTCGCCAGGAGCTCGACCTCGGGGCGATCACCCTCGTCGAGCTCCGCGATTCCCTTCAGCAGGCCGCGCGCGTAGGTGCCGATCCCCCCGGGCGCGGGCCGGCGGAGCTGCTCGGCGACCACCAGGAGCCGCATCCGCGCGTTCACCGGTGCCGGTCCGCGCGGGAGCGGGCGCGGTCCGCGTCGCGGTAGAGCGCGGCCAGACCCTCCGCGCACGCCGGCCAGGTGAAGCGGCCGGCCCGGATGTGCCCGCGCGCGACCAGTTGGGCGACTTCCGGCCCGCCGGCGAGCACGCGGTCGATCGCGGAGGCCAGGGCCTCGACGTCGCCGGGAGGGACCACGACCGCCGCGTCCCCGACCACCTCGGGAACCGCCCCCGCGGCCGTCGTGACGACGGGGATCCCGGCCGCCATCGCCTGCAACGGGGGGAACCCGAACCCCTCGTAGCGCGAGGGGTAGGCGAGGACCGCGGCGTGACGCAGCGCCCCGCCGAGCGCGGTCGGCGAGAGGTACCCGGCCCGCACGATGCGTTGCCGCGCCGGCGAGGCCGCCACCGCGTCGGCCAGGCGTTCCGCCCCCCACCCGTCGGCACCCGCGATGACCAGCGCCACTTCGGCATCGCCAGCTGCGATCTCGTCGAACGCGGCGACCAGTGCCGGATAGTCCTTCCGCGGTTCGACCGTCCCGACCGCGAGCACATACCGGCGGCACCCCTCCGGAAGCGGGGGTGGGCCTGCTTGCTCCGCTCCGTCCGCGAGGGGCGGAACGCCGTGGTGGACGGCGCGGACCCGCTCGGCGTCGACACCGAGCTCGGCGACCACCTCGTCCGCGACGTACTGCGAGGGCGTATGCACCCATGCGCCCTCTGCCGCCGCACGCCGCACCAGCGCGGGGAAGGCGAGCGTCGGTGGGTCGCAGAGCTCCGGGTAGAGGACGACGGTCAGGTCGTGGACGGTCACCACCCTTGCCGCATGCGCGGTGGGGGGCACGACGAAGTTCGAGCCGTGTACGACGTCGCGGCGTCCGATGAACCGCTCGACCGCGGGCCGCTCGGTGTGCCGCCAGGACCACTGCAGCGGCCGGGCCGGCATGGCGCGCTGAGCGGTGGCCACCCCGTCGGGGACCAGCGCCTCGATTCCCTTCCGCCGCCGCCAGCTGACCGCGAAACCCGACATCTCGACGTCGCCGCCGTGCCGCGAGACCGGCGAGCGCGCCCGCGCAGAATTGACCGACCCCGGTCGGGGTGCCGAGCAGCGGGGTCGCGTCGAATCCGACCGAGAGGGGTCGGTGCTCGCAGGAGGCAGAAGGGCGCCGGCGGCACGGAGCGAGCCTTGCACATCCCCACCTCCGCCCCGTCGTGCGAGACGTCGGCGCCGAGCGCGCCGCACCGGAGCTCGGTGCCGTATTCGGTGCCCGGTATTCGGCCCGGTATCCGGGCTCGGGGTTCGGCGCTCGGTGCGGCGGGTACCCTGCGTGCGTGCCATGCCCCGACCTGCCGCTGTCCACTGCGAGGCGGCCGGAGCGATGATCACCGCGCTGGCAGGAGGCGTGGGCGCGGCGCGTCTGCTGCGCGGGCTGGTGGAGGTCGTCCCGCCGCCCGAGATCACCGCCGTGGTCAACACCGGCGACGACACGGTCCTCCACGGTCTTCACGTCTCACCCGACGTGGACACCGTGATCTACACGCTGGCCGACGCGGTCGACCCGGAACGAGGTTGGGGACTCGCCGGCGAGACCTGGAAGGTCATGGAGGCACTCGAGCGCCTCGGTGGGATCACTTGGTTCGCGCTCGGCGACCGCGACCTCGCCACGCACTGTTACCGGACCCAGCGCCTCTCCGAGGGAGCGGCTCTCGGCACGGTCACCGCGGAGTTGGCCCGGGCGTTCGGTGTCGGGATCCGCGTGCTGCCGGTGACCGACGATCCCCTCTCGACCCGTCTCACCCTGCCCGACGGCGAGGAGATCGCGTTCCAGGAGTACTTCGTCCACCGCCGCCACGACGTCGAGGTCGCCGGGGTCGCGTTCGCGGGCGCGGTCGACGCGCGACCGGCCCCGGGGGTGCTCGAAGCCGTCGACGACGCCGAGACGGTCGTGGTCTGCCCGTCGAACCCGGTCGTCTCGATCGGCCCACTGCTGGCGGTCCCCGGCGTTGCCGACCGGTTGCTCGCACGTCGCGAGCGCGTCGTCGGGGTCTCCCCGATCGTCGCCGGCGTCGCGCTGAAAGGACCCGCGGGTCGGCTCCTCGTCGAGATGGGCTACGAGTCGTCGGTGGTCGGCGTGGCACGCTTCTACGCGAACTGGGTGGGAACGCTGGTGATCGACGAGGCGGACGCGCACCTGAGCGCCGCGGTGCAAGCCGAAGGGGTCCGCTGTGTGGTCGCGCCGACCGTGATGTCCACCCCCGAGCGGTCGGCCGCGCTCGCACGAGCGGTGCTCGATGCCGCCGGGTGAGAACGGGCCGACCGGGGTCCCCCGGGCGCTCACCTGCTTTCCGGTCACCGGGCTCGGGGAGATCACGGCGGGCGACGATCTCGCGGACGTGTTGGCAGGGGTCCTGATCGCGGGTGGTCCCAACCCCCCGTGTGTGCCGGGAGGTGTCGCCGACGGCGACGTCCTCGTGGTCACCCAGAAGGTGGTGTCGAAGGCCGAGGGACGGATCGTCCCGGTGGACGGCGACGAGATGGAGGCCAAAGCTGCCATCGTCGAGCGCGAGTCGGTCCGAGTGCTGCGCCGCCGCGGCGATCTGGTCATCTCCGAGACTCGCCACGGCTTCGTGTGTGCCAACGCGGGGGTCGACCTCTCGAACGTCGCGGAGGGCACTGCGGCGCTCCTGCCGGCCGATCCGGATCGCTCCGCCCGGCGCATCCGCGAAGGGTTCGAGCACCGCCACGGTGTCTCGGTCGCCGTCGTGGTGTCGGACACCTTCGGTCGCCCCTGGCGGCGCGGCCTGACCGACGTCGCGATCGGGGTCGCGGGGATCGCCGCGGTGGTCGATCTGCGCGGCACGCTCGACGGGGTGGGACGGGTGCTCGACGCGACCGAGGTCTGCGTCGCCGACGAGCTGGCCGGCGCGGCCGAGCTGGTGATGGGAAAGGACCGTGGGGTGCCCGCGGCCGTGGTGCGCGGTGTGGATCCCGAGTGGTTCCGCTCCGCCTCGGTCAGCGCCGAGATCGTCCGTCCCTATGACGAAGATCTCTTCCGATGACCGTTCGCCGCTCCGGCTGACGACTCGCCGATCAGCCTCGGTCGAGACGCGCTCGCACGAAGTCGAGCACCGCCGCGGTCCCCTCGCCGAGCTCGGTCCAGGGATGCCAGCCGAGCTGCATGGCCGCCCGGGTCGGATCGAGGGCGCTGCGTTGGAGCTCGCCCGGGCCGGAGCGGCTGGAAGTCCACCCGGGGCTCGACCCCGGCGCGTTCGGCCATGACCGCCACCAGCTCGTTGACCGAGGTCTCGCGCCCGGTCCCGATGTTGCAGACCAGCCCGCCGCCTCGGTCGGCGGCACGGACGAACGCGTCGACGACGTCGTCGACGTAGACGAAGTCGCGGGTCTGCTCCCCGTCGCCGAAGACGGTCACCGGCTGGTCGAGGACCAGGCGCTCCGCGAAGATCGCGACCACCCCGGCCTCGCCATGGGGATCCTGGCGGGGGCCGTAGATGTTGGCGAGCGCCAACGCGCAGAACTCGAGGGAGTGGAGCTCGCGATAGGCGACGAGATAGTCGATGGCGCCTTTCTTCGACACGCCGTAGGGCGAGAGGGGGTGCTGGCGGCACGCTCTCCTCGAGCGGCAGCGCGGACACGTCCGGCTCGCCGTAGAGCGTCCCGCCGCTCGCGGCGAACACCACCCGCTCGGCTTCGCAGCGGCGAGCCCCCTCGAGCACCCGGACGGTCCCGACCAGGTTGACCTCCGCGTCGAACACCGGATCCGCCACCGACACTCGGACGTCGGCCTGGGCGGCGAGGTGGAACACCACCTCGGGCCGGCGTCGCTCCATCAGGTCGACCAGCTCTTCGGAGCGGATGTCGAGATTGTGGACGGTCAGGTCGTGGTGTGCGACGGCCCGGGCCTCGGCGAGGTTGGCCAGCGAGCCGGTCGAGAGGTCGTCCACCACGTCGACGGAGTGGCCCTCGGCGAGGAGACGATCGACCAGGTTCGAGCCGATGAACCCGGCGCCCCCGGTCACCAGCGTGCGCATCTCAGACTCCCGCGGGCACCCGTTCGCCGTCGACGACGGTTCCCGAGGCGGTCACCGCGCCGGCGCCCACGACCGAGAGGGCCTGCACGCTGCAGCGCTGCCCGACGATCGCCCCCGGACCGATGATCGATCCGTCGACCGTCGCCTTCGACGCGACTCGAGCACCGGGGAGCAAGATCGATCCGACGACCGAAGCACCCTCCTCGATCGTCGCCTCCGCCCCGACGACCGAGTCCTCGACCGTCGCATCCGGACCCACCGAGGCTCCCGAACCGAGCAGGGAGCGCTCGACGGTGCCCTGGTTGTCACCACGAGCGCCGACTCGCCAGACCCCCGGACCGGTCGACGGATCGAGCTCGGCGCCGGGAGCGGGAAGCCCCGGTCGGCGTCCGGCGAGCAGGTCGCGGTGTGCGCGCAGGTACGCGTCCGGAGTACCGGCGTCGATCCAGTAGGCATCGAGGGCGAGCGCGTAGAGCGTGCGGTCCGCCACCATCGCAGGAAAGGTCTCGCGCTCGATCGAGACGCGACCTTCCGGGGCGATGCGATCGAGCACCGACGGTTCGACGACGTAGATGCCGCCATTGATCTGGTTGGTCGGCGCCTCGTCGCGAGGCGGCTTCTCGATGAAGGCCTCGACCCGTCCTTCCTCGTCGGTCGGGACCACTCCGAAGACGCTCGGATCCTCGACCGGCGTGAGGTAGATGGTGGCCTCGGCACCCCGTTCGCGGTGGAACTCGACCAGCGCCGTGACGTCGCCGTCGGTCAGCACATCCCCGTTGGCCACCACGAACTGCTCGTCGATGCCCGCGTGCCGCGCGGCGAACCGGATCGCGCCGGCGGTGTCGAGCGGCGCCGGCTCCACCGCGTAGGTCGTGCGCACTCCGGCGATGACCCCGTCGGGATAGGCGTTGATGAACGCGTCGGGCCGGTAGCCGAGGGAGAGCACTGCTTCGTCGATGCCGTGGGCGGCGAGATGCCCGAGCACCCGCTCGATCATCGGCTGCTCCACGATGGGGAGCATCTGCTTCGGGGTGGTCAGGGTCAGGGGCCGGAGGCGGGTGCCCTCCCCGCCGACGAGGACGACCGCCCTCACTTGTTGGAGCCGCCGGCCGTGGTGGGTGTCGAAGTCGGGGCGGTGGTCGGTGTCGGTGTCGAGGTCGGGGTGCCCGAGGTCGGGGCGGTCGTCGAGGTCTGCGACGCGGGCCCCTGGGTCGACGCGGTGATCAGTGCGGTGACCACCTGGCCGGGCGGCTTCGGGACGGTGGTCGTCACCGGAACGAAGGCCATGGTGATCAGTTGCCCGTTGGTGAACAGGAGGTTCTGGGGATCCCCGCTGGTTTGGGTCCCCTTTCCCTTCGAGTCGAAGTTGGGCCAGCTGACCACGATCACCACTCCGGTCTTGCCGGCGTCGGGTGAGCCCTTCGGGCAGACGTCACCGTTGCTCATGGCCGACTTGCCCGGGTACTGCAGCGTCGAGGAAGTGAGCTCGAGACCCTTGTAGCCGCTCACGAACTTGCCGAGCGTCGCGTTCTGCCCCGATTCGGAACTGTTCTTCGGCGCGACGGTGAGCACGCCGTTGCCGTTGGCGGTCAATCCGGTCTTGGCGGTGTTGGTGCTCGCAGGAAGGTTGGGCTGCATCGTCCCGCACACGTCGATTCCGAGCGCGGCGTACCAGGTTTGTTGGGTGGTCGGCGGCCCTGCGCTGGAGTTCGTGGTGTGGGTCCGCTGGTAGCGGCTGAAGCCGATGAGAAAGAGGCCCACGACGCAGATGATCACCAGCGAGGCGTACCAGTTGACCGGCATCTGACCGCGATAGGTCCGGCCACCGCCCGTGGTCGCGGCGCGTTGCACCCATTTGCCCGTCGAATTGCTCGGCATGATCGGAGGACACCCTACAGCCTGGGATCGCGGTCCTTTGCGGCGCGGGAGCGGCTTCTGACCAGCTGAAGGAGGCAGGCCATGGTGCATCGCGCCCCCATGCCGACGGCCACCAGGGGGAGCAGAAGACGCCCCGCGCCACTCGAGGTCCGCGCGGCGAACCGGAGGGCCGAGCGGTGGTGTTCCACGATCATCCGGTAGGGATGGCGGTCGGTCGAGACGCCCTGGAGATGGGTCACCTCGGCGGCGGGAACGTACGCGACCCTCCAGCCGGTCCGGCCCAGCCGCCAGCAGAGGTCGACCTCCTCCGCGTACATGAAATACGCCTCGTCGAAGCCGCCCACCTGTTCGAACGCCACCCGACGCACGAGGAAGCATGCGCCCGACACCCAGTCGACGTCGGTGATCGTCGCTTCTCGCTCGAGGTCGGCCTGGTGATAGGCGCGGGTGAACCGGTTGCGCGGGGTGAACAGGCCGATGGCGGCGTGTCCGGCGGCGTCGACCATCGAGGGAAATCGGCGGGCCGAAGGGTAGCGCTCGCCGTCGGGCCTGCGGATCAGCGGGCCCGCGAGCGCCCGGCGGGGATCGGCCTCCATCGCGTCCGCCAGCGCGGCGAGCACGCCCGGAGCGACCACCACGTCGGGGTTGCACACCAGCACCACCGACGCATTGGTCGCGGCGACGCCGCGGTTGGCCGCCGATCCATAGCCGAGGTTGCGCCCGGTGACGACGACCGCGGCCTCGGGGACCGCGTTCTCGAGCAGTGCGACCGATCCGTCGGTCGAGCCGTTGTCGACCACGACCAGCTCGGTGACCCCCTCGGCCAGCAGCCCCGTCGCGCAACGGGCGAGGGCAGGCCCCGACTCGTAGTTGACGATCACCGCGGCGATCCCGCCCGCTGTGCGGGCGGTCACCGGTCGAGCGGCGTGAACCGGTATTTGATCAGCGCCTTCAGCGCGCCGATGCCGTCGCGCCAGGTGATCTTCTTCCCCTCGGTCGCCTCCCGCCCCGCGTAGGAGATCGGCACCTCGTAGATGCGGAAGCCTTTTCGGAGGACCTTGGCGGTGATCTCCGGCTCGAAGTCGAACCGGTCGGACTCGACGGTGATCCCCTCGAGCACGCGGCGGTCGAAGAGCTTGTAGCAGGTCTCCATGTCCGAAAGGGTCGACGAGTAGAGGACGTTGGTCACGAGCGAGAGGAACCGGTTGCCGATCCAGTGCAGCGGCATCATGTTCTTCCGCTCGCCGGTGAAGCGGCTGCCGTAGACGACGCGGGCCTTGCCGCGGAGCATCGGGTCGAGGAGCTTCGGCCAGTCCTCCGGGTCGTACTCGAGGTCGGCGTCCTGGATGAGCACGAGGTCGCCTCGGACGGTCTCCATGCCGGTACGGATGGCCGCGCCCTTTCCGGCGTTGGCCTCGTGGGAGACGATGCGGACGGTCGAGTCGCGGAGTGCGTTGAGGATCTTGTCGGTCCCGTCCGAAGAGCCGTCGTCGACCACCATCACCTCGCGCTCGAGGGGTAGGTCGACGGCGCGGATCCGACGGATCACCTCGGCGACGGTGGTGCGCTCGTTGAACACGGGGACGATCACCGACAGCAGGCGGTAGGTCGGCGTCCGCTTCCGCCGGTTCGACACCCAGGATCGGATCGGTCTCCTCGACAGCCATCGTCTCGCGCTCCCTCTGCGGTCCGGACGACCCGGTCCGGTCACCTTCCAGCATGGCCCCGCTGACCCGCCGCGGGTCGAACCCTGCGGTCCGGCGAGTGTCACCCCGGCCCGGTCGGCCAGGTAGACGACGGTCCGGGAGAGTCCCTCCTCCAAGCGGTGTGGTCGGCTCCCAACCGAGCGCATTCCCTCGCCAGCGAGATGTCCGGACGCCTGCGTGAGGGGTCGTCGGCAGGAAGCGGCAGGTGGACGATCGGTGACGAGGAACCGAGCAACGCGACCACGGTGCGCGCCAGCTCGAGAACGCTGTACTCGTCGGGATTGCCGATGTTGACCGGGCCGGCGAGATTCGAGTCGAAGAGCGCGACGAGCCCGCGAACCTCGTCGTCGACGTAGCAGAGGCTCCGGGTCTGGCTCCCGTCGCCGTAGACGGTGAGGGGTTCTTCGCGTGCGGCCTGGACGAGGAAGTTGGACACCACGCGCCCGTCGTCGGGTCGCAGTCGCGGGCCATAGGTGTTGAAGATGCGGGCGATGCCCACGTTGGTCCCGTTGTCCGGTGGTAGCCCATCGTGATCGCCTCGGCGAACCGCTTGGCTTCGTCGTAGACGCTGCGCGGCCCGACCGGGTTCACCCGCCCCCAGTACCCCTCGGTCTGCGGATGCTCCTCGGGGTCCCCGTAGATCTCGCTGGTCGACGCCAGCAGGAACCGGACGTCGTGCCGTCGGGCGAGCTCGAGACCGAGGCGGGTGCCCTCGCTGCCGACGGCAAGCGTCTCGAGCGGATGCGAGAGGTAGTCGAGGGGCGACGCCGGGCTCGCCAGGTGGAGCACCCCGGAGACCGGGCCGTCCACCGGAATCGAGCGTGACACGTCGGCTTCGATCAGCGTGAAGCGAGGATCGTCGTCGAGGTGCGCGAGGTTCGACCGCTGCCCGGTCGAGAAGTCGTCGACCGCGACGACCTCGTCGCCGCGCGCGAGGAGCTGGTCGCAGAGGTGTGACCCGAGGAATCCCCCGCCCCCGAGCACCACCAGACGACTCACCTGCGACCGATCCCCGCGTACTCGAATCCGTACCGCCGGAGCTGGGCCGGATCGAGCAGGTTCCGTGCGTCGACGACGACCGGGTTGCGCATCTTCGATCTGCACGATCTCGAAGTCGAGCCATCGGAATTCGTCCCACTCGGTGAGCACCACGACGGCGACGGCATCCTCGCAAGCCGCGTAGGCGTCGGCCGACGACGCGCGCCGAGCCGGGCGAGCCGTCGCCGGCACCGACCAGCTCGTCGATCGGGCGTGTGCCCTCGTCCCTCGGAACGAAGGGTCGGGTCGAAGACCTTCACTTGGGCGCCACTCGCCACGAGCCGCCGGACGATCTCGACGGCGGGCGAGTTGCGCAAGTCGTCGGTACCCGCCTTGAAGGTGAGACCCCAGACCGCGAGCGTTGGCGCCGGCCAGCCCGCCCGATCTCGGAGACCGCCCCCTCGACCTTGGCCACCACCCGGTCGAACTGCTCGTCGTTGGTCTGGATCGCGCCCCGGAGGAAGGAGAAGTCGTATCCGGCCATCTCGCCGATGTGGACGAGTGCTCGGGTGTCCTTCGGGAGGCAGCTGCCTCCCCATCCCGGCCCGGGACGGAGGTACTCGAACCCGATACGGCGGTCGTAGCCGAGCCCGAGGATGACGTCGCGGACGTCCGCGCCCACCGCCTCGCACAGCCCGGCGATCGCGTTCACGAAGCTCAGCTTGGTCGCGAGGAACGCGTTCGAGGCGTATTTGATGGTCTCGGCGGTCGCCGCATCGGTGATCAGCAGTGGGGCCTGAGTTCCGGAGAACAGGCTCACCGACCCGCGCGGCGACCGACTGGTCGTCGGCACCGACCACGATCCGCTCGGGATGGAGGCTGTCGGAGACCGCTGTGCCCTCCCTCAGGAACTCCGGATTGGAGACCACCGTGACGTCGTGGCGGCCGAGCACCCGCTCGACGACGAGCGTCGAGCCCACCGGGACGGTCGACTTGTTGACGATGACCGATCCGGGTACGAGATGGGGGCCGATCTCCTTGCCGACCGCTTCGACGAAGGAGAGGTCGGCCGAACCGTCCTCGGCTCTGCGGGGTTGGTACGCAAAGGAAGACGAACTCGGCCCCCGCCACCGCCTCGGTCGCGCCGACCACGAACCGGAGCCGTCCCGCCGCCTGACCCTCGTGGACCAGTTCCGCGAGCTGGTCCTCGACGATCGGCACCTGGCCACGTTCCAGCATGGCGATCTTCGCCGCGTCCGCATCACCACAGGTCACCTCGGTGGCCGAGGTGGGCGAGCGTCGCCGCTGTCGGGAATCCCACGTACCCGACGCCGATGACCGCAACCGTTCGCCCACGCCCCTCCGGCGCGACCCGGCCGTGGCGGACCCTCTATGGCCGAAGGCAGGCCCACCGAGTCGGTCGTCGCCGACCGTGTCCCGGCTCGTCCCGTCCTGTCGTCATGTCTGCCCTCCGCTCCTCGGCTCGCCGGCTCCGAGCCCCCTCGGACGAAACTGGCCAGGGATTCTGTCAGATCGGGACCGACAGGGCAGCCACGAGCCTGCCGAGCGCGTCCTGCCACACAGGGAGCGACGGTAGGCCCGAGAGCCGGAGCGCCGCGTTGTCGAGCCTCGAGTTCGCCGGTCGAGGGCGCGGGGCGGGGCGGGTCGAGCTCGGCGGTGGTGATGGGCACGACCCGGTCGGGGTCGAACCCGGCCGCCTCCAGCGTGGCCCGCGGCGAACCCGAACCAGGTGGTCTCCCCCTGGTTGGTCAGGTGGAAGGTCCCGGGCCGCCGGTCGAGCGCGAGACGCACCAGCCCGCGCGCGAGATCGGCGGTGAAGGTCGGGCACCCTCGCTGGTCGTCCACGAAGCGCAACGGCTCGTCGCTGTTCGCCCCGGCCAGGCGAAGGACTGTCTTCACCATGTTGGCGCCGTGTGCACCGTTCACCCAGGCGGTCCGCACCACGGTCGCCGAACCGCCGGCGACCTGGTGGACCTCCATCTCGCCACCGAGCTTGCTGCGTCCGTAGACCGAGCGGGGAGAGGGCGGGTCCCATTCGACGTAGGGCCGATCGAGCGATCCGTCGAAGACGTAGTCGGTGGAGACGTAGACGAGGTGCGCGCCGACGTCGGAAGCTGCCTCGGCGACGTGACGGGTGCCGAGTGCGTTGACCGCGAACGCGGTGTCCGGATCGGACTCGCACGCGTCGACCGCGGTGTACGCGCCGCCGTGGAGGACGATGTCGGGCCGGAACGCCGCGGCCGCGGCCCGGATCGCCTCCCGATCGACCAGGTCGAGGTCGTCGATGTCGGTCGAAAGCACGTCGAAGGTGCCCTCGGCCACCTCGGGGAGGATGCCCGCGCCGCCGACGGCTTGGCCGCCGTCGGGCACTCCTCCGGCCAGTACGTCTCGGAGGTCGCGCCCGAGCTGGCCGTTGCCGCCGGTGAGCAGGACCCGAAGGGGACGGTTCACCGAGTGACCGGAGGCGGGTCGGGCCAGTCGCCCTCGACCACCGGGGACCGGTCGAAGAGCGGCTCCCACCAGTTCCGGTGGTCGCGGTACCAGCTCACGGTCTCCACCAGGCCCCGGTCGAAGGGGACCGACGGCTCCCAGCCGAGTGCGCCGCGGATCTTCGAGGAGTCGAGGAGGTAGCGACGGTCGTGACCGGGCCGGTCGGGAACGATCTCCTTCAACGACGCGGACCGGCCGGTCGCCGCGAGCACCGCGTCGGCGATCTCTTCGATGCTCGCCTCGGTGCCGCTGCCGACGTTGTAGGTCTCGCCGACCGACCCGTGCTGCAGTACCAACTCGATCGCTCGGCAGTGGTCCTCGACGTGCAGCCACTCGCGTCGGTTCTGGGTCGACGCGTAGAGCGGCAACGGCTGGCTGTCGAGCGCTCTCGCGGTGAACAACGGGATCACCTTCTCTGGGAATTGGTAAGGCCCGTAGTTGTTGCAGCAGTTGGTGATCGTCGCCGGCAGTCCGAAGGTCTCCGCGTAGGCGCGCACCGCGTGGTCCGCTCCGGCTTTCGACGCGTTGTAGGGCGTGCGCGGCCGGTACGCGGTCTCCTCGGTGAAGAGCTCGTCCGAGTCGAGAGGAAGGTCGCCGTAGACCTCGCAGGTCGAGATGTGATGGAAGCGGGTCACGCCGTGCCGACGTGCTGCCTCGGCGAGGGTCTGGGTTCCGAGGACGTTGGTGCGGAAGAAGCGTGCCGGGTCGATGATGGCGAGGCTGTTGTGGGACTCGGCGGCGAAGTTGACGATGACGTCGATCTGGTGCTCGGCGAGCGTCTTCGTGACGAGCTCGAGGTCGCCGATGTCGCCTTGCACGAAGTCGATGCGGTCCTCGACGTCGGCGAGATTGGGACGATTCCCGGCGTAGGTGAGCACGTCGTACGCGACCACTGCGTCCTCTGGGTGCCGGTCGACCCAGTAGCGGACGAAGTTCGAACCGATGAACCCGGCGCCGCCGGTGACGAGGACCCGCATGACCGGGAGATGTTAGCCCTGGCGCGATAGGGCTCCGCCGTCGCTCGCGTCGACCCTCGGTCGAGCCCGCTTCGCAGTGTTTCGCGCTCTCCCTTCGCCTTTCGACTCGTCGTTCGACGCCGCGTCATTCCGTCCTGTGACGCAGGTGTACGACGTCGCCGGCGATCACGGTGCGCAGCTCCCCGCCCACTTCGACGACAAGGTGACCCTCTTCGGTCAGGCCCACTGCGGTCCCTTCGAAGGATTCACCGGGCAGTTCGACCCGCACCCGGGTGCCGACGGTGGAGCAGGCACGCTCGAACTCACCGGCCTGGCGTCCGCGCCCGGCCGGTGTGGCGAGCTCCGAAACCCGCGGCTCCAACGCGGCGAGGAGGGCATCGAGGAGAGCGGAGCGATCGAGGGCGCGACCCGACAGCTGCTGCAGGGAGCAGGCCGTCCCGACGAGTTCGGCGGGAAGGTCGGCATCGGTGGCGGGCCAGTTGACGTTCATGCCGATCCCGACGACGAGAGCGGGAAGCCTCCGATGCTGGCCGCCCACCACAGAGCCGGGGTTGCCCGACGCCGGGGTCGCCCGGAGCCGGAGTGTGACCGAGCCGGCCCCGGTCCCGGTCGCCTCCGGCAGGTCGGCTTCGGCGAGGACGCCCGCCACCTTGCGACCGTCGTGCGCCACCAGGTCGTTCGGCCACTTGACCGCCAGGGTCACGCCGGCGACCTGCCGGGCGGCCTGCCGGCCCGCCAGGCAGACCACTGCACTCGCCAGGTGCCGTTCCTCTGCGCGCAGATCGGGACGGAGCAGTACCGAAGCGAGCAGGTTGGTGCCGGCCGGTGCCTCCCACCGCCGGCCGAGCCGCCCTCGTCCCGACGTCTGGTGATCGGCGATCGCGACGACGCCTTCGGGTGCACCGGCGCGGGCCTCGTCGAGGAGGTAGCGGTTGGTCGAATCGATCGAAGGGAAGCGCCTGACGTCGGCGAACAGGTCGCCCAACATGCACTCACCCTACGGGCCGTGCCAGTCTGGTACGTCCTCGGGTGTGCGGGTCCCGCCCCCGAGGCTTTGGACATCGACCCCTCTCGACCCGAAAGGCGCAGCGTGCTGAAGAAGGTCCTCATCGCCAACCGGGGAGAGATCGCGGTTCGGGTGATCCGGACCTGTCGCGAGCTGGGCGTCACCACCGTTGCCGTCTACTCGGAGCTCGACCGCGATGCGCTCCACGTGCGTCTGGCGGACGAGGCGTACGCGCTCGGGGGCCAGACCGCCGCCGAAAGCTATCTGAACACCTCCGCGATCCTCGACGTCATCGAGCGCAGCGGCGCGGACTCGGTCCACCCGGGATACGGGTTCTTCTCGGAGAACACGGACTTCGCGAGGGCCATCACCCAGCGCGGCGTGGTCTTCATCGGGCCGCCTCCCGAGGCGATCGAGGTCATGGGCGACAAGATCAGCTCTCGCCACGCCGCCGAGCGGGCAGGGGTCTCCGGCGTGCCGGGCCGTTCCGACGTGCTCACCTCACCGGAGCAGGTCATCAGCTTCGGCGAGGAGTTCGGTTGGCCGGTCGCGATCAAGGCCGCATTCGGGGGCGGTGGTCGTGGGATGAAGGTCGTCGCCGGACCCGACGATGCCGCCGACGCGCTCGAGTCGGCGAAACGGGAGTCGGCCGCCTACTTCGGGCGCGACGAGTGCTACGTCGAGCGATACCTCGCCTGGCCGCGCCACGTGGAGATGCAGGTGATCGCCGACACCCACGGCACGACCCTCTGGCTCGGCGAGCGCGACTGCTCCGCACAACGACGCCACCAGAAGCTCATCGAGGAGAGTCCGGCTCCCAACTTTCCCGACGAGGTCCGCCAGGCGATGGGTGCCGCCTCGGTACGGGTCGCCGAGGCGTGCGGGTACGTCAACGCCGGCACCGTCGAATTCCTCTACCAGGACGGAGAGTTCTTCTTCCTCGAGATGAACACCCGGCTCCAGGTCGAGCACCCGATCACCGAGCTGGTGACCGGCCTCGATCTCGTCGAGTGGCAGCTGCGCGTCGCATCGGGAGAGCCCCTCGGCTTCGATCAGGAGAGCATCCAGCGCAACGGTCACGCCATCGAGGTCCGGATCAACGCGGAGGACCCCGCCGGCGGCGCGTTCCTCCCCTCACCCGGAAAGATCACCCGGCTGGTGGCCCCCGGGGGGCCCGGTGTCCGTCTCGACGCGGGCTACGAGTCGGGCGACACGGTGAGCCAGTTCTACGACAACCTGGTGGCGAAGCTCGTGGTGTGGGGTCACGACCGGGAGGCCGCCCGCAACCGGATGCTGCGGGCGATCGACGAGACCGTCATCGAGGGCGTCGCGACGACGCTTCCGGCGGACGTGGCGATCCTCTCCCACCCCGACTTCGTCGCGGCCGAGCACTCGACCAACTGGGTGGAGCACGGGCTGGACCTGAGCGGGGTCACCGCTGCGGCGGAGCCGTCGGCTCCGCCCGCCGAAGACGGCGACGACACGCCCCGGGTTCTGCGCGAGGTCACCGCAGAGGTCGACGGGCGGCGTTACCAGGTGAAGCTCTGGGTCCCCGACCTCGGCGACGCGCCGGCTGCGGGAGGCGGGGGCGGGCGGGCGATCGCACCGAAGCGGCCGAAGGCCGCCGCGTCGGGTGCCGGCTCGGGCAACGTCGCCGTCCCCATGCAGGGAACCATCGTCAAGGTCCTGGTGAGCGTCGGTGACGCGGTCGAGGTGGGCCAGACCGTCTGTGTGCTCGAGGCGATGAAAATGGAGAACAACGTGATGGCCGAGAAGGCAGGGACGGTCAAGGAAGTCAAGGTCTCCGTCGGCGATTCGGTCGGACCGGGCGATGTCGTCGCGGTCATCGGATAACGGAGGTTCCGAAGCGGAGGCCTCCGCGACGGCGACCGACCGGCTGAAGGACGACGCACGCCGCGCGGTCGAGTCGCAGCTGCCGGCGCTGGTCGAGCTCAGCCACGCCATCCACGACCATCCCGAGACCGCGTTCGACGAAGAGCGCGCCGCCGGGTGGAGCGCGGAGGTGCTCGCCGGATCCGGCTTCGCGGTGACTCCCGGGGTGGCCGGGCTCCCGACCGCGTTCAGCGCCGAGTCGGGTACGGGGCCACTGGTAGTGGCGGTCTGCGCGGAGTACGACGCACTTCCCGGTATCGGCCATGCGTGCGGCCACAACCTCATCGCTGCGTCCGCGGTCGGTGCCGCGATCGGCCTGGCCGGTGTCGCCGATCGGCTGGGTCTCACCGTCCGGTTACTCGGCACGCCGGGCGAGGAAGGGGGCGGGGGCAAGGTCCTCATGCTGGAACAGGGCGCGTTCGACGACGTGCACGCGGCGATGATGGTCCACCCCTGGCCGGCGGACCGGCTCGTCGCCACCTGCCTCGCGGTCTCCCACTTCGACGTGATCTTCACCGGCCGGAGCGCTCACGCCTCGGCCGCCCCCTGGGAGGGGATCAACGCGGCGGACGCGATGGTCGTCTCGCAGGTCGCCATCGGCCTGCTCCGCCAGCAGCTCCGACCCGGCGACCAGGTGCACGGGGTGGTGCTCGACAGTGGCGGTGCCGCCAACGTCATCCCCGAGAGGGTGACCGGCCGTTTCATGTGCCGGTCGATCACACTCGCGCGCCTGGAGGAGCTCGAACCGAAGGTGAGGGCCTGCTTCGAGGCCGGCGCGCTGGCGACCGGGTCGCGGGTCGCGTACGAGTCGCTCTCTCCGGTGTATTCGCACATGGAGAGCGACGGCGATCTGCTCGGCCTCTACCGGTCGAACGCGGAGCGACTGGGTCGCCGCTTCGACCTCGACGACCAAGGCGTGCCCCCACCCACGCTCTCGACCGACATGGCCAACGTGTCGCTCGCGGTCCCCACCATCCACCCGCTGATGGGAATCGAGGCAGGGGGCGCGGTCAACCACCAGCCCGAGTTCGCCGCGGCCTGTGTCAGCGAGTCGGCGGACAAAGCCCTGCACGACGCCGCGATCGCCATGGCCTGGACGGCGATCGACGCAGCCGCACCGGGCCCGGTCCGGGAGCGCCTCTTGGCGGGTTCGCGCTGAGAGTGACCGGCGACGGCAACTTCGGCATCCGCATGGGTAACGTGTCGCCCCATCCCCACCATCCCCCTCGAATCGAACGCGCTCGCGCCGGCGGACCAACCCGCTCCTGACCACGAGGGCACGGTCTTCCGTGTCCCTTCGCCGTTGGCGTCGGCCCGCCACGCGCTGCCGGGACTGATCGAGTCGGCTCTGGTGCCGGCGGTGCTGTTCTACGTGTTCTTGACCGCCCTCGGACTGAAGGGTGCGTTGATCGCCGGACTGGTCTGGTCCTACCTGGCCGTGGCCCGGAGACTGGTCACCCACCGGCCTATTCCGGGGATGCTCCTGATCGGGTGCGCGGTGCTCACCATCCGAACGGTCATCGCGCTGGTGACGGGAAGCGCGTTCGTCTACTTCCTGCAGCCCACCGCCGCGACCTGTGCCATCGGTATCGCCTTCTTGGTGAGCACCCTGCTCCGGCGGCCGCTCATCGACCGGTTCGCGCGGGACTTCTGCCCGCTCGACCCGGACATGCTGGTGCACCCTCTCACCCGAAAGGTGTTCGCCGAGCTCTCGCTGCTCTGGGGCGCGGTGATGCTGACCAACGCCGCAGTGGTCACCTGGTTCCTCCTCACCTCGTCGGTCGGCGCGTTCATCGTCGAGCGCACCGCCACGAGCTGGTTGCTGACCGGGGCTGCGATCGCGGTCTCGGTGCTGCACTTCTCGCGCCGTATGCGGCGAGGCGGGTTCACGTTGCGCTGGGACCTCGGGGGCGCCCCGAACGTCTGACCGCGACGGGTTGGGGTCGCGGACACCCCACTCAGCCGGAGGGCTCGAACTCCCCGAAGACTCCACGGAGGACGTCGGAAACTTCGCCCAGGGTCGCCATCGCGGCCAGGGCCGCCTTCATCGGGACGAGGAGGTTCTCGGTCCCGCGGGCGGCGGCCTCGACGTCGGCGAGGGCGGCGTCGACTGCGGCCTGGTCCCGTTCCGCCCTG
Source organism: uncultured Acidimicrobiales bacterium (assembly GCA_963741055.1). Taxonomy (GTDB): domain Bacteria; phylum Actinomycetota; class Acidimicrobiia; order Acidimicrobiales; family RAAP-2; genus Bog-756. The sequence continues at coordinate 230,262 of CAVUGU010000014.1, read as the reverse complement.
ACCCTCCGGACCCGGTCGATCTGGGAGCGCTGCAGCCCCTCGTCGATCGGGAACACCTCCGAGGGTTCCTCTCGATCATCCACGAATCGATTGACGCCGACCACCGTCTTGTCGCCCGCGTCGACCGCCTTCGCGTAGGCGTACGCGGCCTGCTCGATCTCCTGTTGCATGTAACGGGCCTCGATGGCGGCGACGGCTCCACCCATCTCGTCGATCCGCTCGAGGTACTGCCACGCGCGGGTTTCCACCTCGTCGGTCAGTGACTCGACGAACCACGAACCCGCGAGCGGATCGACCGTGTCGGCGATGCCGGACTCGTAACCGATGATCTGCTGGGTCCGGAGGGCGATCTTCGCCGCCTGTTCCGTGGGGAGTCCGAGCGCCTCGTCGAAGCCGTTGGTGTGGAGGCTCTGGGTCCCGCCGAGCGCGGCACCGAGTCCCTGAAGAGTGACTCGAACGATGTTGTTCTCGGGCTGTTGCGCGGTGAGCGTCGATCCGCCGGTCTGGGTGTGGAACCGGAGAAGCTTCGAGCGCTCGTCCTTGGCCCCGAAGCGTTCGGTCATCAGCCGGGCCCACATCCGGCGGGCGGCACGGTACTTGGCGACTTCTTCGAAGAGGTTGTTGTGGGCGTTCCAGAAGAAGCTCAACCTCGGTGCGAACTCGTCCACGTCGAGCCCGGCCGCGAGCGCGGCCTCGACGTAGGCGATCCCGTTGGCGATGGTGAACGCGATCTCCTGCACCGCCGTCGAGCCGGCCTCACGGATGTGGTAGCCCGAGATCGAGATCGTGTTCCAGGCGGGCAGGTGTTCGGCGCAGTAGGAGAAGGTGTCGGTGACGAGGCGCATCGACGGCCTTGGCGGATAGATGTAGGTCCCGCGTGCCACGTATTCCTTCAGGATGTCGTTCTGGACGGTGCCGCCGAGAAGGTGGGCATCGACGCCGTTCTCCTCTGCCACCAGCTGGTAGAGGAGGAGCAGGATCGCCGCGGTCGCGTTGATGGTCATCGAGGTGGTGACCTTGTCGAGCGGAAGGTCCGCGAGAAGGAGCCGCATGTCGGCCAGCGAGTCGATGGCGACCCCGACCTTTCCGACCTCGCCCTCGGCGCGGGGATGGTCGGAGTCGTAACCCATCTGGGTGGGGAGGTCGAAGGCACAGGACAATCCGGTCTGCCCGGCGCCGAGCAGGAACTTGAAGCGCTCGTTGGTCGCCTCGGCGGTGCCGAACCCCGCGTACTGCCGCATCGTCCACAGCCGGCCCCGGTACATGTCCTCGCGGATGCCCCGGGTGTAGGGGAACTGTCCGGGGTCACCGAGCTGAGTGGCCGGGTCCCAACCGTCGAGGTCGACCGGGCGGTAGACGGAGCGGACCTCGATCCCCGAGTCGGTGAAGCGCCCGTTGGTCTCGCTTGAATTGGTACCTGACGCAGCCATCGGGCCACAGGTTAGAAGGTGTGACGCGCGACCTCGGAAGGTGACGGCTCAGGCGGGAGGCGGTTCCGTCACATGGGGCATGCAGAGATCGTCGTACTCGGCGATGACCAGCTCGCCGGCGTCGGGCCCGCAGGCGGGGCAGGCCGGGTCACGATGGACCTTGAAGGTGCGGAAGGTCTCTTCGAGGGCGTCGTAGGCGAGGAGTCGCCCTTGCAGGGTCTCGCCGATTCCGAGGAGGATCTTCACCGCCTCGAGCGCCTGGATCGAGCCGATGATCCCGGGGAGGACGCCGAGCACCCCCGCCTCCGCGCAGCTCGGCGCGAGCTCGGCCGGCGGCGGCTCGGGGATCATGCACCGGTAGCACGGACCCTCGTAAGGGGTGAAGACCGTCACCTGCCCCTCGAAGCGGAAGATCGACCCGTGCACGACCGGGATCCGCTTGAGCAGGGATGCGTCGTTGACGAGGTACCGGGTCGGGAAGTTGTCCGTCCCGTCGACGATCACGTCGTAGCCGTCGATGATGTCGAGGATGTTGTCGGCGCCGAGACGCACGTCGTAGGTGACGACGTTCACGTCGGGATTGACCAAGGTCAGGGTCTTCTTCGCCGAGTCCACCTTGCGCTCACCGATCCGATCGGTGTTGTGGAGGATCTGACGCTGGAGGTTCGAGGCATCCACGACGTCCATGTCGATGATGCCGAGGGTGCCGACCCCGGCAGCCGCCAGATAGAGGGCCGCGGGCGACCCGAGCCCGCCGGCGCCGAGGAGGAGGACCTTCGAATCGAGCAACTTCAGCTGGCCGGCCTCGCCCACCTCGGGGAGAAGGAGGTGGCGCTGGTAGCGGTTCCGCTGGTCGGAGGTGAGCGAGCGCGGCGCGGTCCACGCCCTTCCCTCGTCCTTCCAACGATTGAAACCGCCGACCACCGACGCGACGTCGGAGTACCCGAGCTCCTGCATGGTCTGGGCGGCGAACGCCGAGCGAACGCCTCCCGCGCAGTAGACGAGGACGTGGGAGGACTTGTCCGGGATGCGGCCCTCGACCGAGGTCTCGAGCGTCCCGCGGGGGATGTGGACTGCGTCGGGAAGCGCGCCCTGCTCGTACTCGTCCGGCTCACGGACGTCGAGCACCACGGTCCCGCCCGCGGCGATCTCCTGCTCCGCGGTGGCCGGGTCGACCTCCCGCACGGCAGCCTTGGCGTCAGCCAGCATCTCCCTGAATGTGGGCACTGCGATCACGTTCCTTCTACGAGGCGTCCGGTGCTCCGACAAGCGGCACACGCTCTTCGTACCTGGTGAAACACTACCAGCGAGGTCAACATTCCCTCTGGAGCGGGGAGCCGGTCGGGTCGCCGGTAGCGTCTGCTCTGTGGTGGTCGGATGGAGCTGACCGACGCGGTGCGGCGCCGGCGGATGACCCGGAACTTCTCGGGCAGGCCCCTCGACCCGGGAGTCGTCGACGACCTGCTCGAAGCGGCGCTCCGGGCTCCGTCGGCCGGCAACACCCAAGGACGCGAGTTCGTCGTCCTCCAAGGGGAGGAGACGGCCCGGTACTGGGACACGACCACCGACTCCGAGTGGAGGGCCCGGTCGTCGCGCTTCGCCGGGCTGCGGAGGGCGCCCGTCGTCGTCCTCGCCTTCGCCGATCCTGATGCCTACGCCGACCGCTACCAGGAGCCCGACAAAGTCGGCGGTGGCCAGGGAGCGTCCGAGTGGGGCGTCCCGTTCTGGTTCGTCGACGCCGGCTTCTCGGTGATGACCATTCTGCTCGGTGCCGCCGACCAAGGCGTCGGGGCCGCGTTCCTCGGCAACTTCCGGGGCGAGGCGGCGTTGGCGGCCGAGCTCGGGGTGCCCGACCGCCTCCGATGGCTCGGAGCCGTGCTGCTCGGCGAGGCGGCGGATCCGGACCCGCCCACCAAGTCCGGCCTGCGCCCACGTCGGACACTCGAGGAATGCGTCCATCGCGGTGGGTGGAAGGCGAAGGGCGGGGGCTCGGCTCTAGGTGTCCTTCATCTCCACCGTCGACGTGTGGAAGCCGGACGCGCCCACGTTCTCGAAGGTGTGCGTCACGGGCGCCAGGTCGTCCTCGTCAGAGCACCCCGAGTGTGACGATGACCTCGCCGTCCTCGCCCCGCCGGACGAAATCACTCGAGCTGAAGAGAAGAGCACCCCTCCGAACCGATGGGTGGAAGGGGCACGGTCACACCTTGCGGGACGAGACCCTCGAGGACCCGCACGCTCGTCCTCGTAGAGCACGGTGTGAAACTCCGGTGCCGCGATCACTGCGTCCAGCGCCGCGGGCCACGGCCACTCTTCGTTCATCGTCAGCCTCCTTCGGGTTCTTGCGGGTTCGATCGGTCGCCGCGACAACTATGACCGCCAACCCTTGCGAACCGGAGGCCGCGAGGTACTCTGAAGCCCTCGACGAAGGCGGGAGGTGGTGCGTGGCTGCGGTCTCGCGTGTCTATGGTTCGAGTGCAATGGTTCGAGGTGCACCACATTGAACCTCGATCTTGCTCGGTGGCAGTTCGCGACCACCACCATCTACCACTTCCTGTTCGTCCCTCTCACCATCGGGCTGGCACTCCTCACCGCGATCCTCCAGACCAGCTGGTACCGGAACGACGATCCCACCTTCCGCCGCCTCACTCGATTCTTCGGGTCGCTGCTCCTGATCAACGTCGCGATCGGGGTGGTGACCGGGTTGGTCCAGGAGTTCGAGTTCGGCATGAACTGGTCCAACTACTCGCGCTTCGTCGGCAACATCTTCGGCGGCCCGCTGGCGATGGAAGGTCTGATCGCGTTCTTCGTCGAGTCGACCTTCCTCGGCATCTGGATCTTCGGCTGGGACCGCATCTCGAGGAAGCTTCATCTTGCCTGCATCTGGATCGTCGCGGCGGCCACGATGCTCTCCGCGCTGTTCATCATGGCGGCGAACTCGTGGATGCAGCACCCGGTCGGGTACGTGATGAACTCGAAGCATCAACCGGAGCTCAACGACGTCTGGGCGCTGTTCACCAACCCGGTCTTCCTGTGGGCCTACCCGCACGTGATCCTCGCGTCGCTGGTGACCGGCGCGATCGTGATGCTCGCCTTCTCCGCCTGGCACCTGCGGCGCAAGGACGCAGTGGACGCCTTCCGGCGCACGGCGATCATCTCGCTCGCGGTGCTCGCTCCGGCGGTCGCGCTCAATCTGTTCATCGGCAGCGAGCTCGGGGTCATCGAGGGCAAGTACCAACCGATGAAGATCGCCGCGGCCGAGGCGCTCTGGACGACCTGTCCCTCACACTGCTCCTTCTCGCTCTTCCAGATCGGCGGCGGTAAGAACGACGAGACGCCCACTCAGATCCTCGAGGTTCCGGACCTTCTCTCGATCCTTGCGACCAACCATGTGGACGGCGAGGTCCAGGGCCTGAACAACGTCCAGGCCCAGTACGTCAAAGCAGTACGGACCGGGGAACTACGTCCCGAACGTGTTCATCCAGTACTGGAGCATGCGGGTGATGGCCTACCTCGGTTCGCTGGTCTTCCTGTTCGCACTGTGGGGCATGTGGCTGCTCCGCAGGAAGAAGCTCGAGCGGGCCAAGTGGTTCCTCCTGATCGCGCCCTGGTTCGCGATCGCGCCGTTCCTCATCAACACCGCCGGCTGGTTGCTCACCGAGAACGGTCGACAACCCTGGATCGTCCAAGGTCTGATGACCACCGCGCAGGGCGTGTCCCCGAAGGTGACCTCGACCGACATCTGGATCAGCCTGATGGTCTTCGTCGTCCTCTATCTGTCCCTCGGTATCGCGGACGCCTATCTGATGATCCACTACGGGCGACGTCCGCTCGAGGAAGGAGCAGGCGAGGACGAGCGGCGAGGATGGCGAACAGGACGGGACCGGTGGCACGCCGTCCGAAGAACCGCGAGTCCTGGCGCTCATCTACTAGGAGAGGAGGGCGACGAGGCCGCCATGGTGTACCTGAGCAACGTCTGGTTCATCATCATCGCCATCCTCTGGGTGGGGTTCTTCGTCCTCGAGGGCTTCGACTTCGGAGTGGGGATGCTGCACTCGTTCGTGGGGAGAACCGACGCCGAGCGACGGGTGTGCATCAACACGATCGGGCCGGTCTGGGACGGAAACGAGGTGTGGCTGATCGTCGCCGGAGCGGCGATCTTCGCCGCCTTCCCCGGTTGGTACGCCACCATGTTCTCGGCGCTGTACCTGGCCGTCCTGCTGGTATTGGTCGCGCTGATCGTCCGCGGGCTCTCCTTCGAGTACGGCCGCAAGATCGACGATCCCCGCTGGAGGGGAACCTGGCGCTGGTCGCTCACCATCGGGAGCTTTTTCATCCCCTTCCTGCTCGGAACCGCCCTCGGCGATCTGCTCCACGGTTTGCCCATCGACTCCGCCCACAACTACACGGGCAGCTTCTGGGGTCTGCTGGTGCCCTTCGGCCTCTACACCGGGTCTCACTCTCACCGTGCTCTCCCTCCTCCTCGGCGCCACGTACCTGACGCTGAAGACGGAGGGGGCATTGCACGACCGGGTCAGCCGGCTCTCCAGTCGGATCGGTTGGGTGGCCGTGCTGATCACCTTCGGCTGGCTCACCTGGAGCCATGTCGGCATCGGCAACGCCGGCTTCGTCCCGAGGCCGATCGACGCGCTCGCCCTCCTGGCGGTGATCGCGGCGTCGCTCTTCGCCGAAGGGAAGGCGGAGGGCTGGGCCTTCGCTTCGGCGGCCACCGCCATGGCGAGCGTGGTGGGATCGCTGTTCTTCGATCTCTTCCCACGGGTGATGGTCTCGACCACCAACTCGGCCTACAACCTGACGGTGTCCAACACCGCCAGCCCCTCCTACACCCTGAGGGTGATGTCGGTCGTCGCGCTGATCTTCTTCCCGCTCGTCCTGCTCTACCAGGGGTGGACCCTCTACATCTTCCGAAAGCGCGTCACCGCGCCGCCGGTCCCCGAGCCGTCGAACGAGGTCGCGAGCGAAGCAGGCTGAGCCAACGTCGGGGCCACACGCTTGGACCCGCGCGTCGAACCTCTGCAACACTGGGACGGCGGACGATCGAAGGGACGGGCACATGGCCGATTTCCCCCCCATCGCGGATTACGGATTCCTCTCGGACTGCGAAGTCAGCTGCCTCGTCGCGCCCAACAGCGCGGTCGAATGGCTGTGCCTCCCACGGCCCGACTCACCGAGCGTCTTCGGGGCGATGCTCGACCGACGGGCCGGCTCGTTCAGCTTCGCGCCCGAGGCCAGCTCGGTCCCCCACGACCGTCGTTACCTGCCGGGGACCATGGTCGTCGAGACCACCTGGCACACCCCGAGCGGCTGGCTCCTCGTCCAGGACGTCCTCCTGGTCGGCAACGCCCCGCCCAATTCGAAACGCCGGCCCGAGTACCGCCGCGCACCCGGAGAGATGGTCGGGCTCGGCACGCTGCTCCGACTGGCGACCTGTATCGACGGGTGGGTCGAGGTCACCCTCGATTGCATCCCGAGCTTCGAGTACGGGACGGTCGGCGCGGTCGCCTCCTACCGTGGCGACGACTACTCGGCGATGGACATCGTCCCCTCTTCAACCGCTGCGTCGCCGCCCTTGCGGCTGACCAGCAACTTGCGCCTCGGCACGATCGGGCAGCGGGCGATGGGACGGATCACCCTCCAGAAGGGTGAGAGCGCGTTCGCTGCCCTCTCCTGGAACGATCACGACGTCACGAGCGTCGAGGACGCCCGACGCGAAATCGAGGCGACGGCACAGGCCTGGCGGCACTGGCTCTCCGTCGCCCGTGTGGTCGATCACCCGTGGCGACGGTATGTCGAGCGGAGCGCGCTCACGCTGAAGGGTCTCAGCTACTCACCGACCGGGGCCATCCTGGCGGCCAGCACCACCTCGTTGCCCGAGACACCGGGCGGCGAGCGCAACTGGGACTACCGGTTCACCTGGATCCGTGATTCCTCCTTCATGCTCCGGTCGCTCTACCGGCTCGGCTACGACTGGGAAGCGGTCAACTTCTTCGCCTTCGTCCTCGACTGCATCATGGACGGCGACGTCAACTCGCCCGATGCCGCCCGTCCCCACCTGCAGATCATGTACGGGATCGGCAGCGAGCGGGACCTCACGGAGCGAACCCTCGACCACCTGTCGGGCTGGCGGAACTCGCGACCGGTCCGGGTGGGCAACGGCGCGTTCGACCAGCTCCAGCTCGATGTCTGGGGCATGCTCTTCGACGCGGTCTCCATCCAGGTCAAGCGGACCGACCTGCAGATCGCCGGCCCGGTGTGGGAAGGCCTTTCCGCCCTCGTCGAGCAGTGCGCCGAGCACCGGCACGACAAGGACCAGGGCATCTGGGAGGTGCGCGGCGACCCCCAGGACTTCACCGCGTCGAAGGTCATGTGCTGGGTGGCGATGGACCGCGCGACGTGGCTCGCCGAGGAGCGGGGGGACGACGAACGCTCCGCCAAGTGGCGGAAGATCGCCGACGAGATCAAAGCGGAGGTCCTCGAAAAGGGTGTCTCCGCCCGCGGCGTGTTCAAACAGCACTACGAGACCGACGACCTCGACGCCGCGCTCCTGCTGATCCCGCTGATGGGGTTCCTCCCTCCGACCGACGATCGGGTTCGCGCCACCGTGCTCGCGATCGCCGACGAGCTGACCGAGGACGGGTTCGTGCTGCGGTACCGCACCGACACCACCGACACCGGCTTCGCCGGCAAAGAGGGGACCTTCACCATCTGCTCGTTCTGGCTGGTCTCCGCCCTCGCCATGATCGGCGAGGTCGACCGGGCGAACGCGCTCTGCGAGAAGCTCCTCTCCTTCGCCGGTCCGCTCCTCCTCTACGCCGAGGAGATCGACACCACGACCGGGCAGCATCTCGGCAACTTCCCCCAGGCGTTCACCCACCTCGCGCTCATCGAGGCGGTGTCGCTGCTGGCGGAAACCGAGCCCCCCGAGCTCTAGCCCGGGCCGCGGACCAGCTCGAGGCGCGGACTAGCTCGAGCCGCCGCCGAAGAGCGCCCGGGCTTGCGGACTGTCCCGGACCTCGTCGCGCATCACCGGGAAGGGGCTCGGCATGACCAGCTCCTTGACGTCCGGCGGCAAGCTCAGGTCGCCACCGGTGTGGCCGACGCTGAAGACCCGTTCGGGTCGTGCGCGCCCGACCATGGCCTTCCCCCATCGCCAGAGGGCGGCGACCCGGTTGCCGTAGCCGTTGAGGAAGCCGATGTGGACGAAGAGCCAGACCACCCAGCCCGGGAACCCGCTCAGATGCAACCCCTGGACACTCACCACCGCCTTGAAACGACCGATGGTGGCGGCACTACCGAGGTCGCGGTACTTGAAGGGGACCGACCGATCCTCACCCTTCATTCGGCGGCGAATCGTGTTGGCCGCGTGCAGCCCTCCTTGCATCGCGACCTCGCACACCCCTGGCAGGTTGTCGAGGGAGGCCATGTCACCGACCACGAACACCTCCGGGTGATCGGGCAGCGTGAGATCGGGTTGGACCGCCACCCGACCCTGGCGGTCGACGTCGGCTCCGGTCGCCTTCCCGAGGGCTTCGGCGAGTGGTGAAGCCTGTACGCCGGCCGCCCAGATGACGGTCGCCGCGGTGATCCGTTCGTCCCCGTCCGGACCCGACAGGGTCGCACCGAACGCGTCGATGTCGGTGACCCGGGCGCCCATCCGGAGCTCCACGCCCATCTTGGTGAGAGTGGAAGCAGCGCGGTCGGCGAGGTGGTCGCCGAAGTTGGCGAGAGGCTCCTTTCCTCCGTCCGCCAGCACCACGCGGACGTGCGAGGGGTCGATCGAGCGGAACTCGTTGCGAAGGCTGCGCACGGCGAGCTCGCGGACCTGGCCGGCGAGCTCGACCCCGGTCGGTCCGGCACCCACCACCACGACGGTCGTGAGGTACCGCCGGGCCTCGTCGGTCGTGGCGGTCTCGGCCACCTCGAAGGCGCCGTAGATGCGCCGGCGCAGCTCGAACGCGTCGTCGATCGTCTTCATCCCCGGTGCGATCAACGCGAATTCGTCGTGTCCGAAGTAGGACTGGCCGGCGCCCGCAGCGACGATCAGGCTGTCGTAGGGGAAGTCGACCTCGAGACCCGGGATGCTCTTGGTGTGCACGATCCGCTCGTCGAGATCGAAGCCGGTGACCTCGACGAGCTCCGTCCGCACGTTTTGGTGCTTGCGGAACAGGTGACGGAAGACGGGTGCGATCTGACCGGGCGAGAGGATGCCGGTTGCCACCTGGTAGAGGAGCGGTTGGAAGAGATGGTGGTTGCGGCGGTCGAGCAGCGTCACCTCGGCTCGGGTGCGCGCGAGCAGACGGATCGCAGGCAGCCCGCCGAAGCCACCCCCCACGATCACCACCCGGTGTCGGGCCGGACGGGATGCCGCCATGGTGACCTCCGATCGCCGATTGCCGACCTGCATCGATCCGGCTAGGGGAGATCCTATTGAGTGGTGTGGCCGGTCGAACAGGGAACCGGCAAGGTCGGCGCCAGGTACCGGGCAACCCCCGACTTCGACGATGCGTCCGGGAGGTGCGGCTCGCGAGCGGATCGCTCCCTCCCGCGACAACCGTCGAGCACACGGAGGACCACCATGTCGTCGAGCACCGTCTCGTCCCTGGCCGTCGTCGAGCCGGATGCCAACCCTCCGGAGCGCCCCGCACTCCGAGTGGTCCGCTGGCTCGATCCGGTCGCCGATCCTCACGGAGTCCACCCGTGCTCGCGCTACGTCGAGCTCTACTGGCTCGGGGTCATCGGTCCGTCGACGACGTGGCTCTTGAGGCGACTCTCCTACGGGCTCGAAGTGCACGCAGACGGATTCGACCTCGACCTCTCCGAGACGGCGCGGGCGCTCGGGCTCGGGGAACGCCTCGGACGGAACTCGCCGTTCCGACGCGCACTCCGTCGCCTCTGCACCTTCGAGCTCGCACGCCCTCACGGGCCAGACGCCCTCGCGGTGCGGATCCACGTCCCGCCGCTCCCCCTCCGCCACCTGAGCCGTCTGCCCGAGGCACTCCAGCAGAGCCATCGGCGCTGGCAGATCGAGCAACGACTTCCCGAGATCGAACAGACCCGGCGTCGTGCGCACCGCCTGGCGGCCGATCTGGCCTCCGCAGGCCGGGACCGCGCGGAGATCGAGGCCCAACTCGGTGCCTGGCACTTCCACCCCGCGGTGGCCTACCAGGCCGCAGCGGCGGTCAGCCCGGCTCCGCCTCGTGGCCGGCCGGCGTCAGACCCCAGTATGCGTCCTTCGGTTCGATCTCTCCTGCGATGACTCGATCGATCACCGTGCAGATCGGGAGATCGAGCTCGTGGCGCCGCGCGAGCTCCAACGCGACGCTCGCGGTGCGGACGCCCTCGGCGACCATGTGCATCTCGGCGAGGACGTCCTCCAATCGGCGGCCCTTGCCGAGCTGCTCGCCGACCGCGCGGTTGCGGCTGTAGTGGCTCATGCAGGTCGCGATCAGGTCGCCCATCCCGGCGAGCCCCGCGAAGGTGGTCGCCCTCGCACCCATGGCCACCCCGAGCCGGGTGAGCTCGGCGAGACCTCGCGACATGACTCCTGCGCGGGTGTTGTCACCGACGCCGAGACCCTCGCCGATGCCCGCCGCGATCGCGATGACGTTCTTCAGCGCCCCGCCCATCTCGCACCCGACGACGTCGTCGTTGAGATAGACGCGGAAGACGCCGCGGGTGAACACCTTCTGGATGGCGCGAGCGACCTCGAGGTCCTCGGTGGCGATCACCGACGCCGCAGCCTTTCCGGCCATGATCTCGTGGGCGAGGTTCGGACCGGTCAGCGCGGCGACGGGATGGCCGGGCGCCACCTCCTTGATCACCTCGGTCATCCGCAACATCGAGCCGCTCTCGAGGCCCTTGGCGAGGCTGACCACCGGGATCCAGGGCCGCATGTACGGGGCGGCATCGACCAGCGCCCGCCGGAAGCCCGACGACGGAACACCCACGACCAACAGGTCGGCACCGCACGTCGCCTCCTCGATGTCCGATGTTGCCGCAAGCTTCGGCGTGAGGGTGAAGCCGGGAAGGTAGAGAGGGTTGACGTGTTCGGTGGCGATCGTCTTCGCGACCTCAGCGTCGCGCGCCCAGAGGATCGTCTCGTGGCGTCGAGCGACCAGCGACGCCACCGTGGTCCCCCAGGACCCGGCCCCGAGCACCGTGATCCTCACGCCGGCACGCTACCGCGCCGATCGCTCGAGCGTCCGAGACCGCGCCGCGGCCGGTGCGCCGCTCACCCGCGGCCGAGCTCGGAGAGGGCGCGTGCGAAGTCCTCGGAGGTCGCCAGCGCGACCAGCGTGCGGACCCCGAACCCGGTTCCGCCTTTGGTCAGGTAGTAGCGGACGTCCTCGGAGCGCGCGGTTCCCGCGATGTCGAGATGGGCCCACGGGACGTCGGCGACGAATTCGCGCAGCAACATCGCGGCCGCGATCGTGCCTGCTTGTCCCGGGCGGCCCACGTTCTTCATGTCGGCCACCTCGGAATCGATGTGGGCGCGGTAGTCGTCGGGCATCGGCAGCTGCCAGAGCGACTCGCCGGATCGAGCGCCGGCCGCGCGAACGTCTTCGATGAGGACCTGGTCGTTGCCGAGGAGCCCTGCGACGTCCTTGCCGAGTGCGACAACGGCTGCGCCGGTCAGCGTGGCCAGGTCGACGATGGCGTCCGGCTCCGTCTCTGCGGCGAGAGAGAGGGCGTCGGCGAGCACCAGCCGGCCCTCGGCGTCGGTGTTCAGCACTTCGATGGTCTTGCCGTTGCGGGCGGTCAGCACGTCCCCCGGCTTGGTCGCCGAGCCCCCGGGCATGTTCTCGGTCAGCGGAGCGATCGCGGTGATCGCGATACGCGCACCGAGCGCGGCGGCGGCATCGACCGCAGCGATCACGGCCGCGGCACCGCTCATGTCGGTCTTCATGGTCTCCATGCCGGTCGCGGTCTTCAAGGAGAGCCCGCCGGAATCGAAGGTGATGCCCTTGCCGACGAGGGCCAGACGAGGAGTCCGTCCGTCGATGACCATGGGATCGGCCGGCCGGTACTCGACGCGGAGGAGGCGCGGCGCCGCGTTCGAGCCTCGGGCCACACCGAGCAGCCCGCCGAGGTGCTCCTCTCCGATCCGGCGCTCGTCCCAAATCTCGACCGACACCGTGTCGACACCGTCGAAGCGAGCCGCCGCGAGGTCGGCGAACCGCGCCGGAGTCAGCGAGCTCGCCGGTTCGTTGATCAAGTCGCGGGCGAGCGCGACCGACTCGCCGATGCGCGCGCCCCGAGCAACGCCCTCTTCGACCGCGGCCTGGTCCTCTGGCCGGCCGGTGCCGATCGTCAACTCGTCGAGCCGTGCCGGACCGGCCTCGGAGCGGAACCGCTCGTAGCGATAGGCGGCGAGCGTGGCGCCGAGGGCCGCCGCCTCGGCCGACGCCTCGAGCGGCAGCCCCTCCACCCTCGGAAGGAGGAACAAGCCGGTCCCTCCTCGGCCGGCCGCCCGGAGGAAGGCGGCGCTGCGCGCGACGCAGCGACTCCGCGCCGGGGTCGCCGGCGAACCGGCCGCGGTCCCCGATGCCGACCAGCACCACGTCGGTCCCGCCGTTGCTCGCCACCAGGGTCTCGCCGAGCGCTCCCTTGAAACCCCGGCGCGCGGACCACTCGGGGTCCAACGAGCCGGGAAGGCCGGGAAGCTCCCCTCTCAGCTCGTCGATCGGAACCGCGTACTGCGGGCCCTCCTCGTCCGAGTAGACCGGGATGCCGACTGCGGTGATCTGATCGGGCACGATCTGCCCGGCGAAACCGGAGAGCCTCACGCGAGACCCGAGCCGTCGTCTTCGGAGGTGCCGTCGTCTGCAGAGGTGCCGTCTTCGGAGGTGCCGTCTTCGGACTCGGCTGCTCGCTCGGCCGAGGAGCGCGAGCGTCGCGGCGCGCCGCGGGCGAGCAGGTGTTCGGAGCCTTCGCAGCTCCGGGCGAGCGCCCAGAGGAGATCGGACAACCGATTGAGGTACTGACCCACGAACGAACCTTCGACGGGAGACGAGACGACCAGGCGTTCGGCCCTTCGTGCCACGGTGCGGGCGAGATCGAGCGCGGCCGAGGCACGGTTGGCCCCGGGCACGACGAACTCGGTGGGCATCTCCACCTCACCGATCAGCCGGTCGATCTGCACCTCGAGCGAACGGACCATCTCCTCGGTGACGAGCGTCTTGCCGGCGACGAGCTTGCGCCGGTTGCCAGGGTCGGTCGCCACCTCCGACATCAGGACGTAGAGGTCGCGCTCGAGCGAGGTGAGCAACTCGTCGAGCTCGGAGCCCGCGGCAGCCTCCGCGCGGGCAAGTCCCATCGCCGCCTGAGTCTCGTCGACGGCGCCGTTGATCTGCATGATCGCCGAGTCCTTCCGAACCCGGCCGCCGAAGAGGAGGCCGGTCGTGCCGTCGTCGCCGGTCTTCGTGTAGATCTTCAGCACGGCGCCGCCACGCTCCCGATCGCTCTCCTCGTCACCACAGCGATGCTAAACGACGGACCCCGTCGGCTCCTGCGGTGCCCAGGCCCCTCGCCGTCCCCGATACCCTTGATCGTCCATGGCACCCGATCGAGAGAGCCCGAGCTACCGAGAGGCGTCGGCCCAGCGCGTCGTGATCTTCGACGGCGCCATGGGGACCAACTTGCAGCTGGCCAATCTCGGTCCCGACGACTTCGGCGGCGCCGAGCTCGAAGGGTGCAACGAGCTCCTCGTCGTCACTCGGCCCGACGTGGTCGAGGGGGTCCACCGGTCGTTCCTCGAGGTGGGTTGCGACGTCGTCGAGACCGACACCTTCGGCGCCTTCGCCCCGGTGCTCGCCGAGTACGGCCAGGCCCACCGGGTCCGTGAGCTCAATCTCGCCGCCGCCCGGCTGGCACGTGCTGCGGTCGCCGACTTCGCTACTCCGGAGCGTCCACGCTGGGTGGCCGGCAGCGTCGGTCCGGGCACCAAGTTCCCGACCCTCGGTCAGATCCGCTACGCGGACCTGCGCGACGCCTACGAGGAGCAGATTGCGGCGCTCCTCGAGGGCGGAGTCGATCTCATCCTGGTCGAGACCGTCTTCGACCTGCTCCAGGCGAAGGCTGCGATCAACGCCGCTCGCCGGGCGATGAAGTCGGTGGGGCGACAGGTTCCCCTGCAGGCACAGGTGACCATCGAGCTGACCGGGACGATGCTCCCGGGGACGGAGATCGGTGCGGCCCTCTGCGCGCTCGAGGCGATGGACGTCGACGTGATCGGACTCAACTGCGCGACCGGTCCGGCCGAGATGTTCGAGCCCCTGCGACACCTGACCGGCCACGCACTGCTGCCGGTGTCGTGTCTTCCGAACGCCGGCCTCCCCTCGGTCGTCGACGGCAAGATGCACTACGACTTGAGCCCCGATCAGCTCGCCGACTTCCACCGCCAATTCGTCACCGAGCTCGGGGTGTCGGTCATCGGCGGCTGTTGCGGGACGACCCCGGCCCACCTCGCCGCGGTGGTCGAGGCGTGTGCCGACCTCACCCCCGCGACCCGCGATCCCGAACCGGAGCTCGGCGCGGCCTCGATCTACACCCAGGTCCCCTTCCACCAGGACACCTCGTTCCTGGTCATCGGCGAGCGGACCAATGCGAACGGATCGAAGAAGTTCCGCGAGGCGATGCTCTCGGGTGACTGGGACACCTGCGTCGCGATGGCTCGCGAGCAGGTCAAGGAAGGGTCGCATCTGATCGACGTCTGCGTCGACTACACCGGCGCCGACGGCGTGGCGGACATGGAGGAGGTCGCGTCGCGCTTCGCGACCCAGTCGACCGCCCCACTGGTCGTCGACTCGACCGAGGCACCCGTGGTCGAGACCGCCCTCTCCTGGATCGGTGGACGGGCGGTCATCAACTCGGTCAATCTCGAAGAAGGCGACGATGAAGGCACCCGTCTCGACTCCTTCCTCTCACTGGCCAAGGAGTTCGGCGCGGCCGTCGTGTGCACCTGCATCGACACCGAGGGACAGGCCCGCACCGCGGAGTGGAAGGTCCGTGCTGCCAAGGCGATCCACGACATCGCGGTCGAGCGCTACGGACTTCGCCCGAGCGACCTGCTCTTCGATCCTCTGGCGCTTCCGCTCTCGACCGGGATGGAGGAGAGCCGGCGCGACGGCATCGAGACCATCGAGGGCATCCGCCGGATCAAGGCGGAGCTCCCGGGCGTGCACACCGTCCTCGGGCTCTCCAACGTCTCCTTCGGTCTCAATCCCGCAGCGCGCCAGGTGCTCAACTCGGTCTTCCTCCACGAATGCGTCGAAGCCGGGCTCGACGCGGCGATCGTCCACGCGTCGAAGATCCTCCCCCTCTCGAAGATCGACGATCGGACCCGCGAAGTCTGTCTCGACCTCGTCTACGACCGTCGCCGCGACGGCTACGACCCGCTGACCGAGCTCCTCGCCCTCTACGAGGGGGTGTCCAGCTCCTCTGCGGTGGCCGCCGAGGACCGGTCGGGGTGGCCGGTCGAGCAGCGTCTCGAGCACCGGATCGTCGACGGGGACCGCAACGGGCTCGACGAGGACCTCGACGAAGCGATGACCGGCGGCATGGCGCCGCTCGCCATCATCAACGACGTGCTGCTGTCGGGCATGAAGACGGTCGGCGACCTGTTCGCCTCGGGCGAGATGCAGCTTCCGTTCGTGCTCGGCTCCGCCGAGACCATGAAGCATGCCGTCTCGCACCTCGAGCCCTTCATGGAGAAGGATGATCAGGGCGGCAAGGGGGTCATCGTGCTCGCCACCGTGAAGGGCGACGTGCACGACATCGGGAAGAACCTGGTCGACATCATCCTGACCAACAACGGCTACACGGTGAAGAATCTCGGGATCAAGGTCGGGATCACCGAGATGATCTCCGCGCTCGAGGACGCCGAGGCGGACGCGATCGGTATGAGCGGTCTGCTGGTCAAGTCGACACTGATCATGCGCGACAACTTGGAGGAGCTCAACCGACGCGGCCTCGCGCACGTGCCGGTGATCCTCGGAGGTGCGGCCCTCACCCGCACCTATGTCGAGCGGGACCTCCGGCAAATCTACAAGGGCCGGCTTTTCTACGGGAAGGACGCGTTCGAGGGGCTCCGCACCATGGACCGGCTGGTCGAGCTCTCGAAGAGCGGCGAGGACGACCCGGAGTTCGGGACCACCCTCGGCGGTCGCGACCTCGGGCCGCGCAAGAGCGAGCTCCGACGTCAGGCGGCCGAGGAGGCTCTGGCTCGTGGGGAGCAACTGCCCGAGCGCTCGCCGGAGGTGACGACCGACAACCCGGTGTTCGAACCGCCGTTCCTCGGGAGCCGGGTGGCTCGGGGTATCGCTCTCGACGACATCGCCGAATACCTGAACGAGACCGCGCTCTTCCGCAACCAGTGGGGGTTCCGCCCCGAGGACGGCGAGAACGACGCTGAGTTCAAGGAGCGGGTGCGCGCGCTTCTCCGCGAGCAGCTGGCTCGGGCGAAGGAGGAGCAACTCCTCGTGCCGCAGGTGGTCTGGGGTCACTTCCCCGCGAACGCCGACGGGAACGACCTGGTCCTCTTCGACGACGAGAGCCGAACGAGCGAGCGGACGCGGTTCGGTTTCCCGCGCCAGAGCGCCGAGCCGTGGCTCTGCATCAGTGACTTCTTCCGACCGGTCTCGTCCGGAAAGCCGGACTGGGCGAGCTTCATGGTGGTCACCATGGGTGCTCGTATCTCCGAAGCGGCCCACCAACGCTACGACGAGGACGAGTATCGGAACTACCTCTTCCTCCACGGGCTCGGGGTCGAGATGGCAGAGGCCCTCGCCGAGTACTGGCACCGCCGGATCCGCGAAGAGCTCGGCTTCGCCGACCAGGACGGTCCGACCCTGACCGGGCTCTTCCGCCAGCAGTACCGCGGCGGGCGCTACTCGTGGGGCTACCCGGCCTGTCCCGACCTCGAGGACAACGCCAAGCTGGTCGAGCTCCTCGAGGCGGGCCGCATCGGCGTGGAGGTGAGCGAAGGCTTCCAGCTCGAACCGGAGCAGACCACCACCGCGATCGTCTGCCATCATCCCCAGGCGAAGTACTTCGTGGCCTAGGCCAGCCTGGGCCTTGCGCTCGCCCCGGCACGCATTCCCAACACGCGCCGCCTCGGCAGTTGCCGGCCAGACGTGGTTCTCGCCCGGGAGAAACGCTTCTCTACCGAGAAAAAGGTGCCACTAACCAGGGGCGTCGGTACCATGGATTTCGATGGAACTCGTCGAATTGATCCGAATGAATGCGTTCGACTTGGGCGATCACGGGGTCAGTGTCGAGTTCGGGATCCTCGCGTTCGCAGGCGCCCTCGTCCTCGCGCTCTTGGTGGCGAAGGCCAGGCGTGCCTACCTACAGAAGATGCGCAGGGCCTCGAGCGCCGGCTACTACAACTACGACGTCGCCCGCTACGGAGGCGCGGCGCCCGGCCGCTCGCTCATCGAGGCGACCGAGACCTCGGGCCCGCAGTCGCTGGCCTCTACGTTCAGTGCGCCGACAGCGAGGATCGCGCAAGAAGGACCGATCCTCCGCAACGGTTCCTCCCGTCCCCGGTCCGCCCGCGCCACACTCGCCGAGCACCGAGTTCACCTTCGGGTCGGCTCCCCCACCGCCCGGATCGGCACCTCTGCCGCCGCCACCAGGCTTCGGCTCCGCGCCACTCCCACCTCCGCCGCCCGCTCCGGGTTCGGAGAGCACCGACGACGCGAGAGCGGAGGATCCGGACTCCCGCTCCTCGTCCCGCCCCCGCCGCCTCCTCCATCGCGGATTCCACCTCCTCCGAGAGGCTGAGGCGCGAAGCAAGACCCGCGAGGCGACTACAGCGCCAGCGTCTCTCCCCCGTCGACGACCAGCGCGATCCCGTTGACGAAGCGCGCCGACTGAGAACAGAGGAAGGCGACGATCCTTCCGAAGTCCCCCGGATCGCCCATGACGCCACCACCACCGAGCTCGCGCATCCGGTCGGTCGCGTGCGGGCCCGGGCAGATCACGTTCAAGGTCACGCCGCTTCCCTCGTGGGCGAGGTCCTGCGCCGCACCCTTGGCCCACGCGTGCAGTCCGGCCCGCGCGGTGGTCGAGAGCGCGAGGACCGGGATCGCCTGCACGATCGAGTAGGAGGTGATGCAGCAGATCCGACCCCATCCGTGCTCGCGCATGGAGGGGAGCGCCTCGCGGGCCAGTCGGATCGACGAGAGGAGGTTCGCGTTGAGGGCCGCTTCGAGGGCCGCGTCGTCCACGTCGAACGCCCGTCCGGGCGGCGGGCCACCGGCGTTCGCGATCACGATGTCCACACTCCCGAAGGCCGCTCGTGTGGCCGCCACCAGCCGGGCCGGCGCCGCGGGATCGGTGACGTCCTCGGCCGTTGCCTCGACCTCTGCTCCTCCGGCCGTCAGCTCGGAGCGAGTCTGCTCGAGGACGTCGGCGTCTCGTGCGGTGATCATCACCCGCACACCCTCGGCGACCAGTGCCTCGGCCGTGGCCCTGCCGAGGCCACGCGAGGCAGCGGTGACCAGTGCGGTCTTTCCCTCGATGCCCAGATCCACGTTGGCTGCTCCGATCCCTGACCAGCTCGACTCGACGAGGAAGCGACGGTTGCTACGCCTCGACGACGGCGAGGTCGTGTTCGGCCGAGTTGAGTGGCTCGGGAGAGCCGTCCTCGCCCACGATCACGATGTCCTCCAGCCGCATGCCGAAGCGCCCTTCCATATAGATGCCCGGCTCCACCGAGAACGCATGCCCGGGTTGGAGCGGCTGCGGGTTTCCCGCGACGAGATAGGGGTCCTCGTGCTCCTCGATGCCGATCCCGTGACCGGTCCGATGGAAGAAGTGCTCTCCGAGTCCTGCGTCGTCGATGACCTCTCTGGCCACCCGATCGACGTCCTGGCCGCGACACCTGCTCGGGCAGCCGTCACCGCTGCCGCCTGAGCCGCCGCGAGCACCTGGTAACACCGGGTGATCTCGTCCGACGGCGGACCGGTCACGACCGTGCGGGTGATGTCGGAGCAGTAACCGACGTCGTCGTCGACCGCGTAACTCCCGCCGAAGTCGCAGACGACCGTCTCTCCGGGCCGGATGACTCTCGGTCCGGGCTCGTGATGGGGACTTGCCGCGTTGGGTCCGCTTCCGACGATCGCGAAGTTGACGTGTTGATGGCCTTCGGCGAGGAGCCGGCCGGCGAGATCGGCGGACACCGCCGCCTCGCTCCGGCCGATCAGTCCGATCTCGCCCCGCTGCAGGGCAGTGGCGACCCGGTCGGCCGCAGCGCCGGCGGTCCGGAGCGCTTCGATCTCGACTTCGTCCTTGACGGCTCGGAGCGGGGCGGTGACCGTCGAGGCCTCCACGAACTCCGAAGTGGTCAGCCGGCGCTGAAACGCGAGGGCGGTGCTCGCCCACGAGCGATCCGAGATCCCGAGGCGCAGCGGAGACGCCTCACGCTTTCCGAGCAGCGAGCAGACCAGGTCGATCGGATCCTCCGAATCGCCCCAGGACTCGAGGGTGAACAGGTCGCCGGCGTGGCGAACCCGTGGTGCCTCGAGTGCCGGCACCACGAGCACCGGGTCACCTGACCGCCGCAGGACGAGCATGGTCAGACGTTCGAGTGGCATCGCCGTGTAACCGGTCAACCACGGCAGGTCCGCGCCGAACGAGAGCAGGAGCGCGTCGACGTCGAGCTCACCCATCCGCTCCCGCACCCGCAGCATTCGCAGGCGGCGCGCCGCGACCGACGGCTCGTTGAGAGCGTCCATCAGGCCTCCAGCGCGACGGGTCGCGCCGCCTGGGTAGCGGCGGAGCGCTCGGCGGCCTCGCGCGCGTGATAGCTCGAGCGGGTCAAAGGGGATGCCTGGACGTGCGCGAAACCCATCGCCATTCCGGCCTCACGGATCGCTTCGAATTCCTCGGGTGTCCACCAACGCGCCACCGGCAGATGGCGGGAGCTCGGTCGGAGGTACTGACCGACGGTGACCAGGTCCACGCCGACGGCTCGGAGATCCGCGAGGGTGGCGAGCACTTCGCCGCGTTCCTCTCCCATCCCCACGATGATCCCCGACTTGGCGGTCGAGCCCGGCGTTCTTGGCCCGGGCGAGGACCGCGAGGCTGCGCGCGTACCCCGCGGAGGGTCGCACTGCTCGCTGGAGACGGGCCACGGTCTCGATGTTGTGGTTGAGCACGTCGGGTCGAGCGTCGAAGACGGTTTCGAGCGACCGCATGTCGCCTTTGCAGTCCGAGATCAGCACCTCGACGGTGGTTCCCGGCGAATGGTCACGGATCGCCCCGATGGTTTCGGCGAAGGCGCCCGCGCCTCCGTCGGGTAGGTCGTCACGGGCGACACAGGTGACCACTGCGTGGACGAGACCCATCCGTGCCACGGCTTCCGCCACCCGCGCCGGCTCGGTCGGATCGAGCGGGAGGGGATGGGCGGTGTCGACCTGGCAGAAGGCACAGGACCGTGTGCACCGAGCGCCGTTGATCATGAAGGTGGCGGTGCCCGCTGCCCAGCACTCGAAGATGTTGGGGCAGCCTGCCTCGTGGCAGACGGTGACCAGTTGGAGATCGGGAGGTCGTGCTGGACGCCGAGGAACCGCTCGGTCGTCCGGGCCTCGACCCGAAGCCATTCGGGTTTGCGCGCAGCGACCGGGAGCCCCTGGGCCGGTTCGACTCCCGCGCGCCGGAGCCGGACGTCGAGCGGACGGTCTCGGCCGATGGTGACCGCGACCGGCGGTGGATCGACCCTCTCCGGGAAGGCGCCGGTCGCTTCGGTGACCCGCTGCACGTCCTCGAAGGGACCCCACAGAGGCTCGGCCGCGGCGAGGACCTTCTCCACGACGTCGCTCATGGTGACCTCGAAGCCCTCCGCCGCGAGCGAAGTGGCCGGCTTGTCGGGAATCCCGCAGGGGACGATGTGGCCGAACATCGTGAGGTCGGTGTGGACGTTGAGGGCGAAACCGTGGGTGGTGCGGCCCCGACCCGAACGGACGCCGATCGCACAGATCTTGCGGGGTCTGATCGAGCGGTCCGGCGCCCGTCGGGTCGAGGCCGACCCACACCCCGGGAAATCCGGCCAACCTGCCGACGTCGGAAAGCGGGAGCCCGAGTGCGACCAGCGCGTCGATGACCACCTGCTCCACCTGGTGCACGTGAGCCGTACCGGTGTGAGGACCGGGACCGACCGATCGGATCGGGTAGCCGATCAGTTGGCCGGGCCCGTGGTAGGTCACGTCGCCGCCGCGGTCGACCCGTATTGCCTCGGCTCCGACGCTTGCCGGGTCGACCAGCACGTTGGCCTCGACCGCGTTCCGTCCGAGCGTGAAGACGCTCGGGTGCTCGAGCAGGAGCAGATACTCCTCGGTCGAACGGGTCGCGAGCGCGCGCTGGAGATCCCAAGCCTCTTCGTAGGGCACGCGACCCAGCCATCTGACTCTCATCACTCGTTGCCCCGTCTCACGCTCGTGCGACTCAGGCCTAGAGCTCTCCGACCCAGTCGCGGTCGTCGAGGATCTCCGCCAGTCGCGCGAGGAAGCGGGCCACGTAGGCACCGTCCACTGCTCGATGGTCGAAGTTCATCGCGACGAGACCGACCGAGTGAATGCCGATCGCTTCGCCCCCGTCGGGGAGCGCGATGACGACCGGCCGTCTCGAGACCCCGTCGGTCGACAGAATCGCAACCTGTGGCTGGTTGATGATCGCTCCGGTGATCAGGGTCCCGAACGGTCCGGCGTTGGTGATGGAGAACGTGCCCCCGCTGATGTCGTCGAGGCTCAACCGCTTGGTCCGGGCCCGGTCGGCAAGGTCGTGGATGCGCCGGGCCATCCCTCTCAGATTGAGCTCTTCTGCTCCGTGCACGACCGGCACGATGAGTCCCTGGTTGTCGAGATCGACCGCGATGCCGAGATTGACGCCGTGGTGGACGATGAGCGCATCGTCGCCGACCGAGGCGTTGAGATGGGGATACTCGTCGAGCGCCTCGACCGCCGCGCGGGCTGCGAAGGGCAAGTAGCTCAAGCCGAAGCCCTCTTCCTCTCGGAAGCGGTCGCCGAAGGAGCGCCGCACCTGCTCGACCCGTTCGTAGTCGATCTCGCGGACCATCAGTGTGTGAGGTGACGTCGCCTTGGAGCGAACCATGTGCTCGGCGGTTCGCCGACGGATGTTGTTGAACGGGACGATCTCGTCCCGAACCACCGCACCTCGGCCCGGCGGTTCCTCGCCGATCGGGGTTCGACCGAATGGAGGCGGGGTGGCGCGTCCCACGATGCTCGGCACCGGCGACGGTTCGTTCGAGGGGGAGGGCGGTGCCGCGGGCTCGAAAGACGCCGGCGTGGGTGGTGGAGCGACGGGTGGAGCGGCAGGTGCGACCGGTGTGGCGGGAGCTGGCGACGCAGCGGGGGCGGAGCTGGAGAGGCGCAGGCGGTTCCGGCGCGGAACGTGACGCGGTCGCCGCAGGTCGACCCCGCGCAGCGATCGCACTCTCGGCGTCGCTTCTGGTGATACGTCCGCCGAGGCCCGTGCCGGGGACGGTGCTCGGGTCGATCTCGTTCTCCGAGAGCAGCTTGCGGACGACGGGCGACAAGACGGTGCCCGCGGAGGAGAACCGGACCGTTGGAAGGTCCGAGGGGAGCCGCTGCACCGGGCTCTGGCGATGCGGCCGGCGGTGGAGCGGGAGCGGCGGGCAGGAGGAGTCGGCGGTGCTGGAGCCGGCGGTGGAGTCGGCGGAGCCGCAGCCGGCGGTGGAGCAGGAGCAGCGAAAGGAGCAGCCGGCGGAGCCTCACCGGTCGGACGGACCGCAGGTTCGTCGGGAAGCGAACCGATCGCGTCCTCGACCGAGGGGCACGCGCCGGGGCCGGTGCACTCGCAGGCGCAGGACTGCTCGTGGGCGCCTCGCCGACCGCGGACGCTTCGTCGCCGATCACCGCCAGTTTGGCTCCTACGTCGACCGTGTCGCCCTCTTCGACGAGGATCGCCGTCAGTACGCCGGCCGCCGGCGAAGGGACTTCCGAGTCGACCTTGTCGGTCGAGACTTCGAAGAGTGGCTCGTCACGCGCGACCGTGTCCCCGACCGCCTTGAACCATTTGGTGATGGTCCCCTCGGTCACGGTCTCGCCCAATTGGGGCATCGTCACGTCAGGCAAGGTGGAGCCCCCTTCCGGTCAGCGCCAGCATGGTCTCGCCGAACGTCTCCGACAGAGATGGGTGTGGCTGGAGGAACTGCGCCACTTCCTGCGCGGTCGCCTCCCAGTTGACGGCCAGATAGCCCGCGCCGAGCAGCTCGGTCACCCACGGGCCGACCAGGTGGACGCCGAGCACCTTGCCGGCGCCGCCGTCGGCGGTTCGCTCGGCGACGACCTTGACCAGTCCTTCGGTATCGCCGAGGATCCGCGCGCGGCTGTTCCCGCCGAAAGGATCCTTCTTCACCACGACGTCGTAGCCCGCCTCGCGGGCCGCCTCCTCGGTGAGCCCGGCGAAGGCCACCTCGGGGTGGCAGTAGATGGCCCAGGGCACCCGCCCGTAGTCGACCGGGAGGGCCGGCTCGCCGAGGATGCCCTTGATCGCGACGATCGCTTCGGCGAACCCGACGTGGGCGAGCTGGGGCGTTGCGACGATGTCGCCGACCGCCCACACCCCCTCTGCGGAGGTCCGCATCCGTTCGTCCACGTTCACGAAGCCACGACCGTCGACCGCGACTCCGGTTCCGTCCGCGAGGAGGCCGTCGCTCCACGGGCGGCGGCCGACCGACACGATGACCATCTCGGCCTCGAGCTGCTCGCCGTCGTTATAGGAGAGGACGGTTCCCCCACCGGCGGGCAGCGGAGCGTGGCCCTGCAACGTCGCGCCGACCTTGACGTCGATGCCCCGTCGCCGGAACGACCGCGCCACCACCCTGATCAGGTCGTCGTCACATCCGTGCAGCAGTGACGGCAGCGCCTCGAAGATGGTCACGCCGGTGCCGAGGTCGGAGAGAAGCGAGGCGAACTCGCAACCGATGACGCCCCCTCCGATGATCGCCGCGGTCGACGGGAGCTCTTCGAGCGACAGGAATTCGTCGGAGGTGACCACCAGCCTCCCGTCGATCTCGAAGCCCGGGATGGTTCGGGGTACCGATCCCGCTGCGAGGACCACGTGGGTACCTGCGATCTCCGTCGTCGACCCGTCTCCGCCGGTGACCCGCACCCGCCGCCCCGGCAGCAGCACACCGGTCCCGTCGAAGGTGGTCACTTTCCGGCCCTTCAGCAGGCCGGCGAGCCCGTTGTAGAGCTGTTCGACCACCTGCTGCTTGCGCTTCTGGCTCACCGCGAACTCGACGACCGGTTCGCTCGGATCGGCCGAAGCACGGATGCCGAACTCGGCCGAACCGCTGACCGTCCGGTACACGGCCGCGGTCTCCAAGAACTCCTTCGCCGGAATGCAGCCGCGATGAAGGCAGGTGCCGCCGACTTTCTCCCTCTCGACGATGGCGATCGACAGTCCGGCCGACGCTCCGTACAGAGCCGCCGCGTACCCGCCCGGACCGCCACCGATCACCACGACGTCGAAGGTCTGCGACCCGCTCTCTCCCCCTCCGACTCCCCCAGGTGCCGTCACCTGCGCTGCCGCTTCGGGTGCCGTGTGAACCACCTCCATGGGGTCGTCGATCGCGTGCGGGAAACGCGGCAAGCCTACCGGTCGGGGACCCTCCGGCCACCCGTGTCGAGCTCCTGCGCGCGGCACTTCCCGCGGCCGGAACGACCGGTCACGGCGGCCCTCGAACCGTCCGGTCTCAGGACAGCACCCGCCTCCGGAAGTTGCGCAACCCGAGCCCGAGGAAGAGAGCGAGGAACCCGATGAGCACCGGGTAGACGACGTAGAGGTGCATGTGGGGCGCGTCGGTGAGGGCGGCCCGCATCCCCTCGTTGACATAGATCAACGGGTTGATGAGCACGAGGATCTGGAGCCAGTGGACGGTGCCGATCTTGACCGATGCCAGCCGCGTCCACTGGTAGTAGGTCCCGCCGAGGAAGGTCACCGGAAGGATGATGAAGCCGAACATGAGCCCGATGTTGCGCGGCTCGAAGCTCGTACCGAGGAGCAGTCCGAGCGAGGCCATTGCGACACACGCGATCGGGGTCAGGGTGACGATGATCCACCAGTGGAGGTGGATGTGGGCCTCGACGCCCTTCGCGTGGACCACCGGCGCGATCAACAACACGATGATCGCCGAGAGCAGCCCCTGGGCCGCCCCGGAGAGGACCTTGGCCATCGCCACCAACCAGATCGGGCAAGGGGCCTGAACCCGGTCCTCGATCTCGCGGGTGAATCCGAACTCTTGGGACATGATCAGAGCGACCGACTGCACGCCCTGGAACAGGATCGAGATCCCGACCACGCCGGGGATGAGCACCGTGGCGAACGCCGATTCGGCCGCCGGGTTGCCCGAACCGCCGATGCCCTGGCCGATCTTCGGGAAGACGTAGAGGAAGACGAAGCAGAGCAGGAACGGCTGCACGATCGTCCGGATCACGAACTCGACCAGGTGCTTGCGGAGGACCACCAGGTCGCGGAGGATCAGCGCCCACAACGCGGTGCGGCTGGCTTCGAAGGTGCTGCGCGCGGGGCTCGACTCGACCATCGGAGTGCGCGGGTGGGCCTCGACCGCGGCCATTACTCGCGCAGCTCCCTGCCGGTGAGGTTGATGAAGACCGTCTCGAGGGTCGGCTCGGAGACCGACACGTCGACGATCGGCAGACCCGCCCGCTCCGCCGCGTTGACCACGGTCGGGAGCAGCCGGTCTTTGCCCTTCACGTGGAGCTCCGCGCCGCCCTCGACGACACGGGTACGGGTCACTCCCTGCACCGCCTCGGAGAGCACCCTCGCGAGCTCGGCGGAATCACCGTCGGCGAGGACCGTCACGATGGTGTCGGCGTCCACCACCCGCTTGAGCTCGGCCGGCGCGTCGAGGGCGAGGATGTGGCCCTGGTCCATGATCGCGACCCGACCGCAGAGCTGATCGGCCTCCTCCATGTAGTGGGTCGTGAGCAGGATGGTCTGTCCGTCGGCGTTGAGCTCTCCGAGGAGCTCCCAAAGTGCGAGGCGGCTCTGCGGGTCGAGTCCCGCGGTCGGCTCGTCGAGGAAGAGCACGGCCGGGCGGTGGAAGATCGCGCGGGCGACCATGAGTCGCTGTGCCATCCCGCCGGAGAGCGCGTACACCGATGCGTCGGCCCACCCCTTCAACTGGAACTCCGAGAGCAGGTCGGTCGCGATTCGTCGCGATTCTGCGGCGGGGATCCCGAACAGCCGGCCGTGGAAGTAGAGGTTCTCCCAGACGGTGAGCTGCCGGTCCAAGGTGTTCTGCTGGCTGACGATGCCGACGATCTGCTTGGCGAGCGCCGGATGTGCGATGAGGTCGACGCCGCCGACGAACGCCCGGCCCGAGGTCGGCACCACCCGGGTGGTCAGCATTCCCGCGGTGGTCGTCTTTCCCGCGCCGTTCGGGCCGAGCAGCCCGAAGATCTCTCCCGCGGCGACCTCGAGGTTCAGCTGGTCGACCGCGGGGACGTGCATCCCCGCGTACACCTTGGTCAGGTCGACCGTGCGGATGATGGCCTCTTGCGCAGGAGCCCGGCCGTCTCCCCGGGCGGGTGCAGTGGTCGTCATGTTCCTACCGGCGACGCTACCGCGGGAGGTCGCCGGAACGTGTCCGCCCTAGGCCAGTGGCTTCCGGCTCACTCGGGGCGGCTCACTTGGGGTGGCTCACTTGGGGGGCATCCGGATCCCGCCGTCGAGACGGATGACCTCCGCGTTGAGATAGCGGTTGGTCGCGATGTGCGCGACCAGCGCGCCGAACTCGGTCGGGACGCCCAGCCGCTTGGGGAAGTTGACCGACTCACCCAACGCGTTGCGGGCCTCCTCGGGGAGCATGGCCAGCAGCGGTGTATCGAACAGTCCCGGTGCGATCGCGAGCACCCGGATCCCGACCACCGCGAGATCGCGTGCGGCGGGCAAGGTCATCCCGACGATCGCGCCCTTGGAGGCCGAGTAGGCGAGCTGGCCGATCTGCCCGTCGAAGGCGGCAACCGACGCGGTGTTGACGATCACCCCGCGCTCGTCGTCGGCGCCGGGGTCGAGCTTCGCCATGGCGGAAGCCGCCTTGGTCATCACGTTGAAGGTCCCGATCACGTTCAGGTTCTGGATGAACCGGAACGGATCGAGATCGTGGGGCGAGCCGTCCCGGTTGATGACCCGGCCGACCCAGCCACTTCCCGCGCAATTGACCGCGATCCGGAGCGGGCCCGCCCCGGCCGCCTGGTCGACCGCCCGCTGGCAGTCGTCCGGATCGGTGACGTCACCTCCGATCAGGTTGGCGGAGCCGCCGATCTCGGCGACGACCTGCTTCGCGCGTTCTTCGTTGCGGTCGAAGACCGTGACCGTCGCACCGTCGGCCGCGAGGCGGCGGGCGGTGGCCTCCCCGAGTCCTGACGCGCCGCCGGTGATGAGTGCCGAGCATCCGTTGATCTCCATGCCAGCAGGTTAGGAGAGGGCGTCGTCCGATCCCAAACCCGGAGCCCCTCGCAGAGTCATCCCGCCTGGGCGGTGGCGGCCTCGACTGCCATGAGATCGACCAGGTCGTTCATGGTGTCGCCCGAATGGCCCTTCACCCACTCGAAGGTGACCGGCCGGCCCCCCTCCAGCACGAGCGGCAGGAGCACCTCCCAGAGGTCGCGGTTGGCGACCGGTTTCCCCTGTGAGTTGCGCCAACCCCGGCGGAGCCAGCCCTCCCACCAGCGCTGGCGGAAGCAGTTGACGACGTAGATCGAATCGCTCACCACGTGGACCGCTCCGGGAAGGGCCCGCAGTGCCTCGATCACCGCCGTCACCTCCATCCTCTGGTTGGTGGTGTGGGGCTCTCCGCCGCTTTGTCTCGGCCCGCCCTCGACGGCCCAGGCCCAACCGCCCCGCCCCGGATTGCCGAGGCAGGAACCGTCTGTGTAGACGACGGTCGTCCCCGGATCGCGCGCAGGTCCGTCTTCCATCGGCACAGCATGCCCGCTCGGCGCCGCCGGCGGCGGCTCTCGGCCCCGAGCGGGGGTTGCGCGTCCTGTCGCGCGACCGGTGGGATCATGGAATCGTGCTCTTCGACGGTGTGAGCCATCAGCTTCCGGACGTCGACCCGGTCGAGACCAACGAATGGCTCGACGCGTTCGACGACATCGTGGACGTCCGGGGTCGCAACCGGGCCCGCTACCTCCTGATGCGGCTGCTCGAGCGTGCGCGTCAGAAGTACGTCGACTTCCCGGCGACGGTCTCGACCCCGTATGTGAACACCATCCCCTCCGACGATGAACCCGAGTTCCCCGGGGACGAGTACCTCGAGCGGCGGATCCGGGCGTTCATCCGCTGGAACGCAGCGGTCATGGTGGTCCGGGCCAACATCCGCTCCGAGGCGATCGGCGGCCACCTCTCGACCTACGCGAGCTCGGCGGCCCTCTACGAGGTGGGCTTCAACCACTTCTTCCGCGGCAAGGACGACGGATTCGCGGGCGACCAGGTCTACTTCCAGGGACACGCGTCGCCGGGTATCTACGCCCGTGCCTTCGTCGAGGGACGGCTCGGCGAGGAGCAGCTGGACAATTTCCGGTTCGAGGTGGGCGGGAACGGATTGTCCTCCTATCCGCACCCGAGACTCATGCCCGACTTCTGGGAGTACCCCACCGTCTCGATGGGACTCGGGCCGGTCAACGCGATCGCCCAAGCCCATGTGAGCCGCTACCTGCACGCGCGGGGGATCGCCGACACCTCGGCGAGCCGGGTGTGGTGCTTCGTCGGCGACGGCGAGCTGGACGAGCCCGAGTCACTCGGCTCCCTCGGTACGGCGGGGCGGGAGCACCTCGACAACCTGACCTTCGTGGTCAACTGCAACCTGCAGCGGCTCGACGGGCCGGTGCGCGGGAACGGCAAGGTGATCCAGGAGTTCGAGGCCCTCTTCAGGGGCGCGGGCTGGAACGTGATCAAGGTGATCTGGGGCCGGACCTGGGACGAGCTCCTGGCGAAGGACGTCGACGGTGTCCTGCTCAACAAGATGAACTCGACGGTCGACGGCGAGTTCCAGAAGTACGCGACCGAGTCGGGCGCCTACATCCGCGAGCACTTCTTCGGACCGGACCCGCGCCTCGCCGCGCTGGTCGCGCACCTCTCCGACGAGGAACTGCAATCCCTGCCCCGTGGTGGGCACGACTACCGCAAGCTCTACGCCGCGTACAAGGCGGCGACCGAGCACACCGGCGCGCCGACCGCCATCCTCGCCAAGACGGTCAAGGGATGGACGCTCGGGCCGGAGATCGAAGCCCGCAACGCGACCCATCAGATCAAGAAGATGACCAAGCCGCAGTTGCTCGCCCTCCGCGATCGCCTCTTCCTCCACGAGGAGATCCCCGAGACCGCCCTCGACGCCGACCTGCCGCCGTACTACCGGCCCGCCTCCGACGAGCCCGCCGCGCGCTACCTGGCCGAACGGCGTCGCGCACTCGGCGGACCGCTGCCACGCCGGGTGGTCCGGGCCGCGCCCCTCCCTTCGCCGGCCGAGGCGACGTTCACCGACCTGCTGGCCGGGTCGGGCAAGCAGGCCGCCTCCACCACCATGGCCTTCGCCAGGTTGCTCCGGTCGCTCGTCCGGGACCCCGGCGTGGGCGCGCGCATCGTCCCGATCGTCGCCGACGAGGCGCGCACCTTCGGCCTGGAGTCGCTCATCGCGGAGGTGCAGATCTACGCGCCCGACGGTCAGCGCTACACGCCGGTCGACGCCGACCTCGCGCTCCACTACGCGGAGAGCGCCACCGGCCAGGTGCTCGAAGAGGGCATCACCGAAGCTGGAGCGGTGGCGACCTTCACCGCCGCCGCGACCTCCTACGCGACCTGGGGTGAGCACCTCATCCCCTGTTATCTCGTCTACTCGATGTTCGGCTTCCAGCGCTCCGGCGACCTCTTCTGGGCACTCGCCGACGTTCGGGGGAGGGGTTTCCTCCTCGGGTGCACCGCGGGACGGACCACGCTCAACGGCGAGGGGCTCCAGCACCAGGACGGGCACTCCCTCCTCCTCGCGTCGGTGATCCCGAGCGTCGCCGCCTACGACCCTGCCTTCGCCTACGAGGTGGCGATCGTCGTCGAGGACGGGATCCGCCGGATGACCGGTCCGGAGCCCGAGGACCGCTACTGGTACCTCACCCTCTACAACGAGAACTATCCGATGCCCGCACTCCCCGACGATCCGGCCGAGGCGCTCCGGATCCGAAAGGGTGTCGTCGCAGGCCTCTACCGCTTCCTGCCAGCCGACGGAGCGGACCGGCCTGACGGCGCGGACCGGCCGACGGCGCGGACCGGCCCACCGACGGTCCGGCCGGCACCGGGCGACCCTTCTGTTCTCCGGGACGGCCTGGCAGGCGGCGCTCGACGCACGGCACGAGCTGGCCGAACGGTGGGGCGTCGACGCAGAGGCGTGGTCGGCCACCTCGTACAAGGCGCTCCGAGAGGATGCGGTATCGGCCGAGAGGTGGAACCGTCTCCACCCCGAGGGTCCGGTGCGCACCCCGTACGTCACCGAGTGTCTCGAGCAGTCGGAGGGCCCGATCGTCGCGGTCACCGATTTCCTCCGGGCCGTGCCCGACCAGGTCGCGCGCTGGGTGCCCCGGCGTTTCGTGTCCCTCGGGACCGACGGCTTCGGCCGCTCGGACACCCGCGACGTGTTGCGCCGTTTCTTCGAGACCGACGCGGCCCACATCGTCGTCGCGGTGCTCCGATGCCTGGCCGACGACGGAGCAGTACCCTCCTCTCTCGTGTCCGAGGCGATCCACCACTACGGGATCGACCCGGCGTCCGCCGACCCGTGGGCCGACCGGACCGGATGAACATCGGCCACCTCACCGATTCGGCCGTCGCAGCGGTCCCCGATCGGGTCGCCCTCGCCGTCGACGACGAAGCGGTGACCTTCGCCGAGCTGGGTGACCTGATCGAGCGCGCAACCGGTTCCCTTTCGGACGCGGGCGTCGGCCCCGGCGATCGGGTGGCGGTGGTCGATCTGGCGAGCACCGCCTCGGTCGCCACGATCCTCGCCACCGCCCGACTCGGCGCGGCGTCCGCGCAGATGAACGCGTATCTGACCCCCGGTGAGCTACAGGCGCTCGCCGAGCTGGTGGGCGCGCGGGTCGGGGTCGCCGGTGCCCGCTTCGCGGAGGGTCTCCGGACCGCACTCGGCGATCACGTCCTCACCGCGGGCGACCTCTTCGGCAGCGGCGCCTCGCTCGGCGCACCCGAGTCGGGTGACGGCGACGACATCGCGCTGGTGCTCTTCACCAGCGGGACGACCGGGTTGCCGAAGCCGGTCTCCATCAGCCATCGGGTGGTCGCCGATCGCCTGGCCTACTACTCGAGGCCGATCGATCCCGACGCCCCGCAAGTCGTCACCATGATGTCGGCGCCGATCTTCCATATCGGCGGCACCCTCGGACTCCTCATCGCGCTCCACCAGGGACGCCAGACCGTCCTGCTCCCCAGGTTCGACGCCGGCACTTGGCTGAACCTCGTCGAGGCCCACCGGGTCACCCAGACCTTCGTCGTCCCGACGATGCTCCGGCGCATCCTCGACCACCCGCGCTTCGACTCCACCGATCTGAGCTCGCTCGTCGCGCTGAGCTACGGAGCCGCGGCCTGTCCGGTCGATCTCGTCCGCCGGGCGATCGCGGCGTTCCCGGACGTCGAGTTCTCCAACACCTTCGGGCAGACCGAGACACTCGGCGCCTATGCGGCGCTCGGTCCCGCCGACCACCGGCGCGGTGACCGGCTCGACTCGGTCGGGCGGCCCCTCCCCGGTGTGGCGGTCCGGGTGGTCGACCCCGAGTCGGACGAAGAGGTGGGTCCCGGAGAAGTAGGCGAGTTCCTGGTGAGGGCCGACCAGAACACGACGACCGAATGGCTCCGCACCGGCGACACCGGGTGGCAGGACGGAGAGGGCTACCTCTTCCTTTCGGGTCGGCTCTCCGACACCATCAACCGGGGGGGCGAGAAGTTCGGGCCGATCGAGGTCGAAGAGGTCCTCCGCTCCCATCCGTCGGTCGTCGACGCCGGCGTGGTCGGCGTCCCCGACGTCGAACTCGGTGAGCGGGTCGGTGCGGTGGTGGTGGTCGCAGAGCCGGTCGAGCCGTCCGCGTTGTGTGCCCACTGCACCTCGCAGCTCGCCACCTACAAGGTGCCCGAGTTCGTGGAGTTCGCCGACGAGCTGCCGGTCACCGTGCTCGGGAAGCCCGACCGACGCGCCCTGCTGCAGCTCCTCGACGGCGTCTCGGCAAAGCCCCTCGAGCGCTAGCCGACTGCGGGGGCCGGAGGCGGCTCGGACACGGTCGGGGCCGGAGGCGGCTCGCTCGCCGTCCGCCGCTTGCGACCGGCCACCAAGGTGGGGCCTGCGATCCCGATGCCGATCGAGAGGACGAGGATCACCAAGGCTGCGATCGCACGGTCGTCGGTGGTCGTCTGGCACTCGTCGACGAAGGCCTGCCACTGCGTGCGGCCGGCGGAGTCGGAGGCGGGCGGCTCCGGTCCGGCACCGATCGAGCCGGGATCGAAGAGTGCTTGGACCGCGGCCTCCGAGCTGGTTCCCGGACCACAGGTCCCGCCTGCCGCAGGTTTCGGGAGCGCCACCAGCATCCCGGTGATGGCGAACGCCACTCCGAACACGGCGAGGAAGGCGAACGCGAGTCTGATCCACGATCGGGACGAGAGATGCATCATCGGCGGTCCCTTGGCACGACTCCCGATGCTAACCGCAGGGTGCAGAGCGACGGTCGTCGGCACCCGAGATCGTGGCGCTTCGCGACACCTAGGCTGGCGGGGTGCTCTCGATCACCGGCGACAAAGAAGCCGACCGGCTGCTGTCGGAGGATCCCCTCGCCCTGGTGATCGGGATGCTCCTCGACCAGCAGGTCCCGATGGAACGGGCGTTCACCGCGCCGGCCGACCTCCGCGACCGCCTCGGTGGGCGGCTCGACGCCGCGTCCATCGCCGCGACCGAGCCCGATGCGCTGATCGACGTCTTCCGCACCCGGCCGGCCCTCCACCGCTACCCGGCGTCGATGGGAGCGAGGGTCCAGGACCTCTGCCGGGTGATCGCGGAGACCTACGGCAACGACGCCTCGGCCATCTGGTCCTCGGCCTCGAGCGGCGAGGAGCTGTTCGAAGCGGTGCGCGCGCTCCCGGGTTTCGGCGACCAGAAGACCCGCATCTTCGTCGCGCTCCTCGGTAAGCAGCTCGGGGTGCGGCCACCCGGGTGGGAGAAGGCGTCGGCTCCCTACAGCGACGCCGGGTCTCACCGGTCGGTGGCGGACATCGACTCACCGGCGGCACTGGCGAAGGTCCGTGAGCACAAGCGCAAGATGAAGGCCGAGGCGCGGGCCAAGGCGTCCGCCAACGGTTGAGCCGCCGGCACCCCGCTTGAACGCTTCGGACTCGCCCGGCGACCGCTGGGCGATCAGCCGACGTCGTCTCTACCTCTGCACTCCGAACCGACCGGACCTCGAACGCTTCGTCGCCGCCTGCCTCGACGGCGGGGTCGACGTGGTGCAACTCCGCGACAAGACCCTCTCCGACGCGGAGACGCTTCGCGCGGCCGGCATTCTCGCTCGGGTCTGCGCCGACCACGACGTGCCCCTCGTCGTCAACGACCGACCGGATCTCGCGGCAGCCGCCGGTGCGGACGGCGTCCACGTCGGACAGGAGGACCTCGCCCCCGAGCTGGCGCGTGCCCTGGTCGGCGAAGCCGCGCTGGTCGGCCTCTCGACCCATTCGCCCGGCGAGCTCGACGACGCGATCGGGCGAGCGGTACCGGTCGACTACGTCTCCGCCGGACCGGTCGTGCCCACGCCGACCAAGCCCGGTCGGGAAGGAACCGGACTCGAGTACGTCGTGGACGCGACGGCTCGGGCCCCCTGGTCGGTGTGGATCACCGGAGGGGTGGTTCCCGAAGCGGTGCCGGCTCTGGTCGCGGCGGGCGCGAGGCACTTCGTCGCGGTCCGCTGGCTCACCGAGGCAGACGACCCCCGCACCCACGCGCACGCGCTCCGGCGCGCGATCGACGAGGCGATCGCCTCGGCGGGCGGCGCGGACCATGGCGAGCAGCGGTGAGCGCCCAAAGGGCGCTGCGGGCGCTGCGGCTCAGCCGTTCGGGATGCTGACCACCTTCGCTCCGGCCGGGAGGGCGACCGGGCGCCCGTTCCCCACTTGCGAGATGACCAAGGAGACACTCGATCCCTCGCCGCTGCCCACGAACTGCGCCACGTACTGTCCGGAGATGGTGAAGGCCAAGTCGACGGTCTGGCCGGCCTCGTTGATCGACATCTTGGTGGTGTTCCCGGACTGGTGGCGGTTGGTCCCCTCGGACGCGAGCTTGAGATAGGTGTGCGCAGGGTCGGCCGCCGAGCCACCGGCGATCGCCTGGCGGTAGAAGACCAGGTGCTTGGTCGACGCACCGGCAGCGACCGTCACGCTCTGGTACTCGTAGTTGCCGATGAACACGATGTAGGTCCGGCGACTGCCGCTCTGGACGAAGCCGCCGAGCCGGTCGGGCGCCTGATAGCTCAGGTACGCGGTCTCCGAACCCTGTGGCGTCGTCTCCTTCGCCACCTCGTTGTAGCTCGACGCCTGCAAGGTGTTGTTGACCGCGTCGGTGAGCGGCGCGGCGGTCGGCGCCTGTTCCACCCCGATCGCGGCGGCACCTGCGGTCACCACCGCGACCATGCCGACCAGCAGCCAGCTCAAGCCCTGCCGTGGATCCATCCGGGATCAGATCCCGATGCGCTGGGCCAGCAGCTCGCGGTGGTAGGAGGGGTCGCCGAGCATCAGCTCGGAGGACTTGGCCCGCTTGAAGTAGAGGTGCGCGGGGTGCTCCCAGGTGAAGCCGATCCCACCGTGGATCTGGATGGTCTCGGCCGCTGCGTGGAAATAGGCCTCCGAGCAGTACGACTTGGCGAGGCTGGCGACCACCGGCAGCTCGTCGGAGTCCTCCGCCGCAGCCCATCCGGCGTAGTACGCCGCCGACTTGGCGGACTCGACCTCCAAGAGCATGTCGGCGCACTTGTGCTTGATCGCCTGGAAGCTGCCGATCGGGCGGCCGAATTGGATGCGGGTCTTCGCATACTCGACCGAGGTGTCGAGGCAGCGTTGAGCCCCGCCCACCTGCTCGGCAGCGAGGGCCACCGCCGCCAGGTCGAGGGTCTTCGAGAGGCCGGCCTCGGCCCCGCCCTCGGTTCCGATGAGCCATGCGTCGACGTCGGCGAACTCGAGGCGTGCCTGCTTGCGGGTCTGGTCCATGGTGGCGAGCGGGGTGCGGGTGAGTCCCTCCGCATCACCCTTCACGCCGAAGAGCGAGAGGCCGCCCGGCGTGCGCCCGACGACCAGCACCAGACCGGCGGTGTGCCCGTCGAGGACGAAGGACTTGTGGCCGTTCAGGACCCATCGGTCTCCCGAGGCGCTGCCGGCCAGAGTGATCCCCTCCGCGTCCCACCGTCCCGAATCCTCGGTGAACGCCAGGGTGGCGATGGTCTCGCCCGACGCGATCCCCGGCAGGAGGTACTCCATGGCGTTCTTGTCGCCCGAGGTCAGGACCGCGTTCGCGCCGAGGGCGATCGTCGAGAAGAACGGCGCGCAGAGCAGCGCGGCCCCCATCTCCTCCAGCACCACGATCAGCTCCACGTAGGAGAAGCCCGCACCGCCGAACTCCTCGGGGATGATGAGCGACTGGAGGCCCAGCTGGTCGGCCATCTGGCTCCAGACCGCGGGGTCGTAGCCGTCGGTCGTCTCCATCAGCCGCCTCACTTCGGTCTCGGGCGACTTGTCCTCGAGGAACCGGCGAACCGACGCGCGCAGCTCTTCTTGTTCCTCGCTGAAGGCGAAGTTCATCTCGACACTCCATCCCCTCCGTACTGCCCCGCCGGGGGCGGGTGCCCCGCCTGTCTACCAGAACCGCGCCGTGAGGGACCAACAGCTCCCGCTACGCTCGGAGCCGAGCACCAGGAGGCCGATTCCAATGCCGGAGACGATCGTCGACTACCGCGATGCGAGGGTCGAGGTCCACCGCGTGGTGGTCGGGCCGGTCGACAACAACGTCTACGTCGTCCGCTGCCGCGAGACGGGGGACGCCCTGCTGATCGACGCAGCCAACGAGCACGACCTCCTGCTCGATCTCTGCCGCTCCCTCGGCGTCCGTCAGGTGGTCGAGACCCACGGCCACTGGGACCACATCCAAGCGGTGGAAGCGGTGCGCGACGCCGGCTTCGACGTGGCGGTCACCGAGGCCGACTCGGGGATGCTCCCCTCCTACGACCAGCTCCTCGACGACCGCTCCACCCTCGAGGTCGGGAGGCTCCGCTTCGACACCATCGCCACGCCGGGCCACACCCCGGGGTCGATGTGCTTCTCGGTCGAGGGGACCCCGTTGCTGTTCACCGGCGACACACTCTTCCCCGGCGGACCGGGGGCCACCACCTTCGAGCACTCCGACTTCGAGACCATCATCCGATCGATCGAGGACCGGCTGTTCTCACCGTTCGGTCCGGACACGATCGTGCTCCCGGGACATGGCGCCGGAACCACCATCGGCGCCGAGTCGCCCCACCTCGAGGAGTGGATCGAGCGCGGCTGGTGAGCGTCGTCGCGGGTCAGACCGCGGTCGACGGGCGTCTCGGCTCTCGGATCAGCTCGATCTCGGCGGGGAGGCCCTCGACCTGCACCCCACCGGCGACCTCGCTGCCGACCTCCACGGTCACCCGCGAGCCCGCGAGCGGGATCCCGTCGACCCTCAGGTAACCGATCGTCTCGGGAAGGTTCGGACAGAGCCAGGTCTTGCCGTAGGGCACCCACGGATCGAGACGGAGCAGCGTCCGCAGGCAGAGCAGCGGCGAGGCGGCGGCCCACGCCTGTGGCGAGCACGACGTCGGGTAGCCGACCGGAACGGTGAGCTCGCCGCGGTCGAGACCACTGAAGAGCTCGGGCAGGCGGCCGCCCTGGGCGGCGGCTGCGTCGAGCAGAGCGAAGATCAGCTGCTGCGCCGCGCCGTCGAAACCGTAACGAGCCAGCCCGGCCGCGACGATCGCGGTGTCGTGCGGCCAGACCGAGCCGCAGTGGTAGCTGATCGGGTTGTAGCCCCCGTTCTCGCTGGAGAGGGTCCGGAGGCCCCACCCCGAGAACATCGCGGGCGACACCAGGTGCTCGGCCACTCGCCGCGCCTTGTCCTCGTCGACGATCCCGGTCCAGAGGCAGTGACCCATGTTCGAGGTCATCGAGTCGATCGGTCGCTTGTCGGCGTCGAGGCCCACCGCGAAGTAGCCACGGTCCTCCAACCAGAAGTCGCGGTTGAAGGCGGTCTTCAGCGCCTTCGCCTTCGCGCGGAACCGCTCGTAGTTGGCTTCGTCCCCCGTTTCGAAGGAGAAGTGGGCGCTCGCCAGGTACGCGCCGTAGGTGTACGCCTGCACCTCGCAGAGCGCGATCGGGGCCTCCGCGACCTTTCCGTCCCCGTAGCGGATCCCGTCCCAGCTGTCCTTCCAGCCCTGGTTGGCGAGCCCGCGGTCGGTCGCACGCCGGTATTCGACGTAACCGTCGCCGTCGGAGTCTCCGAACTCCTCGATCCATTCGATGGCGGCGCGCGCATTCGGGAGGAGCTCGTCGACCATCTCGCGTGCGACACCCCATCGGCGCATCTCGCCGAGGAGCATCACGAAGAGAGGGGTCGCGTCGGCGGTGCCGTAGTAGATGCTCCCTCCGCCGAGTGACAGCGACGCCGCGGCCCCGAAGCGCATCTCGTGGAGGATGCGACCGGGCTCCTCGTCGTGGCGCGGATCGACCTCCTTGCCCTGGAACCTGGCCAGCGTCTGGAGCACGCCGCGGGCGAGATCGGGGTCGACCAGCAGGGCCATCCACGCGGTGAGGAGCGAGTCGCGGCCGAACACCGTCATGAACCACGGCGCACCGGCGGCGACGACGACGCGCTCGGGATAGTCGGGGTCGAAGATGCGCAGCGCGCCGAGATCCTCCGTGCTCTGGGCGATGACCTCCTTCAGCCCGGGATGGTCGGTCTCGACCTGGGGAACCCGGCGGCGCCACTGTGCGAGCCGCTCGCTCGGGGTCGCGCGTTCGATCGCCTGTCCGCAACGGTACTTGGGCGAGATGACGTTGCCCTCGATGACCGGGGCGACCTCGATGCAGGTACTCCACTCGCCCCGGGCGGGGACGATCACGTCGAAGGTCACCAGGTCGTCGCTCAAGGACGAATGACCGGCGACCCGGAGCTCGACCGCCCGCGCGACCCCACCCCTGCGGTACGAGTAGGTGATGGTCGCCGGTCCCTTCGGCCCGCGCGGTGCGCTCTCCGCTCCGTCCCCCTCGGGGCGCAGGGAAGGGACGATCTCGCCGGCCACGTGCTCGGCTCCCGCCCTGCCCTCCTTGACCGCGAAGAGATCGGCGAAGTCGGCGTCGACGAAGATCTCGACCGTGCACGAGCTCGCCTCGTCGGCGAAGTTGCGGAGTGTGAGCTCCTCGCGCATCCCCTGGCCGACGTTGCGGGTACGGAAGACCATCAGCGTCGAGTCGGCCAGCCCCGAAGCCGGCAGGCAGCGCGAGACGAAGGTCGCCGAGAAGGGGTCGTCGCGGATCGCGGCCAGGGGCTCGGTCCTGCCCCCGTCGACGAGCACCTCGAAGCGGGAGAGGATCCGGGTGTCACGGACGAAGAGCCCTTGGGCCGCACCCGCCGAGATGTCCCCGGACTCTGCGCTGATGGTGAAGGTGGACTCGTCGACGAGGGTCACGGTGCCCCGGCCGTTGGTGAGCGGCGCGACCGGGCCGACGTAGGTCCACGGGTCGGCCATGGGGGTACCGTACCGGCTGGGTTTCCGGATCATGCAACCGGCGGCATCGTCTGGGCAGCTCCGGGACATTTTTCCTATCCTCGTAGGAGAAATAACGCGTCGAAGGGTAGGATCGGAAAGTGCCCACCGCGCCCCTGCTCGAGATCGAGGACCTGCAGGTGTCCGTCGAGGGCCAGCCGATCCTGCGTGGTGTCGATCTGGTGGTCGAAGCGGGAAAGGTCCACGCCCTCATGGGCCCGAACGGCTCGGGAAAGTCGACGCTCGCCAACGTCCTGCTCGGCAATCCGGCGTACCTCGTGGACAAGGGCGCGATCCGCTTCAAGGGTGAAGACATCACGGCCTGGCCGATCGACGTGCGCGCGAAGGCCGGCATCTTCCTCGCCTTCCAGTCCCCCGAGTCGATCGGCGGCGTCCCGGTCATCCAGTTCCTGCGCCAGGCGCTCTCCGCCCGCCGCGGCATCGACCTCTCGGTGCTCGAGGTGCGGATGGAGATGATCGAGTGGATGGAAAAGCTCGGAATCGACCCCTCTTTCGGGGAGCGTCATCTGAACGAGGGCTTCTCCGGCGGCGAGCGCAAGCGCAACGAGATCCTCCAGATGGCACTGCTCGAGCCCGAGCTGGCGGTCCTCGACGAGACCGACTCGGGACTCGACGTCGACGCGCTCCAGACCGTGGCCCGCGGAGTCCAGACGGTGCGCGCGGAGCGACCCGAGCTCGGCGTGCTCGTGATCACCCACTACCAGCGGATGCTCGACGAGCTCGCCGCCGACCGGGTGCACCTCCTCGTCGACGGAGTCGTCGCTGCCGACGGCGGCCCCGAGCTCGCCAGGCTGCTCGAGACCGAGGGATACGACGCATGGCGCGGATGAACGCGGGCGGTCTCGACGTCGCGACCATCCGCAAGGACTTCCCGCTGCTCGCCCGCGAGGTGAACGGCCACCCCATCACCTACCTCGATTCGGCTGCCTCCTCCCAGCGCCCGAATCGGGTGCTCGACGCGATGCGCGAGTACGACGAGACGACCCACGCCAACGTCCACCGCGGCGTCTATGGCATCGCAGAGGAGGCAACGCGCCGCTTCGAAGCCGCCCGGGTGGACGTCGGGCGCTTCATCGGCGCACCGGTCCCTTCCCGGGAGATCGTCTTCGCCAAGAACGCGACCGAGGGCCTCAACCTGGTGGCGCGGACCTGGGGTGCCACCCACCTCGGCGTCGGTGACGCGATCGTCCTCACCGAGATGGAGCACCACGCGAACATCGTCCCCTGGCACATGCTGGCCGCCGAACGTGGGATCGAGATCCGCTGGATTCCGGTCGACGACGACGGCTACCTGGTGCTCGACGAGCTCGACCGGCTCCTCGAGGGCGCGCGACTGGTCGGGCTCACCTGCATGTCGAACGTGCTCGGGACGATCAACCCGGTTCGAGAGATCGCCGATGCCGCGCACGCGGCCGGTGCGATCGTGGTGGCCGACGGTGCCCAGTCGGTCCCCCACCTGCCGACCGACGTGACGTCACTCGGGGTGGACTTCCTCGCCTTCAGCGCGCACAAGATGCTCGGCCCGACCGGTATCGGCGTGTTGTGGGGCCGCGAGGAGCTGCTCGAGGAACTGCCGCCGTTCCTCGGTGGAGGCGAGATGATCCTCGACGTCAGGAAGGACGGGTTCGTCCCGAACGACATCCCCTGGCGGTTCGAGGCCGGCACCCCGCCGATCACCGAGGCCATCGGGCTCGGTGCCGCGGTGGCCTACCTGGAGGCGGTCGGGATGGAGCGCATCCGCGCCCACGACGTCGAGCTGACGTCGTATGCGATGGCCGCGTTGGCTGATCGGTTCGGCGACGACATTCGGATCTTCGGTCCGATCGACCCGTGCTCGAAGGGCGGCGTCATCTCCTTCGCCTATCGGGACCTCCACCCCCACGACGTGTCCCAGATCCTCGACGAGTACGGAGTGTGCGTGCGGGCGGGACATCACTGCGCCAAGCCGCTCATGCGCCGGCTCGGTGTCAGCGCCACCGCGAGGGCCTCGTTCGCGCTCTACAACGACGAGTCCGACGTCGACGCCCTCCTCGAGGCGCTCGCCGCTGCCGGAGCGTTCTTCGGATGAGCCCCGCCCGGTACGCTGGCCCGGTGCGGCGCCCCGCAACCCGATGACCGGACTCGAAGACCTCTACCGCGAGATCATCCTCGACCACTACCGCTCCCCCCGCAATCGGGGAGAGCTCGATTCGCCGCCTGCCCGTCGCGCGGAGGGGTTCAACCCGCTCTGCGGTGACGAGGTCGTGGTGACGCTCCAGGTGGACGACGACGTCGTCTCCGATATCAAGATCGCGGGGACCGGGTGTTCGATCAGCCAGTCGTCCGCGTCGCTGATGTCGGCGGCGGTGAAGGGCAAGCGGGTGGACGAGGTCCGCGATCTGATCCGGACGTTCAAGGGGATGATGTCGATCCACGAGTCGACCCTTCCGTCGTCGAACGGCGGGTCGGCGTCCGACGGATCCGGTGTTGACGAGCTCGCCGAGCCCGAGGCGGTCGATGTCGACTCGCTGGGCGAGCTCGCCGCACTGCAGGGTGTGGTCAAGTTCCCGGTACGCATCAAGTGTGCGACCTTGAGTTGGAACACCCTGGCTCAGGGACTCGACGAGCCCCAACCTGCCTGACCAACGCTCGGGAGGTCCGGCGGCAACCGGGCCCGTCCGTCCGTTCACTTTCGCCAGACGAGGATGGCGGTCACCGAGGCGATCGCAATCAGGCTCAGCACGAGCATGGTCATCGGGTCCTCCTCACGTCCACAGCGGTCCGCGACACTACGGACATTGCAACCTTGCGCTCCCCTCTCGGCGATGATCGGCGAATGGCCCCTTGCCGTCGAGCAAGCGGACGGGCGAAGATGCGACGGTGGACCGAACGCGGTTCGCACACATCGTCCCGGTTCCAGATCGGGGGACACGATGACGGCAGGCATCACGAGACCGAACCCGCCACCGCGCGAGTCGCGCCGCTTCGAACGTCCCCACCGGCCCCTCGGGCTGCGGGCCGCAAACCTCGCCGGAGGCGCGCTCCGTCGCGTGCGACACGGTGCGCTCTCTCTCGACCGTGACGACCTGATCGCGACGGCACGGCAGAGGACCGGCCTCGCCGAAGCGGAGCTCGCCCTCGCCCCTGCCGGCACCTACCTCGAGGGCCTCGACGTGCTGCTCGACTCGCTCGAGCGCGAGGCGAGGTTGACCCCCGCCGGCCGCTACTTCGCCCGCGAGCAGGTGATCACCTCGCTCGCCAACCGACTGTGGCTCGACGAGGCACGACGCAGAGACCCTCGGCTCGACGCGCCAGAGGTGGCGCCCGCCGTGGTCATCGTGGGTCTCCCCCGGTCCGGCACGACGTTCCTCCAGCACCTCCTCGCCCGCGATCCGCAGTGGCGGGTGTTGCGGCAATGGGAGGCGGCCCGCCCCGCGGCCCCGAGGAGCACGACCGCCGATGTGGACGCTCGACGCGCCACGGACAGGGGAATGCGGCTGCTCGACTACCTCGCGCCCGACGCCCGGATCCTCCACCCGGTCGACACCCTCGAGCCGACCGAGTGCGTGACGCTCTTCTCGAACAGCTTCGCCAGCCTCGAGCTCGCCACGATCAATCAGACCCCGTCGTATCTGCAGTGGTGCCTCGAGCAGACCATGAGCGATCCCTACGCCGAGTACGTCCTCCAGCTCGCCGTGCTCGAGAACGCCGAACGCCGGCCCCGATGGCTGCTCAAGTCGCCGGCCCACCTCTTCTGGCTCGATCGCCTGGTCGCCGCGCTGGCGGATGTCCGCATCGTCCAGGTCCACCGCGACCCTCTCGAGGTGATCGGCTCCTTCTGCAGCCTTTCGGCGGTGCTGTGCGGAATCGGGAGCGACCACGTCGACCTCGACGCGATGGGGGCCCGGTGGGCGCCGGCATGGGCCGAGGGTCTCGCTCGCACCGACCGGGTTCGCAGGACACTCCCCGGCCACTGCGTCGTCGACGTGGATCACACCGACCTGATCGCCGATCCGATGGGCCAGGTTCGACGGATCTATGCCGCTTTCGGGCTCGAGTCGTCGGCGACTGCGGTCGAGTCGATGTCCCAGTACGCGGCCACCCAGCATCAACACGGTCGGGCGACTCATCGGTAC
Source organism: uncultured Acidimicrobiales bacterium (assembly GCA_963741055.1). Taxonomy (GTDB): domain Bacteria; phylum Actinomycetota; class Acidimicrobiia; order Acidimicrobiales; family RAAP-2; genus Bog-756. The sequence goes on along the minus strand of CAVUGU010000014.1, from coordinate 186,801 downwards.
ACCCTGGCTCAGTTCGGATTGGACTCGGCGGACGAACGCGAGCGCTTCTCGCGGTTCCGGGCGGACTCTGGCGCGTAGCCGCTACCGGCGGCCGCTTCGACGAACGAGTGCAGCCAGCCGCTCACCGCCTCCTCGATCTCGTCGGTCGAGCTGGCCACGGTCGACGAGTGGCTCTCTTCGTCGAGGTCGGTGGTCGAGCTGATCCGGGCGAGGACCCGGAGTGGTGCTTCCTGCTCGACCCAGATCCGGATGATGAGAGCCCCGCTCTTCTCGGAACGTGGAGATCGCACAGCACTGCCACTCTCCATCGGCGCCGTCACTCACGCGTCACAGCATCCGTTCGGTCAGATTTGGAGAAGGTCGAGGATGAGCTGGGACGGCGCGAGGCCGATCTCGTCGTGGAGCAGCTTCTCGTAGAAGTGGAACTGCCGGACGCCTTCGGCACGGTTGCCTTCCGCCAGATGGACCTTGATCAGAGCGCGGTGCGCGCTCTCGCGCAGCGGCTCGGCGGCCACCGCGGCCAGCCCCGCTTCGAGCGCCCGCGCATAGTGCCCGCATGCGGTGAGGCGCTCGCACACGCATTCGAGGGCGCGCAGGCGTAACTGGTGGAAGCGCTCCTGCTCGATGATCAACCAGTCGTCGTACCAACCAGGGAGCAGATCGAAGCAGAAGGACGATGTATCGAGCTGGTCGACTCCGCCCTCGGTGAACAGCACTTGGTGGGCCTGGGCGACGGTCTCGTGGAGATCGACCCGAACGTTCCGTGAGATCTGCAAACACGCGCCGGTGGCCTTGATCACTCCGCATCCCAGCTGATTGAGCCGCCAGAGCGCCGAGCGAAGGTTGGCGCCGGCACGCTGGTCGATCGTCTCGGGCCACAGCGTCCCCGCCACACGAGCTCGGTGGAGCGGACGCTCCTGCAAGCTGAGGAAGATCACCAGCCTTTGCACGCTCAACGGAAGATCGAGCACCTCGTCTTCTCGAGCGATCGCGAACCCGTTGAGCAACCGGAGGGTCACCTCCTCCGTCAGGTCGGTCGTGGGGCGAGCTGGGCTCGCCACGTCCGCTGCACTCTCTGCGCCAAGCGGCGCGTGCAGGACCGAGCAGGGAACGCCTTGTCCTGCAACGCCGAGTCGAGGCTTGGTTTGCATCTGCCCTCACCGTTCTGCCTCGGTAGTGACCGACAAACCCTAAGTAAATCCGGGTCGAGGGTCAAGGGATTTTTTCGATAAATCGACGGATCCGGTTTTCCCCTTTGCCCCGACAATCTGCGATGGAGCGGTGACGCTCAAGAGACGGATCCGCGATGACGGGGCAACGGGTTCTTGACAGAAGGCAGACGGCCTCTTGACGAGGAACACACGATCCCTTGACGACCGCCTGCCATAAATGGCCGGCAGAAAGACGTGATCCAGCGGAGAGAAGCACGTGGTCAGCATCATCGAGGGTTCCGTTCCGATGACATGACCCAGTGACCGGCCGCTCGCCAGCCGGCACGCACCGACGGCTGGAGATGTACCGGAATCCAGTGAAATGCAATGCAGGCGATACACGAAGAACTGCACTACACGAAGGGGCGTCAATGACCAATCCACCGTTGCTCGGTGAGGACGTCTTCGGAGGTGATTCGCCGGGGACACGACGCACGGTTTCCACCTACACGTGCGGGCACGGGCTCCTCGGCCAACAAGAAATGGCCACGCTCGGAAATACCTCGGTGTGCGAGGTGGCCGTCGGGCGGATGTCCTTTGGTGGCCCGCCGATCGGCCTGCTCGCCGACCTGCCGGTGTCGCCACGCGTCCTACCGACGAGAAAAGCGGGCGACCAGCACGTCGGGGTGAATCATCAGGCACGCGACGACTGGACGTCGCGGAGGAAGCCTGACGAACCCTTGGACACTTACATCGAGCGTCGGCTCCGTCAGGCCACCGCCCTCGTGCTGCCCAACCGGACCACCGCCTACCGAGCGTCGAAACGAGCGCTCGACATCGTCGGCGCCTTCCTGCTCGTCGTGCTCGCCGCTCCGATGATCGCTGCGTTGGCCCTGTTGATCCGTCTCGATTCCCCAGGTCCCGCGATCTTCCGGCAGTCCCGGGTGACCCGTGGCGGTCGCACGTTCACCTTCTACAAGTTCCGGACCATGTACGTCGATGCGCGGGACCGGTTCCCCGAGCTGTACGACTACGACTACAGCGACGGCGACTTCGAGTCGTCGTACTACAAGCTCGCTGACGATCCCCGCAATACCCGGGTGGGCCGGTGGCTGCGACGCACCACGTTGGACGAGCTCCCCAACCTGTTCAACGTCGTGAAAGGCGACCTCAGCCTGGTCGGGCCCCGCCCCGAACTGCCCGAGCTGGTGCCCTTCTATCAGCCGGAGAACCTGGCCTGCCTGTTCACCAAGGCCGGTCTGACCGGGCTCGCGCAAGTCGCAGGGCGCAGCCTGCTGACCGTTCGCGAGCGGCTGGTGCTGGACACACGGTATGTCGCCAACCAGACACTCCTCCTCGACATCCGGATCCTGATTCGTACCTTCGTCGTCGTCGTCACCGGACGGGGCGCGTGTTGACGGCCGACTCCGTCGAGCGGAGCGAGCAGCTTCCCTCTGAGGAGATCGACGTGAGTGTCGTCATCGTGAGCTACCACTGCCGGCGCCAGGTGCTCAGGTGCGTCGAGAGCCTCTTGCACGCCAGAGCCTCCCGCGCGGTGGAGATCATCGTCGTCGACAACGGTTCGACCGACGGCACCGTCGAGGCACTCGGCTCGTGCCAGGGTCCGGTGTCCGTCGTCCCTCGTGGCGCGAACACCGGATTCTCGCGGGCCAGCAACGTCGGGATCCGCCGGGCGAACGGGCGCCACGTGCTGCTGCTCAACCCCGACACCGTCGTCGACCGGGACGCCCTCGAGCATCTCGCGGACTGGCTCGACCTCCATCCCGACGCAGGCGTCGCGGCCCCCGGACTGCTCAACCCCGACGGGACCGATCAGCGAACCGCGCGATCCTTCCCGACGCCCGCGGCCGCTCTCTTCGGACGCCGGTCGCCGCTCACACGGTGGTTCCCCGCGAACCGCTGGTCGCGACGGTTCCTCTCGCCTCCTGGCCGCGCCGTCGGCGCGCCGTACCGGGTGGACTGGGTGTCGGGGGCGGCGATGATGGTCCCGGCGCGGGTCATCGCCGGCGCGGGGGCTCTCGACGAGTCGTTCTTCCTCTTCTGGGAGGACGCGGACTGGTGCCGACGCATCGGCGACGCCGGCTTCGACGTCTGGTGCGTTCCGACAGCCCGAGTGGTCCACGACGAAGGCGGAACCCGGCGGCACGGGTGGCCCCCGCGTGCCGTCGTCCACTTCCACCGCGGCGCGTACCTCTACTGGCGCAAGCACCACGCGCCTCAACCCTGGAACCCCCTGCGGTGGCTCGCCGCCACGGCCCTCACCACACGCGCCCTCGCCGTCCTGGTCCGTGAGCAACTCCGCAGCGTGGGGTCCAAGGCGAGAACCGGCCCCGATCCCGACACACCCATCCCGATCCCGATCCTTCGACCAAAGCGAGTGACACCGTGACCTTCGGCCTCTTCATCCGACGCTACTGGCGTATCCCGTTGCTGGCGGTGCTGACTGCAGCTGTCGCATTCGCGGCTTCGTTCGTCGAGAAGCCCAGCTACACGTCTTCGACCCGGATGCTCATCGTCGCCGGCTCGACGACATCGCTCAACAGCACCGGGGAGCCACTCAGCAGTCAGTCGGGAGTGGTCGACACCTCTGCGCTGGCGCAGACGCTCTCCGAGACCCAAGCCGGGCTGGCCTCGAGCCGCGAGGTCGCGGTGATGGTCGTCGACCAACTCCATCTCGACGCCCCGAAACCTCCACCACACGGCCCCATCCACCTACTCGAAGCGGCGGCCGCGAGCGCCTACGCGCATCTCCGCGGTTGGGTGACCGCCGGCTTCTACCGGTCTCCTTCGCCCCGTGAGAAGGCCATCCAGACGACCGAGAAGGGCATCGTCGCCGGCGACGTGGCTCCGGCAGGCGGGCCGCAGACCGGCCAGGCCAATTCGTTCATCCTCCAGCTGGATGCCAGCGGCCAAACGGCGCTCCAGGCGCAACAGATCGCCAACGCGGCGGCCGATGCACTGGTCACGGTGAGCCGGGAGCGGTTCGAGCACGACTCACAGTTCTACGCCGATGCGCTCGCAGCGCAGCTGAAGCAGGCCGACGGCGCGCTGGCCTCCGACAACGAAGCGGTCGCCAATTACGAGCTCGCCCACAACATCTCCTCGCTCGACCAGCAGATCGTCCAGAACGTCCAGGACTCCGGATCGCTCAGCTCGCAGGTCATCGGCGCGAACGCCACCGTCGAGGCGGACAAGCAGACGGTGGCCTCGCTGCAGGCGACCCTGTCGTCGACCGATCCCTCCGAGTCGACCCAGCAGAACATCACCACCGGTCGGTCGACGACGGCCGACAACACGGTGCAGGCCAACCCCGTCTACCAAACCGTGCAGGGACAGCTGAGCCAGGCGCAGGCCGCCCTGGCCGCGGACTCCGCCAAGACCACTTCTCTCCAGGGCCAGCAGCAGGCCAACGCGTCCGCTCCCCTGACCCACGCCCAAGCCGGGCTCCTCGACCTCGAAGAGCACGTCACCGCCGACCAGAACTCGATCCAGACCCTTTCGAGCACCGTCGCGCAGGCCAACGCCAACGTGCAGATCTCCCCGGTGGAGCTCAGCCGGTTGGGCGGCGCGGACCTGCCGACGTATCCGAGCTCGCCCAAGCGCTACCTGTACCTGCTGATCGGATTGCTCCTCGGGGCGTTGGCGGGCGGAGGCCTGACGCACCTGGCCGCGCGCCGTCGACAGATCGGCCCCGATGGAGGTGAGGATCCGGACACCGACCTCGCGGTGCACTCCGAACCGACGAAGGAGCTCTTCCCCCGCCCCCAACCCCAGCCGGTGCCCGCCGCGGTCGGTGCGAGCAACGGAGCGAACGGGGCATCGAACGGTGCGGACAACGGAACGGGTATCGAGCGCTCGCCGTCGATCGAAGACCTCTCGGAAGGGCCGCCCCGGCACGAGAGGGACCCCGTCCTTCCGTGACCGATCTCACCCGCGACTCCCCCGAGGTACGCCGCGACGTCACCATCAGCAGCGTCACCCAGGGGTCGGCCAAGACCCTGCACCTCGTACTCAACGTGGTGACCACGCTCATCATCATCCGCTATCTGCCGCCATCGGGATACGGCGAGTACGTCCTCGTGCTGACCCTGTCCATGCTGGTCGGCTTGGTCGCCGACTTCGGTCTGGTCAAGCTGGCCACCCGGGAGATCTCCCGCGACCCGGCATCCGAGAACGAAGTGCTCGGTACCGTCGTCCTCGCGCGGATCTGTCTGGCGGCGGCGTGCATCGGCCTGCTCCAGATCGTTCTCGTCGGGCTCAGCGCGTCGCCGACGGTCAGGTTGGCCGGGTTGGTGGCCTCGATGCTCTACCTCGGAAACGGGGTGATGGTGGCGAGCGTCGCGCTCTACGTGCGGATCAAGCAGCAGTACGAAGCCTTCATCCAGGTGGGTATGGAGATCGTCGAGACCGCACTGCTGGTGCTGCTCGTGAAGTCGCACGCCAGCCTGGCGGGCCTGTTCATCCCTCCGAGCATCGCCGCTGCGCTCGGGGCAGCTGCGGCGGTTCTGCTGGTACGCCGGCGATACGGGGTGCGGTTCCGCCTGGCGGTGCACCGGATCCCGTACCTCATGAGGGAGGCACTGCCGCTCGGTCCCGCCCTCTTGATCAGCATCTGCTACCTCAAGCTCGACGCACTGATGCTGGCGGTGCTCCGCGACCCGCGAGACCTGGGGCTGTACGGATCTGCGTACCAGCCGGTCGAGTACACCTTTCTGGCCGCGGCGGTGGTGATCAACGTCGTCTTCCCACTGGTCGCGGCCGCCTACGCCGTCGGCGACCACACCCGGTTCGTGCACCTCTACCGGCGGGGGGCCGAGGTGTTGGTCACGGTGATGGTGCTGGTTCCCGTCGTGTTGTCGCTGGTCGCGGTGCCGCTGGTCGACCGGGTCTACGGGCCGGCGTACCAGGCGGCAGCCCGGCCCCTGCAGCTGTTGGCCGTCACCCTGGTGGTGATGACGCTCAACGCCTGGCAGGCGTTCGTACTCCTCAGCGGTGGCAAGCAGACCGTCACGCTCTGGTACAACCTCGCCGCCCTTGCGGTCGCGACCGTCTGCTGTCTGGTACTGATCAGCGCCTTCGGAATGATCGGCGCCGCCCTTGCGACCCTGTGCACCGCCGCCTTCGTCTTCACCTGCTCGACCCTCGCGGTCCGACGGTACTTTGCGGCCTACCTCGACGTCCTCCCGATGGCCCGCATCTTCGCCGCAGCGGTGGCGCTGTGGCTCACGCTGTGGGGTCTCGGCCGAGTTGGCGCGCGTTGGCCCCTTCTCATACTGGCGGCCGCCGTCCTCTATCCCTTCTGGCTGGCCGCCTTCGGGGTGCTCCGCCCTTCGAGTCTCCTCGGGAGGCGATTTGCGACAGAGGTTCGGGGTGGCCGGGCGAACCTGACCGCGAACGCGCCGGTCTTCACGACGCTCGACGGCGTCCGCGTGGAACTGGTCACCGTCGCCACGCTGCACGACTCCATCGTCGGGGCGGAGCCATGACCGACCCGGTGCGACCGGTCATCTCGGTCATCCTCCCGACCTACAACCGCTGCGAGGTGGTCGAGCGAACACTCGACTGCCTCGTCGGACAGGACTACCCGGGCGAGCGGATCGAGATCCTGGTCTGCGACAACTCGACGGACGCTACGCCCGAGATGGTCGAGCGCAAAGCGGGTCGGGCGCCCGTCTCGATACGACTGATCTCGAGCACGGAGCGCCTGCCGGCGGTCAAGCGAAACCTCGGCCTGGCAGCGGCCACCGGCGCGCTGGTCCTCTTCATGAACGACGACGTCTGGCTCCGGCGAGACGCGCTCTCGGCGCATGCCGCGACCCACGCGGCCCACGACGGTCCGATAGCGGTGGTCGGTCACGTGGAGCAGTCCGTCCAGATGTCGCCGACACCCTTCGTCCAGTGGTACCGACCGTTCGCCTACGACGAGATCGCCGACCGGCCCGGTGGGAGAGTGCCCTACCGGTACTTCTGGTCGATGAACCTCTCGCTCCCGCGCAACGTGATGACCGATCGACAGCTGGTCTTCCACGAGGACTGGGCCAACATCGGCCACGAGGATGTCGAGCTGGGGTTCCGATGGAGCAAGGCGGGCTATCCCATCGTGTACCAGCCGGATGCGTGGGGCGAGCACTATCACCCGCACGACCTGGCCAGCGCGTGCCGGCTGCAGTATTCGGTCGGCCGCGGACTGCGCGACCTCGAGGTGCTGGTCCCCGAACCGGACCTGCTCGAGCACTACGGAGTGTTCAGTTTCGCCAACAGCCCGCGGGCCGTTGCACGAGGATTGGCCCGCAAGCTGATCTTCAACCGTTTCACGGTTCCGACCGTGGAACGCCGGCTCGGGCGGCTTCGTCGGCACAACCGTGCGGCGGGTTGGTGTTACTGGAAAGTGCTCTTGCACCACGCCGATCGGGGCTTTCGTGAACAGCCGGCTCGTCATCCCGTACCGGTGCCGATCGTGTCGGGCCCCGCCACATGACCACCACTCTGGTCCCCGAGGCCGGGGAGGCCGGCGGTCCGCCCGGGCGCGGTCCGGGTCGCATCGGCCGATTGGTCACCGCGGTGCTCGTGTTCCTCGTTGCCGCGGTCGTCGCGCCGCTCCTCGCACCGCTCGGTACCAAGGCCCTCTATGTGGCGTTCGGCGTCGTCGTCGTCGGGGTCCTGTTGTGGACGATCCGCGATCTGCTCGGACCACCGCTCACAGCCGCAGTCGCACGGCTGCATCCGACGCCGACCGGCGCACGACCCCTCGGGCGAGGACGGACCATCCTCGGCATCGCTCTCGCCGTCCTGGCCGGGGCGACGCTCGCCACCCTCGTCGTCGCCATGGGAAAGAAGGGCCTCTACGGGTTGGTCGCGGGTGTCGCCGCCGGTGCCGGGACCTGGCTCCTCTGGCCGTTGGTCCAACTCCTCTTCGACACCCCGCCGATGCCGGCCGGCGCCGGAGCGCTCACTCCTCGACCGGTCGGCCCGGGTCCTTCCAACGGGGGGCGTGAGCGGGACTCGGTAGAGAGCCCGGTGGGTCCGTACGGCGGTCCGTACCGGCCGGCCCCGAGCAAGCGTTCGCACCCGACCAGTCGCGTCGTCGGTGCGGCGGTCTGCGTCTTCGCTTGCGGTCTGGTGGCGTTCTTCGCCGCATCGGCCGGCTCGAAGATGCTGCTCGCCCTGACCGGGGGCATCCTGATCATCGGGTGCCTGGCGCGGGCCCGCGACAAGTCCTTGTTCGGCGTGTTCGCTGCCGTGTTCTCGCTGGCGTTCCTCGTGCACAAGTCGTTCGGCTCGATCGACGCCTCCATTGCCGGCGGCGCCCCTTCCGTCTACGTGACCTCGTTCGACGCGGTGCTCCTCTTGCTCTATGGCCTGTGGATCGCCGAGGGTTCCTTCGTCGCCGACGTCCGTGCCGCGCTACGCCGGCGGGTGCTCTGGGTCCCCCTGGTCGGTGCGGTGCTCCTGCTGCCGAGCACGCTGGCTGGCGGCGTCTTCTTCGGGCACGCCGTTTCCGAGCTGGTGCGGATGGCGTGGATGTACTTCCTCTTCGTCTACGTCGCGGTCCGCGTGCGCACCCGCGAGATGGTGTGGGCGGTTCTCGCAGGGTTCGCCGTGTTCGCCTTCGTCGAGATCGTCGTGGTCCTCCTCCAGTGGAAGACCGGGGGCGTGCTCGGCCTTTCGTTTCTCGGGGTTCCGACCAAACTCAGCCTGCGGATCACCGACACCTCCGAGTTGGGACGACCGTTCGGCACGATCATCCATCCCGACTTCATGGGCGCGGTGATGGGCTCGATCGGCCTCGTCGCCTTCGCCCTCAGCCTCACCCTCCGACGGAGCCTGACCAAGGTCGGGGGGTTCGCGCTCGCCGGAGGGTGCTTCTTCTGCCTCTACCTGGCCCACACCCGTGCGGCGCTGGTCGGTCTGGTCCTCGCGCTACTGGGTTCGGTCGCGGTGGGGATCGCCCACGGTCACCTTTCGTGGCGGACGGTCGGTCGCGCCTCCCTGATCGCGCTGATCGCCGCGGTCGTCTTCTTCCCGGAGCTCCAACACCAGTTCGAGCAGAACTTCGGTACCGGCCACTTCCACGAGGAGATCCAGTCGCGCCTCCAGTTGGACGACGTCGCGGGCCGGATGATCGACAGCCATCCGCTGATCGGCGTCGGGCTGAACAACTTCCAGGACGCGATGGGACCGTACGAAGAGAGGGGCGTCATCTTCATCCAGAACCCGGTCCAGTCTCTCTATCTGCTCTACTTCGCCGAGACGGGCATCATCGGGATGGCCGGATTCCTCTTCGTCGGCATCGCCATGTACAACGTCGCGGTCCGCCTCGCCCGCTCACGCGATCGTCTCTTCGGGGGACTCGGGCTCGGCGTCGCGACGGCGATGGCCTTCCTGATGGTCGAGGAGCTCCTCACCTTCTCGCTGCGAGAGGACGTCCCCTTGGCCGTGTACTGGATCCTGGCCGGGCTCGCGGTCGCCTGCTCTCGGATGGCCGGACTCGAAGGAGTGCGTCGCCGGCGCCATCCCGCCCTCGTCTGGCCCCACAACCCGGACTCGGTCGGGGGCACGACGGGCGGGGCCGCTCGGCCGGGGACCAACGGAGCCGTCCGGCCGGGGACCAACGGAGCCGTCCGGCCGGGGACCAACGGAACGAGGAATCCGCGCCCGCGGGTCAGCCAGGGCGCTCACCACGTGATCGAGGTCGGGGCGGCAACGGGGATGTCGCGCACCGCAAGACCGCGACGTGCACACGCCAAGGCGCGACACGTCCACCCGACGCCGCGACACGCGCACGCCCGGCGCAGCCGTGGCATCGTCCTCCGTCCCGCCAGCGAGTCGAGACGGATACGGCGCAACGCCCTGATCGGCGGGGCAATCCTGCTGGCGAGTACCGGCGCCGTCGTCGGGGTGACCGGGTCGGCACACGCCCAGCCGTCGGGCGCGGTCCCCGCCGAGGACATGATGGTCGTCTACTCCGCTCGGCTCGACTCGGCCCCGGGGGTGGTCCCCTACAACGGCATCTTCGAGGAGCGGGCCGACGGCACCGGGTTGAAGGTGCTCGCCGAGTCGAGCGGCAACGTCTACTTCAACTGGCCACAGTGGGCGCTCGGCGGCACCAAGATCATCTACACCGTCCGCAGCGGTCCCCCGGTGAGCAGCGCCGACCCGTTCCCGAAGTTCGAGAACTTGTGGGAGATGAACCCGGACGGCTCCGGTAAGCGCCCCCTCACTTCGTACAAGTTCCACGCGGTGCAACCGAAGGTGTCGACCGACGGACGTTCGGTGATATTCACCGCCCAGAACCCGCAGTACCCGCTCTACGCCATCTACAAGTTGGACCTGCTGACCCTGCAGGCCACCAACCTCTCCCAGACCACGCGACCCGACGGGGCGGTGGACGCCGACCCGAAATGGACGCCCGACGGCCGGATCGTGATGGCGGCCACCGAGGCGAACCTCCCGGGCACGCAGATCGAAGAGATGGATGCCGACGGTTCCAACCGCCAGATGCTGGTCGACGACGGCAACTTCAACACCGACCCGGAGTTCTCGCCGGATGGCGGCCGGCTGGCGTACTCGGCCTTCGACGGTCCGAATCCGTTGCTACCCGGCGCGGTGCCCGATCCCGCGGACCCCGACGACGTGCCCCTCAATCCACAGGGTTGGTTCGTCAAGGTCCGCGACCAGACGACCGGCGCGGTGGTCAACCTCACCCAGGGTCAGGCCTGCACGGGTCAGGGAGTCACCTGCACTCCCGGACAGTCCTCGGGGTGGAAGCCGGTTTGGAGCCCCGACGGTTCGACGGTGGCCTGGACCGGCCGGCTCGACGCGACGACCACCTGCATCTGCGCGGCGAACGCGGACGGCAGCGACCCACGGGCACTCATCGTCTCGCACCGACTCCAGATCAAATGGTTCGACTGGAGCGCACCGGGCGGACAGGCTCCGAGTACGGCGGTGCCCGACCATCTGATCGGATCGCAACGGCCAACCTCGCGACTGTTGATCAGCGACGGCGCGACGTCCTCTGCGCCCTCGCAGATCCTGAACGAGCCGGACGACATGATGGGCACCGACGGCGCCGGGTCGAGCTCCACCCTCCAGCCGACCGAGGGGAGCTGGAGCGAGCACCGCGCGGCCATGGCGTTCGTCGCCAGCGTTCCGTTCGATCCCACCCACCCGGTCTACGCACCGCCCCCGCCGCCGGGCCAGCACGTACAGGTGCACTTCACCCTCGACGAGCTCGACCCACTCCTGCCCTCTCCGTACCCGCCGAGCGGCCTCTCCCCCGATCGCCAGGTGTTCCTGCGCCGCCCGAACGGCTCGATCGAGCAGCTGACGAGAGCGTGGACCGAGGACTGGCGCGACGCCGAGCGCCCGGGCGACGCCCGCTCGAACACCGACCCGGTCATCTCGCCCAACGGGCGCTACGTCGTCTTCACCAACCACTCGAGCCTGACTGGGGAGTCCTTCCTTCTCCGTCTCGATCTGCTCACGGGTGACGTCCTCAGCCTCACCAACGGCACTGCCGGTGCGATGCAGGTCGACGATTCCCTTCCCAAGTGGTCGCCCGACAGTACGCGGATCGCCTTCACCTGGACGGACGGCCTGGACACGAACGTCTACGTGATGAACGCCGTCGACGGAACCCACGTCACCGACATCTCGAACGACGACGGCTACGACATGGACCCGACGTGGTCGCCAGACGGCTCCTCGATCGTCTTCAGCCACCACGACGGGGCGCTCGATCCGACCGCCGCAGAGGTGGAAGGACTCGGCGGACTTCCTCTCACCGGCTGGTCCCTGGTGCGGGTCGACCTCGCCACGGGTCGGCGGACCGTGCTGACCGCCCCGGCGGACTCGCCCACCTGGCGCCCGGTCTTCTCGCCCGACGGGACCCAGATCGCGTTCATCGGCTGGAAGTACCGCACGACCGACATCTTCCTCACCACCCCGCAGGGTGCGCCGGTGCACCCCCTGCTGATCACGCCGCTCATCAACGAGACCTCGATCGACTGGAAATGAGCATGGCCACCGCCGACCTCGCTGTGATCGTCGTCAACTGGAACACCGTCGACCTCCTCGACGACTGCCTGAGGAGCATCGTGGAGCACACCGGGGCCGAACACCGAATCGAGGTGGTGGTGGTCGACAACGGATCCGATGACGGTTCGGTCGAGCACCTCGAGACCCACTGGCCAGGAGTCAGGGTGATCGCCAACGAACAGAACCTCGGCTTCTGTCGTGCCAACAACCAGGCCATCCGCGCGACGGCTGCACCCCGGCTCCTCCTGATGAACACCGACGCCCGTCTCACCCCGGGGTGTCTCGAGGCGATGGTCCGTCACCTCGAGGACGATCCTCTCGCTGCGGTCGTCGGTCCGCGACTCGTCTACGCCGACGGCACCTTTCAACGTTGGACTGCAGGGCAGTGTCCGTCGTTGCGCAGCTGCGCTTCGTACCTGTTCGGGCTCGATCGGTTGGCCGGAGAGGGCTCGGCGCTGTCGGGCATGTATCTCCGCCACGACACGGCCGTGCCGTTCCGGCCGGGCTGGGTCACCAGTGCGGTGATGTTGCTGCGCCGGGATGCCCTGGCCCAGATCGGCTTCCTCGACGAGTCGATCTTCGTCTACATGGACGATGTCGACCTGTGCCAGCGGGCCACGGATGCCGGATGGCACGTCTGGTACGCGGCGGACGCGACGGCCGTCCACTTCATGGGGGCCAGCAGCCGGCGCCGGACCGGAACGGTGCCCCCCGAGGCACTCCGCGCCCTCAACCGGTGGTTCGAAGCCCGACACGGCAGCAGGCAGGCCGACGCGCTGCGAGCTCTCGAGACCGTCGGATTCGGAGCTCGTGCAAGCGCTTACGCCGCCGGCTGGCTGGTGCGGCGCGACGACGAATCGCGACAGCGAGCGCGGGCCCATTGGGTCCGTGTGAAGGCAAGTCGGAGGACCGCACATGCATGACATCCATCTCCACGACCCCACCAGCGCCGGTGTGTCCCTCGTCGACCGGCACGCCCACGAGCGAGCGACCTATGACGCCATGGCGGCGGTTCTGCTGGCCGACGCCGACAACGCAGACTTCGTCGTCCAGGCGGACCACATCCCGTTCCCCAACCGCGAGCAGGTGGAGTACCTGAGTGCGACCGTCGAGGCCCTCGGCCCCCTGGCCGGACGGCGCGTTCTCGAGGTCGGAGCGGGAAGCGGTGCGCTCGCCGTCTGGCTTGCATTGCAGGGGGCCGACGTCACCGGCATCGACGTCTCGGCCGGCATCCTCGAAGTGGCCGCGAAACGCGCCTCGCTCAGCGGTGCCGCCCACCAGACCCGGTTCGTGTGCGTTCCCATCGAGGAGTTCGACGACCCCGACCGCTCGTATGACCTCGTCATCGGGAGCAACGTCGTGCACCATTTCGACCGGGAGCGCGCAATTGCCAACCTGGCGCGTCTTCTCCGCCCCGACGGTCGGGCCGCCTTCTGCGAGCCGGTGCTCTTCCTTCCCGACGTTGCTCGACGGATGCGCTACGCCTCGGTGGTGCGACGGAAGTTCCCGCCCCACACCCACTCACCCGACGAGCGTTCTCTCAACCGGCACGACCTCGAGGTGGTCTCCCGCTATTTCTCCTCGGTGATCTGGCAACCGGTGCAGCTGCTGTGCCGCCTGCAGAACTTCGTCGAACTGAGCGACCCGACGTTCAACCGTCTGGAGTCGATCGACCGCTTCCTGCTCGGACATCTCTCACCGGCCCGCTGGTTGGCCCGGATGATCGTCCTCACCCTCGACCAACCCCGACCCCCGACCACTTGGAAGACGACGAAAGAAGGCCCTCGATGAAGATCCTCGCGACCGGTGCAGCCGGAATGCTCGGCACCTCCCTCGTGCCTCTGCTGATCGGAGGGGACCACGAGGTGACGCCGACCGACATCGACCTCTCGAACCTCACGCCGTGGGGACGCGAGTTCCCGACGATCGATCACCTCGACGTACGCGATCGTGACGAGATCCGCGACGCTTTCGACCGGATCGGGCCAGACCTCCTCCTGCACATGGCCGCGGAGACGTCGCTCGAGGTCTGTGACGCCGACCCGGACCACGCCTTCCTGACCAACACGGTCGCGACCAAGTACCTCGCGCTCGAGTGCCGGCAACGTGGCGTCCCGATGGTCTTCATCTCGACCGCCGGCGTGTTCGACGGCAACAAGTCGGGCCCTTACACCGAGTACGACCAGCCGAACCCGCTCAACACCTACGGAGCCTCGAAGTACGAGGCGGAGAAGCTGGTGACGTCGATGCTCGACAACTGGTACATCATCCGCGCCGGATGGATGGTCGGCGGAGGCGACGGCAAGGACCACAAGTTCGTGGCCCGCATCCTCCAACAGGTCCGTGAAGGTCAGACCACGATCTATGCGGTCGGTGACAAGTACGGAACTCCGACCTACACCTACGACTTCGGCCGATGCCTCCTCAACCTGGTCCGTTCGCAGCTCTACGGGCTCTACCACATGGCCTGCGAGGGACAGGGAAATCGATACGACATCGCCGCGCACATCCTCAACCTGCTCGGGCGCGACGACATCGAGCTCGTCGAAGTCGACTCCAGCTTCTTTCGAGTCGAGTTCCCCTCGATTCGGCCCCGCTCGGAGATCATGCGGAACATGGCACTCGACCTCCAGGGCATGAACCTGATGCGACCGTGGGAAGAAGCCCTCGACGAGTACCTGCTCAACCATTTCAACGGGCTGATCCGGGACGTCAGCCGTGTCCGCACCAGCGTGGTGCAGTGACGAAGGGCGAGACCAGTGACTCCGACCACACCGACGAAGGGAGCCAGCATGCGAAAGAAGGTCCCGAGCCCCGGCGACCAGTACACGGACGGCCGTGTCGACACCCGCTCGGTCGTCGTGGTGATCCCCATCCCCGACGACCCGCCCTGGGAGCTGTTCGACGCGATCCCGGCGGACATCCCGATCATCGTGAGCGACGACAGCGACGGGCAGCTGACGCCGCCACGCCGTGAGAACGTCTTCATGTTCGACTACGCCGGTCAGCAGGCTTACTGCGGGAAGCACTACGCGGCGATGCCGCACAAGAGCGCCGCGTCGCGGAACGTGGGCCACTACATCGCCTACCGCGAGGGCTTCGACGTGATCGTTGCGCTCGACTACGACTGCCGGACCCGACCCGGTTGGCTCGATGGGCATCTCGACGCATTGAGCAAAGCCGTCGAGGCGATCGCCGTGGAGCCGACCGTCCCCGGGGGCTGGGTCAACACGATCGATCGCCCGGACGTCTACGCCCGGGGATACCCCTACGAGCTCCGTGCGCCATCCCTCGCACACTCGGTCGAGACCACCGTCACCGGCGAAGTCAAGCTCAACGTCGGTATCTGGGACGGCATCCTCGACCTCAACGGGATCGACAAGCTCCATTCCGGCGAGCCCGGCGATCCCGCCCTCGCCGCTGCCACCAATCGGGTCGCGCTCGGGAACATCCCGGTGTGCGGGATGAACACCGCGTTCGCGGCCGAGCTCGCCCCCGCCTACTTCTTCCTGCCCGACGTCTGGGTGCACGGCTGGCAACTCAGCCGACACGACGACATCTGGGGTGGGTACGTGTTGAAGAAACTGATGGACCTCCGGGGTGACCTGGTCACCTTCGGCCATCCCGTCGTCGAACACACCAAGCAGACCCGTCTGGAGCGAGTCGTGGTGCTCGAGCAGTGGATGCACCTGATGTCGATGCCTTTCTACGAGCTGGTCGACGAGGCGGCGACCAGTGTGACTCCGGGTCCCTACGTCGACATGTTCGGCGCCTTCGTCGACGAGTTCCGCTCCGCGGTCGATCGATCCTCACAACCCGTTCATTACCTCGAGGTCTACCGAACCCTCGGGGAATCGATGGATCGCTGGTCGAAAGCGTTCCTGTCATGAACGCCGGATCGAACGGCCACGTGGGCCGCGACGGGGCACCGCCCGCGGCGCCGGACGCAGTGCCCGGTGTGCCGACCCTGCTTGCCGCGCTCCAAGGCGACCTCCGCCAGATGGCCAAGCTCAAGGAGGCCCGCTACCCGTCCCTCGGTGGCCTCCTCGACATCTTGACCATCCCGGGCACCTGGGCGGTCATCCTCTTCCGATTGGCGAGCACGGCCCACCACCGCGGACTCCGACCGCTCTCGCGGCTCTTCTTCTTTCTCGACGTCGTCCTGTTCGGCGCGGAGCTCCATCCGGGGGCCGTCGTCCAGCCCGGCCTGGTGATCCCACACTCGGTCGGCGTCGGTGTCGGTGGCGGCTGCCGGATCGGGCATCGCGTCCAGCTCTTCCGTGCGGTCGGCATGGGGGGCGCCGGCAACCCGAAGCGGCCGGGTCAGCCGACGCTGGGTGACGACGTCATCGTGCTCGACGGGGCCAAGGTGTTCGGTCCTGCTCACATCGGCGACCGGTCGATCGTCGGCGCCAGCGCGGTGGTGGTCGACGACGTCCCGCCCGACATGTTCGTCTACGGGGCGAGCAAGTCCGATCGGGTGCGACCCCTGGCCGAGATCGGCCTGGGCGAACGGGCGGAGTCGGAGCTCGGCTACGGCGCAGCGGCCCGACGGGCGGAGCTGAACGACTCGGCCGCCTCCCGGCGTCGCGCCCGGCAGAGTCGCGTGCAGTCGGTCTGATGGTGCGAGCCTGCATCGACGCGACCGCACTCGGCTCGGGGAGAGGCGGCGACGAGACGATGCTCTCCGGCCTGGTCCGCGGGTTGTGCCTCGCCGGCCGGTCGCTTGATCGGTTCACTGTCCTCGCGGATCCGGCCCTCGACGCACTCCCCGGTGAAACCGACCGCCAAGTGCAGATCGAGAGGATGACCCGACGCAGGGGCGCGATCCACTTCGGAGCGGAGATGCCCTGGTACCTGAGCCGGCGGCGATCCGAGTTCGACGTGGTCTTCACCGTCACCCATTCGCCCGTACGGTCTCCGGTACCGGTCGCCCTGATGGTGCTCGACCTCTCCTTTCTGCACCTGCCGGACGTGTACCCCCGTCGCACCCGGTCCCGCTTGCGCACGCTGGTCGGGCACCAGGTCCGCCGCGCCGCATCGGTGCTGACCATCAGTGAGTTCTCGCGTCGCGACCTGATCGACAGTTACGGCCTGGACCCCTGTCGGGTCCACGTCGTTCCGCTCACGGTCCACTGCCCCTCGCCCCTCTCCGCCGGTCGGGAGGCGGCCGCGCTCGCCGCCCTCGGACATCACCTCGATCGACCGTTCCTCCTCTATCTGGGCAACCTGCACCCGAGGAAGAACGTGGCACGGACCATCCGTTCGTTCATCGAGGCCCAACGAGCTGAGCCCGCTCTCCGAGCCCATCGGCTGATCGTCGCAGGGGGTCGGTGGTGGGGAGGAGGGGAGGAACGAGAGGCAGCGAGAGCGCCGGAGGGCACCGTCGTCTTCCTCGGCCGGGTCGACGATGACATCCGACAGCTCCTGCTCGAACGGGCCCAGGCGCTCGTCTACCTCTCCCTCTTCGAAGGCTTCGGTCTGCCGCCACTCGAGGCCATGGCCGCCGGAACACCGGTGCTGGCGGCCGACGCCGCGGCCATCCCCGAGGTGTCGGGGGACGCGGCGCTACTGGTCGATCCCCTCGACGACCAGGCGGTCGTGGAGGGGATCCGGCGTGTCCTGACCGACCGCACCTTCAGAGCCGAGCTCACCGAGCGTGGCCACCGGCGGGTGGCTCACTACGACGCGGTGACGACCGGGACCGCGGCACTCGCCGGACTCCGCGCAGCGGCAGAATTCGCGGGTGTGGTCTGATGTCGGTGGACACGAGGAACCGCAGCCAGGAGGAAATCGTCCTGCGTGAGCCGTCACCCCCCCGAGCGCCCCGCCGGTGGAAGCGGAGGCTGCTCGTGGCGCTCGGCGTGTTCGCCGGGCTGCTGGTCGTCGCAGTGGTGACCATTGTCGTCGTGGTCCATCGGTTGAACACGCCGAAAGCGGTCCCGCAGGGGTGGCATCCTCCGACGTCCCTACCGCAGAGTCCCTCCCCCGCGATCCCGCCGGGAAATCTCGTCTTCGACTCGAACCGGACCGGCAACTACGAGGTCTGGACGATGAACTCGGGCGGGGGCGGCCTCCGTCAGCTGACCCACGACGGCGCGGAGGACTCGTGGTGGGCCCGCCTCTCGCCCGACCGGCGGACCATCCTCTTCTACCGCACCCCGAAGGGCGTGCACGATCGCGACTACTCGACGACGTCACTGTGGGCGATGGCCGCCGACGGAACCGACCCGGTGGAGCTCCGGCCCGCCGGCCTCGACGGGTGGGTGCTGCAGGGACACGCCGAGTGGTCGCCGGACGGCCAGCACCTGGTGATGTTCGGTGGTTCGCGGTTCAGTCCCCAGATCTGGATCACCGACGACTTGGGCGGCGACCCACGAGCCGTCACCCACCGAGCAGGCTCGAACGTCGACCCGTCCTGGTCACCCGACGGTCGGACGATCGCCTTCGTCGGTTGCCCGGGTTCGCTGTGTCTCCCGAGCCGTCACGAGATCTACACCGTGTCGTCCGGCGGGTCGGACCTGGTGAGGATCACCGACGACAACCTCGAGGACAACGATCCCTACTTCTCGCACGACGGCCGCGAGCTCGCATGGCTCACCAAGGTCAGCGGTGGGTTGCTCTCGGTGGGCAGCTGGGACATCCGACTGGCACCGGTGACCAGTGTCGGTGGTCGGGTCGAGCTCGCCACGGGTGCCCGGCCCCGGTACCTGCTCGATCCACGCGGGGGCGCGATCAACAGCAAGCCGTCCTGGTCCCTCGACGACCAGACGATCTACTTTCACCGGGCTCGCAGCAACCTCTCGGCGGGATTTCAGATCTGGGCCGTCGGCGTCGACGGCTCCGGCCTCCGCCGACTGACTTCGCCCCCAGGGTCGAGCGAGTACCCCGGCACGTAGGCGACCTCGGACTCTCGCTCCTCTCCGACCTCAGCAGGGGGTCGGGTCGAAGTCGGTCTCGACCGTGGTGCTCGTGCTCGTCGACGCAGAAGTGGCCGGCGTGCTCCCGAACGAAGGAACGGTGGACGTCGTGGTCGTCGTCGGGACGACTCCGTAGGGCCCGGGAGGTGGGGTGAGCGCGGACTCCGGCGGACCGCCGAGGAACTGGGTGATCATCTGCTGGCCGGCGCTCTGGTCGACGTAGAGGACCGCGCCGAAGGAGGCGAACTTGGAGGAGTAGGACTGATAGGTGGGGAGGGTGGCCGTCGCGAGCGAGGAGGACTCGAACGAGTGGAACTCGCGGGCGAGAGAGACCAGGTCGGCGACCGTGAACGTCGAGTCGACCGTGACACCCTGCACCACCGACCCGATGAAGGCGTTGAGGGTGAGCGGGTTGTAGTCACTCTCGGCCTGGTTGATGAGCGCCTTCAGGAAGGCGTTCTGCCGTTGGATGCGGCCGAAGTCGCTGGTCGGGTCCTCCTGCCAGTACCCGTCCTTTTCGTACTCGTAATGGCGGCTGCGGGCGACGGCCAGCGAGTAGCCGCCGTTCAGGTGCTGGCAACCGGCGGATACGTTCAGCCCGGTATAGGTGTCCTTCGCCGGATACGGGAAGTCGAGCTTGATCCCGCCGATCGCATCGACCGCGCCGCGGAAGCCCTCGAAGTCGATCTGCACCACGTGCTCGATCGGGATGCCGAAGTTGGCCTCGATGGTCTGGACGAGTTGGTCGGGACCCGAGCCGTAGGTCGAGTTGATCCGGTTGTAGGTGCCGGTCTGGTTGGTGTCGCCGGCGACGGTGACCATGGTGTCCCGGGGGATCGAGATCACGCTCGCCTGGCCGGTCGCCGGTACGACGTGGACGATCTTGACCACGTCGCTCCGCTGCCCGGCGGTGGCCGCCTCGGTGCCCAGGTGAGATGCCTCCGAAGTGCTCTCGCCGACGCGCGAGTCGGAGCCGATCAGCAACACGTTGAAGGGCTGGCCAGGAGGCGCGGCCTTCAGGTGTTTGACGTTGACCTTGGCCACCTGACTGAAGCGGTACTGGAGGTACGCGTAGCTGGACCCCACCGCGACCAGTGCCAGCGCGACCACGATCACCGCGCCGAGGAGCATCCGATCGAGCCAGCTCCGCTTGGCCTTCTTCTTCCGCCTGCCGTGTCGGCGGCCCGGCAGGCTGGGGCTCGGCGCGCCGTCCGGCGCCGATCCAACCGGCGCGGTGACGGCCGCCGCCGCTCCGGTCGGTGGGGCGCCGATCGCTTCCACTGCGGTCGTGGGTTGCTTTCCGCCACCTCTCCGAGACGCGCTGTGCGCCCCGCCGCGTCGGCGGCCAGCGCGAGGCATGGCGCAACGCTAGCAACGGGGTCTCCGCGGGAGGGTGCGCCCGGAGCCGAGGACCGACACCTCGGGACTCAGGTGTAGGCGGCGTACCCCGTCTGGTCGACGATTCCGGCGAGCTCGCTTCCCCCGCTCGCGACGATGCGCCCGTCGGAGAGGACGTGGACCACGTCGGGCGCCAAGACGTCGAGCAAGCGCTTGAAGTGGGTGATCGCCAGGACACCGAGCTCCCACTCCGAGGTGGCAGCCCGGATCCGGCGGGCGACCGCCCCGAGCGCATCGACATCGAGGCCCGAATCGATCTCGTCGAGCACCGCGAAGCGGGGCCGCACCACACCGAGCTGGATCACCTCGTTGCGCTTCCGCTCACCGCCGGAGAGGTCGACGTTGAGAGGCCGGTCGAGGAACCGCTCGTCGAGGCCGACCCGTCCCGCTTCGACACGGAGTCGCGCGTCGACCTCGCCGCGAGGATCGACCGGGGACCCGACTTCGCCCCGGGGGATCGCGGGTTTCGCCGCGGTCAGCGAGTCGACCAGCGAGACGCCGGGTACCTCGATCGGTTGCTGCATGCCGAGGAAGAGCCCCGCCCGCGCGCGCTGCCAGGTCGGCAGGGCGAGAAGATCGATTCCGTCGAGGGTCACCGATCCTCCCAGCACCTCGTAGCCCGGTCTCCCCATCAGCACGTGGGCGAGCGTCGACTTGCCCGAGCCGTTCGGCCCCATGACCGCGTGGACCTCCCCGGTCCGCACCGTGAGGGAGACACCGCGCAGGATCTCGCGACCGGGCACACCCGCGCGCAACTCTTCGATGCGGAGCTCCCCCGTGCTCACCGGACCACCACCGACACGCCCTCGTCGTCGACCACCACGTCGTAGACCGGCACCGGCTGTGTCGCAGGGAGTGAGCAGGGTTGGCCGGTGCAGAGATCGAAGGTCGAGCCGTGCTTCGCACATTCGATCTCACGCTCTTGCGGCCACACCTCGCCCTCGGCCAACGAATAGTCCTCATGACTGCACCGGTCACCGATCGCGTAGAAGTCGTCGCCGATGCGGACGAGCGCGACTCGAAGCCCCGCGACGTCGAAGCGCCTCGCTTCGCCCGACGCGAGGTCGTCGCGACCGCAGAGCCGCACCTTGACCGGTTCGCCTGTCACCCGCTCAGCCATCCCCGACTCCCACGCGGCCGGCGAGCTGCTCGCTGACCAGCGGCCGCATCGAGTCGATGGGCACCTTCTCGGCGATGGAGCGGAAGAAGCCGGCCACGATGAGCTGCTCGGCCCGTTCGGGCTCCACGCCGCGCGACTCGAGGTAGTACCGCTGATCCTCGTCGACCGGGCCGACAGTCGACCCGTGACTGCACCTCACGTCGTTCTCCTCGATGTCGAGATTGGGAACGGAGTCGGCGTGAGCGCCCTCGTCGAGCACCAGATTGTGGTTGGTCTGCATCGCGTCGGCCTTGACCGCGCCTCGCCGGACCCGGATCATCCCGCTGTAGACCGAGTGGGCACGGTCGGCAACCGCACCGGTGAAGAGCAGGTCGCTGGTGGTCCGCGGCGCGAGGTGATCCTGGAGGGTGCGGAAGTCGAGCATCTGGTCGTCGTGCCCGACATAGGCCGCACGAAGGAGGCTGGTGCCTCCGGCACCGGTGAGCGCGGAATCGGTGCGGAGCCGTGCGTAGCTCCCACCGAGCGCGACCGCGAAGCTGGTCAGCTCTCCCTCCGCCGCGACGGTGCTCGCCTGGTGCGCGAGCTGCCAGGCACCCGAGCCGAGCGCCTGCACACTCACGTACGCGAGCCGGGCGCCCTCACCGACCTCGAGCTCGGTCACCGGTACGACGAGGTGTTCGCTCGAGGCCTCCGGACCGGGCAGAAGGGTGGATCGGCTGTCGGGCAGCAGACCGACACCCGACTCCACGAACAGCTCGACGACGGCCGCGGTGGATCCGCGCCCTATGCGCACGACCGCCCGGGGGAACACCGCGAGGTCCGCCCGACCGGTGACCAGGTGCACCAGGACGATCGGGTCCTCGAGCCGGGCGCCCTCGACCACGTCGACGACGACCGGATCGACGACGAACGCGTCGTTGAGGAGCGGGAAATCGGTGGGATCGGTCAGCGTGCTCCCGAGCAGTCGGTCACCCTCGGAGTGCTCCGTGATCCTCCCGAGGGTGAGGATCCCTTCGGTCCCCCCGGTGCTGACGGTGGCCAGTACGCCGTCGATGGTCACGACGAGGCCCGAGCGCGCACCGAGACGGCTGACCAGTGCGTGGACCTGCTCCGATCGCGGGGTCCGTGCGTCCTCGGCGATCGCACCTCCCGGCTCGACCGGCTCGAACCGGTCGAGATCGAGTGCGTCGATCCGGCTGTACCTCCAGACCTCGTCCTTCTCGGTCGGGAGAGGTGATGAAACGAAGGAGTCGGCGGCTGCTTCTCGGCGGACCCGCAGCCAGTCAGGACCGGGCAGCTGTGACGCGGTTTCGACGGTGAAGGTGGGCAGGACTGGTCCTCTCGCGGATAGAGGCCCGGTCCCGAGCCTCTGCACCACATGTTACCTGGGTCATCGGTCGTGCCCGCCGGGCCCTGCCGGTCTTGAGGTGCTCTGCAGGGCTCCCGCGCGTGCGGCGTACGCTGGCGACCATGACCACCGCGACGATCGATTCGTTCACCTCTGAAGTCCTCTCGATCGAGCTCGGCGACAACGTGGCGACTCTCTGGCTCGATCGAGAGGAGAAGCGCAACGCCCTCGGGCCCGCGTTCTGGACCGATCTGCCGATCGCGATGAGCGTGATCGCGGGGGACCCGGAGGTGAGGGCGGTGGTGGTTGCCGCACGAGGCCCCCACTTCAGCGTCGGCCTCGACCTGGTCGCGATGTCGGGACTGATCAGCGGTGCCACACCAGAGAGAGACGGCGCGAGCAGGCGTCCGTCACCCGCGGTCCGCGCCGCGTCGGTGCGGGCCGACGTGCTCCGCATGCAGGCTTCGATCACGTCGGTGGCCGACTGCGCGGTGCCGGTCGTGGCCGCCATCCAGGGGTACTGCCTGGGGGGCGGGGTCGACCTGGCTGCGGCGTGCGACATCCGTCTGGCAAGTGCCGACGCGGTCTTCTCGGTCCGGGAAACCAAGGTGGCGATCGTCGCCGACCTGGGCAGCCTGCAACGCCTTCCCCACATCATCGGAAAGGGCCACGTGGCCGAGCTCGCCTACACGGGGAAGGACATCACTGCGTCCCGCGCCGCCGACATCGGTCTCGTCAACCACGTGAGCTCCGATTCCGAGGCGGTCGTCGCCGACGCACGCGCTCTCGCGACGGAGATCGCGTCGAACTCACCGCTCGCGGTCCGCGGGACCAAGGCAGTCCTCGCGGCAGGCGAAGGACGATCGGTGAGCGAAGGGCTGTCGTTCGTGGCCACGTGGAACGCGGGCGCACTCGGCTCCGAGGACCTCGCCGAGGCGATGGCCGCCTTCACGGAGAAGCGACCGCCGGTCTTCACCGGCCGCTAGCGGGCGGCGCGGCAATCCTGCGCCGGGTCAGAGGCTCAGCGCCGGCGGCGCCACCAACGTCGTCGACCCTCGCGGCGGGACTCCCGCTCGTCTTCTTTGCGCGCCTCGGCGAGTGCCTCCGGCGCGATCGCGTTGATGATGTCCTCGGCCTGGCCCAGGAGTTCGGCCGCCTCTCTGTCGGGCACGTCGGGCATCTCCTCGAGCTTCGGCTCGACGAGGGAGCCGTGGGCCCAACCGACGTCGGCGAGCCGGGCCGAGTAGGAGGGACAGTCGTCAGGACACTTCCAGGGCGCATCGGGGGCCAGGTCGAGGACGCAGAAGCGGGCCACCTCGCCCGAGTCGTAGGTCCTCGACTGAAAGTGCTTGCACTCTTCCCTCATCGGCAT
The DNA here is from genome assembly GCA_963741055.1 of uncultured Acidimicrobiales bacterium. Classification (GTDB taxonomy): domain Bacteria; phylum Actinomycetota; class Acidimicrobiia; order Acidimicrobiales; family RAAP-2; genus Bog-756. The sequence goes on along the minus strand of CAVUGU010000014.1, from coordinate 162,431 downwards.
GGGCCCATTCTGCCTTCCTCCTCACCCCCCGGCCGTTCGCCTCGCGGCCGGACCGCGCGGAATCGGACTGCCCGGACGGACGGACCGTCCCGGACCAGGGGGCGGGCGGTGCCTCAGCCGACCGAGCCCTCCATCTGCAGCTCGATCAGCCGGCTCCACTCGACGGCGTACTCCATCGGCAGGGTCCGGGTGATCGGCTCGATGAACCCGTTCACGATCATCCCCATCGCCTGGGTCTCGGAGAGCCCGCGGCTCATCAGGTAGAAGAGCTGATCGTCACCGACCTTGGACACGGTGGCCTCGTGGCCGATCCGGGCGTCGCGCTCCCCGACCTCCATGTAGGGCTTCGTCTCGGAGACCGAGGTCTCGTCGAGCAGCAGCGCGTCGCAGCGCACGAAGCTCTTGGCGCGGGTCGCGCCCTCGTCCACGTGCACCTTGCCGCGATAGGTGGTGATGCCACCGTCCTTCGAGATGGACTTCGAGACGATGGTCGACGTCGTCTCGGGGGCGACGTGGAACATCTTTGCGCCGGCGTCCTGATGCTGACCGGCACCCGCGTAGGCGACCGAGAGCACCTCGCCGGAGGCCTTCGGACCCATCAGGTAGACCGAGGGGTACTTCATCGTGAGCCGCGACCCGATATTGCCGTCGATCCACTCGACATGGGCCTCGGCTTCCGCCCGGGCCCTCTTGGTCACCAGGTTGTACACGTTGTTCGACCAGTTCTGGATGGTCGTATAGGTGATCCGCGACCCGGGGAGCGCAACCAGCTCGACGACCGCCGAGTGGAGGGAGTCAGAGGTGTACACCGGTGCCGAGCACCCTTCGATGTAGTGCACCTGCGATCCCTCGTCGGCGATGATCAGCGTGCGCTCGAACTGGCCCATGTTCTCGGCGTTGATCCGGAAGTAGGCCTGCAGAGGCTGGTCGACGTTCACACCGGGGGGCACGTAGATGAACGAGCCACCCGACCACACCGCCGAGTTCAGCGCGGCGAACTTGTTGTCCGCCGGCGGGATGATCGTACCGAAGTACTTGCGCACGATGTCGGGGTACTCGCGAACCGCGGTGTCCATGTCGCAGAAGAGGACGCCCATTGCCTCGAGGTCCTCGCGATTTCGGTGGAACACCACCTCGGACTCGTACTGAGCAGTAACACCGGCCAGGTACTTGCGCTCCGCCTCGGGGATGCCCAGCTTCTCGTAGGTGCGCTTGATCGCGTCGGGCAGCTCGTCCCAGTCGCCGACCTGCTCGGAGGTGGGCTTGATGTAGTAGAAGATGTCGTCGAAGTCGAGATCGGGCATGTTGACCGCGAACCACTCGACCATCGGCTTGCGTTCGAAGCGGGTGAGCGCCCGCAGCCGGAAGTCCCGCATCCACTCGGGTTCCTTCTTCATGGCCGACATCTCGCGGACGATGGACTCGTCGAGGCCCTTCTTGGGCTTGAAGACGTAGTCCTCCTCGTCGGACCAGCCGAGCTTGTACTTGCCGAGATCGAGGTCGGTGGTCGTCATGGGCTCTGAACCGAGGTCGCGGGCGGTCGCCCGAAACGGTCGATTTCTCCTATCCAGATAGTAACAACCTCGCCCCGGGGGCCGGACGGAGCCCCGGGCCGGAGCAGCCGCCCACCGTGACATCCTGGGCGGATGCCCGGTTCGACCGACCCCCTCCGTCCCGATGCCGCCCCAGCCGAGCAGCTGCCGGAGGCACCGGTCCCCGAGCGACGCCCGGTCGAGCTCAGGGCACACGGCGACGTGCGGATCGACGACTGGTACTGGCTCGGCGACCGCGACGACCCGGCGGTCCTCGCCCATCTCGAGGCCGAGAACGCCTACACCGACGCGATCATGGCCCCGACCGTCCCCCTGCAGGATGCGCTCTTCGAGGAGATCGTGGCGCGCATCGAGGAGACCGATTTGTCGGTGCCGGTCCGCAAGGGTCCCTGGCTGTACTACAGCCGCACGGTCGAGGGGAGCAGCTACGGCATCCACTGTCGTCGGCCGGAGCACCCCGGGTGGGAAGACGAGCCGCTCCCGGGCGGGCCCGGCCATCCACCTCCTCGTCGACGAGGTGATCCTCGTCGACGAGAACCGCCTCGCGGAAGGCCACGACTACTTCGCGCTCGGCAACCTGTCGGTCAGTCCCGATCACAGCTGGCTGGCGTACTCGACCGACACCACCGGGGGCGAGCGCTACACGATGCGCTTCGCCGACCTCGCCACCGGATCGGAGTCGCCCGAATCGATCGAGGACACCTCGTACGGAGTCGCGTGGGCGAGCGACAACCGCACCGTCTTCTACGTCCGGGTCGACGCGGCCATGCGTCCCTACCAGCTCTGGCGACACGAGGTGGGCACCGATCCTGCTCGACGACCGGCTCGTCTACGAGGAGCCCGACGAGCACTTCTACCTCGGGGTCGGGCGCACCAAGGACGACCGGTACCTCGTCTGCGCGCTCCACTCGAAGGTCACCTCGGAGATGAGGACGCTCGCCGCGGACCGACCGGAGGGCGACTTCTCGGTGATCGAGGCCCGCCGTCACGGGATCGAGTACAGCATCGACCACGACCGGGGCGATCCCGCGGGAGACAGAGAGCCACGATTTCTCATCGTGACCAACGACGGAGCCGAGGACTTCCGCCTGATGTCGGCCCCCGACGCCACTCCCGGGCGCGCCGCCTGGCAGGAGCTCCTCCCCGGACGCGAGGGAGTGCGGCTCGACGGCGTCGACCCGTTCGCCGACCACCTGGTGGTCTACGAGCGTGCAGAGGGAGAGACCCGGATCCGCATCCTCGATCCGGTCACCCTCGCGGCGCGTCCGGTCGGCCAGCCCGAGTCACCGTCGACGGTGTGGGGCGGGGCCAACCCGGAGTACGAATCGTCGGTGCTGCGCTACGAGTACACCTCGCTGGTCACGCCGCGCTCGGTCTACGACCTCCCGCTGCGAGGTGGCGACGCGGTCCTCCGCAAGCGTCAGCCGGTGCTCGGCGCGTTCGACCCCGGCGACTACCGCACCGAGCGTCGCTTCGCGAAGGCCGACGACGGAACCGAGGTCCCGATCTCGCTGGTGTACCGACCGGACCTGGTCGCCCGGCACGAGGGTGGCCCGACACCCTGTCTCCTCTACGGCTACGGCTCCTACGAGGCCTCGATGGATCCCACCTTCTCCTCCCTCCGGCTCAGCCTGCTCGACCGCGGCGTGGTCTTCGCCATCGCCCACGTGCGCGGAGGCGGCGAGATGGGCCGGCGCTGGTACGAGGAGGGAAAGCTCGCCGCGAAACCGAACACCTTCACCGACTTCTTGGCCTGCGCACGCACCCTGGTCGCGGAGGGCTGGACCGAACCGGACCGGCTGGTCGCCCGAGGCGGCAGCGCCGGTGGGCTGCTCATGGGGGCCGTTGCCAACCTGGCTCCGGAGCTCTTCCGCGCGATCGTCGCCGAGGTGCCCTTCGTCGACTGCCTGACCACCATCATGGACGAGTCGCTGCCGCTGACCGTCACCGAGTGGGAGGAGTGGGGCAACCCGGTCGCCGACGCGGGGATCTACCGGGTCATGAAGTCGTACTCCCCTTATGACAACGTGCGCTCGGTCGGCGACGACGGCACCCCGGTTCGTTACCCGGACATCCTTGCGACGGCCGGCCTCACCGACCCTCGGGTCGGTTACTGGGAGCCGGCCAAGTGGGTGGCGAAGCTCCGCGCGGCCAATCCCGACAACCGAGTCCTGTTGAGGACCGAGCTCGGCGCGGGACACGGCGGTCCGTCGGGTCGCTACGACGCCTGGAAAGAGGAGGCGTTCGTCTACGCGTTCGTCCTCGACGCGCTCGGCATCGCCGAGCACGCGCCGGTTCCACCACCGAGCACGGGCGGGTCAGCCGGCTGAGGGAGCTGTGGTGGCGGGCGACGCGGGCGAGCTCGGTTGGATGGTGGCGACGAAGGGGGCGTGCATCGGCGTGGGGAACACCACCGGGGTCTTGTCCACGGACATCGTCACGCCGGTCGCACCGAAGTGGACGGTCGTCGCGCCGGTTGCCGGCACCGACTGGCTGCCGCCCGGCTGGAGGGTCCCGGTCCAGAGGGTGGCCCCGGTGGCCACCGTGGTCACGTCGACCCAGCAGGGGGCGTTCGCCGAGATCAGGATGGTGAACGAGTCGTTCCCCACCGGGTAGGTCGCGGCCGTTCCGGTCGACGAAGCGGTCGACGCCACGATCTGGCTCGGCGCGGTCGTGGTGGTGGTGCTGGTCCGCGACCGAGCTGGTGAGTGGCCGGATTGCGAGTGAGGCGGGGTCGTCGAGGTGACCGACCGGGCATGGGTGGTCGCGGTGGTGCTCGCGTGCGCCGGCGAGTGGGAGCGCCGACTGCCCACGTAGGCCAGCACGCCGAACGCCACGAGAGCGACCACCACCACCAGCGCGACGCCGGCGCCGCGTCGCGGCCTCCGGCCCATCGAATCGAGCGCAACCCGCTGGGCGCGCCGCGCCCTCGCCGTCGCGCTCTCCTGGGGTGGCGGCTGGTAGCGGTCCTTCGGGCGGGCGTCGTCGAAGACGAGCGGCTCGGCGGCGTCGGGGAACTCTTCGTTCCCTCGCACCGCGACCGGCGGCACCGAGGGGAGAGGATCGTCCGGGCGATCCATCTCGGCCGAACCGCGACGGACCGGGCCCCGTACCCGGCGTTCGGGCTGCGACAGATGCTCGAGAGTTCCGAGGGCGCTGTGGTAGCTCTTGACCGACACGTCGTCGCCGCCCGGGCGCATCAGCGCGGCCGCCACGAGGGCTCCGACGGCCACCACCACGACGGCCGCCACGAAGATCCACATCGCTTCTATTCAACCCCGGATGGCGCGGCGATTGGACAGCGGGCCCGCGCGGGCGCCTCAGATGGCGGTGATCGAGGTCAGACCCCCGTCGACCACCAGATAGGTACCGGTGACGAAGGAGGCCTCGTCGGACAGGAGGAAGCGAATGGGCCTCGCGATCTCCTCGGGCGTCGAGATCCGCTGGAGCGGCGTGCGCTCCTCGATCTGCTCGCGGAACCCGGGGATTTCGAAGGCCGGCTCGAGCATCGGCGTCGCGACGGCGCCGGGACAGACCGCGTTGACCCGGAACCCCTCCATCGCGAATCGATGCGCGATCGACCGCATGACGCCGAGCACCCCTCCCTTCGACGCGCAGTACGCGGTCAGCATGGCACTGCCGAAGAGCCCCTCGATCGAGGAGATGAACACCGTCGCCGAGCCGGGGCCGGCCTCGCGGAAGGGCTCGAGGAGCGCCTTCGAGATCATGGCCGCGGCGCGGAGGTTGACGTTCAGGGTCCGGTCCCACAACTCGTCGTCGATAAAGTCCACCGACATCGGCCCGGGCACTCCGGCCGCGTGGACGAAGCCGCCGAGCGAACCGAGCACCGCGGCGGCCTTGACCACGCCGTCCGCGACGGCATTCGAATCCGCCACGTCGACCGCGGACCACTCGGCGACGCAACCGTGCGAGTCGCGGCAGATCGACGCGGTCTCTTCTGCACCCTCCGGGTCGACGTCCCAGACCGCCACCGGACGGCCGACCTCGGCCAGGGCGAGGGCGGTGGCCCGCCCGATGCCCGAGCCGCCGCCGGTGACCAGCACGCCGGTGGAGGGCGAGCCGAGGCGTTCGGGGAGCCGGGCGGGCGCGCCGGCGGTCTCGGGTACGTCGGCGACCGAACCGGCTCCCCCGGTGTCACCGGGTTCGACGCTCACGCTACGACCGCGCTGGGCTCGCTCACGTGGCGAATTGTGTCAGACCCGCGGCGCGAGCACCTGCCCGACCGGCGAACGGGCGCTGCGCTGCTCAGGTCCGCAGGCGAACCCTCGGTTGCACCCCTTCGGGGATGTCCGCTCGGTGCGGGTTGGCGCGGTCGCGTTCGGAGAGCACCGGGTCGGCGACTCCCCAGTCGGCGTCGATCGCCGGGTCGTCCCACGCGACACCGAGCTCGTCGTCGGGGTTGTAGTAACTGTCGACGAGGTACCAGAGGGTCAGGTCGGTCAGCGCGGCGAACCCGTGTGCGACGCCGGGTGGGATGAACAGTCCCCGATCGTGGTCGCCGTCGAGCTCGACCACCAAGGTGGCCCCGTCGGTCGGCGACCCTCGACGCAGGTCGTGCAGCACGACGCGGGCGGTACCGCGCAACACGTACCAGTAGTCGGCTTGGTGCAGGTGGTAGTGGAGACCGACCAACGCACCGGCCTGCTTCTCGGAGCGGTTGCCCTGGATCATCTCGCGCCCCAGCGGGAACCAGCTCCGCCGGTAGGTCTCGACGAAACGGCCCCGCGGGTCGCCGTGGACGTCAGGCTCGACGACGACGACGTCCGCGATGACCTCGGACTCGGTGATCTTCGGCACCCCTCGCTCCTCCTCCGCTCATTCCCAGTCGTCTTGGTCGGGGAGCCGCGCGAGCGTGGCATAGCGGCTGCGGAAGAAGAGCAGCGGCGTGCCGTCGGCGGTCCCGAGGTCGAGAACCCTCCCGAGGATCAGTTCGTGATCGCCCGCGTCGTGGACGAGCTCGACGTCGCAGTCGATCCATGCGAGGCAGCCGTCGATGACCGGGGAGCCGGTGGAGGGCGATCGCCGCCACGGAACGCCCTCGAACTTCTTGCCCCCGGACACCGCGAAGCCACGGCAGAGCTCCTCTTGGTGGTCGCCGAGCACGTTCACGCAGAAGCTCCCCGAACCGGCGATGCGCGGCCAGCTGGTGGAGGTACGAGCGGGGGCGACCGCCACGAACGGAGGCTCGATCGAGAGGGAGACGAAGCTCTGACAGGTGAAACCGACCGGCTCGCCCTCTTCGATCCCCGCGACGATGGTCAGTCCGGTGGTGAACCTGCCCATCGCCTCCTTGAACTGCTCGGTGTCGAATGGCACCTCACGCGGCCCCGAGCTCGACCGTCGTCCCTTCGGCGGCCGCGGTCACCTCGACCACGCTGCATTCGGAGGCGAGCCGGCTCGAGTGGCTGAGCATCTTGTCGATCTCTCGGTCGGTGTGAGAGGGATCGTGGTGGAACAGGGTGAGTTGGCGGGCGCCCGCCTCTTTGGCGACGTGCAGCGCGTAGGTCGGGGTCGAGTGTCCCCAGTCGGAGAGGGCGGCGTACTCCTCCTCGGTGTACTGCGCGTCGTGGATGACCATGTCCGCGCCGTCGCACAGTTCGAGAACTCCTTGAGTCACCGTCCACCGATCGAGCGGTGCCTGATGGTCGGGGATGTAGACGAGCGAGCTGCCGTTGGCCTCGATCCGGTAGCCGAGCGTGTGGCCGATGTGGGGCACCGATCGCGCGGTCACCTTGATCGCTCCGATCCCGATACCGGAGTCGTCGAGATCGTGGAAACAGGTCTCGCCCCGGAAGTCGGCGAAGTGGATGGGGAAGAACGGGGGCTGGACGATCGCCTCGAAGGTGTCCTTCAACGTGGAGCCCGCCTGGGAGGGACCGTAGACGTCGAGGATCGCCCCCGGGTCGCGCATGGGCGCGAAGAAGGGGAGACCGAGCACGTGGTCGAAGTGCAGATGGGTGAGGAGTGCGTTGGCACGCAGCGGGAGACCGGACTCCTGCAGCTCGACGTTCAGATGATCACCCAGTGCGCGGAGCCCGGTCCCGAGGTCGAGTATCAGTGGCGGTTCGCCGTCGACGTCCACCAGGATGCAAGAGGTGTTCCCGCCGTATCGGTGCTGCCGGTCCGAGGAACACGGACACGATCCCCGCACGCCGAAAAATGTGATCTTCACCAACCGACGAGGCTAGTCGCGACCCCGCGCCACACCTCCCGGCTACCCTCCGGTTGGTGGACGAACGCTTCGTCACCGCCAACGGCGTCGAGTTCGCCTACCTCTGCGAAGGCCCCGCGGACGGGCCTCTGGCTCTCTGCCTCCACGGGTTCCCCGACACCGCCCACACCTGGCGGTACCTGCTCCCCCGGCTCGCCGAAGCCGGATACCACGCGGTGGCTCCGTACCTGCGCGGTTACTCCCCCTCGGGGATCCCTGCCGACGGGCGCTACGACCAGGGCACGCTCGCGCTCGACGCCTGCGCCTTGCACGAGGCGCTGGGCGGCAGCGGCGACGCGGTCCTCATCGGCCACGACTGGGGAGCGCTCGCGGCCTACGGAGCGCTGGCACACCAACCGGCGCGATGGCGAAAGGGAGTGACGGCTGCGCGTCGCACCCGTCGCGTCCATGGGCGAGCGTTTCTTCGGGTTCGACCAGCTGCGCCGCAGCTTCTACGTCTTCTTCTTCCAGCTGCCCTTCGCCGAGTACGCGGTCAGCCGCGACGACTACTCCTTCATCGACCGCCTTTGGTCGGAATGGTCGCCCGGTTACGACGGCACCTGGGACGCAGCCCAGGTGAAGAAGGCGCTCGCCACACCCGAGCACCTGAGCGCCGCGATCGGTTTCTACCGGGCGATGTTCGCCGCCCCTCCCGAGGATCCCGAGGCACAGGCCGCGCTCGTCGCGGCCGCCACCGTCCCACCCCAGCCGGTCCTCTACCTCCACGGCGCGGCGGACGGCTGCATGGGCATCGACACCATCGGCCCGGTCGTGGAGCATCTCGCACCCGGATCGGAGATGGCGATCGTCGAGGGGGCGGGTCACTTCCTCGTCGTCGAGCGACCCGACGAGGTCAACGATCGCATCCTGTCGTTCCTCGCCGCATAGGACGCCGGAGCCGGCTCAGCCCGGCAGGCACCACAAACCTTGCGCGTCGCGGGCGACGAGGCCCTCCGCGACGAGGTCGGCGACGACACGCGCGGCACGGGTCGGCTCGGCGGACCAGCCGATGGCCGAGGCCACCTCGTCCTCGCCGAGCGGGCCGTCCCGCAGCGCGTCGACCAGCCGGCCGCGTCCCTGCCGGTCCGAGCCCTCGAAGCGGGTCTGTGGCCGCGAGACGCCCGACGAGCCTCGGGCGGGGTCCGGCGCGACCCGGCGCTTCGCCGACCACCGGCAACGCCGGCGGACCGGGCAGGCGCTGCAATCCGGTGCGGGCGTGCAGACGGTGGCCCCGAGGTCGAGGAGCGCCTGGCCGAACTCCCACGCCCGCCCTGGCGGGACCATCGCGTCGACCACCTGTTGAGCCTCGACGCGCCGGAGCGACCGTCCGGCGGCCGCGCGAGCGAGGACCCGGCCCGCATTGGTGTCCACCACGCCCACGTCGTGCCCGAACGCGAACGCGAGCACCGCCCTCGCGGTGTACGGGCCGACACCCGGCAGCGCCTCGAGGGATGCCACGTCGTCGGGAACCCGTCCCGAGTGCTCGGTCGCGACGACCTGCGCGGCCAGGTGCAGGTTCCGGGCGCGGCGGTTGTAGCCGAGCCCCCGCCAGCTCCGGAGCACCGCATCGAGCGGCGCCGACGCGCAGGCGGTCGGAGTCGGGAACGCGGTGAGGAACCGCTCGTAGACCGGGACGACGCGCCCGACCTGGGTCTGCTGGGTCATGACCTCGCTGACCAGGACTGCCCAGGGGTCACGGGTGGCCCGCCACGGCAGGTCCGGGCGCCGAGACGAGCCGCCGCCCGCGCTCCCCCAGGTGGCGATCGCCCGACCGAGGTCCCTCAGCTCGCTCGGCCGCCGGATCCGGTCCGAGCCGGCCGCCCGGCCGGCCTGTCTCACTCCCAGACGTCGTCACCGTAGGGGCGCCGCCGCGCCGGGGCGGCGTCACGCTTCCAGACCATCACCTTGCGACGGAAGAAGCAGACCTCCTCGCCGCGCTGGTTGAACGCCTTGGTCTCGACCGTGACGACGCCTCGGTCGTCCCGCGAGGTCGAGGCGACCTTGTCGATCACCTTCGTCTCGGCGTAGATGGTGTCGCCGTGGAAGGTCGGTGCTCGATGGATGAGCGATTCGACCTCGAGGTTGGCGATGGCGGATCCGCTCACGTCCGGCACGCTCATCCCGAGCGCGAGCGAGTACACGAGGTTGCCGACGACGACGTTCTTGCCCTGGACCGTCTCGTTCTCCGCGTACCAGCGGTTGGTGTGCAGCGGATGGTGGTTCATGGTGAGCATGCAGAAGAGGTGGTCGTCCGCCTCGGTGATCGTCTTGCCGGGCCAGTGGCGGTAGACGTCGCCGGGTTCGAAGTCCTCGAAGTAGCGGCCGAAGGGACGGTCGTAGATGGTCATGAGGGCTGGTGTAGTACGCAGCTGCACGCGGCGTCCAGCAGCGGCGTCACACCCGGCCTCGGCAACGGTGGCGCGGCGGAGGCTTCCGAGTGCTCAGTCGCGCACCAAGCGTAGGCCGCGTGGTGAACCCGAGCACCCAGTCCGGGTGGGAGTCCCCGTCGATCGCCATCCGCCAGGTGTAGCGGGTGCCGGGTGTGAGCGGCAGCGGCCCGAGGTTGACCGCCAGCGCGACGTCGATCGGCGAGCCCTCGGGCACGCCGGGTGGACGGCCGACCGTGAACTCGCCCCGCACCTCGACGGGATGCTCGCCGTCGGGGGTGTCGACCATCACCGGCCGGCCGTCGGCGTCCTCGAGGAACAGCTCCCAGTGATGCGCGGACTCCGCCTCGTGCCACCCGACGTCGATCTTGAGGGCGATGGCCGACGGCACCGGATCCGGACCGGTCATGCTCCACCCACCGCCCAGCACGTAGAGCTTGCCGTCGGACACCTGTGCGGCGTCGCACAGCATCATCGTCACCTTCACGGCAATCGAGGTTACCGGACTCCTGTCGGACACCCCTGCCGTGAGGGCGCGCCGGTAACGTGATCGCATGGAGCTGCGGACCCTGCGGGACGACGTGTACCGCCGCCCGCTGCTCACTGCTCTCGAGCGGTTGGGCATCGGACCCGGCTGGATCTGTGCCGACGTCGGGGCCGGCGGCGGGGACGTGTCGGTCGCGCTCGCGGAGATGGTCGGCCGGGAGGGACGCGTCTACGCGATCGACAGCGACCCGCGGGCCCGCGACGAGGTCGCCGCGGCCGCGGCCGCCCACAGCCAGGTGCTCGCGATCACCCAGGCCGGCGAAGACCTCCGCCTGCCCGAACCGGTCGACCTCGCGTTCTGCCGGTTCCTGCTCCTCCACGTGGTCGACCCGCTGCTCGTGCTGACCCGGATGGCCGGCGCGGTCCGTCCGGGTGGGTGGGTGGTCGCACAGGAGCCGATCACCAGCGCAGGTCGAATCGGCGGCGAGCCGTTCCACATGCCCGAGGCGCGCCACCCCGACATCGGTGCCCTCCTTCCGTCGCTCGCCCGCGAAGCGGGTCTGGTCACCGTCGACGCGTGGGCGGAGGCTCCGGCCGGCGCGGGACCGGGTCCGGTCGCCGACTACCTGAAGGTGGTGACCGAAGTCGATCCCGGACCCGACCCGGTGGTGCTGCCGCCGCTCGTCACCGTCGTCGCCCAGGCGTCGGCGGATTGACGCTCGGTAACCTTTACCGGTGACCTCCACCGTTGCATCCGAGCCTCGACTCGAGCGCGCCGCGGAGGCGCTCGCGGTGGCCCAGTCGGTCGTCGACTCGGGGGTCGCCGCACTCGGTGCCGCGGGGGGACCCGACGTCGCGGAGGTGTTGGCCTACGACGTCGCCCACGCGGCGGCCGCGCTGCGGACCGCGCACGCCGCGCTCGCCTACGGAGCGCTCGGCGAGGTCGAGGCGCGGATCGCGTGCGCCTTCACCGCGGACGCCCTCGCCGATCTGGTCGCACGGACCGCGGGCCGCGAGGCGACCTGGGGCATCGGGCGGGAGTGGGTCGAGCGGGTCGAGGAGGTGTTGACCGCCTACCGCGACCCCGAGTTCCTCGCCTCGCTGGCGACCACCGAGGGACCGCGCCACCTCGACCCCGACTTCGAGCTGCTGAGGGAGACCTTCCACCGCTTCGCCGAGGAGCAGGTCCGGCCCCGCGCGGAGCACATCCACCGGGCCAACACCGACATCCCCGAGGAGATCATCTCCGGAATGGCCGAGATGGGTGCGTTCGGGATGTCGGTGCCCGAGCCCTACGGGGGGTTCGCCACCGGGGGTGAGGCGGACTACATGGGCATGGTCGTCGCCACCGAAGAGCTGTCGTGGGCCTCGCTCGGAGCGGGCGGCTCGCTCATCACCAGACCGGAGATCCTCACCCGGGCCATCGTCCACGGCGGGACCGAAGAGCAGAAGGAGCGCTGGCTGCCGAAGCTCGCGACCGCCGAGCTGATGGGTGCGGTGGCCGTCACCGAACCCGACTACGGCTCCGACGTGGCGAACATCGTCACCTCGGCCGCACCCACCGAGGGCGGCTGGCTGATCAACGGCGTGAAGACGTGGTGCACCTTCGCGGCCCGGGCCGACGTCCTCCTGCTGCTCGCCCGCACCGACCCGGATCGTTCGAAGGCGCACCGCGGTCTCTCGCTGTTCGTCGTCGAAAAGCCGCCAGGCGACGGGCACGGCTTCCTCTTCTTCCAAGACGACGCCCCGGGACGACCGGCGGGGAGGATGGAGGGCCGGGCCATCGACACACTCGGCTACCGCGGGATGCACTCCTACGAGGTGGCCTTCGAGAATTGGTTCGTACCCGACGACAACCTGGTCGGTGGGACCGAGGGCCTCGGAAGGGGCTTCTACCTCCAGATGCAGGGCTTCGAGAACGGGCGACTCCAGACCGCCGCGCGGGCGATCGGGGTGATGCAGGCCGCCTACGAAGCGGCACTCGACTACGCCCGCAACCGGGTGGTCTTCGGTGCACCCATCCTCGAGTACCAGCTCACCCGGGCCAAGCTGGCCCGGATGGCCGTGCTCATCCAGGCTTCGCGGCAGTTCACCTACGAGGTGGCGCGCCTGATGGCCAAGGGTGAGGGCGCGCTCGAGGCCTCGATGATCAAGGCCTACGTCTGCCGTGCCGCGGAGTGGGTGACCCGCGAGGCGCTCCAGATCCACGGAGGCATGGGCTACGCCGAGGAGTTCCCGGTGAGCCGCTACTTCGTCGACGCCCGGGTGCTGTCCATCTTCGAGGGGGCCGACGAGACGCTCGCCCTGAAGGTGATCGCGCGACGGCTGATGGCGAACGCCGCCCCGGCCGCCTCCTGAACGTCCCGCAGCGCCCCGGTACGTTTTCGGCATGGACTACGCCGATCACACCAGAGCGGTCGACCGGGAGTGCGGCGCCTTCGTGGTCGCCCTCACCGAGGGGACGATGGACGCGCTGGTGACCACGTGCGATGGATGGAACGTCGCCGACCTCGCGGACCATGTCGGCGACTTCTGCGGCTTTTGGACTCACGTGCTCTGCGAGGGGACCGGCCGGCCGAAGACGCCGTTCAGGGAGGCGCCGGAAGGCGACGAGGTGGTTTCCTGGTTCGCCGAGCTCGCCGGCTACCTGGTCGACGAGCTCGAGGCGACGCCGCCGTCCACCGAGGTGTGGACGTGGTTCCCCTCCGACCACACGGCCGGTTTCGTCGCCAGGCGGTGCGCGAACGAGCTCGCGGTGCACCGCACCGACATGCAGGCCGCTCGCGGGACCCACACCCCCATCGCCGCCGACCTCGCCGTCGACGGCATCGACGAAGTCTTCGACGCGCTGCTCTCGGTGCGTGAGCACGCGGGAGCAGGAACCGGGAGGACGCTGGCCCTGGTGAGCGTCGACAGACCGACGGCGTGGTGGGTCACCCTCGGACCCGAAGGGATCGGCGTCGAGCGCCCTCCGTCCGACGCGCCCGAGCTCGCAACGAGCAACCTCGTGGTGACCGGGACCGCTTCGGACCTCGAGCTCACTCTGTACCACCGGCCGACGCTCAGCCCGGTCGACATGGAGGGCGACTACACGGTGCTCGACGAGTGGCACCGCGACTTCACGTTCTGAATACGTGCGGCGGTGCGGCGGCCGCCCGTCGGCCCGATGCTCAGTCCTTCGACCGGGTGAGGCCCGCCCGCTCGCCTCTCACGACGAACTTGGTCGCCATCTTCCGGGACGCTTCGTCGATCATCTCGTCTCCGAACATCACCGCTCCCGAACGGTCGTCCTCGGTCGCTTTGCGGTAGGCGTCGAGGATGTCCCAGGCCCGGTCGAATTGCTCCTGGGTCGGCGAGTAGACCTCGTTCAAGACGGTGACCTGGTCGGGGGTGAGCGCCCACTTGCCGTCGTAGCCGAGCACCCGGGTGCGCTGCGAGAACTCCCGCAGGCTGTCGAGCTCGCGGACCTTGAGGAACGGGCCGTCGATGACCTGGAGCCCGTTCGCGCGTCCCGCCATCAGGATCTTGGAGAACACGTAATTGAAGTGGTCGCCGGGATACTCGGGAATTGCCACCCCACCGGTCAGCACCGGCATCTCCATCGACGCGGCGAAGTCGGCCGGCCCGAAGATGATCGTCTCGAGGCGCGGGGACGCCGCGCAGATCTCCTCGACGTTGATCAGCCCGCCGGTCGTCTCGATCTGCGCCTCGATCCCGATGTGACCGTCCGGGAGCCCGCAGTTGCGCTCGACCTGGGTCACCAGGAGATCGAGCGCGACGACGTCGGCGGCGTTGCGCACCTTCGGCAACATCAACTCGTCGAGTCGTTCGCCGGCGTTGCACACCACGTCGATGACGTCGCCATAGGTCCACTCGGTGTCCCAGGCGTTGATCCGCACGCAGAGCACCCGGTCGTCCCAGGGGAGGTTCTTGATCGCGTCCGCCACCTTGGCCCGCGCCGCCTCCTTCTCCAGCGGCGCGACCGAGTCCTCGAGGTCGAGGAAGCTCATGTCGGCCGGCACGGTCGGCGCCTTGGCGAGGAAGCGCTCGTTCGAGCCGGGGGTCGAAAAACAGGAGCGGCGAGGCATGTAACGACTGCGTTCGGACATGCTTCGATGGTACGGCCGATTGGCGGGTGCGCCAACTTGTGCCCGCGGCGAGCACCCGGCGCTCCGCCGGTTGCCGGACGATGTCGGCGCTCAGCCCTCCGACGAGCCCTCGGAGGCGGCCGCCCGGTCGGACGCGATCTGGGCCTGCAGGTCGTCGGGCGTCAGCTGCTCGGAGAGGAGTCGATCGAACCTCGCCGGGTCACCGCGGACGAAGTCGCGGCAGAGCGGCAGACCCTCGATGTAACAGGTGAGGTAGGCGCGCCACGTCGGGTGGGTGAGGAACTCGACGGTCTTCGCTGCACGCTCGGTCGGCAACAGCCCCCACCGGGCCACCTCCGCGATGACCTGGTCGGGTTCGGCACCGTCCTCGTGAAGACGGAACGCCGCGTTCTGGCGTACCGCCCCGAGCGCCTCACCCGCCTCGGCCACCGCGGCGACGGTATCCGCGTCGTAGCGGATCCCGAGGGGGAGCAGGTGGTCGGCTACCTGGCGCTCGGGACGCCGGCCCATCACCACCTCGAGGCCCAGGTCGGCGAGTCCCTCAGCCAGCAGGCACTGCGGCGTCCCCACCAGGAAGATCGACTCCTCCCACCAGTGTCGGCGCCGGACCAAGCCGACCTCTTTGCGGGTGTGCTCGGTGTGGTGACCCGGGTACGACTCGTGCGCGACCAGATGGGCGAGACCGATCGACAGCACCGGCAGGTCGATGTTGACCGCCACCCGGCTGTGCAGGTCGCCGAGGTAGTAGTTGAATCCCGCCCAGGGTCGGTCGGTCACCAGTTCGAAGTCGACGCGCTCACCGTCGGGAAGACCGAAGAGTGTTCGGGTCCGCGAGCGCAGATCCTCGGAGAGTGAGTCGATCGCCCCGCGCAGCGCGTCGACCGGTACCGCGTGCGACTCGCGCCAGGCGACCAGACGCTCCGCAAGTGGACCCGAACCGGGAAGCACCTCGTCGAGTCGTCGGTGCGCGTCGACGAAGACCTCTTCGTCGACACGTGAGGGACGCACGCCGTAACAGGACTCGACTTCGTCCGCGTAAGTGACCGGTTCCCCCGCGAGCTTCCTCGCGGTGGTGAGGAGCCCTCGGGCTTGCGCGTGCAACCAGTGGCGGCGGGAGGCTGCGCCCTGTTCCTCCGCCGAACCGCTTCCCTCGAGCGGCTCACCGGCATCGATGGAAGCGAGCAGTTCGCGGGCCGACATCACCAGGCGCTCGGGCGACTGAACCGGCTCGCCGTCGACCGACGAGGCGAGCGCGGCCGGGCCGTAGTACGCGTCGACCAGCCCGTCGACGTGACGTCCGACCCGCAGCCCGAGGACGAGATAGGACTCGACGAGACCGGAGCGGTTCATCCGGTCACTTCGCGACCACGCGAGAAGGGTGCGCGAACGCGAACCTTGCTCCGACTTGCACAGCTCGAGGAATGAAGTATCCCGGCGAGCGACACGGTCGTTGTCGACTCGCGCACGCGCGCAACTCTGTGCCGCCACAGTTGGTGGCTCTGTTCATGACACAACCGATCGAACATCGCACCCCGAGAGCACGCCGATGACGACAGTCCATAGTTTCCTCCTCAACTTCATGTCGAGGCGAGCAGATTTAACATCGCGTTCACAGAGAGAGGCAACTGAACGTGCAGGTGGGAAGGGCGTCCGTTCTAGCGTCCTTGTAGTGCGCGCTCGTATGGGCTAGACAATTCCGCCGATGACTCACGCCGAGCTGTCCTCGACGTCAGAGCCAGCCACCGGCAGCGCCGGTTATAAGAAGCACTCTCTCCGACCCCTTGCACTTATTGCATCCGCGGGGTCGCTTTGCTTGGCGACCCTCGCGATGACGGCATCCCCGCCGGCCTCGGCAGACCAGATCTCCGACGCGAAGGCGCAGGCTGCGGCCATCAGCGCCAAGATCGCCTCGATCGATGCGCAACGCGAGCAGCTCACCGGACAGGTCACCCAGGCGGACTACCAACTTTCCCAGCTGAGCGCTCAGATCGCGGCCGGTCAGGCGCAGATCGCAAAGGACCAGGCGAAGGTCAACACGGACCAGTCGCAGCTGCGCACGCGAGGCGGTGAGTGACTACGTGTCGAGCGGCACCACCAATCAGGTCACCCAGATGTTCACTTCGAACGTCAACACGAGCGGCATCCGTTCGGAGTACTCCTCGATCGCCACCGGCAACGTGACCGACACCATCGACCACCTCCACACCGCGCAGGCGCAGCTGCAGGCGACCCAGACCACGTTGGTCCAACACCAGGCTCAGCAAACCGCGACGCGCAACTCCTTGGTCGGCGCCGAGAACCAAGCCGCGTCGCTCGCGACCCAGTACCAATCCACGCTCGACAGCGTCAACGCCAACATCCAGAAACTCGTGGAACAGCAGCAAGCGGCACAAGCTGCCGCGGCGAAGGCCGCGCAGATCGCTTCCTTCAACGCGAAGGTGGCAGCTTCGCAGCGCCAGCAGCAGGCACAGGCCGCCGCGGCGGCAAGCGCCACGTCGACCTCGAACGGCGGTGCCGGCGGTGCCGGCGGTGGCGGCGGTGGCGGAGGTGGAGGCGGGTCGCAGACGGTGACCTTTACGGTGGCTCCTCCGTCGGCATCCGGTGCGGCGGGCGCCGTGCAAGCCGCGCTGAGCCAAGTGGGCGTGCCCTACGTCTGGGGGGGCGAGACGCCCGGGGTCGGCTTCGACTGCTCGGGCCTGGTGCAGTGGTCCTACTCCCAGGTGGGCATCGGTCTCCCCCGGACCTCGGGTGATCAGTACGGCGCCACCACCCACATCCCGATCTCGGACATCGAGCCGGGCGACCTCCTTTTCTACGGCCCCGATGGGGAGCGACCACGTGGCGATGTACATCGGTGGCGGCTCGATGGTCGAGGCGCCCTACACCGGGGCACACGTGTGGGTCACCGGAGTGCGCACCGGTGACGGCTTCGCAGGCGTCGGTCGGGTCGGCTGATCTGAACCTGTCGCTCCCCGGTTCGGCCTCTTCGGGGATAGCCGGATCGCTCTCTGCTCAGCGTTGGTCGTGCGCAGTGAGCTCGGTCGGCGGCAACTGACCGCTCGTCCCTTCCACTCGCGGACCAGGCGGACGAGCGAAGCGGAACGGAAGCGCGTCACGCCCGGCCTGAATGACCATCGCCAGTCCGGACTCCTCGCCCAACAAGCGCGCCACCACTGCTTCGGCGACGGCAGCAGCGTCGATCAGAGGGAAGCCGCTTTCCTCGAGGACCTCCCGCATCTCGCCGACCATCGGTGTGTCGACGAGGCTCGGGCACACCGCGTTGACGGTGATGTCGTGCGCGGCGAGCTGTGGGACGAGTGATCGCACCAAGCCGACGACGGCATGCTTGGTGAGGCAGTAGATCGGGTCCGGCGAGAATCCGATGAGCCCGGCCAACGAAGCGGTGGCCACGATCGCCCCGCCACCCCGTTCGGCAATCGCCGGCACCAGGGCTCTGATCCCGAAGAAGACCCCGTCGACGTTGGCACCGATGGCCCGGCGATAGATCTGGTCGGTGACCAAGGTGATGTCCGCTTCGCCGGTGGTGACCCCCGCGTTCAAGTGGGCGAAGTCGATCCCACCGAAGTGGGACTGGATGTCGCGCACGACTCCGGGCCATTCGTCGGACTGCCCGACGTCCACCTGGAGCCCGAGACCACCCACCTCGGCAGCCACGCGCCTCGCCGCCGTCCCGTCGAGGTCGAGCACCGCAACCTGGGCTCCCCCGGCCGCGAGCCGGCGGACGGTTGCGAGCCCGATCCCCGAACCACCGCCGGTCACCACGCCCACCTTGCCCGCAAGCGTCTCCATCGGCACCCCCGACCCTTCCAATCGTCGGTCGAGCCGAGCCCGACCTGCTCGACCTGCTCGCCGCCCGGGGTCGCCACCGCTACCTGGTGGTCGGCGGGCTGCCGTCACCCTATCTGGCGGCCGCGGCATACTGGTGAGGCGTCGAACGTGTCCCGCAACGGGATCCGAGTGAGCGTCAGATCGACTCGTCCATGAGACCCATCCCCGTCGCGTTCCACATCTGGTTCATCGAGATCCACACCTACGGGATCGGGCTCGCCCTCACCTTCTGGTTCGGGCTCCGCTACACCGAGCGACGCCTGCGCGCCGCCGGGTATCCCTGGCGTTGGGTGACCGGCATGTTCCTCTGGGTCGTGTTGGCGGCGATCGTGGGCGCCCGCGCCCTGCACGTGCTCTCCAACCTGACCGGTCCGAACGGCTACCTCGACCATCCCGGTCAGATCATCGCCATCTGGCAGGGAGGACTCTCGTCCTTCGGTGGGCTCCTCTTCGCAGTGCCCACCGCGCTGGTGTTGACGCGGCGGCGCTGCCCCGAGCTGCCCCTCCTACGCTTCGCCGATCTGATGGCGCCGGTGCTGATGGCCTGTTGGGGGCTCGGCCGACTGCTCGGCCCCCAGCTGATGGTCGCGGGCGGAGGACACCCGACCAACCAGTGGTTCGGCATGTACTACGCGGGCCAAGTCGGCAAGCGACTGCCGGTCCCGATCTTCCAGGCGATGGAGGACTTCGCCATCTTCGGCGCGCTCCTGCTGGTCGAGCGCTGGCTGCGCTCGGTCGCGCCGGAGGCCGCGGTGGTGGAGCTGCCGGTGGAGGCGAGCGGCGCTGCCCACGAAGCCGAAAGAGTGGGCGGGGCCGAGGTCGAGGCTGCCACCGGCAAGTGGGACGCCGCGACCACGACGGCCGCCCGGGTGGTGCGGGCTTCGCTTCCTCCAGCCGGGATCGTGCTCGGAGTTGCCATGGTGCTCTGGGGCATCGAGCGCTTCGTCGACGAGCACCTCTGGCTCGGTGAGGACGGGCACCTCGGATCGCTCCTCGTCCAGATCGCCGGAGTGGCGCTGGCGATCGCCGGCGTGGCGCTGCTGGCCTCCCGCTACGGCACGTTGCAACGCTGGCGGAGAGGCGAGTGGGTCGACGAGGCCGCCTTGCGCGGAGACGAGCCGGACGGCGAAATGACGCGACACGGAGCCCACCGGGGAAGGCGAGAGCGGTCTCGGTGAGCCGCTCCTCGCGCAGGTGCCCGTCGCGGGCGACGAACCCTCTCCCTAGCCGCTCTCCGGCTGTCGGACCGCGACGGAGCGGGAGAGCGGGTCCGGCGCCCTCCAGGCCATCGCTGCCCCGCCGAGCACCACAACGACGAGCCCTCCGGCCGGCAGCCACAAGGCTGGCAGCGACCACCCCTGCGGCGCCGATCTCGGTTGCGATCACCAACGCCCTCGCCTTCGGCCCCATGCCCGTGAACCGTCGGTGGAACGCGATCAGCTCCGAAGTGGTGGTGATCGAGCGGGTGAGGAGCACCGCGAGCCCGCGCACCACTCCGAAACAAGTACCGATCGCCAGCGCTGCGACCGGGCTCGTCGTGAGTGCCGCGAGGACCACCGTCAGGTAGACCGCGGCGGTGGTGATGTAGGTCGCGAGCCCGACGCCGATCTGCCAGCCGAACCCCGCGCCGTAGACCCACGGCCGGTAGCTGGTCGAGCCATCGCTCGTTGACCTGACGGCGGTGGATCGGAACGGCGAGGCCGCGAATCGCGAGGTCCGACAGTGCCGCCAGCGAGGCGCTCCCCACCGCGAGGATCGCGAGCGCGAGCGGCGAGGGCCCGAGCAGCCGGACCGCGAGTGCCCCGAGTGCCGACAGTCCGCCGAGGGTCACTCCTCCCGCGGCTGCCCCGACCACGAACCAACTCGCCGTCGCGCGGTAGGAGTGACCTTTGGCCCGCTCGCTCATCGGAGTGATGGTCGAGAGCATCGAGAGGCCACAGGGCGACCACGTGGATCGCACGCCGGCGGCGACGGCGACGAGGGTGCCGACAAGGACGAGCAGGGCGGTCATGATCCTCCTCGGTAGCGAGAGGACGAATACGGACGTGATGGGGCCACCTGCATGTCAGACGCCTGATCCGAGGAAGGGGACGTCGAAGGAGAAGACACCGCCGTCCTGCGCGACGAACCAGTACCCGTGCCCGGTCGGTCCCGCCGCCATCTCGACGATCGGACGCTGGAGCGGCTGCCCGCCCATCGAGCCGTAGAAGGGCGCGTCGCCGAAGCTGAACATGCCCCCGTCGGCCGCGACGGTCCAGTAGCCGTTGCCGGAGGGCGTGGCGGCCATGCCGACCATCGGGGCGTTCAGCGGCTGCCCGCCCATCGAGCCGTGGAACAGCGCGTCGCCGAAGCTGAAGATGCCGCCGTCGGCCGCGACGAACCAGTACCCCTTGCCACTCGGCGACGACGCCATGCCGACGATCGGCCGGTCGAGCGGCTGCCCGCCCATCGAGCCGTAGAAGGGTGCGTCCCCGAAGCTGAAGATGCCGCCGTCGGCCGCGACGGTCCAGTAGCCGTCGCCGGAGGGCGTGGCGGCCATGCCGACCATCGGGGCGTTGAGCGGCTGCCCGCCCATCGAGCCGTAGAAGGGTGCGCCCCCGAAGCTGAAGATGCCGCCGTCGGCAGCCACCACGTAGTAGCCCCCGCTCGGTCGCTCTGCGACCCCGACGATCGGCTGGTCCAAGACGGCTGCGGACTCGTCGCCCGCGAACCGGAAGTCCCCGAAGGTGAGCAGCCTGCCGAACGAGGTGACGATCGCGTAGCCTTGCGCGTCCGGGCTCGGCGCCATCCCGACCACCTGGCAGTTGGTGAGCGGTGAATCGCACGGTGGCGGCGGAGGTGCGGGTGGGGCGGGCGTCCAGCACGGCTCGTTCTGCTCCGCGGTCGAGTCGTCGACCGCGAGGGTCGTCGTGCAGGTGGGTCGACCTGCCACGGCGGCACGCAGGCCACCACCCGACAGAGGATCCGACCTACACAGGCCACCTGCTGGTTGCACTGCCCGTAGCGGAATTGGAAGCAGCCGGTGACGAAGGAGTCGCACCCCGCGGGGCCACACCCGCATGCCGTGCCGTCGCAGCCGGTGTCGCAGAACCCCCATCCGTTCCCACATCCGGTGAGGCACTGGCACGAGGCGTGGCAGTCCATGTAGTAACGCGGACCGCCGCAGTAGGAGGAGTTGTCGGCCTTCCACCATCCGCCCAACAGCGATCCGGAAGGACACCAGTTGTAGCCGCCGTTGATCGAGCAGCAGAACTCGGAAAAGCCGGAGCAACACGTGGAGCCGCAACCGCAGTTCGCGTCCCCGCAGGTGCAGATCTGCCCGTACGCGGTACCCGGGCGGAGCGCCAGGTCGAAGCCCTGCACCGACCGCGACCGCGCTGCCGGCGAACGCGGAACGATTGATGAAGCTGCGGCGAGACAGTCTCGACTCGAGGAATCCCGCCGCGCGATCGACCAGGGTCATGCCCACCTCGAGGAATCGCTCGCGGAGTGACTCACCGAGTGGCTCGTCGAGTGCCTCGAGATGCCGAGCACTCGTCGCGCGGCCTCGACCTGGGACAGCGTCGAGATGGCCAAGAAGGTGAGCCACGCGCAGAGGCAGCTCGCGGCGAGGAGCGGTACCCCGTCGAACGGCTGCGCGCCGAGAAGCGAACGGAGGGAGCCGGTCGGACCGTCGAGTGCGATCCACACAGCCGAGAGGGCGAGCACGAGGTCGATCACGACGTGCACCCCGGTGGCCGGCGTGTCAGGAGTGCCGAAGCACCCGCAGCTGGCGATCGCCCCTCCCCGTCGCCGGAGGACGGCGATCACGGTTGCGAACCCGAGGTAGGACGCGGCGACCAACCAGGCGGTCTCGGAACGGGGGACGGCGAGTGCGATCGCTCCGAGCAGTGCCTCGGTGGACGACCCGGTGCGGACCGCGACCCGGAGTACTCGCGGCGAGAGCGGGAGGAGACCGGTGAGTGCCCGTGCGGTGTCGTCGGGACGGAGCGCCTTCGCCAGACCGGCCGCGATCAGCAGCGTGCAGGCGACGAAGTAGAGGCCGATCAGTTCCACCGCACACCCGGCGGGAGAAGCGACGGCAAGGTCGGGTCGATGGCGAGGTTGGCGAGGAGCGCGTTGACCCGAGGCACCAGCGAGGCCCGGAGCGCGTGGCTCCCGAGTACGACGTAGAGGGTGAAGGGTCTGCCCGACTCGGTGAAGAACCACTGGGTGCCCGACTGGCCGCCGAGACCACGTCGGAGCACGTAAGGCAGGAAATCCGAGGGCGAGAGGGAGCGCGGCATCCCCTGGCGTTCGAAGAGGGGGGTGCCAACCGCCTCCGGGCCGTACTCGAACAGGGTGGAGAAGATGTCGTCGGGTCCCATGAGCGTGACTGCGCCGGCGCCGAAGTCACCGACCTGCGCCGGCAGGGCGAAGGTGGCGAACTGGGCGATCGGCCGAGCTACCTCCCGGCCGGACGAGGGCCTCACGAAGATCCGACCCTCGAACCCACCCGGGAGCAGCACCTCGATCCCGTAGGCGCTGATGCTCGCCATCTCAGACGGTGCCTCGGGCCTGATCCACCTCGGCGCCGCCGCGCCCTCCGGAACGGCCGGGCTCGAACACGTCGTCGAGGGAGGTGGGATACAGGCTCGGGTCACCCGGCAAGATCCCCGCCGCCCGCAGCTCGCGGTCGTTGGCGCGTTCTCGCTCGGGTCCGTCGAGTCCTTCCCCGCTGTCGCGGCCTCTCGTAGAAGCCGGCACGGGTTCGCGTTCGGCACGGGCCCGCCGCACGAGGTCGGCGATCTGGGTGAAGTTCTGGGCCACGCCCTCGCCGATCCTTCTCCCCTGGTCGCCGTCGACGAGGACGAAGAAGGGTGAACCGGGGACCTCGTAGTCGCTCCACGCCTCGCTCGACATGACGACCGGCACTCCCGTAGGGGGCGAGCGAGCGGACCTCCGCTTGGATCTCGAACTCGGGTCCCTTGGTCACCACCACGGTCCGCACCCCCTCGACGAGCGCGAGCTGGCTCGGGTCTGCGAGCGCGCCCCAGAACCCCGCACACGTCGCGCACCCCGAGGACAAGAAGCCGAGCAGTGTCAGCCCTCCCGACTCGCCGGGCGAGATCGGCCAGCGCATCGCCGCCGGGTGTCGTCCCGCCGATCGCGGGTGCGGAGATCGAATCGCGCTCACCCGGAAGTGGCGGCCCGATGGTGATGGGTGCCGCGTTCGCCGCGTGGTCGGCCTCCCTTCTCGATCGGCGCCCACCCGGTGCCGGCACCGCCGTCGCCGGATCGCCGACACCGACGCCGAGATCGTGAAGTGCTTTCAGGATGTCGGCGTGGCTGCGCAGCAACCCGGCGACGAGCACTGCGAGCAGTGCGACAACGGCACAGAGAACGATCGCGACAGCGACCATGCGACACCTCCGACCTCGGGCGGGCGGTTGCGCATCGGCCACGCCGCCGCTCGCGCCGCCAACATTATGGGAAGGTCATCGGAAATCCCGGTCAAGGGTCGCTAGCATCGCCACGGGCGGAGCCGAGCCGGCCGGTTCCCGAGGGCCGGGTGCCCGCCAACACACACCGGGGGTTCCGTGCGACGCGTGCAGTTGAAGAGGCCTGCGAGGCTGCTCGGATCCCTCGCCGCCTTGGCAGTGGTTCTGACTGCGTGCTCGTCGGCGACCTCGTCGGCCGGAGTGACGAGCGGACCGACCGCCCCCACGGCGGATGCGAAGGCAACCTTCACCGGCCATGGCTCGATCGGGCAGGCCTACGTGCTCGGCGCTCCGCCCGGCACGCACCTGGTCCTCGCGAACGCCGCGGGCACCGAGGTGGGCAGCGGCACAGCCGATGGGCTGGGCAGCCTGATCCTCAGAAACGTCACGCCCGGTGCCGGCTATACGTTCCGTTCCGATCGACGGGCAGAAGGTGGAGGCGACCTCGTCCTTCGACGGTGCTCACGCCGTCCGACACGCCTCCGGAGTCCTTCTACTCGAGCCAGCACCTTTCCGCCGGCCTCAACTACATCACCATGCGGGACGGGGTGAAGCTCGCCGCCACCGTGCGGCTGCCCCCCGGGAAGACTCTGGCCGACGGCCCGTTCCCCACGGTGATCGAGGAGTCGGGCTACGCGATCGCCGCTCCGCACAGCCTCATCGACGCCGAGCTCCACCAGAACGGCGAGACCACGTCGGACCCTCTGGTCCCCGACACCGCGACCGCGGTCGGCTCGCTCATCGCGCCCCTGCTCGGGTTCGCGACGGTCAGCCTGCAGATGCGCGGGACCGGCTGCTCGGGTGGTGCGTTCGACCTGTTCGATCTGCCCACCACCTACGACGGCTACGACGCGGTGCAGATCGTCGCCGCGCAACCGTGGGTTGCCCACCACAAGGTCGGCATGGTGGGGATCTCGTTCTCGGGCATCTCCCAGATGTTCGTCGCCGGGACCCAGCCCCCCGGGTTGGCCGCGATCGCGCCGATGAGCCTCACCGATGACCTTTACAGCACGGGCTTCCCCGGCGGAATGTTCAATTCCGGATTCGCCGGCACCTGGCTCGCCCAGCGGGTGGCCGACGCCAAGCCCGCGCCGCAAGGCGGCCAGACCTACGCCAAGGTGCTGATCGCGCAAGGTGACACCCAGTGCCTCGCGAACCAGGCTCTGCACGGACAGACCCAGAACGTCGACGCCCTGCTCGCAGAGGCCAGCCACCGGGTGCCTTCGCTCTACACACAGAGGGCCCCCGCCACTTGGGCGAAGAAGGCGCGGGTGCCGGTCTTCCTTTCCGGCGCCTTCCAGGACGAGCAGACCGGGGGTCAGTGGCCCGCCATCATCGGCGACCTCACCGCCGATCCTCACGTCTGGGCCACCATCGTCAACGGCACACACACCGACTCGCTCGGCCCGGGCACCATCACCCGGTGGCTCGAGTTCCTCGACATCTTCGTGGCCGACAAGGTGCCGACCGCTTCGCCGGTGCTCACCGCCCTCGCTCCCGAGTTCTACTCCGGGCTGGCGGACGCTCCCTCCGCGCCGCTGCCGGCGATCCAGTACACGAACGAGCCGAACGTCGCGGCCGCCCGGGCCGCATTCGAGGAACAGCCGCGAGTAAGGGTCCTCTTCGACAACGGTGGCGGCAGCGCAGGTCCCGGGGCGCTCCAGCCGGTCTGGAGCGAGGACTTCACGTCGTGGCCACCACCATCGGCACGAGCGACGACGTTGCATCTCGCTTCGGACGGGACCCTCGAAGCAGCCACACCCGGCGCCGGATCGATCTCGTTCAAACCCGACCCGTCGGCCCGACCTGCCACCACCCTGCCTCCGAGTGGCAACCCGTGGGCGGCACTCCCGCCCTACGACTGGGCGCCGGTCACCGGCGACACCGGACTCGGATTCATCTCCGCACCGCTCACCCGCGACCTGGTGGTCGCCGGACCCGCCAGCCTCGACCTCTGGGTCGAGAGCACGGCAGCCGACACCGACCTGCAGGCCACGGTCTCCGAGGTCCGACCCGACGGAAAGGAACTGTTCGTGCAGACCGGCGAGTTGCGTGCGAGCGACCGGGCACTCGAGCCTGGCGCATCGACGGCGACCCATCCGGTTCCCACCTATCTCGCGTCCACCGCCGCGCCACTCCCGCGCGGCAAGTTCACGTTGGTACGGATCCCGATCCTCCCCTTCGGCTACGCCTTCCGCGCCGGATCACGGATCAGGCTGACCGTCACCGCGCCGGGAGGGGAGCGGCCGGTGTGGGTGTTCACCACCTACCAGACACACGGGACGGTGACCGACACGGTCGGGTTGGGGGGTCCCACGCCCTCCGCGCTCGTACTCTCCGTCGTCCCGGGCATCACTCCTCCGGACGGCCAGCCCGCCTGCCCCTCGCTGCGCGGCCAGCCATGCCGGAACTACGTGCCCGCGGGCAACGGCGGCTGAACGACCGTCGACGGTAGAGGAACGGGCCGGATGGAGAGCGCCTTCGAGTCGACCACTCGAGTGACGCCGGTTCCCCACGAGCCCGGTCGCTACTCGGCGAGCATCGACGAGTCGTGGAACCTGCGTCCGCTGCCACAGGGAGGCATCGTCACCGCGCTCGCGGTTCGCGCGATGACCCGTGCGCTCGATCGTCCCGAGCAGACCTTGCGCACACTGCACACCGCATATGTCGCTCCCGTGACCCATGGCGACGTCGTGGTCGAGGTGTCGGAGCTCCGCTCCGGCCGGTCGATGTCGCACCTGCGGGCCGAAGTACGGAACCCCACCGCATCCCACGGCCACCTGACGACCGCGGTCTTCGGGTCGAAGCGCCGGGGCTTCGACTTCGTCGACCTCGAACCACCCCACGACTTCACCCCGCTGTCCGAGTCCCGCTCCTATCGCGAGCCGCCACCCCCGGGTGTCGAATCCTTCCCGCCAATGCCGTTCTGGGACCGACTGGTGGAGGGACGGACCGGCATCGGACACGCTCCTTGGGAGGAGTACGAACCGGATCGTGCCGAGCACGGCGCCTGGTACCACTTCGACGACACCCCGTTGCTCGACGACGGGACGCTCGATCCCCTCGCACTGATCGTTCTCGCCGACACGATGCCCGGCTCGGTCGGTGAGAAGGTCGGCCGCCGCACCACCGGCTGGTTCGCACCGAGCGTCGACCTCACCTTCCACCTGCTCGACCAGTGCCGATCGGAGTGGGTCTTCGCACACAGTCGAGCCCGTTTCGCGGGGAGGCGGGTACGCGTCGGTGGACATCGCGCTCTGGGACTACGGGCCGGCGGGGACCGATCCCGAGCGGCTGGTCGCCTACGCGACCCAGTTGTGTCTGTTCACCTTCGACTCCGAGTAACCGACCATCGGTCCTCGACCCTTCCCGGTCACTCGGCCGGGTCGGTGCCGGTGAGCCCACCATCGGCGACATGGTGACTCCACGACGTGCCGTCCCAGTAGCGGAGTTGGTGCCGACCGGACGGATCCGCCGACCACTGAGGTGGGGCGGTCGGACCGTCGGGCCCTTCGGTCGGTGCCGCCGGCGACGCCGTCGATGCTCCCGAGCCCGCGATCCACTGGTGGAGTCGCGCGTACTCGGGTCGGAGATGGTCCAGTTCTGCATTGGCCGCCGCCAACCGACCTCGAGCGGTGCTGTTCAGTACCGCGAGGACGATCACCCCTGCCACCAGTCCGAGGAAGATGAGCAGTCCGACGACGCCGGCAGCCGTGGAGGTCTGCTGGCAGGTGGTGGCCGCCGGGACGAAGGCCGCCGGGAGGAGGATCGAGATGATGGGCATGTTCCAATGGTAAGAGCCCACTTCGCCACGAACGGGGTTCGGCGGTCGATGATCAGCTGATCTCTTCGTCGTGGTCACGCCCTGGTCGCAGCGAACGCGACCGACCTTCCGTCTTCGGCCTGTCCACGCCACACGCGCGGAGCGGTGAATCCCGCAGCCTCGGAGAGCATGCAGACCCGCTCCGACCAGCCGTCGACGTCCCTGCCTGTCGATCGTTCGATGGCCCAGTCGTGGGTGAGTGACACCAGACGGGCCCCGGACCGAAGCACCCTGCTCACTTCACGCAAGGAGACGTCGAGTGGCTCCCAGAGCTGGATCGAGTTGACCGCGATCGCGCCGTCGAACGCGCCGTTCTCCAAGTCGAGCAGGGCGGCCGTGGCCTCGACGAGCTCGACGGCGCCGACATCGATCCAACGCCGGTTGCGACGACTCGCCTCCGCGAGCATCGCTGCGGACGGGTCCACTCCCACCACCTGGACCACCTTGCCCTCCCTGTCGCCCGAGTGCGCAGCGCCGGAAAGCCGTGCCGCGAGGAGGTCGACCCCGACGCCGGCCCCGATCCCGAGCGCGACGACCCGATCGCCCGGAGACGGGGAGAGGAGCTCGATCGCCTCTCGTTCGCTGTCGAGGTTCATCCGCGCCATGACCTTCGCCGTCGCGCGACCTGCGAGACCTTCGAACATCTTCTGGCCCATGGCGAGATCTTGCATGTTGAAGTACACTTCAAGTCAATGCCGGACCCGGCCACGATCACCATCACCGAGCTCGGCGAGGCGACCGGCAAGGCCTCCTCGGCGCTCCGCTACTACGAACGGGAGCACCTGCTCCAGCCGTCGGGAAGGCGCAGTGGCCGTCGCGTCTACCCGGTCCGCTCGGTCGAGCAGGTCGCCCTCATCGACCTCCTGCAGGTGGCCGGTCTCACCATCGGTGAGATCCGAGCGATCGTCAGCCCGTCGGGAACTTTCGCCGACGACTGGCGCGACCAAGCGGTGCAGAAGATCGAGCGAATCGAGCGACAGCTTCGCGAACTGAAGCTCGCCAAATCGATCCTCGAGCACACCGTCAACTGCCCACACGGCGCGCTCGAGGAGTGCCCGACGTTCCAGCGGGGCGTCCGCGAGCATGTCGCCGCGCTGGCCGGTCCGCTTTCTGACGAGCCGTGAGTGCGAAGGGCGGACGCTCGATCGAGACGAGAGTCCGTTCCCTCTGCCTCGCGCTCCCCGGAGTCGTCGAGAAGATCAGCCACGGAGCGCCGGCATTCTTCGCCGGCCGGCAGTTCGTCATGCTCTGGCCGAAGGGCCACCACGACCACGATTTCCCTCACCTGTGGTGCGCGGCGCCGGCAGGAGCGCAGGAGACCTTCGTCGAGTCGGACCCCGGTCGGTACTTCCGACCGCCCTACGTCGGAGGCCGCGGCTGGCTCGGCGTGCGCCTCGAGGGAATCGTCGACTGGGACGAGGTCGAGATGCTCTGCGAGGACGCCTACCGGACGGTGGCGTCGAAGAAGCTGCTCGCCGAGTTGGACCGCTCGTGAGAACGCACCGGCGCCGGCGGGTTCAGGACGTGATCGAGCCGGCGGCCTTCTCGGCGGCGGCTTTCTCCTCTGCCGCTTTCCGGTACGCCTCGAGCTGGTCGAGCAGCGGCATGCGTTCCTGACCGACCGTCGAGTCGAGGCGTTCGGCGATCTCCTCGGGAGTCCATCTCCCCTCCGCGTAGACCGCTCGGACCTCACGCGGCTGGTTCCATACCGCGATCTTGGGTCCGACCGCTGTGTAGACCTGACCGGTCACGTGCCGGGCCCGGTCCGAGAGGAGGTAGACGACGAGCGGTGCGACGTCCTCTGGGTCGCCCATCTCCGCGAGCTCCATCGGGACGTTCGCCGACATCCGGGTGCGAGCCACCGGAGCGATGGCGTTGGCGGTGATCCCGTACCGGTTGAGCCCAGCCGCTGCGGAGCGGACGAGAGAGACGACCCCTCCCTTGGCCGCGGCGTAGTTGGCCTGAGCGACGCTGCCGGCGAAGGCGCCCGACGTGAAAGCGACGAGCGATCCCCCGCCCTCTTGCTTGCGCATGATCGCCGAGGCCGCGCGAAAGATCGTGAAGTGACCCTTCAAGTGGGTCTCGACGACCGCATCCCACTCCTCCTCGGACATGTTGAAGAGCATCCGCTCGCGCAGGATGCCCGCCACGCAGACCACGCCGTCGATGCGCCCCCATCGCTCCACGCCGGCGCCGACGATCTTCTCGCCCCCTTCGAGGGTCGTCACGCTCTCTGCCATGGCGATCGCCTCGCCACCTGCACCTTTGATCTCGTCGACGACCGCCTCGGCGACCTTGCTCGTGGGGTCCTCGCCGGCCATCGAGACGCCGATGTCGGCTACCACCACCTTGGCGCCTTCTTCTGCCGCGGCGAGCGCCACGGCACGGCCGATGCCACCGCCGCCACCGGTGACGGCGACGACTCTGCCCTCGAGGAAATCACCCATTGAGAAGTTGCTCCTCCGTTTCGAACGGTCCGATGACGATCTGGCGCCGGCTGAACGCGGCTCCCCGAGCGACCGGAGGTTGACCGTCTACGAGAACCTGTTCTAGCGTCCTCCGGCGGTCCGGTGCCACCCGGTCGGCCCGCTGACCGTGCCGAGTGAGCCAGCCGCACCAGCAGGCGGCGAACGACAGGACAACCGGTACCATCCGGCACAAGGGGGGACCGATCACATGGGCGATCTCGGATTCTGGGCACTGGCGCACGAAGACCCCGACTACCTCGCGCTGGTGGCTCCCGACGGCACCGAGTACACCGCGGGTGAGTTGCTGGGGCGGGTGAACCAGGTCGTCCACGGCTTGCGGAAGCTCGGGCTCGGCAACGGCGACGTGGTCGCCACCCTGCTCCCCAACGGGGTCGAGATGTTCGAGCTCTACCTCGCCACCCTCCAGGCCGGCTGGTACCTGGTGCCGATCAACCACCACCTGGTCGGCCCGGAGGTCGCCTACATCCTGCGCGACTCGGACGCCAAGGCGTTCGTCGCCCACGAGCGCTTCGCCGACGTCGCGCTCGAGGCGGCCAAGGAGGCGGAGCTCCCCTCCTCGGCCTGCTTCTCGGTCGGCGAGGTCGCCGGGTTCGGCTCCTTCTCTGCCGTGCGCGACGCGCAACCGACCACCGACCCCGAGGACCGGACCATCGGCGATGTCATGAACTACACGTCGGGGACGACCGGCAACCCGAAAGGTGTCTACCGGCCGTTGAGCGGGCTCTCGCCCGAGGACGCGGCGCTCGGTCTGTCGGGCATCCTCTTCCTCTTCGGAATCCAACCTCACGACGACAACGTCCACATCGTCGGCTCGCCGCTCTATCACACCGCGGTGCTCCGGTTCTCCGGAGCTTCGATCCACCTGGGGCACACCATCGTCCTGATGGACAAGTGGGTGCCCGAGGAGATGCTCGCACTCATCGAGCGCTATCGCGTGACCAGCTCCCACATGGTTCCCACCCAATTCCATCGGTTGCTGGCGCTTCCCGAAGACGTCCGGTCGAAGTACGACATGTCCTCGCTTCGGCACATGATCCACGCGGCGGCGCCCTGCCCGGTCGACGTCAAGTACAAGATGATCGAGTGGTGGGGCAACGCCATCGACGAGTACTACGCGGCGTCCGAGGGCGGCGGGACCCTGGTCACTGCCGAGCAGTGGCTCGAGAAGCCGGGCACCGTGGGCTTGCCATGGCCGATCTCGGAGATCGCCATCTTCGACGACGAAGGAAATCGCATCGAGGAACCGAACGTCATCGGCACCGTCTACATGTCCATGCAGACCGGTGGATTCTCGTACCACAAGGACGAGAAGAAGACGAAGGCGAACCGAATCGGTAGCTTCTTCACGGTCGGCGACGTCGGGCTGATCGACGAGGACGGCTACCTCTTCCTTCGCGACCGGAAGATCGACATGATCATCTCCGGCGGTGCGAACATCTACCCGGCCGAGATCGAGAACGTCCTCCTCGGATTCCCGAAGGTCGCCGACGTCGCGGTCTTCGGCATCCCCCACGACGACTGGGGCGAGGAGGTCAAGGCGGTCGTCGAGCCCGCCGAGGGCGTCGAGCCGAGCGACGAGCTTGCTTCCGAGATCATCGAGTACTGCTCGACTCGCCTTGCCAAGTTCAAGACCCCGAAGTCGATCGACTTCACCGACTCGATGCCCCGCGACCCGAACGGCAAGCTCTACAAGCGAAAGCTGCGCGATCCCTACTGGGAGGGGCGGGAGAAGATCTGACGGCGTCGCCGGCGCCAGACGAAGGCTCCGGCATGCGAGGTCAGAACGGCGGGAGCTCCTCCGGATCGACCGCGGTGAGCTCGTCGATGGCACCCTGCACGTCGGATGCCGCACCACTCCGAGCTGCTTCGACCCGGATCGCCTCGCGGATGATCGGGTCGTCGCTCGAGGCGTTGCGCTCGGCGATGCCGATGAACTGGACCGCTCGGACCTCGATGAAGATGCCCTCTGCCTCGGCGGTGAGCGTGTCGCCGTCGTAGAGACCCGCCCACGCGCGGATCTTCCGCCCGCTCCTGCCGGTCAGGCGCGCCTCGAGGCGGAGGTCGGCGCGCAGAGGTGTGGGCTTGCGGTACTTGATGGTCAGAGTGCCGGTCATGCCAGGGTGGCCAGCGGCGATGGTGGCCGCTCCGAGGACCTCGTCGAAGGTCTCGGCGATGACGCCCCCGTGGACGCAGGTGGGAGGTCCCTCGTACTGGAAGTCGAAGTTCGCCTCGGCGCGGATCTCTCGGAAGCGACCGTCGTCTCGGCGGATGACTTCGACACGAACCGGAGGGGAGATGGGGTTCTCCATTCCGATGATCGGACTGGTGGGGAAGAACTCCTGCGCAGGTCGAGCGGTGTCCGGCACGGCGCGGGGACGCTTTCCCGGGCCGCTCGCGGCCTTCATCTTCGCCTCGAGCGACTCGACGGTATCGACGGCCTCATCGAGCACGTCGTCATCGAGCTCCGCCGCGACCGTCATCGAGGCGATCGAGCGCATGGCGGCCGAGAGCCTGCGCCGCGGGTCCTCTTCCGATGTCACCGACTTGCGGTCCTCACGGGCGACTTGTCGCTCACTTGCGCCGGTAGACCGGCGTCCGCTTTTCGGCGAAGGCCCTCTGCCCTTCCTTCGCGTCCTCGGTCGCGAAGATCGGCCAGCCGATCTCGAGCTCGGTCTTCAGGGCCTCCTCCTCGGGAATGCCCTCGGTCGCCTTCACCGACGCCTTGATCGCCTCGACCGCAAGCGGACCGTTGGCCGAGATCACCTCGGCGATCTCGAGCGCGGTGTCGAGCGCCTTGCCGTCGGGAACGACCCGGCCGATGAGTCCGATCTCCTTCGCCTCCTGAGCGGAGACCTCCCTGGCGGTGAGCAAGAAGGTCCATCGCGACGGTGAAGGGGATCTGTCGCCGGAGCCGGACCGTCGAACCGCCGAGCGGGAAGAGCCCCCGCCTCGCCTCGAAGACGCCGAACTTCGCACCCTCTCCTGCCACCCGGATGTCGGTCGCCTGCAGGATCTCCGTCCCGCCCGCAACCGCCCAACCCTCGACCGCCGCGATCAGCGGCTTCTTCAGCGAGTAATGCCGGAGCAACGCCTTCCAGTGGAGGTCGGGGTCTTCGGCCATTCGCTGCTTGACTTCTTCGTTCCCCGGACCCGACATCGACTTCAAGTCCATCCCGGCGCAGAAGGTCCCGCCGGCGCCGGTCAGGATGGCGCAGCGGATCTCGTCGTTGGAGTCGATCTCCGTCCAGGCGTCGACCATCCCGACCAGCATTGGGCCGGAGAGCGCGTTCTTCGCCTCGGGCCGGTTCATGGTGACGACCGCAGTCGGGCCGACTCGCTCGAAGGTCAGATGTTCGGTGCCGATCACGGAGGTCCTCCTTGGGCCGATCCTCTGGCGTGCCGAGGCGCTCGCCGAGCCGAGGAGGGCGCGGACGGGCGATTCGAACGTCCGCTGACGTCAGCGGGGTCAGATTTAGAACGCATTCTAGAACTCAGGTTCGGCTGCCACCAGCGGGTTCGCCGTCGAAAATGGCGTCGACCAGGGATTTCGCCGATGGCTGATGATGGCTGTGAGTGGTACGCGATTGACTTTTCGCGGACTTTTCGCGGACTCAGACGCCGACCATCGGCCTTCGCCGACCGCCTCAGCGACACTTCACATATGGGCCAGACCCAGCGATGAAGTTCAAGTCAGCTTCTGTAGGGTCAGTTCCAGGAAGTGCGGGGACGAAACCCACTCGTAATCACCGCTTGTTGCAGCGAGCTGAAGCTCGCTGATCAGGCTGTCCAGCTCAGATGTAGATGCGACGCCAGAAGCGAGGGCCCGGTCTCTGAAGGCTGCGAGTGTGGCGGCATGTACGGGGAAGCCGACTTCGGGATCGATGACGTTGAACGCTCCCTTTGTTCGCACAACTTCAAGACCCGCGGTCCGAGCACAACTCGACAACGAGGCGACGGCTCCGCGGGAGAGACCTGAGCGTTCCATCACCTCATGCATGAGCGCCCAGTAGCTCCCGAGTGCTTCCGACGCCGGATGGGCATGTGGCGGAGGGCTAGCAAGCGGCTCTTGGGCGATGATCCAACCGCCAGGTCGAATCAGTGCGGCAATGGCGATCAGGCACTCAGCCGGGTCAGCTTGGTGCATCAAGAAGCACCTGGTGTAGGCCAGGTCAAAAGGCCCACCGAGGCTCACCGTATCGACCTCGTGGATTTCAGCCTGGATCACCTCCACATTCGGTAACCCGAGTTGCTCCACCACTTCGCGCGCTCGCTCGACGGTGCCAATGGTGAAGTCGATGCCGACGACCTTTCCGTTGGAACCCACCATTTCCGCCAGGATCGGCAGGACGCCCAATGGTCCGCACCCGCAGTCGATGGTCCGCCAGCCCTCGCCAACACCCACATAACTAAAGGCCGCTCGGGCCATCTCGGCGTTGAGCTCAGCTATCCGAAGGAGCCTCTTCAGGTCTTCGTCACTGCCGTCGAGGATGTATCGCTCGATCCGCTCGGTGATCGTCCCTGACATTGTCGCAGGGAGTCAGGCGTGCCCGGCCACTTCGCCGAACATCACACTGGTGAAGGTGACGCCCGGCATCCCGCCGCCAACCTCGGGAGCTCCGGCGCGCGCCTGCTCTTCCGTCTCGAAGACGACTACCGATGTGCCGTGACCCTCATCGAGGCGCACCCAGTACCCACCGAGGAATCCAGGCGCCTGCCTGACCATCGGGATGACCTGCTCCACAAGGGTCTTGTCGGCCGGCTCGCGGTCGGTGATGTCGACCGTAGCCACAACTGCATACATTTCGTACCTCCCACTCGTCGATGTCCCGCGGTCCCACGCAGTCTGCCATGGGACTGTGTGGGCGCGTTCGGACGGTCGCCGACGCGAGCAGGACGGCGCGAACAGAGGTCGGCCTTGCCGCTTGGCGAGCTGCGGTCTAGGGACGATCTCAATGGTGCGCGCTGAGGTTCCGACGTGCGCAGGACCATGCTGCCCCTGATTCAGTATGGAACGGCCGGCTCCTCCGGAATCCGCATCTACGTGGATCATTCAATTATGCGGTGAACGGAGCCGACATACGGAAGGAAGGAGCCAGCCGTGTCCAGTATTGCCCACCGAGGGTTCATCCACCTGGGGATGGACGTGTCGAAGAACTCGATCGCAGTGGCGGTGCTGCCGCCCGATCGTGACATAGCGGAAGTCGACAAGATCTTCCACGACGCCGACTCGGTCCGACGCCTCGTCAAGCGGATCGGGCGCCGAAGGGGATCTGGGCCTGCTACGAGGCCGGCCCGACCGGCTACGACCTGCATCGCCAGCTCACCTCGATGGGGGTGCGTTGCGACGTGGTGGCGCCCTCTCTCATCCCGAAGGGTTCGGGCGACCGGGTCAAGACCGACCGCCGGGATGCGAGACGACTGGCCGGGCTGCACCGAGCCGGTGAGCTCACCCCGATCGCGGTCCCCACTCCGGCCCAGGAAGGAGTGCGCGACCTCTGCCGGACCCGCGGCGACATGGTCCAGGACCTGACGCGAGGTCGCAACCGCCTGAGCGGGTTCCTGCTTCGCCACAGCGTCGTGTGGCGGGGCGGATCACCCTGGACCGAGCGTCACCGACGCTGGTTGGCGACGTTGTCCTTCGACGACCCAGCACTTGGCTGCCACCTACTCCCACTACCTCGCCACGGTGAAGCTGCGAGACACCGCGCTCGAGGCGGTCGAGGCCGATCTCCTCCCGTGGTGTGAGAAGGATCCCTTCGGCGACCAGGTGCTCCCGCCTCGCCGCCTACCGGGGTGTCACCCGAATCGGTGCGCTGTGTCTCGCGGCCGAGGTCTTCGACTGGCGCCGGTTCCCGAAGGCGAGACCCTTCATGAGCTTCACCGGGCTCGTGCCCGGCGAGGACTCGACCGGACTCACGCAGCGCCGAGGATCGATCACCCGGGCCGGCAACGCCCACCTGCGAGGACAGCTGTGCGAAGCGGCCTGGGCCTACCAGCACAGCCCCAACGTCGGCGCCGGGATCCGCGAGCGGCAAAAGGGCGTGCCGCCTGAGACCGTGGCCCGTTCGTGGGCCGCACAAGTCCGTCTCTCCACGCCGGTTCCGAGCACTCGCCGCCCACAAGAACGTGCGCTCGGTGGTGGCCGCCGCCATCGCCCGCGAGCTCGCCGGGTTCCTCTGGGCCGAGATGACCGCCGAGAACTGAGCACCATGATCTCCTCCTCGATCAGCGCGCGATCGGCGCCAGTCTGGTCGAGCCCTCCACGACGCGCCGGAGCACCGCCGCAGCAGATCCGATCCTCGCCGGCGTTATGCCCAGCATCTCTCTTCGCGAGGTGTCACGGGCGCCCTGATTCAGAGGCAACCACCTGCGAATGGCTTTACTGCGATTTCGACACGCGTACATCATCGTGGCGGTTCTCCGATCCACTGCGCTCCGGCGCGTCGTCGATGGCTTATCCGGCCGCCACCTTCGTCACCACGGGGAGTCGAGTAGCAGCCTCCACCCCGACGTCCACACCGTTCGTCCTCACCCTTCGGGCTCCGGGCGCTGCGTGTTGACCCCGGGGCCCCGTCCGACTGCTTACCAACAATCAGGCGCCGCACCTCTGGTGCGTCGCGCCCAAAGAGACAGTGAAAGAAAGTCCTCGCGGGGGGTTGACAGGCCGTTCCACATCATCGCCGGGACCGGGCCAGCGATCGACACTGCCCCCTACCGGCACTTTATGGATAGTCCTTGACCGGCCTTCTGAGCCATGAAGGGGCTACGTGTGGATCAAACGTTGTAGCTGAGCCGCTCTCCATCTGCGATACAAGCGTTACCAACGTCGGAGAGGCGGTGCGCCCTCAGCCGATGTTGACAACCAGGAACTGGCTGCCACCGGGTGGGGGCTGGCCCACCCATACGGGCGCAGTGTGCGCCAGCCCGACATCCCAGGTCATCACACCCTCAAAGTTCTGGGTCAGGCGGATGTCCTCGATGTTCTTCGTACCCGTCGGGACGATATCGGTGGGGCCGGTGTAGTCGTTGGCGTTGGCCGGAGTGAGAGTGATCTGCAGGAAGGCGTTGCCGGCCATACGGACGGGAAGCCCCGAGGGGCTTGCGGTGGGGGCGGCGACGTAGCGGACGTCGTATCCAGTGGCAGCCGGCGCGGGAACGGCGAAGCGGAACTGCACTTGGTCGAGACAGCTGAAGAGGGGATACGCAGAAATTTCGGCGAGCGACGCCTGCGTGGAGCTCTGGGGAGAGGTGAAGTTCAAGGGGCCAGTCGAACCCGGCGATGAACAGAAGCCTGATGCGACGAGCCAGTAGCCCCCGCCGTCGGACGACGACGCCATCCCGACGAATCGCATGTACATCGGACCCACCGAGGGAAGACCTGCCCCGTAGGAGCCGAAGTAGCGGCTGGAACCAAAGGCGAAGGTGCCGCCGTCTGCGGCAACCTCCCAATAGCCGTGGCCGCCAGGGAAAGCGGCGATGCCGGTGACCGGCTGAGCAAGGGCCTGGCCACCCATTGAACCGAGGAACGGCGCGTCGCCAAAGGAGAAGATCCCACCGTCGGCCGCCACCTCCCAATAGCCGCGTCCATCCGGCGTCGCGGCCATGTCGACGACGGGCTCGTTCAACCGGGTTCCACCCATCGAACCCATGAACTGAGCGTCACCGAAGGAGAAGATCCCACCGTCGGCCGCCACCTCCCAATAGCCGCGTCCATCCGGCGTCGCGGCCATGCCGACGACAGGCTCGTTCAACCGGGTTCCACCCATCGAACCCATGAACTGAGCGTCACCGAAGGAGAAGATCCCACCGTCGGCCGCCACCTCCCAATAGCCGCGTCCATCCGGCGTCGCGGCCATGCCGACGACGGGCTCGTTCAACCGGGTTCCACCCATCGAACCCATGAACTGAGCGTCACCGAAGGAGAAGATCCCACCGTCGGCCGCCACCTCCCAGTAGCCGTGGCCGTTCGATGTCGCCGCCATGCTCACTACCGGGGCGACCAGGTCGACCGACGAAGTCGAGCCCAAGACGGGCGCGTCGCCGAACGCGGACACGTCCGGACTTGGCAACGCATCGTGAGCCCCCGTCGCGCCACTGGTGGCCAGAAGGCCGGCGGCGGCCAGCGCCACCGCTGCGAGCACCTTCCTCGTGGTGGATCGGGGCTGGCTCAACTCTGTCACCTCCGTACTCACCCGGCCCCCATGAACGGCGCGTCGCCAAAGGAGAAGATCCCACCGTCGGCCGCCACCTCCCAATAGCCGTGTCCATCCGGCGTCGCGGCCATGCCGACGACGGGCTCGTTCAACCGGGTTCCACCCATCGAACCCATGAACTGAGCGTCACCGAAGGAGAAGATCCCACCGTCGGCCGCCACCTCCCAATAGCCGCGTCCATCCGGCGTCGCGGCCATGCCGACGACGGGCTCGTTCAACCGGGTTCCACCCATCGAACCCATGAACTGAGCGTCACCGAAGGAGAAGATCCCACCGTCGGCCGCCACCTCCCAGTAGCCGTGGCCGTTCGATGTCGCCGCCATGCCGACGACGGGCTCGTTCAACCGGGTTCCACCCATCGAACCCATGAACTGAGCGTCACCGAAGGAGAAGATCCCACCGTCGGCCGCCACCTCCCAATAGCCGCGTCCATCCGGCGTCGCGGCCATGCCGACGACGGGCTCGTTCAACCGGGTTCCACCCATCGAACCCATGAACTGAGCGTCACCGAAGGAGAAGATCCCACCGTCGGCCGCCACCTCCCAGTAGCCGTGGCCGTTCGATGTCGCCGCCATGCCGACGACGGGCTCGTTCAGGCTGTGACCGGCGAGCGAGCCGAAGCCGGCGGCCGTCCCGTGGACCGAGATGTCGCCGTCGGAGTCGGCGAGGACGTAACCGGTCCCAATCGGATCAACAGACATCGCGACGACCGGCGCTACCAGCAGATCAGCATTGGGGCTGGGGACGATCGACCACGTCCCGCCGGCGTCGGATTCGACCAGTGTCTGGCTGATGTTGGCGACGTTGGCGGAATACCCGACCGCCAGACAGACGGAGGCTGGACAGATCACGCCGTTCAGCACGTTGTTGTAGGGGGTCTGCTGAGGGCTGGACTCCACCGACCAGGTGCTCCCGTTCCATCGCTCGACCAACGTTTGGTCGTAGATGTATTCGCCAGGGGCGATCTCGAACGTCCCCACCGCTATACAGCTGCTGGAACTCGCACAGGTCACGTCGATGAAGTAGTTCCCCATCGAACCGACGTCCGGGCTCGTCACCAGTGACCAGCTCGAGCCATTCCATTGCTCTGTCAACGTCTTCTCCGGAGCGGTCCCCTCACTGCCGACGGCCATGCACGAGGTCGAAGCGGAGCAGGCGACTGCGTACAGCTGGTTGAAACTTGTGCTGGGATTAGGGCTTGCGACGACCGACCATGAGGCCCCGTCCCACGACTCGACGAGGCTCGACCGGGTCGAGGAGGCCGTATATCCGCCTACCGCCGTGCAGAGGGTGGTGCTGATACACGAGACACCGAAGAGCTCGCTGAAGTTGCTGCCCGGGTCCGGACTGGGCACTACGGACCAGCTGTGGCCGTCCCAGGACTCGATCAAAGTAAGGCTCTCGTCCGGGTTGTTCTTGTAGCCACCGACGGCAATGCAGCTGTTCGGGCCAGGGCACGACACGCTGGAGAGGTCGCTGCTGACTGTCCCCGGGCTTGGGGTGGGCACCACTGTCCAGCTGGTGCCGTCCCAGGACTCGGCCAAGGTCGAGTCGAATACCGGGTTGTCCTCGGCGTTGCCGACGGCCATGCAGTTCGTCGGACCAGCACAGGACACGCTGAGAAGGTCGCCGTGCATGGCTGGTGACGGACTGGCCCGCAAAGACCAGGTACCACCGTCCCAGGACTCGGCCAACGCGGCGCTGCCGGAAAGGGTGTCCCTGGTGCCTACGGCAACGCATTCGGCCGAACCAGAACAGGCCACCGAGTTCAGGAGGTTGGATGCCACACCTGAACCGGAGGGAGTGGCCGCCGCCGCACGGGTTCCCGGACTCGCCGGTGGTGCGGCCCCGATTGCCTCGTCGACGAGAGAACCGGTCAACCCCACCGAAGCCAGGATCACCACCCCTGCGACCCGGAGGGCCCACTTCGCTGTTCGCACCAGTTGATCCTCCACCCCGAGCCGGACACAGCGATAGGGCTAAAGGTCCCCAGTGCGCGAGAGGTCATCGGACATTGCGTATCCCAGACCGCCGGGAGCGGGTCAGTTATCGAACGGGCTGATCGGCACTTCGGGGTCAGTCGACCGGTTCGCCATCGAGGACCGAGAATCTCGGTCACATCTTCCGTGCATTGTCGAAGAAACGAATCATGTCTTGCGCAATCTGTCGAACGCCAGGGTCCAGTGGCTTCGAGCCAACCCGCACGAACATGTGGCCCATGTTCTGGACCAAGAGAAGTTGTGATTGGTCACCAGCGGCTCTGAGATCCCTGTAGAGCTCCATGGATTGTGACTCGTGGACTGTCGTGTCGTCTACGCCCTGCACGAGAAAAATGGGCGGTGTGTCCGAAACGACGTAGTGCGTGGGGCTAGCAAGAGCCAGATCTCGGCGATTACTATTGCCAAAGACTTGTTGGAGGTCCGAGGGAGAATATCCCGATGCTCGCTCGGTGAGGTTGGCTGGGCCGAACATGTCAGCCACCGCAAGCAGGTTGCTCGGTTCCGTCGGATACGATCCGACATCGAAGACAGAGTGCGGACCCGTGAGATCAGCGAGCGCAGCTAGCTGGCCCCCGGCACTGGTGCCGAACGCGAAGACCTCGCTTGCATTCAGGTCGTACGTAGGTGCCTTGGCTCGTAGATACCTGATTGCGCACTTGACATCCTCGATCTGGGCGGGGAACCGAGACTGAGGCGCCAGCCGGTAATTCAGGCTGGCGACTGCATAACCGGCTGAAGCCAGTGCATCAAGGAAGATCGGGTTGAGATTCGACTTGTCGCCTGCGGTCATACCTCCCCCATGGATGTAAATAGCGACAGGGAGAGGGTGAACGGCAGCATGAGGGATGTAGAGGTCCAACGCTTGGGAATCGCAGTAAGTCAGATTCCGGTTGACAGTGCCGAGCGGGAAGGGAACATTGACGACTTCCGTGCTGCTGCACCCAGCGATCAGCGCCGCGGACAGCAGCCCCGTGGTGAGCAACATTTGGCGGATCACTTGGACAGTCTTAGTTTGATTGCACCGTGTGGCAAGGGTCCTTGGTCACGGCTGGGGCCTAGTGCCCCCGAACGCCCGGGCGCGGGGCGGTTATGGGGTGAGCCCCAACTGCACGTGCA
Organism: uncultured Acidimicrobiales bacterium; assembly: GCA_963741055.1. Classification (GTDB taxonomy): domain Bacteria; phylum Actinomycetota; class Acidimicrobiia; order Acidimicrobiales; family RAAP-2; genus Bog-756. The sequence continues at coordinate 120,694 of CAVUGU010000014.1, read as the reverse complement.
GGGACCGGCAGGGACGCGACAAGGCCCCGGCCGGGGCCGGGGCCGGGGCCTTGTCGCGCGTGGTTACTTAGTTGCTGGCGTCGAATCCTTCTGTGATCCAACGATCTTCGTTCGTCGAAGAACCCGACCTGTTCGAGTCGTCAAAACCCATGGCCAACGCAGGTATTCCCGTCGCTGTCGCTGTTGGTGAAATCGGGACAGATTGTGTTGGACCACGTTGCGCCGGTGACGTTCGCTCCCGTCGTCGTTGCATCGAGCAGCTCGTCGTTGACGAACTTGTCGCCAGCCATATTGGCATTGGTCAGATTCGCACCAAAGAAACTGGCGTTAGCCATAGGGTTGGAGCGAAGATCGGCTGATACGAAGCTCGCATCCACGGCACTCACGCCGCTGAAATTCGCGACGAGGAGTTCGGCGTTATTGAAATTGGCGCGGTTCAGTTGATCTCCGCTGAAGTTTGCATCGAAGAGGTCCGAGCTTTGTAGGTTGGCGTCAAGGAACGATGTCCCGGTGAGATTGACGTAGCTCCACTCGAGACCCGAGATACTGCAGGCATTGAAGTTTAGGTTCGGGCCAGGCGGTGAGGTGCAGGTGTTCACCGTCGCGCCCGCCGGACCCTGAGCACCAGGAGGACCAGCCGGCCCGGCCGCACCGTTCGCGCCGTTGGTTCCAGGATTTCCCTGGGGACCCTGCGAGTTCCAGGAGATTGGCGTGGCGCCTACTCTGCAGGTCGGCGTGGTCGTCCCCACGCTTGTCAGTTTGCCCTTGTACAGGCAAGCGTTGTAAGTGACGTTGGGCCCACTGGCTCCGGCTGTCACCGCTTCAGTGGCGCCGATGGCAAGCGCCGCAGCTGCTACCGCAGCCACTATCGCCACTTTGACGGTCTTGGTAGTGCTCATTGATTGCTCCCTCATACGCGTCGACGACTATGAGGAGGCGATCGTGCGTGTCTCCGCCGCCAACGATGGACAGTCCCATCCTTGTGCCGAGCAAGCTGGTTTGACAAGCGGCATTTGATGTCTAGGCAAGGTGCGCCGCCTCGGTTCGACATACCCGAGTGGAGCTATCCATCTACCGAGACCTGGGTATCCCTGATCGCCGCCTCGGAGACGCTTATCCGAAGGCAGCTCGACCTAACTGATATCAACCCGCTGAGCGTCTCTCGGAGCAGTCAGAAAACGGCCAACGGAACGAAGATGACCAACAGACATGCGGCTACCCCGATGAGGAGCTGCTGACGCGCTAGCCATGCACGCCTATGGCCGACGAGTTCGACAATAGGCATAGTCGCACCAGGTTTGGACGCCAACGATTCAGAGAGCTTGTGCAGCAGGTCCTTCTCATCCAGATCCCGTCCCTCAACGCTAAGCCATCGCGACGACAAGAAGTAGGCAACGCCATCCTCCTGATATCCGGGCGCGTCTCCTCCAATCGCAACCTTGGAACGCATCGTCAACAACCCGAACACGATCCCCGTAGCCAACACCAAGACAGAAAGAAAGAGGAAGATCTTCGCGGGCAGACTGAGGTTTACAAAGTTTAGGAATCCCCCGCCCGCGATGAACGCGAGCATTATGCCGTTAACTGATAGCGTCGTGGCCAAGCGAGTCTGCTGACCCTGGATTTGCTCCGTCCAGTGCCTCTCAACGCGGAGCAGTTGGTCATAGATCCAAAGATCCCGTCCAGGAGACGTCGGAGATCCAGGACTTTCCATCGGTATGTCAATCGTCGCCGCTGCTACACCGGTGTTGGTGGATGGTGTACGACCGGAACCTCCACGGCACCCAGTACCCGACTCACTCTCATGGACCGGGCGATGCTTCTCCCCGACGGGTGAGCGTTGATGGCGAGTGTGGGTCTGTCCCGACGACCTGGACGGGCCTGGCCGCTCTTAGGGGAGTGGGCCACCGGCAGCGCAAGTGAGACTGCCCCCGACCGCCTGCGGGAGCGGGGCGGCTTGAGCCGCGGTTCTCCCCACACGACGCACGCTCCTGCCAGGGAGGGCGCGCCGTGTGGTCAGCCAAGGTTGCAGCTCCGAACGCTCGGGGCCGGGTCAGCCCAGGTTGGTCGTGCTGCCCGTCATGAGCTTCGCGCTCTTCAAACCGTTCGGCGAGGAGCACTTTTTGACGAAGACGTCGAAGGCCCCGAACGAAGCGTGAAAGACGTCGAAGAACCCGGCGTCCGTACCTTGGAACGACCCCCCTGCACCGCTGCCCGGAATTTCGGTAAAGACGTCACCCACCGGGTCCTCACCGCCTTTCACCATGGAGAACTGGACGCTCGACCCGCCAGAGCTGAGCTTCGGGGTACCCGCCGCTGTCTTCCACATCAAGTTCATGGTCCCCTCGACCTGATTCGTGTTTAGAAGTCCCGGGCAACCCGGGTCAACCGGCGACACGAACGAGCCGGTGAACTTACCCAACTTGATCGAGACCGGAGGGCCGCCGGAGGGAGGCGGAGTGGCGGTGCAGTTGGTGAGCTTGCCCTTGATCGTCACCATGAGAGGCCCTTGACCGCCCGACATTGTCAACGGTGGCGAGAAGCTGACCTTACCCGACGCCGACCCGCAGGAGAGCGAGTAATGGGTGACGTCTTGCGGCGGGATGGCAATCCCAGCCGACGTGCCAGGCGCCACCACCAAGAGTCCCCCGCCAATCAGCAGAGTTGCAAAAAGCCCAGCGACATTCCTGTGAAGACGTAGCGAATTCGACTTCATGACACCTTCCCCCCTTGGAAGTACACGGGGTGTGTCGTCCTTAGAAGCACAGTAACTGAAGATCGAGTCGATTACATCAGTACTGAGGTACGGAAATTGCATCAAGGAGCATGTTGTCTAGCAACCCATCACTAAGTGACTTGTCAGCGCGAAGAGCACAACGTTCGTGGCTGCCCGACCCGGGGACCGACCCTCGATGGTGGTCGTGGCCATTTATCGCCGAAGCCCTCTTGTCCAGCCCGGCCAGTGCTGCCGATTGTCCACTCTGGCGTCGGCCCGCCTGCCCCAGATTGCTGCCGGCTCGGGGCGCATTATCGACGGTGGCCGGCACGTCGGGAGCAGGGGTTTGACGGTGGCGGCCGTCCGGCATGCGGGATTGGCGCGCACGTTTCCGGGGACGTCCCCAATGGGGTGCGCTGTTCTTGCCAGCCTCCCACCGCTCGACGGAACTCGACGTGTCGTCGTATCGTGACCCGCGTGGGGCGCTCCGAGGATCAGTGGCGGGGAGTCGACGAGGGCTGGGGCCGGCAGGCCGTGGAGTTCGCCACCCTCTGTGAACCGACCAACTGCCGGGAGTACGTCGCCATGCACCACCGCCTGGGTGTAGGCCCCGGTGACCGGCTGCTCGACGTCGCCTGCGGGGCCGGACTGGCCGTGGAGCTGGCCGGCCTGCGCGGCGCCCGGTGCGCGGGGATTGATGCGTCGCCCCGCCTCCTCGCGGTCGCCCGGGACCGTAGTCCGGACGCTGACCTGCGGGTCGGCGACATGCAGGCCCTGCCGTGGGACGACGCGGCGTTCGACGTCGTCACCAGCTTCCGCGGCATCTGGGCAACTACTCCGGACGCGGTCGCCGAGGTGCACCGTGTCCTGGTCCCGGGCGGCCGGGTCGGGCTCACGGTGTGGGGTCACATCAAGGCGTCACCCGGAGCGTGGGCGCTGGCACCGTTCGCGCTAGCCACGGCCCCCAAGGTGGAGAACCAAGCGGCGATGGTTGCGCTCGGTCGGCCTGGCGCCGGCGAGGCACTCCTGCAGGACGCCGGCTTCACCGACGTCGAGCGCGTCGACATCCCGTTTGTGTTCGAGTTCGCAGACCCGGAGGCCTACGCACGCGCTCTGGCCTCGACCGGCCCGGCTTACGAGGCCATCGAGGCGGTGGGCGAAGCGGCGTTCGTGCAGGCGGCGGTCGAACTGGCTCGGGAGAAGGTGCGCGACGGGCTCCCGCTCCGAGCGCCGGTCGCCGTGGTGGGCTACCTCGCCCGCAAGCCGGTGGGGTCGCCCGGGCGCCGCGATCGCAGTTGATCGGCGTGCCGCTTTCCCCGGCCCTCGACCAGGGGTAGCGTCGCGGGTGCACATCGATCCGGGGCGGACGTCGTGCTCCTTGAGCGCGGCGGATCCCTCCCGGAAGGCGGTGCCAGCGGGCCGCGGGAGCACCCGCGGCAATCGAGCGAGGAGGCGGACAATGACCACCACCGATACCCCAGTCGACAATGGCGTCAACGTCGAGGCGTTGCTCGGCGCCCGAGCGGCGCTGACCGAGGCGCCCGAGGCGGCGCAGTTCCAGTGGCGGGCAACCTGTGAATGGCAGAACGGCACCCACAGCCGCTCAACCGTCGAGGGCTTCTTCGGTCTCGGCGAGGAACAGAGTCACCGCACCCGGTACTCCTTCGACGCCGATCACCCTGAGATCTTCGCCTCCGAGGACAACGGCGTCACCCCGCCCGAGCTCGTGCTCGTGGCGCTCGCCAGCTGCCTGACCGCGGGCGTCGCCGCGGTCGCGCAGAACCGGGAGATCCAGTTGCGCAGGGTGTCGGCCACGATCGAGGGTGCGATGGACGTACGAGGCGTCCTTGGGGCAGACAGCGACGTCCGTAACGGCTTCAGCGACATCCAGGTGACCTACGACATCGATGCCGACGCGTCGCCTGATGACATCAAGGCCCTGGTTGCACAGTCGCAGAAGCGCTCGGCCGTGTACGACATCATCACGAACCCCACGAACGTGAGCGTTCAGGTCCGCTGATCGCACGGGGCATCGCACAGAAGGGCGGGCTTGGTGCGGACCACGACCGTCGTCATCGGGGCCGGACAGAGCGGTCTCGCGATGAGCCGGTGCCTCTCCGATCGCTCGATCGACCATGTGGTCCTCGAGCGGTAGCGAGGTCGCCAACTCGTGGCGGACCGAGCGGTGGGACTCACTCCGGTTGCTGACGCCGAACTGGCAATGCCGACTTGCCAGGCCACGCCTACGACGGGGACGATCCCGACGGTTTCATGACGATGCCGGAGGTCGTCGATTTCATCACCGAATACGCGAAGGTGATCGCCGCCCCGGTGCAGTCCGGCACGACGGTCACATCGGTGCGCCTCATCGATGGTGGATACCGCGTCATTACCGACCAGGGCGAATGGCGCTGCCAGACGGTCGTCCTCGCCACGGGAGCGTTCAACGTGCCGCGCGTGCCCGCCTTCGCGGAGGCGCTGCCGTCGTCCGTGGCGACATGGACGCCGATGGATTACCGGAACGTGGAGCAGCTCGGGGAGGGCGGGGTGATGGTGGTCGGCGCGTCTGCGACGGGCGTACAGATCGCGGCCGAAATCCAGCGTTCCGGCCGCGAGGTCACGTTGGCTGTAGGCGAGCACGTGCGCGGGCCGCGCATGTACCGGGGCCGAGACATCCACTGGTGGATGGAGGCGGCTGGCGTGCTCGACGAGCGCTACGACGAGGTGGACGACATCGTTCGGGCCCGGCGCGTGCCTTCGATGCAGCTCGCTGGTTCACCTGAACGGGCGACGTTCGACCTCAACGCGCTCAACGAGCATGGGCGTGAAGCTGATCGGTCGACTTGCCGGCATCAATGGGACCCGCGCACAGTTCTCGGGATCGCTGCGCAACAAATGCGAGCTGGCAGACCTCAAGCTCGGCCGGCTGCTCAACACAATCGACGAGTGGGCGACCGCCAATGGCTTGGACGACTCGGTGCCCCGGCCCCACCGGTTCGCACCCACCGAGGTCGACCCCTCCCCTCCCCTCGAGCCTGGACCTCGCCAGTGGTGAGATCGAAACCGTCATCTGGGCGACGGGCTTTCGGCCGGACTACTCCTGGCTCGATGTCGAGGTCTTGGATGGCAAGGGGATGATCCGCCACGACGGGGGCGTCGTCGATTCGTCCCGGTATGTACCTGATCGGAAGCCCCTTCCTGCGTCGGCGCAAGTCGAGTTTCATCGATGGGGCTCGCGCTGACGCCCAGGAGCTCATTGCCGAATTGACCGCCTACCTCGATCGTCGAGCATCGCCGGCGAAAATTGACTGCACCGGGACGAAAGAACCACCGTCGTTAGAAGCAGACGTACGCGCCTCAGGCTGAGTCAATGGGCGCTCAGAAATACCATGCTGGGGGTATCTCGTAGGCGCCGATACCGAGCCGGCGCGGGTGTGCCACATATCGCCGGCTTTGCGGGATGAGCCTGACGGCGTCGTCTGCTTAGACTCCCAGCATCATCAAAGCCGATCGACTGATGGGTGTCGCACTCGTCGCACTCCTGGTCTCGTCCTGCAGCACATCACGAGCCGTATCTCCGACTTCCTCGATTCCCCCGGCTCGCCAGCCGGTGAACGTCGGTGCCGTACCGCTGGTGCCGATTTCCAGCAGCCAGCGAGCAATGTGTCAGCAGGCAGCAAACCAGGCCCATGCGCCGGTTCCCTGTCCAGGTCTCGTGCCAACACCAAATCCCGGATCGACCTATGCCTGTGGACCACCGGGCATTCCGACTTGCGGACCTCCGCAGATTCAGGAGACCGATGGAATCTTCCTGTGGAACCAATACGACTTCCAGGTCCCAGCGAACTACGTCGGCGTACCGCCGGCAGTGCCTGGGGGACTGTCGTCGACGGGGAGGCCACTCGGACACTTCGTGATCTATGCCGGACGCAACCTGACACTCAGTCGTTCCGGTGGTCCCGTCCAGCCGGTTCCTTCCTACTGCACGGCTGTTCCCGGCGACGCCGCGTTGGTGGTCCACAGCGGGTTGGCCGTACTCTACGAGTGTTCAGACGTGTGGAGCCGGTCCTCTCCCGAACTCGATGTCGGCAATGAACTACTTGTATGGAAGCAGTCCGGCATCACCTGCGAGGTGAGCTTTCACGGTCACAGTCTGCTGAACCAAGAGCTGGATGTCATCGCCGCCCGAGCCACTTCCCTCGTCGATCCGAATAGGAGCTGCAGGACTGCCACCTATCGGCGGGAGCGGGTCACTTATCGAGCGTGGCTGAACGGCACGACTAGGGCCCCCTGAAGCTGCTGAGGTCAAAGCCTCTTCTGGCAGCATTGAAGTAGCTATGGACGAATCTTCTGCAAAACGGCGGTTCCTCGTCGCTTACGACTACGGCCAAGGTGGGATCTGGGCGTTCCTCTGGGCACGATCGGAGGACGAGATTCAGCAAGCGTTCCGGGACCTCACGGTGGTCGACTCTATGCCGCCCTGGCTGACCGGCGATGAACTAGCGATCACGGAACAGCGCATGACTTTCGATATCAACAACGTCAAGCGTGATGACTGGATTTGGCGACTTCTCCGACTCCGACCAACTTGAAGAGGGGTGCCCCCTACCGCCGGGTCGGTGGCCGTTATGGAGCCCAGGCTTTGATGGTGACGTCGCGGACTTGGTCGTCCATGATCTTGGGACGACCGCAATCATCACATCCGCAGCCCAGGCCCTCCACGCCAGAGCTGAGCCTCGCGGCCGTCATCTCAGGGCTGGCCAACAAACTCCACGGGGACAGTGGCCGACCGAGACGGTGGGACGACCGGGATCGGGGTGAAATACACGGTGCCGGTGCCCCCACAGGGGAGGGTCAGCGACGTGGACAGCGGCTTCGACACGTCGTATCGCTTGAAGATCGGCGTCGTGGTAACCGAACCTCCCGGCGTGACGGGGGGTGGCGCGTTGAAGAACACGCCGATCCTCGAATCCTTCCCCGTGAAGCCGAGCGAACCTGTCGTGGCCGTGGGCGGAAACAGCTCATGCACGGCGAGCGTCTGACCGCTCATCGGGTGACCTGTTTCGCCGGGCCTCACCGGACCGAAACAGGCCATTCGGATCGGTATCGGAGTGGCGGTGTTCCCATTTCGCCCGTTGATGACTCCCGTGAAGTACTGATTTGGTCCGACCTTGACGGCCGCCCCGGCTGGGAGAGCCATCACCGATCCGGCAAGGATCGTCAGGCCCAATGTCGCCCCAACTCGCAGAAGAGTCTTCATCTTCGCTACCTCCCGACGTGTGATATCGAACACATTGATGCTGCGCCGGAAGATCCCGGTCGTCAAGGCTTCATCTTGCGATCCGAGCACCAGCCCGCTTTTCCATAGGTAACAAGGGGGACCGAATCGCTTCACGCAGTCTCCGCGTGACAGTTACGCGAACTGTGCCGCTCGTCGACGAACGAAGACTGCGCGTGATCTCCTTGTGAACGTGAACGGGAGGACCAATGACTTCAGCTCACCGCAGCGGTGGCCCGATCAACCGGGTCCAATCACGCCGCGCGATGAGCCCTGAGCCGGGAGCGGGAGTCGGCGGACACTCCCGCTCCCCCTCCACCGGCCCAGGATGCCCCTCCTATTGGAAGGTCTGTTGCGTGAGGCCCGGGGTGGGGAGGCCGACCCAGCCCCTGACTTCAGGAATGAGAATCGGCACTGCGGCCCAACATCTTGAGGCCGGAGCTGGGCGAAGGGCGGCGATACCGACGGCTATGCCGAGCGCCGGAACGTGACCTTCAGTTGGCCCGTGCCGATCGTCTCTGAATTGCAGACGAGCCAGCCTTCCAGGCGACGGCGGTGGATGAGGTGGATCAACGCAACGTCTGTGCGACCCTTCGGTGAGGCGCGAACGATTTCAGCCTCGTACATGCGCTGTTGCTCCAAGTCCCGCTCCCCGCGCGTCGAACTACTTTCGCTGGCAGTGAAGTGGGAGGCACCCCCTCGCCGCCCAGAAGAGAGCGTGGCCGAGCGAGGGGCGCCTCCACGAATCGGTCCGCCGCCCTCGGACCTGGGTCCTTTGTAGCAGCCGGCACGTCGCGTCCAAGCCAACGGACGCCGAAGACTTGGTGAATCTTGCGGGGAGTGTGACGGCTTGGTGACGAAGTGGCAGTCAACTACCGGGGAGTGCCACCCAACGTTCATCAGTTGTTCAGTCGTTGCTGCAGTTCGGTTCAGATCCGGCTGGTACAAACCGCAAGAGGGGCAAGCGGACCGGGCTTCAGCTGGAAACCGTGCGATCAGATGGGGGACGGCGTGGAGAGGAGACAGCGTTGGCCCACATCGATCTTCGGGCTTCCGATGCCAGCGACAAGATCACAGTCGAGAATGTCACTCTTGTCGATCTGAACCTCTATCGGGTCACACTCGAATGGTCTCTTGACCGTCAGCCAGACAGTCACTGGATTGAAGCGTTCAATGATCTCGTCCGGCGCCAACGGGGTCATGCGTGACTGTGTCCGAAGTGCATATGGACGCCCGATCGTGACACTCGACGCCACCATCGTCTGGGCCGTCAGGATCGGCGACGTCAAGAGTTCGCTTGCCATAGTGGAAGAGCTGATCGAGAACGCCAACGCGAGGGTTCGCGGATTACTGACGCATCCGGCGCGGACATAGCGGAGGCGGGGGGAGACCAAGATCGTCAACATCCATCGGGACGTCAGTGTTTGCCGTGAAGTTGCGGTCGGGGACGTGGTCTTTGCTGATCTGCGTCTCCACCGCGTCACCATCCGGTGGTTTCTTCAGGGTCAACCAGATGCTCAATGGGTTCAAGCGTTCGACAAGACCATCCGCACAGAAGGGGCTTTGCGTTCTTTCGTTCCCAGCTCCTACGGAACGCCGATGGTCTTGGAGAACGGGAGCATCGTCTGGTCTGTACGGCGTAGCGACGTCAAACGCTCCGTTGCGTTCGTAAGGCGTGCGATCGCGTTGGCCAACGCAAGAGCTACTGGGTTCTTGTTCCCTTCCCGGCGCAGAGGGTTGGTCCTCCTCCAACCACCGAAGACGCCCGTTGACGATGGAGGGTTGAAAGACGAGCAACATGTACGAGTGGGAATGCGGGACGATGCACTGCGACGGCGTTGTCCGAACAGAGGCGAAACGTCCTGTCGACGGCGAGATTGTGGAGTGCGAACAGAGGCTGGGGCATCCGTACGCGTCGAGCTGTCACCACGAAATGCGGTTTGACCGCGGCAAGGGCCAGTTCCTCCCGAGCCCCGGCACAGCAGGGGACGGGGAGTCTGGCGGGCCCATCTCCTCGATGACTCCTCCCCTCCGGGAGCACAAGCCTCAGCGAGTCGGTTCGCTTCCGGCGGATGACGAACCCGTGGCGCCGAAATAACGGAAGTAGACGACCGGTGCGGCGCTGACGCCCACGACCCAGCGCACTTCTCCGCGCGCCCGGAAGTGCCGCTCAGCCACCATCGATAAGTGACCCGCTCCCGGCGATCGTGGGCACTCCTACGAATGAAGGAATGATGAGACAACGCCGATAGCCTTGGCTCATGCCTCCGGGGGTCCGCCTGAGTGCAGTGGTCATCTACGTCTACAAACTCGACCGTTCCATCGACTTCTACAGCGGACTCCTCGGGTTGGAGGTGACGCTTCGCGAACAAGACGCAGCGCTGCTGGTGGGTAGCTTTGGCACTCATTTGTATTTGCGGCGGATGCAGCAAGGAGTCAGGGCGTCCGTTGGGGTCGGGGTCCAGTACACGATCTGGACGTTCGACTCTGAGAATGAGTTCCGACGGGCTGAGCGTTGGCTTGAAGAACACGGCGGCATCGGCCGTCGCTATCACTACGAGGGAATGAATGGGATCGAAGGGAGAGACCCAGACAATCTCTCGGTGATCGTCGGCTACCCGCATTGGCAAGAGGGTCACCAGAAGGCGATCTTCAGCGGCATCTTCAACTATTGAACTGTCTGAAGCCGAGCCGCATCGAACTCGTTGGATTACTACGACAGCAGAATCCCGCCGGTGCGGTTATTGGCACCGTCCCGGCGAACTGGGGCGGTCTTGCGCCCGCTCGGCATCGACCACGTACTACGCAGCCCGTCGCGGGGGCACTGCTTTGCTAACCACGCACAACGACGGTCGTCACCTTTTCGCAGGAGGCCGTAGCCGGTGTGATGCGAGGGAGATTCGACATCCCGTGGCATCAAACGACCGTCGGGAAGGTGGAGGCAGGCGAGCGTCCTGTCAGACCCTCCGCGAGATGTCCCTGGTCAGGAGTCCGGCTGTCGTGGCTGAGGCAGCGTCCCACTACTTGTTGTCGGGCCAGTGACATCAGGTGATGTACATATACATCACGACCGAGGAAGGTACCCACAGAGGAGAGACCCGGGGGGACGTTGGCCGACCCGACCGAGAAGGCCCAACCCACACCTGGAGACACACGGGTTGCAGGCGTGGGGTTACGACCCGGCGATGCCGACGACCAGGTCGTTGAGAGTGTTGGGGCTCAGGGTGAGCGCGGCGAAGGCTCAGATGCGCTCGATGATGGTGCCGGTCGCGAGCGCTCCCCCACAGCACATCGAGACCAGCGCGAGCGAGGAATCGGACCGCTCCAGCTCGTGGAGCGCGGTGGTGATCAGGCGCGAGCCCGTCGAGCCGACCGGGTGGCCGAGCGCGATGGCGCCCCCGTTCACGTTGACCTTCTCCCAGTCGACGTCGTGGACCTTGCCCCAGGCGAGCACCACCGAGGCGAACGCCTCGTTGACCTCGAAGAGGTCGATGTCAGCCATGGTCATCCCGGCCTTCGAGAGGACGCTCGTCGTCGCGGCGATCGGTCCGTCGAGGTGGTAGTAGGGATCGGAACCGACCAGGGTCTGGGCGACGATGCGCGCACGAGGACGCAGACCCGCCTCTTTTGCCCGGCGCTCGGACATCCAGAGCACCGCGGCGGCGCCGTCGGAGATCTGGGAGCTGTTGCCAGCGGTGTGGATCCCGTCGGGTAGGACCGGCTTGAGAGCGGCCAACCCCTCACGAGTGGTCTCTCGCAGTCCCTGGTCCTTCGTGATCAGTTCCCGTTCGCCGGTCGGCCCGTCCGCCCCGACCACAGGGGCCTCGAGCGGCGCGATCTCGCGCTCGAAGCGCCCCTCGGCGACGGCCCGTGCACCTTTGCGCTGCGACTCGAACCCGAGCCAGTCGACGTCGTCGCGGGTGATCCCGTACTTCTTGGCGATGCGCTCGGCGGCACCGAACTGGTCGGGCATGTCCCAGGGGAAATCCTCGGGGCGAGAGCGCCCAGGGCCGTTGAATGCGTTCGCACCGAGGCCGACCCGGCTCATCGCCTCCACCCCGCACCCGATGCCGGTCTCGATCGCACCGGCACTGATCAGATTCGCGACGAAGTGGTTCGCCTGCTGGGCAGAGCCGCACTGGCAGTCGACGGTGGTCGCAGCGACCTCGTAAGGCAGGCTCTGGCTGAGCCAAGCGGTGCGGGTGACGTTCGAGGCCTGCTCGCCGGCCTGGGTCACGCACCCGCCCACGATCTGCTCGACCTCTCCGGGGTCGACACCCGAACGCTTGACGAGCTCGACCTGGACGTTCCCGAGCAGCTCCGCCGCATGGAAGCCCGACATCCACCCGTTGCGCTTCCCGATCGGGGAGCGGACTGCTTCGACGATCACCGGCTTTGACATGAGGGGTCCTTCCTCGAGGCTCGGGGACAGCTCTGCGGCAGGCGGTCGAGTCCGGCCGTGGGTGTCCGGCGCCTAGTATAGAACGGGTTCTAGAACTGAGGTTCGCCGCACACCCAGCGGGTTCGCCGTCGATCCCGGCGTTGACCAGCGATCTATTCGATGACTGGCGAGAGCCGCTCAGCGATTGTGACGATGTCTAAACGCTCTTGCCCGGGATCTGCGTTCCGCACACCGGAGTCGATCCAGAGATCAGATGGAACGTCGAGCCGGAGAGTTTGGTCATCCAGAAGCATTCTGACTTCCCTTGGGGTCGCTGGCTCCAGTTGACAGTCTGGTGGCCGCCCCAGAGACCCTCGGCGTCGTAGTCGGTGATGTTGGACAGGGCCTTGATCGTCGAGCTCTGGGTCGGGTTCGCGCCCGCGCCCTGGATCCCCTGGACCAGACCGAGAACCGACAGATAGCCGATGTACTCGGCGAAGGTCGGGTCGGTATGGACTCCGGCATAGGTTGCCAGCGCATTCTGGAGTTGTTGGGTGGCCGCCGTGTGCATCTCGGGCGGCTCGAAGTCGGACAGAAAGTCGGCCCCCTGGGCAGCCTGGATGGCCGTCGGTCCCGAGTTGATCAGATCGCCGCCTCCACCGGTGGGGAGCATGGTCGCCTTGAGGTGGACGCCCTGCTGCTCGAGGGCGGTGGCCAGAGCGAAGACGGTGCTCGGCTCGGTGTCTGCCACCAGACCGTTGACCCCGGCGCTCTTCATGGCGAGCGCGACCGGTGCCACGTTGGTGCTGCCGAAGGGGAAGCTGTCGTTCAAGTATCCGGACTTGATACCTGCCGCCTCGGCCGATACCGCCGACGCTCGGGCCGCCGCGGCTGAGCTCGGGGACACCGAGTAGCCCACCGAGCCGAGATTGGTGACACCCTGACTCTTCAGGAAGAGACCGGTCGTGGTGTACACCTTGGTGAAGTCCTGATTCCCGATGACCGAGAACATGTTGTAGCTGCTCGGCTTCAACCACTCGGAGCTGTCGAAGGCGCCTCCGACCACGGGAATGCCATTGGATGTCAGGTAGGGAGCGGCCGAGAAGAGAAGGGCCGACGAGCCGATCACGGCGAAGACATGGTCCTGTTCGACCAGCTGCTGCGCCGCGGTCAGCGCCTGAGTCGGGCTCGTCGCGGTGTCGGCGGCGATGTACTTGATCTTGTACCCCATCGTGGCGGCGACCCCGATTCCCGCCTTGACCCCCAAGACCGTTGTGGCCGATTCGGAGGCGCCCGGTCCTGTCTGATCGGACAGCAGCCCGACGGTGTAGGTCTTGGACCCTCCGCTTCCGGTGCTCGATCCCGAGGTCGAGGTCGAGGTCGTCGTACTACTACTGCTACTGCTACTGCACCCAGCAGCGATCAGCAGGACGATGCACGACAGTGCGGCTCCGAGATACTTCTTGTTGCGTAGAGGCATGGTCTCTCTTCCTGGTCGTCAATAGATTGGCAGACAAGCGCTCAACGCGCTTCGTACGCGGGGCTCCGCTCCCGAAACTGTCCGCGGAGTACGAACTTCTGGACCTTCCCTGAGGTGGTCCGGGGAAATTCCTTGACCTCGACAAGCTCCTCCGGCCACTTCTGCCGGGCAAGCCCCTCGCGCTCGAGATGGGCGCGTACCTCGTCCATCGACGGGGCAGTTTGGTCCGGGAGCATTCGGAACACCGCGGCGGCGTGCTCCCCCATCCGTTCATCGGGCGCCGCCACCACCGCCACTTCGGCGACGCCTGACAGCTGGGCCAGCAGCTCTTCGACCTCGGCGGCGCTGATGTTCTCCCCGCCGCGGATGATCACGTCGGACTTGCGGTCGGTGATGCAGATGAAACCGTCCTCGTCCATCACCGCGACGTCTCCTGTGTGGTACCACCCGCCGTCGTCGAAGGCGGCCGCGGTCAACTCGGGATCCGTGTAGCCGAGGAACAGCTCGGGACCCCGTGACAGGACCTCTCCGGGCGCTCCGACGCCGACGTCGTTGCCCTCCGCATCGACGAGCCGGATCTCGTTCCCGTCCAGCGGTCTCCCGTCGGTTCCCAGTCGCTTCTGCAGCGGAGCGTCGTAGGTGCATCCGGTGATCGATGGATGCTCGGTCGACCCGTACATGCGATAGACGGTGATCCCGAGTGATGTCGCCCGGTCGGTCACAACCCGTGGAACCGGTGCCCCTCCCATTCCGAACTGGGAGATGCGAGCGAGATGTTCGTCGGTGAACCCCGGATGGTCGAGGAGGCTGGTCAGGAAGTACGGAGCCCCGCCTCCCGCATTCAAGTCCTCGGAGATCATCAGCGACAGCACCACGCTCGGATCGAACTGGTCCAGAAGGTGGACCGGTCGACCGCGGTCGATCGGGATCAGGAGCGCCCCGAGCATGCCGATGGCATGGCTGATCGGGTTGGCCAACAGGGTCGGGCGCTCGTCGGGAGCGGACTGTTGCTCCGAGTTGCATCACCTCTGCCAGAACGCTCTGGTGTGAATGCACGACCCCCTTCGGGTTGGCGGTGGTACCCGAGGTCCAACCGATCAGCGCGGGTGCCTCCGGGTCGGCGTCAACGGGAGATTCGATGGGGAGATGCGCGACCAGGTCCTCGAAGGGTGACGACCCCCGGGGCGCGACGTCACCGATGACCACCACGTCGATGTTCGAGCTGCCCGCAACCTTCTGCAGGTTGGCGAGATAGTCGAGATGGCCGAACGCGGCCGCGGTGACGTGCACCTTGGGTTCGGATTCGTTCAGGATGTAGCCGAGCTCGTGGGCACCGTAGATGTGGACGACCGGGACGACCACTGCACCCAGCAGCGCCGCGGCGTAGAAGGTCACCGCCCCCTCGACCCAGTTCGGTGTCTGGAACGAGACCACGTCGCCGGGGCCGACGCCTCTCGCCGCGAGGCCGCCGGCGACCCGTCGCGACAGATCGAGGATGTCCGCGAACGTCCCCCGCCACGGCCGGGACGTCGAATGAACGACGAAGGGACGATCTCCATGGGCGGCGAGCTGCGCTGCCATCCGCTGACCGAGCGTCTCGCCGGTCCACCACCCCCCCGACCGGTAGGAGTTGCGCTCCTCCTCCCCGAGCTGTCTGAGCTTCCACTCGGCCATCACGCCTCCCCGCCCAGCGCGGCGAAGCAGAACGACCACACACGCTCTGCGACGTCCTCGGCCGGCCCATCCAGACCGGCCGCCTCGTAGTGGTGGAAGACCGCCAACAGGAGCTGGGTCATGATCCAGGCCGCGTACTCGGTGTCTGCCGGATGCAACAGCCCGAGCTCCGCTCCGGCACGGATCTCCGACAGCAACATGTCGGTGAAGGGCCTGATGGCCAGCGCGATGTCCTCGGGATAGAGGGCCTGAAGTCGCCAGTGCTCCGACGTGATGAAACGCGGACCGTGGTCGGCGTGGACCAGGCTCTGGGCGACGCTGTCCACGTACGAGCGGAGTCGCTCGATCGGACCTGGTAACCCCTCCGCAGCGGCACGGAAGCGAACGCAGGCATCGTCGATGAGGTCGGCGATCACCGCCAGGATGAGATGGTCCTTCCCGGGGAAGTAGCGGTAGAAGGTCTGTAGCGCGATGCCGGCTTCCTTGATCAGCTCCTGGGTGGTGAAGTTGGGACCTTTGGTGATCACCAGCCGCCGGGCGGCGTGGACGATCGCCGTAGCCTGCTCCACGCCCCGGGTCCGGGATCGTTGGACCGCCGGCGAACGCTCGGCCGCGCGCTCCGCCCAGGTCATCTCCGAGCTCGTCGCTTCGGTCACCGCGCTACCTCGTGTACGGTCATCGGAACGGCTCCGCTGTGTAGACGACGGCGCCACCCAGGTGAGGAGACGAGTGGCAGGCGACACCGATCGTCGCTTCGCGCTCGACGTTCCCCCGCCCGGCCGGAGAGCTGGAGGTAGCACTCCAGCATCTGGGGCACGCCATGCATCCGCCCGTTGCCGAGCGCACCGCCCCCCGACAATGCTGGGATTGCGTCGGGCTTGCGGCTGTCGATCCCCCCCTCCTCTACGAGACGGTGGGCCTCACCGATCGGGCACAGTCCGAGCGCCTCCATCCAGAAGAAGACGAAGGGGGAGAAGCCGTCGTAGAGCTGGGGGAGGTCGACCTCCTCGGACCGGACGCCGGCGCGCTCGAAGAGCCGGTGAGCTGTACCGGCACCCACCTCCATGAGATCGTCAAGCGGCCAGTGCAGAGGCAATCGGTGCCGCACGGGTGAGCCGTTGGCGTACCCGGCGACATAGACGGGTCGGTTCGGCAGATCCCGCGCCCGGTCGGCGGAGGTGAACACGAAGGCCGCGGCACCATCCACCGGGATGTCGCAGTCGAGGCGGCAGATCGGGTCGTTGATCATGGGCGCGTCGAGGTACTCGCGCTCGGAGAGGGGCCGGCCGTTCCAGTACGACCAGGGGATAGACGCACCGTTTCTCCTGGCCTCGGTGACGACCGCCGCCATCGAGGTCCGCGACGCCCCGTATTTCTGTAGGTATTCGTTGGCGGTGAGCGCGATGGTGGCGAGGGGCCCGAAGAAGCCCTGCGGGACTGTCCACTGCTCCGAACCTCGGGCTTCGCGCAACGGGTTCCCGTGGTACCGGCCCTGTGGATTGTGGAGAGCTCGGTGGAGCAGGACGTGACGGGCGGCACCGCTCGCTACCGCGTTCACCGCCATCGACACCGCGCCGGGGAGTTGGCCGAGACCCTGGAACCCCGCGGCGTATCCGGGGTCGACACCCAGGCGTGCCGCCAGCCAATTGGCCGAGACGATGCTGATTCCGTCCTCGACCGCGTGGGCGCCCGCCGTCGGAAACAGGCTCGCGGTGACGAACCCGTCGATATCCTCCACGGTGAGCCCGGCGTCGGCGACGGCCCGTCTTGCCGTCTCGATGGTCAGCGCGCCCAGGGTCTCGTCGGCATGACGGCGGATCGGGCTCTGTGCGTACCCGGCGATCGCCACCTTGTTGCGCGCCGTGAACGATTCGGTCAACGGGAGCCCTCCGTTGCCGAGGTCGGCCCGGACGAGCCGACTTCGAGCCAGCGCGAACGCCGGCACCGCCACTCCGGGTGCGAGGTCTTCGAAGGCCACCCGGACGGCTGCTCCCGATTGGAGCGAGGCGTCAGGTCCGTCGACCAGCCTCCCGATCATCCGGACGCCGGTCGGGTCTTCGAGCTCCACGTCCACCAGCACGAACGGCAGGTCTCCGTCGAAGCCGGGGAGAAACGACTCGCGGATCACGGTCCACGATCGGACCGTTCCCGAACCACCGACCGGTTCGAACTCGAAGGCGGGATCAGTCGTACCGCAGTGGGGACAGACGACCTCGGGTGGGTGGCAGGTCGCCTGGCACTGCGCGCAGCGGGCAAGGACGAGCACGTGGTCGGCCGCAGCTCGCCAAAACGGCTCGGACTGTTGGTCGGGCACCGGGACGGGGCGCTCGGCAGCACTCAAGGGATGACCCGCGCTTCCTTCAGCCCGGTGATGTCGTCCCAGTCGAGGCCGAGCTCGGTGAGAACCGCCTCGGTGTGCTCGCCGTGTTCGGGCCCGCGCCGGAGCTGCGGCGGGTGTTCGTCGAATTGCACTGGGACTGCCGGCAGGCGGTACGTGGTGACGCCGTCGACCTCGACCTCACCCAGGTACCCGTTCGCGGCGACCTGGGGATCGTCGAGGACCTCCGGGATCGACTGCACCGGAGCCCACGGTCCGTCGAACCGGCGGAGCAGCTCCCTCCACCCCTCGAGGGTGCGCTTCTCGAACTCCTCGTCGAGGGCTGCTTGGCAGGCGGCGGCGTTGGCCCGGCGAGACGGGAGGTCGGCGAACCTCGGGTCCGCGCGAAGGTCTTCACGCCCGAGCAGTCGGCAGAAATCGCCCCAGTAGCGGTCGGCGTCGAGGAACACCAGTTGGATATGACGACCGTCCTTCGTCCGGTAGGTCCCGACCAACGGGTTGACCGGAACGACTCGGCCGCTCGGAGCCTGTGGCGAGTCGCCGGTCAGGGCCGCGAGGACGTCCGACGACAGCATCCACATCGCGGTGGCGAGGAGAGAGACGTCAACGACCGACCCGGCACCGGTCCGAGTCCGTTTCAACAATGCGCCGGCGATCCCGAACGCGAGCGCCATCGCGCCGCTGCGGTCACCCATGGCGCCGCGCTGCAGGACCGGGTACTCGGCATCCGGCGGGGTGAGCACGTAGGCGGGACCTCCACGCGACCAGAAGGCGGACGCGTCGTACCCGGCCTGGTCGGCGTCGGGCCCCTTCGTGCCATAGCCGTGCCCCCGCGCATAGATGAGCGACGGATACCGCTCGGTCAGCGAGTCGGCGTCGAGATCCAAGCGGCGCAACGCCTTTGGTCGGAGGCTGGTGAGGAAGACGTCGGCCTGCTCGATCATCTTGTGCAGGACCCGGATCCCCTCGGGCTGTTGGATGTCCAACGCGACCGACCGCTTCCCCCGGTTCGCCAACGCGAGCGAGAGGTTGATCCCCCCGCTGTCGGTACCGATCCCCTGGGTCGCCAAGCCCCGGTACGGATCGCCCTCGATCCGCTCGACGTGGATGACGTCGGCTCCCCAGTCGGCGAGCAAGGCGCCGGCGACCGGCACGAACACCCACTGGGCGAGCTCGACGACCCGTATTCCCTCGAAGGGCTGCTCGGTCACGTCGACTCTCAGCTCGGCTCGACAGGAGTGAGCACGACGACGGGGATCAGCCGTTCGGTCCGGGACTGGTAGACGTCGTAGTTGGGCCAGATGTCGGTCATGACCTTCCAGAGCGCGGGCTTCTCGTCGCCGGATGCATCTCGCGCCGTCACCGTGAGGTGCTCGGCTTGGACCTGGATGGTGGCCCGAGGTTCGGCCTGCAGGTTCAAGTACCACTGGGGATGGTTCGGGGCGCCCCCCATCGATGCGACGACCAGGTAGGCGTCATCGTGCCTCCCGAAGATCAGCGGTGTCGTCCGAGGTTCGCCGCTCCGTCGTCCCGTGGTGGTGAGCAAGAGAGTGGCGACCCCGTTCCAGAGGTACCCGACCTCCCCCTCGGTCTCCTGGTACCGGCGGACGTGCTCGGCCCCGAGGAGCGAGATGTCGATGGGCTGGTAGGTCGGCTCTTCCATGAGGGTCCTCGCGATCGCGTGAACGGCTATCCGAAGACCGTTGGGATGGCGGTGGCCCCCCGCTCGTAGAAACCGATGAGTGCAGGCGGATCGGCGTCGGGGTCGAGCCGCAGCCCGGGCAACCGGTCGAACAGGGCGTTGAGGGCCACGGTCATCTCGGCCCGGGCGACATGCTGACCGAGGCAGACATGCGGTCCGGAACCGAACGCCAGTGACGGACGGAGCGAGCGGGTGATGTCGTATTCGTCGGGCTGATCCCAGCGCGCCGGATCTCGGTTGGCGGCACCGAGGCAGATGTGCAGGACCGCACCCTTCGGCAGGTGCACGCCGTAGAAGTCGATGTCCCTCGTCACCCACCGCGAGAACATCGGGTCGGTGGGCGACCATCGGAGCGACTCCTCGATAGCGGGCCGCAGCAGCTCCCGATCGTCTCTCACCGCATCGAGCACGTGCGGGCGCTGGAGCAAGGCGGCGAGGGTGATCCCCATCTGCTTCCAGGTGGTCCCCGACCCGGCTGCCAACAGCAGGATCGAGAAGGAGTAGATCTCGGCGTCCGACAAGCGATGGGCGCGCCCATCCTCGTCGGTGAGCTCCGCCTCCACCAAAACGCTGATCAAGTCGTCCTGAGGATTGTCGCGACGTGCGGCCACGATGGGGGCGATCATCCCGACCAGCTCCTGTGGGCGGCTCAACGCATCGCGGATGTCGAGGGCTTGGTCGACCGGGACTCCGAAGGAGCCGGTGATGGTCAGCACCGGGATGGCGGCGCAGAACTCCACGTTGAGTTCGGCACACCCCGCCGCCTCGAAGCTGTCGATCAGTCCATGGACCGTCCGGTCGATCCAGTTCCGGATCCACCACGACACTTTCGGGGGGGCGAACGACGGCTGCACCAGGCCTCGGTACCGGCGGTGCTCGGCGCCGCCCATGGAGAGCATGCTGTTGAGCGGGTTGACCTCGCCGTCGTGGACGTCCACAGCTTGTGGCGCCGACGCGAAGCGCTCCTCGTCGCGGTAGGCGACGTCGCACGCCTCCCAGGAGAAGGCCGAGAAATGGGGCAGCTCCGGGGAAGGCAACCCGTGGAACAAGAAGTCCTCCGTCACTCCGGACAGACCGTGGACCGTTCCCTCGTGGACCGGGGCCGCATCCCGAAGGCGGTGCCAGACCGGATAGGGGTCGTCGCGGTAGCTCCCGCCGTTGAAGGCGCGGGTGTTGCTGGAGAGATCGAAGAGCTCGCGCACCCGCTCGAGGTCGAGCCGCTGGCCGGTGTCGGTCATCGCGCCACGTACCCGCCGTCGACGGGGAAGAGAACACCGGTCACGTTGACCGCTCGATCGGAGCACAGGTACACGGCCGCCTCGGCGCAGTCCTCCGCGGTGATCGGGCGACCGAGCGGATGCGAGGACCCGACCATCTGTGCGATGGCGTCCATATCGGCCGAAGGATCCATCCCGCCCGCTGACATGAAATTGGTATACGGCATGCCGGCCGGGCAGATCGCGTTCACTCGGATCCCGAATGGCGCCGCCTCGACGGCCACGGCTTTGGTGAGCTGGTGTACAGCACCCTTGGTGGCGCCGTAGACGGTGCCACCCCATCCCACCAAGCCCGCCACCGAACCGGTGTTCAGGATCACCCCACCGGAGCCCTGCTGCTTGAACTGCACGACCGCGTACTTGCACCCGAGGAAGACACCGAGGAAGTTGATCGACATGAGCCGTTTCGCGTCCTCGACGGTGTGATCCTCGAACGACATGCCGAGGCGCGGGGTGGGAACCCCGACGTTGTTGAACATGACGTCGAGCCGCCCGAACCGGTCGACCGTCGTGGCGACGAGGGACGCCACGTCCTCCTCGAGAGAGACGTCGCACCGAAAGGGGACGGCGACCCCGCCGGCTTTCTCGACCTGTTCGGCCGACTCGGCGGCGCGGTCGGCATCGATGTCGGCGCAGACGACCGAGGCGCCCTCCTGGCCGAAGCGGAGCGCGGACGCACGGCCTACCCCGGAGCCGGCGCCGGTGACGGCAGCGATCTTTTCCTCGAGCATCATTTCGGTGCAGACCCCGGGATGGCGGCAGGGGTGAATCGGTAGAGCCGTTCGGCGTTCCCGCGCAGGATCTTGTACTGCGTCTCGACAGGAAGGTCATCGATGATCTTCTTGACCACGGTGATGCAGTTCGGCCATGTGGAGTCCGAATGGGGATAGTCCGTCTCGCACATGATGTTGTCCTCGCCGATCTCCTCGATGCTGGCGATCCCGTGGTGATCCTCGATGAAGCAACCGAAGACATGGCCGCGGAACAGCTCTCGGACGTTCAGGGTGTTCAGGTCGACGTCGGTGGTGGCGTGCTCCATGAACTGCACACCGCGCTGCACCCAGTAGCGCTGCTTGTCGAGAACCTGTTCGGCGCGCTCGAGGAAGTAGGGCATCCATCCGATCTCCCCCTCCGAGAGGGCGATCTTCAGTCCCGGGAAACGGGTGAACATACCGCTGAACAACCAGGACAACATGGCGCCGGAGGTTCGTATCGCTCCCCAGGCCAGGTTGGCCATGAACGGCGAATCGGGTGCGATCTGGGGCACCTGTGACGACGAACCCACGTGCATGCACGCCACCATCTCCAGGTCGGAGGCGGCTGCCATCACCGGGTCCCAGTAGCGGTCCTTGTCGTGGATCGTCGGAAGCCCGAGCGGCGCAGGGTTCTCCGAGAAGGCGAACGCGGTCGCACCCATTCGGGCACAACGCTCCATCTCGACCGCGGCGGCAGCCGGGTCCCACATCGGGATGAGGACGAGGGGGATGTACCGGCCGGGGGCCGCGCCGGACCACTCCTCGATCATCCAGTCGTTGTAGGCCCGAATGCAGACCAGGCCGAAATCGCGATCACCCACCTCCATGAAGAGCTGGCCGCAGAACCTGGTCACCGTCGGGAAGCACAACGAGGCGAGGATGCCGGCCCGGTCCATGTCTTCGAGGCGCGCAGTCGAGTCGTAGCAACCTGGCCGCATCTCCGCGTAGGTCACCGGTTCGGGAGAGAACTCCTCTTTCGCCTTGCCGGCGCACGCGGAGAGCCCCGAGCTCGGGAATCGCTTCCCGTCGTAGACCCAGAACTCCGTGTCGCCCTCGCGCACCATGTGCGGCGCCCGGTCGCGGTCCTTTGCCGCCACCCGGTCCACCCAGAGGTGCGGGGGTTCGAGGACGTGATCATCGACCGATATCAGCCAGTCGAGATTCAGGTCGGAGCTGATCGTGTCACTCTCCGCGCTCATAGTGCCCTCCTTTCTCTCTCGCTCTCGGAGCTCAGCTCGGCAGTTCGCCGATCGAGAGGTGTTTGACCTCCTGGAAGGCCCTGATGCCCTCGATCCCTCGCTCCCTGCCGAGGCCGCTCTGCTTGTACCCTCCACCTGGCGCATACGCGCTGAAGAACCCTGCGTTCACGCTCACCGCTCCGCTGCGGATGCGGCGGGCCACGGCGGCGGCTGCTGCGACGTCGGAGCCGTACACCTGGCCGGAGAGCCCGTAGACCGAGTCGTTTGCGATGCGTACCGCGTCATCGAGGTCGCGGTAACCGATCACGCCGAGAATCGGGCCGAAGATCTCCTCGCGGGCCGCGGGGTTCTCGTTGTCGGGGAGGTCGAGAACAGTGGGTTCGAAGTAATACCCGCGGTCGAGCCCATCGGGTCGCTTTCCGCCACACATCACCTTGCCGCCGTGCTCCTCGGCCAGTGAAACGAAGTGCTCGCAGCGGTCGCGCTGCGCGGCGCTGATGACCGGGCCGAGGAGCGCCGTCGGATCGCTCGGAGGACCGACCTTCAAGGTGCCATAGGTCGCGGACGCCGCCTGCAGCGCCTCGTCCTTGTGTTCCTCCGGGACGAGCATGCGAGTGGCGGCGACACATGCCTGACCGGACGTCATCGCGACCACCTGCGCGGCTCCGACCGGGACACGATGTAAGGCATCGGGCAGGTAGATCTGGGCGCTCTTGCCGCCCATCTCCAAGACCACCCGCTTCACCGAGGCGGCCGCTTGGGCGAGAATCTGGCGGCCCACGTTGGTCGACCCGGTGAAGGACACCATGTCGACGCCGGGATGGCTGCTGAGCAGCTCCGCACCGGCAGACCCGCTCTCGGTCACCACGCTCAACACCCCGGGAGGAAGCTCGGCCGCGTCCGCGGCAGCCCCGAACGCCAACGAAGAGATCGGCGTGAGCGGACTCGGCCGGAGGATGACCGAGTTCCCTGCCATCAGCGCGGGAATCAACTTCTGGAAGGCCATGATCACGGCCCCGTTGTACGGGGTGATGGCGGCAACCACTCCGAGCGGCTCGTAGCGACGGAGGCTGAGGGTGACTTGGCGGCGCAGGAGCTCGTCGAGCGGCGCCGGGTTGGACTCCTCCTCCGGCAACGAGAGGAACAGATCGATCGTGTTGCGGGCGAGGTCGATGCCCGCCGAGTACTGCGCCATTTCCGCGAACGCCGTCGGTTGACCGGCCTCGGCCACCATCGTCGCAACGAAGGGCTCGTGCAAAGTTTCCAGAAAGTCGAGCATCTCGTGCACGACTCGAGCACGATCCTGGACGGGTCGATCGGCCCACGCCCCCTGGTCGAAGCTCTTACGGGCTTCGGTGATCGCTTGTTCGATCACGGGAAGTGAGGTGTCCGACACTTGGGCGACCTCGGTCTCGTCGGCGGGATTCTCGACGGCGAACGTCTCGTCTCCGTCGACCCAGTGCCCCGCCACGTACGGGCCTCGCTCCTGAAGAATCTCGCCCGAGGTCACGCTCCCGACCCCCCAAGGTAGAGCACGGTTCTACCATTACAGGATGCCTCGTATCCGTCAAGGCGCAGCAATGGGCTCGATCTGAAAAACGACTGTCCAGAGCCGGTGAACGGGCCCTCTCCGCGCCCGTCGGCGAGCGAGCCGACCGATGTACGCCCGCCGTACGATGGCCCAGGTGAGCCGGTCGACGGAGCCATTCCCCCCATGGCCGTGCCGCCGGTGAGACGACTTTCGACACCTTCGCCGACGTGAACGTCCTGCTCTTCATCGTCGGGTTGGCCATCGTCCTCCTGACCTCGGCGAGCGTCCTGTTCACGATCGTCCTCCCCCGCGAGCCCCGAGGCTCACAGCGCCTCTCGGTGTGGGTCATCCGCGCAGTGCGACTCGCCTTCGTGGGCGTGTCGAGGCTGGGACGGACCTACGAGACGAAGGACAGGCTGCTCGCCCCCACCGCACCCGTCGCCCTCGTCGCTCAACTCCTCTTCTGGGCCGGGCTCTACATCCTCGGATACGCACTTCTCCTCACCACGACGACCCACGACTTCGGGGCGAGCCTCGTCCAGTCGACCGAGTCGGTGTTCACCGTCGGCACCATCGACACCGCCGGCGATCGCCGCCCCGCCATCGACATCGCGGCGGGTGCCACCTGGGTGGTCATCGTGGCTTTGCAGATCGCGTACCTCCCGACCTTGTACGCGTCGTACAACCGGCGCGAATCACTCGTCGCGATGCTCGAGAGCCGCGCCGGTCTGCCCGCGTGGGGTCCCGAGCTCCTCGCCCGCCAACAGCTCGTCGGGATCATCGACACGCTGCCCGAGTTCTACGCGTCGTGGGAGAAGTGGTCCGCCGACCTCGCCGAGAGCCACACCACCTACCCCGTACTGCGCCTCTTCCGATCACCCGAGCCGTGGTACTCGTGGCTGGTCGGTCTCCTCGCCGTGCTCGACGGTGCAGCCATGCACCTTGCGCTCTCGCCGACGACCGCGTCGTCGGAGGCCAGGC
The DNA here is from genome assembly GCA_963741055.1 of uncultured Acidimicrobiales bacterium. Lineage (GTDB taxonomy): Bacteria > Actinomycetota > Acidimicrobiia > Acidimicrobiales > RAAP-2 > Bog-756. Next base: position 95,382 of record CAVUGU010000014.1, on the reverse strand, counting down.
TCTGCCTCCGGATGGGCTTCACCGCGCTCAACCGCATCGCTCGGACCTCCGGCTACGAGGTCGATCCGGACCCGAACCCGGAGGGACCGATCACCCTCACCTTCGAGGAGTTCGACCACGCGGTCTCGACGCTCCGCGACATCGGGTTCCCGCTGGAGCGCAGCGCCGAGGAGGCCTGGCCGCAATTCCGAGGTTGGCGGGTCAACTACGAGCCGGCGGCCTACTTCCTCGCCGATCGGTTCACCGCTCCTCCGGCGCCCTGGTCGGGGCCTCGACGGCACCTCCGTGCCGGCGTGGTCGAGCCGCGCCGGCCTCCTCAGCGCACCCCGAGCAAGCTGGCCGATCGGCGACCCCCGGTCGTGATCACTCCCACCGGCCGGCGGAGCAGTGGCGCCGCTCCGAACTGATCTGCACCCTGTTCGACGGCGTCGAGAGGGTCCAGCACAATGGACGTGATGAAAAGGACGCCGTCGCGGGGCCGGGCCGCCCGATCTCACCGTCGTCGCCATCCCCTTCTATTTCGGGAGCATGGCGGTGGAATACCTCTGGCTGCGCCGGCGTGCGGCAAGGAGAGGACCGACCGCCGGGGACTACGAGCGCCGCGACACGGTCGCCAGCCTGACCATGGGTGTGGGGAGCCTCGTCGCGCCCCTCCTGGTGCCGAAGCTGCTCGGGCCCCTCACCCCGGGGAAGGGCCGTTTCGGCAAGGTCCTCGTGCGCACCGCACTCGCCGCGGCCGCGGTGACCACCGCGGCCGACTACGTGGTCCGGCATTCCCCGGCGAAGAGCACGGAGTCCGCGGAGAGCGCGACGACGGAACCCACCGAGACCGACGAGCAGCCGGACCCGAGGGCCCAGGTGGCGCAGCGGGTCGCGGCGGTCGGCGGGGTCGCGGCCGTCGTCGCGGGAGGTCTGGCGGCGACCACCACCTGGGCAACTCGCACCGCCTCCTCACGCTTCTGGCGGCACCGGGTCCTCCCCGACCTCGGTTACGGCCCGGTGGCGATCGCGCTCGCGGTCGCCGGGTGGGATTTCGTCTACTACTGGAACCACCGCTTCATGCACGAGAGCCGCTACATGTGGGCCGTGCACGTGGTGCACCACTCGAGCGAGCACTACAACCTCTCGACCGCGCTGCGCCAGCCGGTCGCCGACGCGCTCGGCACCACCGTTCCCTACGGCGCGCTCTGCCTGCTCGGCGTCTCACCAGGCCTCGTCGAGACCGCACGGGGGATCAACCTGCTCTACCAGTTCTGGATCCACACCGAGACCATCGGTCGTCTCGGAGCACCCGAGGCCGTGCTCAACACTCCTTCGCACCATCGGGTCCACCACGGCTCCAACCGGCAGTACCTCGACCGCAACCACGGGAGCATCCTGATCGTGTGGGACCGCCTCTTCGGGACCTTCGAGCCCGAGGGCGAGGAGGTCGTCTACGGGCTCACCAAGAACATCGACACCTTCAACCCGGGACGGATCGCCGGTCACGAGCACGTGGAGATGCTGCGCGACGTCGCGCGATCGACCAGCTGGCGCGAGCGACTCTCCTACGTGGTACGTGGGCCGGGGTGGGCGAACCGCCATCGAGCCGAGCTCGAGGCCGCCGCACGTGGCAGCCGAGCGAGAAAACGCCGATCGGACGCAAGCGCGCCGGCGATCGCGGCCAGCCTCTGACCGCTCCGGCTCAGCCGAGCAGGCGCTTCGCCACGACCACCCGCTGGATCTGGTTGGTGCCTTCGTAGATCTGGGTGACCTTGGCGTCCCTCATGTAGCGCTCGACGGGAAAGTCCTTGGTGTACCCGTAGCCACCGAAGAGTTGCACCGCGTCGGTGGTCACCGACATCGCGGTGTCCGACGCGAAGGACTTGGCCATCGCACCGATCATGGTCAGTTCGCCGTCGGGATCGCTGCCGTCGATGAGCGAGCACGCCCGGTAGATGAGCGTCCGAGCCGCTTCGGTGCGAATGGCCATGTCGGCGAGCATGAAGCGCAGTCCCTGCAGATCGGCGATCGGGCCCCCGAACGCATTGCGCTGTTTCATGTAGTCGGCCGCTGCGTCGATGGCGCCCGCCGCGATGCCGACGGCCTGTGCGCCGATCCCCGGACGGCTCCGGTCGAGGCAGTACATCGCCATGGCGAAGCCCTGTCCTTCCTCGCCGATCAGGTGGGTCGCCGGCACCCGCACCTCGTCGAAGGAGACCGCTGCGGTCGGGCTGCCCCGAAGGCCCATCTTGTCCTCGTGCGGAGCGACCGTCGCCCCCCAGTCGGCTTCCACCAGGAAGCAGCTGATCCCGCGGCGCCCTGCGTGCGGATCGGTGACCGCGAAAACGGTGTAGGTGTCCGAGATCCCGGCGTTGGTGATCCAGTGCTTGGTACCCGACAACAGGTAGGAGTCACCGTCGCGGACCGCTCGCGTCCGCAAGGCGGCGACATCGCTCCCGGCGTCCGCCTCCGACAGGCAGTAGCTGGCCTGGTACTCGCCCGAGGCCACCCGGGGAAGGTAGGCGCGTTTCAGCTCCTCGCTCCCCCAGGTCATCACCGGCAGCATCCCGAGCTTCGAGATCAGCATGGTCAGCGAGGTCGAGGCACAGACCCGAGCCAGCTCCTCGGCCATGATCATCTGGGTCACCATGTCGGCTCCGGCGCCGCCGTAGGCGACGGGGATCCCGAGGGCAGGAAGCTCCAGCTCCACGCAGGCGTCGAAGGACTTCTGCGGGAAGGTGGCGTCGCGATCGGCCTCGTCGGCCTGGGGGGCGATCCGGTCTTCCGCGAACTTGCGGAGCGTCTCCCTGAACTGACGCTGGGTCTCGGTGAGCGAGAAGGCCGATGGTTCCATCGGTCCGCCACGCTAGCTGGGCGCCCCCGCTCGACCGGCTCGACGTCGCCGGAGGAGGGACGTAGACCGGCGCTGGCACGGCGGAGACCACTCAGGGTGGCCAATATGGCGGTCTGACCTGCTCAAGTCCCGCCCCCGAACGGTCGAAAACACCCTTACCCTCCTCGGTCCCGTGGGGGCACGTGGGGGGCATTTGATTGACATCACATACACAAAGCAGCGGAGGAAGATTCAAATGACCGAGGATCAACGGGAGGACGGTTGGTGGATGGCGAACGACGGGAATCTGTACCCGCCGGAGCTCCATCCGTCGGTGCGGCGACGTATTCCGACGGGCCGGGTGCCAACTTTGCCCAGCAAGCCCGAGTGACGCAGGAGCGAGTCGGGCCGCAATTCCCCGACCTGTTCCAGGCGGCACTGAACGGAAACCATCTCGCCGACAACGTGTTGGTGAAGTACGACGGGGAAGACCAGCGCAACGAGCCGGTCGCCGTGGCCGCAGGTGCTTCGCACGCAGCCGTGCCGAGCACCCGAAGTGGCGCTCGGTGCGTCTACTCGGGCCGGTCGGCGAGTACACCGGGGCGACGCCGGCCAAGCGCCGCTGGCGCCGGCACTGAGTCAGGCAGCCCGCAGCGAGATCAGGTGGGGGGCGGGAGCTCGATGAGCTCGCGCCACTCACCGAGGCGGGCCGCCACGGCGTCGGGAGTGAGTCGCAGAGTGTCGGGGCGCACGCAGTCGGCGATCGCGCGCTGCGCTTCGTAGTGGTGCGCGGCCGATCGGAACAGGGGGCCTCTTGCCGCGACGAGGTCAGCGGGGTGCACCGCCGAGGAATCCCCAGAGGGTGAACCCGACGGTCAGGTCGTGCACGACCGGTGCCCGGCCGAAACCCGCGGCGCGGCGGGTCGCGACCGCGGTGCAGCCGGCCACTGCGTCGTCCGGTGACTCGCCGGCTGCGAGCTCGAGGCGGTCGATGAACCCCCGAGCCAACTTCAAGGCGTAGCCCTGGTCCGGTCCGGGCGAGCCGAGCCTGGCTCCCGACGGCTGGCCCGTGCCACGGAGCTCCGAGGGTCGGGACTGCGTCCAGACCTGGGGCACCTGGAGGCGGTAGGAGGGTCGGACCTGGTCGGTCTCGACGATGGGGACGTAGCTCGGCTGGCTCAGTGTCGTGCTCCTGCTCGACCGGTGGCGCCCACCGGCTCGGTCAGGCCGGACTCCTGCGAGCCGGCGTGCAGCAGACCGTAGACGATCGAGTCGGAGAGAGCCTGCCAGGAGGCGGTGATGATGTTCTCGGAGACGCCGATGGTCGTCCAGGTGCGATCGCCGTCGGTCGAATCGATCAGCACCCGGGTCACCGAGGCGGTTCCCTTGGCCGAGTCGAGGACCCGTACCCGGTAGTCGACGAGGTGCATCTCCGCGAGCGCCGGGTAGCTCGGTCCGATCGCCAAGCGCACCGCGCCGTCCAAGGCGTTGACCGGACCGTTCCCCTCCGCGGTGGCCACCACCCGGCGGCCGCCGACCCGGACCTTCACGGTGGCCTCGGTCGACAGCCCCTCTCCCTGGTCGGCGATCACCCGGTACGACTCGAGCTCGAAGAAGGGCTGCTCCCACCCGGTCGCTTGGCGCAGCAGCAATTCGAGCGAGCCGTCGGCGACCTCGAAGTGGTAGCCCTCGTACTCGAGCGTCTTCAACGAGTCGAGTACCGAGGCCATCGCATCGGAGTCGAGTTCGAGCCCGAGCTCGGTGGCCTTCATGGCAAGGGTCGAACGTCCGGCCATCTCCGAGACGACGAAGCGAGTGCCGTTGCCGACCAGTTCGGGTCGTACGTGCTCGTACGCGTCGGAGCGTCGCGCGATCGCCGAGGTGTGGAGACCGGCTTTGTGGGCGAACACCGAGGAGCCGACGTAGGGCTGCTGCGGGTTCGGTGCGATGTTGACCACCTCGGCGATGTGGTGGGAGACCGGGGTGATCAGCTCGAGGCGATCGTTCGGGATGGTGGAGACCTTGAGCTTGAGCGAGAGGTCGGGGATGGCAGCCGACAGGTCGGCGTTGCCCGCCCGTTCTCCGTAGCCGTTCACGCAGCCCTGGACGTGGGTGGCGCCGACTCCCACCGCGGCGAGCGAGTTGGCGACCGCGCAGCCGCCGTCGTTGTGGAAGTGCACACCCACCTGGGTCTCGAACCGGCCGAACACCTCGGCGACGATGCGCTCCACCTCGAAGGGGAGGGTGCCGCCGTTGGTGTCGCAGAGGACCAGTGTCTCCGCACCCTCCTCTTCGGCTGCCTGCAGGATCCGTTTGGTGAATTCGGGGTTGGCCTTGTAGCCGTCGAAGAAGTGCTCGGCGTCGAGGAAGACCCGCAGGTCGTTCGCCCGCAGGAACCGGACCGAATCGGCCACCATGGCGACCGCCTCGTCCAACGAGGTCCGGAGCGCGTCGACCACGTGCATCTCGGACGACTTTGCGACGATGCAGACCGCCTCGGTCTGTGCGGCGACCAGCTGGCGCAGCGTCTCGTCGTCCTCCGGCTTCACCCCGGCGCGCCGTGTCGAGCCGAACGCAACCAGCGTCGAGCGGGCGAGCGAGAGCTCGCGCGGTGCGCGCGCGAAGAACTCGGCGTCCTTCGGATTGGCGCCCGGCCAGCCGCCCTCGATGAAGGTCACGCCGAGATGGTCGAGCTGCTCGGCCACCTTCAGCTTGTCGTCGACCGTGAGCGAGAGCCCCTCCTGCTGAGACCCGTCGCGAAGAGTGGTGTCGAAGACGTCGACGGCATCCGGCAGGGCCGGGAGGTCGAAGTCATGGCCGGAGCCACCGGCACGGTGCCCTGGGCCGTCGTCACGGTCATCCTTGCGGTCGGCACGGGAGTGCACGACGGACTCGCGTACCCGTGCGTGGGAGTGCTGACCGGGAGTCAGCGGGTGGTCGCTGGGCTCGGTGTTCACTCGACATAGTCCAGCCAGTCCTTGTACTGGTCGACCTCGCCGCGCACCGTGTCGAAGAACACCTGCTGCAGCTTCTGGGTGATCGGACCGGGCTTCCCCGAACCCACCTCGCGGTCGTCGACCGAGCGGATCGGGACGACCTCTGCGGCCGTGCCGGTGAGAAACGCCTCGTCGGCCGTGTAGAGGTCGGTGCGGATGATCTGCTCGTGGGACACCTCGTGGCCGAGGTCGCGTGCGATGGTCATGACCGATCGCTGGGTGATGCCGTCGAGCGCACCCGCGTCGGAGGTCGGAGGGGTGAGCAGCCGACCGTCGCGCACGATGAAGATGTTCTCGCCGGTGCACTCGCTCACGTTCCCGTCGGGTGCGAGCAGGATGGCCTCGTCGTAGCCGGCCTTCAGCGCCTCCACCTTCGCCAGCGACGAGTTGAGGTACATACCGGTGCTCTTCGATGCGGTCGGAACCGCGTTCGGATCGTGTCGGCGCCACGAGCTGATCTTGACCGACACACCGTTCGCAACTCCTTCGTCGCCGAGGTAGGTGCCCCACGGCCATGCGGCGATCGCCACGTTGACCGGGCACGGGATCGGGTTCAAACCCATCTCGCCGTAGCCGAGGTAGACCAACGGCCGGATGTAGCAGCCGTCGGTGAGACCGTTCACCCGCACGAGCGTGCGGATGGCGTCCATGATGTCCTCGACCGAGTACGGGACGTCGATCATCAGGATCTTGGCGGACGCGAACAGGCGGTCGACGTGGTCGCGCAGGCGGAACACCGCGGGGCCCTGGCTGGTCGGGTAGGCGCGGATGCCCTCGAACACGCCCGAGCCGTAGTGCATGGTGTGGTTGAGCACGTGCACGGAGGCGTCCTGCCACGGGACGAGCTCGCCGTCCATCCAGATCTTGTCGGTCGGGGTCAGCGGCATCTGCTCACAGCCTTTCTGCAACGGCGTCGCCGATCTCGGCGGTCGAGAGGGAAGAAGCGGTTCCCGAGCTGATGAGGTCGGTGACCGCGTGGTCGATCTTCTCGGCGGCGGATGCCTCGCCGAGGTGCTCGAGCATGAGCGCCGCCGATCGGATCGCGGCGATCGGGTTTGCCTTGCCGGTTCCGGTGATGTCGTGGGCGGCCCCGTGCACGGGCTCGAAGAGAGACGGCCCGGTCCGGTCGGGATTGAGGTTGGCCGACGCCGAGTACCCGATCCCCCCGGACACCGCCCCGGCCAGGTCGGTGATGATGTCACCGAAGAGATTGTCGGTCACGATGACGTCGTAGCGATCGGCGTCTTCGACCAGGTAGATGCAGCTGGCGTCGACGTGGTTGTAGTCGCGGTCGACGGTCGGGAACTCTGCCGAGACCTCGTCGACCGTGCGCAGCCACAGGTCGCCGGCGAAGGAAAGCACGTTCGTCTTGTGGACGAGGGTCAGGTGGTGGGCCGGACGTCGTGCCGCCAGCCCGAAGGCGAAGCGGGCGCACCGCTCGACGCCATGGCGGGTGTTGACCGATCCCTGGGTGGCCACCTCGAACGGGGTGCCCTTCCGGAGGAATCCGCCCTCCCCGGCATAGGTGCCCTCGGTGTTCTCGCGGATCACCACGAAGTCACAGTCGGGCGCGACGGCCCCGGGCACTCCGGTGAAGGGCCGCATGTTGACGTAGAGGTCGAGCTCGAACCGCAGTCGGAGGAGGAGGCCGCGCTCGAGGGTGCCGGGCGGCACCGCCGTCGAACCGACCGGAGGGCCGACGGCGCCGAGGAGGATCGCCTCTTGGGAATGGAGCTCCTCCAGCACTGAATCGGGGAGCACGTCCCCGGTCCGCACGTAGCGGTCCGCGCCGAGGTCGTACTCGGTGACGGCGAGATCCACTCCTGCCGCGGCCACCACCTTGAGGGCCTCGGCGACGACTTCGGGACCGATCCCGTCGCCACCGATCACCCCGACCTTGTACACGTCCACTCTTCTCGCCTCTCTGTCTCTCTCGAGCTGTATCTCTGGCTGTATCCGGTCTACCTGTATCGGCTTCGCCGACCCCTGCCCGCCGGATCCCGATTCTGCCGGGTCCGGAGCCGGTCGCCCGGCACCCTGCGGTTCTCGCTCCGAAATTGAAAAACCGCCCACCAGGTGGACGGCAAGAAGGCGCGGACCGGTCGGAACGCGCCTACTCGATAATTTCTACGCTTCCGCGTGTGCCTTCCGGCGAATTTGCCACGTCCACAGTGTCGCCCGAGCGCAGGTGCTCCGTCAACCCGTCACGCCAGCCTGCGGCGGCGCCAGTTCATCAGCGGGCGCTCGACCAGGTACCAGCTCGCCAGTGCGATGGCGAACACCACCGCGAGACGGGCTGCTTCGAGGGGCCAGAAGGACCATTGGGTGGTGAGCGGGCTGAGCGCCATGTAGACCGGCCAGTGGACCAGGTAGAGGGTGTAGGCCAGGTTGCCGACGAGCACCAAGGGAGCGATGCCGAGCACCCTCGAACCGATGCCCCGGGGACAGGTGATGAAGTAGACGATGAGGACCGCGGAGAGCACGATGGAGACCGGCAACCACACGAGGAGCGAGCTCTTCGATCCGAAGCTGACCTCTCCGACGATCCAGCCGAGCAATCCGGCCGACGCGAGCGCGGCGACCGCGATGGCTCGACGGGCCCCATCTCCCGATGCGCTCGAAGTGGCCGCCGGTCGCCACCAGGCCGAGCACGCATCCGACGAACAGCGCGTCAGCTCGGGGTGCGAACCCGTAGTACACCTGGTTGGCCAAGGCGCTCGAGAAATGCCGCGTGTGGACGAGCAGCCAGAATCCGTACGCCGCGCTCGAGCGCGATCCCCGAGATGGCGAGCGCGTACGCGAAGATCCGCCGGTGGAAGATGCTCGCGACGAGGATCAGAGCGGCCCAGATCACGTAGAACTGCTCCTCGATCGAGAGCGACCAGGCCTGACCCAGGTAGCCGAGGAAGAACTCGTGTCCCGACGCGGAGCGGAAGTCGGCGTAGTAGAAGGCGGCGGCTGAGATGTCGGCCCAGACTCGCTGGTGGGCGTAGGGAACGTAGACCACAGCGGCATAGATCGAGAGAAGGCCGATCGTGATGGCGAGCGGGGGCAGGAGTCGAAGCGCCCGACGTGTGTAGAAGTTGCGGAGGCTGATGCGGCCCTTGCGCTCGCGCTCTGCCATCAGCATCGACGTGATGAGGAAGCCGCTCAGCACGAAGAAGACCGAGATGGCCGCCCAGGCGCCGGGGAGTGCGGTGAAGTCGGAGTGGGGGTTGGCGAGGTTGGAGTGGTAGACGAGGATCGAGCCGATCACGAGCGCCCGGATGCCGGTGAGCGGCGGTCGGTTCCCCAGGCGGAAGCCGGGCAGCTCGGTGACAGTGGCATTTGTTGGTTCGCTCGGACCGGTTCGGACAGCCGGCGACAGGTCGACGGTGGCCGGTGCGGGGGCGAGCGCGACGGCACCCTCGGTCGCGGCTGCCTCGCCGCGATCTCCGACGAGGACGACGTCCCCCTCATCGGTCACCGGTGCCTCCTGCGCTCGGTCCCGACTGCACTTCGCCGACGACTTCCGCCCAGCTGACGGCGCCGTCCCGCAGGCACCGTAGCGTCTCGCCGGTGCAGTCCACCACGGTCGAGGGCACGCCATGGCACGTTCCCCCGTCGAGGACCAGTGCGAGCCGCTCGTCGCCGTCGAAGGCGCGGCTCACCTCCGCCGCGGTCTCTGCGGGAGGCTCGCCGTGGAGGTTCGCACTGGTCGCGGCGACCGGACCCGACAGGCGAGCGAGCTCGCCCACGAGACGATCGTCGGGCCAGCGCACGCCGACAGTGCTCCGTGCCTCCGGCGGCCCGCCCAGGTCCACCTCGAAGTCCTTGCTTCGCGCGACGACCAACGTCAGAGGCCCCGGCCAGAATCGTCGCGCGAGTTGCGAGGCGAGCGGACCGAGCCGGCCGGTGATCGTCGCCAGCTGGTCCGGGCCCGCGACGAGGACCGCGGCAGGGGACGTCGGACGGCCGGCCCTTCAGCTCGAAGAGCCGTTCGATCGCCTCTGGCCGGTCGAGCGCGGCGGCCAGTCCGTACACGGTGTCGGTGGGCACTGCCACCACCGACCCCTCCGAGAGTGCGCGCGCGGCGAGCTCGACCGAACCGCGATCGGCCGCGTCGAGCGGAGCGCTCATCACGTGCATCGCGGCGACGAGGATTCGCTCGAGTCCGGCGAGATCCCGCGCGACGGTCGCATCGGTGAAGCCCGACAGCCGTGCCATCGCGACCGCGGCCTCCGCCTGGTGCGGGGCGAGCTCGACGACGAGCGATCCGGCCTCGCGCAGCCAGTCCGGCGCGGTGCGCACGATCGCCTCGATCTCGGCGAATCCGGGCGTACCGTCGCTGCCGGGTCCCGCAACCAGCGCTTCGAAGGGCTCCCATTCGCGGACCGTCGCGTCCAGCGCATCGAACTCGTTCTCCGCCACGTAAGGAGGGTTGGAGGCGATCAGGTCGACCGAGCCGGCGAGGGCCTCGGGGAGCGCCTCGAACCACCATCCGGTTGCAAAGCGCACAGGCGCTCGCTCGCCGTCTGCTCGGGCACCGTCGGCTCCTGCACCGTTGGACGAGGCGAGCTTCGAGAGGTTGGCGCGAGCGACCGCCAGCGCGTCGACGCTGCGATCGGTCGCCCAGACCTCCAGAGTCCCGGCGATGTCATCCGCCTCGGTCGCGAGCGAGAGGGCGATGGCCCCCGACCCGGTGCCGAGGTCGACGCAGATCCGGTCCCCTCGGTCGGGGCTCCTCCCGACGGTCCGCCGGAGCTCGCCGAGGGCTACTTCGACCAATTGCTCGGTCTCCGGACGTGGGACCAGGACCCGCCGGTCGACGATCAGATCGATCTCACGGAACGGCCAGTGGCCGAGGACGTACTGGAGCGGCTCCCCGCCGGCACGGCGGTCGGCAAGTCCGCGGGCCGCGACTGCAACCGTCTCGACCCAGGGTTCCCGCTCATCTGCCCCCGACTCGGCATGCTCCACGATCCAGCTCGCCTCGCGACCGGAACCGACCCGCTCGGAGAGCTCTGCGACCAGCGCCGCGCGGGTCGGCTCTACCCGAGTGGCCTGACGGTCCACTCCGGATCAGCTCCCTTCGAGCTGCCGGTACCGCTTGTCGGCCATGAGCGCGTCGGTCAGCTCGTCGAGATCGCCCATCAGGATGCGGTCGAGCTTGTGCAGCGTGAGCTTGATCCGGTGATCGGTGACCCGGTTCTCCTTGTAGTTGTAGGTACGGATCTTCTCGGAGCGGCCGCCACTCCCCACCTGGTCCCGCCGCTGCTGGGAGAGCTCGGCCGCCTGGCGGTCCTGTTCGGCCTTGAGGAGTCGTGACCGGAGCACGGTCATCGCCTTCGCACGGTTCTGGATCTGGCTCTTCTCGTCCTGCATGGCCACGACCATGCCGGTCGGCAGATGGGTGATGCGCACCGCCGAGTCGGTCGTGTTGACCGATTGCCCTCCGGGTCCGGTCGAGCGGTAGACGTCGATCTTCAAGTCGGAGGGGTCGATCGTCACGTCCACCTCTTCTGCCTCGGGGAGGACGGCGACCGACGCGGACGAGGTGTGGATGCGGCCCTGCGACTCGGTCACCGGCACCCGCTGGACTCGGTGCGGGCCCCCTTCGTGCTCGAGGCGCTGCCAGGCGTCGTCGCCCTTCACCTCGAAGGTGACCTCGTTCAGACCGTCTCGCTCCGAGGGGCTCGAGGAGAGGACGTCGACCTTCCATCCCTTCGACGCCGCGTAGCGCGTGTACATCTCGAAGAGGTCCTTTGCGAAGAGGTTCGCCTCCTCGCCTCCCTCGGCCCCTCGGATCTCCACGATGACGTTGCGGCCGGCATTCGGGTCGCGCGGCACGAGCAAGGTCCGCAGCTCTTCCTCCGATCCGGGCGACCTCGGCCTCGGCGTCGGCGATCTGGGCCAGCGCGAGGTCGCGCTCCTCGCCGGTCGCGTCGTCGACCATCTCACGAGCCACCCCGAGGTCGCTCTCGGCAGCCTGCAGCCGGTGCCAGGTGCCGACGATCTCTTCGAGCTCACGATGGCGGCGGCCGACGTCGCGCAGACGTCGCTGGTCCGACGGGAGGTTCGGATCGTTGAGCTCCTCGAGTACCCGCTCGTACTCTGCTTCGAGCTGCTTCAGGCGATCGTGCACCTGCTCGTCGACCACGGGCCAAGGGTAGTCGTGCACGCCCGACCCACCGTCGGACCGCAGGCCGGGGAGAGAGCCGGTTCGCTCAGGAAGCGGGTGTCGCGCGCTTCTTTCGCGTGGCGCTCTTCGCGTAGCGGCGCTCGAACCGCTCGACCCGTCCACCCGAGTCGACCAACTTCTGCTTGCCGGTGAAGAACGGGTGGCACTCGTTGCAGAGCTCGAGATGGATGTCGGACTTGGTCGACCGGGTCGTGAAGGTGTTGCCGCACGAGCACTTGACGGAGGCTTCGACGTAGTCGGGATGGATGTCGGACTTCATGGTGTTCTCTCCCTGGTTCAGGCTGCCGGTCCCTTGGCGATCTCTGCCAGGAACTCGTCGTTGCTCTTGGTCGTGCGGATCTTGTCCATCAGGAGCTCGAGGCCGGCTGCCGCGCTGCCCTCGTTGGCGAGAGCGTTCAAGACACGGCGGAGCTTCCACACCTGCTGGAGCTGCGACCGGTCGAACAGGAGCTCCTCGTGCCGGGTCGAGCTGGCATTGACGTCGATCGACGGGTAGAGACGTCGCTCGGACAGTCGGCGGTCGAGCCGGAGCTCCATGTTGCCGGTGCCCTTGAACTCCTCGAAGATCACCTCGTCCATCTTCGAACCCGTCTCGACCAACGCGGTCGCCAGGATGGTGAGCGAGCCACCTTCCTCGATGTTGCGAGCCGCCCCGAAGAACTTCTTCGGTGGGTAGAGCGCTCCCGAGTCGACGCCGCCGGACATGATCCGTCCGGTCGCCGGCTGGGCCAGGTTGTAGGCACGTGCCAGCCGGGTGATGCCGTCGAGGATGATGACGACGTCCCTACCGGTCTCGACCAGGCGCTTGGCCCGCTCGATCGCCAGCTCGGCCACCGTTGTGTGCTCCTCGGACGGGCGGTCGAACGTGGACGCGACCACCTCACCCTGGACCGACCGGCGCATGTCGGTGACTTCCTCGGGTCGCTCGTCGACCAGGAGGACCATCAGGTGGACGTCGGGGTTGTTCGCCTCGATCGAGTGGGCGACCTGCTTCATGACCGTCGTCTTGCCGGCCTTCGGCGGGGACACGATGAGGCCGCGCTGCCCTTTGCCGATCGGAGAGAGCAAGTCGACGATGCGCGCGGTCATGTTGTCCTTGTCGCCGGGCGTCTCGAGGTGGAGCCTCTCGTCGGGGAAGAGCGGTGTGAGGTCCTCGAACCTGGGCCGGTTCCTCGCCTCTTCGGGGTCGAGCCCCGAGACACGCTCGACTTGGAGCAGCGCGGGGAACTTCTCCGTGTTCCCCGCTGGCCGGCAGAAACCCTCGATGCTGTCGCCCTTGCGGAGGGCGAGCCGCCGCGCCTGGCTGATCGAGACGTAGACATCCTTGTTCGACGGGAGATACCCCTCGCAGCGAAGGAATCCGTAACCCTCGTCGCGGAGGTCGAGCAACCCTCGCACCGGAATGAGCTCGCCCTGGTACTGCTGATCCTGCGCGCCCGAGCCCTGGAGGTCGCCGTCCCCGGGGCCCTGCCGTTCGCGGCCGCGCCGACGACGGTTGCTCCGTCGATTGCCGGCGTCGTCGCCGGGACCGTTGCGGTTCCGTCCTTGGTTCCGGTTGTTCTGACGGTTCTGCCGGGACTGGTTCCCGCCGGGACCTCCTTGGCGTCCGTCGTTCTGGTGCCCGCCACCGGTCGTGACCACCTGCGCACCGGGACCTTTCGCGTCGGACGACTCGGTGACGGTCGCGCCCGAGTCGTCGGATCCCGACACCGGGTCGATCACTTCGTCGTCGAGATCGACCGGAGCGTCCATCCGTTCGGCATCGTCGGAGGGTCCGAAGGAGTGCACGGGCTGCTTTCCCCGCGACCCCGTGGCAGATGCACCGTTGGTGGCGCCCACGCTGGCACGACCGCCGTTGCTCCGGGCCTCCGTCGACGGCTGGCTGTCTCCGTCGGCACCGCTGACGCCCACGCCGGCGGCCTTCAAGATGCCGTCGATGATGTCAGCCTTCTTCGTCCGGGTGTTGGTCTTGACCGAGAGGGCTTGTGCGATCGCATGGAGCTCTTCTCGCTCTTTGCTTTCCAACACCGATCGCTCGAGCTGCTGGTCCGCAGTCATCGGCTTCCTCGCTTCAACATGTCCTGTTTCAACATGTCCTCGTCGGCAGATGGATGGACTCCACCTGCCAGATATTCAGGGTTGGGAGCGCTGAGCCCCGAGTGTCGACTCTCGCCACAGTCGCTCCCCCTCCCGTCGCCCGAGACGAACTGCCCGCGTCAAGAGAAGCGAACCAGAAGGTCCCGTCCACAGGCCCGAACGGCCAGATCGTGGTGGCGACGGTGCACCCATAGTACAGGGAGCCGGGCGCTTGGGCAACAATACGGCGAAGCCACCAATCGGCGCCACCGCGAGCGCAACGCCCGACCCACCCACTTTACCCGGAGTCGACGGTCTCCCGATCGCGAGGCGGGAGGCACACGTCAGGCTGCTCAGATGGACAACTCGGCGAGCACCGCCGCGAGGTCGGCGTCGACGACGGTCGGAACCGAGATCTGGCTGATCGCGATGTCGGGGTCCTTCAAACCGTGGCCGGTCAGCACGCAGACCACCGTCGCAGAGGGACCGAGCTCGTCGGGGAGCCCGTGCCGGAGAAGACCCGCGACCGACGCTGCCGAGGCGGGCTCACAGAAGACCGACTCCTCTGCGGCGAGGAACCGGTAGGCCTCGAGGATCTCGTCGTCGCTGACCGCGGCGATCCCGCCGCCTGACTCCGACGCGGCCGAGGTCGCGCCGTACCAGCTGGCGGGATTGCCGATTCGGATGGCCGTCGCCACCGTGTCGGGCTGCTCGATCGGGTGGCCCTCGACGATGGGAGCCGCGCCGGCCGCCTGGAACCCGAGCATCCGGGGCAGCCGGGTCGCGCGGCCGGACTCCTTGAACTCGAGGTACCCCTTCCAGTAGGCGGTGATGTTGCCGGCGTTGCCCACCGGGATGCAGTGGACGTCGGGTGCGTCACCGAGCCGGTCGATGATCTCGAAGGCTCCGGTCTTCTGACCCTCGATGCGGAACGGGTTGACGGAGTTCACCACGGTGACCGGTGCGCGCTCGCCGAGCTCGCGGACGATGGCCAGCGCGTCGTCGAAGTTGCCTCGTACCTGGAGGACACGGGCACCGTGGATGAGCGCCTGGGCGAGCTTTCCGAGGGCGATGTGACCCTCGGGTATGAGCACCGCGCAGGTCAGCCCGGCGCGGGCCGCAAAGGCCGCGGCCGACGCCGACGTGTTGCCGGTCGACGCGCAGACCACTGCTTTCGCTCCCGACTCGGCCGCCTTCGAGATGGCCACGGTCATCCCCCGGTCCTTGAAGGAGCCGGTCGGATTGGCGCCTTCGACCTTGAGCATCACCTGGGCGCCGACCCGTGCGGAGAGCCGCGGCGCCGGGAGCAGGGGGGTGCCGCCTTCGAGCAAGGTCACCACCGGCGTCGCGGCCGACACCGGGAGGTACTCGCGATACTCCTCGATGACCCCTCTCCAGGGATCGGCCAGACCGCCCGTGGTCATCCGCCGTCACCGACGATACGGATGGCTGCCCCGATGCGCTCGACGACGTCGAGGCGATCGAGCACTTCGAGCGTGTCGCGCACCGATCCCTCGCGGGCGAGATGGGTGAGGAAGAGCAGTCGCGCCTCGTCGCCGATCCCCTCCTGCTCCATCGACCGGATCGACACCGAGTGGTCGCCGAACACCGCCGCCACCGCCGCCAGCACGCCCGGACGATCCACGACGTCGAGGCTGACGAAGTAGGGGGTCAGCAGCTCCGAAGCGGGCAGCAGCCGGGGAGGCTGGCGGTCCGGTACGGGAGCGGCTGCGCCGGCGAGCCGGTTGCGGACCGCGTCGATCAGATCTCCGACGACCGCACTGGCGGTGGGCAGCCCGCCCGCACCCTGGCCGTAGAGCATGAGCTCGCCCGCGGCCTCCCCCTCGATGAACACGGCGTTGAACGCGCCGCGCACTCCTGCCAGGGGGTGCTCTCTCGGGAGCATTGCCGGGTGCACCCGAACCGACAGCGAGCCGTCGTCGGTGCGTTCGACGATCGCCAACAACTTGATCACGTACCCGAAGCGCTCGGCGACCTCGACGTCGACGGCGCGGATGGCGGTGATGCCCTGGCGATACACGTCGGTGTCCGCGACGTCGTACCCGAACGCAACCCCGGCGAGGATCGCCGCCTTCGCGGCGGCGTCGAATCCTTCGACGTCCGCGGTCGGGTCGGCTTCGGCGAAGCCGAGCGCCTGTGCCTCTGCCAGGACTTCGCCATAGTCGGCACCCTGTTCGCCCATCTTGGTCAGGATGAAGTTGGTCGTTCCGTTGACGATGCCCATCACCCGGCGGACGTGCTCGCCGGTCAGGGATTCCCGCAGCACACGCACCAGCGGGATCGCACCGGCCACCGACGCCTCGTAGAGGAGGTCGACGCCGCGTTCACCGGCCAAGGTCCGAAGTTCGACGCCCTCGGGAGAAGCGAGCAGGGCTTTGTTGGCGGTGACGACCGGCTTGCCCGCCTCGAGCGCCATTCGCACCAACTCCCCGGCAGGTGAGAGCCCGCCGATGACTTCGACCACCACCTCGACGGCCGGGTCGGACACCAGCCCCTTCGCGTCGGAGGTGAGCAGGTCGCGCGGCACGTGGCTCGCTCGCTCCGCCGCGGGATCGCGGACGGCGATGCCGACCACCGAAAGACGTGCGCCGGCTTGGACGGCGATCGGTCCGGCCCGCTCGTTCAGGATGCCCACGAGCGCGGAACCGACCGAGCCACACCCCAGTACTCCGACGCCGACGGTGCGGCCCGACGGTGTTACGGAGGTCACCCGATCACGCTACCGCCTGGCATCGCCGTGGTCCGTCCTTCAGACGTCGAGGCGCACCATGTCGTCGAGGGTCTCGCGGCGAACGACCGTCCGTGCGGTCCCTCCGCTCACGAAGATGACCGCCGGCCTCGGGACCTTGTTGTAGTTGGAGGCCATCGAGTGACCGTAGGCACCGGTGACCGGGGTCGCGAGCACGTCGTCCACTCTGATGTCCTCGGGAACGTACCCGTCGGCCACCACGACGTCTCCGGTCTCGCAGTGCTTGCCGACCACTCGGACCGACTTCGTTCGCGGCGTGAACGGCTCGCGGGGAAGGAACGCTTCGTACCCGCTCCCGTAGAGCACCGGACGCGGGTTGTCGCTCATCCCACCGTCGACGGCGACGTAGGTGCGGTGGCCGGGCACCTCTTTGATGGTGCCCACCCGGTAGAGGGTGATCGCCGCCGACGCCACGATCGATCGTCCTGGTTCGGCCGTCACCCGGACCCTATCGGGGATGCCCGCGTCGCGACAGGCCCGCCGCACCTCCGACGCCCACTCGGACATCGGAGGCGCCTCCTCGCCGGTCACGTAGGGCACACCGAGCCCGCCGCCGACCACCAGCTCCGGAAGGCCGAGCGGCGCGAAGAACCGGGCGAGTACCTCCACCGCCCTGGTAAACGGCGCGAGTGCGAAGACCTGGCTCCCGAGATGGGCGTGAATGCCGGTGAACTCGAGCAGTCCCTTCTCGTCGAGGTCGCCCATCCGCTCGACGGCCCGATCGGCGGCGCCGGACGCGAGGCCGAACCCGAACTTCGAGTCGGCCTGTCCGGTCTGGACGAACTCGTGGGTGTGCACCTCGATGCCCGGAGTGATGCGCACGAGCACCTTCGGAGGCTACGTGGTGGGCGCGCCCGAGGAGACGAGTGCTTCGAGGCGGTCGATCTCGTCGAAGGAATCCACGACGAGTCGCCCGACGCCGATCCGGAGGGCCGTCTCCAGCTCGTCGGGGGACTTGTTGTTGCCGTGGAAGACCATCCGCTCGGGGGCCACCCCGGCGCGTCGGGCGACGTGGAGCTCTCCCCCCGTCGACACGTCGAGCCACATGCCCTCCTCGGAGGCGAGGCGGGCCATGGCCACGCAGAGGAACGCCTTCGTCGCGTACGCGACACCCTCGCCCCATGCGTCCACCGCCTCCCGGCAGCTCGCCCGCAGTTGTGCCTCGTCGTAGACGAAGAGCGGAGTGCCGTGCTCCTCGGCGAGATCGACGAGATCGATTCCACCCACCTGCAGTCGGCCGTCGGAGCCGGCGTCCAGCGGTCATCGGCAGGAGCCGGCGCTCGACCGGGCCGGTCGGATCCGGCGTCACATCGACTCCGGCGAATCGACCCCGAGGAGTCCGAGCCCGATGGCCAGACCGACCCGGGTCCCCTCGACCAGCCAGAGGCGCGCCTGGCGCACGGGCTCCTCGACGCCCGGCGAGAGGATCGGGCAGTCGTGATAGAAGCCGTGGAAGCTGGTGGCGAGACGGCGGACCCAGGCGGTCACCTTGGTCGGAGCCCGGTCGACCGCTGCTTCGGCGACCACATCGGGCAGCTCCTCGAGGCATCGGATCAGGTCGAGCTCGCGGTCGTGGGTGAGGACCGAGAGGTCGACGTCTTGCAGCGGCGCTCGGACGATGCCGCGCTCTCGTGCCTTCCTCGCGACGCCTCCGATCCGGGCACTCGCCATCTGGACGTAGAAGACCGGATTCTCGTTCGACTGCTCGCGGACCAAGGCGAGGTCGAACGTGGTCGCTTGGTCGAGCGAGCTCATGAGACTGAGGATGCGGGTGGCGTCGGGTCCGATGTCGGCGATGAGCGAATCGAGCGAGATGGCGTTGCCGGCCCGCTTCCCCATCTTCACCGCCTCGTCCCCGTCGACCAACGAGACCATCTGACCGAGCTTGACTTCGAGACGAGAGGGGTCGACACCGAGTGCCGCGACGCCGGCGAACAGGCTCGCCATCTGGCCGTGGTGGTCCGCGCCGAAGACGTCGATCACCCGGTCGTACCCGCGTACGAGGAATTTGTCTCGGTGGTAGGCGATGTCACCCGCGAGGTAGGTCGCGTCGCCGTCGGACTTGCGGAGGACCCGGTCGCGATTGTCGCCGAGCTCGGTGGCCCGGAACCAGGTCGCACCGTCACGCTCGAACACCAGTCCCTTCTCCGCGAGCAGGGCGATGGTCT
Source organism: uncultured Acidimicrobiales bacterium (assembly GCA_963741055.1). Lineage (GTDB taxonomy): Bacteria > Actinomycetota > Acidimicrobiia > Acidimicrobiales > RAAP-2 > Bog-756. The sequence continues at coordinate 76,376 of CAVUGU010000014.1, read as the reverse complement.
CCTCGACCGCTCCGCTCTCTTCGATCGACGCCTGGCTGTACCACTCGTCGAAGAAGATGCCGATCGACTCGAGCGTCGTCCGGATGTGATCGAGGATCCGGTCGGCCGCCCATCTTCCGGCGACGGTGACGTCGTCGGACCCGTCGTACTCGCCGGCGAGCTCGGTCACGTACTCGCCCTGGTAGCCGCCCTCGGGGACCTCGTCGCCACGGCGGCGTGCGAGCACGCTCTCCCCGAGTGTCCTGATCTGTCCGCCGGTGTCGTTGACGTAGTACTCGCGGCTCACCCGGTAGCCGGAGCGGGCGAGGATGCGGGCCAGCGCGTCGCCGTAGCTACCCCACCAACCGTTCCCCACGTGGATCGGACCGGTCGGGTTGGCCGAGATGAACTCGACCTGGACCCGCTCGCCGTGCCCGACGTCGGGGCGAGCGTACCGATCCTCCCCCTGTTCGAGGAGCTCGGCCAAGGCGTCCTGGAGCCACCCGGCGTCGAGGTGGAAGTTGACGAAGCCCGGACCGGCCACCTCCACCGAGGTCACGTGCGGCGGCGGATCGGCAGCCAGGACCTCCTGCAGGGAGGTGGCGAGGGCACGCGGGTTGGTGCCGGCTCGCTTGGCTGCGACCAGGGCGACGTTGGTCGACCAGTCGCCGTGCTCCAGTCGTGCCGGACGCTCGAGGTGCACGTCGTCGGGGTCGACGGCCAACTCGAGGCCGTCGCGATCCGCGACCGTCTTCACGGCGTGGCTGACGGCGAATGCAAGGGTCTCGCGTTCGGGCATGTCCCTGGGAGAATACGTGGTCGACCAGGGTCGGGCGTCTGGCCGGACGAGAGCTCGGCACCTCGGTTGGCAGTACTCTTGGACTTTTCGTGGAGCCTCCGCCTACGGCCCGACGTCGCCGGTGGGATCCACTCCGTGCCCTCGTAGCTCAGCGGATAGAGCATCGGCCTCCGGAGCCGTGAGCGCAGGTTCGAGTCCTGCCGAGGGCGCAAATCCGTGGCCGGTCGACCGCTACTCGTTGTAACCGAACAGCTCGTTGTCGGCGTGATCGGCAGCCCCCGTCGGTACGAGCTCGATCCTGAATCCGTCGACCGATTCGATGCGCTGCAGGGCGTCGACGTGACTCCGGCCGTGCCCGCTCCACTTGGCCTTGGCCTTGGCCTTCGCATCCACTGGGTCGTCGGCGACCACCGTCACGACTTCGTGGCCCTCACCCATCTGGCCGTCGGGCATCGGGCCCCCGAGATATGCCACGTACAGGTCCATCGGCGCACCCTAACCTGCAGCGTCCAAAACGGCCGAGGCCGAAGACGAACGATCTCGAACCCGGCCGGTAGGGTGCGCAAGGTGCTCTCGATGGAGGATGTGACCGAGCTCATGGCGGAGCTTCCCGAGGTGACCGAGGGAGAGCGCCACGGGCACCGAACCTGGTTCGTGTCGGGTAAGGCGTTCGCCTGGGAGCGGCCCTTCAGCAAGGCCGACATCAAGCGCTTCGGCGACGAGATACCACCGGAGGGTCCGATCCTCGCCGTGCGGGTCGCGGATCTCGACGAGAAAGACGCGGCCTTGGCCGAGAACCGGAAGGCCTTCTTCACCATCCCCCACTTCGACGGCTACGCGGCCATCCTCGTGCAGATGCGGAAGGTGACCAAGCGGGCGTTGAGGGACGCGATCACCGAAGGGTGGCTGGCGTGTGCACCCGACGATCTCGCTGAACGTCGGCTCGGGCGCCGATAGCCTTCTTCAGGTCGTCGAGGGAGTCTGCGCATGGCTGAAGACATCGAGCTCGTCCAAGGCAAGAGCGTGGTCGCCTCCATCGACTTCCGCGTGACCAAGATCTATCCGACGGACGCGACACCGCAACAGCGGCCCCGAGCGCGTCGTCGCCCTCGATCCGCGCGGTCGCTTCCACGAAGTCCACCACCGTGCCGGGAACCCCGACGGCACCTACGAAGCGGACAACCCCGAGTACTGGCGGAACGTCACCGAGGCCTTGGCGCCAGCGGGGGCAATCCTCCTCTTGGGCCACGGCAAGGGGAAGGCCAACGCCTCTCACCATTGGGTGACCTACGTCGAGAGCCACCGGAAGGACGTCGCCGCCAAGATCGTCGCCGACCTGCGGGTCGACATCGACCACCTCGACGACGCCCAGGTCTTGAGGATCGCGCAGCACTTCTTCGATCTACCGTCCTTTCGCGACCTGACCTAGGGCGGTGCCTCTCTGTTGAGTTTCCTGAACCGGATCCGGTACCCGAGTCCCGGGACGGCGCAGCCCGGTCCGGGCTCCGCCGAGCCCCGGAAGACGGGTCCGACCCCCAGCGAAACGTCGGCACCCCCGGCCGAGGACGAACCGGCTCCGACCAAGACGACCGGCGCCTCCGAGATCGAGGTGCTCTTCGCCGCCGTGTCGGTCGCCGACTTCGACGGCGCCCTCGACTGGTACACCCGGCTCTTCGGACGGCCACCGGACATCACCGTCCACGAGACCGAAGTCATGTGGCGGATCCTCGAGGGTGCATGGCTGTACGTGGTGCTCGACCGTGATCGGGCCGGCAAGTCGGTCGTGACGCTGTCGGTCGGCGATCTCGACACCACCGCTGCCCGGATCGCGGCGCGCGGGGTCCGCACCGACTCCTTCGAGCAGGTGGGCGACGCGGGCCGCAAGGCGACGTTCCGCGATCCGGACGGCAACGTGATCAGCTTCGCCGAGGTGTACCAGGGCATGGGATGACCTCGGCCGGCGCGCAGGTGAGGCGGCTCATCGGCGGAGCGACCCTCGCAGCCGTCTTCGCGACGTCGCTCCTCTCGTGCGGGTCCGGGCGCATCGACCAGAGCACCGGGACGGTGTTGGGTCCCCCCGGGACGTCCAGGGTCACCGTCTCGCTCGAGCATCCCGTTCGCTGATTCTCCCGTTGCAGGTCCGGAGATCGGCCTGCATGATGACCGCCATGAGCCGCCCGAGTCCTGACGACGTCCCCACGATCGACGACTGGGGGCATCTCCTCGAGGGACGGGTGGCGGTGATCACCGGAGGCGGAGGAGGCATCGGCCGGGCGATCTCGATGCTGTTCGCGAGCCACGGTGCGGCGGTGGAGATCGCCGACGTCGACGAGGACCGCGCCGAGGACACCTGTCGGGAGATCAGGGACGGAGGTGGCGTCGCTCGGAGCCACCGCACCGACGTGACCGAGTCGGCCGACGTCGATCGCCTCGCCACCGCAGTCCTCGATCACCACGGACACGTGGACGTCGTGGTCAACAACGTCGGCGACTACCGGCCGCACGTCCCCTTCGAGAACTCCGGAGCCGAGTCGTGGGACGCGATGTACCGACTCAACCTCCGTCATGTCATCGCGGTCACCCGCTCCTTCATCGGTTCGATGACCGCCCGCGGGCAGGGCGCGGTGGTCAACGTCCACTCGGTCGAAGGCCTGCGGGGCTACCCCGGTGACCCGGTCTACGCAGCGATGAAGGCGGCGGTCGCGCACTTCACCACCAGCCTTGCGGTGGCCGTCGGACGCTTCGGCGTTCGGGTCAACGGCATCGGGCCCGACCTGACCCAGTCGCTGCAGGTCGACTACCTCGCCCGCTCGGCAGGTCACGACGACCTCTGGCGATCGTGGGCCCCGGTCGGCCGGCTCGGGTGGCCCGACGACCAGGCCCGCGTCGCGTTGTTTCTGGCGTCCGACCTCTCGGCCTACGTGACCGGTCACAACATCCCGGTCGACGGTGGCACCCGAGCGGGCGGCGGATGGTTCTACTCACCGCGAGAGGACAGGTTCGTCAACCGTCCGACGACGCTCTGACCACGCACCGGAGCGGGATCGACCGGGGGCGCCCCTAGGCTGGGGACGTGGCAGAGGATGCAGGTGGCCTTCTCGTCTACGACGGGTCGTGCGGATTCTGTGAACGGTGCGCCGAGTGGGTCCGCTCCAAGTGGCCACCGTCGGGTGTCGACACCGCGGTCCCGTGGCAAGAGCTCGGCCAAGTCCAAGCTCACCTCCCTCGGACTCGACCTGGACGACGTCTCCCGCGCCGCGTGGTGGGTCGAGGACGGTCGGCGCGACGGTGGGCATCGCGCGGTCGCACGCTCCCTGATCGCCGCGGGCGGTGTCTGGGGTGTCGTCGGGCGTTTCTTGCTGGTGCCCCCGCTTTGCTGGTTCGCGGCGATCGGCTACCGGATCGTCGCGGACAACCGCGGTCGGCTGCCCGGCCACGCTCCGAGCTGCCGCACCTGACCGACCGGCTTACGGGCCGCCCGGGGGTGGCCGGTCGACGAGGCGGTGCCCGTCCCACCACTGCACGGAACCGTTGCGGTTGGAGGGGTTTCCGTACCAGCCGGGTGGGAGCGCGACCACCTCCTCGTGCTCTTCGTGCTCCTCCTGCTCTTCGTGCTCCTCCGACCCTTCACGAGGCGGTTCCGCCGAACCTCGCGAGGCGATCTGCGACGACCCGGTGTCGACCGCCGCTGCCGTCACGCCGCTGACCCGGCCTTCGGTACCGGAGCCGGTGGCCGCGACGGTTTGCTCCGTTCGTCCCATCACCGACAGCACGCACGCACCGACCAGGAGCGCCGCACCGAGCACCATCAAACCGATTCCCGCGTGCGAGGCGATCGACGACGCCGCGCAACCGTGGGGGCCGATCACCCCGTCGCTGAGCACGATCACATTGGCCGTGCACGAGCCGCCGGCGTCGCTGAAGAGCGCGAACAGAACGATGCCCGCCACCGTCGCGATGCCCCCACCCCACGCCGTGCGCCCGACCCACCGGCGCCTCTCCATGAGGCTGAAACTACCCGAGGCTCATGTCACCTCTCGCCGGCGACCACGGGGGCGAACGCGACGTTCACGCTGCGCGAGATGTGGTGCCTCGTCGACGGCTCCGCTGCCGAGTCCCGACTCTCGGATCGTCACGTTGAACCGCCCGCCGCGGATCCCACAACGCGGGTCGGCTGTGCCGGACAGCAACTTCGGCACGCCGTGGTACGCCCGGCGAGAAGCTCCGCCGAAGACGACCAGATCGCCCGAGGCGAGCACCGTGTCGACCCAGGGGCGTCCCCGGCTCTCCGGCGTACCGAATCGGAAGATGCACGAGTCACCGAGCGAGACCGAGACGACAGGAGCATCACTCGGCTCGTCCTTGTCGGCGTGCATGCCCATCTTGGCGCGACCGGAATACCAGTTGAGAAGTGCGACGTCCGGTGCGTACGCGTCGGACGTCCGCGCACCGCTCGAGCTCGAGCTCGAAAGAAGGGAGTTGCCGCTCAGCCGCGGTTCGAGCTCGAGGGCGTCGTCGACCGCCTTGCCCGCGAGCTGTCCCAGCCAGGTGGGGAACGGTGCGACCGGCCGTCCGTCGTCGTCGTCGACGGTCTTCGAGTAGCGGTAGGGGTACCAGTGCCAACCGAGGCAGGCGATCCGCACCGACATGGAGCTGCCGTTCGGCATGCGCGGCGCGCGCAGCCCGCCGTCGGCCCAGCGGTAGCACGCGGCCACCAGGCGGCGCTGTCCGTCGAGACCGAGCCATCCCGGAATGTGCACCGCCCCCGGCGAGAGGAGTGACCACTCGCGGGGAAGGAGCAAGTTCGCCTGGGTCACGGTCGGCGGCATCGCTTCTTAGGTTCGCGCACGCGGAGTCGCGGGCACGAGCGGCTCCCGAACCCGAGCGACGTGCGAGCTACTCCCTCGCCAACCAGCGCAGATGCGCAGCCCTCGCATCCCAGGAGTAGACCACCCCGGTGCCGGCCAGCCGGTCGTGCCAGGCGTGACGGTCGCGGTTGATCAGGATCCCGAGGAAGCCGAGACCGAAGAAGAGGAAGCTGAGGGGGAGGGTCGCGGTCCGGATCACCGCTTGGCGCGCTCCGACCCGCGATCCGTCGGTCTTCACCACCTTGATGCCGACCAGCGCCATACCGATGGTCCGACCGTTGAGGGTCCACTGGTAGGAGAAGTAGATGAATTCCCAGACGACCAGGACCACGAGGGATCCGATCTGGTAGTCGGAGATGTCGAAGTGCTGACCGGTCACCAGCTGGACCGAGAAGGTCACCGCGGCCGCGCCGAGCGTGAAGATCGCCCACGACGCGCCGACGTCGGCTGCGAAGGCCACCAGGCGGGTCACTCCCCCGGCGTAGTTCCCTTGGCGGCCTTCGACCGGGGCATCCGGGGCGACGGGTTCAGCCATCTGCTCGTGCCGGCTCCCCGCCCGAAGTGAGTTCGGGTGTCCGTCGGTCCCCTGCCACGAGCAGGGGCGGTCCGAGCGGAAGGTCCGCCGGGTTGCGGCGCAGGATCCGGTTCACCCAGCGGGCCACGAAGTCGTCCAGGCCGACCCCTTGCGAACGAACCACGTCGAGCACCTCCATGGTCACGCTGCTGGTCGACTTGGCGATGATCGTGCCGATCTCGGTGTGCTCGACCAGCGCGTCGATGTCGATCTTGTCGATGATCTCTTGGAAGTCCACCTTCTCGATCAGTGCGTTGACGTCGATCTCGTCGACCAACGCGTTGATGTCCACCCGCTCCAGAATGGCGTTGATGTCGATCCGCGCCAGGATCGCGTTGATATCGATGGTGTCCATCACCATGCCGACCACCCGCTCCGCGACGGCCTGGGCGAGGTGCTCGATCCGGTTGGCGCCCGGCACCGGGCTCACGTCGGCGCGTCCGCGGTGTCGGCGGTGCGGTGGGCCGTGCCGAGGCGCATCCCCACAGCTTCCCATCGGCGCCAGCGCGAAAGAGGGACGCTGCCTGGCGCTGGCGAGCGCCGCGAGGCCGGCTCAGGCGGGTTGAGCGGCTTTCAGGACCTCGAGCGCGCGGTCGGCGTGCAGGTTCATCCGGACTTCGCTCCGGATCACCTCGATGATCCGCAGATCCGGGCCGATGATGAACGTTGCCCGCTTGGTGGGCGTCAGCTTGGTGAACCGGCGGCGGACGCCGAATGCCGTCGCGACCGCACCGTCGGGGTCGGAGAGGAGCGGGAAGTCGAACGAGTGCTTCTCCGAGAAGCGCTTCTGCTTCTCCACCTGGTCCGCGCTGATCCCGACCCGGGTCGCCCCCACCGCTTCGAACTCCGCCTTCATATCCCGGAAGTGGCAACTCTCGACCGTGCACCCGTAGGTGAGTGCGGCCGGGTAGAAGTAGAGAACGACCGGACCCTTCGCCGCGAGATCGCTGAGCCGCCTCGGGGTCCCGTCCTCGTCGGGCAGTTCGAAATCGGGCGCCAGATCACCTTTCTCCATCGCGGACAGGGTAGCGAACCGCGACTGCGAGCGCTCGGGCCGCACCCACCGCCGGGGTGCACGACCGCTCCCCGTAAGATGCCCTACCGCGCGGGTCGTCCTCGGCCCTGCGCGGTACCGGGGGGCGGCACCCTTTCAGCCGAGTGGCGGCACACCTGCTGGCCCGGCTCCGGTCCTCCACCCGGCCAGACCCCGACGACGACCACAAGGACGCATCTCGATGCACGACGCGATCGAAGCCGACGGGCTCATCAAAACGTTCACCGGCAAGCGCGAGGTCCGCGCACTCGCCGGAGTGAGCTTCGCCGTCGAGGAAGGGACGGTCTTCGGACTGCTCGGGCCGAACGGTTCGGGAAAGACCACGGCCGTCCGCATCCTCACCACCATCCTCCCGCCCGACGGCGGCTCGGCACTCGTGCTCGGACACGACGTGGTCGCAGAACCCTCGGTCGTGCGCGGGTTGATCGGGCTGGCCGGTCAGTACGCGGCCGTCGACGAGAACCTCACCGGTCGCGAGAACCTCGACATGGTGGGTCACCTCAACCACCTGAAGCGGTCCGAGGTCGGTCCGCGGACCACCGACCTCCTCGAGCAGTTCAAGCTCTCCGACGCGGGTGACCGCACCTTGAAGACGTATTCGGGCGGTATGCGCCGGCGGCTCGACCTCGCGGCGGCGCTGGTCGCCCGACCGCCGGTGCTCTTCCTCGACGAACCCACCACCGGTCTCGACCCCCAGAGCCGCAACGACCTCTGGGACGTGATCGAGACACTGGTCGGTCGTGGCACCACCGTTCTGCTCACCACCCAGTACCTCGAAGAGGCCGATCGTCTCGCCGACACCCTCGCGGTGCTCGACCACGGGAAGGTGATCGCCGAGGGGACACCGGAGGAGCTCAAGTCGCAGCTCGGCGCGACCGTGCTCGAGGTCGGGCTCGCCACCGTCGAGGATGCGCAGCGCACCGGCGAGATCCTTCGGGCACTCGGATCGCACACCCCGGTGGTCAGCGGAACAGTGGTCGAGGTGACCGTCGACCGCGGTCCGGAGGCCGCGATGGCCGGTCTGCGCGCCCTCGACCAGAACGGCATCGTCCCCGCCTCGTTCACCCTGCGCGAGCCGAGCCTCGACGACGTCTTCATCTCGCTCACCGGGCACGCGGCGGAGGGCGAGCGCATCGAGCTCGACGACGAAGAGGATTCGTCGCGGGGTCGAGCCCGACGCAAGGCGGCGCACGAGTCGATGCCCATCGCGACAGGAGGACTCTCGTGACCACCACCGCCTACGTCCCGACCCTCGGCGCACCCCGCCCGACCGGCACCGCCACCCGGCTCCGCTTCGTCGTCTCGGACACCCTCACCCTCACCAAGCGGAACATCCTCAACCACATACGGATCCCCGAGTCCTTCTTCTTCGCGACCGTGCAGCCGATCATGTTCGTGCTGCTGTTCCGCTACGTGTTCGGCGGCGCGATCAAGACCCCCGAGGGCAACTACGTCAACTACCTGATGCCGGGCATCTTCGTGCAGACCGTTGTCTTCGGCTCGACGAGCACGGGAATCGGGCTCGCCGAAGACCTCCAGAAGGGCCTGATCGAGCGCTTCCGCGCGCTGCCCATGGCGCGCTCCGCGGTGCTCGCGGGCAGGACGACCGCCGACCTCTGTCGCAACGTGTTCGTGGTCATCGTGATGACCGCGGTCGGGTTTGCGGTGGGATTCCGTCCGACGACCGGCGTTGCCTTGTACTTCGCCGGGTGCCTTCTCATCCTCGCCTTCGCGTACTCGCTCTCCTGGGGCATGGCGGTGATCGGGCTGTCGGCGCCCAACAGCGAGACGGCCCAGGTGATGTCGTTCCCACTGTTGTTCCCGCTCACCTTCGCGTCGTCCGCGTTCGTCCCGGTCTCGTCGATGCCGAGCTGGCTGCAGGGCTTCGCCACCTACCAGCCGGTGAGCGTGACGGTGACCGCCTGCCGCGCGTTGATGATCGGCGGTCCGACCGCCAGCTGGGTCATCCAGTCGGTGCTGTGGGCCATCGCGATCACCGCGGTCATGGTGCCGCTCGCCATCCATCGGTACCGCACCAGGATCTGACTCGCGCTCGTCGCTCGGCTCGGTCGGGCACCGCTCGGCTCGGGTTGGCCTGGGTCGGTTCCGTTTGGCGTCTCAGCAGGAAAGGGCAGAATGGGGCCATGGCAGACACCCCCACTGACGAGGCGAATCAGGACACCTTCGGGGCACGCAGCCGGCTGTCGGTCGGCGATGCCACCTACGAGATCCACCGGATCGACGCGTTGGCGGACCGTCACGACGTCGCCCGGCTCCCCTACTCGATCAAGGTGATCCTCGAGAACCTCCTGCGCCACGAGGACGGTCTCGCGGTGAAACCGGCCGACGTCGAGACGGCCGCGCGGTGGGGCGACCATCCCGAGCGCCACGGCTTCGGCGAGGACGCGGCGGAGATCGCGTTCACGCCCGAACGGGTGCTGATGCAGGACTTCACCGGGGTACCCGGGGTGGTGGACCTGGCCGCCATGCGCGACGCGTTGGGCGCCCTCGGCGGCGATCCGGCGAGGGTGAACCCGCTGGTGCCGGTCGAACTGGTCATCGACCACTCGGTCATCGCCGAGGAGTCGGGAACCCCGACCGCGTTCGACACCAACGTCGACATCGAGTACCAGCGCAACATCGAGCGCTACCAGCTCCTCGGCTGGGCCCAGCAGGCCTTCGACTCCTTCCGGGTGGTGCCGCCGGGGACCGGTATCTGTCATCAGGTCAACCTCGAGTACCTCTCGCGGGTGGTCTTCGCGACCGACGACGGGCGCGCCTACTGCGACACCCTGGTCGGGACCGACTCCCACACCACGATGGTCAACGGCCTCGGCGTCCTCGGATGGGGAGTCGGCGGCATCGAAGCGGAAGCCGCGATGCTCGGCCAGCCGCTCTCCATGCTCCTCCCGCCGGTCGTCGGCTTCCGGTTGACCGGCGCCCTGCCGACCGGCACCACCGCGACCGATCTGGTCCTCACCATCACCAACGTGCTCCGCCGCCACGGCGTCGTCGGGAAGTTCGTCGAGTTCTTCGGCCCCGGGCTCATCTCGGTGCCGTTGGCCACCCGGGCGACGATCGGCAACATGTCGCCCGAGTACGGGGCGACCTGTGCGATCTTCCCGGTCGACGAGGTCACGCTCGACTACCTCCGTTTCACCGGGCGCGACGACCACCACGTCGACCTGGTCGAGGCGTACACGAAGGAACAGGGCATGTTCCACGCGGGGGGTGAGGCAGAACCGGTCTTCTCGGAGATGATCGAGCTCGACCTCTCGACCGTCGTACCGAGCATCGCCGGACCCTCGCGTCCCCAGGACCTGGTTCCCCTGGCGGGAGCGGACGGCGCGTTCCGCACCTCGCTCGCCCGCCAGAAGCGCACCAGCCCGGCCTCGCTCGTCGGCGACGACGTCGACGTCACCCTCGAGGACGGCAACGTGGTGATCGCCGCGATCACCAGCTGCACCAACACCTCCAACCCCGAGGTGATGGTCGCGGCGGGCCTGGTCGCCCGTCGTGCCGTCGAGCTCGGACTCGCCCCGAAGCCGTGGGTCAAGACGTCGTTGGCACCTGGCTCACGGGTGGTCATGGACTACCTCGAGCGTGCGGGGCTCACCCAGTACCTCGACGCCATCGGCTTCGAACTGGTCGGCTTCGGCTGCACGACCTGCATCGGCAACTCGGGCCCGCTCCTCCCGGGTGTCTCCGAGGCGGTGCACGACGGCGACCTCGCGGTGGCCTCGGTCCTCTCGGGGAACCGCAACTTCGAGGGCAGGATCCACCCGGAGGTACGGATGAACTACCTGGCCTCGCCTCCCCTGGTGGTGGCGTACGCCCTGGCCGGCACCGTCGACATCGATCTCACCGCCGCGCCGCTCGGCACCGGTTCGGAAGGCCAGGAGGTGTTCCTCCGCGACCTGTGGCCCGACGCGGACCTGGTGGCCCGGATCATCGAGTCCTCACTCGGATCCGACATGTTCCGCCGCCGCTACTCGGCGGTGTTCGACGGCGACGACCGCTGGAGTGCGATCACCGCGGCCTCGGGAGCCACCTTCGACTGGGACGAGCAATCGACGTACGTGCTGCGGCCCACCTTCCTCGAGGGAGTGACCGCCACGCCTGCCCCGGTCACCGACGTGGTCGGCGCGCGGGTCCTCGCGGTGCTCGGCGACTCCATCACCACCGATCACATCTCGCCGGCCGGGAGCATCGGCCCGGACACGCCGGCCGGCCACTACCTGATCGAGCACGGCGTCGAGCGGAAGGACTTCAACTCCTACGGCGCGCGCCGCGGGAACCACGAGGTGATGATGCGGGGCACCTTCGCCAACGTGCGCCTTCGGAACCAGATGGCACCGGGCACCGAGGGCGGGTTCACCCTCCACCAGCCGAGCGGCGACCAGATGACCATCTACGGGGCGGCGGTGCGCTACGCCGAGGAGGGCGTCCCCCTGGTGGTCCTCGCCGGCAAGGAGTACGGCTCGGGCTCCTCGCGCGACTGGGCGGCCAAGGGAACCGCGTTGCTCGGCGTCCGTGCGGTGCTCGCCGAGAGCTACGAGCGGATCCACCGTTCGAACCTGGTGGGGATGGGTGTCCTTCCCCTTCAGTACGCCGAGGGGCAGAACGCGGCCTCGCTCTCCCTCACCGGGCGCGAGGTCTTCGAGATCAGGGGGCTCGACGCGCTCGACCGCGGCGAACGCCCGAAGACGGTACCGGTGCGCGCGACCGAGGGCGACCGAGTGGTCGAGTTCGAGGCGCGGCTACGGATCGACACGCCGATGGAGGTGCAGTACTACCGAAACGGCGGGATCCTTCCCTACATGCTGCGTCAGATGGCGGGCTGAGCCTCTCCGAAAGGATCAGGCGAGCGGGAGGACGAAGAAGGCGATCGCGACGTAGTGGAGGACCGCGCCGAGCACCGTGCAGGCGTGGAAGACCTCGTGGTACCCGAAGACACCCGGTACCGGGTTGGGTCGCTTGGCCGCGTAGACGACGGCTCCCGCGCTGTAGGCGAGCCCGCCGAGGAGCAGCAGTGTGAAACCTGCCGGCCCGAGCGCACGTTCGAGCTGGGGTAGCACCACGAGGGCAGCCCACCCGACTGTCACGTAAGGAATCGTGATCACCCACTTCGGGGCGTCGAGCCACAGCTGACGGATCGCGATCCCGAGCAGCGCCCCGGCCCAGACGATCGCGAGGAGGGTCGTCCTCGCCCAACCGTCGAGGGCGATGCCGGCCACCGCGGTGTAGGTGCCGGCGATCGCCAAGAAGATGGCCGAGTGGTCCGCTCGGCGCATCCGTCGACGACCCACCGGACCCCAGGTGCGCCGGTGGAAGAGGGTGCTCGTCCCGAACAGACTGGAGATCGAGACCGCGTACACCGCCATGACCAACGCCGACCCGGTGGTCGGCGCGACGAGGATCAGCGCGAGCCCGCTCGCCAGCGACACGAAGAAGGCGACCTGGTGGATCACCCCGCGCAGTACCGGCTTGACCGGCTCCGACGAGACCTCGGCGGCCTCGCGGCGCGCGTCGGGCGTGACCACCGGCGACCCGGCGCTCATCGAGCCGCCTCGCTGCCGGCGACGGTCGCCAGTGCGAGCGCGGCGAAGCGACCGAGCACCCGCCGACCGACCACGTCGACCTCGGCGAGGAACCTCCGGTCGAGCGGCGGGGTCCCCTCGGGCATGAGCGGTTGCCACGCGGCCGCGAGCGCTCGGTCCACCTCGACGTGGAATTGGAGGCCGTAGGCGGTTTCGCCGTAACGGAATGCCTGGTGCGGGAAGTTGCGGGTGGCCGCGAGATGCACTGCGTCCTCCGGAAGGCCGAACGTGTCGCGGTGCCAGTGCACACAGGGGATGCTGGTCGCGGCAAGCCCACCGTACTCGGGACCGAGCACCGGGTCGCGGCGACCCTCGGCGGTGAGCTCGACACGACCGGGGCCGACCTCCTCGGCCGGGCCGGTCGTCACCTCCGCGCCCAGCGCGGCCGCCAGCTGCTGGGCTCCGAGGCAGATCCCGAGCACCGGGATCCTCTCGGCCACCGAGGCCGCGAGCAACTGGCGCTCGGGGGCCAGCCAGGGATACGCGTCGGTGTCGTGCACGCCCATCGGGCCTCCGAGCACCACCAGCCCGGCGAACGAGCCGAGGGCGGGAAGCGGGGCGCCGAGGTCGACCCGCACCACCTCCACCTCCAGCCCGGCCTCCTCCCACACCGCGCCGAGGAGCCCCGGGCCCTCGTGCGCGACGTGCTGGACCACCACGAAGCGGTGGCTCACGTGGTGTTCACCACGTGGAAGGCCTCGGCCAGGGAACCCTCCGGCAGGCCGGCTGCGAGGGCGGTGCCACCCATCCAGCCCCGGAGGAGCTCGTCGAGGTGCTCGCCCTCGCCGACCTGGCTGCGGTGGCTGCGAAGGGCCGCCAGCTTGCGCGGGTAGGTGCCGGTCGCATCGACGACCCGGTCCGCACGCTCGGTCGCCATGATCCACATCTCGGGAACCACATGTGGCTCGAGCCCCTCGGCGAGGAGCTCGGGGAACGCAAAGGGGTTCCGTGCGTCGGGGTAGACCGCGCAGACCGCGGCCTCGCCGGCGGCCAGGTGGTCGGGGTGGCTCGCGTAGATGCGCGCCCAGTTGCGCTCCGGCGACTGCGCGACCACCCGGTCGGGACGGAACCTGCGGATGACCGCGGTGATCGCCTTCCTGAGCTCGAGGTCGGAGGTGAGGCGGCCGTCGGGGAAACCGAGGAAGGTCACGTCGGTGACGCCGACCTCGCCGGCGGCTGCCAGCTGCTCCTCGCGCCGGATCTTGGCCATCTCGTCGCGCGGCATGGTGAGGTCCGAGCCGCCCGCGTCGCCGTCGGTGACGATGCAGTAGGCGACGTCCACGCCGGCGTCGGTCCACACCGCGACCGAGCCCGCCGCGCCGAAGTCGACGTCGTCGGGGTGCGCGGAGACCACCAGGATCCGCCCGGTCCCTTCGATGCCGGCGCCGACGGTCAACGGCGAACGGGGTGCGCTGTCGGACACGGTTCCTCCTCGCGGGTCGCCACGACCGGGCGGCTGCGCTGCGGGCCCGCCGGTCGGGCCGGTCGGGCCGGTCGGGCCGCGACGATCAGGACGCGGTCGGCTCCCAGGCCGCCAGGTCGGCCAGCCTCGGGTCGTTGGAGAAGATCTCGACGATCGGCAGCTTGAGGCCGATGCGCGCCTGGATGCGCTCGACCTCGAGGATCTGGTTCCACTGGACGAGGGTCACCACCATGCCGGCCTCGCCGGCCCGGGCGGTGCGACCCGAACGGTGCAGATAGGCCTTGTGGTCCTCGGGCGGATCGAAGTGGATCACGACGTCGACCGCGTCGATGTCGAGCCCACGTGCGGCGACGTCGGTCGCGACCAGCACCGGAAGTCGCCCGGTTCCGAAGTCCTTCAAGGTCCGCTCACGGAAGGCCTGACGAAGGTCGCCGTGGATGGCGCCGGCTTTCACGCCCTCCTTGCGCAGCTGTTGGACCAGGCGGTCGACACCGTGCTTGGTCCGGACGAAGACGAGCGTCTTCTCCGCGTTGGAACAGATCGCCGCACAGACCTTGACCCGGTCCATCTGGTGCACCTCGAGGAACCGATGCTCCATGGCGTCGACGGTGGTGGTCACCGACGCCACCTCGTGACGGACCGGCTCGTGCATGTAACGGCTGACCAAGCGGTCGACGGCCCCGTCGAGGGTCGCCGAGAACAACAGCGTCTGGTGGGGTCGCTCGAGACGCCGGAGCACCCACTCGACCTGCGGCATGAACCCCATGTCGGCCATGCGGTCCGCTTCGTCGAGCACCAAGGTCTCGACGTCGGCCACCGAAAGCTCGCCCCGGTCGCCGAGGTCGATCAGCCGCCCGGGAGTCGCGATCACCACGTCGACCCCGCGACGCACCTTCTTGATCTGCCGCTCGATGTCGGCGCCGCCGTAGACCGCGGCGGTCCGAAGGCGTGCTCGCTCCGCGAGCGGCTCGAGCACCTCGCTCACCTGGAGTGCCAGCTCGCGGGTGGGCACCAGGACCAGCGCGCGCGGACGGCCGGGTTTCTCCGATCGCGCGTCCATGGTGCGCTGCAGGAGCGGCACCCCGAACGCGAGGGTCTTCCCGGATCCGGTCTTCGCCTTGCCGCACACGTCGCGCCCGGCGAGTGCGTCGGCCACGGTCATCGCCTGGATGGGGAAGGGGACGGTGATGCCCTGCTCGGAGAGTGCGTCGACCAGGAGCGGGTCGACACCGAGCGAGGCGAAACTGCGAGGCTCCCCGACCACCTCCTCTTCGAGGACGCGGTCCGTGGGCTCGCTAATGGCTGTCATCTGGTCTGTTGCTCACTCTCGTCTGTTCCGGTGTGTTCCGGTTCGCGGCCGGGGATCGGTCGCACGGTGCCGTGTACGTCACGGCTGCGTCGGGCCCGCCCCGGGGCTCGTCCGGGTCGTCGTACGCGAGACCCTTGGAACAGGTGAGGAAGACCCCGGTCGGGGACGGACGTCCCTCGACCACCACACCATTCTAGCCGAAAGGCGTCCCGACCAGGTGGATCGCTGCGGGGTCGGTCCGTTCAGGCGGTCGAGGGGGCGTGGTAGAGCTCCGCACCCGACTCGCGGAACTCGCTCGCCTTCTCCGACATGCCGATCTCGACCGCGGTGGCCGGGTCGACGCCCCGGTCGGCGGCGAAGTCGCGAATGTCCTGGCTGATGCGCATCGAGCAGAATTTGGGCCCGCACATCGAGCAGAAGTGGGCCGTCTTGGCGGGCTCGGCGGGAAGGGTCTCGTCGTGGTAGGAGCGGGCGGTCTCGGGGTCGAGCGCGAGCTCGAACTGATCCTGCCAGCGGAACTCGAAGCGCGCCTTGCTGAGTGCGTCGTCCCACGCCTGCGCACCGGGGTGACCCTTGGCCAGATCGGCCGCGTGCGCGGCGATCTTGTAGGCGATCATCCCCTGTTTGACGTCCTCGAGATCGGGAAGGCCGAGGTGTTCCTTCGGGGTCACGTAGCAGAGCATCGCGGTGCCGTGCATCCCGATGACCGCCGCCCCGATCGCGGAGGTGATGTGGTCGTAGCCCGGGGCGATGTCGACGGTCAGGGGACCGAGTGTGTAGAAGGGAGCCTCGTGGCAGAGCTCCTGTTGGATCGCCACGTTTTCGGGGATCTTCTGGAGGGGCACGTGCCCGGGTCCTTCGATCATCACCTGCACGCCATGGCGCCAGGCGATCTCGGTGAGCTCGCCGAGTGTGCGCAACTCGGCGAACTGCGCGTCGTCGTTGGCGTCCGCGATCGAGCCGGGCCGGAGACCGTCGCCGAGCGAGAAGGCGACGTCGTAGGCGGCCATGATCTCGCAGATCTCCTCGAAGTGGGTGTAGAGGAAGCTCTCGGTGTGGTGGGCGAGGCACCACGCCGCCATGATCGACCCGCCGCGGCTCACGATGCCGGTGGTACGGGTCGCGGTCAGCGGCACGTAGCGGAGGAGCACCCCGGCGTGGATGGTGAAGTAGTCGACACCTTGCTCGGCCTGTTCGACGAGCGTGTCGCGATAGAGGTCCCAGGTGAGCTCGGAGGGCGCGCCGTCGACCTTCTCGAGCGCCTGGTAGATGGGGACGGTTCCGATCGGAACCGGCGAGTTGCGCAGGATCCACTCGCGGGTGGTGTGGATGTCGGCACCGGTCGAGAGGTCCATCACCGTGTCGGCCCCCCACCGGGTCGCCCAGGTCAGCTTCTCGACCTCCTCCTCGATCGAGGAGGTGACCGCGGAGTTGCCGATGTTGGCGTTGACCTTGACCAGGAACCGCCGCCCGATCACCATCGGCTCGGATTCGGGGTGGTTCACGTTGGCGGGGAGGATGGCTCGGCCGGCTGCGATCTCCTCGCGGACCACCTCTCCGGGAACTCCCTCTCGGATCGCGGCAAAGGACATCTCGGGGGTGATCTCGCCCCGTCGCGCGTACTGGAGCTGGGAGACGCTGCCACCCGTCGAGCGGAGCGGGCGGCGCCGCGGAGTCGGGAAGGGCTCTGTGCCGGCTGGGTCGGTGCGGGCGGCTGGGTCGGTGCGGCCGGCTGCGTCGCTACGGCGGACCGCGGCACGCCCGTCGTCACGCCGGGTCACCTGCCTCCCGTCGTACTCCTCGACGTCGCCGCGCCCGAGCACCCACGGTCGACGCAGCGGAGGTAGCCCCTCGGTCGGGACCGAGCCCGGCCCCGAGGTGTCGTAGAGCCGCACCGCGGGCGCGGTGTGCGCAGCCTCTTCCGGGTGCTCGTCGCGGGGGTTGTCGGAGAGCGCGACTTCGGTGAACGGCACTCGAAGCCCGTCCGGCCCCTCGACGTAGACCTTCCGCCGGCGACGCTCCTCCGCCACGCGGGCCGGCGCGGCCGCGGTGCTGGCTTCGGGGCGGGTGTCGTGAGTCGTGTCGGTCATCGATGGCCCCTTCCGAGCGGGTTCGGTGCGAGTCTCCCACGGCACGTAACCGTTCGGGACCGGATGTGTCATCGTGTGGATCCCGACCCCGCAGTAGCACGGAGGAGGGTTGCACATGGGAACCCTGGCCGCCGGCGACAAAGCCCCCGCGTTCACCCTGCCGGACCAGAGCGGCAAACCCGTCTCGCTCAAGGACTTCCGCGGCTCGCCGGTCGTCGTCTACTTCTACCCGAGGGACGACACGCCCGGTTGCACCAAAGAGGCCTGCCAGTTCAACGACAACCTGGCTGCTTTCAAGAAGGCAAAGGTGAAGGTGGTCGGCATCTCGGCGGATCCTCCGGCGACGCACCGGGCGTTCCGGAGCAAGTACGGCCTCAAGTTCCCGCTGCTCACCGACGCGGACCACAAGGTCGGCACCGCTTACGGGGCCTGGGGCGAGAAGACCCTCTACGGAAAGAAGTCGGTCGGGGTGATCCGGTCGACCTTCCTGATCGGAGCCACCGGCAAGATCGACCGGGCCTGGTACCACGTGAAGGCGGACGGCCATGCGGCCAAGGTCCTCGACGAGATCGAGGACTGATCCGCCCGCGTCCGCTGCGTTCTCCGTCACCCGGCCTCGTCAGTAGGGTGTGATCGATGCCGGTCGAAAAGCCTCATTGGGCTGAGCTCTACACCGAAGTCGTCACCTCGGGCCTCTGCACGGGTTGCGCGGCGTGCGTCGTCGCATGTCCCTACGACGTGCTGTCCTACGACGACACGGGCGGGCGGTACAAGCCCTTCCACATCGACGCCGAGGGCGGCCCGACGAGCTGCACCCACGGGGTGAAGGGATGCACGCTGTGCACGCGGGCCTGTCCGCGGTTCCGGCTCTGGGAGCCCGAGATCGAGAACCACCTCTTCGGCAGGGAGCGGACCGCGGAGGAAGTCGCCGGGGTGAGCTCCGACACCTTGCTGGTCCGGGCGACCGACCCGGAGGTCCACGGTCTCGGCCAGGACGGGGGCCTCGTCTCCGCGCTGCTCATCTGGGCGCTCGAGCACGACGTCATCGACGCTGCGTTGGTGTCGGTGCTCGAGGGCGACGGAAAGACCTGGAAGGCGGTGCCCGGCGTCGCGACGACGAGGGAGGCGGTGCTGGCGGCCGCCGGTTCGCGCTACACCTACTCCGCCAACCCCCTCGCCTATCCCGAGGCGATCGAGGCGGGTGCCGAGCGGATCGCGTTGGTCGGCATGGGTTGCCAGTCGTCCGCTCCGCCGGTGATGGCCGCGCGCAAGGCCGGCAAGATCGCGCGCCGGCTCTCCCTCACCATCGGTCTCATGTGTTCGAAGACCTTCGACGACGCGATCTTCCCCGAGCTCTTCGAGGCCCGTTACGGGATCGCCCGTGCCGACATCGAGAAGATGAACATCAAAGGCGTCTTCCAGGTGTGGACCCGGGACGGCGGGTACCACGAGATTCCCCTCAAAGAGGCACACGCCTGGACCAGGGAGGGATGCACCCTCTGCCCGGACTTCGCCGCCGAGCACGCCGACATCTCGACCGGGGGGATCGGGGCCTTCAACGATTGGACGCTCACCCTGGTCCGCACCGACAAGGGGCGCGAGCTGATCGAGGCGATGGCGGCGGACGGTGCGATCGAGACCAGGCCGGGCGACGACGACCCCGGTGCGATCGCCCTCCTGCACCGGCTGGCCAGGGTGAGCCGGAAGCGCTGGCCCGAGACCGCGGTACCCATGCCGCGACGGCTACCGGCCCCGACCCAGGCCTGAGCGCAACGTCCCGGCGCGGGCCGCGGCCCGCCTCACGAATGGGTGACCCGGCTCGCCGGGCGGGCGCATCGACGAGTGAGGGTCCAACCTTAGAAATCCTCTAAAAAACTTCTTCATCGAAGGGCGGCGCCCCGAGTGGACGGACCGGCTGCCGTAGGATCGACGCGCACGTGCCGGCCGTCCGCACCTCGCTCGGCCGACGGCCGATCGGCCGGTCGTGCACCACCGCCGAGAGGCGGAGCGTCGGACGGACCCATTCCCCCCGACACTGGAGGTCCGCTTGTTCGCCGCCCTCGGACGGTTCAGCGTACGGTTCCGATGGCCGATCATCGCGGGCTGGTTGTTGGTGACGGTCGTCCTGAGCGTCGCACTGCCACCGCTCTCGAGCGTCGAGAAGAGCTCGAACTCCTCGTTCCTCCCGTCGAGCGCGCCGAGCGTGCAGGCGGCCGCGCTGGCGTCCCCTTTCGGCGCGAAGACCACTCGTGACGCCACGTTCGTCGCGGCATCGGGGAAGCCGCTCACCGCCGCCGACCTCGCCGCGGTGCACCGCGTCGAGCGGGCCATGCGGGCCGTTCCCCGAGTGGCGAGCGTGACCGACCAGGGCGTGTCCGAAGACCGCAAGGCGGTGACCGCGGTGGTGGCGGTCCGCCTCACCTCCTCGTCCAACAAGGATGCGATCGAGTCGGTCGATCGCCTGCGTGCGACCTTCGAGGACGCCCACCCACCAGCCGACCTGAGCCTGCACCTCACCGGGAGCCTCGCCCAGAACGTCGACGAACAGAAGCAGTCGAGCCACATCCAGACGATCACCGAGCTCCTGTCGGTGCTGCTCATCGTGGCGTTGCTCCTCCTCACCTTCCGAGCTGCCCTCGCACCGGTGGTCGCGCTGGTGCCGTCGATCGTGGCGCTGGTCGCCGCCGGGCCGGTGATCGCCCTGTCGAGCCACATCGGTGTCGAGGTCTCGGACCTCACCCCCATCCTCCTCACCGTCCTCCTGCTCGGTGCCGGCACCGACTACGGGCTCTTCCTCATCTTCCGCGAGCGCGAAGAGCTCCGCCGCGGACGCGAGGTCCACGAGGCGGTGGCGGTCTCGGTGTGCAAGGTCGGCGAATCGATCACCTTCTCGGGGCTCACGGTCATCGGCGCGCTGGCGACGGTGGCTGTCGCCAGCTTCGGTCTCTACCGGGGACTCGGGCCGGCGCTCGCGATCGGCATCGCGGTCGCCCTCGTCGCCAACCTGACCCTGCTTCCCGCGCTGCTCGCAGTCATCGGACGTGGGGTGTTCTGGCCGCGGATCCCAGAGGAGGGCACCCCCCGGCACGGCATGTGGGGAGTGATCGCCGGGAAGGTGGTCGGTAAGCCGATCACCACCCTCATCTGCGGCTTGGTCATCTTCGGCGGGCTCGCCTTGTCGATGCTCGCCTACGCTCCGAACGGCTTCGCCAACCCGCCGCCGCCGTCCAACTCCGACTCGGCGCGAGGCCAGGCACTGCTGGTCGCCCATGAGCCGGCGACGGCCGCGGACCCGACCAACATCCTCTTCCGTCTTCCCGCCTCGGTCTGGAGCGATCCGGCTCTTCTCGCCACCGCGGAGCGCGGGCTCTGGGGGTCAGGGCTCTTCACCGCGGTCACCGGTCCGCTCGACCGGAACGGGGCGATGGTCGACCCGAATGCCCTGGCCCAGGTGCACGCCGAGCTGGCGGCATCCGGCCCACCCGCCGCCTTGCCGGCCCGGAGACCCGCCGACGTCTTCGCGACGGCCGACGCGTACCAGGCATACCGCGACTCGGCCCTCTACATCAGCCCCGACGGGCGCACCCTGCAGTACCTCACCACCTTGCAAGCCGGGCCCTCGACGAGCACCGCGGCAGCCGATGCGATGCCGTCGGTGCGCGGCAACGGTCGCGTCGGTGGCGACTTCGATCGGTGCGACCGCGAGCGGGGTGGATGGCAATGCGGCCGGCGCGGCCGACGTCGGTGCCCTGTCGGGCCACGACCTCGGGATGATCATCCCGATCGTGATGCTGGTGCTCGGGTTGCTGCTCGCGATCGTGCTGCGCAGCTTGATCGCCCCGCTCTACCTCGTCGCGAGCGTGGCGCTCTCCTACCTCGCCTCGCTCGGCCTGTGCGTCTTGGTCTTCGTCGTGATCGGAGGCCAAGACGGGATCAACTTCGTGTTGCCCTTCTTCATGTTCGTCTTCATCATGGCGCTCGGGCAGGACTACAACATCTTGGTGATGACGCGCATCCGCGAGGAGGCGCACCACGCGCCGATCCGGGTGGCCGTCCGGCGGGCGGTCGAGGCCACCGGCACCACCGTGACCTCCGCAGGTCTGATCCTGGCCGGCACGTTCGCAGTGCTCACTGCGTCGGGCACCACCCAGGTCCAGCAGATCGGCCTCGGGTTGGCCGCCGGCATCCTCCTCGACACCTTCTTCGTCCGTACGCTGCTCGTCCCCTCGGTCGCGGTCCTGCTCGGACGCTGGAACTGGTGGCCGTCGCGTCTGTCGCGAGAGGACCACGACCACGACCTCCCGCGGACCCGGCGCCTCGACACTGCGGCCCGTTCGCGGAGGTTCGTCGAGAACGCGCACCGCCCACCGCGGCCGGTGACACCCCGCGTGAAAGACGCCCTGCCCGGAGGGGGCGCGGCGGGCACCGCTCACTGACCTTCCGGCACGGAAACGGCGGGCGACGCCGATTGTCGGCGACCGGTGCCCGAACCGCGACCCGCTACGGTGAACCAGCGTGGCCGGCCGGAAGCCCTCCCATCCGCAACCCACGAGGATCCTGCTCGTGCGACACGGCGCGACACCCACCACGGGAAGCGTGCTGCCCGGCCGCGCTCCGGGACTGCACCTCTCCGACACCGGCCGTGCCCAGGCGGACACGGTCGCGGAGCGGATCGCCTCGCTCGACGGTCATGGCAGCCCCGTTGCGGTCTACGCCTCGCCGCTCGAGCGAACCGCCGAGACCGCCCGCCCGATCGCGCGACGCCTCGGCCTTCGGGTGCGCACCGACCGCGGGCTCATCGAGTGCGACTTCGGCCAGTGGACGGGTTCCAAGCTGAAGGACCTAGCTGCCCGGCCCGAGTGGAAGGAGGTGCAGCGCTCACCGAGCGCCTTCCGATTCCCCGGTGGCGAGTCCTTCCTCGAGATGCAGACCCGTATCGCCGAGACGCTCGCCCGCCTCGTCGTGCGCCACCGCGGGGAGACCGTCGTCGCGGTCTCCCACGCCGACCCGATCAAGGCCGCACTCGCCAGCGCGGCGGGCATCCACCTCGACCTCTTCCAGCGGCTGATCGTTTCGCCCTGCTCGGTGTCGGTCCTCGCCTCCGCCGACGGGATCACCCACGTCCTGACCGTCAACTCGACAGCGTCGCTCGCCGACCTGGTCGTCTCGTGAGCGAAGGCTACGACCTCTCCGCGGACCGGCTGGTGGTCGGGACCGTCGGCCCGGTGGGGAACCGCCTCTTCCTGCTGCAGTGCCGGCAGGGTCCGGTGCTGTTGACGCTCAAGATCGAGAAGCAACAAGTTGCCGCCATCGCCGAGCTGCTGGCCCGCCTGCTGCGCGACCGCCGGCGTGGGGGACCCGTCCCCGACGAGCTCCCGCTCGAGGAGCCGGCGGAGCCCGCCTGGGCGGTCGGCACGATCGGCGTCTCCTACGACGAATCCGAGGACCGCATCGTGCTGGTGATCGAGGAGCTCGTCCCCGAGGACGAGACCGGTGACATCGCCCGGCTGTCCATCTCGGAGGACCAGGCGGCCGGCTTCGCGGTGCAGGCGACGCGGCTGATCGAAGCCGGACGCCCGCCCTGCCCTCTGTGCGGATCCCCGCTCGACCCTTCCGGACATGAATGCCCGCGGACGAACGGTCACCGACCTCCCGCCGTGTGACGGGCTGGCGCCCGGACTCGGGTGTCACCCTCGACGCGGCCGTCGACGCGCTCGCCGTCGGTGAGGTCACCGTCGAGGGGCGCCTGCCGTGGAGCTCCAACCTCACCTTTCTGGTGCAGGTGGAGGCCGACGGGTGCGGCGAGCTCTTCGCGGTCTACAAACCGGGAAACGGCGAGCGGACCTTGTGGGACTTCCCCGACCAGCTCTATCGGCGGGAGGTCGCGGCCTACGCGCTCTCCGAGGCACTCGGGTGGGGCCTCGTCCCGCCGACGGTCGAACGGATCGACCCACCCTTCGGTCCAGGGTCGCTCCAGCTCTTCGTCGACGTCGACTACGCGCAGCACTACTTCACCCTCCTCGACGAGGGCGCGTGCGAGCCGGTGCTCGAGACGGTCTGCGCGTTCGACGTCGTGGCCAACAACGCGGACCGCAAGAGCGGACACGTCCTTCTCGGTCCGGAAGGCCGGATCTGGGCCATCGATCACGGCCTCTGCTTCCATCGCCAGCACAAGCTGCGCACGGTCATCTGGGACTTCGCAGGATGCGAGTTGCCCACCCAGGTCCTCGAGGATCTCGCTGCGACCCGGAGCTCTCTACCCGACGTGCTCGAGGGCCTCCTTCGCCCGGACGAGATCGACGCGCTCGAGTCCCGGATCGCCGTTCTGTTGCGCAGAGGAGTCTTCCCCGAGCCGGTCGGAGACCGACCGCCCTATCCGTGGCCCCTGGTGTGAGTTTCTCCGTCGGCGCACCGCCGTCGCGTGCGCCGGCGCAACGATTCGGAGGTCTCAGCCCCTCTGCTTCACCGCGTCGATGAGCGCGGGGAGGACCTTCAACACGTCGCCCACGATCCCGAGGTCGGCCACGCCGAAGATGGGCGCGTCCTGGTCCTTGTTGATCGCGACGATGTTCTTCGAGTTCTTCATCCCGACCAGGTGCTGGGTGGCACCCGAGATCCCACACGCGATGTAGACGGTCGGCTTGACCGTCTTGCCGGTCTGGCCCACCTGGTGCGAGTAAGGGACCCAGCCCGCGTCGACGATGGCCCGGCTCGCTCCGGCTGCACCGTGCAACAAGTTGGCCAGTTCCTCGACGAGCGCGTAGTTGTCCTTGTCGCCGAGGCCTCGCCCGCCGGACACGACCACGTCCGCTTCGTCGAGCTTCGGGCCGACTCGCTCCTCGACGTGGCGGGCGGAGATCTTGGCCCCGTTGGTCACGCCGGTGTCCGGGGCCGGTGCTGCGACGACCGAGGCCGGAGAGCCGCCCGACGGCTCGGCCGGGAACGACTTCGCCCGCACCACGTAGATGCCAGGGCCTTCGCCGGTGAATCGGGCTTCTGCGACCTGGCTGCCCCCGAAGATGGCGTGCTGGGTCAGAAGACCGCCGTCTGCGGCGGTGAGCCCCACCACGTTGGTGAGCACCGGACGATCGAGCTTCGCCGAGAGCCGCCCGGCGATGTCGCGTCCGTCGTAGGTGGCGGGAAGCAAGATGGCGTCCGGACCGCTGCCGCTGTTCACCAGCTCGGCGATGGCCGCGGCCACCGGGACACCCGGCAGCGACTCACCGATGCTCCCCACGTCGTAGACGGTGGTCGCGCCGTACTCTCCAAGGGTCGCGGCGACCGAGTCGGTCGCATCGCCCCACGCAACCGCTTCGACCGTCCCGGCGAGCGACCTCGCATGGCTGAGGAGCTCGAGTGAGGCGGTGATCGGCGAGCCGTCCGCCACCTCCGCGAGGACCCAGATCTTCTCGACTGACATGTTCGTGTGTTCTCCTTGCGGTCCTTGAGGATCTCGACGCGGTCCTAGAGGACCTTCAACTGCTCGAGGAATTCGATGATCCGCTGGTAGCCCTCGCCTTCGTCGACGACGATCTCACCGGCGCCGCGAGCTTCGGCATCGGCCACCTCGACGATTTCTTCCCGCGCCCCGGCGGCGCCCACCTGGCTCGCGTCGATCCCGAGATCGGCGACCGTCAGGGTGTCGACCGGCTTCGACTTGGCCGCCATGATCCCCTTGAACGAGGGGTAGCGCGGCTCGACGACACCGGCGGTCACCGTGACGACGGCCGGGAGCGGGCTCTCGACCTCGTCGTAGCCGGCTTCGGTCTGCCGTTCGACCTTGACCGAGTCGGCGCTCACCTCCACCTTCTTGGCAAAGGTGACCGAGGGCATGTCGAGGAGCTCCGCGACCTGCACCGGGGTGGTGCCCGTGTACCCGTCGGTCGACTCGGTTGCGGCGATGACCAGATCGGGCTCGGCTCGCTTGATCGCGGCAGCAAGCACCTTCGCCGTGCCGAGGGCGTCCGACCCGGCAAGGGTGGGATCGCTCACGAGGATCGCTTTGGCCGCGCCCATGGCGAGGGCGGTCCGTAGCCCAGAGGTCTCCCCGTTCGGCGCCATCGAGACGAGGGTCACCTCGCCACCACCGGCAGCGTCCGCGAGCTGGAGGGCCATCTCGACGCCGTACGAGTCGGAGTCGTCGAGGATGAGTTTTCCGTCCCTCACGAGGTTCTTCGTGCCCGGGTCGAGGGCTGGCGGGGGCGCCGGATCGGGGATTTGCTTCACACAGACAACGACGTTCATGGCCGTGCATTGTTGACGAAATCTCCCCGCGCGACCAATCGGCCCACCTCGGAGCTCGGCGACGACCGGGCCGCCGCCGCTCGCCGATCCCCGTTCCGACCAGCTCAGCGGCTCGACAGAACCTCGAGCGCGAGGGGCACCTCGTCGGTGATGACCGTGTCGACGCCGGCTCGGGCCACCGCCTCGAGGAGCGACCGGTCGTTCACCGTCCAGACCGCGACGGTCAGTCCGGCCAGGTGCGCCTCCTCGACGAGCTCCGAATCCACCAGGTCGACATGAGGGTGGAGCGACACGCAGCCGAGGCGGGTGGCGGCCGTCACCATCCCCTCCGCACCGAGGGACCGCGAGAGGAGGAGGCCGGTCGGGATCTCCGGGTGTACCTCGTGCAGCACCTCGAGGGAGCCCGGCCAGAAGGAGGAGACCACGACTCTCCCCGGCGGGCGCGAGCGGGCGATCTGCTCGCCGACCGCCTTCACGCACCGCTCGTCCGGATCGAAGCCGGGCTCGCCGGGAAGGTTCTTGACCTCGACGTTGACGGTCATCCCCCGGCACTCGTCGAGCGCGGCCTCGAGCAGCGGCACGTCGGGTGGCAGCTCGTCCGTGCGGAGCTCGTGGATCGCGCCGATACCTTCGATCACCGGGTCGTGGTGGATGGCCAGTCCACCGTCCGCGGTCCGCCGGACGTCGAGCTCGACGCCGTCGGCGCCGAGCCGGCGGGCGCGGGCGAACGCGGCCAGCGTGTTCTCTCGGATGCCGGCGGCGGATCGGGGCTCCCTCGATGGGCCGTCACGGCGATGGGGTGCACTCTGTCGGGACCCCCTTTTCGGGCCTTTTCGGACCCACGCCGGATCGCCCTCGCGAGCCTCTTCTCGCGGGCCGAAAAAAAGCTCCGCGACTCCTTGCAACCCCTTGGGCAGGTGGTTACCCTAGTGAACCGAATCCCGAGCAGCCGGCGACTCCTTATGGCGCCGAGCTATGTGAAACTGATCACAATGAGAAAATGAGGGGTTCCAGGAGGAACGACATCGTGGCCCTGATGTGGAACCGGACGGTCGAGTGGGACGACGGGGATTGGCGACACCTCGCCGCCTGCCGGGACACCGAACCCGAGCTGTTCTTCCCGATCGGCACGACCGGGCCGGCGATCGACCAGATCGAGGCCGCCAAGCGGGTCTGCCGAGGCTGCGCCGCCCAGGAACCGTGCCTCGACTTCGCGCTGGCCACCAACCAGGAATCCGGCGTCTGGGGCGGTACCTCCGAGGAGGAGCGCCGCAAGATCCGCAAGTCCTGGCTCGCCGCACGGCGCCGCGCCTCCTGAGTTCGCCTCCCCTCTCCTTCCTCTCCCGAGCTTCTTCCTCTTCCTCCCGAGCTTCTTCGTCGCACGAGCCCCTTCCCCGGGCGCAGCTCTGCGCCCTGAGCACAGCTCTCCCAGTGAGCGCAACCTTCGTTGTCAGCTCCATCAGGGGTGCTCGTCCCGTGGGCGTTTGACAGTGTCAAACGCCCGGTGACGCGACTCGACCTCCGCCGGTTCGTTCCGCTGGGCGCAGGCCCCCTGTGAGCGCAGCTCACCGCTCGGGCAGCTCTCCGCTGCGGGCAGCTCACCGCTGAGGGCGGCTCTCCGCTGAGGGCAGCGTTTGTCGTCAGCTCCGAGGGCGTGCTCGTCCGGCAGGCGTTTGACACTGTCAAACAGCCGGTGGCGCGACTCGACCTCCGCCCACCTTCCTTTTGGAGACGACCGGCCCCGCTCTCGGCCGGCCGGCTCACCGACCGATCGGCTGCGCCTCTCGGACGGGCAGTTCGATGATCACCGAGGTCCCGGTCTGACCCCCGTCGCTCGCCGACCGGTCCCGCATCACGATGGTTCCGTCGAGCTGGCTGCGGACCAGGTCGCGGACGATGGAGAGCCCGAGGCTCTCGCTGGCATCGATGTCGAAATCCTCGGCAAGCCCCGACCCGTTGTCGATGACCTCGAGCCGCAGAGTGTTGCCGTCGCTGGCCAGCCGGACCTCCACCAGGCCCTGCACCTCGTCGTCGTCGCACTCCGCATCGTCGTCGAGTTCGGCGAAGGCGTGCTCGATCGCGTTCTGGACGAGCTCGGCCAGCACCACCGCCAGCGGAGTCGCGACATCGGCGGGGACGTCACCGAGCTCACCGTGCACCTCGAAGCCGACATGCCTCGGGACGACGACGGCGTCCTCGGCCATCTTGATCAGCGAGCCGACGATCTCGTCGAAGGGCACCTGGTCGCCCGGCTCGCGCGAGAGGATCTCGTGGACCACTGCGATCGACCGCACCCGGCGCTCCGCCTCGAAGAGCGCCACCCGGCCGCCGCCGGGCGGCAGGCGCCGGGCCTGCAGGCGGATCAGCGCGGAGATGGTCTGCAGGTTGTTCTTGACCCGGTGGTGCACCTCGCGGATCGCCGCGTCCTTCGAGAGCAGGAGCCGGTCGAGCCGGCGGACGTCGGTCACGTCGCGCAACAACACGAAACAGCCGGTGACCTTGTCCTGTTCGAGCAGGGGGATGCAGTGCAGGAGCACGGTCACATCGGGCCGCCGTTCGACCTCCTCGGTCACCGGCAGTGCCGATGCGAGCGCCCACTCGATCGCCGACTCCTCGATCCCGAGCTCGGTCAGGGTCCGGCCCTCGACTCTGTGAGTACATCCCCATTCGGTGCAGGGCGTTGACTGCGTTGGGCGAGGAGTAGCGGACCTTCCCCTCTTCGTCGACGAGCACGACCCCGTCGCCCACCCTCGGCGCCTCCTCGGTTGCGACCTCCTCGCCGGGGAACGGGTAGGTCGACTCGGCGAGCATGATCGCGAAGCGGTTGAAGACGTCCCGGTACGTGCGCTCGAGATGCCCGGGGCGACGCCCGGCACCCGAGGAGAGGCGGACCAGGACGGCGACGGTGGTGCCCTGGCAGCGCACCGGGATGCAGTGGAGTCGAACCGGCTCGGATCCAGGTTCGAGAACCGCCTCGCCCCTCGTGGGGTCCCCCGACTCGAAGGTCTGCAGGGCGAGGGGCCACTCGGCGACGTCGGCGGTCTGTCCGACCAGGTCGTGTTCGACCACGGTCGCGCTGTTGGTCGGGCGCATCTGCCCGAGCACCACCAGCTCGAGGGCGCCGTCACGAGGCATGGGCGCCATCAGCACGAGGTCCGAGAAGGAAAGATCGGCGAGGATGCCCCACGTCCCGAGCAACCGCAGCAGGTGGCCGAGCTGCTCGTCGTCGAGCGCGGTCCGCTCAAAGGCGACCTCGGCAGGAGTGGCCATCTCAGGTCCTCTCCGCCGCCGGGAGCGCGACCTCGTGTGGCGTGCGCCGCCGGTAGCCCTGCAGTCGGTCGACGCCGGCTCGTGCGAGGAGCGCGCGGAGCTCGGCCGCGCGATCGGCGACGTCGGGGAGGCGGTGAGCATCGGACGCGGTGGTGAGCGGGACTCCGCGGTCGACGAAACGCCGAAGTAGGCCCGGTGCCGGGTACTCCTCCCCCACCGGCTTCCGCCAGCCCGCGGAGGAGAGCTCTGCCGCCATGCCGGTCGCCGCCGCGGCCTCGGCGATCCGGTCGTAGAACTGGTCCGGCTCCGCAGGTATGCGGCCGGCCACCTTCACCAGGTCCGGATGGGCCAAAACGTCACAGGCGCCCGAGTCGGCGAGCTCCTCCATCGCGAGCGTGTACTCCTCCCACACCGAGTCGATGGCGCGGACGTCCCACTCCGCAAGCGTGAGCTCCTCGTCGAGCACGTCGAAGCGCCAGTTGCCGAGCCAGTGGACCGAGCCGAGCAGCACATCGAACGGATAGCCGGCGAGAAGGGATGCCACGTCCGCCATCCGGTCGCGGTAGTAGTCCACCTCGAGCCCGAGCACCACCGGAAGCCCCTCCTTTTTCACCGCTTCGACCACCTCGACGTAGGTGTCGAGATCGGCAGTGGCGTGGTGCTCCCAGTAGGCGGCCATCCCGGGCCGGAGCGCGGCCGGTGGCTCGTCTTCCCAGAATCGACCGAGGAGGTCCGTTGCCTGGACGAAGCGGAAGAGATGCTCGGTCAGTGCGATCTCGACCACCCCCGCCCCGGCCGCCCGCTCGCAGTAGGCGACCACCTGCTCCACCGTCGCCTCCACGTCGCGTTGGTCGTGGGGCCACAGATGGAGGTGATAGTCGAGCACGCCTCGGCCGTCCCCTTCGGCCGCCCCGCCGCGCTCCAGCGGCGACCTCGCGGGCGCGCGACCCTCCTCAGTCCGCACGCCGGATGAGGGTCACGCCGTCGCGCACGGTGGTCAGGGCCGCCACCACCCTCTCGTCCGACGCCACCTTCTCGTTGAAGCGGCGAAGCGCGACGGTGTCCTCGGAGGAGTCGGAGTAGTCGAGGATGCGACCGCTCCAGAGGGTGTTGTCGACCGCGATCAGGCCTCTCGGTGCGAGCTTGCCCAGCACCGCCTCGTAGTAGTCGCCGTAGGAGGACTTGTCGGCGTCGATGAAGATCAGGTCGAAGGGGCCCTCGAGAGTGGCGATCGTCTCGATCGCCGGGCCCTCGAGCACGTCGATCTTCCCGGCGTAGGGGCTTGCGGCGATGTGTCGACGTGCGAATGCCGCATGGACGGGTGAGATCTCGCAGGTGGTGATGTGGCCGCCCGGCGCGAGCCCCGCCGCCATCGAGAGCGCCGAGTAGCCGCCGAACGTCCCGATCTCGAGCACCGAGCGGGCTCCGAGAGCGAAGGTGAGCAGCTCGAGGTAGCGCCCCTCGAGCGGGCCGACCATCATCCCGGGCATCCCGAGATTCGCCCGGAGATCGGTGTCGAGCTCGGCAAGGAAGGCCGGCGGCGCGGTGGTGTGCTCGGTGGCGTAGGCCTCGAGCTCCGGGTCGACGATCGGCGACATGGGTGCATCGTAAGCCAGCGGCGCCGGATCGGAGGCCGGTGGCGCCGGTCGAGTGGTCAGTCCCAGATCTGCTCGCCGAGACGAACCAACCCGGCCAGGTCGTAGATGTCCGTCTCGAAGTAGGGCACGGTGGCGAGCACGTCGGGCATCACCGCCAAGGTGGCGCGCTCTTCCATCTCCCGCCGCGCCACCAATTGGAAGTTGAGGTAGCTGTCGGCCACCTCGGTGAGCACCCGGGCGATCTGGTCGGCGTCGGCGAGCACCGGCGAGTCGTCGCTCTGCGCAGAGAGCTTCGCGGCAAGATCGGCGGCCTGGTCTCTCAACGTCTCCGCCACCACGGCGCCCGACGGGTCCCGCAGGTAGTCGGGTAGCACCTTGTTCAACACGATCGCGCCGAGGTGGAGTCGCCGCGCGCTCAGCTGCTGGGCGAAGAACTCCGCCTCGCGCAGGGGGACCGCCTCGAGGGTGGAGACGACGACGAAGGTGGTGCGCCGGTCCGCCAACAGGCGGCCGACCGCCTCGGATCGCTCCACGAACCCGTCGTACATCGACTGGAAGAGGATGAAGAACTCCGAGATGTCGGCGAGGAACTCGGTTCCGAGGATCCGGTCGGCGATCTGGTAGAAGGGCCGTGTCGCGACGTTGACCACCCGCGACCGGTACGGGACGATCAGCCACCGCAGGAGCCTCGAGGAGAAGAAGTCGGCCAGCCGCTTCGGCGCATCGAGGAAGTCGAGCGCGTTCCGCGTCGGCGGCGTGTCGACGACGATCAGGTCGTAGTCGCTGCGCGAGTGGATCTCGTAGAGGCGCTCCATGGCGATGTAGTCGTGGCTCTGCACGAAGCGACCGGAGATGTTCTGGTACAGCGGGTTGGCGAGGATCTCCTCGCGCGTCCTGGCGTCGGGTGCGTGTTGGCGGATGAGGGCGTCCCAGGACTCCTTGGTGTCGAGCATGGCCGCCCACAGCTCGCCTCTCGGGCGAAGGCCCGCGGCAAGGAAGGCCTCGTCGGGGACGCGGTGCTCGACGTTGCCGATGCCGTCGAGACCGAGCGCGTCCGCCAACCGTTTTGCCGGGTCGACGGTCAGCACCAACACCTTGGTGCCCTGGGTGACCGCGGCCATCACCGCGGCGGCCGCAGCGGTGGTCGTCTTCCCCACCCCACCGGGACCGCACGCGATGGCGATCTCCTTGGTCGCGAGCAGACCGTCCATCGAGCCGTTCTTTTGCGGTAGCTGGACCGGGTCGAGAGGCCGGCCCTCGCCTTCGCCGCTCGCCGGTTGGGCCCGCGGACGGCCGAACCGCATCAGTAACCGAGCTCTTCGCCGAGGGAGGCTGCGACCTGACGGGTGGTTCGCAGTCCGTGCGACCGGCTGAACAGGTACGGGAGATAGAGCATCGGGACCGACGGATCGATGCCGTCTCGGAGCCGGTCGAGGTGGGTGGCCCGGGTGCGGCGCAGGGTGACCGCGAGCCGTGCCGCCTCGAGGACCGGTGTGGTCGCTCCCCCGACCAGTTCGTCGAGCCGCGACACTTCGCGCGCCGACGCGAGCCCCTCGAAGACCGCCTCCTCCTGGCGACCGAACAGCTCCGGCAGCACGCGGTTGACCACGACCGAGGAGAGCTGCACGGTGGTCTCGTCGCGGACACGGTCGGCGAGCTCGATGGTCTCGCTCACCGGCATCTCCTCGGGAGTGCTGACCGCGACGAGGCCGGTGACCACCGGGTCCGAGAGGATGTCGAGCATCCAGTCGGTCTGGGTGCGGATGAGCCCGACCTTGACCAGATCGTTGATCGACTGCGGCGCCGTCAGCAGTCCGATGATGTGTCCGGACGCAGGCGCGTCGACGACCACCAGGTCGTAGTTGCGCTCACGCACCTCGTAGCAGAACTTGCCGACGGTGAGGATCTCGCGCACACCTGGTGCGGCGGTGGCCACGAAGTCGAACGCTTTTGCGAGCGGCCCGATCCGCCCGACCACCGGGATCCGCAGTTGGAGCTTCAGGTACTCGCGGAGCGACGCCTCGGTGTCCATGGTCATGGCGAAGAGGCCCGGCAGGACCTCACGCTCCTGGAACCCGATGGCCGGGGCCTCGTAGTACCCGGCGACGTCGCCCTTCGCGTCGACCTCGCAGATCAGGACGCGCTTGCCGCGCAGTGACGCGAGCAGAGCGAGGGCCGAGGCGACGGTCGTCTTGCCGGTGCCGCCCTTTCCGGTGACGAAGACCAGCCGGAGGTCGAGCAGAGGGGTCATGGGCCGGTCCCCGGCGTCACCGACCGGTGCCCGCCCGCCCCGCCCGCCCGGATCAGGAGCTGAAGCCGACCCGCCGGTCCGAGGGCGGGTCGACCTCCACGTAGGCGACCTTGCTGACCGGCACCCCGACCTGGCGGCCCTTCCGGTCGGTCAACCAGAGGATGGTCCCGTCCGACGTCAGTGCCGCTTCGATGTCCGCAAGGACCTTGTCGCGTTGTGCGTCCTCGGGCAGCTCGATGTCGAGCTCCTTCATCGACTGGACGATCCCGATCCTCACGTCCACCTGGTTGGCTCCTTCCACGCTGCCGACGGTGCCCGACCCGCGCCGTCGGCGCCTGCGGGTAGCCCCGACCATACAAGCTCCGACAACCGAGGTCACAGCCGTAGTGCACACTGATGAGGTGGAACGAGAGAGCGAGCGCAACCGTCGCTGGGCTTCGACCATGGAGGGGCGTCGCATCGACGGCATCACTCTCGCCCACCGCGACAGCCACACCGGCACCGGCGCCGCACCCGGGGGCGCCGGGTTCGATCGCGACCGACGCGAGGAGCAGGAAGACGGCCATCTCGCACCGGGGGCCACCCGCGGACACGGTGCCGGCTCCCGACGGGTGCCGGAAGAGCCCGACCGCTGGCGGACCTGTTTCGAACGCGACCGCGACCGGATCCTCCACGCGAGTGCCTTCCGGCGCCTCGCCGGCAAGACGCAGGTCTTCGTCTTCCCCGACGACCATCAGCGCACCCGCTTGACCCACGCCCTCGAGGTCGCCCAGGTCGCGACCAGCGTCGCGAGGGTCTGCTCGCTCAACGTGGCTCTGACCGAGGCGATCGCGCTCGGGCACGACTGCGGCCACGGCCCGGGTGGCCATGCGAGCGAGGATGCGCTCTCCCCGTACCTCGACGGCGGCTTTGACCACGCGCCCTGGGGTGCCGACGTCTCGCTGGCCTCCCTGAACCTGTGCGCCGAGACCCTCGACGGAATCCGGAACCACTCGTGGTCGCGTCCTGCTCCCGCCACACCGGAGGGAGAGGTGGTCAGCTGGGCCGACCGCATCGCCTACGTCTGCCACGACTTCGAGGACGCGGTGCGCAGCGGCATCGTCACCGCCGACGCCCTTCCGGCGGTCGTCCGCGAGCGGTGCGGTGACCGGCGGAGCCAGCAGCTCGGCACCTTCATCGACGCGCTGGCGACGACCATCCTCGAGACCGGGCGGATCGGCATGTCCACTCCCTTCGCCGAGGCTCTGGCCGCATTCCGCGGCGAGCAACTACGAGCGGGTCTACCTCCGGCCGAGCTCGGTCGCCCAGGGCCACTCGGTGGTGGCGGTGCTGCAGGCCCTCGTCGAGCACTACAGCGACCGCCCACACCTGATCCCCGAGGGCGGCACCGAGGCGACCGGAACGGGCGGCGGCGAGCCGGCCGCGGCCCGAGCGGCGGTGGCCTACGTCGCCGGAATGACCGACCGTTTCGCCTTCTCCCAGGCGATCGCACAGCTCGGCTGGGATCCCGACAAGCTCCCCGCCGGCGTGGACTTCGCACGGCGACGTTGAGTCGAGCCGATCTGCCGACGACCTGGGCGAGGCGTCGCTGAGCGACCCGCCGTAGGATCGTCCACACCGCCGGCGACCCGTCGGTTCGCCGCCCGGTGCGCACTCCTGCGACGCGGAACTGGAGGTCGAACATGGCGACGCGGACCCTCGACCAGTCGGACCGAAGCACCCGGCAACATCGGCCCACTCACGACCCGGCACCGACGTCCCCAACCCGGGACGAACGCACGGCGAGCGCCCCGCCGAGGCCGGCGCCGGACAGCGTGGCCGCCACCGCGGCACCGCTTCTCGCCGCACTGATCGAGACCCGGGCTCCGGTGCGGATCGAGTTCTGGGACGGCAGCTCCCTCGGCCCGGAGGAGGTGCTCGGGACGCTCCGGGTGCGGTCGGCCGACGCGGTGAGGCGGATCCTCTGGGCTCCGGGCGAGCTCGGACTCGCCCGCGCATTCGTAGCTGGGGATCTCGAGGTCGACGGTGACCTGTTCGCGATGCTCCGCGTGCTGCACGACGGTGCGCCTCGCGATCTCCGACAGAACGGTCTGCGACTCCTCCCCGCCGCACTGCGTGCCGCGAAGGACCTGGGCGCGATCGGTCGCCCGCTCCCGCCACCGCCCGAGGAGTGCCGACCCCCCGGGAGGCTCCACTCGCCGTCGCGGGACGCGGTGGTGGTCAGCCACCACTACGACGTCGGGAACGACTTCTACCGGCTGGTGCTCGGCGAGAGCATGACCTACTCCTGCGCGCGCTTCGTCGACGCCTCGAGCACCCTCG
Organism: uncultured Acidimicrobiales bacterium; assembly: GCA_963741055.1. Lineage (GTDB taxonomy): Bacteria > Actinomycetota > Acidimicrobiia > Acidimicrobiales > RAAP-2 > Bog-756. The sequence goes on along the minus strand of CAVUGU010000014.1, from coordinate 40,995 downwards.
AAGAGGCCCAGGCCGCCAAGCACGAGCTGGTCTGCCGCAAACTCGGTCTCCACGAACGACCCGGCGCACGCCTTCTCGACGTCGGCTGCGGATGGGGATCGATGGCCATCCACGCCGCACGACACCACCAGGCGGAGGTGGTCGGCGTGTCGCTCAGCCGCGAGCAGGTCGATCTTGCCCGACGTCGGGTCGAGGAGGCGGGCCTCGCAGATCGGGTCGAGATCCGCCTCGAGGACTACCGCGACCTCCGAGGCGAGCCCTTCGACGCGATCTCCTCGATCGGGATGTTCGAGCACGTCGGCACGTCCCGGATGCAGCAGTACTTCGAGACCCTCCGGCGTCTGCTGCGTCCGGAGGGGCGTCTCTCGAACCACGCCATCTCGAAGCCCGGTGGCACGACTCTCGGACGGCGCACCTTCATCGGGAGCTACGTGTTCCCGGACGGGGAGCTCCTCGACGTCGCCGCGGTGGTCGGCGCGATGCAGCGCAACGGTTTCGAGGTGCGCGACGTGGAATCGCTCCGCGAGCACTACTCGCGGACCCTCCACCGCTGGGTGGCCAACCTCGAGGCGGGCTGGGACGAGGCGGTCGCACTGGTCGGCACGCCTCGGGCCAACATCTGGCGCCTCTACATGGCGGCGTCGGCCAACGGGTTCGACGACGGCGGCATCGCGGTGCACCAGGTGCTCGGCGTCGTTCCCGATGCCAGAGGCGGGAGCGGCATGCCGCCGACCCGCGCGGGATGGGGATGACCCGACCGGACCGGTCTGCTCAGCGGACGGTGAGCTCTCTCCGGTAGACGCGGGCGGGCCCGAGCTCGGCGATCGAAGTGGCCAGCCGTTCGAACGCGGCGGCCGCCTCGCCGTCCGGATCGCCCACCACCACCGGCACACCCTCGTCCCCGCCCTCGCGCAGTGAAGGCACGAGCGGGATCTGCGCGAGCAGCGGCACCCCGATCCCCTCCGCGAGGTGGGCGCCCCCACCCGCGCCGAACAGTTCGTAACGTTTGCCGTCGTCGCCGGTGAACCAGCTCATGTTCTCGATCACCCCGCGCACCGACAGCCCGAGCTTCTTCGCGGCGTGCGCCGATCGCTGGGCGACTCGCTGTGCAGCGGGTTGCGGGGTGGTGACGACCACGACCTCGGTCTTCTGCAGGTACTGCCCGAGCGACAGGGTGACGTCGCCGGTACCGGGCGGCATGTCGATGAGCAGGAAGTCGGGCTCGCCCCAGTAGGTGTCGACGAGGAACTGCTCGAGTGCCTTGTGGAGCATCGGCCCTCGCCAGATGACCGGGGTGTCGTCGTCGACGAAGAACCCCATGGAGAGGCTGCGCACCCCGTGCACGATCGGGGGGATGAGCAGATCGCCGATGATCAGGGGATCGCCCTCCACCCCGAGCATCTTCGGAACGGAGAACCCGTAGACGTCGGCGTCGAGGATGCCGACGTCGTGTCCGGTGCGAGCGAGTGCCACGGCCAGGTTGACCGTCACCGACGACTTGCCGACGCCGCCTTTGCCGGAGGAGATCCCGAGGATCCGGGTCTTCGATCGCGGCAGCATGAACCGGTTGGGCCGCCCCTCCTCGTGACCGAGCGTGTCGCCTTCGCCGTGGCTGTGCCCGTGGTCCGCGCCGCTCACCGGTTCGCCGCGCAGCAAGGTCCGGAGATGAGCGCGGCGTTCCTCGTCCATGACCGATCGGTCGACGGTGACCTCGTCGACCCCCGGCAAGGGCCCGACCGCGCGCTGCACCCTGCGGGTCAGCTCCTCTGCCTGGGGGTACTCCGCGATCGGCAGGGTGAGCTCCACGCCGACGCGGTGTCGCTTGACCTGGAGCCGGCCCACCATCCGGAGCTCGCCGAGGGGTCGCACCAGCACCGGATCGACCACGCCGTCGAGGGCGGCTCTGACCTGGGTTTCGTCGATCGCCACCTGCGTTCTCCTCTGGAGATTCGGCCCTCCCCGGTAGACTATGGGAGGTGGGACGCGACCTGGACGGCCCCGACGGCCCAGCTCCTGACGGTACCGACCACACCGACGGCGGAACGGTGCGGACCGCGCCGCGCGACACCGAGGCGGGTACCGACTCGGACCGGGGCTTCGCCGCGGCGGTCACCGCGGTCACCTCTGCGTTCGGGGATCCCACCAGACGCGAGATCTACCTCTTCGTGCGAGCGAACCCCGGCGCCACCGCGTCGGAGGTGGCCGCCCGCTTCTCGCTCCACCCGAACGTCGCCCGCCACCACCTCGAGCGACTGGTCTCGGGCGGCTACGTCGAGGTCACCATGGAGCGCCCCACCGGTCACGGTGCCGGGCGGCCCTCGAAGCGCTTCCGGGCGATCGGCGACGACCCGACGCTCGACCTGCTGACCCGTCGCGACGATCTGTTGGTGTTGCTGCTGCAAGAGGCGATGCAGCTGCTCGGCCCGGAGGCTGCCGAGACCATGGCCGAACGGGTCGGCGAGGAGTACGGACGGACCCTCGCTGGTCAGATGTCGCCCGGCGACTCGCAGCGGACGCTGCGCAACGCCATGCACGCCATCGCCGACACCCTTACCGCGCACGGCTTCGCCGCCCACGCGGAAGACCAGGGAGCGACCACCGCGGTCGTCGCGGACAATTGCCCCTTCGGCGACGCGGCCAGCCAGCACCCGGTCCTCTGTGCGGTCGACCGGGGCATGATCAAAGGCTTGCTGGCCGGCCTTTGCGGTGACGCCGGCGGTGTGCCGGTCGTGCTGTCGTCCTCGCGCGCACGTGGCGACGACGCCTGCGCCGCCGTGGTCTGACCCTCGGGTCGGCCGTGGCGCGTCACTACCTCGACCACGCGTCCACCACCCCCATCCGCCCCGAGGCGCGCGAGGCGATCGCACAGTGGGAGGCGACCGGGGTCACGGCCGATCCAGGCAGGGTCCATACCGAGGGACGCCTGGTGCGTGCCGCGGTCGAGACGGCACGAGAGCAGGTTGCCGAGTTGGCGGGGATCCGTCCGCGCCAGGTGGTCTTCACCTCGGGCGGCACCGAGGCGATCAACGCGGCGGCTTGGGGCGTCACCCGCGCCGACCCGGGGCCGGTGCTCTGCTCACGGGTCGAGCACTCGGCGGTCCGAGACGCGACGACGCGGTCCGCGCCGGTCGTGGAGCTCGGAGTCGACCACCTCGGTCGGATCGATCTCGACCGGTTCGAAGCCGCGCTGAAGGAGTGCAACGACGACTTCGGGCGACCCCCTTCGCTCGTCCACTGCCAGTTCGGGAACCACGAGGTCGGCACGCTCCAGCCGGTGTACGAGATCGCCGCACGATGTCGCTCCGAGCGGATCGTCAGCCACGTCGACGCGGTGGCCGCAGTCGGCCATCTCCCGATCGACCTCGACGAGCTCGGCGCCGACCTCGTCTCGATCTCCTCGCACAAGCTCGGCGGCCCGCCGGGGATCGGGGCGCTCCTCGTGCGTCGCGGCCTGCGTCTCGAGCCCCTCATCGTGGGCGGCGACCAGGAGCGGGCTCGGCGGGCGGGGATGGAGAACGTCCCCGCGATCATCGGGTTCGGCGCGGCGGCGGCTGCGCTCCTCGCCGAGGAGGTGCTCGCGGCCGAGGAGTCGATCGCCCGTGACCAAACCGACCGTCTGACCCGAGAGGCCCTCTCGGTGTCCGGAGTCACCCAGTTCGGGGATCCGGCCGAGCGCCTTCCCCACATCGTCTGCCTCGGAGTCGAGGGGGTCGAGGCGGAGCCGGTTCTCCTCGGCCTCGACCAGGCGGGGATCGCGGTCCACTCGGGCTCGTCGTGCTCGTCGGAATCGCTCGAGCCCTCGCCGGTTCTCGAGGCGATGGGTGCGGACGCCGAGCGATCACTCCGGCTCTCGGTCGGGTGGTCGACCACCGACGACGACGTCGCAGCGTTCGCCGCAGCCTTCCCGCCGGTCGTCGAGGCGCTCCGCGCGCTGCGTATCTGACCCCGGCAAGCGCTCCCTCGCTAGCCTCCCCGTTCGTGCGTGCCGTCGTCTGCACCGAGTTCGGGCCTCTCGAGCGGTTGGTGGTCGAAGAGCGAGAGCCACCCACTGCCGGGGCGGGGCAGGTGGTGGTCGCGGTCCGCGCGGCGGGGGTCAACTACGTGGACGGGCTGATCTGCGAGGGTCGCTACCAGATGAAGCCCGCGATCCCGTTCGTGCCCGGGAGCGAGATCGCCGGTGAGATCACCGCGGTCGGTCCCGATGTCGACGGCCTGTCGGTCGGCGACCGGGTTCTCGCGTTCACCGGGTTCGGCGGCTTCGCCGAGCAGGTCGCCTTGCCGGTGACCTCGGTCATCCCGATGCCCCCCTCGCTCGACTTCGGCCAGGCCGCCACCCTGGTCCAGAGCTATTCCACCGTGTTGTTCGCGCTCACCCGGCGGACGACGGTCGTCCCGGGAGAGTGGGTCCTCGTCCTCGGCGCGGGTGGCGGCATCGGACTCGCGGCAGTCGACGTGGCGAGAGCTCTCGGCGCACGGGTGATCGCGGCTGCCTCGAGCGACGCCCGACTCCATGCGGCGAAGGAGATGGGAGCCGAGGCGGTCATCGCGTACGAGAGCGAAGACCTGAAGACGCGGGCCCGCGAACTCTCGGGTGGTGGCGTCGACGTGGTCATCGACCCGGTGGGGGGCCGGCACAGCGAAGCCGCCTTGCGGGCCACCCGCCTCTTCGGACGATTCTGCGTGATCGGATTCGCCGCCGGATCGATCGCCTCGATCCCGCTCAATCTGGTCCTCCTTCAGAATCGGACCCTGATCGGCGTCGAGTGGGGCGGCTGGGCGATCCGCGATCCGGGCGGCAACCACGATCTCTTCGCCGATCTACTGGTGATGATCGAGGACGGACGCCTCCACCCGACGCGGCCGGCGAGCTATGCGCTCACCGAGGCGCCTTCGGTGCTGGCCGGTCTCATCGGACGGGACATCGGCGGCAAGGCCGTGCTCGTACCCTGACCGAGGTGGTTCAGCCGATCCCCTGCGGCAGTGCGACGCCGGCTTGGCTGTAGGCCTGACGCAGCTCGGGTGCCGCCTGTTGGACGACCGATGCCGGCGGCCCGTCGGACAGGAACGCTCGGTACTGGGTCACCGCAGCAGCCGGATCGTGGTCCTCGAGGAGCAGCAGACTTCCGAGATAGAGGCGAGCGGCATAGTCACCGGGCTGGAGGGACACCGCGCGCTCGAGCTTGGTGTGCGCGTCGGTGAGCAGCGAGCTGCTCGCGCCGGCGCTGCCGACCCGGTATTCGATCCAACCGAGCTGCGCGAGCGCGACCTCGTTGTTCGGATCGCTGGGCAAGGACCGACTGGTAGAGGTTTGCGGCTGGGCCGAGCTGACCTTGGTTGACGTCGGTCGCCGCCTGGTCGAGCGTCCTCGCCTCCTGTTGGCTCGCGGTGAGCGGCACGCTGCCCGAGGCGGTTTGTCCCGGTTGGCGCGCCGTCGCGTGCAGCGCCACTGCGACGACCAGCGCGGCGAGAAACGCGGCGACCGCTCCGCGGAGCAGCCAACGGGAGCGGCGGCTACGGGGCCGGCGCGCCTTCTCGGTGCGATGCCCCGATGCAGCAGTGGTGGTGGCGTCGTCGGCGTCGGCTCCGTCGACACCCTCGATCTGGTCGGGATCGCCGTCCGGACGCTCCTCTTCGAGCGTCCCGAGGCCGGTGGTGCCGCTCGCGAGCGGCACGGTCGGCGACCCCGAGACGCTCCCGAGTGCCGCCAGACGACGGAGGTCCCGCTGGCGGAGCGCGAGGTAGTCGCGATCGGAGAGGTCACCGGCCAGGAACTCGGCGTCCGCGTCGGCGAGCGATCGATCGAGGAAGTGGCGGCGCTCCTCGAGGGAGGCCGGGTCGGTCGTCTCGTCCGGCGCGGAATCGGCAGCATCGCCGACGGCCATGCCCCGGCGGACCAGCACCACCACGAGGACACCCACCGCGAGCGCGCCCCCGAGGAGTGGCAGCAGCCAGACGAGCAGCGACCAGCCGCGAGCGGGCGGGTCGAGGACGATCGCCGAGCCGTAGCGGGCGACGAGGTACGTCTCGATCTGCTGATCGGTCCTCCCCTCGGCCACCTGCTGGCGGATGGTGTCGCGCACCGTGACCGCGGTCGGCGCGCTCGAGGTCGCGACCGAGAGGTCCTCACAGCTCGGGCAGCGAATGACCGACTCGATCGCCGAAGCCCGTTGTGCGGCGGTCGGCGGGGACGAGGAGAACACCCCGCTTCCGACGACCAAGGCGGCCACCAGCGCGACGCCGAGCAGCGTCCACAACGGAAGTCGTCGCGCGCTCACGCCCGGGTCGCTTTCGCCTGAGTGATGATCCCGTCGAGATCGGACGCGGTCACCGGAGCGATCACGTAGGCGACCACCCGTCCGTCCGGCGCGATCACGAAGGTCGACGGAGGTGCCCGCACCCCGAAGCTCAGTGCGAGCTTGCCGCCGGGGTCGGCGAGGGTCGGCCACGTCGCGCCGAGCATCGACTGATAGCTGCGCGCGGCCGATTCGGTGTCCTCGAAGACCACGCTCAACATCGAGGCGTCCCCGACACGGCCGTGCTCGTAGGCGAATTGGGCGAGGGCAGGACCCTCCTGCTGGCAGGGCTCACACCAGCTCGCGAAGAAATTGACCACCACGTAGTGACCTGGCCGGGTCGGCAGGCGGTAGGAGGTGCCGCTCAAGGTGGTTCCCGCGACGGGCGGCGCCGTCTTCCCGACAAGAGGGCTCTGCACCTCCGTCACCGACGCCGGCGGTCGGGTCGCGAGCACGGCCACCAATCCCGCGGTGATCACGAGGACCGCACCGGCCACCCACCGCGCCCGGTGCGACCGGCGGGGCGCGACCGCGGTGTCGACCTGGTTCACGAATGCTCCCCGGCGCCGACCCGCACCCCGTCTTCGACTCCCTCCGGCGGGGCCACCTCAGCCGGGACGAAGTCGCGCTCGGACTGGGCGGGTTCTCCCCGGCCGGCCGCGCCGGGAACCGGGGCCGACACCGGGTCGGTCGGCCGGCGGCGCCGTCCGGGAAGCGCGGCCAGCACCGCGCCGAGCACCACCAGGGCGCCACCGAGCCACAGCCACCTGACCAGCGGCTGCACCACCACGCCGAAGGTCCACACCCCTCCCTTGTCGGGGATCGAGTCGATGGTGAGGTAGACGTCGTCGCGAAGGCTCGAGTCGATGGCGGGCGTGCCGACCGGCTGGGTCCCCGAGCCGAACTGGGTGACTGCCGGGAAGTAGCTGGCGCCGTGGTCGACCCGCAGCACCGCCTCGAGCGCGTGGGAGGCGCTCCCCGCCACGTTGCGGGTGGACACGAACTCGACGGTGTGCCCGGCGAAGGTGGTCGACTGGCCGCGAACCAGCCGGACTTCGCCACGCTGGCCGTACGCGGTGGCGGCCGCGAGCGCGACGGCGATGACCACCACCCCGACGTGGACCACCATCCCACCGTTCGCCCGGCCGACGAAGCCACGCCACCCGGCGAGGACCGCACGCGCCGGAGTCGCGCCGCGGGCGCGGGCACCGTGCCACGCGCCGCGGACCGAGAGCGCGAGAGCTCGCAACGCCGAGGCCGCCGCGAACGCGCCGAGACCGAACGCGAGCAGGGGTTCGACGCCGCGCAGACCGGTTGCGACGCAGACGAGCAACACCGCGACCCCGCACGCGGCGGGGATCACCAACCGGCCGCGCACCACCGCGAGTGAGCTCTTCCGCCAGGGCAGCGCCGGGGCCACCGCCATGAGGAAGAGCAGTCCGAGCCCGACGGGAACGACCAGACGGTTGAAGTAGGGCGCGCCGACGGTGACCTGCTGGCCGGACTCGAGCGCCTCGTAGAGCAACGGGAACACCGTGCCGAGCAGCACCACCACCGCGAAGAGCACGAAGAGAAGGTTGTTCGCGAGGAACGCGCCTTCGCGGCTGATCGGCGAGTCGATCCCGCCCGGCGAGCGCAGCCGGTCGCCCCGCCAGGCGATCAGCCCGACCCCGACCACCACGACCACACCGAAGAAGGAGAGGAGCAGTGGTCCGATGGTCGACGTGGAGAAGGAGTGCACCGACTGGAGGACGCCGGAGCGGGTGAGGAAGGTCCCGAGGATGGTGAGGGAGAAGGTGGCGATCACGAGCGAGAGGTTCCAGATCCGCAGCAGCCCACGCCGTTGCTGGACCATCACCGAGTGGAGATAGGCGGTGCCGACCAGCCACGGCAGCAGCGACGCGTTCTCGACCGGGTCCCAGGCCCAGAATCCTCCCCAGCCGAGCACCTGATACGACCACCAGGCGCCGAGCACGATGCCGACGGTGAGGAAGGTCCAGGCGAGCAACGTCCAGCGCCGGGTCTCGCCCTGCCAGTCGTCGTCGAGCCGTCCGGTGACCAGCGCGGCGACGGCGAACGCGAAGGGAAGGGTGAACCCCACCAGCCCGAGGTAGAGCATCGGCGGGTGGAAGAGCACGAGCGGATTGTCCTGCAACAGCACGTTCGGCCCGAGGCCGTTCGCCGGTACCGCGCCCGACACGTGCGAGAAGGGGTCGGCGGGTCCCAGCATCAACGCGAAGAAGAACGCCGCGACCACGTAGACGACGAGCGTCGCCCAGGCGACCAGGCGGTCGTCCGCCCGGCGCTTGAACCTCCAGACCATCGCGGTCGCGTAGCCACCGAGGATCACGGCCCAGAGCAGGATCGATCCGGCGAGCGCCGACCACATGCCGGTGATCGAGTAGAGCAGCGGTGTCGTCCGGCTGTTGTTGTCGGCGACATAGGTGAGCGAGAAGTCGTGGGTGATCAGCGCACGCTCCATGGCGATGGTCGCGACGACGCCGCCGAGCAGGATGAGCGGCGCGTAGAGCTGGCCGCTCCGGACGAGGGGTTGGCGGTGGCGGGCCAGTCCGGTTGCGATCACGGCCACCCCTGCGACGGCCGCGACGAACCCGAGGAGGACCCCGGTGTGGCCGAGTGCCCCGTTCACCGCGACGGGAAGAGGCCGGCCGGGATGTCGCCGGTCGGCGCGATCATCGCTTCGTCCCGTTCGGAGCGGTGACTCGTCCGGGATGGGCCGCGATGTAGTTCGACGAGTGCTTCACCAGGATCTGATCGGAGACGAAGGCGTCGCCGTGGAAGTGGCCGACGGCGATGACCGGGATGTTCGCCTGGAAGAGCTGGGGCGGGCTTCCGGTGTTGTCGACCTGGAGGCTGGTCGAGCCCGACGTGACCACGAAGTTGACGCCTTGCGGGGTGGCGTGGATCGAACCGGGTTCGACGAGGCCCTCGACGTTGAAGGTCTTCGTCCCGAGGCTCGCCCGCTGCGCGACCGCCTGGTCGGCCGTCAGGTAGAAGTCGAGCGCGGAGCCGATCCCTTTCGCCAACAGGAAGACCAACGCACCCACGAAAACGAGGCCGACCACCGCGTAGCGCAGGCGATGGCGCCGGCGGTGCTCGGTGTCGGGCGAAGGTGCGAGCTCGGAAGGCTCGGAAGGCTCGGAGGGCGTCGCGTTGGCGCTGCCGGCAACCGGCGGCGCGGTCGTCACCGGTCGTCCTCGAGACGCGAGGCCGCGACCCGCTCGACCGCGCGGGTGAGACGTCTCCGGCGCCAGACGAGGAGGACCCCGTAGAGGAAGAGGATCCCGAGCACGATCGAGTAGCCGGCGTCGACGTACCTCATCGGACCCCTTCGGGCAGTGAGCTGCCGCTCGCGGCGTCGACGGCGATCGGCTCCTCTCCCCGATGACCGAGTGCGGCCAGGGTGCGCTGCGTCGGCGGCGGCTCCCGCTCCGCCATCGGCTCCGCCCGCTTCTCCGCCCTCGGAGTCACCCTCGGCCCGACGCTCGCGCAGGGCCGCATCGAGTTCACGACCGGCCAGCGCGTCCTCGAGCACGCCGATCCGGTAGCGGACCAGCAGCATCCAGACGAACACCAACGTGAGCGAGACGAACCCGAGCAGCAGCGTCCAGGCCATCGAACCGTGGATGGTCGGCGAGAGATCCGGGTTCAGCACCGTCGCGCCCTGGTGGAGCGTCCGCCACCACAGGACCGAGAAGTGCACGATCGGGATGTCGACCGCGGCGAACAGAGCCACGAACGCGCTGCGCTTGGCCCTCACCTCCGGTTCGGCGGGCACCCGGCGCAACGCGAGATACCCGAGGAAGAGCACCAGCAGGACCGCGGTGCTCGTGAGGCGCGCGTCCCACGCCCACCACACCCCCCAGGTGGGCTTTCCCCAGATCGAACCCGAGATGAGCGTGCAGGCGTTGAAGACGACACCGACCTCGACCGCCGCCGCGGCCAGACGGTCCCAGAACAGCGAGCGGGTGCGCGGCCAGAGATAGAGGAGACTGGAGACCGCGGCCAGACCGAACGCGAGATAGAGGGCCACCCAGGCGACGCCCGGGTGGAGGTAGACCAGGCGCACCAGGTCGCCCTGCACCTGGTCGGGCGGCGTGACCCACAGACCGAGCCAGACCGTCGCCACGGTGCCGACCAGGGCGGCGATGCCGATGCCCTGCTCGACGCGACGCGCACGCTCGGACACGACCGGGACGACGACGTTCCCCCCGGAGCTCACGCCGACTCCACCAGCGGACCGAAGACGACCACTCCGAGCGCCACGTACACCGCGTCGAACACCACCAGCAAGCGGAGCCACGGCGTCCCCTGGCTCGCGACCCCCGAGGCGAGCGCCGCCTGCCAGATCCGGGTCCCCGCCAAAAGGACCGGCACCGCGATCGGGAGGAACAGGAACGGCAGCAGCGTCTCGCGGACTCGCATCCCGGCCGACAGCGCGCCGTAGAGGGTCCCGGTCGCGGCGAGCCCGATCGCGCCAAGGAGACAGGACGCGACGATCAGCCAGGGGGTCACGATGTGGGCGCCGTAGAGGAGCACCACGCCGACCGCGAGCACCCCCTCGAGCACCAGCAGCTCGGCGCCGACCGCCGCGGTCTTCCCGAGGAACAGCCCTGCCGGGTCGAGGCCGGACAGCCGCAGTCCGTCCCGAGCCGAGTCGGCCGATTCGACCGAGACACTGCGCTGGACCGCGAGCACCGCGCAGAACAGCACCGCCACCCAGAAGAGACCGGGAGCACCGCGCGCCATCTGGGTGCGGTCGGGCCCGAGCGCGAACGCGAAGAGGATCAGCGCGACGACGCCGAAGGGAACCACCTGGGAGAGCGCGACGCGCGAGCGCGCCTCGATCCGGAGGTCCTTCCCGGCGACGAGGAGACCGTCACGCCACATGGGCCACGCGACCCTTCGAGCCCGCCGTGGTTGCGACCGGAGGCCGATGGGCGTCGCCTTCGACGGGAACCAGCCGCCGCTCGCCGACGACGCGACCTCCGCTCAGGGTGATCGCGCGGGCCGCGAGCGGCTCGACCGAGCGCGACTCGTGCGAGGCGATCAGCACGGTTGCTCCGTCCCGGGTCGCTTCGGCGACCAACTCGTCGAGGATCGCCCGGGCGGAGCGGTCGAGCCCGGCGTGCGGCTCGTCGAGGAGCCAGAGCTCGGGGCGGCGCGCCGCCAGCACCGCGATCGACACCCGCCGCCGCTGGCCGGCCGAGAGCTTCGACGCGCGCGTCCGAAGCAGTCGGCCGGTGAGTCCCAGTTGCTCGCACGCGGGGTCGACCCGGTCAGCGGGTGCACCGGCCGCCCGCACCGCGAAGCGCACGTTCTCGCGCACGGTCAGGTCCTCGTAGAGATGGCCGGAGTGGGCGAGGAGGCCCACTCGCCTCCGGACCTCGGTGCGCCGGGACATCGGGTCGAGCCCGAACACCCGCACCCGCCCGCTGGCGAGCGGCACCAGCCCTGCGCAGACCCGCAGAAGACTCGTCTTGCCCGCCCCGTTGGCACCCTCGAGCAGCACCGTCTCTCCAGGCGGAACCTCGAGGTCGACCCCGGCGAGCAGCGGGAACCGCCCCGACAGCGCGACGGCGTCGTGGAGCGAGATCGCGGGATGGGGGGGTGCTGCGGGGGCCATAGGCGCGCACCATGGTAGGAGGGCCAGGGTTCAGGAGCCAGGCGAGGGAGAGGGCGCAAGAGCCCCTCGGTCACCCACCGTCACCAGGGAGCGCGCTGCCGAGAGAGCGTGTCAGCTCGTCGAGAGCCGCCCGAGATGCAGATCGCGCAGCCAGTTCGAGATGTGAGCCGAGATCACGTCGACGTGGCCGGTGAGGAGCACCACCCCGAACAGGATGAGGATCACGCCGCCGGCCAGGTCGATCCAACGCAGGCGTCGCCGCACCTTGCCGAGCACCACGGTCATCTGGCCGAACGCCAGCCCGCAGAGGAGGAACGGCACCCCGAGCCCGAGCGAGTACGCAGCCAACAGCACGATCCCCCCGGTGGCCGAGCCGCCGGTCCCCGCGGCGAGGGCGAGGACGCTGCCGAGCACCGGTCCGATGCACGGCGTCCAGGCGAAGGCGAAGGCCATCCCCATGAGCGGCGGCGCCCACGCACCGAGGACCGAGGGCCGCACCGCGAACCGGTGCTCGCGTACCAGCGCGGTCGGGAGCGTCCCGCCCGCGGCCATCCAGACCAGCAGCGCACCGAAGAGCACGATGGCGATCCCCGAAACCGTGGTGAGCGCGTGCTGGTGGGTGACCAAGAGCCGGCCGAGCGCCGAGGCGGACGCGCCGAGGATCACGAAGATGACGGTGAAGCCGGCGATGAAGGTGAGGATCCCGCGGAGCAGCTTCGTGCGCACCACGCGGTTCGACCCCGCGTCGGTGGCCGCCGCGGTCGATGACTTCGGCGAGCCGTCGGACGGCTCCCCGGCCGTCCCGGCCGACGGGCCGGACGCGGACGGGGCGGTGGCGCCGACCGACGCACCGACGGGGACCGCGACCGGCGCCGGCGCAGAACTCTCCGGCCCGACATCGGTGAGCTCGGCCGCCGACAGGCCCGACACCATCGAGACGTAGCCGGGGACCAGCGGTAGGACGCAGGGCGACAGGAAGGAGAGCATCCCTGCCCCGAACGCCACCAACAGGCCGAGGGGGTCGGCGTGGATCGCCGCCGTCACGGCCCCTCCCTCGTCAGGACAGCTGGTTCTTCACCAGCGCGAGATCCGCCTCCACCATCATCTGGACGAGACCCGGGAAGTCGACCTTGCGCTGCCAGCCGAGCGTGGTGTGGGCCTTTCGCGCGTCGCCGACCAGCAGGTCCACCTCGGCGGGCCGGAGGAAGCGCTCGTCGATGCCCACGTGTTGCTCCCAGTCGAGGTCGACCGCGGCGAAGGCCAGCTCGACCAGCTCCTTGACCGAGTGGGTCTCGCCGGTCGCCACCACGTAGTCGTCGGGGTGGTCCTGTTGGAGCATCAGCCACATCGCTCGGACGTAGTCGGCCGCGTAGCCCCAGTCGCGCTGCGCGTCGAGGTTGCCGAGGTAGAGCTTGTCGTCGATCCCCGCCTTGATCCGGGCCACGCCGTGGGTGACCTTGCGGGTCACGAACTCGAGACCGCGGCGAGGAGACTCGTGGTTGAAGAGGATGCCCGACGAGGCGTGCAGGTCGTAGCTCTCGCGGTAGTTGACCGTGATCCAGTGGCCGTACACCTTCGCCACCCCGTAAGGGCTGCGCGGATAGAACGGCGTCTGCTCGGACTGGGGCACCTCGAGCACCTTGCCGAACATCTCGGAGGAGCTGGCCTGGTAGAAGCGGATCTCCGGATCGACCGTGCGGATCGCGTCGAGCAGGCGGGTCACGCTCAACGCGGTGGTCTCGTCCGGTCAACACCGGCTGGGTCCACGAAGTCTGGACGAAGGACTGGGCGGCGAGGTTGTAGACCTCCGCCGGCCGGTTGTCGCGCAGGATGTGGATCATCGAGACCTCGTCGAGGAGGTCCCCGGGCACCAGGGTGATGCGGTCTTGGATGTGCGCGATCCGCTCGAAGTTGAGCGTGCTCGAGCGGCGCACCATCCCGCAGACCTCGTACCCCTGGTCGAGCAGGAACTCGGCGAGGTAGGAGCCGTCCTGGCCGGTGACCCCGGTGATCAGTGCTCGCTTCTCCATGCGCTCGCTCCTCGCAGCTCGTCCCTGGTTTCGATCGTCGATTCGGCCCGGCCGCTCAGTCGGCCGGTTCGCCCATGGTGGTCCTCCACGCAGGGGGGCGCTTCTCGATGAAGGCCGTGATCCCCTCTGCCGCCTCGGCCGTCTGGCTGGTCACGGTGAGCATGGCGTGGAGGTAGGGCAGCGCTTCGGTGGCCGCCGAGTCCAGCACAGCGTAGAACGATTCGCGACCCAACCTCATGACGCCAGGCGGCTTCGAGGCGAGCACGGCGGCGAGATCGGCGATCTCCTCGTCGAGACGGTCGTGGGGCACGACGCGGTTCACGAAGCCGATGCGTCCGGCCTCCTCTGCGTCGACGACGCGGCTGGTCATCATCATCTCCAGGGCTTTCTTCGGCGGCATCGACCGCAGCATGGGCACGGTCACCATGTAGGGCCAGAGCCCGACGTCGAGCTCGGGGGCGCCGAAGCGTGCACGCTCGGAGGCGACCACCATGTCGCAAGCGAGCGCGAGCCCGAGCCCTCCGGCCATCGCCCATCCCTGGACCCGGGCCACGGTCGGCTTTCCGAGGTGCCACATCTCCTCGAACAGCTCGGCCAACCAACCGCGGGCGGCGTGGTGGTCGGCGAAGGGATCGCCCGGTCCGCCCGGGTCGCGTGGCGCCATGCCCGAGAGGTCGGCGCCCGCGCAGAAGGCCTTGTCCCCTGCCCCGGTGAGGACGACGACACGTACCGAGGGGTCGTCCCGGGCGACGGCAACCTGCTCGCGGAGTGCGGCGATGACCGCCCAGGTCATCGCGTTGCGGCGCTCGGGGCGGTTGATGGTGAGGGTGAGGACCGGACCGCTGCGCTCGACGAGCAACTCGTCCGCGCCGATCTCCCCACCGGTCGGGCGGCGCGCGGTGTCGTCGGGCATCCGCACGACGCTATCCCCCTGCTCTCGGGCGGACCGAACCCGACCCGGCGACCGTCGCCGCCGGATCGCCCGTGGAGCGGCGGCGATACCGTGACGCCATCGCGACCGCCGCCATCCTCTCCTTCCGGCTGGGCGGACCCGACGGCGTCGCCGTCGAAGCCGCCAAGTGGCAGCGCGCCCTCGCCAGCCTCGGCTTCGACACCTTCACGGTTGCCGGCGAAGGCCCGGTCGACCGCACACTGCCCGGGCTGGCGATGGGCGCCGTCGAACCACCCGACCGCGGCGAGGTGGCGGCCGCGCTCGACGACGCCGACCTGGTGGTCGTCGAGAACCTCTGCTCGCTCCCGCTCAACCCCGGCGCGGCGGCCCAGGTTGCGTCGGTGCTGACCGGGCGACCGGCGCTCTTCCGCCACCACGACCTTCCCTGGCAGCGTGAGCAGTTCGCCCACCACGGACCCCCTCCCGACCACCCGTGCTGGCGACACGTGACCATCAACGAGCGGAGCCGCCGCGAGCTCGCCGACCGGGGTCTGACCGCCGCCACCGTCTACAACTCCTTCGACGTCGACCCCGGACTCGATCTGCGCGCCGAGGGGGCCCGGCACCGCGGCCCGAGGGCCGAAGCGGTGCGCGCCGCCCTCGGTGTCGCGGAAGAGTCCCGCCTCGTCCTCCAGCCCACCCGCGCGATCCCCCGGAAGAACGTCGCGGGCGGCATCGACGCCGCGACCGAGCTCGGCGCCACCTACTGGTTGCTCGGACCGGCCGAGGACGGGTTCGGGCCGACGCTCGAGGCCCTCACCAAAGCCGCGAGCTGCCGGGTCCTGCTCGGGCCTCCCGACGGCCAGCTCGACGTCCGCGACGCCTACGAGGCCTGCGATGTGGTCGCGCTCCCCTCGTCGTGGGAGGGGTTCGGCAATCCGGCCGTCGAGTCGGCCGCCCGGGGTCGACCGCTCGTGGTCGGCCCCTACCCGGTGGCGAAGGAGCTCGCGGCCTTCGGGTTCCGCTGGTTCGAGCTGGACGAGATGGCCCGCCTCTCGTCGTGGCTCGACTCACCGGAAGTGGCGCTGCTCGAGACGAACCTCGCCATCGCCGCGAGACATTTCTCGACCGCGGATCTCCCCGATCGGCTGGCAGCGGTCCTGCCCGAGCTCTGAGCGCTGCGAGGGGCCCGAACAGGCCGGCCGCTACCATGGCCGGTCATGAACGCCGAGGTCGGGACTCCCAGCCGGGCACGGCGTTCCGGTCGGCGGGGAAGCGAGCCGGCCACCCGCCGCCTCACCGCGGAGGCCAGGCGGCGCCAGCTCTTCGATGTCGCGCTGACCCTCTTCGCCGACCACGGGTACGCCGCGACGACCATGGACGACATCGCCGAGGCGGCCGGGGTGACCAAGCCCCTCGTCTACCAGCACTTCGCCTCGAAGCGCGCCCTCTACCTCGAGCTCATGGACGTGTTCTCGCACGAGATCGTCGCGGCCATCGCCCGGGCCACCGAGGACGCCGAAGGCCCGCGCCAACAGGTCGAGCTGGGATTCGCCGCGTACTTCGAGCTGATGCTCGCCGACGAGCGAGCGTTCCGGCTCCTCTACGGACGGGACGCACCGGACGACCACGAGCTCGGGGCGGCGCTCCGTCGCGTCGAGGAGACCATCGCCGAAGCAATCGACCCGCTGATCGACGCCGGTCTCGAACCCGAGCACCGGCTGCTCCTCGCGCACGCGGTGGTCGGGATGGCCGAAGGGGCCAGTCGGCACTGGCTCGACCGCCATGCGAGGAGCCCGGCGGACGACGGGGCAGGAGCAGGCGAGGAGGCCGCCGCCGAAGCGGCCCAGCTCGCCACCCGACTCGCCGACTTCGCCTGGGCGGGTCTCCGTCAGGTTCACCGCGCTTGACCAGGTGGGATCCGGTGGCACCTGCCACAGTGAAGGCGGCACCTGCCACAGGGAAAAGTCGAGGCAACCAGTAAACTATCTAGGGTGAAGTTCGAGAAGGTCTTCTCCTTCCCCAACCCGGTGAACGAATACGCAGCGCGCACCGTCGCGGCCGGCGTCTTCGTGCTCTGCGTCGCGACGATCGCATCGGGCCAGGCCTGGCTCCTCGTGCCGCTCTGCTACGGCTTCTGGGCACGGGTCCTCACCGGACCCACCCTGAGCCCGCTCGGTCAGCTGGCCACCCGGGTCGTCGCACCTCGTCTGCCCGGATCCCCGAGACTGGTCCCGGGGCCTCCGAAGCGCTTCGCCCAGGCCATCGGCGTCGCCTTCTCGTCGACCGCGGTGGTGCTCTGGTTCGGGTTCGGGCTCTCGACGGCGGCGTGGGCGGTGACCGGGATGCTCGCCGCAGCGGCCTTCCTCGAGGCCGGGTTCGGACTCTGTCTCGGCTGTCGGGTCTTCGGCCTGCTCATGCAGGCTGGCCTCGTCCCCGACGAGGTGTGCAAGGCCTGCGCCGACCTCTCCCTGCGTCATCCGGAGCTCTCGGCCGACCGGGCGGCCTGAGCGGCGGTCCGCCGGGCCGCGGTCCGAGGCGCGGTCAGCCGAGCCGCACCAACAGCTCCGAGCAGAGGACCTGCAGCTCCTTCGCACAGGCCAGGTAGTCGTCCTCGTCCTTGCCGGCGGGATCCTCCACGTCCTCCCATGGCTCGATCGCGACGTCGGCGAGATCGAGCGCGGCCAGTCGCTCCGCGAGGGAGGCGGGACCGTCGGGCAGATCGCGGCAGAGTCGCTTCAGTGTGGCCGTCCGCGGTGCGGCTCCCGGATATCGCCGTCGGACGAACGCCACGTGCTCGCCTGCCATGGCGAGCACGAGGTCGGCGTGATCGATGTCGAGATCGGTGACCTGGTGGCTCCGGTGCCCGTCCGCGCTGAGCCCGACCGCAGCCAGCGCGTTGCGGGTCCGCTGGCTCATCGGCTGACCTTCGAGCACGTGGGTGCCGGCGGTCGTGATGCCGTACGGGCCCGGGGCGAGCATGACCCCGGCCATCACCGACCGGGCGGCGTTGCCCGTGCAGAGCGCGAGGAGCGAAGGTGGCTGCGCTCTCCCCGGTCAGCAGGTTGTGATCGGGTTTGGTGGGGTTCGGCACGGCGTCACCGTAGGGCCTGGGGAGCGGGCCGGTGGTGCTCCCCGACACAGGGTCGTCAGTCGATGTGGACGCCGGAGATGGCGCGGCTGATGATCAGACGCTGGATCTCCGAAGTGCCCTCGAAGATCGTGTAGATCTTCGAGTCGCGGTGCCAGCGCTCCACCGGATGCTCGCGGATGTAGCCGTAGCCGCCCATGATCTGGATGGCCTGCTCGGTCACCCAGACCGCGGTCTCGCCGGCGTAGAGCTTGGACATCGAGCCCTCGCCGGAGGTGAACTCCTTGCCGTTCCGACCCATCCACGACGCGCGCCAGATGAGCAACCGGGAGGCGTCGATGCGGGTCTTCATGTCGGCGAGCTTGAAGGCGATCGCCTGGTTCTCGATGATCGCCTTGCCGAAGGCCTTGCGTTCCTTGGCGTAGTCGAGTGAGTACTCGTACGCGGCCCGTGCGATGCCGAGCGCCTGGGCACCGACCGTGGGCCGTGATGCCTCGAAGGTCTTCATGGCCGCCTGGCTGGTCGAGCGCTTGCCCTCGCGGGCCCGCGCCAGCCGCTCGTCGAGCTTGTCCTTTCCACCGAGCAGGCAGTGACCGGGAACGCGCACGTCGTCGAGAATCACCTCGGCGGTGTGCGAGGCGCGAATGCCCATCTTCTTGAACTTCTGGCCCTGCCGGAGCCCCGGGGTCCCCGGAGGGACGATGAAGCTCGCCTGGCCCCGCGAGCCGAGGGAGGGATCCACCGAGGCGACGACCACGTGCAGGTCGGCCATGCCTCCGTTGGTGATCCAGGTCTTCGTACCGTTGATGACCCACTCGTCCTTCGTCTCGTCGTAGACCGCCCGGGTGCGTAACGACGAGACGTCGGAACCTGCGTCCGCCTCGGACACCGCGAACGCCGCGGTCTGGATCTTGTCGGGCGTTCCGAAGCACTGGGGACCCCACTCGATCAGCTGCTCGGGCGTGCCGTTCGCGGCGATGCCGGCGAGCCCGAGGGTGCTCCCGAAGATCGACAGCGCGATCCCGGCGTCACCCCAGGCCATCTCCTCGTTGGCGATGGGCATGAGCAAGCCGCTCTCGTCGAAGTAGGCCTGACTGATGAAGTCGAAGGAGTAGAGGCCGATCCGGGCCGCCTCCTCGATGATGGGCCAGGGTGTCTCCTCGCGCTCGTCCCACTCGTGTGCAGCCGGACGGATCACGTTCTCCGCGAAGTCGTGCACCCACTTCTGGATCTGGAGTTGGTCCTCATTGAGGTCCAGCGAGAATTCGGCCATGGCCCCCTACTTCCGTTCCGGCGCCGAGCGCCGCTCCCTGTAGTTACTACATAGTAACCGGACCGGGCGCGGCTGTCACCACGCCGGTCACGAGGTGCGGGAACAGCTTCGGGGCGCGACGGCACCGCCGGGAGCCCTTGCATGGAATTGCGACGCAGGGGTCGGAGCGGGACCCGCCGCGGGAACGGGCCCGAAGGCCCGGGGGACGCTCTACGCGGGCTGGACCACGCGTACGTCGACTGCCTGGAGTCCCTTTGGTCCTTCCTGGAGATCGAACTCCACCGCTTGGCCTTCCTCCAGCGAGCGGAACCCACTCATCTGGATGGCCGAGTGGTGGACGAAGACGTCGGCACCGCCGTCAGGCTGCGAGATGAAGCCGAAGCCCTTCTCGGCGTTGAACCACTTGACTGTTCCGGAAGCCACGGTGGCGTTCCCCTTTCCCTCAACTGCGTAGTGCTACTGCGTAGTGCTCAGCGGATCCCCGAGTGATCGGTTGCCCCACGACCAACCCCCTTCGGATTCACTGTGCGGCAAACGCTAGCAGCCTGCCGGGCCGAAGCAACTGCTCGGTGGATGATCGGTGACGCTGTTCACATGCTGTTCATCGACGGCGGATGCGCGTGCCGTCCGCGTCCGTCCTCGACGAGCCATCCCGTGCGCTCGAGCTCGTCGCGTAGTGCGTCGGCGAGCGCCCAGTCCCGCTCGGACCGGGCGCGATCACGTCGAGTGACCAGCGCTGCCGTTGCGTCGTCAACTTCTTCGGCGGAGCCGTGCAGCGCGAGACCGAGCGCGCCCGCGAGCACTGCTCCGGTATGCGCGCGACGACGTGCGCGTGCGTCGTCCCCCGCGTCGGCGGTGGCGTTCGCATCACGTACCAGATCGAACACCGTCGCGAGCGCGCCGGGAGTGTCGAGGTCATCGTCCATGCGTGCACGGAACCGCGCCAGCGCATCCTCGTCGAGTCTCGATGCCTGCGGCCGGCTCGCCGATGACCGGACCTGCCGCGAGCGGGTCGGCCACGCCGAATCGAAGCGCCATCTCGTCGAGCCGGGCGAGTCCGGCTTCGGCGTCACGCACGGTCTTCGGGGAGATCTCGATCGGCGATCGGTAGTGGGACCGCAGCACGAGCAGCCGGTAGGCGCGTGCGTCGCTGCGGGCGAGGAGGTCGTCGAGCGTGGTGAAGTTGCCCAGCGACTTCGACATCTTCTCGCCGCCGACGGTGACCCACCCGTTGTGGACCCAGTGGCGGGCGAAGCCGTGCCCCGACGCCACCGCCTGGGCGCGCTCGTTCTCGTGGTGGGGGAAGATCAGGTCGATCCCCCCGCCGTGCAGGTCGAACCCGTCGCCGAGCAGGTCGAGCGACATCACGACGCATTCGGTGTGCCATCCCGGCCGGCCCGGCCCCCACGGCGAGTCCCAGGTCGGCTCACCCGGCCTCGCCTTCTTCCAGAGCACGAAGTCGAGCGGCGAGCGCTTCTCCTCGTCCACCTCGACCCGCGCTCCCGCCCGCAGCGACTCGAGGGGCTGGTGCGCGAGCAGGCCGTAGCCGGGCACCTCCGAGACCGACAGGTACACGCCGTCGGACGTCTGGTACGCGATGCCGCGTTCGACCAGCTGGCCGATGAGCCCGATCATGCGGTCCACGTACGCGGTCGCATGTGGCGTCTCGTCGGGACGGAGCACCCCGAGGGCGTCCATCGCCTGCCACCAGACCTCCTCGTATTTCGCGGCGAGCTCCGGCTCGGTGAGGCCGCTCGCGGCCGCCCGCTCGATGATCTTGTCGTCGATGTCGGTGACGTTCGAGACGTAGGTGACGTCGAGGCCGTTGAAGATCAGGTAGCGCCGGAGCACGTCGAAGACCAGCGCGAAGCGACCGTGCCCGAGGTGGGGCGCGTCGTAGACGGTCGGGCCGCAGACGTACATCGCCACCTTGCCCGGGGACCGCAGCTCGAGCGGGGCGACCCGGCCGGTCGCAGTGTCGTGGAGCTCGAGCACGCAGGGTACGGTAACCCGATCATGCGGGACGAAGTGAACGGTGCTCGGGTCGGGACGCGCGCGCCGACGGGTGTCCCCGAGAAGCCCGGGCTCGAGGGCCTCGAGGCGACGTGGTCGCAACGGTGGGAGCGCGACCGCACCTATGCGTTCGACCGCTCGGCGACCCGCCCGCAGGTGTACTCGATCGACACGCCGCCCCCGACGGTGTCCGGCTCGCTCCACATCGGGCACGTGTTCTCCTACACCCACACCGACACGGTCGCTCGTTACCACCGGATGCGCGGCAAGGCGGTCTTCTATCCGATGGGTTGGGACGACAACGGCCTGGCGACCGAGCGCCGGGTCCAGAACTACTACGGCGTCCGCTGCGATCCCGGGCTCCCCTACGACCCGGACTTCGTGCCGCCGTCGCAACCTCCGAAGGAGCCGCTTTCGATCTCGCGCCCCAACTTCGTCGAGCTCTGCCAACGCCTGACCGAGGAAGACGAACAGGTCTTCGAGCACCTCTGGCGCACGCTCGGGCTCTCGGTCGACTGGTCCCATACCTACGCGACGGTCTCCCCGCAGGCGCAGCGGGTCTCCCAGCGCGGCTTCCTCCGGATGGCCCTCCGGGGCGAGCTGGTCCAGCACACCGCGCCCACCCTCTGGGACGTCGACTTTCGGACGGCGGTGTCGCAGGCCGAGCTGGTGGACCGCGAACGGCCGGGTGCCTACCACCGGATCGCCTTCTCGCGGACCGGAGGCGAGGGTGCGGTCGAGATCGAGACCACCAGACCGGAGCTGCTCGCCGCGTGCGTCGCTCTCGTCGCGCACCCGAACGACACGCGGTACGCGCCGCTCTTCGGCAGCGAGGTGCTCACACCTCTGTATTCGGTGCGGGTCCCGATCGTGGCGCATCCGCTCGCCGAGCCCGACAAGGGGACCGGCATCGCCATGATCTGCACGTTCGGCGACACCACCGACGTGGTGTGGTGGCGTGAGCTCGCGCTCCCCACCCGCACCATCGTCGGGCGCGACGGCCGGCTGCTCACCCTCGACTGGGGCACGCCAGGGCTGGGAGTCCGAGGAACCGGAGACGGCCTCCGCCCGCTACCGCGAACTCGAGGGACGGACGATCAAGCAGGCCCAGGAGAAGGTGGTCGAGCAGCTCCGCGACACGGGTGCACTGCTCGGCGAACCGCGCCCGATCACCCACCCGGTCAAGTTCTACGAGAAGGGCGAGCGACCCCTCGAGATCGTGTCGTCACGGCAGTGGTTCGTCAAGACGCTGCCACTTCGCGAGCGCCTCCTCGAAAGAGGCGAGGAGCTCCACTGGCACCCGCCCTACATGGAGCACCGCTACCGCGTCTGGGTCGAGGGCCTCTCGAGCGACTGGAACATCTCACGGCAACGGTTCTTCGGTGTCCCCTTTCCGGTCTGGTACCCGGTCGACGCGACCGGCGAGGTCGACTTCGAAGCGCCGATCTTCGCCGACCAGCACCGCCTGCCGGTCGATCCTTCGACCGACGTGCCCGAGGGCTACCGCGAGGACCAGCGCGGACAACCGGGAGGCTTCGTCGGGGAGCCCGACATCATGGACACCTGGGCCACCTCCTCGCTCACCCCGCAGATCGCCGCCGGATGGGAAGACGATCCGGACCTCTTCGGCCGGGTGTTCCCGATGGATCTCCGGCCCCAGGCACACGACATCATCCGCACCTGGTTGTTCTCGACGGTGGTCCGCTCCGAGCTCGAGCACGCCTCGTTGCCGTGGGCGAACGTGGCGATCTCGGGCTGGGTGCTCGACCCGGATCGCAAGAAGATGTCCAAGTCGCAGGGGAACGTGGTGACCCCGCTGCCCCTCCTCGAGCAGCACGGCGCCGACGCGGTCCGCTACTGGGCCGCCAGCGGCCGGCCGGGTACCGACACCGCGGTCGACGAGGGCCAGATGAAGGTGGGGCGCCGCCTGGCGATCAAGGTCCTCAACGCCTCACGGTTCGCGCTCGGTCGCCTCGTCGGTCCGGATGGCGGGATCGAAACCCGTCCCCTCACCGCGGTCACCGCGCCGCTCGACCGTGCGCTGCTCGGACGCCTGGCGGAGGTGGTCGACGACGCAACTGCCGCCTTCGAGGGGTACGACTACACGCGTGCGCTCGAGCGCACCGAAACCTTCTTCTGGTCGTTCTGCGACGACTACCTCGAGTTGGTCAAGACCCGCGCCTACGGCGACCCCGGCGACCCGGGTCCCGCCTCCGCCCAAGCGGCACTTGCAACCGCCCTCTCGGTCCAGCTGCGCCTCCTCGCTCCGTTCCTGCCCTTCGTGACCGAGGAGGTCTGGTCGTGGTGGCAGTCCGGTTCGATCCACACCGCCTCGTGGCCGACACGTGAGGAGCTCGACAGCTCGCCGGACGAGATGCCGAGGAGGACATCGGAGCTGGCGACGGAGCCGGCACCGTGCTCGAGGTGACCTCGGAGGTGCTCGGACGCATCCGTCACGCGAAGACCGCGGCCAAACGCTCGATGCGGGCGACGGTGGCCTCGCTCACGGTTGCCGACACACCCGAACGACTGGCCGCGCTGCTCGCCGCCGAGGGCGACCTCCGCGACGCGGGCGGCGTGCGGTCCCTCGCGACGGTGGAGGCCGAGGAGCCGGCGGTCGAGGTGGTGCTCGCCGACGAGTCGTGAACCTCGAGGCCCGGAGCGGTGGTCCGCCCTCTCAGGACCGGCTGCTCAGGACAGGTAGCTACTGAGGGCGGCCTCCCCCATCTCCTCTGGGGAGCCGACCTGCTCGATGCGACCGTGCACCATGATCGCGGCGCGGTTTGCCACCGAGAGCGCGGTGGTCACGAACTGTTCCACCAGCAGCACGGTCATGGCGTGATGCGCGAGCTCCGACACCAGCTCGTAGAGCTCGCCCACGATGAGAGGAGCCAGGCCCATCGAGAGCTCGTCGAGCAGGAGGACGCTCGGATCGGTGACGAGGGCCCGCGAGATGGCGAGCATCTGCTGCTCGCCCCCGGAAAGAGTGCCCGCCATCTGACGGCGTCGCTCCTTCAGGCGGGGGAACGCCTCGAAGGTCCGCTCCTCGACCGTCTTCGCGTCGAGGCCGCCCCGGTAGGTCCAGATCCGCAGGTTCTCGCGGACCGTGAGGTTGGGAAAGATCCCCCTCCCTTCAGGGACCGCGCAGAGACCCGCCCGGGTCAGCTTCTCGGTCGGGGTCTTGCCGACCGGCCGGTCGCCGATGACCACCTCGCCGGCGGTCGGGCGCATCCGCCCGCTGATCACCTTGAGCAGCGTCGACTTGCCGGCCCCGTTGGGCCCGAGCAGCGCGAAGACGCTGCCGGCCGGAACGCTCAAGTCGACACCGTGGAGCACCTCGATCCGCCCGTAGGCCGCGCGGACCCCGTCGACGGTGATCTCGGGTGGGAGCGCGACCGGCGTCGCGCCGTTCGCCCCGGCCGGTGCAGTGGAGGAGCCGCTCACCGGATACCCCCGTCGTCGCTCGGACTGCTCGTTCCGCGGCGGCCGTCCCGAGGTAGGCGGCCTGGACCGAGGCGTCGTTGCGGATCTGTTCGGGGGTGCCCGCCGCGATCACGTCGCCGAAGTCGAGGACGTAGATGAAGTCGCAGACCCGCATGACCAGCTCCATGTCGTGCTCGACGAGGAGCACCGCCATCCCCCCGTCGGCGAGCCGGCGGAGCAGCTCCCCGAGCGCCTTCGACTCGGCTTCGTCGAGCCCCGACCCGGGTTCGTCGAGCAGGAGGACCTTCGGCCCGAGGGCGAGCGCGCGTGCAAGCTCGACCATCCGGGCGAGTCCGGTCGACATCGCCGAGGCCTGACGGTGGCCGAGGCCCTCGAGGCCGACTCCTTCGAGCAGCCGGTCGGTGGTGGCAGCCGCGGTCGATCCCATCCCGCCGTACTCGCCTGCCGAGTCGGCGCGCCGACCAGCGCGGCGCCAAGGGAACGCTCGGCGCAGGTGCCCCCACTGCCACCACTTGACCGCCGACTCGAGACCCACTTGCACGTTCTCGCCCGCGGTGAGCGAGCCGAACAGCTCGAGTCGCTGAAAGGTGCGCGCGAGGCCGAGTCGGGCTCGCCGGTGCGTTTTCATTCCGGTGATGTCGCGGTCGAACAGCTGCACGGTGCCGCGCTCGGGGGTCTGCAGGCCGCTGATGACGTTGAAGAGGGTGGTCTTTCCAGCGCCGTTCGGCCCGATGAGACCGGTGATCTCGCCCGGCGGCACGGTGAGGCTCGCGTCGTGGAGCGCGGCGACCCCGCCGAAGCGGACTGCGACCTCCGAGACGGTCAGGGCCGCCTCGTCCGAGCGGGTGTCAACCTGCGGCACGGGTTCCCCCGACCACCGCCCGCACCCGGCGTGGCGCGGGAACCGCCGGCCCGGTGGCGGACGGCGTCCCGCGCACCCAGGGAAGGCGGAACTGCAGGAACTCGATCCCGAGGATCCCGCCGGCGGCCCGGCCGATGAGGATGATCCCGATACCGGCGAAGATCCCGAGGCCGTTGTGCCAGACCTGGTTGAGGACCACGTAGGTCACCGCGGCGAGGAAGGCGCCCGACACGGTGCGGACGCTCCAGGTGACGACGAAGAGCACGAAGATGATGCCGGAGAAGAAGTCGAAGTCGGTGGTCCCGACCGTCTGCTGCACGGTCCCGTAGAGGGCGCCGGCGAGCCCGGCCATCGCCGCGCCGATCGCGAAAACCGCCACCTTGGTGAAGCCGATGTTGAGTCCGAGGGTCGCATACGCGGCCGGTGAGTCGTTCACCGCCACCAGGCGTCGCCCGAAGAGGCTTCGCCGGATCGCCAGCACCAGCCAGGCGCAGAGCACGAAGAACACGGTCACGAGTAGGAACTCCGACGCATCGCCGCCGAAGGAGAGCCCCGGCAGCACGATTCGTCCGATGATGACGCCGCCGGTGCCGTAGATGTGGGTGTCGGTGAAGAACCCGTTGGCCACCGCATCGGCGAACGCAAAGGTCGCGAGTGCGAGGTAGAGATCGCGCAGCCGGATGGTGGGGAGAGCGACGAGAGCGCCGACCACCGCGCAGATGGCGGTGGCCGCGAGCAGGCCGAGCAGCGAGCCTCCTCCGGCGATCTTGCCCATCACGAACGCTCCGATTCCCATGAAGGAGAACTGACAGAGGGAGACCTGGCCCGAGTAGCCGGTCACCAGCACGAGGGAGAGCCCGACGATGGCCAGGGTCATGATGTCGCCGCCGAGGGTGAGGACCGTCGTCCCCCGGAAGGCCGTGTTGTCGAAGATCAGCGCCAGTGACGATCGCCACTCCGAAGAAGACGACGCCCGCTGCGAGCGACTCCCAGCCGCTCGCGACCCTCGGTGCTCGCATCGTGGTGAGCCGGCCGATCGCCCGCAGCCGTACCGAGGGCAGCGTCACCAGCGCGATGAACAAGAAGACCATCGGCAAAGCGACGGTGACGTCGGGCACCAGGCTCTGGGGCAGGTGGGGTAGCAGGTAGATGATCACGTACTCCTCGAGGAGGCCGATGCCGATGGCCGCCGCGAAGGTGATCGAGATGTTCCTCAGGCGACCGACGATGGCAGCCGCGTACCCGTTGACGACGAGGAGGGTCATCGCCTCGATGTTGAGCCCGGTGGTCTGGGTCGGTGCGAGGAGCACGCCGGCCAGCGCGGCCATCATGAAGCCGAGCACCCAGCCGTACTGGCTCATCCGATTGGGCGACACGCCGGACATCGACAACAGATCGGGGTCGTCGACGACCGCTCGGAGCGCGAAACCGGTCCGGGTCGAATAGAAGAGGAGGCGCAGCAGGATCGCCACCGCGATCGCCACGCCGATGATCAGCACCTCCTGGTACTGGATGTTGATCCCGAGCAGGTTGAACTGGCCGTTGACCATGTTCCCCACCGTCCGGGTGGTGGTCGGGTTCCAGATGACCACCGCGAGCCCGGTCAGGATCACCATCAGGCCGAGGGTGACCATCACCGGCCGCTCGGCCGAGGCACCGTGCAACCGTCGCATGAGGACCCGCTCCACCAACAAGCCGGAGATCGCGGCCCCGACCAACAGGATGAGCACGAGCGAGACCAGCTCGTTGACTGGTGGGCCGTCGCGAGCTCCCAGTAGCAGAACGCGGCGATCATCCCGACCGCACCCTGGGCGAAGTTGAACACTCCCGAGGTGGTGTAGGTCACCACCAGGCCGGTGGCGGCGATCGCGTACCCAGCCCCGAGCATGACGCCGAACACGGTGTACTGAAGGAAACTGTTCACCGTTTCGCCCTCATCCCCCCTGCGTCACGCTCCGGGCCCGCGGGTTCTCTTCGTGCTTCAGGACTTCGGCGGCGTCACGTACTGATAGTCGCAACGGTAGCCGTTGGTGCTCGAGCTGATCGGCGGGTCGTCGAGTCGCTGGAACTGGCCGTTGACCACTTGGCCGATCAGGTAACAGTTGCTCAGCGTCTTCGCGACCGGGTTGGCCGGCGCTTGGATGTTGCCGCCGGTGAAGGTGGTGATCTTGTCCAACGACTGCAGCAGTGAACCGCGGCTCGGGTTCGACCCGGCGTTCTGCAGGCCGTCGGCGAAGAGCTCGGCGGACATCCAGCCGTAGAGGGTGAACAGGTCGGGCTGGAAGCCCGGTGAGGCCACCTGCACCCAGTGGAGGAACGTGCCGACCGCCGGGATCGCCGAGGAGTCCCCTCCGAGATAGAGCGAGGCGTTCTGGTCGAGGTAGCTCCCGTTGACCGCCGAAGCCCCACCGGATTCGGAGACCAGCTGGTTGGAGTAGGTCGAGGCGCCGAGGATCACCGTCGGGTGGAAGTTCTGCTGCTGGAGGGCCTTCAGCACACCCGCGGCGTAGTTCGAGGGCATCTGTTCGAGGAAGAGCATCTTCACCCCGGCGTTGCGCATCGCGATCACGTTCTGGGTGAAGTCGGTCTGGGTGATGGCGAAGGTGTCGTCGTAGACGACCTTGTAGCCGACCTGGCTCCATGACGTACTTCTCGCCGTCCCAGTCCGCCTCGGAGGAGGGCTCGTCGGCGACCAGCGCGGCCGCCGCGGTGATGTCGTTGCGGATACTTCGACTTGAAGTACTGGAGCGACCCCTCCTGCCATCCGCCCGATGCAGGCGCGGCGCTGTACACGTTCGGCAGGTGCAGGGTGGTCTGGTCGAGCGTGACGGAGACGTCGGGCATACCTGGGTTCCTCTTGAGCACGATCCCACCGAACTGGTCCTCGAGCGAGAAGCTCCCGACCAGGGCGAAGTCGTTGGTGAGGGCGCTCGTGGTCAGCTGGGTGTTGGTCGCGCCCTGGAAGAGGTCGTCACCCGAGTCGACGACGATGGTCCGTCCCTTCACCCCACCGGTCGAGTTGGCGTAGTCGGCGTAGGCCTGGGTCCCGACCGCCGCGCCCTTGAAGAGCCCACCCGTCAGGGTCGACACGTTGGCGACGTGGACCGTGGTCGAGGTGATGCCGGTCCGGTCGCTGAACGCGCTCTGCGGGATCGACGAGCTGGCGCCGGAGCTCCCCGACGACGTCGTGGCCGATGTCGCGGAGTTCGTCGAGCTGCAGGCGGTCACCACAACGGCGCCCACGGCGACCAGACTCAGCGCAGTGATACGCCCTCTCCACGATGCAGAACGCAAGGCTCCCCCTTGACTCGAAATTCGTCCGAAATTTGCCTGTCGCCGCTGGCCGGGGCCGGCAGCGAATATGTGACTCTACGTCAGAAACCCGAGCGGGTGTCCAGCGGTGCAGGTCGGAAAAGGCGGCCGCTCGGAGGCTCCGGCCTGGCTCAGTCGGCCCCGCGGTCCGCCACCCGATGCCGGATCGCCTCGAGGAACCGGACCGCCCCCTGCGTCGTGTGGCGGCACCGGATCGAGGCCAGCACGTCGAACGCGTGTTGGGTTCTCGGGAGCTCGACGTAGCCCACCGGGGCGCGCGAGCGCTCACGGAGTCGGTCGACGAACCGCCGGGCGACCTCGACCGGCACGAGCGAGTCGTTCCTCCCGTGGAAGACCAGCATCGGCGGTGCGGACGGACCTGCCCAGCGGTCGGGTGAGGCCTGCTCGAAGACCTCGGGATGGTCCGAGGCGGAGACCTGGACGACCTGCTTCTCGACGAAGCGGAGGAACTCGGGACCCGAGATGCCCATGCCGCCGGGGTCGCCGGTGAGGTCGTACACGCCGTAGAACGGGAGGCAGGCGTCGACCGAGGTGTCCTCTTCCTCGAAGCCGGGCTGCCAGCCCGGCTCACCGGGGGTCAGCGCCAGGAGCGAGCAGAGGTGCCCGCCGGCCGACGCGCCGGAGACCGCGATGAAGCCCGGATCGCCGCCGAACTCGTCGATGTGGGCCCGGATCCACGCGATCGCCCGCTTGCAGTCGACCAGGTGGTCCGGCCAGGACGCCTGGGGGCTCAGCCGGTAGTTGCACGCCACGCACACCCAGCCACGCCGGGCGAGCTCGAAGAGCATCGGCTGGCCCTGCTCGCGCTTGTCGCCGATCTTCCAGGCGCCGCCGTGGATGTAGACGAACACCGGTGCGCGCTCGGGCGGCGGACTCCGCCGGGTGAGGACGTCGAGGCGGTGGCGCTTCGCACCGTCGCCCCAGTAGTCGAGGTTCGCGGACCTTCGCGACGTCGGAGGGCCGGTAGGGAGCCGCGACCAGCAGCCTCCACCACGCTCGCCGAGGCTCGACGAAGCCCTCTCCCCGGGGGTCCGAACGCATGCCGTCGAGGACGTCGTCGAGCGCGGCGTCGACGACGAGACGGCTCCGGGTGGCGACCACGGCGAGCCACCCGAGGACCGCCCACGAGGTCAGCGCGACCGCGAGACCGACCAGGCCCGGCCAGGAGCCGAGCGCGCCGAACGCGGCGAAGACCGCGGTGATCGCAACGCCGACCACCGCGATGTGAAGGGGCAGCTCGCTCGGGATCCACGCGAGGGCGAAGGCGAGCACTCCGAACGGCTGTCGCCTCGGGGGCCGCACGGCGAAGCCCACGGCGAGTGCGCCGACGAGACTGACCGCCAGGTACGCCCAGCTCATCGGTCCATCATCCACCTACGGCACCGGCTCGACCACCATCGAGTCGGCGCCCGGACCGTCGAAGGAGGCCTTCTCACCGTGCTCACTGCTCGGTCGGGGGCGGACCGATGGCCCGGACCGCAAGCGGGACCGGCAGTGCGCCCGAGCGCGCGAGGGAATCGTGGAACGCGGTGAGCGTGCCGCCGGCGGCGACCCATCGGTCACGCGCCTGCTCGATCGCCAAGGCTCCGGTGAGGTACGCGGAGGCCTGAGTGGGCCAGGCGCAGTAGCGGGCGACCTCCGAGCGCGCGGTCGGGAGCGGGAGCAGGGCGTGCTCGCGCATGAAGGACACCGCGTCCTCGGCCTCCATCTCTCCGAGGTGCAAAGAGGTGTCCACGACGATCCGCGCTGCTCGGAGCAGGCGAGCCTCGAGATGACCGAGCTCCTGTTCGGGGGTGAAGAACCCCGCTTCGCGCATCATCGCCTCGGCGTAGAGGGCCCAGCCCTCGACGAAGTAGGTGGAGGTGAAGAGCCGCCGGATGGGCCGTGCCTCCTTCATGGTCATCAGGTGCCAGTGATGGCCCGGGTAGGTCTCGTGCGCTGCGGTGGTCGGCACCGAGTAGGGGGCATTCGACTCGAGGAGACCGTCGACCTCCTCGCGGTCGTTCTCGTCGACCGGGTAGGGCACGAAGAAGAACCCGTCCCTCGACGGTTTGAACATCGGGGGCGAGAGATACGAGGCGACCGCCAGGATCGCTCTCAAGGCAGCGGGTGCAGGGACCACGTGACAGTGCTCGTCGGGCGGGATGGTCACGAGACCGTGATCGACGAGGAACTGGCGCGCCTCGAGGCAGCAGTCCTCGTAGTCGGCACGCATCTGCTCGATCGAAGGTGCGGTCTCCCTCTGGAGGCGACGGAGTGTCTCGCGCCACGGGTGCGATCCGTCGAGGGCGAGCGCCGCCGCCTCCAGCTCGCCGGTCAGCGCCTCGAGCTCGGCCTCGCCCCGTCGGCGAAGATCGCGCACGTCGAGGTCGAGCAACTCGCCCTGTTGGAGGACCGCGTTGTAGCGCTCCTCGCCGAAGACGAAGCTGCCGGTGCACTGTGGTGCGAGCTCTCGCAGGAACCCGGCGAACCGCTCGTAGGCGAGCGCCGCGCCCTCACCCGCCTCCGCCAGACGGGCACGATTGGCCGGGCTCTCGGCAAGGGCCGACACCTCGGTGCGGGCAAAGGTCACCGACGCGTCACACTGCGCGATGCCTCGCTCGACGATCAACGTGCTCGCGAGCGAGGGATCGAGATTCTCGACCGCTTCGTCGAGGACTCCCCCGATGCCACGAAGACGGTCGACGGCTGCGTCGGTGAGCTCGTCCTCGGAGTGCATCCGCAAGAGGAACAGCTCGGTGATGCCGGTCTCGAGGTAGTCCTCGGGAGAACGTCGCCAGCCCTGCCAGTCGGCGATCGAGACGCGCTCGCCGAGGCGCGCGGCGATCAATGCCCGGTCGATCGCCTCCTCGGGAGCCAGCCGGCCGGGCTCGAACCCGGCGAAACGGTCGAGCCACTCGCGGTCGGCGTCGGCCCGGCGCTCGAACGCAGCGGCCGACAGATCGTCGAGCCGGTGGTCGAAACCGTCGCGGCCGAGCAGCGAGGCCCACCTCGGCGATTCCTCGAGCTCCCGATCGATCAGCTCCTCGACCGCGAAGTCGAACTGGCTGGACTCCTCGGCGGGCACCAACCGGAGTATAGGAATTGCCGCCGTCTGTCTACGATCGCGCGTGCATGGAGGCGCCGCGCACCGCGCAGAGTCGAGGCCGTCGGTCGACGGGTGCCTTCGATCCCCGTCTCCTCGAGTACACCACCTCGACCCGGCGCTTCCTCGTGGCTGCCGTCGCCCTCGGCGTCGTGACCGCCGGACTCGTCGCGCTGCAGGCCTGGATGCTCGCGACGGTCGTGTCGGGGGCCTTCGTGCGGCACCAGAGCCTCGGGGAGCTCGCGCCGGCCTTGGTGCTCCTACTGGTGGCGGTCGGCGGGCGCGCGCTGGTCGTCTGGTCGACCGAGCTCGCGTCGAACCGCGCGTCGACCACCGCGAAGTCGGAGCTCCGTCGCGCGCTGACCCATCACGTCGCGAAGGTGACCGAGGCGTCGCGCACCGAGGTCGACGGGTCGAGGATCACCGTGCTGGCGGTCACCGGGGTGGATGCGCTCGACGCCTACTTCTCGCGCTACCTCCCCCAGCTCCTCCTCGCGGTCATCGTCCCGGTCGCGGTATTGGCCATCGTCTGTTGGAACGACTGGATCTCCGCGGCGATCATCGCGGTGACCCTTCCGCTCGTGCCGGTGTTCATGGCACTCGTCGGTGCGACCACCCGTGACCAGACCCGGGAGCGCCACCTGGAGCTCACACGACTCGGCGGGCATTTCCTCGACATCGTCTCCGGGCTGCCGACGCTGAAGGTCTTCGGCCGGGCCAAGGCGCAGGCCGCCGCCATCGCGGACGCCACCCAGCGGTACCGGCGGGCCTCGATGGCGACGCTGCGACTCTCTTTCCTCTCGTCGCTGATCCTCGAGCTGGTGGCGACCATCTCGGTGGCGCTCGTCGCCGTGGCGGTCGGCCTCCGTCTGCTCGGCGGTCACCTCGATTTCCGCACCGCGCTCTTCGTGCTGGTCCTCGCACCCGAGGCCTACCTGCCGCTCCGCCAGCTCGGCACGCACTTCCACGCCAGCGCGGACGGGATGCGCGCCGCCGAGGCGGTCTTCGAGGTCCTCGACGTGCAGCCCGCGCCGCGGGGATCACTCCTCGCAGTGCCCGATCTTCGCACCAGCACGATCTCGATCGCGTCACTCGGCGTCGTCTACCCCGGACGGCCGCCCGCGCTCCGCGACTTCACCCTGCGCATCGACCCCGGCACGGTGGTCGCGCTGGTCGGACCGAGCGGCTGCGGCAAGTCCACCCTGCTCGAAGTGCTCTGCGGTCTCGTTCTCCCCACGTCGGGCTCGGTCGAGGTCGGCGACACCGACCTCGCGGAGCTCGAGCCCGGTGCCTGGCGCTCGAAACTGGCGTGGGTCCCCCAGCACCCGCATCTGTTCGCGACCTCCATCGCGGAGAATCTGAGACTGGGCCGGCCGGACGCGACCGATGGGCAACTCGCGGCGGCGGTGCGCGACGCCCACCTGGAAGACGTGCTCGCTCGTCTCCCCGAGGGCATCGAGACCCGGCTCGGGGAGCGCGGGGCGGGTCTTTCCCGCGGCGAACGACAACGGGTTGCGCTGGCCCGGGCCTTCGTTCGTGACGCGCCCCTCCTCCTGCTCGACGAGCCGACTGCAGGGCTCGACGGACGGACAGAGGAGGCGGTCGTCGACGCGGTCCGAAGCCTGGTCACGGGACGCACGGTGGTCGTGGCCACCCATCGCCCGGCGCTGCTCTCTCTGGCCGACCGCGTCGTCGGCATGGAACCGGCAGTGGCGCGGTGACATCGCGCGAGCTGCTCGCACCGATCGGAAGGACCCTCGGCCTCGCGCGACCGGTCGCGTCGGCGATGGCCGCGGCGATCGCCCTCGGATGCGGAGCCGTCGCGGCCGCGATCGGACTGATGACCGCGTCCGCGTGGCTGCTCTCACGCGCGGCCGAGCACCCACCGGAGGCCGCCCTCACCATCGGCATCGTCCTCGTGCAGGTCTTCGGTCTGTCCCGGGGCCCCTTCCGCTACGGCGAACGGCTGGTCGGGCACGACGCCGCCTTCGGGTTGCTCGCCTCGGTGCGTGTCCGTCTCTACAGCCGACTCGAGCGCCTCGCACCTGCCGGGCTCCCCGCTTTCCGCAGCGGGGACCTGATGGCCCGGCTGGTTGCGGACGTCGACGCGATGCAAGACATCGTGGTGCGGATCATCCCCGCCTTCGCAGTCGCCGCGCTGGTGGGCGCGGTGACGGTTCTCGTGGTGTGGGCCTTTCTGCCGGCGGCCGGCGCCGTACTCGCGGTCGCGCTGCTCGCTGCGGCCGTCCCGGTGCCGTGGCTGACCGGCGTCCTCGCCCGTCGGCGTGAGGCCAGCCAGGCCGCACTGCGCGGCGAGCTCGCGGCGTCGGTGGTCGACCTCGTCGAGGGAGCGCCAGAGCTGGCGGTCTATGGTGCGATCGACGCCCAGCTCGAGCGGATCGACTCGATCGACTCTGCGCTGGCGGCGGTGTCCCGCTCGTCG
Organism: uncultured Acidimicrobiales bacterium; assembly: GCA_963741055.1. GTDB lineage: Bacteria > Actinomycetota > Acidimicrobiia > Acidimicrobiales > RAAP-2 > Bog-756. The sequence goes on along the minus strand of CAVUGU010000014.1, from coordinate 6,589 downwards.
GCCGCGACCGCCGGCGTCGGGCTCGGTCTCACCACCTTTCTCTCCGGCGCCGCGATCTGGGGCGTGCTGATGGTCGGGGTCCCCGCGGTCCACTCGGGACGCCTGGACGGCGTCTGGCTCGGCTCGCTGGCCCTCGTCCCGCTCGCGGCGTTCGAGCTGGTGTCGGGTCTGCCGGCCGCGACACAGGCACTCCACCGGGTCCGTGCGTCGGCCACCCGGATCTTCGCGATCACCGACGCTCCGGACGTGATCGCCGAGCCCGCCGTGCCGGCGTCACCTCCTGTCCCGCCGATCGACCTCGAGGTCCGCTCGCTCTCGGCCGGGTACCCGGCTTCGTCCAGCACGGTCGCTCGCGGCGCCGATGCCGGTGAACACCTGGCGCTCCGCGACGTCGAGCTCAGTCTCCCGCCGGGAAAGAGGATCGGGATCGTCGGACCGAGCGGCGCCGGCAAGACCACCTTCGGGTGGGTGCTCCTCGACTTCCTGCCGATCCGCTCGGGGAGCGTCACACTCGACGAGACGTCGATCGCACGCCTCGACGGCGAAGAGGTGCGCACGCTGGTCGGCCTGGTCTCCCAGGACAGCCACCTCTTCGACGCCAGCTTGGCGGACAACCTCCGGATCGGGCGACGCGATGCATCCGACGACGAGTTGCTCGCCGTCCTCGAGCGGGTGGGCCTCGGGACGTGGTTCGCCGGACTTCGCGCCGGCCTCCGCACCGAGGTGGGGCGGTTCGGTGCCCGGCTGTCGGGTGGCGAACGCCAGCGGGTGGCAGTCGCTCGTGCCTTGCTCGCCGACTTCCCCGTCCTCGTCCTCGACGAGCCGGCCGAGCATCTCGACGTCGACGCCGCGGACGCACTGACCCGCGACGTTCTCAGCATCACGGCGGGTCGCTCGACGGTGCTCATCACTCACCGACTGGCCGGGCTCGAAGCCGTGGACGAGATCATCGTGCTCGACGGAGGTCACGTGGCCGAGCGCGGGACGCACCGCGAGCTGCTCGCCTCAGGAACGAGCTACGCGGCGCTCTGGTGGAGCGAGGCAAACGCCGATCGAGCCGCAACCGAGCTCCTCGGCCTGCGAGGCAGCAGGTCCGGCCCTGCCGATCCGGACCTGGCGCCGCCAACAGGGTCCGCTTCCGAGGATCGGGCCTGGTCACCGACCTGTTCAGTGAGAGGTGGCCGCTAGGCGGTCACCGGTCCCGAATGTCGGGCGGATCGTGCGGCGAGGTAGGTCTCGTCCGGCTCGATCGGGAAGCGGACCGTCGTGACCCCGCTCTCGGAGACCGTGGTGACCGGGAAGCCGACTTGTGGAAGACGTGCAACATCTCTCGGTTCTCCGTGAGGGTCTCGGCGACGAACCGGGTGATCCCGCGACGCCAGGCTGCTTCGGCAAGGTGTTCGAGGAGCAGGGTCCCGATCCCTTGATGCTGGTACTCGTCCGCGACGACGAATGCGACCTCTGCCTCGTCGGAGCGGGGTTGCCGCTCGTAACGGGCGACCGCGACCAAGCGCTCCCCGTCGAGAGCGATCAGGGCGAGCCGATCGGCGTAGTCGACGTGGGTGAACCTCGCCAGCTCCTTGTCGGAGAGCGTCGGGTGAGCAGAGAAGAAACGTCGGTAGACGGAGCGGGCCGAGAGGCCGCGGTGGAACTCGACGAGCACCGCCGCGTCGGCGGGGCGGATCGGCCGTAGGTGGAGGACCGCACCCTCGGTCGTGCGTATCTCGCCGACCAACTCGGCCGGATAAGGAGGTACCCCATGCTCGGGCTGGCCGCGGGCGCCCATGGAAGGGACCCTACCGGCGGCGGTCCACCCCCCTGAACAGGAGAAACGGACTCGGGGTGCCCCGCCCGAGCGCCGGGCGAGGACCAGAGTGCTGGGGATCCTCTGGGACGACATGCTCCTCAGCGCCGACGGGACCGACCACTGTCTCCCACTTCGACCGAACGCTCGATCAATGGACTTCGTCGCTGGGTGGGGTCGCTCGCTGCCCGGAAGTCAGACGAGGGAGCCGCTTCTCGACGATCCTTTCCGCGCGATTCGTGATCTTTCGTGCCGCGGCTTCGCGCGGATCGATCGAGGACGAGGCCTCGGCGAGCATCTGCACGTGACGGGTGGCGCGCTCCTCGAGCGCCGCGACAGGGAGCCGGTTGCGTCGCCGAGCCTCGGGAGGACGAGAGCGGCGGTGCGTGTGATCTCAGCTGGTCGTCGACCGATCCGGCAGCGACTCCTGAAACCCCGGGTGCGCGTTCGCTCCGAACCACTGGTGTCGCGCGCGGCGAGGAGCACCGAGTTCGAGCACCCACGAGGTGCCAGGTCGCGAGGAGCCGCGTCTGTTCTTCACGCTCCTCACCTGGGGAAACGCGTCGATCCTCATCGAACCCGCTCTTTCGTTCCGACCGGCCACCGTCCGGATGGCGACGAGCTGGCACGACCGAGTCGGTGCGAAAACTGCGTCCTCGCGAATGCGACACGTTTCACTTGGCGTCTTCTCACTCGCGCCGGCAAACTCAGCCGCGTGCGACCCACGCGGCCGGGGTATAGAAAAAAAACGTCACTGCTGTGTGAGGTGCTCTGTACGAGGGGTCAAAAGCAAGTCATCATGGTGGTGCGCCCGAACGGCTGAACTCCGCAGCCCGGTCGCCGAGCGGTGGATCGCTCTTGAAACGGAGACTGGACGCGAGGGACGAGGCTGGACCACACGAAGGGGGCCACGATGGCACTGGACGGTGAACAAGCGGTGACGAACGAGAACGAGCACAGCACCGAGGGCCCCCTCGTGGTGCGGCCGGTCGAGAGCGGTCGTCGCCTCGACGCGGTGGCGCCGCTGATCCATCAGCTGATCACCTGGGACATCGTCACCCTCACCGACTCGGGCACGTTCGTCCTCCAGGACGACGTCCAGCAGCGGCTTCAGGAGATCTCGGCTGCCCAACCTCACTCCACGGCCGCGGTCTACGTCGGCCGCATGTGCCAGCGATGCGGCCGGATCGGTGTCACCCGGCTCGTCGACGGTGAACTCCTCTGCTCCTCCTGCAATGCACCCGAGCTCGTCGAGACACCTGCCGAACCGCCGTCGGGGTCGTCGCATCGTCGCTCCCGCTGGCACCGCAAAGCCGGCTGAGGATCAGCGCGCGGCGTTCGCCGCGGGATGCGACAACGAGCCGATCCCCGACTCTCCCTCTCGCCCGCAGTGGCACGACGTGGCAGACTCAAGCCGGCAGATAGTGGCCACCTGAATCGAACGTTATGGAACTGGTCGCAGCCGAGAAGCTCGTCTCGCGGATCGAGGCGCAAATCAGCGGTGAGGCGCGCCTCGTCGTAGCCGGAAACTGTGCGGCTCCGGCAACGCTCCTTCGCTCGATCGGCGAGACCCTCGCCGACGGCCGGCTGTTCTCGCTCAACGCACCTGTCGGATGGCCGAAGCGTGAGGGGTTGGTCAACGAGACCCCTTTTGTCGGAGCCGGCACCCGTGGCGATCCCTCACTCGAGTACCTGCCGATGCGGCTCTCCCTCGTGCCGCGTCTCTTCACGACGTCTCGGCCGCCAGACGTGGTGGTCCTCCACGTCTCTCCCCCACGTGGTGACAAGGTCTCGATGGGAATCGAGGTGAGCATCCTGCCAGCGGCGGTCGAGGCGGTCCGGGCCCGAGGTGGATTGGTCGTCGCCCAGGTCAACGCCGCCATGCCCTATACCTTCGGGGAGGGAGAGCTCCCGACGGACTGGATCGACCTCGCGACCGAGGTGGACGAACCGTTGGTGACCCACGCGGTTCCTCCGGCGGACGAGGCCGAACAATGCATCGGGGAGCAGATCGCTCAGATGGTGGAGGACGGTGCGACGCTGCAGCTCGGTATCGGAGCGATCCCCGACGCGGTGGCGGTCCACCTCGAGACACGCCAGCACCTCCGAGTGTGGTCGGAAATGATCAGTGACGGAACCCTGTCCCTCGAGCGCGCCGGAGCACTCGACCCGGACCGGCCTCTGGCGGCATCCTTCGTCAGCGGCTCGGACGAGCTGTACCGTTGGGTCGACGGCAATCCGAGGATCCGGATGAGGAGGACCGAGGTCATCAATGACCCGGCTCGAGTCGCAGCACATCCCGGGATGGTGTCGATCAACACCGCCATGCAGGTGGACCTGTTCGCCCAGGCGAACGCCATGTTCATTCATGGTCGGGTGCACTCGGGCTTCGGGGGTCAGCCCGATTTCGTCGCGGGTGCCCTCCACTCGAGGGCCGGTCACGCCATCATCGCCCTCCGCTCGTGGCACGACAGGTCGGGCACCTCGACAGTTCTGCCGGTGCTGTCCCATCCGGTCACCTCGTTCCAGCACTCCGCGATCGTGAGCGAACACGGCCTGGCGAAGATCTTCGGCCAGAGCCAGGAGATGCAGGCGCGAGCTCTCATCGACCATGTCGCCGATCCGAGAGCACGCGACGAGCTCCATGAGTCGGTCGGGCGTTTCGCCGAGCTCGAGGGTGCACCGCGCGAATGAGCTCCTCGACCGCGGATGCCTGGGCTGTCGACCGACCGGGTCCGATCGACAGTGGACCACTCCGGCGGGTGGAGCGGGAGGTGCCCGAGCCCGGCCCGGGGCAGATCCGGCTGACGGTCAAGGTCTGCGGGGTCTGCCGGACCGATCTCCATCTGGCCGAGGGTGATCTCCCTCCGAAGCATCCGGAGGTCGTGCTCGGACACGAGGTGGTCGGCATCGTCGAGCGCAACGGGCCGGGCAGCACTCGATTCCGTCCCGGTGACCGGGTCGGCGTTCCCTGGCTCGCGCACACCGACGGAACGTGCCGGTTCTGCCTCGAAGGGCGCGAGAACCTGTGTCTCGCACCGCGCTTCACCGGATGGGACATCGACGGCGGCTACGCACGAGCCATCGTCGCGGAGGAGGCTTACGCCTACCCGATCCCCGACGTGCTCTCCGACGAGCAGGCCGCTCCCCTGCTCTGCGCGGGCATCATCGGCTACCGCGCCCTGTTGCGTTCGGAACTGCCGCCGGGAGGTCGTCTCGGCATCTACGGTTTCGGCGGATCGGCGCATCTCATCGCCCAGATCGCGTTGGCCGAGGGAGCTCGGGTGCACGTGCTCACCCGTTCGCCCGAGGCTCAGCGGCTCGCGCGCGAGCTTGGCGCGACGAGCGTCGGGGGCGCGGCCGACCTGCCACCCGAGCCGCTCGACGCCGCGATCCTCTTCGCGCCGGTCGGGACGCTGGTGCCTCCTGCTCTCGAGGCGCTCGACCGGGGAGGGACCCTCGCGATCGCCGGCATCTACCTGACCGACATCCCACCCCTCGAGTACGAGCGGGACCTCTTCGAGGAACGCACCCTGCGGAGTGTGACCGCCAACACCCGCCAGGACGGAAACCAATTCCTCGAGGCCGCGGTCCGCCACGGAGTGCGGGCGACGACCACCCCGTACGCGTTCGAGGACGCACCGAGAGCTCTGGCCGACCTCGCCCACGACCGGGTGAACGGCGCCGCCGTCCTGATGATCGACGAGGTATGACGCCGAAGAAACCGCAGCAGCCGGTGGCTGGTAGGTAGACCTCAGCCGGGTTCGTCGCCAGGAGCTTCCTGCGCTGGTGCTTCGGACCCATACATAGGATCGGGCTCGAAGAACTGGTGCACGAGGGCCTCGAGTCCGAGGGCGAACAGCGTCCAGTCCTCGTCCTCCCCGTTCGGCCCGGTCGGCCGGGTGACGTACCCGATCTCTCCGTTGATGCGGTGACGGAGGGAAAATCCCTGATCCAACGCCGTGATCACCGTCACGAACTCTGAGATGTCCGAATCAAGTCGGATTCGCAATCCAAGGAGGGCCGCCAACGCCGCGAAGCTCTCCTCCCACAGCTTGGTGAACGACGTATATCCGTCGCGCAGGGCCAGCAAGATCCGCTCCCGCTGTTGTGCGTGTGGGGTCGTAAGGGCAGTCGCGACCACGTGCATCCAGAGGGGATAGTTGGGCGACTCGGCCGTGGCGATCGCGTTGGCCCGACCACCTACTCGGCACACCTGTTGCACGAGCCGGGCTCGTGACTCCGGATTCGAAAGGTCAGCCTCGTCCAGAATCGGTGCCAGGGCATTGAAGATGAGACCGAGCTCCGGCCGGGACTGGTCGTTCGCCACTGCCACAAGGACGTCGGCTTGGAATTCGGCTTGATTCTCCCAGATTCGCTTGATCACCGAGCCGTTTGTCACTTGGACGCCCGTGCGCACCTGGACCCGGTCGCACACGCGCTTGAAGGTGATGTTCACCGATCCGGTCTGAAGACCTTCCTCGCGCAGGATCTCGAGTGCCGCCTCAAGGAGCATCGAACGCAGTTCCGCCCGCGCCAGGCGCGGCTTGCGCCCCGCGCTCTCCGCGCCAACTTCCCCCATTGTGCTCATCAGTAGGACCCTGCTTGTCTGCAACAACCCTGGGCAACCGGCATTGGCCAAAGTAGCCGGAACGGGCCCCGTTGCAACTAAGAGTTGCAAGTGCGACCTCGGCCAAAGCGGGACCCTGGGCGACGAGAGGAGGCGGACTCCCGTCGTTCCTCCCGCCCAGGCCACAGTAATCCGAAAGACCGTTTGCAACTGAT
>CAVUGU010000013.1:0-20964 GCA_963741055.1 uncultured Acidimicrobiales bacterium | reverse complement strand
GAGAGGACGGGTCGCCCGTCGACACCGCTTTCGCCGGCCGATAACCGCCGGCCCCTTGGGCTCCTTTCATCCAGGCCACGGGTCGTGGGCCCGTCATGCGTAGGCCCGGACGCAGCGAGCCCACCCAACGGCGTCAGGACCCTCGGCGATGAGACGGGTGGCAAGAGATGGTCCGACCCGGCGTGCGCGCTCCCGCGGACAGCTTCGGCCGCGGGTCCGTCGACCGACGGTGGTCGTCTCGAGGCCCGCTCGGGGTTCGAAGTCCGAACTGGACGCCGTCGGTGAGACGAGATGGTAACGCGTACGGGGACCCAGTGGAGCGAGGCCGGCTCGCACGCGAGGCGTAGGGAAGGGTGGCGCGAGGCAAGGCGAGCGATCGGCCGAGACGGTCGGGTCGGAGCCGCGGATCCGAGGGCTGGTCTGCCATGTCTCCTGCGTGGAATCGAGGCTTCGGCGAGGCGCGTGCGCGGCGAGGCCCCGCGCCGAGAGCCGCCGCGGTCCCCGACGTCACCCGCGTCGAGCAGCCCCCGCCGTTGAGCAGCTTGAGAAAGGGCGGGCGGGCACCGAACACTGATCGCTGGAGGAGTACTGTTCGGCAAGCTGTGCGCCCGGTGCGAACGCAGAATCGCCGACCTTCGTCGACCGAGCTGATGTTGGCCAGTCCTTGTTCATGACGGTCGTCCGCCGCCCGGAATGTTGGTCAGGCTGGCGAATGGGCTGATCGTCGGTCTGCGACAGACGGAGGATGATATTGCGAATGTCCGTAACCTGGGACAATGAGTGGGTGCTCGCCGCTGATCATCGGCTACAGGCCTCGGAGGGCTCGCTCGAGGCGGCGGTGCTCCGCATCGAGACCGGCGAGGACGGGTTCCACAACATCAGGCCGAGGTTGCCCTCGGTCGGCCTGTCTTCGCCTTCAAGCCGAGCCGTGTTTTTCAAGTTCGAGCGCCGAGTGTGGGGCGCGATTGAAATTGGGACGAGTACGACCCAGACTTGGGAGAGGTTGAAGCGCAGGGTTTTCCTCCTTCGTGGCGCGGTGATCTGCATCCAGAAAGGATCGTGGACAAGTGCCGGCCGGTGAACCACCAGGTCCGCCCCGATCTTGAAGCTGATGGAGACGCCTCGGGACGGGCGGGAGGACTAGTGTGTAGCGCCGTGGGCGGGCAGGCGTTGTTCACGGTGTCGGCGGCGCCGGGACTGAGTAGAGCCGAGTGCGGGCCTCCCACCAGGCGATCAGCCTGCTGGAGCGCTCGATGACCTCGCGAGCGGCCGCCGAGCGCGGTCACCAGGGTGAACAGGCCGACGAGGTTGGTGCGCGCGATCGATCGGAACGCTCGCGAGGTCAGCCGACGGTGGCCGTGGAACCTCCATCGTCGCAGTCGACCACCGGAGGTCAGGTACTGGAACGGCTGGGTCGCGAAGGGCGGCACGAGGAAACCGCGGCGACGAGGATCGTCTTCAGACTGGGCTGGGGCTGAAAGGTGCGACCAGCTCGCGTCCGGGCTCGGGCCCTCGGAGAATTGCTCCATGCTAGACGAGCACGACGTGCTGGACGTCACCAACCACCGCCGCGACCGACGAGGGGAAGAGCTGCGCGGCGAAGGCGCTGCCACTCGAGTGGGAGTGGGAGAGCACGAGGAGGTTGGTGAGGTTCGAACCCGGCAGCAGGAGTGACGCCGAGTTCGACATGAACACCGCGCCGTAGAGGAAGGCGATCTCACTGAGCCCGCGGCGCCGAGCCGTGTGCACGAGGATTGGGGTCAGGAAGACCACCGAGGTGTCGAGGTTCAGCATGGCGGTCACCGCGGCCACCATCCCCATGAGAGCCGCGAACAAGGAGAGCCCGCCGCCGGGCAGGCGCGATCCGTGAGCCCGCAGCCTCGAAGAGACCGTCGGACGCCGCGGCCAGGCCGATGAGCAGCAGCCCGGTCACCAGGACGAACGGCGGCCAGGCCTGTCCGAGCGCGCCGGTGAACGTGCCGTTCACCTGGTCAGCCCAATCGCCGCGGTCACGACCGGCCGTCCGAGGCCTGGCAGGGCCGAGCGCGGCCTCCGCGTCCGACCGGACGTCGGAGGTACCGTGAACCGATGACCACATTCGGCGTGCAACTGCCCAACTTCAGCGGTCCCTCCTCCGATCAGCTCTTCGAGCATGTAGCCAATCTTGCGTCGGCGGTGGACGACGCAGGATTCGACTCGCTGTGGGTCATGGACCACTTCTTCCAGCTCCCTGCTCTCGGCGGTCCCGACCAGCCGATGCTCGAGTCCTACACACTCCTCGGAGCGCTGGCCGCCAAGACCGGCCGCGTGGAGCTCGGCACACTGGTGACCGGCGTCACCTACCGGAACCCGGGAATTTTGGCCAAGATCGTGACCACGCTCGACGTCATCTCGAAAGGCCGGGCCGTACTCGGGATCGGTGCCGCCTGGTACGACGTCGAGCACCACGCACTGGGGGTCACCTTTCCGGCTGACGGCGTCCGCCTGGACATGCTCGAGGAAGCCGTTCAGATCTGTTGCGCGATGTTCCGCGATGACGATGTTTCCTTCGACGGTACCTATTTCCACATGGACCACGCCCGGAACCTGCCGCGACCCGTCCGGCCGGGTGGCCCGCCGATCATGATCGGAGGAGGCGGGGAGAAGCGAACCCTCCGTCTCGTCGCCCGATACGCGGACCGGTGCAACGTGACCGGTGACGTCGAGACGCTCACCCGGAAGATCGAGGTCCTCCACGCCCACTGCGCCGACGTGGGACGCGATCCCGCGGAGATCGCGGTCACCTGGATGACCCCCTTGATCCTCACCGTCTCCGAGGAGAACACCGCCCAAGTCCGCGAGATGCTCAATGCGGCGGCCCCACCGGAGGAAACGGCGGGTTTCACCGTCGGCCAGCCTCACCAAGTCCCCGACCTACTCGCCGGTCACCTCGCGGCGGGCGTCGACGAAGTGATCTTCAGCTTCGCGTTCGCGGATCCCGCGGCGATCGCATCAGTCGCCCAGGCACTCGGCCTCGGCGCGAAGTCATCGGTCTGAGCGGGTCCTCCCAAGAGCGCGTTTTCGCAGGACCGCGGCGCCTCACGCCCAGCCCAGCTCCTCGAGGCGGCGATCACCGATGCCGAAGTGGTGGGCGACCTCGTGGACGACGGTGGTCCGGACCCGGTCCACGACCTCCTCGCGGGAGTGGGACGTCGCAAGGATCGTCTCCATGTAGATGGTGATGCGGTCGGGGACGGCCGAGGAGTAGTGGTTGCCGCGCTCGGTGAGGGGAATCCCCACGTAGAGGCCGTAGAGGTTGCCCGGCGGGCTTTCGTCGTCGACCACGACCGCGACGTTCTCCATGGCAGAGCGCAACTCGGCGGGGATGCCGTCGAGCGCATCGGTGACAAGCTCGTCGAACGCGGCAAGATCCATCCTGACCATCCCGCCGATCTTGCCAGGCGGACGGTCCCGAGCACCACCGGAAGTCGGTCTATTCGGCCCCTTGTTGCTGCACACGGGCCGAGCCGCGGGTGGCCGCCGCAAGGATGAGCCGGACCACCAGGGCGAGGACCACCAAGTCGGCCATCATCTGGACGGTGGTCACCAGCCGGGCGACGTCCGTCTTCGGGGTGATGTCCCCGAAACCGACGGTCGAGAAGACGGTGACCGTGAAGTAGAGGGCGGTCACTCTGCTCATCGGTCCACCGAACGCCGCCGGGTCGGATCGGGACATGGTGAGGTAGATCCAACTGAAGAGCACGATGAACAGCGGGATGATCGTGGCCATCGCCACAGTCGCCCGAAGCATCGGTTGACCGTGACGGGTGATCTGGCGGATCTCGAAGATCAGGACGGCGATGAAGAACGCCAGCGCGACGCTGAGCCGGAGAAGGATCGACTGGTGCGCGCGGTGGATGATCGGCACCGTGAAGTAGAGGGCGAGAAGGATCGATGCGGTCGCGATCGCACGCACGCCTGTGCTGAGGACGTGTGACCGATCGAACTGGCTCAGCTCGGGTGTCGAAAACGGGGCCATCACACCCAGCCTCGCAGCTCGCTTCGGCTCGGAAGCGGATCCCGGCGCCGTGGGCATCGCGGCACCGCGGCCATCGAATCAGAGCGATGCCAGACTGACCGGCCGTGGAGATCGTCCGATTCGACGTCGAGGCGTCGGTCCCCGGAAGACCGCCGAGCTCGGACGCGTGGATCGCCCCACTCGCTCGTAGCAATGATGCGATCGTCGAGGTGGTCAGCGTCGGGCCAGGTGGTCGAGTGCTGTTGCCCCCGATTGACCGGGAACGACTGCTGGCAGTGACGGAGGGCACGGGATGGGCTCGCAACGTCGACGGGATACGTGTTCCTCTCGCGACCAGCCAAGGAGGGCTCTGGCCGGTCGGCGAGTCATTCGAGGTCGGGAGCGATCCGGGCATGACCGGAGTACTGCTCGCGGGATGGCTCGAAGTGCGCGCCTTCCAGGTGACCCGCGACATCGTCGTGCTCGACTACGACCCGATCTGGCCGTCCTGGTTCGAGCGGCTCTGCGCGTACCTTCGAACTGCGTTGGGTGAGGACACGAGAATCGACCACGTCGGTTCGACCTCGGTTCCCGGCCTCGCCGCGAAGCCGATCATCGACCTCGACGTCGTCGTGCCGTCCGAGGCATCGGTGCCCGCGGTGATCGGGCAACTCGAGTCGCTCGGCTACCGGTGGAGGGGCGACCTCGGTGTGACCGGCCGGCAGGCCTTCGCTCCACCCGACGATGCAGGCCTGCCCTCCCACCACCTCTACCTGGTGGTCGAGGACAATCGTGCCCATCAGGACCACTGGCTGCTTCGCGACCTCCTCCGCGAAGACCCGGCGAGCCGCGAGCGCTACGCGACGCTGAAACGGGCGAACGCCGAGTCGGCCAACCGCAACATCGACCTCTATGTCGAGGCGAAGGCCGAGCTCGTCGCGGAGCTGCTCACTCGGGCGCGCTCGGAGAGGGGACTCCCGGCGGTCGAGTACTGGAACCCGAACCCCCGAACCTGAGGTCGGCGCGACTCCGCTGCAAGGAACCGAGTCAGCTACCTCGAAGACGAGCAACGAGACCCCGAAGATCACCGTCCTCGTCGCGCCAGGTCCGGACGGCTTCGAATCCGGCGCCCGCCAGCGTCGGGGCGAGCAGCTCGTCTTGTTCGCCGCCGAGCTCGACGAGCAGCCAGCCGCCTGGCCGCAAGACCCGAGCGGACCCGGTCACCACGCGGCGGACGACGTGCAGCCCGTCTCGACCACCGTCGAGCGAACGTCTCGGCTCGTAGCGCTGCACGTCGCGGGGGAGAGTCCGGAACTCGTCTGCCGGTACATAGGGTGCGACCGCCGTCACGACGCCGAATGCGGACGACGCGAGCGGTTCGGCGAGGTCGCCGACCACGACGGGGACCCCGTTCCGACGAGCGCACTCCGCGGCGGAGCGATCGATCTCCACGCCCACGACGTGTGTCGCGGGCACGGTTGCGAGCAGGTGGGCCGCGATCGGGCCCGAACCGGTGCACAGGTCCGCGGCCGGGCCGCCCTCGGCGACCAACAGCTCGGCGGCGCGGTGGGCCAGCTCCTCGCTCTGGGGCCTCGGGACGTAGACGCCCGGATCGACTCGGAGCGGGTGGCCGGCGAACTCCTCGAGCCCGGTGATCCAGGCCAGTGGCTCTCCATGCTCACGGCGCGAGATCCACGACTCGGCGGTCTCGTCGTCCCCGGCCAGGGCAAGAAGATCGCGCGCCTCCTCCTCCGCGGCGACGCAACCGGCTGCGGCCAGACGACCGGCGACGGTTGCGGGCGAGAACGACGAGGGCACGACCGACAGTCTGTTCGGTGCCCCCGGTCCGAGGGACACTCACCTCGACCTGGCATGATGGGCTCCGTGAAGAGGGTCGAGTCCGACGCCCTGCGGAGCGTGCAGGAACTGGTGGACGCACTTGCCGATGCGCGCCGCGTGTTCCGCGAGGTGGAACAGTCGTTTCAGAGAGCACTCAGAAAGGCGGGTCGGAACGGGGACGTCGAATCGGCCCTGCTCTCACCTCAACTGGCCGTGTCGCGACAGAACGTCAACGACGCCATCGACCAGATCGAACAGCAGCGTCGCGAGATGCGCGTCAAGCTGTTCGCTCTCGGAAGGAGCGAGGACTACTCGATCGGCGAGTTGGGAAGAATGTTCGGGTTCTCGCGGCAGCTGGCAAGCAAATACGCCAACGAGCTGAATCATCGGCGGAGCTGATCCCGACCCGGCGAAGTGGCCGACACCAAGCGACGCGCGGCCAACTGAGCTGCGTCGCCGCAGCGGGGTCACGGCTCTAGGCGACTTCGACCAAGCGCCCCCGGCAGGAGTCGAACCCGCAACCTGATGGGTAGAAACCACCTGCTCTATCCAGTTGAGCTACAGGGGCTGGCGCAACGAGACCCTACGCACCCCGAGCCTCTGCCGGCGTGTGCCACACTAGAGGCTCCTTGGTGGCCGTAGCTCAGTCGGAAGAGCGCCGGGATGTGGCCCCGGAGGTCGCGGGTTCGAGCCCCGTCGGCCACCCTCTAGCCCGGCGACGATTCCAGCGATGCCGGAGCATGGCCGCTCGGCAGCAGCGCCTCTAGCTCAACGGCAGAGCAACGGACTCTTAATCCGCAGGTTCTGGGTTCGAATCCCAGGGGGCGCACCACGTGGCCTCGACCCCTGAGGCCGGATCACGGTTGTTCGGTGTCCGTGGGGTAACCCCTGAGCAGCGACTCTGTAACGACTGATCGGCGGACCGGTGTTCTGAGGGCTCAGTACGACCAGGTCCCGTCGACCTGGCTGTCGTCGCTGCCTTTGTACACGATCAGTCCGTGCAAGCTGGGCACGTCGATCGTCACGGTGCCGGTCGCGGACTGGCCCGGAAAGAGGTCGGGGGCGTTCCCGAGATCGTTGTCGCGTTCCGCCCAGAAGCCGTTTCCACCTAGTACGCCGGTCTGATCGCCGTTCCCGTAGATCTGGCGGTCAGGCTCCTGGACGTAGAAGTCGTCCGAGTCCGGAACGAATTCGTCCTTGCTCGCGACTGGCGCGATGTCGGTGGTGGTCACCGTGAATGTGGCGAAATACCCGTACTGCGGTGTGTCCCCGTCCGAGTCGGACGTGGAGAAGGTGGGTGCCGACACCTTGATCGTCGCATACGGAACCGATTCGTCCGGGTCCCAGAGTTGGCCGGTCTGTCCGATCGAGTATCGGATCACTCCGGGTCCGGCATCCATGTAGCCCGCGCTCGGATCCGGGCTCGGACCCCCACTCGGAGTTCCACCGGCGCCGGCCGGCGCGGTGGTGCTCGCCGCCGACCCACCACCGGCACCTGTCGTCGGGAGTGCACCAAGAGGGGACGATGGGTTTCCTGGATCGTGACCAGTCGAACCCGAGCCGGTCGGATGGCCCGAAGCCGTGTTGCCTCGAACCGTCGGCTTTCCGTGAGGAGTCGAACCCGAGCCGGTCGGATGCCCGGGGGCCGTCGATGCGTTCGAATTCCCGCTCGCGGTCGACCCGGATCTGCCGTGAACAGAGGACGAACCCGACCCCCTCTGCGAAGAGGGCACGCCACCACACGCTGCCGCCGCGACCGTGATCCCGACGAGCGTGAAAACAAGTCGTCTCTGTGCCATTCGTTGCTTTCCGCTCCCCCGCCTGTGCATGCAACCGGGACAATCCGGCATCTTCACAGCAGATGGTAACGCCACAAAACTGCATTCCGTCATCGCCACCCCTCGTTCGGACGACACCCCGGACGAGCGGGGCGAACTTGGAACGAATGCTGCAATGAGTAGGGCATGACGTTCCGACTCTTGCAGTCCAGTACGCCCCGCGAGCAGGCTGACAGCGTGCAGCATCCCCGGTCCAGGACGAGGTGAGCTCGAAATGGAATTCATCGGTCTCATCCTTCGCAACATCTGGTCGAGAAAGGCCCGATCACTCGGGCTCGCGTTTTCTGTCGCCATCGCAGTGACGGCCGTGGTGACCATCGACGTCACCAGCAACGGGCTCGAGCAATCGGCGACCGCGATCATCTCCGTCGGCAAAGCCGACTTCACCGTCGCGCAGAAGGGCGCGTCGAGTCTTCTCTCCAGCACCATCGACGAGAGCGAGATGGCCCGGGTCAAGTCGGCGCCCGGTGTGTCGAGCGCGATCGGAGTGCTGGTCGAAACCGAGAACCTCAATGCGGACAATCCGGTCTTCATCGAGATCGGGATCAACCCGGGCGATCTCGCCGGCTTCGGGGTCAAGGTGCTGGCCGGGCAGCCCTACGCCCCGACCGCGAGCAACGAGGTGATGCTCGGCTGGCGGGCAGCAAGCAACTTCGGTCTCCATGTCGGCGACCGCTTCTACGCGACGGCGCGCTGGAACACCGTGACCGGCATCTTCTCGACAGGTAATTCCTTCGGCGACGCGGGCGCCATGTTCCCACTCCCGACCCTCCAGGGTTACAACCGGGTGGCCGGGTTGGTCACCCTCGCGTTCGTGAAGGTGGTGCCCGGAATCTCCCCGGCCACCGTCGCCAAACACATCGAGTACTCGCTGCCCGAGCTGACCACGATCCGCACCGCCACCCAGTTCGGTCGAGCCGACCAGGGGCTCGTCTATCTCCAGGCGGCCGTCAACGGCAGCACCGTCCTCGCGATCCTCATCGGGGCGGTCATCGTCGGCAACACGATGCTCCTCACGCTCTTCGAGCGAACCCGAGAGTTCGGACTGCTGCGGGCTGTCGGTTGGACGCGTCGACGCACGGTGGGCCTGCTCATCGGAGAGAGCCTGCTCTTGGCGCTCGCCGGAGCAGTGATCGGCGTCGCGCTCTCGTTCCTGATTGCCAATGGACTTGCCCAGCTTCCGGCGCTGAAGGGCGTGCTCCACCCAGCCTTCTCCCAAGATGCGTTTTGGCGGGCACTGCTCACCGCCCTCGCAATGACACTTCTTGGCGCGGTCTACCCGACTGCTCGGGCAGCGCTCCTCTCACCGCTCAAGGCACTGAGCCATGAGTAACGGGAGCGGTTCCGCCGGTGCTGCTATCGAAATCCGGGGGGTGACAAGGGTCTATCCCGGCAACGTCGAGGCGCTTCGCGGCGTTGATCTCACCGTCGGGGATGGGGAGTCGGTCGCGATCACAGGTCCGTCCGGCTGCGGTAAGTCGACTCTTTTGCACCTGATCGCGGCGATCGACTCGCCGACCTCGGGTTCGGTCGTCGTCGGTGGCCGTGATCTGAGCCAAGTTCGTGACTTGGGCTCGTATCGCCGAAACGAAGTCGGACTTGTGTTCCAGTTCCACGATCTCCTTCCCCAGCTCTCCGCGCAGCTCAACGTCGAGCTCCCGATGTTCGGCACACACCGCTCCGCGCACGAGCGCCGAGCCCGTGCGGCGGAGCTTCTCTCCGACGTCGGCCTCGGGGGTTGCGAGCACCGACTTCCGACCGAACTCTCGGGTGGTGAGCGACAGCGGGTGGCCATCGCCCGCGCACTGGCCAACGAACCGAAGGTCCTGCTGGCGGACGAGCCCACCGGGAGCCTCGATTCGGAGTCGACTGAGCACTTCTTACGATTGTTGGACCGTTTGGGCTCCGCCGGGATGACCATCGTGATGGTGACCCACGATCTCGAAGTTGCCGCGCACGCCCATCGGATCATCACCATGCGAGACGGCCGGGTCGTCGCCGAGGAGCGCTCTGGTCATGGCAAGACCACCTCGCCCACGGAGGTGGTCACGGCTCCGGATCAGGCGGCATTTCCGTAGAGTGGCGCGCCTGCAGCCTTCAGCGCGGAGTGATCCCCCACGAACCGGTCCACCGCGCGCCGGGTGTCAGGACGACGACATCGGTGCCGGAGCGGAACGCGTCGGGCGGACAGGACATGGGCTCGACGGCGAGCGCGGTGCGACGCTCATCCGGTGGGAGCGTGTCACCCGAGTAGACCATCACGTACTTGAAACGATCGTCGGCCCAGAGGGTGATGCCACCGCCTCCCTCCGCGAAGTCGAGCTCGATCCGCGCCCGTCCTCCCGCGTCGCGCCGGAGATCGCAGAAGGCAGTATCGAGTCGGGTAACCCCGACCAGCCGTCCCCGTGAGAAGTCGAACTCCGTCCCGCCGACGGGACCCTTTCGCACCGGCAACCCGCGTTCGTCGGAGATGAGCCGGGACGACGCCGGGACCTGCAGCCGCCACTGGTCCACCCAATCGACACCCAGAGTCAGGTATGGGTGGAAGCCGATCCCGAACGGGAGGTTGCCCGAGCCGATGTTCAAGGCGGATGCGGTCACGACCAGGCCGTCGCGTCCGATCCGGTACTCGACCGAGAGCCGGAGGGCAAAGGGGTAACCCGGCGAGGGCCGGAGTTCGTACTCCATCGTGACCTGGTTCTGGGCCCGAGCGACCATCCGCCAGGGCACCCACCGCACCAGCCCGTGGATCGCGTTGCCGGTGGCAGGTTCGTCGAGCGCGGCCTGGGCGGTGATCCCTTCGAAGGTGTAGCAACCGTCACCCAGGCGATTCGGCCAGGGGGCGAGGACCTGTCCCCGGCCTCCGTGGCTCCACTCGTCGCTCCCAAAACCCTCGATCAGCGAACGATCTCCAACGGTGAACGAGCGGAGGGTCGCTCCCATCTCGGTGATCACCGCCCGGTCCTCTCCGTGGCCGATCACCCACTGGTCGCCCGTTGCGGCAGTGGTCTCCGCCGGACGCTGGTCCTCGGCAGTGGGTCGTGAGGTCATCGAGTGGTGGGCTGCTCGGGTCGAGGATCCGCCTCTTTGACGGACCACGGAATGGCCGATGCCGCCCGGTATGGTAGGCGAAGAGGCCGAAGCGCCCACGATCGCTCCTACATTGGGCATGCGCCGACGCGTGCCGTCTCCTCCCCAACGGACACCACACCTCCGATGCGCATCCTGATCACCAACGACGACGGCGTGTTCGCTCCGGGCATCGCGGCCCTCGCAAGGGGTCTTTCCGCCTCCCTCGGTCCGGAAGACGATCTGATCGTGGTCGCCCCGCTCACCAACCAGAGCGGTTGTGGCGCCGCGGTCGGTGCGGTCTACGACCGCGAGTCCATCGCGTACGAGAACGTCGAGATCCCCGGGCTCGCGCGGATACCGACCTATGGCATCGACGGCTCTCCTGCCCTCGCGGTGATCCTCGCGGCCATCGGCGGATTCGGTCCCGAGCCCGATCTGATTGTGTCGGGCGTCAACGAGGGTCTCAACACGGGCCGCTCCGCGCTCCACTCGGGCACGGTGGGCGCGGTGTTGACCGCCGCTCAGTTCGGGGTCAGTGGTCTCGCGGTCAGCATCGCCTGGGCGAGTGAACCGATCCCCTGGGAGACGCCGGTCCGGATCGCGACGGACCTCCTCCCCGCGCTGACCCGGATGGCACCCCCGACCGTCCTCAACCTCAACGTGCCGGCGGTCCCTTTGGACCAATTCAAAGGTCTGCGACACGGAACCCTCGGCAAGATGGGTCTGATTCGAGCCGTCCGCCCCGAGAACACGCCCGAACCCGTCGCCGGAGTGCCCCTCGACAAGACGTCCGGGTCGATCACCCTGACCCTGCGCGGGGCCTCGGGGTCCGACCGCGTGGCCGAGCGTGCCGAGCTCGAACCTGGCTCGGACGCGGCGATGGTCGCGGACGGCTGGGGATCGGTCACGACGCTCCTCGGAGTGCACGAGGACACCTCCCCCGCCGGCGAAGAAGCACTGGCCGCTGCGCTCGCCGCGTACCCGACGCCGGCCGGCGAATCGCACTGACCCGGCGAGCCTCGCCGATCGTGCGTTTCACGCTCCGCCCGCAACCTCCGGATCGGTCGTCCTCCGCAACGAAGTCGGATGCCGTGGCTGATAGAGCCCGAGCTCGCCTCCACTCGGAAGTCTCATCTTCGTCACGCTCCCCCACCGCTCCTCCTCGACCTCGGTCAAGAGCACTCCGCGGTCGGCAAGGGATTGCATCTCTGCGGTGAGGTCGTCGCACATGAGGTAGAGCGCGGCTCCTGCACCAACGGCTGGATGAATTGCCATCTCCGCGGGTGGCAGGGCGAAGATCAGCCACCCGCCGCCGGCGTCCACCGAGTCGAGGCCCAACACGTCCGACAGGAACGACCGGTCCGCATCGGCGTCCTCGCTGAACAACACGAGATGCGCCCCGAAGATCATGCTCCCCACCCGAGAGGATCGGAGCCGCTCGGTGCCCGAGCGGGCGCCCCGGATCGCGGCGGGAGGTATCGCTCGAACCAGTCGATCGCCAGCCCGGCGACCATCTCCATGGCGCCGGGCTCCTCGAACAGGTGGGTCGCACCCGGAACGATCGTGAGCTGGTTGATGCACCGCAAACGCGACGCGGCCTGGCGGTTGAGCGCAAGGACCTCGGTGTCCGCGCCTCCCACGACGAGCAGCGTCGGGCATCGCACCGCGGCGAGGCGCCCCCCGGCAAGGTCCGGACGCCCGCCACGCGAGACCACCGCGGCCACCTCGTTGCCGGGCGTGGCGGCAGCGGAGAGAGCGGCCGCCGCCCCGGTGCTCGCACCGAAGTAGCCGACTGGCTGGTGTCCCAGCATCGTCTCCGTACGCAACCACACCGTCGCGCCGAGCAGCCGCTCGCCGAGGAGATCGACGTCGAACACTCGCCGGCGGTCCGCGGCCTCCGCCTCGGTGAGCAGGTCGAAGAGGAGCGTACCGAAGCCGTGAGCTCGGAGGGCCCGCGCCATCGCCCGGTTGCGAGGGCTGTGGCGGCTACTGCCGCTGCCGTGGGCGAAGAGCACGACGCCCGTTGCCGCTTCGGGGGCCACCAGCTCGCCGGCCAGGTCCACCTCGCCGGCACGTACCGTCACCTCACCGCGGACCGGACCAGCGGTGGGTGGTCCACCGGTGATCGGCTCTTCGGCCAACGACCGGTTCGTCTCGTGGAGCAGCGCGCCGACCTGGCGATCCGACGTCTGCTCGAAATGCTCGTACCACTGCCCTACCGCGACGAACTGTGGTGGAGCGAACAGGCAGACAACTTGATCCGCTTCGGATCGGAGACGGGCCACCGTTTCGGGTGGTGCCACGGGCACCGCGACGACGACCCTCCGAGCACCCATCGCGCGGGCCACCTGCACCGCGACACGAGCAGTCCCTCCGGTGGCCACGCCGTCGTCCACGATCACCGCGGTCCGTCCGAGTACACGAACCGGAGGATGCCCGGCCCGGTAGCGCGCGCGACTCGTCGCTCGAGCTCCCTGCGTTCCGAAGTGATCACCCGTTGGATGTCCTGGTCGCCGAGTCGTGCTCGCTCCACCAGATCGCGGTCGAGAACGGTCACGTCGCCCTCGCCGATCGCACCGAACCCGAGCTCGGGTTGGAACGGAACACCGAGCTTTCGCACGACGATGACGTCGAGGGGTGCGCCGAGGATGCGGGCCACCTCTGCCCCGACCGGGACGCCGCCCCGCGGGAGAGCCAGGACGACCGGCTTCTCGTCACGGAGGGGCAGGAGCCGCTCGCCGAGCAACTGTCCGGCCTGTCGGCGATCGCGGAAAGCCCGGCCCGACTCGTCGCCTCGCAGTGCGAATGCCACCACGCCACCTTTGCCGCGACGAGCCCTCGGCGCCAGGGGGGAGGTCGAATGCGCCGCTCGGCCGAGTCAGTCGAACAGACCGTCGAGCCAGTCGAAGGTCACCTGGGCGGAGAGTCGCAGGTTGTCGACCTGGCAGTGAGTCGAGGCTCCGTCGAGCGCCGTGAAGACCACCGGCTCGACCGGGCCGCCCACGCCCTCGACGAACCTGGAGAATTCCGCGGCCGGCTCGGCGCCCTCCCGGTCGCCGACCAGAGCGAGGCTGGGACAGCGAATCTGTGAGAGCCGGTCCCCGAGCCGGAACTGCTCCATTGCTTCTCGCCATGCGTGGAACGACGGCACTCCGAAGCGCTGGCAGATCGCCGCGATGCCCCACTGCATCTGTCGCGGCATCAGGTCCTCGGGAACGCCGATGACGTCCTCGGGGCGAACGTCCCTCGACATTCGGTAGACCTCGCTGCCGACCCAGGCCTCCATGTAGCGGCTCATGTCGACGACCGGTGGGTTCGCGACCAGCGCGCGGACCCGCGTGTCGTGTGCGGCACCCCGGGCAGCGAAGTACGAGCCGAAGCTCTCGCCGGCCAGCGCGAGGCGCTCGGGGTCGACGTCGGGACGGGCGCAGAGATGGTCGATCACCGCGCCGATCGGCACCTCGTAGTCGGGACGGAAGGTCAGCGAAGGAGTGCGTCGCATGCACCCGGGTTGTCCGGGCCCGTCGAAGACGAACACGTTCCAACCGCGCTCGGCGCCGGGCGCACCGAGGTGGAAGTAGAGCTCCTCCGCGCTCGAGTCGAAACCGCCGACGCCGATCAGCGTCGGGCGGGCGCCGCCGTCGCCCTGGGGCACGACGAGGTAACCCGGGAGGGGCCCGTCGTCGAACGGCACCTCGACCAGCTCGACCGGTGGTTCCAGGAGCGCCGCGGCCTCGACGAAACAGGCCTGGCTCCGTTCACCGGTCCGAGCGGCGTCGATCGCATCCCCTTCCGCGTAGTACTCGGCGGTCCGGTGGTAGGTCGACGCTCGCAGCAGGTGGTCGCGCGCGCTCACCCTGCGGCCCCGGTCGAGGCAGGTGCGCCCTCGTTTCTCGACCCGGGCGGCGAGCCGCTCGAAAGCGGCCGCCCAGCTGCGAGGACTCCCGTCGGCGATCTCGGCGACGACCGAGAGGCACTCGCCGACGGTCGACCCGCCGTAGTCGGCGACGCCCAGGGCACGGATCAACTGGTAGTTGAACTCGTCGTCGCGGAATCCCTCCACCCGCACGGCGCTGCGGACGATGTCTGAGTCCTCGAACGACATGTCACCCTCCCTCGCGCCGCACCCAGCGGTCGGGTCGATGCATCCGGTCATTGTGCACGACCCTCGACCTACTCTGTGGCATGCGGGTCGCCGCGATCCAGACGACTGCCGGGCCCGACCGCACCGAGAACCTCGACGCCGCGACGCCGCTCGTCGAGGGTGCCGCCGCCCGCGGTGCCGAACTGGTCGTCCTCCCCGAGTACTTCTCGGTCGCGGGAAGCGCGGCCCACCTCCGAGCCCACGCGGAGGACCTGGCGGGACCCACCGTCACCTGGGCGTCCGAGCTCGCCGCCCGCCTCGACGTCGCGCTGGTCGCAGGTACCTTCCCCGAACGCAGCGCCGATCCGGCGGGCAAGGTGTCGAACACCAGTTGCCTCGTCGGACCATCGGGCACGCTCGAGGCCCTCTACCGGAAGATCCACCTCTTCGACGTGGAGCTCGACGGGACGACGGTGCAGGAGTCGGCGGCGATCGCCGCGGGCGACCGACTGTGCGTCCTGCCCCTGGCCAAGTATTTCGCGGAGGAAGAGCATGTGCCGGTGCTCGGGATGTCGATCTGCTACGACCTCCGTTTCCCCGAGCTCTATCGAATCCTCGCCCTCGAAGGCGCCACCGTCGTGACGGTGCCGGCCGCGTTCACCGCCGCCACCGGCCCACCCCACTGGGAGCTGCTGCTCCGGGCGCGGGCTGTCGAGAACCAGATCTACGTGGTCGCTGCCGCCCAGGTGGGCGTACTGCCGCAGGGAATGCCCGCCTGCCACGGGCACTCGATGGTGGTCGATCCCTGGGGAGACATCCTCGCCGAGCTGCTCGACGACGAACCGGGCTTCGTCGTCGCCGATGTCGACCTCGGCCGGCTCGAACAAGTGCGTGCCCAACTTCCCGTTTTGGCGCACCGTCGACCCGACACGTACCGTTGGCCCGATGCAGGCTGAGGGGGCAGGGACGGACCCGGTCGCGCGACCGGCGGGAGGTCGACCGAGAGCCCACGGCGTCGGCCACGCCGCCCCGCCCTACGAAGTCGGCATGTTCGAGTCCGGTGACGTTCGTCTCTCCTACGAAGTGCACGGGCACGGCCCGCGGGTGCTGATCTTCATACACGGGATCCTGCTCGACGCCAACCTCAACCGCCGGCTCGCCCAGGACCTCGCCGCACTCGGCAATCGGGTGATCCTGCTCGACCTCCCGGGGCACGGGCTCTCCGAGAAGCCGCGCCGCGCGTCCTTCCACCGCATGGACACCTACGCGCACCACGTCGTCGCGCTGCTCGACCACCTCGGCCTCGAGACGGCCGTGATCGGCGGCGTCTCCCTCGGCGGGAACGTGAGCCTGCTGGCGGCCGCGGAACAACCCGAGCGTGTGCAGGGCCTCGTCATCGAGATGCCGGTCCTCGAGTGGGCCCTTCCGGCGGCGGCAGCCACCTTCATCCCCATGCTGCTCGCGGTTCACTTCGCCCGACCGGTCGTCCGGAAACTCGCCTCAGCGATCCGGCGGCTCCCCCGCACCGGTTATCGGACCGGTCGACAGTGTCATCAACGCGTTCTCCAACGACCCGATCGAGACGGCCGCGGTCCTCCACGGGATCCTGGCCGGGCCGGTGGCGCCGACCGTCGCCGAGCGTGAAGCCATCGACGTCCCCTGCCTGGTGATCGGACACCGGGTCGACCGGATCCATCCTTTCCACGACGCCGAACAGCTGGTGCGGCGGCTACCCCAGGGCGAACTGCTCGAGGCGAACTCACTCCTCGAGCTGCGTTTCCGTCCCGAGCGCCTGACCACCGAAATCAACCGGTTCCTCGACGCCACCTGGAGCAGTCCAAAACGCGAGCGCCGAGTCGGCTGACCGATCACTCCTCGACCGGCGGACGTCGAGCGCGCTTGCGCTCTGAGAGGCGACGTTTTTCGGAGAGCCGGCGTTCGGTCGCGCCGGCCGAGGGACGGGTCGGACGTCTCGGTTTCTCGACCCGGAGCGCCGCGGCGATCCGTTCGCGGAAGCGTTCCACCGCGAGACGACGGTTGCGCGCCTGGAGCGCTCCTCGTCGACGACCACCCGGACCTCGCTCCCGAGCCGGTCGAGCAGGCGTTCGCGCTGGTACTCGGTCGAGCGCGGAGGAGGCTGCCACGTCGAAGCGGAGTTCCACGCGGGTGGCGACCTTGTTGGCGTGCTGGCCACCGGGTCCGCCGCTCGGCCCGAAACGGAAGTGCAACTCGGAGAGGGGGATCCGCAACGAGCGGGTGATCACCACGGACGTTTCCTCGCCGGGTGAGCTCATGCACCGCCCTCCGAGCTGTCGGATGCAGGCTCGTCGACCACTGGGTTGGTGAGCGCTCCGATCCCCTCGACCTCCACGCTCACCGTGTCCCCGGCGCGCAACCAGCGCGGTGGGTTGCCACCGGCTGCGACACCCGCCGGGGTGCCGGTCGTGATCAGCATGCCCGGCTCGAGGGTGAAGGCAGTCGAGAGATGCTCGATCATCTCCGCGCAGGAGAAGATCATCTCCGAAGTCCGCCCGTCCTGGCGGAGCTCGCCGTTGACCCGGGTCCTGATCGCGAGATCCTGCGGATCGCCGAGCTCGTCGGGCGTGACGATCCATGGACCAGCCGGCCCGTGTGTGTCGAAGCCCTTGCCCATCATCATGGTGGGGGTCCGCCATTGCCAGTCGCGCACGCTCACGTCGTCGATCACGAGGAAGCCTGCGAGGACCTCGAATGCATTTGCGGCAGGTACGTGTCGGCACCGACGACCGACGACCATTCCCAGTTCGCCCTCGTAATCGACGGCGGAAGAGACTGTGGGTACCTCGATCGGCGCGCCGGGACCGACCACGCAGGTCGGCTGCTTGGAGAACCAGGTCTGGAACTCCGGACGGTCCCGGCCGAGCTCTCGCAGATGGTCTTCGTAGTTGAGCGCGATCGCGAGGAACGAAGGCGGATGGGGGACGGGAGAGAGGAGGTCGACGTCACCGAGCGCGACCCGGCGGGCTCGGGTCGAAGCTGCTTCGGCGAGGGCATCCTTCGAGTCCGCTCCCATGTCGAGGAGCTCGACCATCGCGCCCGGCAACCCGATCGCGGGATCGGTGAGATCGACCACCTCGTCGCCCACGACGAGACCGGTGCGCACCGTCCCCTCGAGATAGCTCACCAGCCGCATCGCAAGAACCTAGGCCAGGCCGGGCCGTACACTCGTCCGATGCCCGACCCGACCGCTTCCGCACCGCGCACCTCTCTTTTCGACGGTCGGGTCGTTCTGGTGACCGGCTCGTCCGTCGGCATCGGCGCGGCCTGCGCCCGGCGCTTCGCCGCCGAGGGCGCGACGGTGGTGGTCAACTCGGTGGCGAACGTCGAGGCCGGCGAGCGTGTCGCCGCCGAACTGCCCTCCGCCAGCTACTGCCGTGCCGACATCGCGGACGCGGGGGAGGTCGACGGGCTATTCGAGCACGTGTCGGAACGGCACGGCCGCCTCGACCTCCTGGTCAACAACGCCGGCACGACCCAAGTGATCCCCCATGCCGAGCTCGACGCGGCGACACCGGAGGTCTGGCGGCGGATCCTCGACGTCAACCTCATCGGGACCTGGCTGGTGACCGTCGCCGCGCTCCCCCTTCTCCGCTCGTCGGACCAGGGGCAGGTGATCAACGTCTCGTCGATCGCGGGCCAACGTACGACGGGAAGCTCGATCCCGTATGCGTGCTCCAAGGCAGCGGTCGACCACCTGACCCGTTTGCTCGCCAACACCCTCGGGCCCGAGGTCCGGGTCAACGCGGTTGCGCCCGGGCTGGTCGACACTCCTCGCACCGCGGAGTGGGACGGCCCCCGCGACTTCGTGACTGCGGCAGCACCGCTCCGACGAGTGGCGACCCCCGACGACGTGGCGGACGTCGTCCACGGAGTGGCGTGCTCCGGCTACATGACCGGCGAGGTCGTGCTGGTCGACGGCGGCATGCATCTGATCTGATTCTTCTGAGATCGAGTCACCCAGGTCCCGGGTCTCCGGGTCTCCGGGACCGCCTCCGGTCTCTGGCTCCGGGGTCTACACCACGAGTCCACAACACCTATGGGGTGCAGACCTCCGCGACCCGGCTCGTTCGAAGTCCCAGACCTGGAACCGCCCCTCAGGAACGATCCCGTTCACGATCGAGCCGCCAGATTCCGTGCGGCGCCTGCGGGAAGGTGGAGAGGACCCGCTCCTCCACCAGGCGGAAGCCGAGGCGGCGCGCCACCGAGGCCGACCGTTCGTTCTCCGGGAGGATGACGCTGAAGACGCTGTTCCGCGCCGAGCTCGTCGAAGGCATAGGCGATCGACCGCTGACCGGCCTCCGTCGCGTACCCCCTCCCCCACCGTGACGGGTGGAGCACCCAACCCACCTCGAGCCCGGGCCAATCGGGACGCTCCGGGAGGTGCAGGCCGGCCCGACCGACCAGCTCGCCGGTTGAGCGTTCCTCCAATGCCCACTGACCGGATCCGCGCAGCTCCCACTGGCCGAGCCAAAGCGCCATCCCGTACCACGCGTCGGACCTCGAGTACTCCTCGGGCAGGTGAAGGCTCTGGCGCACCGCCGGCGCAGTCATCACTTCAGTGAACGCGTCGAGGTCGTCTTCCCGAAAGGGCCGGAGGACGAGGCGTTCGGTGGCCAAGGTTGGGCACGCGGACACTGCCGCAGTCAAGCACGGGCGGGCAGCGTGCACCGGGCTGGTGCCGCCCGCTCTTCCTTTCGGCGACCCGACGTGTGAGAGTAGCCAGGTGGGTCGATCACGCCGTTGCCGGTGGGCGGTCGGGAAGGAGAACCCGAAGCGCGACGCCGGAGCGAACGGTGCGCCGATTTCTCGGTCTCGCCTTCGACAGCTGGATCGTCGTTGCGGCCATCGCGGCTCCGATCGCGATGGCCCTGCTGCTCATCCCCTGGCGCGACAGGCTCGACGCTGCGGACGGCGCACTCTTCCTGGTGGTGGTCATCGTCGCCATTGCCAGCACCGGTAGGAGGCTCGCCGCCGTTCTCGCCGCCGTGGTCTCCGCGCTGGCCTTCGACTACTTCCTGACCATCCCCTACGAGTCCTTCCGCATCACCAACCACCAGGACCTCATCAGCGAGATCCTCCTCGTCGTGGTCGGTCTCGCGGTGGGCGAGCTGGCGGCACGTGGACGACACCATCGCGTCGCCGCGTCGACGGCCAGCCAACACGTCGCGCAGCTCCACGCGATCACCGAGCTCACCGCGACGGGAAAGGATCCGGCACTGGTGGTCGCGACGGCGGCGAGCGAGCTCCGTGAACTACTCAGCCTCCGCGAATGCCGGTTCACCCGTGGCGATGCCGGCAACGCGACGGCCCGCATCACTCCCGACGGCCTCGTGGTGGTCGGGAGCGAGACCTGGTCGACCGAGGGGCTCGGACTGCCGACGAAGAGCGTCGACCTTCCGGTCAGGAGCAGCGGGTGGCTGCTCGGACACTTCCTCCTCACACCGACCCCCGGCGTCCTTGTCTCTGGAGAACAGCTCCGAGTGGCTGTCGCGATCGCCGACCAGGTCGGGGCCACGCTGTCCGCCGAGGAATTACGACCGTCGACCGGCGGGCCCGATGCACCAGGTCCCGCGCCCGTACCGGATACCGAGTCGCGCTAGCGCCGGTGCTCCAACTGGGCGAGGCCCTCGTTGAGCTGCAGCACCACGATGTACGAGCTCCCGAGGAAGCCGAGCTCGGCGCTGTTGGTCTGCTGGCTGACCAGCGTGCGAAGGGCCGCCTGGCTCACTCCGGTCGCCTTCGACACCATCGGCACCTGCACGAGCGTGTCGGCCTGGGTGATGTCGGGGTCATATCCGCTCCCCGAGTTGGTCACCAGGTCGGGTGTCGGGTTCGGCACACCGAGCTTCTTCCAGTACTGCACGAGTTCCTTGGTGTTGTTCAACAGGGTCTGGGAGCGAGGTCCGAGATTGGTCGCGCCCGATTCGCCCGGGTTCCCGTTGGCCTCGAGTGGATTGTCGCCACCCGCGACCGCCGGTGTGGCTTTGGGATTGGCGGCATACGGCCCGGTGTCGTCCGGTCTCCCGTGGAAGACGCAGCTCCCGATCGGATGACCCGGACACGAACCTGCGACCAGTTCTGACCGATCAGGGTCG
>CAVUGU010000012.1:0-67492 GCA_963741055.1 uncultured Acidimicrobiales bacterium | reverse complement strand
TCCCAACCTGACCATCCGACCGATGACCGAGAGCGACGCGCTGGGACCAACTACGTGCTCGAGGAATGGTGCATCGACGAACAACCTGCGCTCTGGTCGGCGTTCGCAAACTTCGTGAACCACCAAGCAGGTAACAACACACCCATCAGCCCGACGGCACCGGAATCGGAGTGGCCGCCTCTCTCCAATGGGTACAGCACATCGTCCACGGCCGCCGTCGCGTCCAACGTGGTGAACAACGCCGGCGGGATCGGTGCGGTTCAGCAGCAGTACGCCAAGGACGTCGGATTCGGTCAGGGCAATCCGGCTCAGGGGGTCGCCTCCGAGCAGAACGCGAGCGGCGACTACACCCAGCCGACTCCGGCCGGCGTGGCATCTGCGCTCGCGTACGCCACCCAGCTTCCGAACGGCACCCACCAGCTCAACTTCGGTGGCGTCGGGGCCCATGTCTACAACCCGTCGACGTACAGCTACCTGCTGACGCCGACAAAGGGTTGGAGCTGCACCAAGGGGACGACGATGTCCAAGTTCGTCAATTACTCGTTGACCCTCGGTCAGAAAGAGTCTCCGAACTTTTTCTATGCGAGCCTGGGTCTGTCGCTCGAGCGCTACGGGGTGACGTCGGTCATCAACAACGTCCCGTGCTCGGTGCCGGTCACCGCGGCGGAGCAGGCCTCCTACTCGTGCGGTGACCTCACGCCCTCCGAGGTGGCCGCCGGCCAGACGACGCCGACTTGCGGCGTGCTCAACTCCAGCGATCAGGCACCCCTGCCACCAGGGTCGAGTGCAAACGGCCTCACCAGTGCCGGCGGCGCGGGCGGAGCCAACGGCGCAGGTGGCGCCGGAGCCAACGGCGCAGGTGGCGCCGGAGCCAACGGCGCGGGCGGCGCCGGAAGCCTCGATCCTTCCGTGTCGCTCTCGGGTTCGACCCCTCTCGCCTTCACCGGTGGGGATCCGCGCCCGGTGGTGATCGTCGGCCTGGTCCTGCTCGCGGTGGGATGGTTCACGCGACGTCGGTTGCTGCGGAGCATGAGGACCCGACGGGTCGAGGACCAGAAGTGAGGCGACTTCGAGCTCGCCGTTTCGCCTGCGGAGCCGCAGTGGCCGCACTGGCCGCCGCCGCTTCTCTCGCGGGACAGGCCGGAGTGGCCGGGGCTGCGACGCCCTCGAACGCCCTTGCCGGCGAGGGCGACAGCTTTCTCTCGCCACTGGTGCATCAGCTGGTTACCGATTCCAGTGGACACCTCGCGGGGCTTCTCGGCACCTACCTCACCAACGACTTCAGCTCGATCGGCGACTTTACTGGTGGCGCGGCAGATTATGCCGTCTCGGAGCGACCGCTGACCGCAAGCGAAGCTGCGAGCGCCAAGGCGAACGGCCGCACCTTTGCGTACGTTCCCTTCGCCGCGACGCCGGTCGCGATCGGGACCATCGTTCCCGATTCGGACTTCAGCGGAGGGAACACGCTCACCAACAGCCAGCTTTGCCCACACATCGAGATGAACGTCCAGGACCTCGCTGCGGTCTGGGGAATCGACGCCGGCAACCCGGTTCAGCACTGGAACGATCCGCGGTTCTCGTGCACGAACGGCAAGGCGCTCTACGCCCAGAGCACCACGACGGCCGGCAACCTCGACCCCTCCACAGCCAACTTCGCCCTCATGACCTATCTGGACAGCGACCCGACCGCGAAGGGCTACTTCCAGGCCGGCGTGAACAGCGCGGTCATCGCCAAGAGGGCCACCTCGACCAATATCACGCCGAGCGAGACGTTGCCTTACACCGGTACCTACTACATACCCGGTGGGGACCAACCGTTCCTCGGCAAGCTCATCCTGATCAACCCGACCACCAACGTGCCCACCTGGGATCCCTCGAACGACGCGATGGGCGCTTCCTTTCCTGTCTCATCGATCTGGACCGGCCAACCGCTCGGAGCTCCCTGGAACATCCCGACCGCGGCGCTCGACAACGCGGCGGGCAAGTTCGTCTCCCCGTCGACGGCTTCCGCCGCGGCAGCGGAGAACGACGCCACGCTGGCGCAAACCTCGGATCCGACGACCAACAATCTGGTGAGCTTCAAGGCGTCGACGACCGACGCCGCGGCGTACAACAACTACATGATCGAAGAGAGCTACCTGGTCGTGCCCACCAAGGGTCTCGTCGGTGCGAAAGCGGCCGCGATGGCCGATCTCATCCGTTTCGTGGTCGGAACCGACGGACAGCGGGAGATCGAGGGCTTCGGCGCCGCTCCGGCGACCGCGGCCATGGTGACCGCAGATCTCCAGATCGCCGCGCAACTCGACAGCGAGGCGGCGCAGTCGGGGACCAGCCCCGGCACGACCACGCCCGGCTCGAGCACCTCCACCACCGCGGCGCCGGGCTCGACAGGAGCGGGTGGGGCCGGCGGGACCGGTGCCGGCGACACCTCCGGTGGCGACAGCGGCGGAACCGGGGCGACCTCACCGACCCTCGCGTTCACCGGAGGACCCGACCTGGCGCCGCTGGTGGGAACAGGGGTCGCGTTCCTCTTGGCGGGAGGCCTCGTACGGTGGCGTCTGCGTCGACGTGCGCGCCGCCGGGCAATTGGATGATGACGGTGAACCGGTCAGTTCCCTGGACGGAGCCGGCCGGTTCCGAGAGGATACGAGTGGCACGATGACGACGTTGGAGCGGACTGAGGACGGCGCGCGAGGCGATTCGTCGGCGATGCCGGCGCCACCAACCGCGCCCCAGGTCCAGTCGACCCTGCGGGCGACCGACGTCAGTGCCTGGTTCGGTTCGAACAAGGTTCTCGAGAGGATCTCCCTCACCATGGAACCGGGAAAGGTCACCGCGCTCATCGGACCTTCCGGGTGTGGCAAGTCCACCTTCCTGCGGATCCTCAACCGCATGCACGAACTAGTTCCGAGCGCGGCGCTGTCCGGTTCGGTGGAGCTCGACGGGGTCAACGTCTACGGCCCGGCCCAGAAGGTCACCGACACCCGGCTCCACATCGGGATGGTGTTCCAGCGGCCAAATCCGTTTCCCTCGATGACCATCGCTCAAAACGTCCTCTCGGGCCTCCGGCTCGCCGGCCTCAAGGTCCGCAACGCCGATGCGCTGGTCAAGGAGTGTCTCGAACGAGCCGGTCTCTGGCGGGAGGCGCGCAACCGGCTGAACGAGGGAGGGGCTGATCTCTCGGGCGGACAGCAGCAGCGCCTCTGCATCGCGCGGGCCCTCGCGGTGCGTCCGAAGGTACTGCTCATGGACGAGCCCTGCTCCGCGCTCGATCCCATCTCGACGGGAGTCATCGAGGAGACCATCAAGGACCTCAGTGACGAGGTCACCATTGTGATCGTGACGCACAACATGCAGCAGGCACAGCGGGTCTCCCACAACTGTGCCCTCTTCCTCGTCGACGGCGAGGGCATGCCCGGCCACATCGTCGAGTCCGGCCCGACCGGGCAGATCTTCGAGGACCCCGCCGACCCGCGCACCTCCGACTACGTGCACGGGCGCTTCGGATGAGCATCGACCAACCGCCCTCTTTCACACCGCCAGGGCCCACCACCACCGCCCGGCTCGCCGCCGGGTCCGCTGCCGCCACCCGCTCCTCCGCGAACTCCGACGTCTGGGCCTCCTCCCTACGCCGGGTGGGTGTCACCGGAAACAAATTCCGTGGACCAGGCGAACGAGGCGGCGCCGGCGGCAGGCGCGGGGCCCGACGACACCCGTCCCGAGCCCGGGCAGTTGCACATCAAGGGGAGGCGGGCTTGGAAGACCTGGCAGCTCTTCCTTGCGGTGTTGGTCGCGGTCTTCATCGGGATGTGGATCAACGGCAACGTCGGGAACGCTTCGACCACCTCCGCGTCGGGAACTTCCGAGGGCGCGTACAAGCTGCCACCGGCCAGCGGCAGTGGCGGCGGCTCGAGCTCGACCTCGACCACGAGCGCGAGCGGCTCCCGGTCCGGCACCGGCTCGTCGACCACCACGACCACCGCTGCGGGAGCGGCCGGCTCGTCGGCCACCACGACCACCGCAGCCGGGGCCGCCGCCGGCCGGTTCGACGACCGCGACGACTGCGCCGCTCGGGCAGGAGTCCTACCTCGTGCCCGAGCATCAGTCGACCGGCAACTGGACCAGTCCGGCCTTCAACGTCGCAGGGTCGACCTGGTACATCGGGTGGGCGTTCCAGTGCAATCCGGTGCCCGCGGCGAAGCCGACCTTCGCGGTCTATGTGGTGACCCCGCCGGGCTCGAGCCCTTCGGGCACTCCGGCGGTCACCAGCAACGATCCGCAGGGACAGTCGGTCACCAACCTCACCAGCACCGGCAGTCAAGGGCTCGTCGTGCAGGCACCTGCGCAGTGCAAGTGGGCCGTCAAGGTCACCGGCTACGGCGGCTCCTGAGCCGCCGAGCGACGCGAGCGATGTGATGCACCTTTTCGCGCCCGGCGCACCCTGATGGCGACGACCGACGTCCCGACCCAGGTCGGTGACGAACCCGACGAGCTACCGGGCGCCGACCCGCGCAGCAAGACTGGTGCCGTGGCGACAACCCCGACTCGGACGGACGTCGTTTCCGTTCCGAGCGTCGACCTCCGTCTGAGCGACGAGGCCTCCCACGACGAGGTCGAGGAACCACCTCCCGACCCCGAAGCCGAGATACGCCGGGAACGCCAGCACAAGCGCCTGCTCACCGCGTCGACCTGGGTGATGAGCATCGGCGCCCTGATCATCCTCTTCGGCGCTTGGCAGCTCTGGGGAACTGCGATCGAGCAGCAGCACAGCCAGAACGACCTCGCCTCTCAGTTCAAGGCACGGGTGAAGCACGCGCACCCGGTCTTCTCGCTGGCCCCGGCCACGGCCAATCTGCCGGTTCCTCCCGAAGGTGGAGTGATCGCCCTCCTCCAGATCCCGGCCATCGGGCTCAGCCAGTTCGTGGTGGAGGGGACCGGCACCGACGATCTCGCCAAGGGCCCTGGCCACTACAGCGGCACCGCGGACCCCGGACAGTCCGGCAACGTCGCCATCGCAGGTCACCGGACCACCCACGGCGCGCCCTTCTACAACATCAGCGCGCTGAAGCCCGGCGACGCGATCTATCTCACCGACTTGGAGGCGCAGCGGCTCACCTACATCGTGGCCTTCCCGTCCTTCCCGGTCGATCCCTCGAACGTCTCGGTCCTCAACTACTTCGGGGACAGTCGGCTGACCCTCACCACCTGCAACCCGCCCTATTCGGCAGCTCAGCGCCTGATCGTGGTGGCCGGCTTCAAGGGCGGACCAGGCGCGAACACCTCGCTCAAGCACGACCTCGATGCCGGGAGGCCCTACGACGTGGCACTGGGCGGTGAGGCCGGCTGGAACACCGGTCTACTGCCAGTGGCCCTGCTCGAGGTCGGGCTCCTGGTCCTGCTCGGACTGACCAACCGGCGTTGGGCAAGGATTCTCGGACGGGAATCGAAGTGGCTGATTCTGGTGCCGATCTGGGCCGCCCTCATCTACCTGCTCTTCACCACTCTCTCCAACCTCCTTCCCGCGGCGGCTTGAGACCGAATGACGACGAGACAGGGATGACCGAACCACGATGAGAAGGACTCCGATCGCTGCCATCGCCCTGGCGGGCCTGTTCGCCGGCGGTTGTGGCGCCTCTTCTTCGGCCTCGTCGACGACCTCGACGGCAGCAAGTGCGACGAAGGTCACACCGCGCGAATGGTTGACCGCGGATGCCGAGCACTGGAACAGACAGCTCAACACCGATCAGAACAGCGTCGACGCCGCGGCCGGTACGGCCAGCGGGAGCTCCTCGTCGACTTACTTCTCACATCTGACGTCTGCTTGTACGAAACTCCGGAACGACGCGCAAAAGGCGATGGATGCACCGAAGGCACCCACGGCCTCGCTGCAGAGCGCTTGGAATGCGATGCTGTCGGCGACGGTGACGTACGCCTCGAAGTGCCTCCAACTTAGGCACTCCAACTCGAGTGGGGATGTCACGGCGTGGCAGAACACGCTCACTTCGATGAACGCTGCCAACGACACTTTCAACCGGGTCGCAGACGCAGCGGCGAACGCCTCGGGCACGTCGCCGACGACGACGAGGCCGAGCTGACCCGAACTCGGAGTGGGTCGCGCGGGATGCCGGGTACGCTCGCTGCGTGAACGGCCCCCCCGCGGAGCCCGCCTCCTCTTAGCCGACCAGCCGCTCCACCGCGCGCTTGGCCTTACCGACGCCGAGAGGGACCAGGTCGAGGCCATCCTCAACCGTCCCCCCAACCATCTCGAGCTCGCCCTCTTCGCGGTCATGTGGAGCGAGCACTGTTCTTATAAGTCGTCACGCGTCCACCTCGGACGGCTCCCGACCGAGGGAGCGAGGGTCCTGGTCGGCCCCGGCGAGAACGCGGGAGTGATCGACGCCGGCGACGGGATCGCAGTCGCCATCCGCATCGAGAGCCACAACCATCCCTCGGCCATCGAGCCCTACCAGGGAGCCGCCACCGGCGTAGGCGGGATCCTCCGCGACATCTTCACCATGGGGGCGAGACCGATCGCGGTCATGGACTCGCTCTTCTTCGGCGATCCGAGCCAAGCGCGCCAGCGCTGGCTGATCGAGGGCGTGGTGGCCGGCATCTCCGGCTACGGCAACTCGGTCGGGGTGCCGACCGTCGGCGGCGAGCTCACCTTCGACCCGAGCTATGCGCAGAATCCCCTGGTCAACGTCTTGTGCACCGGGGTGCTGCCGATCGACCGGCTGGTGCTCGGGCGGGCCAGCGGTCCCGGCAACTTCGCGGTGCTGCTCGGTTCGACCACGGGTCGCGACGGGATCGGCGGGGTCAGCGTGCTCGCGTCGGCCGGCTTCGCTGGCGACGCCGAGGCGGAGGCCGAGTCGGCCAAGCGCCCGAGCGTGCAGGTGGGCGACCCCTACGAGGAGAAGCGCCTGATCGAAGCCTGCCTCGAGCTGCTCGACGCCAAGCTGGTCGTCGGCATCCAAGACCTCGGTGGAGCGGGTCTCGTCTGCGCGACGAGCGAGACCGCGGCAAGGGGTGGCGTCGGCATGGACGTCGACGTGTCCGCGGTGCCGCTGCGCGAACCGCACATGGCGCCCTACGAGGTGATGACCTCCGAGAGCCAGGAGCGGATGCTCGCCATCGTCACCCCCGACGCGCTGGCGCAGGTCGAGGAGGTCTGCCGGCGCTGGGAGGTGCGCGCGACGGTGGTCGGCCGGGTCACCGAGCCCCCCGACGGCCATCCCGGACGGCTCCGCGTACTCGACGGCTTCGGCGGCGAGGTGCTCGGCGACGTGCCCGCCGCGTCGCTCAGCGAGGACGCACCGCGCTGTCACCGCGCCGATGAGCCGACCGGCCGACTACGAGGCGCGTGCGGCCGACGACCCTGGCGAGCTCGACCCACCGGCCGACTGCGGCGAAGACCTCCTCGCGCTGCTCGCCGACCCGTCGTGGGTCTATCGCCAATACGACCACCAGCTCTTCCTCAACACGGTCGGCGGACCGGGCGGGGACGCGGCGGTGCTCCGCCTGGCCGGACCCGGTCTTCCGCCCTCGCAGCGCGGGCTCGCCTTGAGCACCGATTCGAATCCCACGTGGTGCTCGATCGACCCACGCCTCGGCACCGCCTCGACCGTCGCCGAGACGTCCCTCAACCTGGCCTGCGCCGGTGCCGTGCCCGCAGCGATCGTCAACTGCCTCAACTTCGGCAATCCCGAGCATCCCGAGGTCATGTGGCAGCTCTCCGAGGCGATCGACGGGCTCGCCGAGGCCTGCCTCGCGCTCGGCCTGCCGGTGATCGGCGGCAACGTGAGCTTCTACAACGAGAGCGCGGGCGCGGACATCGACCCGACCCCGGTGATCGGCGGGCTCGGGCTGATCGAACGGCTGGTGGCACCTCCGCCGGGGGTCACTCTCTCCGAGGGGGCCTCCCTGGTCCTGCTCGACGCCGGCGTGGGAGCCTCCGCTCCGTCCCTCGCCGGCTCGCGCTGGGCGGTCCGGATCCGTGGCCACCGCAACGGGACGCTGCCGCCGCTCGACCTCGCCCGACATGCGCAGCTGGTCGAATTCGTGGCGCGCTCCGTGGGCGCGGGGGTCGCCGGTCGCGACGCTCTGGTCACCGGGATCCATGACGTCTCCGCGGGAGGCATCGGCGTCACCCTCGCCGAGTTCGCGGTCCGCACGGCCATCGGGCTCGAGGTCGTCGGCATCGCGGACCACCGCGCTTTGTTCACCGAAGCGCCTTCACGCGTGGTGGTCTCCACCACCTCGGCGGACCAGCTCTGCGCGCAGGCAGTCGACGCCGGTCTCGCCGTCGCGGTGCTCGGATCCGCGGGTGGTGACCGGATCGTGGTCGACGGTCTGCTCGACGTATCGGTCGCCGACGCGATCCACGCGTGGCGTTCGAAGTTGCCCGACCTGCTCGACGAGCTCGCGCCGGCTACGGCCGAGTGATCGGCCGCAGCCGAGTGAGCGGAGCCCCTTCCGGGGTGCTCAGGTCCTGGGGCCTGACCGCCCAATCGAAGGCACGGCCCCGGGGCTGACCGAGCCTCTGAGGTCGTCCGTTCACGTCGCGAGTGGTGGCGGGCAGGAATGTCGCGGCCGGTTCGTGTCGGCCCAATTTTGGCGGCAGAGGGGCCGCAGCCGATCTCTAGACGACGGGGATCTCGAGCTTGGCAAGAAGGCTGAGAACGCGCCGTCCGAGTTCGTCGCGGATGGGCCGGACAGCTTCCAGGGGTCGGCCTGCGGGATCGGAGACCTCCCAGTCCTCGTAGCGCTTGCCCGCGACGAGGGGACAGGCATCCCCGCAACCCATCGTGACGACCACGTCGGCCGCGGTGAGCACCTCGTCGGTCCAGGGCTTCGCGTAGCCAGTGGAGATGTCGATTCCGACTTCAGCCATCGCTTCGACGGCGACATGGTTGATGTCCGATGCCGGTTCCGAACCCCCCGACCAAGCCATGGCGCGGGGGCCGGCAAAGTGGGTGAACCATCCCAGCGCCATCTGAGATCGCCCGGCGTTGTGCGTACAGAGGAAGAGCACGGCTGGAACCTTGTGTTCCCCCTGAGACTCCGCGTGCACCAGTGCGTCGAGCCGCTCCCCGGCCAGCCTCTCCGCCCCGATGACGAGCCAAGTGGCCACCGCGTTCGTAGAGGCAATTTGCAGATAGCTGTCTTCGACGAGAGCCTCGATCGTCTCGGTTCCGAAGACACCCTCGTAGCGAACGTGGAGATCGCGAGCGACATTCTCGAGGGCCCGTCGTCGGCCTTGGGGTATCGCGTCGGTTCCGATCATGCTTTCTCCCCCTTGTTCGGCCGCAGCGCGCAGCTCGACTATTCCTTCCCGGACACCTCGATCTCCTTCGCCCGACGAACCCAGGCCTGGGCTCCTCCCTGGACGACGTCCCAGGGACTGCCGAGCGGGGGCGTATAGGAAAGGTCGAGGTCGCTCATCTCGTCGACACCCATCTCCGAGAAGATGGCCGAGGCCGCGATATCGACACGCTTCGCCACCTCGGCATGGAGGTGGCCAAAGAGCTGGACGCCGAGGAGCCGTCCGCTCCGACGATCACCGCAGTACCGGAGGCGGACCCGGTGCGAACCCGGGTAGTAGGCCTTGTGGTCGTCGCCCTCGAACTCCACGGTGAGCGGGTCGAAGCCGGCACTTCGAGCTTCGTGATCCTTCACGCCGGTTCGGGCCGCGACCATGTCGAAGATCTTCACGACCTGGGTGCCGAGGCTGCCGGCGAACTCCCGATCCCCCCCGAGGGCGTTCTCGCCGGCCACCCGCCCCTGCTTGTGCGCGGTGGTCCCGAGCGGGAGGTAGGTCGTTCCGAGGAGGCGGTGGTGGGTGACCACGCAATCCCCGGCCGCGAAGACGGCGGGCAGGTTCGTCCGCATCCTCGTATCGACATCGATCGCGCCACGAAAGCCGAGCTCTGCGCCGGCCGAAGCGGCGAGATCGGTGTCAGGGCGGACACCCACGACGACGAGGACCATGTCGGTCGGGCAGCGGACCTCGTTGCCGTCCGCGCCGATGGCGACGACCTCGAGCCCAGCGCCCCCGTCTGCCTTCTCGATGCGGCGCACCGTCGTCGAGGTGCGCACGTCGACGCCGTGCTCTCTCAACTGGGCGTGCACGAGCGCACCGAGCTCCGGGTCGACGGTCGGGAGGACTTCTTCGAGCTGTTCCATCTGGGTCACCGACAGACCGCGGGCAACCAGCGCCTCCGCCATCTCGAGCCCGATATAGCCGGCGCCCACGATCACCACAGAAGCGGGAGACCGTCTCTCGAGCGTCTCCATCACGGCGAAGGTGTCACCCATCGAGTGCAGCAGGTGCACCGCGTCGTCGGGGCCGAGCGCGTCGAGCCCCTGGATCGTAGGGCGGACCGGCACGGCTCCCGTCCCTACGACGAGAGAGTCGTAGGAGAGGAGGTCTTCCGCGCCGTCCGCCGCCCGCACGGACAACTTGCGCGCGTCGACGTCGATGTGGGTTGCAACACTGTCGATGCGCAGTTCCATCCCGGTCGCCTCGAGGTCGGCGATGGTGCGATGGGCGAGGTTCCGCCAGTGCGTGACCTCCCCGGAGACGTAATAGGGGATTCCACAGATCGAGAAGTTCGGATACGCATCGGCCACGACCACGGTGACCTCAGCCGAGGAGTCGAGCTCCCGTACCCTGAGTGCGGCGCTGATCCCGGCATCACTCCCACCGATGGCGACGACGTGCATGGGTCTCCCTGTCAGATTCCGGTACTCGGCAACTGGATCATCGGCTGTGCTCGACCTGTTCGCTTCCGTGGTGATCGGTCTCGGGGTCGTCCATCCCTCGCAGGTGGGGCACGATGATGTCCGCAGCCTCATCCGGAGTCACGCCGGGGTAGAGCACGTGAAGGACCCCGAAGGCGAGCAACGCTCCGACGATCTGTGCTCCGATGAAGCTCGGCACTGAGGACGGGGCGATTCCGGCGAAGGTGTTCGAGAACATCCGACCTACCGTGATCGCCGGATTGGCGAAGCTCGTCGAACTGGTGAAGAAGTACGCGGCGCCGATGTAAGCGCCCACGGCGGCCGGCGCAAGGCGCGACCGGCCCGATCGGGCAAGCGCGAAGATGACGAACAGGAGGCCCATCGTGGCGACCACCTCTGAAAGGAAGTGCGGACCCGAGGAGCGCTGTTTGGTGGAGATCTCGATGGCGGCGACCGAGAACATGGCATTGGCGACGACTGCGCCCGTTACACACCCCGCGATCTGGACAGGCAGGTAGGCGAGCGCATCTCGCCAGGCCAGGCCACCGAAGCCGGCATCGACGAAGGAGACCGCCGGATTGAAATGGCCTCCGGAGATGGGTCCGAACATGAGGATGATCGCGAACAGGCCGGCCGCGGTGGCTGCTGCGTTTTCGAAGAGCTGAAGTCCCGTGTTGCCGGGCGACAATCGTTGCGCCGCGATCCCCGAACCGATGACCAGGGCGGCGAGGAAGGCGCTACCGAGGAATTCGGCGAGAAGCCGTCTCCAGAGGACGACGTCGTTCACGGTAGGAGGGGCTCTCGTGCGCTCGCGCCGGCTAGCAGCACGAGGCGCGGGTGGCGACGCGAGGCTCGCCCGCGATGTCGGTCGTGGAGTCCTCACAGCAGGTACCGTCCCCGCCGACGCCCGATTCGCCCGGCGCATCGGCGAGCACGGTGTAGACCTCCCAGGGCGAGCCGTCCGGGTCGTCCACCCAGACCTTGTCCTGGACCGCGTAGCAGCAGGTCGTCTCGCATTGGTCGGTGGTGGCGAGACCGTCGCCGGAAAGGCGCCGGCTCGCCTGGCGGACCTCGTCGGGGGTCTCGACCTCCACACCGAGGTGGTTCAGTGCACCGACGACCCCTGGTGCGCGTGCCCCCGTCGACTCGATGAGGACCAACTTGAGCGGTGGGTCGGTGATGGCGAAGTTGGCGTAGCCCGGCCGCCGCTTGGCCGGCTCGGAACCGAAGAGCTTGGAGTAGAAGTCGACCGCCTGTTCGAGGTCGGAAACGTTGAGAGCGAGCTGTACACGTGCCATGGTGGCTCCTGTAGATTGATTCCTGTCAATAGGTGGACTATGCACGATAGATTGATGGATGTCAATAGGATGGTGTCATGAGCCCCCGCAAGACGGCGGTAACCGTCAATGGAGCGTGCTGTCCACCCCTGACCGACGAGGCGCTCGCTCCCGCGGATGCCGCCGACCTCGCCGCCGTCTTCGCCGCACTGGGCGACCCTGTTCGACTTCGTCTCCTCTCGATCGTCGCCAGTGAGGGTGAGGTGTGCAGCTGCAATCTCGAAGAACCTCTGGGAAAGAGCCAGCCGACGATCTCGCACCACACCAGGGTCTTGGCTGACGCAGGCCTCCTGGCGGGGACGAAGGAGGGCCGGTGGACGTGGTGGCGAGTCGTACCCGAACAGCTGGCAGCCCTCCGCGAGGTACTGGGGAGCTCCTAGGTCGTGCCCGTCCGAAAGGCGATCGCATCGGAGGCCGTCTGGGCGGCGGCGGACGTCTCCGACTCGACGTCCTGGTCGGTCCGTCTCTCGGGAGAACAGCGTCGCGAGATCGTCGCCGTCGCGCGTGAATTGGACGAACGCGGGTGCCTTCTCGACTCCGTGACTCGCGCCAGCTTCGACCTCCCGAGTCTTCGGTCGCGGTACTTAGCTCGCGCCCGCTACGGCCGAGTGACCGCCTGACCTGACCGGCTACTCGGTCTCCTCGAGGGTGGGCATCGTGCCGAGAAGGAAGTGGCGGAGTTTGACGACGGTGTCCGCGTCGACGTCCCCGTGCTTCGAGGTGCGGAACACCTCGGTGTGGCCGTCGTAGGTCACCCGGAGCCGATCGTCGCTCTCTTGATCCACCTGCCCCATTGCGTTGAGCAGCGCGATCACGTTCTTCCACTTCAGATTGTGGGGCAACGGATGAGCCGAGAGTTGCTCCAAGATGCGGCGCTGCTCGTGATCGAGGTGCGGTGGGGTAGCCATAGCGCTCCTTTCGGTCCTACTTCATTACCATGGCCGAACCGCCACTGCGATGGTGCGGACGGCGCGCCTCCAAGTCGGTGAGGACGCGATCGGCGACTTTCAGGTCACCGGTTCCCGTCCCGACGGCCAGGTCGGGCGTGCTCTCGCCGTGGTAGTCCGAGCCGCCGGTCGCGACCAGATCGAACCTCTTCGCCAGATTGTTGAGCTGCTGTCGCTGACGCTTCGAGTAGCGACCGTAGGTCGTCTCGATCCCCCCGAACCCGCTCTCTTTGAGCTCACCGACGGCTTCTGCGAGACGGGAGCCTTCGAAGCCGAGGCTGTAGGGGTGGGCGAGCACCGCGACGCCGCCCGAGCCGGTGATCAGCGAGGCGACCTCGCTACCCGACAGTCTCGCCTTCGGGATGTACCCGGGCCGGTCGTTCCCGAGCACACGGTCGAAGGCGTCTTCCATCGAGTCGGCGGCGCCCATCGCGACCATTGCCGCGGCGAAATGCGGTCTACCCACTCCGGCCTCGGAACCGGCCCGCTCGACGGCCATCTCGTAGGTGACCGGGATGCCGAGGGTCGCAAGGCGCTCCGCCAGGGCAAGGTTGCGTCGTCGCCGGTCGTCACGCAGATGGACTAGCTCCTCGGCGAGCGGGCTCTCCTCGGTGTCCACGAAGTAGGCGAGCACGTGCATGACTGCGCTTCGCGGCGCGACGCAGGAGACCTCGCACCCGGCGACCAGGTCGATCCCGAGCTCCTTTGCGCGCCGGCGGGCCGGGCCGAGGCCCTCGAAGGTGTCGTGGTC
This sequence comes from uncultured Acidimicrobiales bacterium, assembly GCA_963741055.1. GTDB lineage: Bacteria > Actinomycetota > Acidimicrobiia > Acidimicrobiales > RAAP-2 > Bog-756. The sequence continues at coordinate 53,717 of CAVUGU010000012.1, read as the reverse complement.
GGTGAGGGCCATCGCACTGCAGGCTGACTCGGCCGCGAGGTCGACAACGGTCTCGGGCGGGTCGCTGCCGTCCGAGGCGGTCGAGTGGGTGTGGAGATCGATCACCGTGGCTGACGCTACCGGGGTTGGTTCGACCCGGTACCCGGCGCTCCATATCCGGTCAAGTTCTGAGCGCCGTTCTCCGAGGTCAGGCGGGGATCGGGCTCATGGCGGCCCGTTTCACCCCGACCGGTAGTGGGTGATCAACCAGGTGCCCCCGGACTCGGCGGTGAGGTTGAAGTTCCAGTAGGTCGGGGGGTTGCGTTCTCCTGCATAGACGGATTCCGAAAGCGTGCAATGAACCGTCGCGGCCGAGGTGGTCTGGGACTGGGTCTGGCAGTTGACGTTCGAGAACTTGGGCCAGACCGTCCTCTTGGTGCGGGTCCAATCGGCGCGGAAGGGCTGCCCGAGCAGCTCCGTAGCGGACGGGTTCTCGGCGTTGACTTCCGAGATCCAGGTCTGCACGGTCTGCTGGGGGGTCCCCGGAGACCCTCCGCCGGCCGGGGGCCCGGAGCTCGTCGTCGAGTCGGATGCGGCGGTCGAAGCAGGGGGTTTGGCTGCGGATTTCGAGCAGCCGGTGAGAGCGGCACCGACCAGGGCCAGCGTCATCAGTGCGAGGGTCCGCCGGCGCTTCACGGGGGAAAGTATGGCGTAGGTCGTCGTGTGAGGCCGGTCGCCCCGAGGAGTCATCCAGCCGCCCAGCGAGGGGTCATCCAGCCGCCCAGGGAGGGTCGGCAAAACGCCGAACGCCACGAGAGGGGACGGGCAGCCTCAGGTATGCCCAGGGTAGGATAGGTGCACGGACCGGGATCCGGAAGCCCGCCCGTGGGACGAGCCCGACAGCCCGGTGGGTGCGGTGACGAACCGATGATGGAGGCGAAGGAAGCGTGTGGCGTCTTCGGGGTCTACGCCCCGGGGCGGAACGTCGCATACCTCACCTTCGATGGGCTCTACGCCCTCCAGCACCGCGGCCAGGAGTCGGCCGGCATGGCGGTCAGCGACGGCGACCTCATCACGGTCATGAAGGACATGGGCCTCGTGACCACCGTGTTCGACGAGCGGAAGCTCTCGGGGCTCCGCGGCCATCTCGCGATCGGCCACACCCGGTACTCGACGGCCGGTTCGAGCGACTGGCACCACGCCCAGCCGGTCTTCCGCGGCGTGGGGCCTGCCGGATTCGGGCTCGCGCACAACGGGAACCTGACCAACACCGAGTCCCTGGGTGAAGCCGCGGGGATGCTTCCCGGCCTGGTCTCCTCCGACAGCGACCTGGTGGCCGAGCTGCTCGCCCACACCTTCCCTCCCGACGGCACCGAGGCGGCACTTGCCGGTGAGGGTGACCTCGAAGAAGCCCTCACCTCGGTCCTCCCGCTGCTCGAGGGCGCCTTCTCCTTCGTGCTGCTCGACGCCGACCGCCTGATCGGGGTGCGCGATCCGAACGGCTTCCGCCCCCTCTGCCTCGGGCGCCTGGAGGCGACCGACGAGCTCGAGGAGGGGTGGGTGCTCGCATCGGAGTCCCCGGGCCTCGACGTGCTCGGCGCGACCTTCATTCGCGAGCTCGAGCCTGGCGAGATGGTGGTCATCGACGGCAAAGAGGTGCGTTCGGAGTGGCCGTTCGCCGAGTCCCGCGTCGACCCGAAGCTCTGCATCTTCGAGTTCGTCTACTTCGCCCGTCCCGACACCAGGCTCTACGGCAACGAGGTGCACGGCGCTCGGCGCCGGATGGGTCAGCTGCTCGCCGGCCAGGCTCCGGTGAACGCCGATCTGGTGATGGGCGTCCCCGACTCGGGCGTTCCGGCCGCGGAGGGGTACGCGTTCGCCTCGGGCATCCCCTACGGACAGGGACTAGTGAAGAACCGCTACATCGGGCGCACTTTCATCGCCCCCACTCAGGCCGAGCGGGCGAGCGGGGTCCGCCGCAAGCTCAACCCGCTGCGCGAGAACATCGCCGGCCGGCGCCTCATCGTGGTCGACGACTCGATCGTGCGCGGCACCACCACCCGGGCCATGGTCAAGATGCTCCGCGAGTCGGGTGCGCGCGAGGTGCACTTGCGCATCTCGTCGCCTCCGTTCAAGTGGCCCTGCTTCTACGGGATCGACACGCCCGACAAGGACGAACTGCTCGCGTCGATCAAGTCGATCCCCGAGATCGTCGAGTTCCTCGGCGTCGACTCACTCGAGTACCTCACTCTCGAGCACCTGGTGGAGGCGATCGACGCGCCGGGTGCGGGGTTCTGCAACGCCTGTCTCACCGGCTTCTACCCGGTGCCGGTCCCAACCCGCGTCGAGCTCGGCGATCGGCCTGCACTGAGCGGCGCCGCGAGCGGGGCCCGGGCGTGACGGGGGTCGTCCCAGAGACGACACCCGACCATCCCCGTTCACCCGACCCGAGCACTTCGGAGCCCGCCACCTACGCCTCGGCCGGTGTCGACATCGAGGCCGGCGACCGGGCGGTCGAACTGATCCGTTCGCTCGTCGCCTCGACCAATCGGCCCGAGGTGGTCGGCGAGCTCGGTGGGTTCGGCGGCCTCTTCGGCGTTCCGGTCGACCGCTACCGAGCACCCGTCCTGGTCGCCTCGACCGACGGGGTCGGCACCAAGGCCGAGATCGCCCGGATGCTCGGGCGCTTCGACACCATCGGCATCGACCTGGTGGCGATGTGCGTCGACGACCTGGTCTGCCAAGGCGCGGAGCCACTCTTCGTGCTCGACTACATCTCCTCGGCTTCGATCGACCCGTCTCGCATGGCCGAGCTGGTAGCGGGGGTGGCGGAGGGTTGCCGTCGGGTCGGCGCCGCCCTGCTCGGCGGGGAGATGGCCGAGCACGCGGGGCTCATGGAGGCCGACCAGTTCGAGTTGGTGGGCTTCGCGGTAGGGGTGGTCGAGCGGGACGGGGTTCTCGGTCCCGAGCGTGTACGCGCCGGTGATGCCCTGATCGGCCTCGCCTCACCGGGCCTGCGGAGCAACGGTTACACCCTCGCACGCCGGGTCTTGTTGGAACGTGCCGGGCTGGCACTCGACGGGCCGGCCTGGCCGGGTGCCCGGGTGTCGCTCGCCGACGAGCTGCTTCGCCCGTCGGTGCTCTACACACCCGCGGTCCGGAGGGCCATCGAGTCCTCCGAGGTGCACACGGTCGCGCACGTGACCGGTGGGGGGATCCCCGGCAATCTGCCACGGATCCTGCCCCTCGGTCTGCGGTCGGTGGTCGACGCGTCGACCTGGCAGGTGCCGCAGATCTTCTCCGAGATCCGACGACTCGGTCCGGTCGACGACGACGAGATGGTGCGCGTGTTCAACCTCGGCCTCGGGATGATCGTCGTGGTTGCCCCGGAACGGGCCGAGGACGCGCTCGAGGTGTTCCGTGGGTTGGGGGTCGATGCGATGGTCGTGGGCCGGGTGGAAGAGGGGGATCGCGGTGTCGACCTGGTCGGCGAGCTGCGCTGGACGGCGGCTGAAGGATCCGGAGGATGAGCGTCGCGGACACGGGGAGTGACCGTCTGCCGCCGACCGAATTCGAGGCACTGCGCGACCACCTGCTGGCTCACTCGGTCCGGCGAGGCGACTTCGTCCTCAAGTCGGGGAAGAAGAGCAACTGGTTCATCGACTCGAAGCAGACGGTGTGCCGGCCCGAGGCGATGTTGCTCGTCGCAGAGGGCATCCTCTCGGTGACCCCCGAGCACGCGACCGCCATCGGCGGGTTGACCATGGGGGCCGACCCGGTGGCGTTCGTGACCGCCGGGGTCGCCGCAGCCCAGGGCCGCATGCTGAAGGCATTCAGTGTGCGGAAAGAGGTCAAGGACCACGGTGCCGGCGGCCGGATCGCGGGCGCCCTCGACCCGGGGGACCAGGTGGTGGTCACCGAGGACACCGTCACCCGTGGGACCTCCTTGCTCGAGGCGGCACACGCGGTCATCGAGGCCGGAGCGCAGCCGGTGCTGCTGGTGGCAGTGGTCGACCGCGGCGGCACGGTTGCCGGCATGGCGGAGGAGGAGGGGCTTCCCTTCCGGGCGCTGGTGACCGCCCCCGACCTGGGGTTCGAGTACGAGGGCGGTTGAACCGAACGGCGTGACGCCTGGCAGCGATGCCGGCGGTCCCCCCTCGAGGAGCTTCGATCCGAGCGTCTCTTGGGAGGTGTGTTTCGTCCCACGCTTGACACTGTCAAACGTGGGACGAACGCAGGTGTGCCAGGGACGCCCGCCCTCAAGACCCTTGCTACGGCGGAAAGACCCCGCTGAACTGGGTGTTTAGGCGCCTGAGAGGCCGGCGAACGACTCGCGGCAGCTCTACGGTGCACTCCCAGGGGATGGATGTGGCGTTGCCGATCGCAGCCTTGGCGTCGGCCTGGCCCTTGCCGATCGCCTGCTCGATGAACTCGGGGTGGAAGCAGAGGTAGCTCAGGTACTGCCCGGGTTGTTGCTTCTGGGTGGTGAGACCACCGAGCAATCGGTAGCCGCCGCAGGATTCGAGGAGACTCCGCCATCCCGACGGCCAGATCTCCGCCGCGATCTCGCTCAGAGAGTCGTCGGGCGGGGTCATTAGGTAGGTCGCGATCAGCCGGTGGTCGTCTTCCGACCCAGAGGCGCCGCCGTACTTCCGGACAGCGGCGTTCTTGCGACAGAGGTAGGAGAGGTCGGCTTGGAGCCGATCGGTGAGGACGGCGTGCAGGATCTGGCCCCCGCCGTCGCCGAAGTTGGGCGGAACGGACGGATCGGGTTCGCGGAACGGCGACTGCTGGGTCGCACCGAGAATCAGCAGACGGTTGGCGCCGAGGTCGACCGCCGGCTTGAGCGGTGCGTTGAGGTGGATCCCACCGTCGATGTACCAGTCGCCTCCCTCAGGCCCTTCCACCCACTGCGCGGGGAAAGCAAGGGGGAAGGCCGACGAAGCGAGAAGGTGCGGAATGGTGAGCTTCGTCGAGAGATAGCGGATCCGCTCGCCCGAAGAGGGTGGCATCTTCCCCTCGACGAACACCACTGCCTGGGAGGTCGAGCACGCACTGGCAACGACGCCGAGGCTCTCGAGCTGGCCGCTCTCGACACCCCGGCCGAAGTCGTGTGGCTGGAGCATCTGTTCGATCGTCCCCTTCAGCGGTTTTGTATCGAGCAGGCCGCCTGCCGTTCCGGGCGCATGGCGCAAGTGCCAGGCAATGAGCGAGACGGTGCTCGCGAGAGGAGGGGCGAACACCTTCTCCGGGCGGATCGTCCGCCAGGCCTCGAGAAGTTTCGCCGCCGCGACGTCGAGTCCGTGGTCGATGAACGCGGCGATGAGCGCCGCGTTCAACGCACCCGCACTGGTCCCGAGGATGATTCGGGGCGCGTCCTCCTCGCGGAGCAGTGGGAGGAGCACCGAGAGCGCACCCGCCTCGTAGGCGCTCCGTGCGCCGTCGCCGGTGAGGATCAGCCCGACCGCTCCGCCGGGGATTTCGCCGGTCGACTTCTCTTTGTCGCTGGATTGCTGTTTCGCCATCTGGGACCCCGATCGCCGTTCCGCCAGTGGGATCACCACGCGGAACGCCCAGCATATGCCCAGGCAGCTGCCACTTTCCTCGGTCGACAGACGCGAGGGTGCCCGTAAGGTGTACTCATTCGTGGTGGCCCCGCAGAAGGGGGCTGAGCCGTCCGTTCACCGCCCCGGCACGGACGAACGGGGTCGTGGACGGCCGAGTCAGGAGGGATCGATGTCCAACGTCCAGGTACTCCGTTCGGTTCCCGACGAACCCCATGCGCACTTCGACTCGTTCGACCCCGCCACCGGCGCGGTCGTCGCGAGCATGCCCATCGACGATCAGATTGCGGTCGTCGCTGCCGTGGACAGGGCCCGAGAGGCCTCCAAGTGGTGGCGGGCGCTCGGCTTCGACGGCCGGGCGCGCCATCTCGCGTCACTTCAAGGGAGAGCTCGCCCGGCGCATCGACGAGCTCGCGGATCTTGTGCATCGCGAGAACGGGAAACCGAAAGGCGACGCGGTCCTCGAGATCGTCGGCGTGCTCGATCATTTGGCATGGGCACCGTCACACGCTCGCAAGGTGCTCGGAGAGCGTCGGGTCCCGACCGGCTTGCTGGCGGCCAACAACTCGGCGATCGTCGAGTACCAACCTCTCGGTGTAGTCGGGGTGATCGGCCCGTGGAACTACCCGGTCTTCACGCCGATGGGGTCCATCGCCTACGCGCTTGCCGCTGGCAACGCGGTGGTGTTCAAGCCCAGCGAGTACACGCCGGCAGTCGGAGCTTGGCTCGTCGACGCCTGGGCGAGAGCGGTGCCCGACGGGGCAGACGTGTTAACCGCTGGTGACCGGTTTGGGCGACACCGGAGCTGCCCTCTGCCGGGCAGGAGTGGACAAGATCGCGTTCACCGGCTCCGCCAGCACCGGGCGGAAGGTCATGGCCGCCTGCGCGGAGGGTCTGGTGCCGGTGCTCATGGAGTGCGGCGGCAAGGACGCGCTGCTGGTCGACGACGATGCGGATGTCGAAGCCGCCGTCGACGCGGCGCTCTGGAGCGGGATGAGCAATGGCGGGCAGACCTGCATCGGCACCGAGCGGGTGTACGCGACCGAGGCGGTCTACGACCGCTTCGTGGGGACGCTGGTCGCGAAGGCTCGGTCTCTCACGCCGGGTTCGGAAGATGACGCCTCGTGGGGCCCGCCGACCATGCCGAAGCAGGTCGACGTGATCCGGCGTCACGTGACCGACGCGCTGCGCCGGGGCGGCCGCGCCCTGATCGGTGGAGAGGAAGCCGTCGACGTGCGCGGAGTCGGACCCACGATCCTGGTCGAGGTGCCCGAGGATGCGGCGGCGGTGCGCGAGGAGACCTTCGGACCGACCCTGACCGTTACCAAGGTCAAGGATGCGGAGGAGGGTCTCGAGCTGGCGAACGCGTCCTCCTACGGACTCGGGGGTGCGATCTTCACCCGCTCCCGCCAGCGAGGGATCGAGCTCGCCCGCCGGATGCGCTCGGGGATGACCTCGGTCAACTCGATCATGACCTACGCGTTCGTTCCGGGACTGCCCTTCGGCGGCGTCGGCGAGTCGGGGTTCGGTCGGATCCACGGGCCGGACGGGCTACGGGAGTTCACCCGGGCCAAGGCGGTCACCGCGCAGCGGTTCGCCCTCCCGATCAACCTGACCAGCTTCGGACGGCCGGCTCGGTCGACCAAGGTCGTCGCGAAACTCATGGGCGTGCTGCACGGGCACAGCCGCTGAGAAGATCCAGGTCGGAGCTCAGCGGGCCGTCACCCGCACCAGCACGTAGAAAGCTCCGCCGAACAGGACGGAGCCGCCGAGTTCCGACGCGAGTACGTCGGGTTCGAAGTGGCGCCGGTAGATGCGGTAGCGGCCACCGTCGGGCAGCGTGCGGTCCTGCCACTCCTCAACGGCAGTGCCCATGGGGCGGCCCGCGTCGAGGATGAGGATCTCGTCGGCGACACGCGCTGCCTCTTGGAGCAAGCGTCGCGCATCGGGTCGCTGGAGAAGGCCGAAGATGTGCGCAGCGAAGTACCGGCGAAAGCTCTGATCTCGAAAAGGCAGTGCAGTGACGTCGCCTCGGACCACGGAGACTTCGGGATGCTCCGCGGCAAGACGCACAAGTGCCGCCGGACTCTGATCGAGTGCGACTCCACGGCCCGTCAAGAAGGCGGTGAAGGTCCCGGGGCCGGCGGCCGCCTCGACGAAGGTGGTGTCGGAAAGGGACGCCAGGAGCATCCGGACACGGGTTGCCTCCTCCTCGATCTCCTCTGCGACGACCGGCACTCCCAGCCCGGACCAGTAGTCGAGCGCATGCTGCAGCCCGGGCACGCCCTGGCTGACTCGCCGGTCGTAGTACTCCCACGTCGAGAGCTTGATCTGCCGCTGGTTCAAGGAGTGATCCACGGGATCGAGGTGGCGCCATTGAGAGTCGCCACTGTTTCCTCTTTACCCATTTTGAAGGCCGTTCGGATGAAGTCCGGATGGAAGCACATGTAGCTCAGGAACTGCCCCGGCCATTGTTTCTGGCAGGTGATGCTGCCCAGAACCTTGTAGCCACCGAGCGATTCCAAGAGGCTCTTCAATCCCGCGGGGTAGATCTTTTCCGCTTCCTCGTCGAGAAGATCGTTCTTCGGGTGCACCGTGAAGTACGAGACCAATCGTCGCGACCGGCGCGGTCCCGATGCGGCGCTCGGAAGCGACGGCGGCGAGGTGCCGACCTCCCTCAGGTATTGGTTGGTGAGGCTCAGGTGCGCGATGTCCGGCGCGAGTCCGTTGGCGAGCAGTGCGTGGAGGATCTGGCCGTTCGAGTCTCCAAGGGTAGGAGGTTCCGTGGGGGAGGCACCGGTGCGAGTCGACAGAGGAGTACCTCCGACCACCAGGACTTTGTCTGCTCCGAGATCGATCGCCGGTTTGAAGGCAGTGTTGAGTTGCACGCCGCCGTCGATGTACCAGTCGCCGTCAATCGTCGGATCCGTAACCCACTGCGGAGGGAAGACGATCGGGAAGGCGGAGGAGGCGAGTAGGTGTGGGACCCCGAGTGTGGTCTCGACGTACTGGACCTGATCACCCGAGTGCGGCATGGGGTCTGGACCCCCCTCCACGAAAACCACCGCCCGCCGAGACGAACACGCGCTCGCGACGATGCCCACGGTGTCGAGGTAGCGGGTCCCGACGTTGTGGCCGAAGTCGTTCGGTCGGATGAGCTTCTCGATGGTCCGTTCCAACGGTGTCGTGTCGACCAACCCCACCGCCCTTCCCGGCCGCGGACACAAGTGGTGTGCCAGCTCAGTGAGGGCTCCCCTCCACGGGATACGGAATACCTTGTCGGGGCCGACCTTGCCCCAATTCTCCTCTATCTCCTTCGCGGCATTCGCGACCCCTTTGTCGATGACGGACGCCAACATCGCAGCGTTGAGCGCACCCACACTGGTGCCGAGAATGATCCGTGGGGCGTCATCGCCTGTCAGGAGCGGCAACAGGACGGAAAGAGCCCCCGCCTCGTAAGCCCCGCGAGATCCTGCTCCGGAGAGGACGATCGCGACCTTGTCACCAACGATCGGCTGCGAGGACGGCGTGACGGTCATTTCTACGACCTCCGATCGAGCGGCGTTCGTCGGCGGCCAAGCATACGCCGAGGTCGTCGGTGCGGATCGGTGGTTCCACGAGAGTGAACCGCCGTTGCGCCCCGCCGCCAAGTGTCGCGAAGTGAGGCAGAATTGAGCCGTGAGTCCGGCGGACGAACGTGCGGAGGACGGGGTGTCGGAACCCGACGAGCAAGCGAGTCGAGCGCTGTCGTCCTTCAGCGAGTTCCGTTGATCCGCTGAGAACCATGCGCTGCCCGTCCTGCCGCTCCGAGATCATCCACGAGGCACGGTTCTGCCCACAGTGCGGGAACCGTCTGGCGCCCGAGCCGGAGTCGACTGGCGGTGGGCAGCGCCGCTGGGTGACGGTGATGTTCTCCGACGTCGTCGGGTCGACCGAGCTGTCACGACGGATCGACCCGGAGGAGTACGGCGAGTGCATGCTGGCCTACCAGCAGCTCGGTCGTGATGCGATCGAGCGTCACGGGGGTTACCTGGCTGACTTCCTCGGAGACGGGATCCTGGCCTTCTTCGGATGGCCCACCTCGCACGAGCGCGACGCGGATCTGGCGATCAGGGCAGGGCGTGAACTGCTCACCGAACTCGTCGACCGGAACGTCGAGTTCCGAAGGGAGTATGGCGTCGAAATCGCCGCCAGAGTCGGGATCCATTCCGGTCTGGCCATGGTCGGCATCTTCGGAGGGGAGGGCCGACGGGACGCATCGGTGTTCGGCGACGCAGCCAACGTTGCTTCCCGAATTCAGGGTGTGGCAGTACCGGGGAGCCTTGTCATCAGCGCCGAGACGAGACAGCTCCTCCGAGAGCGGTGGGATCTACAGAGTCTCGGGCGTCCGCCGCTCAAGGGGATCGGGACCGATGTCGAGGTCTTCTCGGTCGGCGCGCCCGAGGCGCTTCCGGGGCCGGACGTCGAACGAGTCTTTCCGCTGGTCGATCGAGAAGCCGAACTCAGCGTTCTCGAAGAGGTGTGGCAGGAGGTCGTTGCTGGTTCGGGAGCCATCGTCGCGGTCGAAGGGGAAGCGGGTGTCGGAAAGTCGCGCCTGGCATACGAACTGAGGCACGTGGCCGGCCCGTCGGCTCCGTGGATGACGGTCCAGTGCTCTCCGATGACCAGTCACGTGCCGTTTGCACCGTTCATGTCCGCTCCCTCTCCTCCGCCTCCCGCGGAAGGGCGGTCTCCAGAGGAGCGGCGTGCCAATCAGTTGCAGTCGATGCTCGAGTGGGTGTTCCGACTGGCCGCGGACAGACCTGGCGTGTTGCACATCGAGGACGCGCATTGGGCAGACCCGTCGACGGGCGAACTACTCGAGCAGATCGCCGACGAGGTGCGCGGCCGTCGGCTTCTCGCGGTGTGCACGGTCCGCCCTACCGAGTCGCAACGATGGCTGACCCGCGAGGATGTACGCAAGGTGCGGCTGGGAGCGCTCCGCGGATCGGATATCCGCCAGCTCGTAAGCTCGGTCTCGGGTCCGACGCTCTCTGCATCGACGATCGACGACATCGCGGAGCGGGCAGACGGACTGCCGTTGTTCGCGGAACAGCTCGCGGCGGCCATGGTCGTCGCTCCGAACGCTCTCGTACCGGTGACGCTCCAGGCCTCACTGATGGCCCGGCTCGACCAACTCGGTCCTGACGTTCGGACGCTCCTGCAACGCGGTTCAGCGATCGGCCGAGACTTCGACGACGACCTTCTCGAAGAGCTCTTGCCACCGGATCCCACGCGTTCGCGATCGCTCGGTCGTCTCGTCGATATCGGGATCTTGGCGCACCCCTCGGAAGGTCATTACAAGTTTCGCCACGCACTTCTCCAAGAAGCGGCGCACGAATCGATGCTGCGAAGCGAGCGCCGGACGGTGCACGGAAAGATCGCCACGGTTCTCGAGGAGCGCTATCGCCCCTTTATCGACACCCAGCCGTCTCTCATGGCGTACCACCTGGAGGAGGCACGCGACGCTCGGGCAGTGCCGTGGTTCGAGCGTGCAGGGACGCTTGCGGCGGAATCGGCCGCGTACGCGGAGGCAGCCGGCCACTTCGAGAGGGCGTTGGCCCTCGTCGAACGCGCCGATGCCGGCACAGAACTCCGCCTGAGGGTCCGGCTCGGAAACGCCATCTTCGGTGGAGTGGGTTTTTCGGCAGCCGAATCACTACCGGCGTGGACGCGCGCGCAGGAGCTCGCACGGGAACTGGGGGACACGTTGGAGCTGACCTCTGCGCTGAACGGTGAGGCCGTGTATTGGAACCAGGTGGGGTCATGCCGACGTTCGGTCGAGCTGGCCGAGGAGATCCTCGAAGTCGCCGAAGAGCACGATCTCCGAGAAGGCCGTCTGCGCGGTCACTGCACTCTTGCCCTCAACTACCTGTTCCTCGGGAATGGTCCGCAAGCCCACGAGCACGCTCTCAAGGGAACGCAGTTGTATCGAATGGGCGACTACGAAGACGTGACCTACGGCTTCGGTACAGACCAAGGTGTCATCGCGTACGGTGTCGGCGGTGCCGCGGCGTGGATGATCGGGCGTTTCGACGAAGCCATCGAGCTCACCAGCAGGTCCGTTCGACTCGGCGATTCACTCGGGTCGCCCATCAGCGAGCATCTCGGCCGGGTGTTCAACGGGTTCATTCACCATCTGCGCGGGGAACACCAGGCCGCAATGCGTGAGGCGCGCGTCCTCGTCGAAGAAGGAGCTCGGCTCCGTCTTCCCTTCACCAGCGGATTTGGGCACATCCTCCACGGTGCGGAGCGTGCGATCCTCAAAGGTGATCCCGAGGGGGTCACCGAGGTCGTCACCGGGATGGAAGTGCTCGCAATGAGCGGTGGACAGAACGGTGCCCCTCTTGCCTTCATGCTCCTCGCAGAGACCCAGTGGGCCGTCGGCGACGCCGGGGCAGCACTCGCCAGTGCAACTGGCGGGCTCGAATTGGCCGAAGCGCTCGATCAGCACTTCTTCGACTGCGAGCTTCTCCGGCTCCAGGCCCGGTCTGGCACCGGAGGGTGGTCTGCGCAGGAAATCGGCAGCTTGCTCAAGAGCGCGGTGGACGGCGCGATCTCGAGGGGCCAGTTCGGTTTGGCGCTACGAGCGGCAACCGATCTTTCGGAACTCGAGCCGGATCTCGCCCTCGGATTGCTTCCCCCGTTGCTGGATCGGATCGTGGGCGGGACTGCCACTTCCGATTGGCACCGGGCTAGGGATATCCTGAGGCGCAGCGGCGATCCTGACGGGTAGTCCTGAAAGGGCCTGAAGGCGGATCCAAGCGGCGGTAAATCGGCGGTTTACAACAGGCGGTTCACAGCACACTTCCCATCACGCGGTTCCCTCGACTCGAGGAGGTCGACCATGCCCACACGCAAGCGGGTCTACATGGCGGGTCCGATGTTCAGCGTCGGCGACAAGGACGAGCAGCTGGCACTCGACAAGGCGCTGGCGAAGAAGTACGACGTCCATCTGCCCCAGAGAGACGGTGTCGAAGTGGCTTCCGTAATGGGATTGTTCAACAATCCCGAGCTCCATGGCTCCGCGATGCTCGAATCGGTGATCATCAATCGGATCGTGGTCTGGGTCACCAGGATCGTCGAGGCGCTGGACGTCTTCCAGTCGGTCGAAGGTTGTCAGTGCGTCGTGCTGAACCTCGACGGAAGGGTGCCGGACGAAGGAAGCCTGGTCGAGGCGACGTTGGCCTGGTATGTCGGAATACCGGTCGTCCCGTACAAGACGACCCCGATCACCGAGCTAGGAATCAACAACAACCCCATGGTCAATGCCGTCTGCGGCTGGGTCCCTCCTTGGAACACTCCGGCAGCCGTCGTCGCCGCGGTGGACAAGGCTCTGACTACCCCGTCCGCTGTCGACTTGGAGTGCGTGCCAGCCCACGTCCAGCTGTTCTGCGAGCTCGGTAGGACCGTGTGGACTGTCAGACGACGCAGGAGCTGGACTGCACCAGATGTTGCAAAGGCACTTACGACGGTCCGGTCCCTGCCCGGTCCGGTGAGGGATCTGATCGAAGCGGAGCCGCGCCTCCAGCAGATCGCACTGGAGGTGGTGGTCACCATCATCGAGTTCAGCCGTCTGAAGCCGGGTGACCCGAGGCAGAAGACGATCGTCAAACAACTCATCAGCGACAGCAAGAAGTGGAGCAAGAAGCCCGGAATCCGCAAGGCGATCCTGGACAATCCGGTGACGGCCTGAGCCTTCCGATCCCGATTCTTGGCTCAGCCGACTCCAACCCGTGCCGGTAGAGGCGGCCTTTTCTGCGCCTCTGTGCGGCGCCCGTCGACGGGTCGGTTCTGGCGTTCAGTGATAGGTGAAGTGAATGCCGGCAGAGGCGAAGTCGGTGCGGGAGGCACTCGAGACGACGACCGCGACCGCGCCGGCGGAGTGGGCGGGAGCGACCGCCCGCAGTTGAGTCGCCGAGACCATCTGGAAGTGAGCCGGAAGGCTGCCGAAGCGAACCGACGCAGCGGTCTCCATTCCCCTCCCGGTGATCGTCACCGTGGTGCCGCCTGCGGCCGGTCCGGAATCAGGCGAGATCGCCGTGATGACCGGCGCGGAGACCGCTTCAGGGCCGGGCGGTGGCGTCGCGCGGTCCGAACCGAGCGCCTCGGGTGGCTGGGCGGTGGCACTGGCGGCAGCCGACGTGCCGCCACCTGCAGCAGCCGCAGCGCCGGAGGCGTTCACCCCGGCGTGGGGGATCGTGGTGGTAGGTGCCGGTGCTTGCGACGCCGCGTTGGATGGGGAGTGGCTCGTATGAGACAGGGCCACGGTGAGGCCGGTGGCGATGAGAACCACTGCCGCGGCAGCGGCGAGGACCGCCACTCGGCGTCGTTTGCCCCGACCCGCAAAGGCGCGCTCGAGCGACTTGTCGGTCGCGGGCGGGAGCGATCGAGGTCGATCGACGTTCTCCATTGCGTCGGCAACCGGATCGCCCAGCGCGGTTTCGAGGCGCTTCGAAAGGTCGGGCTCGAGCTCGGCCGTTGCGGGCTCCGTCGAGAGGTCGCCGGTGAGCAGCACCTCTTCCAGCCGATCGCGGACCTCGGGTGGTAGCGGCCGAGGAGCCTGGCTCTGCCCGAGGAGGTCGCCGGGCCACTCAGTCACCGTCTTCTCCGAGCTCTCGTCGTAGGCGGTCGCGTGCCCGCTGGAGGAGCGACTGCACCTGCACCCGGCTGCGACCCATCTCCGATCGCGATCTCCTCGACGGCCAGCCCGTCGAGGTACTTGAGCACGAGCACCTGTCGGTAGGTCGGTGGGACCCGCCCGAGCGCGCGGACGACTTCGTCTTGTCGCTCGACGGCGTCGCCCTCGAGGTCCGGGTCTGGCGCAAGCGCGAGCCGGAGGCCCGAACGGCCGACCTCGGTACGACGCTCGCGCTCGTAGTGCCGTGCCAGGCGCCTCCGGGCGATGGCGCAGAGCCAAGTGGAAAGGGCCGAGTCGCCGCGGAAGGATCGGGCGGAACGGACGGCTTCGAGCAGCGTCTCCTGCAGCAGGTCCTCTGCGGCGGACTCGTCGCCACCGACCCGCGCATAGAGGTAGCCGTAGACGATCGGTGCCACGTCGTCGAGCAGGCGACGAACCGCCGCGGGATCGTGGCGCACCACCGCGTCGAGCAGCGCGACGTCGTCGGAGGCTTCGAGCTCTTCGGCTGCGTCGACCGAGCGCAGGTCGCGTCGCCGGTGCATCACTGGGGATCAGAACTGCTCATCGGGCTCGTGCCCATCGTGCTCACGAGTAAGCCAACCAGGCGACCTGGGCGAAGCCGGTGAGATCGTTCGCCATGATGCCGCTGTCGGAGACGGTGTAGAGAGTGCTCCCGACCACCACAGCCCGCTCGATCCCGGAGTTCGGGAAATACGGAGCGATGGAAGGCTCGGCTTCGACACCACCTGCCATTCCACCAGCTGACGGGGCTCCACCGGTGGCACTCGACGAGGGCGCGGTCGCGGGCGTCGGTTGTGAGAGTCGGGCTGCTTCGGTGACGCCGGTCGAGCTGATGCTGAGCGCGACCGCACCGTTGAAGGGGGTCGAGGCCGTTCCGGTGTCGCTGCCGTTGTGCGGAATCGGGCTCCCGGGAGTGCTCGGCGTCGGTGCAACTTCACCGGGCAGCTGGAGCGGCATGACCGCGAGATCGGACGGCGCCCAGTAGAGGAGGGCGTGCGGATCGTTCTCGGCTGCGGAGGTTCCCTCCGGGTAGACGAGCTTCGAGACGAGCGTCGGGTTGTTCGGATCCGCGACGTCGAACAGGGATACCTGGAGCCCGGTGACACGCAGGTTCTGGTCGACCGCCTGTCCGATCCCGAGCATCAGCCCGTTGCCGACCGGTTGGAGGAAGGACGAGTAACCGGTGAGGTCGAGCTGGCCCGCGGTGCGCGGATTGGTGGGGTCGGAGAGGTCGACGACGTAGAGCGGGTCGGTCTGCCGGAAGGTGACCACGAAGGCAAGGGACCCGATGAACCGCACTGCGTAGATCTTCTCGCCGCTTCCGAGGCCGTCGATGCTTCCCACGGTGGCCAGGGTGCCGCTTTGGGGCTGCAGGACGGTCACCCGGTTGTCGGAGAGCGTGGTCGGTGCCGCGCCGTCTTCGGGCGCCGGGGACGGGTTTCCTACTGTCGTGGCGACTCGGAGGTATCCCTGGTACTCCGAGAGGGCGTACTGCCCGATCAGGGTTCCCGGCACCTCGCCCGACCCGACATACCGAGGTGCCGCGGGATCCGAGAGATCGAAGCCGTGTACCTCGGTGGTGTCGCCGGCGGTGGTGTCGCCGGGTGCCGGAGCGTACGGAGGGCTCGGAGCAATCGGGGCAGGATCGTTCGGCGCGGCCGCCACCGGCATCCTCTGGAGCTCGGACCACGGAGCGGTGGCCACGTACAGCGACGAGGTGCTCGCGTAGACCGTCGTGGCGTCGCCCATCACGGTCACCGCGGGCAGCGGTTGGCTGGAAGTGGGGACGATGGGCACGACCGAGACCGTGTCGAGTCCGGATGCGGCGACCGTATGCAAGGTCGACGTGCAGTTCGGGCCGCTCGTGCTCCCGCTCGGCTCGCTGGTGACCGAAGGGAGCCAGTCGCTTGCGGTCGAGTCGAGAACCAGCGCCCGGTTCGCTTCGAGCGCCCGTCGGGACGCGGCCGCCGACCCGTCAGCCGGCGTCACGAACGGCAAGGTTCGGAGTCGAATCGACGACGAGCTCGACGTAGCCGGCGATCAGGCGTGCATCGACCTCTGCCCCCTGCACTGTGAACGAATGAGCGACGACCGGATGGTCGGGGTCGGTGAGGTCCACCACCGTGACGTCGGTGGTCGGCGAGGCCCCCGTGCCCGGCGCGAGGACGACCGCGTCGTTGCCCACCAGGAACATGCCGGTCGGGTCTCCGCCGTTGTCGCCCAGCGCGAGGAAGCCGCGCAGTCGTGGCGTAGGACCGAGGGAGACCACCTGGAGCCCGACCGGGCTCTCACGCAGGGCCACCAGCAACTCGCCGTTGGTCTTGACGAGGTCCGGTTCGTCGACGCCCTGCTCCTGATCGTTGGTCGTCGAATACGCGGGCGTGGCCGCTGATGCGGCCTGGTCGGTGCCCGCCGAGGCGTTTTCGCCGGCCGCGGCTCCAGCGGCCGCCGCCATCGGGGCGCTCGTCGTCGAGGTGCCCGCCGTCGGCAGCGCGCTCCCTACGGACGAAGAGACGGTCGCGGCGCCAGGGTTGGGAAGCCCGTCGGGTCCGACCTCGGCGAGCGCTTCCGTCTTCACCTGCGAGAGGAATTGGCTACAGCTGGTGTAGGCGAGGAGACGCGGCCGACGTGGGTGGGGCCGTTCCGAACGAGCCGTGCGCTTGTGAGGCGATCCCGCCGCACCCCGAAGCCACCAGAGCCAGGACCAGGCACATCCACACCGCCCACCGTCTCATTGCGGTCCCCTTTCGGCCCCGCCGGAACCGGCGAGTGGCCGGCGTCAGGCGGTTCGGGGAGTCAGTGGCGCGGCGGAGCACGGATCAACCGCTCGAGGCCGCCCATCACCCGATTCTCGAGTCCCACGTGGAGCAGCGTCGGAAGCGTCCGTCCACCCCATCGCCCTATCGTGGCGATGTGGTGGCGAGCGGGTGACGACGTGGTAGGCGGCGACTACAAGGACCTCTTCGTGGCGATCGCCGGTGCCTCGGGAGCCCTCACCGGCCTCCTCTTCGTCGCCCTGTCGGTGACCGGCGGCCGAGAGGCGAGCGCCAACCCGCCGGTCATCCAACAAGTACGTGCCGCGGCGGCCCTGGTCGCCTTCGTCAACGCCCTCGCGGTGTCCCTCTTCGGCCTGGTGCCCGGCACCCATCTCGCTTATCCCGCGATCGTCCTCGGTTTCATCGGCGTCGTCTACACGGCGGCCGCCATCCGATCGATCGTGACCAGTGAAGCGACCCGACGTCAGATCATGGGACAGATGTGGCTCGTCCTGTTGCTGCTCCTCATCTTCGGAGGCGAGATCGCAGCCGGGATCACTCTGCTGGCTTCGCCGGCAAGGACCGGTGCGGAGCAGATCATTGGCTTCGCCCTCGTCACCTCGCTCCTCGTCGGGATCGCGAGAGCATGGGAGTTGGTCGGAGAGCGGGGCACCGGGCTGTTCTCTTCGGTGGCCGAGCTCACCGGTCACCGGCACTTCCCAGGCGGCACCGGTCGTCCCGCCACCCAGAGCAGCGGGGCGCGAACCAGAGTCGCGAGGGCGACGGCCCGTCGTCCACCACGAACTGAGCAGACGACCAACTGACGACAGAGGTGGTCGGGACCGGCGTCGATCCGGTGACCTCACGCTTTTCAGGCGCGCGCTCTACCAACTGAGCTACCCGACCTCGACTCGGCAGAACCGAGACGGCGGACCTGACGGGATTTGAACCCGCGACCTCCGGCTTGACAGGCCGGCGTGCACTCCAAACTGCACCACAGGTCCACGATCGCCAGCGGCGCCCCCGGGTGTCGAGGCGCCGAGGCGTCGCGCACCCCCAACGGGATTCGAACCCGTGTTACCGCCTTGAAAGGGCGGCGTCCTGGGCCGCTAGACGATGGGGGCTCGGACCCGTTCGGGGCTTAGGGAGATTAGCAGAGGGATCACAAAGTTCCTTCGGGAAAGCCCTCGTCGGGAAGGTGGTCACTCAGCACCTCGACGATGAGGTACTGGAGCTGTCCGAGGAATTCGAAGAAGCCGTACTCGGCCGCGGACGGGTCGTCCGGGCCGGGCGCGGGCATGTCCTCGGTGACGTCGAGCCGTGTGCCCAACACCAGGCGCATGGTGCCGACGGCCGAGAGCCACGCGTCGAGCTCGGACTCGCTCAAGGTGTCGGACTCCGAAGTCTCGATGAGTACGGAGAGGGCGTCCCGGTGGTGGTTGGTGAGCGGCGTGTCGACCAGCTCGCGGTAGTCCGCCTCGACGTCGCTCAGTGCTTCAGCCGGATACGCCGGCGGAAAGAGGCGCCGGGTCATCGGATCACGGTTCTCGACGGCGGGGATCATCTGCCGAGCCAGCTCGGCGAGCACGGTCCGCACGTCCTCGTCGAGCTTGATCGCGTAGCGCCCGTCTCGGCGCCGCTTGATCGGCGGGCTCAAGTGGACTGCTCCATGGTCGCCCACAGCCCGTGCTCGTGGAGCCGGTAGACGTCGAGCTCGGCGCGCTCGCGGGTCCCCGACGACACCACCGCCCTCCCCTTGTTGTGCACGTCGAGCATGAGCTTGGTGGCCTTCTCCTTCGAGTAGCCGAAGAGCTTCTGGAAGACGAAGGTCACGAAGGACATCAGGTTGATCGGGTCGTTCCACACGATCACCAGCCACGGCCGGTCGGTGTGCTGGGACTCGTCGATCTCCGGCGACTCGGCCTCCTCCGGCGCCACCTCTGTCTGCCGGCCCTCGACCCCCGCCACCAACGGCCCCCGCTCCCCCGCGCTCATGCGGGCTCCGGCTCCGGCACCGTGCCGTGACTCGGTCGGACCAAATCGTCGTCGGAATGCCCTCCGGCGTTGCCGCGGATCCGGTGACCTCCCGGCTCCGCCGGTGTCTCGAGCGGCTCGGGCTCGAGCGGCCGGTGCGACGAGAGTCCGTGGTGGAACCAGAGGGCGGTCGACCAGACCATGGTGGCCCCGAACACGTGGATGCCGACCAGCAGCGCCGGGAGGTGGGTGAAGAACTGGATGTACCCGATCATTCCCTGCACCGCGGCGACCGCCAGCAGGATCCGGCCGGCGTCTTGGTTGGCGCGGGGCGCATTGGTGCGCCAGAGCACCCAGAGGAGCACCAGCAGCACCAGCACGGTTGCGATGACCACCTCGGCGTGGATCCGGGTCATGTCCTCGAGGCCGATCGGGATCCGCTTGGCGCCCTTGCCTCCCGCGTGAGGTCCCGCCCCGGTGGTGGTGGCGCCGGCGACCAGCACCGCGACCAACATCAACAGCAGCAGCCGGGTCAGTGACAACGCTCCCCGGCTGACCTGTGGCGTGCCCCGCCCCGCCGCGTGATTGGCCCGGAGGGTCAGCACCACCCCCACCGTCAGCAACGCGATGCCCACCATGAAGTGGGTCACGACCACGTACGCGTTGAGCTTGGTGTAGACGACGACCGCACCGAGAACGGCCTCCCCCACCACCCCCACCAACAGCCCTCCCGACAGCCATCGCAGGTCGCGCCGGGCCGGGCGCCGCAGCAGCGAGGCGAGCGCGGTGGCCACGCAGGCCACCACCAGCAGGAAGACCACCACCCGGTTCCCGAACTCGACGACCGGGTGGAGGCTGAGCGGCGGGGTGAGGTGCTGGCGCGAGCAGGTCGGCCAGTCGGGGCAGCCGAGACCCGAGTCGGAGAGCCGGACCGCCGCACCGGTGACGATGTTGGCGAGGAGCACCGCCAGCGTGACCCGGCACAGGAGGAGGAACCGCCGGGGTCCGATCTGCAGTGACAACACCGGATTCCCATGGTACCGGCGCCCCGAGGTGACCTGCGAGCCGAATCCGGTCGTGACCGGGATCGATATGCCCTCGCAAGGTGGCAGAAGTAGAGTCCGTGCGATGGCAATTTCCGCGGCGACCCTGCCCCGCCGTCTCTCGCTCGGGGCCCGCGTGGGTGCCTACGTGGCGCTCACCAAGCCCCGGATCATCGAGCTACTCCTCGTCACCACGCTCCCGACGATGATCGTCGCCGCAGAGGGCTGGCCGTCCCTCGGGCTGATCGTCGCCACCCTCGCCGGCGGCGCCCTCGCCGCGGGCGGCGCCAACGCCATCAACATGGTGGTCGACCGCGACATCGACAAGGTGATGCACCGGACCCGCAACCGCCCGCTGGTGACCGGCGCGGTCGCGCCCCGCAACGCGCTCGTCTTCGCGGTGGCCCTCGAGGTGCTGGCCTTCGTCGAGCTGTGGGCCTTCGTCAACCTGCTCTCCGCGGTGTTGGCGGTCGCCGCGACCCTGTTCTACGTGTTCGTGTACACCCTGTGGCTCAAGCGCACCAGTAGCCAGAACATCGTGATCGGTGGCGCAGCCGGCGCGGTGCCGGTGCTGGTCGGATGGGCGGCGGTGACCGACAGCCTGTCGTGGACCCCGCTGGTGTTGTTCGCTCTCATCTTCCTCTGGACTCCACCCCACTTCTGGTCCCTCGCGGTCAAGTACCGCGACGACTACCGCGCGGCGCACGTGCCGATGTTGCCGGCGGTCGCGACGTTCAAACGCACTTCGTACGAGATCCTCGTCTACACCGTCGCACTGATCGCCTGCTCGCTGCTGCTCGCACCGGTGGCGTCGCTCGGCACGCTGTACCTCGTCGCGGCGTCGGTGCTCGGCGCGGGCTTCCTGGTGCTCGCGGTGCGACTGGCGATACGGGAGACACCGAAGGCCGCGATGCGGCTCTTCAGCTACTCGATCACCTACCTCACCGTGCTGTTCGTCTGCATGGCGGTCGACGTCCTCGTACGCAATTGAACGATCCGGCATCGCCCGGCGACGAAACCCGCGACGAGGTGGAGGACCAAGGAGGACCCACCCCGACCGCATCGGCTGGGTCTGCCGGCCAACGCAGACCTCGCCGGGTGCGCTCGCTGATCATCGGCGGGGTGATCGCCGCGGTGCTCGCGGTGGTGCTCTTCGTCGGCCTCGGCACCGGGTCGAGCTCGTCGGGACAGGTCGCCGCGGTCGGTTCGACCGCACCGGACTTCACCATCCCCGCACTGCTCGGCGGCGCGCCGGTGCACCTCGCGGGGTTGGGCAGCGATCGCGGGAGACCGGTGGTGCTCAACTTCTTCGCCTCGTGGTGCATCCCCTGCCAACAGGAGACGCCGTTGCTGGCCAAGACCGCGAAGACCGCTGACGGCGAAGGGTTCCAAGGTGCAGTTCGTCGGGGTCGACGTCGCGGACCCGAAGGCGAACGCGGTCGCCTTCGTCCACCAGGCCGGCATCACCTATCCGGTCGGCACCGACGGCAACCTGAACGTGGCCGAGTCCCTCTACGGGCTGACCGGGCAGCCGAACACCTTCTTCATCGACTCCTCGGGCAAGGTGGTCGGGCGGGTGATCGGTCCGGTGACCGCCTCCGACCTGACCAGCTGGTTGCACCGGTTGAACAATCAGGCCGCGTGAGCCGGCCGGAGTGAGGCGGGCAGCCCCGCTCACTCCCAACGGAAGGTGAGCCCGGCCACCAGGGGCGCGCCGACCGCCCACGCCGCCAGCACGATCCAGTCGGTCGCCGACACCTGCGCGCCCTGTCCGAGCGTCGCATGGAGCGCGTCGGCGAGCGCGGAGGCGGGAAGCACCTTGGCGATTCCCTCGAGCCAGCCCGGCAGCTTGGCGAGCGGCACCAGCATCCCGCCGAGCAGCAACAGCACGACGAAGAGGGCGTTGACGATCGCAAGGTTGGCGAGCGGCCGGAGGGTCCCCGCCAGCAGCAGCCCGATCCCGCCGAACGCGACCGTCCCGAGCACCATCGCCCCGATCGCCGCGCCGACCAGCGCGCCCGCGCCGCCCGGCCCGCCGGGGCTCCAGCCGAGCGCGAAGCCGACTGCGACGAGGACGGCTCCCTGGACGAGCTCGACCGCGACGATCGAGGTGATCTTGGCGCCGAGCAGGCGGGGTCGCCCGAGCGGGGTGGAGCCGAGGCGCTTGAGCACTCCGTAGCCGCGCTCGAACCCGGTCCCGATGCCGAGCGCGGTCATCGCAGTCGCCATGATCGCCAGGGCGAGCACCCCGGGGACGAGGAAGTCGACCGGGTGGCTGAAGCCGGTCGGCAGTACGTGCACCCCCGAGAAGAACAGCAGGAACACCACCGGGATCCCGATCGTCAGCAACACCGTCTCGCCGTTGGTGAACAACATGGTCAGCTCGGCGCGGACCTGTGCGGTGAGCGGGCGCATCAGCGCGTTCCGCTCCGGCCGGCGGACGGGGTGTCGACAGTCGGCGTGTCGGCCGCCGAAGTGTCGACGGCGCGAGCCGCGGCACGGGCGCTGGCGGTGATGGTGAGGTAGGCCTCCTCGAGTGAACCGCCGGTACGCAGCTCGCCGACCGGCAGCGAGCGTTCGGCCAGCCAGGCGGCGAGTGCAGCGACCACCCTCGGACTCGCCACATCGGGCGGCGGTTCGATGCGGTAGGCGCCGGGTTGTTCCTCGACGACCTCGACTCCCGCACCGAGCGCGCCGGCGAGCGACTCGAGGTCGATGCCGCGGTCGCTCGAGAAGCGGATCGCCGAGCCGGCCGCGCTCGACGCGAGTGCGGCGGGGGCACCCTCCGCGAGCAGCCGGCCGTGGTCGATGATCACCACCCGGTCGGCGAGCCGCTCCGCCTCGGTCAGCTCGTGGGTGGTGAGGACGATGCTCACTCCTTTTTCCCGCTGGTCGGCGACGATCTCGCGGATCGTGATCCGTCCCTCGGGGTCGACGCCGGCGGTCGGCTCGTCGAGGAAGAGCACTTCGGGCCGACCCACCAGGGCGAGCGCGAGCGAGAGGCGCTGCTGCTCGCCACCCGAGAGACGCCGCCAGCGGGTGTTCCGCACCGGGTCGAGGCCGACCCGGTCGAGCAGCTCGTCGGGGTCGGATGGATCGGGGTAGTAGGCGGCGAAGAGGTGGATGACTTGTGCCGCCGACAGCATCGGGTAGACGCCGCCGCGCTGGAGCATCACCCCGATCCGCGGGACGAGTGCGGCGTGTTGGCGAACCGGGTCGAGCCCGACGACGGTGGCCGATCCGCCGGCGACCCGTCGGTAGCCCTCGAGCGCCTCGACCGTGCTCGTCTTGCCGGCGCCGTTCGGACCGAGGAGCGCCACCACCTCGCCCGGGTGCGCTTCGAAGGAGAGGTGGTCGACCGCGACGACGTCGCCGTAGCGGACGACGAGGTCCCTGCAGACCAGCGCGGGTTGTTCCCGCCGACCATCCGGGTCCGACACGGAGGTCACGCTACCGTTGGGCCTGCATGATCGACATCCGGCTGGTGAGAGACGACATCGGTTCCGTGAAATCGGCGCTTGCACGGCGCGGCGTCGAGCCCGCGGAAATCGACCGCCTGGCGAGTCTCGACGCCGAAGCGCGGGCTGCGATCGGCCGTCGCGAAGAAGTACGGGCGAGAGTGAAGGCGCTCTCCCGAGAGGTCGGACAGGCACGAAAGGCGGGAGACAACGCCCGTGCGGAGGAGCTCATGGCCGAGAGCCGGCTGGCCGGCGACGAAGAGCGCGACCTGCATGCGGCAGCCGAACGCGCCCAGGAGGCGGTGCGCGAGGCGCTCCTCCTCATCCCCAACCTGCCCTCGGAGGAGGCCCCGGACGGTGAGCCTCCCGAGGGCAACGTCATCGTGCGCACCTGGTCTCCTCCCGATCCGATCTACACCGACGCACAACGCATCCCGCACTGGGAGATCGGCTCCGAGCTCGGCATCCTCGACATGGAGCGCGGCGCGCGGCTGTCGGGCTCGATGTTCCCGCTCTACCGCGGTGCCGGGGCGCGGCTCATCCGGGCGCTCTCGGCGTTCGCGCTCGACCGTCACGTCGAGGAGTACGAGGAGATCCGGCCGCCGACCCTCGTCCTGACCGAGACGATGACCTCCACCGGTCACCTCCCCAAGTTCGCCGACGACGCCTACCACGTCGAGCGAGACGACCTCTGGGCCATTCCGACCGCGGAGGTGCCGCTCACCTCGATGTGGCGCGGCGAGGTGCTCGAGGAGTCCGACCTCCCGATGCGCCTGACCGCCGGCACCGCCTGCTACCGGCGTGAAGCGGGCTCCGCCGGGCGCGACACCCGGGGACTGCTGCGGGTGCACGAGTTCGACAAGGTCGAGCTCTTCGCGTACACCACGCCGGAGCAGGCACCGGCGGAGCACGAGTCGATGGTCGCTCGCGCCGAGTCGCTGCTGGTCGATCTCGGTCTCCAGCACCGGGTGGTCGACCTCTGCACGGGCGATCTCGGCAACGCGGCCAGCCGCACCTTCGACCTCGAGGTGTACGCGCCCGGCGTCGACCAGTGGCTCGAGGTCTCCTCGGTGAGCTGGTGCACCGACTACCAGGCCCGGCGGGCCAACATCCGCTACCGACCCGAAGGCGGGGGCAGCCCGGCGTTCGTCCACACCCTCAACGGCTCCGCCCTCGCCTGGGCGCGCATCTGGGCCGCGCTCGTCGAGACCGGGCACAAAGAGGACGGGACGGTGGTGCTGCCCGAGGTGCTCGCCCCGTACATGGGCGGACGGACGGTCATCGAGCCCCGGTCATAAGGCACGGCGCGGGGTGGGCGGCGCGGGTTGGAAGACCCGGAGCGAGGTCCGGGGTCGCGGAGTCAGTCTCGGGGGGTGTCGAACCGGTAGCCGACGCCACGGATCGTGGTGATCAGCTTCGGTGAGGAGGGGTCCTCCTCGACGTGGCTGCGCAGGCGCTTGATGTGCACGTCGAGCGTCTTGGTGTCGCCGAAGTAGTCGGACCCCCACACCCGGTCGATGAGGACGTCGCGGGTGAGCAGGCGACCTGCGTTCTCCATCAGCAGGCTGAGGAGCTCGAACTCCTTGCGCCGCAGATGGACGTCGTTGCCGCGGATGAAGACGAGGTGGCGGTCGGGGTCGATCTGGATGCCGCCGGCTTCGAGGACGTTGCTCTCCGCACGCTCGGTGTCGGTCGAGCTGCCGTCGGACGTGTTGGCCCCTTTGTGGAGCGTGGGGGAGGCGACGTCGTTCTGCGGTGTGCGCCGCAGCACCGCCCGCATCCGGGCGACCAGCTCGCGGAGTCGGTAGGGCTTCGCGACGTAGTCGTCGGCGCCGACCTCGAGGCCGACCACGGTGTCGATCTCGGTGCCCTTTGCGGTGACCATGATGATCGGTACCGCGGAGCGGGCCCGGATCGAGCGGCAGACGTCGATCCCGGACAGCCGGGGGAGCATCAGGTCGAGGAGCACCAGGTCGGGCTCGACCACGTTGAACAGGCGCAGCGCCTCGTTGCCGTCTCGGGCGACCGCCACGTCGAAGCCCTCGCGTGCCAGGCCGACGACGAGGGCGTCGACGAAGGACTCGTCGTCCTCCGCCAGGAGCACCTTGGTATGGGCGGTGTTGTTCTCGGGCTCCGTCGCCGTCGGGCTCATGTCCGTCTTGATCACACTCAGGCGGCGTACTCGGGGGGACTGGGGAGGACGAGGGTGAAGGTCGACCCCTCCCCCTCGCGCGAGTCGACTTCGACCCGGCCCTGGTGGTTGCTGGCGACGTGGCGGACGATGGAGAGGCCGAGCCCGGTCCCTCCCGTCTCACGGCTGCGGCCGTGATCCACCCGGTAGAAACGCTCGAAGATCCGCTCGAGGTCGCGGGCGGGGATCCCGACCCCGGCGTCGACGACCGAGAGCTTGATCTCGCCGTTGTCCTGGGCGCCGGCAACCCTGACCGTGCTGTCCTCGTAGGAGAAGGTCACGGCGTTCTCGAGCAGGCTGTGCATGGCGGAAACCAGCTGGCGGCGGTCGCCGAGCACGTGCACGGGCGGATGGGGCTCATCGAGCTCGATGGTAACCCGCCGCTGCTCCGCTGCGCTCCTGACACGCTCGACTGCCTCGGCCATGACCAGGTTGACCTCGATCGGCTCTCTCGGAGGGGCCTCTTCGCTCTCGATGCGGGAGAGGTCGAGCAGGTCGTCGATGATCCGGCTCACCCGGAAGGCCTCGGACTGGATCCGGGTGGCGAGGCGCATGGAGACCGCGCCGTCGGGTTCGATGGTGAGGGTCTCGGCGAGCAGACCCGAGGGCACCGATCGGGGTCTTCAGCTCGTGGCTCACGTTGGCGACGAAGTCCCTGCGGATCTCCTCTAAGCGGCGGCGCTCCGAGACGTCCTCGATGATGGCGATCACCCCGAGCGGTCGCCGTCCGTCGTCGATGAGCCTCGTGCGCACCGTGAGGGTCTGGCGGGGCGGCCCGTAGAGGTCGAGGGTGCGCTGGGCGGACCCCTCCTGCCAGGCGTTCTCGAGGAGCTCGGTCACCGCCTGGGCGGCGAGGGCGTCGCCGTGGCGGCTGGACATCAGCCCGACCGCTCGTGCGTTCCGGAAAGCGACATCACCGGTTTCGTCACAGACGATGACACCTTGTGGGAGCGTGTCGAGGGCTCTTCTCAGTCTTATTGCGTCCGCGCTTGCCTCGGTGACCGCCTCCGCAGCCTCCCCGGTGACCTGCTCGAGGTGGCTGAGAACTGGCTCGACACCTTGCTCGTCGGGGGGAGTCACCCCGAGACGGTTGGAGAGCGCGGTGAGGCGTTGTTGGAGGTTGCGCTGGCCTGATCTCCGGCCGTATCGGGCGGCTACGAACACGGCGACAACACCCACCGCAGCGAGCACGATGTAACCGATCACGTACGGCTGCACTGCCTAACTATGACAGGCCCCCGCGAGGGCTGTGAATGACCCCCCTCTTGGATGTCGGCGGCGTTGGGCGGCATCGAGAGGGAGCCTGATGGCATGAAATCACATGAAAAGTATTGAAATGCCGTTTGGGCCTCCGTAGGGTGCCCCGCATGCCAGTGCGCCTCGTCGACGTGAGTCTCAATCCGGACCCGAATGCGTTGCCGGGAGGCCAGACCCTCCAGCATCTGATGAACGGGCTCGGCGCGTGGGCCCTCGCTTTTGCCTTGGTCGGTTTGTTGATCGGTGCCGCGGCGTGGGCGCTCGGCTCGCACGGGCAGAACTACCACCAGTCGTTCGTCGGGCGGCGAGCGGTGCTCATCTCGGGACTGGCTGCGTTGTTGATCGGCGCAGGTCCCGCGATCGTCAACTTCTTCTTCAGCACCGGGCGGGGCGTTCACTGAGGTGGGGGTCGTGAGCGGCCTCCCTCTGGTTCCCGCCGCGTCGTGCCCCTCGGCGGCGAGCGCGCTGGCGAGCGCAGGGCTCGGTCCGATCTGTTCGGCCGCGTCGGCCGCCGGTGCGGCTGCGTCGGGTGCGGTCGGGCAGGCCGCCTCGAGCGTCGTCGGGTTCGGTGCCAACACCGTGCTCGATGCAATCGGGAGCTGGGTCTCGAGCGGCGCCGTCTGGCTGCTCGGTCAGATCGGCGCGGTGCTCGGTGCGACCACCTCGATCGACCTCGGTGCGTCGTGGTTCACCGCGCACTACGAGACGATGGCTGCGCTCGCCGGCGTCGTGGTGCTGCCGCTCCTGCTCCTCGGGATCTTGCAGTCGGTCTACCGGCAGAGCGCGTCGATGCTGGTGCGCTCGGTGCTCTTGAACGTGCCGTTGGCGATCTTGCTGACCGCGATCGCGGTGAAGCTGGTGCAGATCGGGCTGTCGGTGACCGACTCGATGAGCGCGGCCGTCGCCCACGGCGCGGGACTCGACACCGGGAACTTCATGGCATCGGTGGTGACCGACCTCGATTCCGGTTCGGGATCCGGGACGCCCGCGTTCGTGTTGTTCCTCGGCGGGATCGTGGTGGTGATCGGGGCCGTGCTGGTGTGGATCGAGCTGCTGATCCGGTCGGCGGCGGTGTACGTGGCGGTGTCTGTTCTTGCCGCTCGCGCTGGCCAGCCTCGCCTGGCCGGCCATCGCGCACTGGTGCCGGCGGTTGGTCGACACGCTGGCGGCGCTGGTTCTCGGCAAGTTCGTGATCGTCTCGGTGCTCAGCCTCGCGGCGGGAGCGCTGGCGGGAGGGTCGGCTGCCGGAGGTGGGGGCGCGGCCGCTGGTGGCGGTGGCGGTGGCGGTGGCGGGTTCGCCGCGGTGTTGGGAGGCGCCGCATTGTTGCTGCTCGCAGCGTTCGCACCGTGGGCCTTGTTCCGGTTGATCCCGTTCATGGAGGCCGGCGCAGTCGGTCATCTGGAGGGGCTCGGTCGCCGGGCTGGGCACCAGGCGGCCGTACCGGCCCGGGGTCTCGCGCAGGTCGCGATGCGCACGGCCGCTGCGCACTCGATGGCGACGGCGGCATCGGCCGGGTTGGGGTTGCCGGGCTCCGGCGGTGCTGTGAGCGCGGGCACGTCGTCCACTCCGTCCTCGCCGCTGGCCGGGGCGTCTTCCGCGGAGGTGCGCGGAGTCGGCACCATGTCGCCACCGGGAGCCGGCATTCCCTTGTGGGAGCCCCACCCGGCCCCTTCAGCGGCCGCCGGCCGGATCCCCGAGACGTTCCGGCCGGACGACATTGGACGACGGCAGGGTCGTTCGCTGGTCGGAGAGGGCGCGGATGATCTGGCGTCGTCGGAGTCGTCCGCGTCGGTGCAGTCGCTCCAATCGCTGCGTCGTCGCGACGAGGGCGACAACGCTGACGGTCTCAGACCGCTGCCGAAGCAGAGCGGTGTGCTCTGGGCGGACTCACTCGGTCGCGATCGTCTGGGCGTGAAGCTCGTCTCGAAGGCACCTGCATCCGATGGCGACCCGGGTGTGCCCGCCGAAACTCCGCGATTGCCCGATCCGGACGATGGCTGAGCGTCGGCAACGGACTCGTTACCGCTTCCCCCCGCTCGAGCGCCGCGGGGTGATCGCCGGGTGGCGCGGTGGACAGATCGCCGCGGTCGCCCTCGGTCTGGTGATCGGGGTGCTGGCTCTCCGCTCCCAGGCGTCGGCGAGCGGCGTCGCCTTCGCAGTGGTGTGCGCCGCGGTCGGCGTTGCCGTTGCGTTCTGGCCGATCCAGGGTCGGACCGGTGAGCAGTGGCTGCCCCTCGTCGTGCGGTGGCTCTGGTCGGGTTCGAACGGCGGCCGGCGTCAGGGCGCCCGGGCACCACGACTCGGCCACCGCGCCGTCGACGCACTGTCGCCAGATCCGGCACCGAAGGTGTGGCCTCGGGTGCCCGACCGGCTACGTGCGACCGGCCGACGGGGGGTCTTCGACGGCATGGAGATCGTCGCAGTTCCTCCCCCGCGGGGAGCTGGGGACGACGACATCGGTGTCGTGATCGACCGTCCCTCGCGCACGATGACCGCGGTGATGGCGGTGCGGGGTCACAACTTCGCCCTGTTGAGCGGTGCCGACCAGGACTCACGCATCGCGGCGTGGGCACGGGTGCTCTCCACGCTGGCACGCGAGGGTTCCGAGATCCATCGCGTCCAGTGGGTCGAGTCGTGCACTCCTGACGACGGCAGCGCGGTGCGCGAGTACGTCGACGCCCATGCGGTGCTCGGCCCGGACGCGTCCGCGGGACGTTCGTATCGCGAGCTGGTCGCCGAGTCGTCGCCGATTACGAGACGTCACGCAGTGCTGCTCGGGTTGAGCGTCCACACCGCCCGCTCGGCCCGGGCGATCCGAGCCGCAGGCGGGGGCACCGGCGGTGCGGGCACTGTGCTCGCCCGCGAGCTGGTCTCGTTCCATCGGGCGCTGGAGGGTGCCGACGTGGGTGTCGATGGCGTGCTCGGTCCGGCCGCTCTCTCGCGGGTCCTCGCCGACGCACACCGCCGGACCAGCGATCGGGGTGGTGCTGTGCACCGGCCCTGCTGGCCCTGGCCGATGGCGGTCGAGCCGGCGTGGGAAGCCGTCCACGTCGACGCCACCTGGCACGCGACCTACTGGATCGCCGAGTGGCCGCGGGTCGACGTCGATCCCGACTTCCTGGGCCCGCTCCTCTTCACACCCCTCCGACGGTCGATCTCGCTCGTCATGGAACCGGTCCCACCCAACCGAGCGGCGCGTCAGGTCGCTCAGGCGCGCACCGCCGACCTGGCGGACCACGAGCTGCGGCGACGGGGCGGCTTCCTCACCACCGCGCGCCACCATCGTGAGCGCGAAAGCGTGGAGGCGCGCGACGGCGAGCTTGCCGACGGGCACGCACAGATGCGCTTCACCGGGTACGTGCGGGTGACCGCGGATACCCGCGACGACCTCACCGACTCGTGCGGCGCGCTGGAGCAGGCGGCGGGTCAGGCACGCCTCGAGCTCCGT
The DNA here is from genome assembly GCA_963741055.1 of uncultured Acidimicrobiales bacterium. GTDB lineage: Bacteria > Actinomycetota > Acidimicrobiia > Acidimicrobiales > RAAP-2 > Bog-756. The sequence continues at coordinate 23,345 of CAVUGU010000012.1, read as the reverse complement.
CTCCTCTACGGCGAGCAGGACCTCGCCTTCGCCTGCACGCTGCCGGTCGGACGCGGGCTGTCGTGAGCTTTCTCACGCGGGGGCCGATGCCGGCGGTGCCGGCCCATGTGTCGACCACCCGCCACCTCTGTGCGGCCTACCCGTTGGTGAGCGAAGCCGGCCTCGGTCACGAGGGCGTGCTGGTCGGCCGCGACGTGCTCGGTGGCTCGTTCGTCTACGACCCCTTCGTCCTCTACCGGAAAGGCATCGTCACCAACCCGAACATGGTGGTGCTTGGCCAGATCGGACGTGGCAAGAGTTCTTTCGTCAAGTCCTACCTCTGGCGTCAGGCGGTCTTCGGTCGCCGCGCCTGGGTGGTCGACCCGAAAGGCGAGTACGGCGCTCTCGCCAGGGCGTGGGATGTGGTGCCGGTCGCCTTGCGTCCCGGCGGTGCGGTGCGGCTCAACCCGCTCGACACCGGCGACGTTGACGACGTTGACGACGCCGCCCGTCGCCGCATCGGCCTCACCTCGTCGCTCGCGGTGGCATGCCTCGGTCGTGAGCTGTTGCCGCGGGAGCGTGCTGCGATCGACGCGGCGCTCGCGGAGGCCGCCGCGCGTGCCCGCGTCGCGGAGTTGCCTGCACCGACCCTTCCCCAAGTGGTCGACGCGCTGCTCGACCCCGCCGCCGACGCGTCGCTCGCCTTACGGACGACCCGGCCCGCGCTCATGGAGGACGGTCGCGACGTGGCTCTCGAGCTCCGCCGACTGGTCCACGGCGACCTCTGCGGCATGTTCGACGGACAGACCACGCCCGGGCTGCGTCTCGACGGACCACTCGTCGTCCTCGACCTCGCCGCGGTCTACCACTCGCCCGCACTCGGCGTACTCATGGCATGCGCGTCGGCGTGGTTGCAGAGCGCGGTACGGGCGCAACATCGGAACCAGATCATCTTGGTGGTGGACGAGGCCTGGGCGATCCTCTCCAACCTCGGGGTGGCGCGGTGGCTGCAAACCTCCTGGAAGCTTTCCCGCGCACTCGGGGTCGCGAACATCGCGGTGTTGCACCGGATCTCCGACCTCCGGGCGGTGGGGAGCGAGGGGTCCGAGCAGGTGAGCCTCGCGGAGGGCCTCCTCGGGGATTCCGAGACCCGCGTGATCTACGCACAGTCCCCCGGCGAAGTCGCGCGAGCCGGCGAGCAGCTCGGCCTCACCGAGACAGAGGCCGAGCTCGTGAGCCAACTCCGGCGCGGGATGGCCCTGTGGAAAGTGGGCCGGAGGTCGTTCCTGGTCGACCACCACCTGGCCATCTCCGAGCGATGGATGACCGACACTGACCAGGCCATGGCCGATCCGCCGCCGGCGCCGGATGAGGACCTCGTGGGTGTGGATAACTCCGAGCTGGGTATGGAGCGGGCAGATTCGCTCGGGGCACGTCTACCGGTCCCGCTTCGACGACGTGGTGCGAGCCAGGTGGTCGCCGGGGTGAGTGAGGGGTGAGCTTTCCGCACGTCGCCGCGGTGGCCGGTCTCGCCGCATTCGCCGCCGCGGGCCTCCTCGGTCCCGATCGGCACGATTCGGGCCGCACGTGGCGCGGCCTCCAGTTCGGCACCCGGCGTCCGCCCCCTCCCCCTCCCGGGCGTCGGGTGCTACCCCATTCGGGGCCGGCGCGGTGGGCACGCGCTCGCGACGTGCGCGGGCTCACCGTTGCCGACGACCTCGGCTGCACGGGCGAGCGCGGCGGGTCACGTGGGCGCCTGGTGATCGGACGTGCCGGACGGCGACTGCTCGCAGCCGAGCGTGGCCAGTCGCTCATCGTCTTCGGCCCGACCCAGTCGCTCAAGACGAGTGGCCTCGCGGTGCCGGCGATCCTGCGGTGGGACGGGCCGGTTCTTGCGACGAGCGTCAAGACCGATCTCATCGAGCACACGATGGGGCACCGCGGTGCGCGTGGCACCGTCGCGGTTTACGACCCGACCGCCGCAACCGGACTCGGCACCGCATCCTGGTCCCCGCTGTCCGCGTCGCGTACCTGGCCGGGAGCCCGCCGTGCCGCGGCTGCGCTAGACCGACGTCGCGAAGTCGTCCTCCGGATCCATGACCGACGGCGACTTCTGGTACGCGACCGCGGCGCGGGTGCTCGCGCCGTTGTTGTTCGCGGCCGCAGTCGGTAGATGCGGGATGGACGACGTGCTCCGCTGGGTCGCGACCGGAGAGGAGGGAGAGGTCCTCGAGCTGCTCGACCGTGGCGGAATCCCCGAGGCGGTCGACGTCGCTCGTTCCAGCTTCGGCAAGGAGGACCGCACGCGGAGCTCGATCATGACCACGATCGAGACGGTGCTCGAGCCGTTCGCCAGTCTCCGATACGACGGAGCGGCCGCGCCGATCAACCCTGCCAACCTGATCGGCGGCTCGCACACGCTCTACCTGTGCGCGCCCGCGCACGATCAGCGCCGGCTCACACCGCTCTTCGCCTCGGTGGTCCGCGAGGTGCTGGAAGCTGTCTACGACCGGGTCGCTCGCAGCGGGAAGCCTCTCGATCCGCCGCTCTTGGTGGTGCTCGACGAAGCGGCCAACATCGCGCCGTTGCCGGATCTCGATGCGCTGGCGTCGACAGCTGCCGGACACGGCATCCAGTTGGTCACCGTCTGGCACGACCTCGCTCAGCTCACTGCTCGTTACGGCCAGCGAGCAACCACGGTCGTGAACAATCACCGAGCGAAGCTCTTCCTCTCGGGCATCTCTGATCCGTCGACTCTCGATTACGCGAGCCACCTCATCGGCGAGGGTGAGGTTGCGGTCGGCTCCACGACCACCGGTGGCAGTGGCGGGCCGAGCACCACCCGCTCGATCTCGGTGCGCCGGCTCGCCCCGCCGGATGCCCTGCGCAGGATCGTCCCGGGTGAGGGCGTCCTCGTCTATCGGGAGTTACCGCCGGCGCGGGTGCGGCTCCGCACCTACCTCGACGACCCGCGGCTTGCCGAGCGGGCCGCGGCCGGGTGCGTCACGCCGTAGCGGAGGCCAGACCTCGCCGGTGCACCTCGATGTGGCCGGCCGCGGCCGCGAGCAGGTAGCACCCTCGGTTGCGCTCTCCACCCACATAGGTGTTCCCCAGGGAGTGACGTATATATACATCGATATACATCACGCCCCCGGAGAAAGGGTGTCCTGGTCCTCCCAGAGCCACGCGTGGGCCGGGTGACTTTGGGCCGAGGCCCTGAGAAAGCCGAGGGCCAAAGTCCCTGTTCAGAGCTGTGCGGCCCGCTCGAAGACCGGACCCAGCCCGTCGAGGCCGCTCTTCACGTCGTCCGGGCTGAGGGGCAGCAGCATGGCCGCCACCGCGTCGGCGCCGGCCTCGGCGTACCCCTCCAGGATGTCGGCGTCGAGCGGCTGGAAGTAGGGGCAGACGGTCACCGTGATGTCCGAGCGCTCCCGGCCCTGCTCGGCAAGGAGGCCCTCCAGCTTCTTCAGCGGCTCGGCCAGGTCGGCGGGGACCCGGTTGAAGGTGTGCCAGCCCTGGGCCTTCGCCGGCAACCCGACGCAACGCGGCATCGCTCTCACCGCCGATATGCACCGGTGGCGGTTGTTGCACCGGCTTCGGGAACATCGAACAGGCAGGCAGGTCGTAGAAGTCGCCGGAGAACGAGGACGTCTCGTCCCGCCAGAGGGTCGCAAGCACGTCGAGGTACTCGTCACACCGGCGCCCGCGGTTCGGCCACGGGACGTTGAGCGCGCCGAACTCCTCGGCGAGCCAGCCGACGCCCACCCCGAAGTCGACCCGGCCGTTCGAGAGCCAGTCGAGCGTCGCGACCTCCTTCGCGGTGTAGACGGGATTGCGTTGAGGCAACAAGACCATCGCGGTTCCGAGGCGCACCCGCTCGGTCGCCGCAGCCAAGAACGAGAGCGTCGAGAGCGGCTCCAGCAGCCCTGAGTTCGGCGGAACCGGGATCCGCCCGTTCTCCGCATAGGGATACGCCGAGCCGTAGTCGTCGAAGAGCACGACGTGCTCGCCGACCCAGAGAGTCCCGACTCCGCGCTGGTCGGCCTCGGCACCGATCAGCGAGAGCACCTCGGGAGTCGCGAAGGGATTGGCGGTCGGGACCCAGAGGTCGATGCGCATGGCGTCTCCTTAATAAAGATCGACGGCGAAGTGACGAAGACGAAGCGGATCAGACGGGCGCGGAGGGGACCACCATCGGCCAGGGACGCTCCCGCTCGACGATGCGGGCGAGGTCGAGCAGCGCCTGCTCCTCGTGGTGGCGGCCGATGACCTGCATCCCGACGGGGAGCCCGTCGACCTGGCCCACCGGGATCGACACCGCCGGATTGCCGGTGATGTTGGCCGGGATGGTGAGCGCTCCGTTGTTGCCGAGTGCCTTCTCGAAGCCGAACTCGGCGATCAGGTCACGCTCGCCGACCTTGGTCGGCATCGGCCCGGTCGAGGCGAAGGCGACGTCGGGGTTGGTGGCGGCGAAGACGAAATCCACGTCCTCGAACACGTCGGCCATCTTCTCGTTGGCCGCGATCCGGAACATCTCGGTTCGCCCGGCCGTCTGCAGGTTGAAGTGGTGAGTGGCGACGTTGAGCGAGAACATGATCTCCGGAGTGAGGTCCTCGACACACTCCGGATAGCGGTCGCCGAGCCTGCCGGCGAGCCCCACCGCATTGGACATCGCCCACTCGACGGATCCTTCCGGGAGATTGATCGCCACGTCGACTCGCCGGAGGCCCGCCCAGCCGATCAAGGTCTCTGCGGCCTCGACGATCAGGGCGGCACAGCGCGGCTCGACGATCGCCGAGCCGAGGTCGACCGAGATGGCGGCTCGCTTGCCGGCCAGGTCGGAGGAGTCGAGCGCAGCCTCCCAGCCCTCCACTCGGGGCAGGCTGAGCGTGTCGCGCGCGTCGAAGCCGTTGCACACGTCGTACCAGCGGGCGGTGTCACGCACCGAACGAGTGAGACAGCCCACGACGACGGTCAACGGCGGCTGCAGCGTGTCGGGACCCCGAGCGATCCTCCCGTAGGTTGCCTTCAACCCGAACAACCCCGAGAAGCCCGCGGGAATCCGGATCGAACCGCCTCCGTCGCTCCCGCTGGCGATCGGCAGGATGCCGCCCGCCACCGCGGCCGCGGTGCCGCCGGAGGAGCCTCCCGGGGTGCGGTCGTGACCCCAGGGATTGTGGGTGGTCCCGTGCAACTTGGTGGAGGTGCAGTTGATGCCGCCGAACTCCGAGGCCGTGGTCTGTCCGACGAGCACCGCGCCGGCACCGCGCAAGCGCGTCACCTGTGTCGAGTCGCGTTCGGCCACCTCGTCCTTGAAGACGAGTGAGGCCTCGGTGTATGGCCAACCGCCGACCGGTTCGAGCTCCTTGATTCCCATCGGCACCCCGCCGAAGGGAAGCGAGACGTCCGCCGATGAGGCGGCCGCGCGTGCGGCCTCGGCGTCGACGTGTGAGAACGCGTTGAGCCCAGAAGAATCGATGGCGGCGAGGGAGGCGTCGAGTGCCTCGGTCGGAGAGAGGGTCCCGGCTCTGAAGGCGTCGACCAGCGAACAGGCGTCGCCGAGCCAGGGTGCGTCGCTCATCGCAGGTCAAACTAGCCGGATCGTCCCCGAGCCGACAGTGGCCGAATGCGGGCCCTGCCTGACCCCAGACCGCGTAGAACGGCACCGCCTCGGACATGGCGTAGAGGCGGGCGACTGCGGCATTAGCGTGCAGAGTTGATGAGCGTGTTCGAACAATCCGGGATCGAGGGCCTCCCGTCCGAGCCGGCTGTCGCTGCGGATGCCGACCCGGAGGAACGATCCCCGAGGGACGTGCCCACCGCGGAACAAGAGGGAGCGCCGAGTCACCCCTACACCCTCGCGGTCGACATCGGCGGCACCGGTCTCAAGGCATCGGTGCTTGGCGTGAAGGGAACGATGGTCGCCGACCGGGTCAAGGTTTCGACTCCTTACCCACTGCCCCCCGACCGGCTGGTCGCCGAGCTCACCAAACTGGTCGCTCCGCTTCCCGATGCCGAGCGGGCCTCGGTCGGCTTTCCGGGGATGGTGCGCCAGGGGCTGATTCTCTCGGCACCGCACTTCGTCACGAAGAGCGGACCGGGAACGACGGTCGACCCCGATCTCGCGAAGCTCTGGGACCACTTCGACCTGGAGTTGGCACTGACCAAGGTCTTTCAGATTCCGACCCGGGTCGCCAACGACGCGGACATCCAAGGTGCGGCGGTCGTCAAGGGTCAAGGACTCGAACTCGTCGTCACGCTCGGCACCGGGTTCGGCACCGGCCTCTTCTTCAACGGACAGCTCCTGCCCCACCTCGAGATCGCCCACCAGCCCTTCCGAAAGGGCCAGACCTACGACGAGCAGCTCGGCGAGGCGGCCCGCAAGGAAGTCGGCGAGGAGCGCTGGAACAAGCGGGTGATGAAGGCGATCGTGAACATGCGCGAGATGATGTTCTTCGACCACCTCTACCTCGGAGGCGGCAACTCGCGACGCCTGCCGAAGCATCATCTCCCCGCTGACGTCACGGTCATCGACAACACTGCGGGGATCCTCGGCGGGATCAAGCTCTGGGACACCGACCACGCGGTGGTGACCGGCCCCGTCAACTGAGGGCGACCCGGGCCGGGCCGAGGGGTCTCAGCTCCGCCAGCGGCGCCAGCGGCGATCGACTTCCTTCAGCTCCTTCTTCCAGCCCTTGCGGGCCTCGCTGGCCGCATCCTCCTGGACGGTGATCAGCTCGTCGATCGGGTCGGCCAAATCGGGGCGGTCGATGGCCAAAGCTTCCAACCAGTCGATCGAGAAGACCGCGTCGTGGAGGTCGCCGAGTTTTGTCTGGAGCTTCTCGGCGGCGCGTGCGGTCTTGCGGGCCGGACTGCCCTCGATCAGTGCGATGGTCTCGCAGCCGTAACGGAGGTCCTTCAAGCGGATCCGGAGCTTGTGGAGATTGGTGTTGGAGGGCTTCTTGCGCGCCTTGCTGGCCGCGCCGCGCAGGTCGTGCCAGGCGCGGGTGAGCAAAGGCGGAAGCACTTCCTCGGCCGGCTTGGTCGCTTTGGACTTGAAGTGCGGACGGTCCCAGATGCCCATCATCTGTTCGGTGAGCTGGAAGCGGCGTGCCTTGCCGCGTTCGTTGGCGATCTCGTTCATGGTCTTCGCCAGCCGCTCCGTGACCACCGCCCCGAGCTGGTCGACCTGGTCGGCGTCCATGACGTCGGGACCCTTCTCGGCGATGATGCCGCGCAGGATGTGGAGGTCCCTCGACTCGCCGAGGCGACCGCCGTACCAGGCCAGCTCGGCGCGGAGGGCGGTGCTCCAGGCGGGATCGAAGACCAGGCGGAAGGTGCGCAGGTTGGAGCGGGTGCGCCGCATGGCCACCCGGCTCTGGTGGATGCGGTCGGTCTCGGTCTGACGCCGCTCGGTACCCTCCAGCGATTCGAGAGCGGACTGGGCCCAGAGGGGCCGGGTGCCCATCTTGGCGGTGAGGGCCTCCAAGGTGCCGGCGCGGCTCTCGTCGTCGACGAGCTCGTCACCCATGTCGTTCAAGAGGAAGGTGCGGGCCGACATGGCGAGGACGCGGTGCAGCACCATGCCCGCGGTCGGCTCGGGGAAGTGCTCGGGCGCGGCAACCAGCCCGCGGGTGCCCGCGGCGTCGAACGGTCGTGTTGCCCCGCTCCCGGTCGCCGATTCGGTCGTCATCCAGAAGCCTCCCGAACCCACAGGTTACGGGGGCGCACCACCCGCTGTCACCATCAGCGGGGTAATCGACACCGTCGATAGCCTGGGCCGATGCGCGCGGTGACCATCGTCGAGGGGACCCTCGAGTGGCGTGACCACGAGGACCCGGTCCCCGGGCGGGGAGAGGTGTTGGTGTCGGTCCGGGCGGCCGGGATCAACGGAGCAGACCCCATGCAGGTGCGGGGTGGCTACCCGGCTCCGCCCGGCTGGCCGCAGGACATCCCGGGGATGGAGTTCGCGGGTGAGGTGGCCGGATTCGGCAGAGGCGCATCGCGCTTCGCGCTCGGCGACCGGGTCATGGGGCTCAGCGGCGGTGGAGGCCAGGCAGAGCTGATCGTCGTGCCGGAGAGCGCGCTGGTGCCGGTCCCACCAGGAGTTCCCTTCGAGCAGGCGGGAGGGTTTCCGGAGGTCTTCTCGACCGCGTACGACGCGCTGTTCAGCCGGGCGCACCTCTCGGTGGGAGAGCGAGTGCTCGTGTCGGGAGCGGCCGGAGGAGTGGGGACCGCGGCCGTGCAGCTCGCCCACGCGGCCGGCGCCATCGTCGTCGCCTCGGTGCGGCACTCCGAGTTCCACGATGCGGTCCGGGCGCTCGGGGCCGACCTGGTGGTCGAGCCCGACGGCATCGGCGCGCACGGACCCTTCGACGTCTCGCTCGAGCTGGTCGGCGCGCCCGGTGTGGCCGCGGTGCTGCCGTTGCTCTCGACCGGAGGGCGGATCGTGGTGATCGGGGTCAGCGGTGCGGGCGCGAAGGTCGAGATCAACCTTCTCCAGGTGATGGCGGCTCGCGCCTTTCTCACCGGGTCGACCCTCCGGGGACGCACCGAAGCCGAGAAGGCCGCGGTCGCCCGAGCAGTCGAGGCCCACGTCGTGCCGCTGCTGGCGGCGGGCATGATCCAGGTGACGGTCGCCGAGACCTTCGCGATGGCCGACGCCGCAAGCGCCTACGAGCGCTTCACCGCGGGCAAGAAGCTCGGAAAGATCGTCCTCGCTCAACGAGTAGAGACTCCGCTGATGCAGCCGGCCGGCAGCCAGCGGTTAGCGCGAGACGATCACCGAGGAGCCGTGACCGAACAGCCCCTGGTTCGCGGTGATGCCGACCCGCGCCCCCTCGACCTGGCGCCCGGCGGCCCGGCCACGCAGCTGCCAGACCAGCTCGCAGACTTGCGCGATGGCCTGGGCGGGGATGGCCTCGCCGAAGCTGGAGAGCCCACCCGACGGATTGACCGGCACCCGGCCCCCGACTGCGGTGTCGCCGTCGCGAAGCAAGCGTTCGGCCTCGCCCTCCTTGCAGAGCGCGATGTCCTCGTACCAATCGAGCTCGAGCGCGGAGGAGAGGTCGTAGACCTCGGCGAGGTCCACGTCCTCGGGCCCGATGCCAGCCTCCTCGTAGGCGGCCAGGGCAACCGACTGCTTGAAGCTCGGCCCGATGGTCGCACCCGCGGCGGCCGAGTCGGTCGAGAAGTTGGGCATCTCGATGATCGTTTGTGGGAACCGCGGGGTGACCGTCGAGACCGCGTCGATGGTCACGAGGTCGTCAGCGCCGCCCTGCCGACGGGCGAAGTCGAGGCTCGAGAGCACCAGCGCCGCGCCGCCGTCGGAGGTGGCGCAGATCTCCAGCAGGCGGAGGGGATCGGCGACCATCGGTGAGGCGAGCACTTCCTCCGCGGTGACCTCCTTGCGGTAACGGGCGTTCGGGTTGGCGAGCCCGTGGCGCGCGTTCTTGACCTTGACCGCGGCGAAGTCCTCTTCGGTTGCGCCGAACAGCTCCATCCGCCGGCGGGCGTACAACGCGAAGTAGGTCGGGTTGGTCGCGCCGAGCAGGTGGAAGCGGAGCCAGTCCGGGTCGTCCTTGCGCTCACCACCGACCGGGGCGAAGAAGCCTTTCGGCGTGGTGTCGGCCCCGACCACCAACGCCACGTCGCAGAGCCCGGCGAGGATCTGGGCGCGGGCGTTGGCGATCGCCTGTGCCCCCGACGCACAGGCCGCGTAGGCGGAGGAGACCCGCGCCCCGGTCCACCCGAGGGCTTGGGCGAAGGTCGCGCCCGACACGAAGCCGGGATAGCCGTTGCGGATGGTGTCCGCTCCGGCGACGTACTCGATATCGGTCCAGGCGAGGCCCGAATCGGTGAGCGCGTCGCCGGCGGCGGTGAGCCCGTATTCGACGAAGTTGCGACCCCACTTCCCCCAGGGGTGCATCCCCGCGCCGAGGACGGCGACCCGCTTTTCGTCAGGCACCGGCCGGCTCCTTCTCCGCACCAGACCGGCCGTCGCCCGCCGCCCCGCGAACACCCACCGGCCGCCACTTCCAGACCAGGTACTCGTGATCGTCGTCCTCGTAGAGCGTGTCGAGGACGAGCTCGACCTCGGTCCCGACCGCCAGATCGGCGACACCGACCCCGGCGACCACTTGGCCCATCACCACCATCTTCTCGGCGGCGAGCTCCACCGCGGCGATCGCGAAGGGCACATAGGGGTCGGCTGCGCGGTAGGGCTCGGGGGGCTGGTAGCAGGCGTCGGTGAAGGACCAGACCGTGCCGGTGCGGCTGAGTTCGACCTCCGCGAATTCGGTCCCCTGGCAGACCGGGTTGCGACAGAAGTAGGTCTCCTTCGGGAAGGAGACGAGCCCACAGCTCGTGCAACGGCTACCGAGCAGTGCTGGTGCCTGCTCGTCCATGGTGAACCAGCCCTCGATAGCAGGGACCCGGGTCTTGCCAGAAGTAGTTGCAGGGGTCACGAGCGAAGCCTACTCAGAGTGGGATGATTCGACCGTCTCGTCGCGGATCGTGTGCAGCTCACGAATGCGCTGGTCATCCGGTCCGAGATACTCCCCGAGGATCCCACTGACGTACGCGACGTCGAGCCGTCCTGCCCGAAGCATCTCCTCGATGTCCGCCCAGTCCTTCCGTCGGTTGTAGAAGGCCTTGAAAACGGCGAGGTCGTTGCAGCCGAGGAAGGGAAGCCGTCGGTTTGCCAGCTGATGTTCGACGGTGTGCAACTGCAGGTCGTCGTGAAAGGGGGTGGTGTCGAAGAAGATGTCGACCGGGATTCCGTCGAACGACAGGCGGGTCTGGCCGACCGTCGCAAGTCTCGACCGGTCCTCGTCGGTCGCGATGAGCTCCACCGGCAAGGCGTCGAGGACACGCTCGGTGTCCGTCGGGGGAGCGAAGACGTTGAGGTCGATGTCGATGGTCGTCCTCGGCTCGCCCGTGCACCAGAGCAGAGCGAATGCCCCCCCGAACGTGTGACGGATGCCTGCTGCATCGAGGGCATCGTGGAGCTCGACGATCGCATCGAGGATCGGCTTCATCGACCGAGCCGTCGCCGCCGCTCCGAAAACGGGATACCGGAGTGGCCCGCGACGGCGACGCGGTAGGGCGTCGACGAACGAGAACAGGGCCTCGATCTTCTCGGCAAGTTCCTCATTGTCCGTGGCGGGCACCGGCCTCAGGTTGGCTTCGGGTTCGAAACCCGCGGCACGCAGCAGCCGGTTCAGCGTCGCGACGGAGGGGACCGACGATCCCGACTCATAGGCGGACAACGTCGAGGCAGAGGTACCTCCCCGAAGGGCGAGCTGCCTCCGAGAGATACCGCTCCGACGGCGGGCTTCCTGGAGCAGCACCGAAGCGTCCATGGAGCCATGATACCAAATCTGATACCGGACCTAACCCTCGCCTGTACCGCCGGCCCCGGACCCACCGGCCCCGGCCCCACCGAGCCCGCCCCGTGAACCGCGACTCCGCAATCCGAGCCGCGTCCCACCCCAGCACCTCAGACAACACCGAATCGGTGTGCTCACCGACCGTCGGCGCGTGCCAAGGCAAGGGCAACGACTCACCCACGAACTTGAGCGGGGTGGGCAGCTCGTCCGCACCGAGACGCTCCTCCGGAATCCACTCGAACCGTTCGCGGAACTGAGGATCCTCTGCGATCGTCTTCGGCGAGTTGACCGGCGCGATCGGCACGTCCTCGGTGATCCCGAACGAGATCCACTCGGCGGCAGACCGACCGCGGAAGATGTCGCGGAGCTCGCGGCGCATCTCGATGTTCCCACGTGCATGGTCGGCGTACTTCGACCCGGGCCAGCGCTCGAACATGTCCATCCGGTCGACCGCCGCGCAGAAGTTCTTCCAGAAGGCCTGCTCGGAGGCCATGAACAGGACGAAGCGCGAATCCGAAGTCTCGTAGACCTGGTAGCGGACGCCCTCGACCATGCCGGCGGTGCCCGGTGCGCGCCGCTCGTACCCGTCGGCCTTGTTCCCCGTCACTTCCGACGAAGGACGCTCGTACGCACGCCAGGTCTCGGACCGGTACCAGTCCATGGCGGCGGCCGCGTCGGACTGAGCGATCTCCAAGAAGGACCCTGCACCGGTCCGCTCCGCCCGCAGCACCGCGGATACGATCCCCAAGCGCGCCGAACAACGGCCCGGCGTGGATCCCCATCGAGGCGTGCTCCGGCAAATACGCGAACCCCTCCGAGTCCACCGCAGGCGAGACGATCCCCGCCCAGGTGTCGAAGGCGATCCCGTGCGACGGCAGATCCCGATACGGCCCGGTCATCCCGTATCCGGAGATGGTGCAGAACACCAACCGAGGATTCAACAAACGCAGATCCTCGTACCCGACCCCGCGGCGAGCGAGCCCACCAGGACGCATCGCCTCCACGACCACGTCGGAGACCTTGGCCAGCTCCTTGAAGGTCGCGACGTCCTCGGGCTGGCGGAGGTCCATCACGATGGAGCGCTTGCCACGGTTCACGTGGAGGTGCATCAAAGAGACGCCCTCGACTATCGGCCAGGTCATCTCGCGGATGTAGTCGCCGGCGGGAGGTTCGACCTTGATCACCTCGGCCCCGAGGTCGACCAGCGGCATGGTGATCGCGGCCGGTCCGAGGGCCGAGCACTCGAGAACCCGGATGCCGTGCAACGGGGCGTCGGGAGCCATGGTGGCGGGGCCTCCTCGCATCGGCAACAGGGAACAAGAACGACGTGCCGACGGAGCGTTCGGCGTACGACGCCGGCTCGTGGCGCAGCGACGTAGCCTATCTGACGCATAGTCAGCTCCGGCCGGAGGCAGACCCCAACGAGGGCGAGAGACGAGGGAGGAGCCACCCGTGAGCGCGGTGACCCACGACCCTCCCTTTCTCGATCATCCCGCTGGCCGCCTCCGCGCCTGGCAAATCCTCGGGCGTGCCATCGCGGCGGTCCCCGCCTGGCCCGAAGCCATCGGCGGCACCCCCCCTGTTCCTCGGCAGGTGACGACCCGCCGCCCACACCCGTCCGGACCGACCGACTTCGACCTCCTGGTCCATCTCTTCGTCGGCCACGACGCGGTCGACGCCCGCGCGCTCGCCGAGCGGATCCGGCCCGGCCAAGGTCGCCGACCTCGAGGCAGCCGGGCTCCTCGAGCGCTCCGGGACCGAGGTCGTCTCGCGGTTCGGGATCGAACGGTGGGGCGGGGTCGCCGTCCTCCACGACTGGCCGGAGTGGCGCGACTCGTCTGACTACGTGATGGGCCTTACCAACGCGGGGCGGTCACTTGCGTGGTTCACGCCGCGGGCGCCGACCGGAAGGGTGCTCGACCTCGGGACCGGCTCGGGCATCCAGGCGCTCTGTGCCGCGAGCCACGCCGAGTCGGTCGTCGCGGTCGACGTGAACCCGAGGGCGGTGGCGATGACCGAGGCGTCGGCCGCGCTCTGCCGAACCGACCGGGTCGAGGCGCGCGAGGGCTCGTGGTTCGAACCGGTCGAGGGCGAATCGTTCGACCTCGTAGTGACCAACCCGCCGTTCGTGATCTCACCGGAGAACCGGTTGGTCTACCGAGACGGCGGGCGCGAGGCGGATGAGCTCTGCGGCGCGCTGCTCACCGACCTACCGGGCGTCCTCGCGCCCGGCGGGCGCGCGGTGATGCTCGTCGAGTGGGCGCAGCGTGCCGGTGAGGAGTGGTCGACCACACCGTTGGGCTGGCTCGCACCGTTGGCTGCCGACGGGATCGTCGTTCGCTACGGCGACTCGACGCCGCTCCAGTACGCGACCCGTTGGAACCAGATGGCGGCACCTGACCCGGTCGTGCTTCGTCGCACCGTGCGCAAGTGGCTGGCCGAATACGAGCGTCTCCGCCTCGAGCACATGTACGAAGGGGTGATCTGTCTCCGCGGCCCGCAGAGGGCGACGCGAGACTCGTCCCACTCGTGGGCGATCATCGCCGATCGTTTCCTCGACGGCCCGGGAGGCGACCAGCTCGCCGACGTCCTTGACGGCCACGTCACGACCGAGGGCGCGGAACCGGAGGCTCTGGCCGATCTCTGCATGAACCCGGTCGCCGGTCACCGTTTCGACCAGGAGATGACCTTTACCGGTGACGAGTACATCCTCGGTCGTATCGGCGGCGGTTTTCCGACCGGAGCGGGCATCGACGTCGCCGTAACTCCCACCGAGCTGCAATTCCTTCTGACGCTGGAACCGGGCGCGTCACTCGGTGACGCCATGGACAGAAAGGATGGAGAGGGTCTCGAACGACATGACGTGTTCGATCTGGTCACTCGTTTGGCGCGAGCTGGACTGGTCCGATTGACGAGTTCCGCGTCATAACCGTTGCCAAGGGGGTGCCCGGTGCTTCATCATGGCGGTAGGCCGAGGGCAGAACGCCGAGGGCAGATCCGAGAGGTGTGTGGCCATGGGCGGCAATTCGAAGAAGCGTGCAGTGGCGGCCGGTTCGTTGGTGGGTATTGCGCTCGCGGCGGGAGTCACCTTGGCGCCGGCGGGCGGGGCCGTCGCCGGCGCTGCAAGCGGACCGGCGGTCGACGCGACCCACCTCACCGACAAGTGTGACACGGTGAGCGCGAAGATCAAGTTCGACGGCGGGCTCCACACCCTCGGTAGCGGCGGTGGCGCGGGCACGTTGACCATCAAAGGCGAGAACTGCACGACCTCGAACCCGGCGACTGGCGGTCCGGGCAACGTGTCGATCATCGCGGTCTTGATCAAGGGACCGATCACCTACTCGAGCTCCAGTTGCTCGGCGATCACCGACGGCACCGAAGTGCTGAACGCGCCGTCGCTGACCATGAAGTACAAGACGGCTCCGGGCTCGGCCAAGCTGACCCAGAAGGAATCGATCGTCACCGGCATGGTCCTCAGTTCCTCGGTCGATACGAGCGGCAATCCGACCTTCGGGCCGCCGCCGCCCGGTATCGATCCGACCGCCGTGGAGTCGGGACCCTTCGCCAGGCATCGACGGCGGCGCGTCGACGCAGTTCACCCTCGGCAACAGCTCGTTCTTCCTCCACCAGGAAAAGACAAGTGCGACAAGCGGGGCGGTCTCAAGACGATCTCGATGGGTGACGGGAGCGTCTTCATCGGCTGATCGCGGCTTCCCGAGCAAACTAAAGGGCGGAATGCGCCACCGACCACGTGGAAACCGCCGATCGAAGCCCTGGGCGCTAGCCGTCGCCTTCCTCGCGGCCGCCTCGTTGGTGGCGTCAGCGATGCTCTCGCTACCTGCCTCGGCGGTGCCAGGAGCGGTCGCGGTTCCCGGCGCCCCGACTATCGCACGTCCGCTCGCCGGCAACTCGTCGGCCACCGTCGTCTTCACCGTTCCGGAAGACGGTGGGTCGCCGATCACCCGGTTCACGGTGACCTCCTTCTCCGGCAAGGTGCCCGGCAACGCGCTCGTCGTTCCGGCCGGTCAGCCCGGTTCGACGACCGATCCGACGCCGGGAGCAGTCGACCACGTCGCGATCGGAGGTCTCGTCAACGGAACCCCGGTCGTGTTCGCCGTCTCCGCGACCAACGCGGTGGGCACTGGACCTTTGGCCCGGTCCTCGAGGACCACTCCCTCGTCACATCCCTCGACCTTGACTACCCTCGTGTCGTCGGCACCTTCGGGCGTCTTCGGGTCCTGCGTCACGTTGACGGCCTCGCTGCTGATCGGCGGTGGTATCCCGCCGACGGGAGCGGTGACCTTCAGCGGCCCGGGTTTCAGTCTGCCGGTCCCGGTCGTGGCCGACCCTGCCGGGGACGGCACGGCGGGTTCGGGCCCGATCTGCACTCTCGATGCCGGCCACCATTCACTCGCAGCGACCTATGGCGATTCGACCGGCGTACAGCAGCCGAGCCACGGACGTGTCGTCTACACCGTGCTCCCCGATCCGACCTCAGTCGAGGTTTCGGTCACCGGCGGAGGGGTTGCCGGTGGTGCACCGACGTTCGTCTTCGGCTCGGGCTCGGTAGTCGTCAAGGTTGTTGCCGCTGGTAACGAGCCCGGGACCCGCCAGGAGGTCCCGACCGTCACGGAGATCGTGAAGGGAAAGGTGTCGGTCGCGGGAACAGTCGATTCGAAGCCGCTCGTACTCGCGCTGGTGGCCGGCGCCACGATCGTGCCCGCTAAATGGCTGACCGCGCAGGGCGGGACGGGCGAGTACCTCCTCAGCGTCTCCTTCTTGGGTTCGAAGAACTTTGCACCGAGTGTTGCAGCGCCGGTCTCCTTGGGCGTCGAACAGGTGCCGACCACGCTGACCGTCGCCGTAACCCCCGGCTCGACGAACACGACGCTCACCGCAACGCTCACGCCGAACCTGGTGGCTGGGATCAAGGCCCGTGGTCCGGTGACCTTCCTCGGCCGGACGATCGATACCGCACAGTGGACGGTGCTCGGCGTCGCACAGCTCACGAGCTCTGGAGCCGCCGCCCTGAACGTGGCCAACGGCACCCTGGGTGCCGATTCGGTATTCTCGGCCTCTTTCGATGGCGGCGCCTCGCTCGTGAGCGCCTTCTTCCAAGATCTCCTCGGTCGTGTGCCCTCCTCGACCGAGCTGACGCTCTACACGAACCAACTCGAACTCGGAACGACCGCGAACGAGATCGCCACCGAGTTGCTCGGTACGGCGGAGTACCGGGCAGATCTCGTCAGCGGGTTCATTCAGCGATTCCTAGGCCGGCCGGCTTCTTCGAGCGACATCAGCTTCTTTTCCGGAGAGCTGGGTTCCGGTGCCACCGACGAGGACGTGATCGCCCAGATCCTCGGCTCCGCCGAGTACTTCAGCCATGTGGGAGGAACCAACACCGCATTCGTCGACGGCGCGTACCAGAGTCTCCTCGACCGGTCGCCCTCCCCGAGTGAGCTCAGCTTCTGGTTGACCCAACTCGGGCTCAGCACGACGGCGACCGACGTGGCGAATCAGCTGCTCGCCTCCGCCGAGTACCGGGCAGATCTCGTCAGCGGGTTCATTCAGCGATTCCTAGGCCGGCCGGCTTCTTCGAGCGACATCAGCTTCTTTTCCGGAGAGCTGGGTTCCGGTGCCACCGACGAGGACGTGATCGCCCAGATCGTCGGTTCCGCCGAGTACGCCGCGAAAGCGGGCTCGGTGGAGTTCGCGACATCGACCTCGGCGCCCGTCGCGGGACCGGGGGTCTCGGCATTCCTCGAGCCTGTCTTCGCGCAACTTCTCGGTCGCGTGCCCTCCTCGACCGAGCTGACGCTCTACACGAACCAACTCGAACTCGGAACGACCGCGAACGAGATCGCCACCGAGTTGCTCGGTACGGCGGAGTACCGGGCAGATCTCGTCAGCGGGTTCATTCAGCGATTCCTAGGCCGGCCGGCTTCTTCGAGCGACATCAGCTTCTTTTCCGGAGAGCTGGGTTCCGGTGCCACCGACGAGGACGTGATCGCCCAGATCCTCGGCTCCGCCGAGTACTTCAGCCATGTGGGAGGAACCAACACCGCATTCGTCGACGGCGCGTACCAGAGTCTCCTCGACCGGTCGCCCTCCCCGAGTGAGCTCAGCTTCTGGTTGACCCAACTCGGGCTCAGCACGACGGCGACCGACGTGGCGAATCAGCTGCTCGCCTCCGCCGAGTACCGGGCAGATCTCGTCAGCGGGTTCATTCAGCGATTCCTAGGCCGGCCGGCTTCTTCGAGCGACATCAGCTTCTTTTCCGGAGAGCTGGGTTCCGGTGCCACCGACGAGGACGTGATCGCCCAGATCGTCGGTTCCGCCGAGTACCTCGCCCATCTCGCCTGACCTCGTCGGACGGAGGCGAGCCGCCCCCGGCTCTCGACGAGCCGTTTCTGGGGCCGGGTACAGTGGTCAGCCGCCCCAGCAGGAGATTGCCCAGCCGATTTTGGGGCTTGTCAAATGGCGCTCGTAGCTCAACGGACTAGAGCATCTGACTACGGATCAGAAGGTTGGGGGTTCGAATCCCTCCGAGCGCGCAAGAAAGCCCAGGTCAGAGGCGCTTATCCCTGACAGGCCTTGGCTCGCAGTTACAGCCCTGTGAGAACCTCGTGAGAACCAAACGGTTCTCACGGCGGTGCAAGGGGTTCGCCGATGCCGAAGCAAGCCGCAGGGCGTCTACCACGACGAGCGGGGCGGCTGGTACTTCAAGGTCACCGTCGGCCGCGACCCGCGTCACCGGTCGGCGGGAGCAAATCACCCGGCGGGGCTTCCGCCACGGCCGGCGAGGCGGCCGAAGCCCGCCGGGAGCTGCTCGGCAAGGCTGACCGTGGCGCCAACTGCGACCGGTCGCCGGCGGCATGACGGTCAACGAGCTTCTGGATCTCTACCTTGACGGTCTCGACGCCGACGGCCACCTCTCGGCGAAGACCCGCTTCGACTACCGCCACTACGCCGACGACTACGTCCGTCCCTACCTCGGTAACAAGCGGGTCCGGGACGTCACCCCAGAGGTCATCCTCGCCTGGCAGCGCAAGCTGACCAAGGAGGGCGGGACCAAGCGAAAGATCGAGGAGCGACGGCAAGCTCCTGCCGGGCAAAGCCTCTCGCCCAACACCATCCGGTTGGCCCGCTCGCCGCTGTCCGGCGCGTTCAAGCTGGCCATGACGACCGCGGCATGGTCACCGACAATCCCGACTGACCCAGGTCCCGCAGCCCGCGCCCCAAGCGCTCGATCCCGAAGCACTGGTCACCCGAGCAGGCCCGCGAGTTCCTCGGCGCTGATGGAGGGCGACCGGACCTGGCCGCTCTGGGCCTTCCTGCTCGGCTCCGGCCTGCGCATCGGCGAGCTGGTGTGGCTGCGGTGGCCCAACGTCGACCTCGAGACGGCGCGTCGTGCGGAGTCGTCGACTTCGCCTCGACCCTCGGCCACGACCTCCTTCCGTCGACGGGCAAGAGCCGCGACGCCGTCCGGACCATCGACCTCGACGACGGGCTGGTCGTTGTGCTCCGGCGTCAACGCGCGCTCCAAGCCGAGGAGCCGCTGGCGGCCGCGCAGTACGTGGACGAGCGAGTACGTCTTCACCAAGGAACGCGGCGGCCACTACCACCCTCAACGGACTCTCTCGGCTGCTCGGCGTCTACACCGAAGGAGCTGGGCTTCCCCGGCTGACCGCGCACGGCCTCCGGCACACTTGCGCCACTCTCATGCTGGCCAGCGGCGTGCCACCGAAGGTGGCGGCCGAGCGGCTGGGACACGCTGACGCCACGCTGTTCACCAATCTCTACAGCCATGTGACGCCGACGATGCAACGGGATGCAGCCGACCGCATCGGACAAGCGCTCTTCGGTTCGGAGCCCTCGGGGTAGAGGCTTATCTCCGGCGACGATCCTTCGATTCGGCCAGCGGCACTCTGTGCCCGTCCAGCCACGCGGCAATGTCGGACGGATCGAAGCGGATCAGTCCACCGACTTTTAGGTACGGAACGCGCTTTTCCGCGACGAGTCGGCGTACGTGACGGACGGTCGTCCCGAGCCGTTTGGCGAGGCCCGGAATGTCAATTAGCGACTCGGAGGAGCTGATGGTCGCTTGCCACAAACGCTCGCCACCTTCGTCGACGGTCTGGAAGATCTGCTCCATCAATGATCTCCCGCATCTCGCTTAGCCGACGCCGCTCCCCAGGTTGATCTGGCGGCTCCCTCTTCACGTGCGACCGACCGACCGAGCCGCAGCTCGTCCTCGAGGTTCCGGGCCAGGCAGACGTCACCGGCGGTCAGGTAGCCGGAGCCCTCGTAGCGTCCACTCGCGGACCTCGTCCTCGTCCGGCGCGGGCTCCTCGTCCGGCGAGCCCTCGTCAGTGCGGCGAGCCGCCACCGCTGCCGTTCGGCCCGCAGCGCCCCGAACGTCGTCGAGTAGCGCCGGGACTTGGTGAGGAAGTGGCCCCGGAACCCGCAGGTGTGGGCCCAGAGACGCAGGCGGTAGTCGGCGAGCGCCGGCTGGTCGCCGAGCGCCCACGCCGTCTCCACCAGCGCACGGAGGTGCTCGGGCAGTCGTTCGGTCCTGCGGGATCCCCGACCGCAGGCGGTGGTCGAGCACCCCGTGCTCGTCGGATCCCTTGGTCGCGTACTTGCCGAGGTAGGCCGCAGCCCGCCGGCGGCCGTTGTCCGCGTCGGTCACCACGGCGGTGTCGATCTGGTGTCCCCAGGCCATCCGGCGCTCCGTCCGCGCACCGGGCAGCGGTGCGCTCACCTTGCTCGCCGCGATGCGCAGGGCGGTGGCCAGCATGTCGGCGTCGATCCCCTCGGGGGCCTCGCCGAGCTCGTCGCCGCGGACGTCGACCCGCACCAGGGCGTGGAGGTGGACCGAGCCCCGGCGTTGGAACTCGACCACCTTCACGTAGGACAGCCGCAGCCTGCGGGCCGCCTCGCGTGCGCTCATCCCGAGCAGCGACCCGAGCGCCCGGAGCGCGTAGATGGTGGTCCGCCGCCAGAGCTCGGAGACCCCGGCGTTGAAGAGCACCGCGCCCTCGTAGTCGTAGCAGTCGGGGCAGAGGGCCTGGCCGAGGGCCTCGTCGGCCTCGCCGTGGCGGCGCCGCACAGACGAGGGCCACTCCCGTGGGGACAGCGTGGGCCCGCACGGATGACAGGTCCCGTCGGGCCGGCGTCCGGTGCACGGCCCCGAAGCTCGGGGCGGTGAGGGTGAGGAGGACGGCCGGATGCTCGGCGACGGACTCGGGGATCCCCTTGCCACCGCGCAGGCCCGCCGCCACGAGGGCGAAGGCGTCGCCCCGGTAGAGGGAGGCACAGGGTGGGCACACCGTCTCCCGCCTCGTCCCGCACGCCTTCAACAGCACCCCGTCGGGCAGCGCTCGGGTGTCGAAGAGGACCTCCGGCGTTCCTTGTCGCTGGACCTCGTGATCCGTCCCTGACAGGCGCACCGGGCGCCGGCAGGCCCGGACGCCCGCACCTGGGCACTGAAGGCGTCGTAGCCGCCGGGGGCATTGAGCCGGGCGAGGATCCCGTCGACGACCCGCGCCTCGTCGCTGACGATCGGGCGGTCCTCATGGGCCGTCCCCCGCAGGAGCTCGGCGCGCCGCGCCAGCTGCTGCGAGGTGGTCGTCGCCGAGCACGAAGCAGCGCATGCGCCGCGGGAGCGACCCTTCGGCCAGCAGGTACCGACGCCCCGGTGGGCGGGGTCGATGTCGGAGGCCGAGAAGCCCTCGGCCGCCCAGCCCGCCCCGAGCACGGTGTCCGAGGCGTCCCGGGTCGAGCACCGCAGGGCCAGCCGGCACCCGAAGAGGTCCCGGATCGAGGTCGGCACGACGTCGGAGCCGGCTTCTGGGTGGCCGCCACCACGACGATGCCGGCGGCCCGGCCTCGGGCCACGATGTCCCGGAGCACCTCGGCGAACTCGTCTCTCGCCTTCGACTTGCCCTGGGGTAGAGCGCCAGCTCGTCGATGACCACGACGACGAGGCCCAGTCCGGTGTCCCGGTCGACCTTGCGCAGCCCCCGTTCGAGCAGTCCAGGCGTAGCGGTCCTCCATCTCGGCGCGCAGTTCCCGGAGCGCTCGCCGTGGCCTCCTCGACGTCCGCACCCGACGAACCGCCGGGCAGCACGCCCGCCAGGCGGCGAGCTCGACGAGCTTGCCGTCGAAGCACCAGAGCTCGACCGTCCGGATCGAGGGCGGCTGCGGCCACGATGAGCGACAGGGCGTTCGACTTGCCCGCCCCGGGCTCCCCGCCGAGCAGCACGTGGTGGCCGGCGAGCTCCAGGACCACCAAGCGCGTCGTCCTCGTCGTGGCCGAGCGGCAGCCCGCCCCAGAGTTGGTGCGCTCGATGCCGATCCACGGCCAGGGGATCGGCGCCTCGGCCAGCGGATCGCGGTGGGCGACCACGAGCTGGGCCCGTCCGGCCAGCGTCGCGGTCCTCCCGCACCCGGACCCTGGCCGCACCGAAGGCGACCGCCAAGGGCTCGGTCGTCGTGCCAGGTCCCTGGCCGTGCAGCGCGGCGAGAGCTCGAGGTCCAGGACGACCCCGGACGGCGTCGGATGCTGCCCGACGACCGTTGGTGCGCCGGCAGTGTCGATGCCCACGGCGTCGAAGACCTTGCGCAGTGGCGCTCGAGCCGCTCACGTCGTAGAGCCCGATCATCCACTCCCGGCTGGGCGGTAGGTGAAGACGACCAGACGCGAGGACCACCAGCGATCGACCCGCGAAACTTGCCCCGAGCAGGGCACCAGAACGACCCTCGCCACCACCGTGGCGAAGGTCAGTCCGGTCTCGAGGCGTCGTCCCCAGGCCACTCGCACGAGCCAGCCGAACGGGTCGATCTGTGCGGCCGGATGCGCTCATCGCTCGGCGCTCCGACGCGGTCGAGGACGGCGAGGACGGCCGTGACGGCGAGGGCGTCAAGGTCGCCCCCACCGCCACCAGCACGAATGCCCCGCCACACCGATGCGGAGGGCGATCCTCACGATGCCTCCCGTGCGGCCTTCGCCGGCTCGATGGAGGCGGCCTCGTAGAAGACGCCGGTTCCCCCGTCCTTGGCGGTGAAGGTCGACACGGTCAGCCAGCGACGTTGAGCAGCGTGCCCGACGGCCACGCCCTTGGGCGGCGTGGCCGTGCGGACGCCGAAGACCTCGGGTCGACCGGCGCCGAGGACGACCACCTCGGTGCGGAAGAGCGCCTGGCCCTCGCGGTTGGTCCGGTGCTCACCGGTCACCCGGTCGACGACCGGCTGGGCGGGCCGCCGCAGAGGACGGTGATCTTGGTGGTGTCCACGGGAAGTGCCATGGGATGATTCCTTTCTGTTGATGCGGCCGGCCTCTCCGGCCTTTCCGCGCAGGTACGCGGAGATCTTCTGACCAGGGCGTTCGCGCGCTCGCGCAAGGTTTCGTGCAAGGTGGCGTCGGACACTGCCAACATGCGGCCGGTGACGAGGAGGCCGGCGGCGAGGTGGGGGCGCGTTGCGCTCGGCGCCGCCGCTCGCCATCCTGGTGCTCGCCGGGGGCGGGCCGCTCAGGCCGCCCCTGCCGTGCGGTCCTTCGCCGACCCATCGCCGGCCTGGAATGCGCTGGCCGCCGACGGCACGCCGGAGAGCTCCGTCGTCACGGTGTCCACTGCCGAGGTGGGACCGGCGAGCGCGCTGCCGTCATGGCGGGGCTCAACCCCACTGCCACCTACTTCTACGTCGCGCTCTACCCGAGCTACCCGTACAGCAACGCGCCGCAGGTGCCGATCACGATCCCGACCACCACCGCGGTGACCCTCGCAACCGCGCAGGGCAGCGTCACAGGCCTCGTGACCCCTCCGAGCTCCTTCACCACCATCACGAGCTGGTACTTCCCGGTGCCCGGCACCATCATCCGGACCACCTTCGACATTGCGTCGTTCACGGTCTCGGTTCCGAACGTCGCGGGAGATTGGACCCGTGGACCTTCTCGCCGATCTCGATCGCCTT
>CAVUGU010000011.1:0-20835 GCA_963741055.1 uncultured Acidimicrobiales bacterium | reverse complement strand
TTTCCAATCAATTTCCGCGCCACGTCTTACCTGTTCAGAGCGCATCTGGGGGCTCGGACTGGCCGGCAAGACGTATCGCGCCGCAAGAACGTCCGGGAACGGGATGATATACCTCTGGGACAGAGCTATTCTTCCAAATAGTGGCCAGCCCCGGACCCGAATCCATCGAGCGCGTCGATTTCACCGAGTCCCTGCTCGCCACGCTCGCCGCCCTGGGACGGCAGGTCCGCCGTCAAGCCGGGCGTCCGGTCGAATTCGAGCGCCTCACCGGGGCACAGTTGGAGTTGCTCCGACTGCTTCGTCGACGACCGGGTATCTCGGTCTCCGAGGCGGCCGAGGAACTCCACCTCGCGCCCAACACGGTGAGCACCCTCGTCCGCCAGCTGGGCGACGCGGACATGGTCCGACGACGCGTCCACGAATCTGACCGCCGGATGGCGCGGCTCGAGCTCAGCTCGGACATCAGCCAGACCTTCGATGCATACCGCGATCGACGACTCATGAGCCTCGAGAAGGGTGTCGCTCTCCTCTCCGCAGAGGACCGGCGGCATCTCGAGGAAGCGTTGCCGGCGCTCAACCAGGTTGCCGAGGGGCTCCGCTGGGAGGCCTCACGCCGCCGGGGGAAGCGCTAGCGATGTGCGAGTTGCGGACTTCCTGTCGCGACCTGACCAGGTTCGGGCGACGCCACAAAGCGTCGACCGGCGCGCTCGGCAGTCCTCGCGATCCTTGCCGCCGGTGGGTGTTCGCCCGGTCCGACCGCGACCGGGTCACCGTCCTCCACCATCCCGACGACCGGTCCCACGGCATACACGGTGACCGGGAACCCGCAGCTCTTCACCTCGGACCGGTCGAGCCCGGTCTTCCACGACACCGAGACCATGGCTCTGGCCTCGCAGGACGGGCATCTGTTCGCTGCGACCGGTCAGTGGGAGTACTCCGGTCCGAAGCCGGCCGGGCAGGTCCTCGTCAAGCGCTCGGCGAACGCGCCTTGGAGCGTCGTGGAGACCACCGAGGCCCTCCGAGTACAAGCGGTCGACTCGTTTCCCATCCCCGCCGACCAGGGACTCGGCCCGGGCCATTCGTTGTTGATCACCCAGACGATCGTCAACGGACGATCGGAACTCCAGTGGTTGCTCGACGGCGCCACGAGCTTCTCGCCCGCCGATTCCTTCGGACTCGCCACGGCTTCCGTAGATGTCCGATCGTTCGGAGCGCACGAGTCCGACGGGATGTGGTCCGTCTACGCCGGCGCGAACCCGACCGGAGTGCTGGCGGGAACCTGGTCGAAGACCGAACACACCCTCGTATTCGATCCGAAACCCGAGGTGGCGGCGCCACGCGGCGCGTCACCATCGGTCCCCTCCCAGAAGGTCACCGCTTTCGCGCAGTGTGCAGGAGCGCTCTACGTGACCTTCGACACCAGGCTGTATCGCCGCAACGACGGCGACCTGCCGCCTGACATCGCACGGTGGGTACTCCTCTATCAGGAGCCACCGGTCGGCGTACACAACAGCGGGCTGCGCGGACTCACCTGTGTCTCCCACGACGGTTCACCCTCGCTGTTGGTCTCCACCGAGGGTAACGGCGACGTCGAGCGCTTCGACCACCTGCCGAGCGGTCGGATCGATGCGGACCCGTCCGCTGGACCCGGAGACAGGGTGGCACAACTCAACCCGGTGCTCGAGTTCCAACCGATCCCCGCGCTGCGCCAATTGCTCGCCGCGCAGGGAACCATCGTGCCCACCTCGGGAAAGGGCTCGATCGACTACGTGATTGCCGCCTACAACAACTTCGAATCGGTCGAGATCGACGACGTGACGCGGCAGCTCTTCGGCATCGAGCACGCCTACCTCGGCGGATGTCCCTCGACTCGGGTCTGCGGCCCGACAGCCGTCGGCGCTGCGACCTTCGACGCGGCCGCCTGCTTCGCGGTCCGTACGGACGAGGCTGGAAAGGTCGACTACACGCTCCGGTGCCTGGGCGGACCGCAATTCACACCGGTCACTCCGGTCGGAAACCCGATCCGGCAGGGCCAGGCTTTCGTTTCGATCCGGACCATCAAGCAGTCGCCGTTCGGCGACGGCAGACTTTATCTCGGCGGCTATGACTGCAACTTCTACCCCGCAGACGGCACCGCGTGGGTCGCCAGCACCTCGATTGCCTCCCTGCAACCCGATCAGCTCAAGGTGGTGAGCACATGAGTAGCTTTCGTTGTCATCGTCTGACAGCCAACCGTTCTCGGCTCGTGCATCACGTCGCGAGGCCCTACCGATCGAGGACCGCGTCCGTCCTCGCGGCAGTCGCGGTGGTGGCCCTAGTCGCCACAGCCTGTGGGTCTTCGTCCGCTGCGCCGGTCGAACAAGTGAGTGGCGGGCCGTCGGGGAGCTACGTGGTCCCGGCCGGAATCCACAAGATCAAGCACATCATCGTCATCGAGCAGGAGAACCGGTCCTTCGACAGCTACTTCGGGACCTACCCCGGTGCGGACGGCATCCCGATGAAGAACGGCGCACCAACCGTGTGCGTTCCCAGCCCAACGGGTGGCTGCCAGCAGCCCTACCACGACGCCGCAGACGTCAACGGCGGCGGACCGCACGGCGAGCGCAACGCGCGGCTCGACGTCAACAACGGAGCAATGGACGGGTTCATCGCGCAAGCGAGCAACGCCAAGAAGGGGTGCGGAGTCGACGTGAACGATCCCGAGTGCTCCAACTCGGCCACGCCCGACGTCATGGGGTACCACACGGCGGCCGAGATCCCCAATTACTGGACGTACGCGAAGGATTTCGTGCTCGACGACCACATGTTCGAGCCGGTGAAGTCGTGGTCGCTGCCCGACCACCTCTACCTCGTGTCGGGCTGGTCGGCCAAGTGTTCGAGCCCGGCACCCTCGAGCTGCCAGAACGAGATCCAGGGTCCCTACACCCCCGCTCAGATGCAGCAGTACGTCGACCAGGCCATCGATACGGGAACGGCGGACATCACCAACGCGTGGACCGACATCACCTGGCTCCTCTACAACAACCACGTCCCGTGGGCGTACTACGTGCAAACGGGCGACCAGCCCGACTGCGACAACGACTCGGACGTGACCTGCCCACCGGTCTCGCAGAGCTACCTGACTCCTGGCATCTGGAACCCGCTGCCCACCTTCGAGGACGTGCAGAAGGACGGCCAGTTGCGCAACATCCAGCCGCTCGACAACTACTTCGCCGCAGCAAAAGCGGGGACGCTACCCGACGTCATGTGGATCACCCCCTCGCAGGCCGACAGCGAGCACCCGCCGGCGAGCGTCCACCAGGGACAGGCCTACGTGACCGCCATCATCAACGCCGCGATGAAGAGTCCGGACTGGGATTCGACAGCCATTTTCTTGCAGTGGGACGACTGGGGCGGTTTCTACGACCACGTCGCACCACCCCCTGTCGACCAGAACGGCTACGGGCTCCGCGTCCCTGCGCTGGTCATCTCGCCCTACGCCGATAGCGGATCCGTCGATCACCAGACGTTGAGCAGCGACGCGTATCTGAAGTTCATCGAGGACGACTTCCTCGGCGGATCACGACTGAACCCGAAGACCGACCGTCGCCCGGACCCAAGGCCGGACGTCCGTGAAGACGAGCCGATCCTCGGCAATCTGGCGAAGGACTTCGACTTCAATCGAACACCTCGTGCGGCCGTGCTGTTGCCGACCAACCCACCGACCGATTCGCCGAGCATCCCGAGCTACTTCACCGGCATGGGACCCTGCGACGGTTGTACGACGACGCCGCCAGGCGTCGCTCCTCACCAGTAAGCGGACTCTGGCGCGGGTATTGGGAGCGGCCAGCCTGCCGCCGGCTCCTACCGTCCGACCGTCTCGCGCACCGCGTCGGCGATCGAGGCCTTCGAGGGCATGACCGCCGCCTCGAGGGTGGGGGCCGAGCCGATCGGTGCGAACGCGGCTCCCACCCGCTGGACCGGCGCCTCGAGCTCTCCGAACAGCTCCTCGTGGACGAGCCCTGCGACCTCTGCGCCGAAACCGGCGAACCGGGTGGCGTGGTGGGCGACGACGCAGCGCCGGGTGCGACCGACCGATTCGAGCACGGTCTCGGCGTCGAGCGGCACCAGGGTACGAAGGTCGACCACCTCGACGTCGACGTCCTCGGCCGCGAGCTCCTCGGCCGCCGCGAGCGCGTCGCGCACCGTCCTGCCGTAGGTGACGATGGTGACGTCGGTGCCGGCCCGGACCACGTTCGCGGACCCGATCAGGACCCGATGGTCACCCTCGGGAACCGGGCCGCTCGTTCCGTAGAGCGCGACGTTTTCGACCACGACGCAGGGATCGTCGTCGAAGATGCACGAGGTGAGCAGGCCCATCGCATCGGCCGGCGAGCTCGGCACGACCACCTTGAGCCCCGGGATGTGCGCGAGCCAGCTCTCGAGTGTCTGGGAGTGGGTCGCGCCCGAGCCGATCCCGCCGAACACCGCGGTGCGAACGGTGAGCGGCATCGTGAGCCGGCCGCCCGACATGAACCGCGACTTGGCGGCGTGGTTGACCAACTGGTCGAGCGCGATGCTGACGAAGTCCATGATCATCACCTCGGCAACCGGACGGAGGCCCGACGCGGCGGCCCCGACCGCGGCGCCGACGATCGCGGCCTCCGAGATCGGGGTGTCCCTCACCCGCTCGGCGCCGTGGGTGGTCGAAAGGCCCTTCGTGACCTGCGAGATGCCGCCGCCCGGGTCGGCGATGTCCTCGCCGACCAGCACCACGTCGGGGTCGGTGGCGAGCGCGCGGTCGAGCGCTCTGTTGAGCGCTTCGCGCATGCTCATCGTGGTGACGTCGCCGTCGGTGGCCCCGCTATCGGTGCCCCCACCGCCCTGCGACGCCGCGCTCGACTCCTCCCCGTACACGTCCACCTTCGCGGCGAGCCCGCTCGGCAGGTCCGCCGCCAGCGCCTCGGTGAACGCGACCTCCACCTCGTCTCGCGCCTGGCGTTCGATCTCCTCGGCGATCGCCTCGCTCAGCACACCCTCGGCCAGGAGCGCGCTCCGGTAGCGCCCGATCGGCTCCGCCTGCCGTGCCGCTTCGAGCTCCTCCGCCGGGATGTAGCGCATCGGGTCGCCGAAGTAGTGGCCGAACAAACGGAAGGTCGTGCACTCGACGAGCGTCGGGCCCCCGCCGGCACGCGCCCGCTCGACCGCGTCGGACAGCGCGCCGTGCACCGAGTCGGGATCGTTGCCGTCGACGGTCACCGCGCCGATGCCGTACGCGGCTGCCCGGTCCGCGACCGCTTCGACCGGCTGGGCCTCGGCGGTCGGGGTCATCTCGGCGTAGCGGTTGTTCTGGCAGAGGAGCACCACCGGCAGGCGCCAGAGCGCGGCCAGGTTGACCGCCTCGTGGAAGGAACCGGTGCCGGTCGCCCCGTCGCCGAAGCTGGCGACGACCACGTGCTCGGAACCCTTCAGCTGAAGGGCCATCCCGACGCCGGTCGCGATCGGGAGCCCCGACCCGACGATGCCGGTCGAGAGCACCAATCCCCCGGTCGGGTACGAGATGTGCATCGCCCCGCCCTTCCCCGCGTTGACCCCGGTCTCGCGGGTGAGGATCTCGGCGACCAGCGGTCCGAGCGGCACGCCCTTCGCGATCTGATCGTGCAGTCCCCGATACGTCGAGACCAGCTGGTCCTCCATCCGGAGCACCGTGCCGAGCGCCGCAGCGATGGCCTCTTGTCCCGTCGCGGGCCAGTAGGTGGTGGCGAACTCGCCGCCGGCGAGGCCGCGCCGGATGCGTTCGTCGCACGCGCGGATGAGCACCATCAGTTCGTACATGCGCACCCGGTCCCCGACGAGCGGCGGAGCCGGTGCCGTGTCGGTCACGATGCCGCCGCGCCGGAGGTCGCGTACGCCGCGGCGTGCGTTCCGGACAGGTGACCCCAGACGATGGCCATCCCGATCGAGGTGCCACCGCCGTAGTAGGCGGGGCCCGCGGGGCTGGCGATCACGTTGCCCGCGCCGTACAGACCCGGGACGGGACGGTCCTGCACGTGCTGGATCCGGCCGTCGGCGTCGACTCGTGGTCCGCCCTTGGTGCCGACCGAGCCGACGTAGATGGGCAGGGCGTAGAACGGTCCTTCCTCGATCGTGCCGAGGTTGGGGTGGGGCGCGGAGGGATCCCCGTGGAACCGGTCGTAGGCGGAGGAGCCGCGGCCGAAGTCGCGATCGCACCCGTCCCGTACCTGATGGTTCCAGCGTTCGACCGAGTCGAGCAGCCCTTCGGGGTCGATCCCGCTGGCCTTGCCGAGGCCGACCACCGTGTCGTGCACGTAGAGCCACGGGGGATCGGGATCGCCGGGCCGGCAGGTGACCACGCCGTAGCGCGACCGGTACTGGTGATCGAAGACCACCCAGCAGGGCAGGTGGCGCGGCGAGTACTCGTTGGCGTCGAACGAGAAGAAGGCCTTCATCATGTCGTTGTAGTTGGCCGCCTCGTTCACGAAGCGCTCGCCGAAACGGTTCACGATGATCGAGTGCGGCGCGGTGCGCTCGATGCCGACGAAGCGGGCGAGCGGATGGCGGTCGTACTCCTCGCCGGGGATGTGCGACGCCGGATACCACCACGTCTCGGTGAGATTGGCGAGGTCGGCTCCCGCGGCCATCGCCATCAACAGCCCGTCCCCGTCGTTGACCGGTGGGCTGTGCGGATGGGTGAGCGGCCCGGCGAGGAAACGAGTCCGAAGGGTGGGGTTCCATTCGAAGCCGCCCGACGCGAGGACGACCGCCGAGGCCGGGATCGCGACCGATCCGCCGCCACCGGTTCGCTCGACGGCCAGTCCGGCGACCGAATCGTTCGCCATGACCAGTTCCTTCGCGCTCGTCTCGAGCTCGGGCTCGATCCCGCGTGCGAGACAGCCCGCCAACAACCCGGCGATGAGCGCCTGCCCGCAGGCGACCTGATGCTCGGCGATCCGCTGTTGGACCATTGCGAGGTCGAAGCGATCGGGGAAGTAGGCGGGTCGCCACTCGACCGTGCTCTCCTGCAGGGTGATCGGCATCCCGAGGACGGGCGGGCGCCGGAGCCGCTCCCGCCATGGTCCGAGGACGTTGGCGTCGAACAGCGCCGGCTCGAGCATGCGGCCCGACGACTTCGCCCCGTCCATCTCGGGGTGATAGTCGGGCCAGCTCATCGCGCGTAGCTGCAAGGTCGTCGAGCGCTCGAGCCCGGCGACGATCGCCGGGCCGTCGTCGACGAAGCGTGCGAGCAGCGCCTCGGGAGTCCGGCCCGCCGTCATCACCCGGATGTAATTGAGAGCCTCCTCCCGCGAGTCCTCGATCCCGAGCTCGGCCATCTGGTGGTTCTGGGGCATCCAGATGCCCCCACCGGAGACGGCGGTGGTCCCGCCGACCGAGTCGGACTTCTCGACGACCCGGACCCGTGCGCCGCCGTCGTGCGCGGCGATGGCTGCGACCAGGGCGGCGCCGCCGGTGCCGACGACGACGACGTCGGTCTCTGCTCCCGAGGGGCCACCCGCGTCGGCCCGGCGCGCGCTCACGATGCGAGGTAGCGGTCGAGCTCGCGGTGCATGGTGGTGATGCCCTGCTCGTAGTCGTGCGAGAGGCGCGGACCGTCGAAGCCGAGAGTGTGCACCCCGCGCTGTTGGCGCTCGATGTTGGAGAAGTCCTGGAGCGGGATGCGCGGCCAGTGGGCTTGGTCGTCGGGCGCATACGGCCCCTCGGCGACCGGGCGACCCGCCTCGTCGCCCGCAGCGGGAATCGACACCGACCAGAGCTCGAAGAGGCACGCCTCCGGATCGTCCCCGATCGGCCGCGACCGGTAGCAGAGCGCGTTCCCGTACTGGGGGAGGACGAAGTAGTTGGGGAAGTGGAAGAACATCCCGCCCCATCGGGCCAGCGCCGCGGGATCCGGTGGGGGCATCTTGATCCCGGCGCCCTCTGCGTACCGGTAGATCTCCTTCACCAACTCGGTGCCGAAGGTCGAGCCCTCCGGGATCGGATGGTTGCGCATCCCGTCGACCACGTACACGTCGCGCTCCATGGTCATCGCGCCGAGGCCCGAGTTGAGGAGGTGGACCGAGTCGATGATCGCGTCGATCTCGGCGACGCCTACCTGGCGTCCCTTCTCGGCTTGCGCGTTGGGACGGAGCTGGAAGCTCGAGTGACCGTGCTCGTAGACCGAGTAGACGAGAGAGTCGGGGTCGTAGCTCTCGGGATGACCGAGGGTGAGCTGCGGGTGGGTCTGGGGGACGTGGTAGCCCTCCATGAACGCTTCCTGGGCCATCTTCCAGTTGGCTCGGAGCATGACCGACTTCCACCAGTTGACCCGCATGTCGGCGACGCCGAGGGGGTCGAGCAGGCTCGGTAACGGATCGAGCGCCTCGAGCAAGGAGGGCGCGGCCGGGTCGAGGTTGATCCATACACACCCGCCCCAGGTGTCGACGCGGACCTGGCGCAGGCAGAGCTCCTCGGGCGCGAGCAGCGCCGCGTCGAACGCGTGCGGTCCGTAGACGAAGGTGTTCTCGCCCTCGAGGTTCCACCGCCATCCGTGGAAGGGACAGATGATCCGACCCTTGTCGAAGCTGCCCGAACCCGTCGCCAGCTGGGTCGCGCGGTGGCGGCACGCGTTCTGGTAGGCACCGATCGTCGACTCGTCGACCCGCACGACGAGGATCGACTGGTCGCAGATCGAGTACTCGACGAAGTCGCCGGGCGCGGGGATCTCCTCGAGGCGACAGGCCATCTGCCAGACCCGAGGCCAGAGATGCGCACGCTCGAGTCGGGCGAACTCCGGGTCGTAGTAGCGCTCGGCGGGCACGAAGTCGGGCCGGCCCGCGCGTCCGACCGCGAAGGGCACGTGACCCACCGCACCGGGTGCGCTCTCTCCAGGAGAGGGAACCGGCCGCAACCCCGTCTCAGCCACCAGAGCTCCCGGGTGCGTCGAGGAAGGTGATCCGCCGCTCGCGGAAGCGCCACTTCCCGTCCTCGCGGACCAGGGTGTCGTGGTAGCGACCGGCCGAGACGATCCCGATACCCTCCGCTCCGCCGCGGACGAAGAGATAGTCGGTGGTGCCGGTCGCGGTGTCCCCGCTCACCTGCACCGTCGAGTTGGCGGTCATGTGCTTGCCGCGCGCGCCGTCGGGTTGCACCTTCTCCATCAGCGCGCGGATCGCGTCGCGGCCCTCGGCGTCACGGCCGGGGAAGGACAGCCGGGCGTCTTCGGTGAACAGGAGCGACCAGGGCTCGAAGTGGCCGTCGTCGAGGAGCTGGCTGTAGGCCGACAGCGTGGCGCTGATCTGGCTCTCGTCGTCCACCTCGGTCCACCCCCGTGATCGCTCGCGTCGGCGTCGTTCGCGGGCAATGTTAGGCACGGGCTCTGGCCTGCGTCCCCGGCAGCGGGCGCGGGCGCCTCAGACGATCTCGCCGATGACCTCGCCGACCGCGTAGGTGTCGCCCGCGGTGCCGATCCGGCGCAAGACCCCGGCGACCGGAGCGCCGACCTCGTTCTCGACCTTGTCGGTCTCGAGGACGTACATCGGCTGGTCCTGAGCGACACTCGCGCCGTCTTCCACCAGCCATTCGGAAAGGGTGGCCTCGATCATCTCCATCCCCAGTTTCGGAATCCGGATCTCGACCGCCACCACCTCCCCGACTCGTTCGCGCACCGGTCTCGCCGCGCCGCGTGCCCGACACTACCTTCGACCCACGCTGGTAGCTTCGTGGCGCGCGACGCGCCGAAGCTGTAGCCGCAACATCCCTCGACAGGAGCACATCATGGAGAGCCGGAAGCTGAAGACCGTCATCTACGAAAAGGACGGGCCGGTCGCCTGGGTCACCCTCAACTATCCGGAGAAGGCGAACGTGCAGTCCTCGCAGCTGGTCTTCGACGTCGACGAGTGCCTGAACGACGCCAACCGCGACTACGACATCAAGGTGCTCGTGATCAAAGCCAACGGTCCCGGCTTCAGCGCCGGTCACGTCGTCCAGGGCGCACCCGGCACCGAGATGCGCGAGATCGACGAATCGACCGCTCGGCTCGGCAGCCCCTGGAAGGGCCAGTGGGAGATCTACGGAGGCCCGGTGATGAAGCTGTGGGAATTCCCGAAGATCACCATCGCGGAGGTGCACGGGTACTGCCTGGGCGGCGGCACCGTGTGGGGGCTGCTGACCGACATGACCGTCGCGTCCGACGACGCCTACTTCCAGTTCCCGGTGTTGCAGGGCATGGCCATGCCGACCATGGAGACCGGCATCGAACCGTGGTTGTTCATGAACTGGAAGCGCGCCTCGGAGTACATG
The DNA here is from genome assembly GCA_963741055.1 of uncultured Acidimicrobiales bacterium. Lineage (GTDB taxonomy): Bacteria > Actinomycetota > Acidimicrobiia > Acidimicrobiales > RAAP-2 > Bog-756. Next base: position 10,539 of record CAVUGU010000011.1, on the reverse strand, counting down.
TACACGGGACAGGAGCTGAGTGCCGAGGACGCCAAGGGTCTCGGCCTGGTCAACCGGGTCGTGCCCCGCGACCGCCTGAGCGACGAGGTCGACGAGCTCGCGTTCCAGGTGGCCCAGGCCCCCCTCACCACCTTGATGGCCGCCAAGGCCAACATCCGCCGGGCGTGGGACCTGATGGGGTTGCGCACCCACCTCGAGCAGTCGAACGACTTGCTCACCGTCGCCACGTCGGCGACCGACGTGAAGTCCTTCATCCGCGAGCAGTTCGAGGCCGGTCTCCGGCCGCGCGACGCAGCGAAGCGGAACGCCGAGCGGGCGAAGGAGCTCGCGGCGGCCTCGAAGGAAGCGCGCGCCAAGGCCGCAACCTGAGCCGACGCAGCACCGGCGCGTGACCCTCTCGGACCGGCTCGTCGAGCGACTCCGCGAGGTCGTCGGCCCACACGTTCTCGTCGACCCCGACGTCATCGCGTCGTACACCACCGACTGGACCGGTCGCTTCGTCGGGCACTCCCCCGCGGTCGTCCGGCCTGGCTCGACCGAGGAGGTCGCCGGCGTGGTGCGGGCCTGCCGCGAGGCCGGCGTGTCGCTCGTCCCCCAGGGTGGGAACACCGGACTGGTCGGTGGAAGCGTCCCCCTCGAGGGCGAGGTCGTTCTCGGTCTCGCCCGGCTCGGCAACGTCGAACCGGTCGACGAGCTCGCCGGCCAGGTGACCGCGGGCGCCGGCGCGACGGTGGCGGCGCTCCACCAGGCGGCCGCGGCCGCGGGATGGTCCTACGGGGTCGACCTCGGCAGCCGCGACTCGGCGACGGTCGGCGGGACGGTCGCGACCAACGCGGGCGGCCTCCACGTGTTGCGCCACGGCGACACCCGCGCCCAGGTGCTCGGGCTCGAGGCGGTGCTCGGGACCGGCCAGGTCGTCTCCCACCTCGGCGGGCTGGTCAAGGACAACACCGGCTACCACTGGCCCGGGCTGCTCACCGGCAGCGAGGGCACGCTCGCGGTGGTCACCGCCGCGCGACTGCGCCTGGTCCCGACGGCGCGGTGGCGCACCACGGCCATCCTCGCCTTCGCCGCGGTCGCCGACGCGCTCGAGGCGGCCTCACTGGTCCGCCGTTCGCTCCCCTCGCTCGACGCGTGCGAGCTCTTCTTCGAGGAGGGCGTCCGCCTGGTGGGTTCGATCACCGGGATGCCTCCTCCTTTCGCCGGACCGCACCCGGTGTGCCTCCTTCTCGAGGCGGCCGACCGGACCGACCCGACCAGCGCGCTGGCCGAGGTCACCGCGTCGCTGCCCCACGTGCTCGACACCGTCGTCGCCACCGAGCCCGGGCCGCGCGCCGCCCTGTGGCGTTACCGCGAAGGCCACACCGAGGCGGTCAATACGCTCGGGACGCCCCACAAGCTCGACGTCACCCTGCCGCAGCGCTCACTTTCTGATTTCATTGAGCAAGTGCGCGTGGCGGTGGCGGCGGTCGATCCGGAGGCGGAGGTCTGGTTGTTCGGCCATGTGGGCGACGGCAACATCCACGTCAACGTCACCGGCGTCTCGCCCGACGACGAGCGAGTCGACGACGCGGTGTTCCGCCTGGTTGCGGCGTTCGGCGGGAGCATCAGCGCCGAGCACGGGATCGGCACTGCCAAGAAGCGCTGGCTCGAACTGATGCGCTCACCCACCGAGCTCGACGCTTTCCGCGCGATCAAGCGGGCCCTCGACCCCGACGGGATCCTCAACCCCAACGTCCTGCTACCGACAACCGATCGATGATCCTCAACCTGGTCATCATCGGGTTGGGGGTGACGCTCGAGCCGATTCCTCTCACCGCGTTCATCCTCGTCCTGGCGTCCGAAGGGGGACTCCGGAAGGGTGCGGCCTTCATCGTGGGATGGGTTGCGTCGCTGGTCGTCGTCGTGGTGATCACCCTGCTGGCAACCGGCAATTCGCCACCGAAACCCAACACGGCGCCGTCGCTCGGCGCCTTGGCGGCCAAGATCGCGTTGGGTACGGTGCTGTTGTTGGTCGCGTGGCGGCGGTACCGACGATTGGGACGACCGAGAAAGCCGAAGAAGACTCCCAAGTGGCAAGCCGGGATCGACAGCATGTCGCCCTTGTACGCGACAGGTCTGGCGCCATTCGTCCAACCGTGGGGGCTCATTGCCGCCGGAGTGGCCACGATCGTCGAGGCAAAGCTCGCCACGTGGGCCGACTACCTCTCGATCGCCCTCTTCTGTCTCCTCGCAACCGGCACCTATCTGGCGATGGAGATCTACGCGGCCCTGCGGCAAGAAGCGGCCCAGGCGTTCCTGATCCGGGTGCGGACCTGGATCGACACCCACACCGACGTGCTCATCGTCTGGGTCTCGCTGATCGTCGGACTCTGGCTGGTCGGACAGAGCATCTATCTGATCGTTTCGTGACCGAGGGGGCCGTGCTCGGTGGGCCGAAGGAGGCCCCGGGTGGGTTCGGGGAGGCAGGGGGAGGCTCCCGGGGGACACCTCTCCCCGGAGTGATGACATCGATATACATCACGTGATGTATATGGCCGGGACCACATGTGCCCTGCCGGAGCTCCACGAATTCCCTGGTCACGGGCGTCCGGTTGCGAATTAGTTGCCTGTGTCATACAATTAATGGTCCCACCCCTTCCGCCAGGAGCACCCGTGGCAGCACCGACCACCACCGAGCACCGCACGACCGAGAACACCGCCTCGACCCTGCTGTCGCTCGCGAGGGTGATGAACCAGTTCAAGACCCATGACACCTTTCGCCGGCAGGCAGGCGTCGATCTCGACCGGGGCGGCGCGGCGCTGCTCTACAAGCTCTTCAGCGAAGGCGAGGACGTGCGGCTCGGCGAGCTCGCCGAGCGGTTGGGCATCGACTCGCCCGCGGTCACCCGGAAGGTCCAACAGCTCGAGCGCGCCGGCATGGTGATCCGATCACCCGATCCCGACGACGCACGTGCGTCGCGGGTGCGGCTCGCGCCGGAGGGCAGGCGGTCGATCGAGAAGCTGCTGCACGCCCGTGAGGTCTGGCTCGACGAGATGCTCAATGGCTGGCCGGAGCGGGACCGCGCCGAGCTCGCGCGCCTGCTCCAGCTCCTCGCCACCACCATCGCCGGTCAAGGAGAGTCCCATGGCGATTGACCAGGACGATCCGACCATCACCGCCGCCCCGGCGCTCGACGCCGAGCACGCGAATCCGGACGCGACGCGCACGCGAAGGCCGAGCACCGCCGGATCCTCGTGATCCTGGCCGGGTTGATGCTCGGGATGACCCTGGCATCGCTCGACCAGACCATCGTCTCGACCGCGTTGCCGACCATCGCCGGCGACCTGCACGGGCTGAACCATCTGTCGTGGGTGGTCACCGCGTACCTCCTGACCCTCTGCATCTCGACGCCGTTGTGGGGGAAGCTCGGGGACCTCTTCGGGCGGAAGAAGCTCTTCCAGGCCGCCGTCGTGATCTTCGTCGTCGGCTCCGCGCTCGCCGGACTCTCCCAGACGATGGTCCAGCTCATCGCGCTCCGGGCCGTCCAGGGCGTCGGCGCCGGGGGGCTGATGGTCGGTGCGCAGGCGATCATGGGCGACGTGGTGAGCCCGCGACAGCGGGGTCGCTACATGGGGTACTTCGGTGCGGTGTTCGCGTTCACCAGCGTCGCAGGTCCGCTCGCCGGCGGTTTCATCACCGAGCACTTCTCGTGGCGGTGGATCTTCTACATCAACGTGCCGATCGGGATCGTCGCGCTCTTCGTGATCGCCGCGGTGTTGCACATCCCGGTCCGCCGCACCGAGCATTCGATCGACTACCTGGGGACCGCGCTGCTCGGCGCCGCGGTGACCGCGGTGATCCTGCTCACCACCTGGGGCGGTACCACCTACCCCTGGGGATCGGTCCAGATCGTCGGCCTCGCGGCAGGCGCGCTTGCATTGCTGATCGGCTTCGTCGTGGTCGAGCACCGTGCCGCCGAGCCGCTCATGCCACCGTCGCTCTTCCGCAACGAGGTCTTCACGGTGACCAGCGGGATCGGCTTCGTCGTCGGCTTCATCATGTTCGGCGCCATGATCTACATCCCGCTCTACCTGCAGACGGTGCACGGCGCGACGCCGACCAGCTCGGGCCTGCAGCTCCTCCCGCTCGTCGTCGGGATGCTGCTGACCTTCATCCCGAGCGGACGGCTGGTCACACGGTGGGGGCGTTACAAGATCTTCCCGGTCGTCGGCACCGCGGTGATGGCCATCGGATTGTTCCTGCTCTCCCTGATGTCGCCGACCACTCCGCTCGCCGTCTCGTCGATCTACATGTTCATCGTGGGGCTGGGCATCGGCCTGGTGATGCAGGTCCTCGTCGTCGCGGTGCAGAACGCGGTCCCCTACAGCCAGCTCGGCACGACGACGTCGGCGGCCACCTTCTTCCGCACCATCGGCGGCGCGTTCGGCGTCGCGCTCTTCGGGACCATCTTCAACAACCGGTTGTTCGCGGAGCTGCCGCACTACCTGCCGGCCTCGGTCGTGCACCGGCTCGGGCACAACATCTCCTCCAACCCCGCCCAGATCAACGCCTTGCCGCCCGCGATCCACGAGGGGTTCGTGCAGGCCTTCAGCCACTCTCTCAACACCGTGTTCCTGGTCGGGGTGCCCTTCGCGATCCTCGCGTTCGTGCTCAGCCTCTTCCTCAAGGAGATCCCCCTCCGCGACCACGCGTACGTGGCCGCGGACGGAGAGGTGGCGACGACGGCGCCCGCTCCTGCGGGCGTGGAGCCGGCGATCGTGAACTGACAGCGCGGCTGTCCGATCCCCGAGCCGCATCCGACCCCCTCTACCCACTCACGACCGTTGCCCAATCGGCGGATGGGCGTGCAGTATGGCCTCATGTCCGATCCGAAGACGCCGCGCATCCCGCCCCTGCCCGCCGGTGAGTGGGACGACTTCCTCCAGCGGCTCCTCCAGGCGAGCCCGGGAGGTGTCGATCAGCCGCTCAACATCTTCACCACCCTCGGCCGCAGCCCCGACGTGTTCCGTCGCTGGATCGGGTTCGGGGCAGCCCTCCTCCAGGGCGCCATCCCCGCTCGCCAGCGGGAGCTGATCATCCTTCGGGTCGCGCACCTCGACGAGAGCGAGTACGAGTGGACCCAGCACGTGCCCATGGCGCTCGAGGCGGGGGTGACCAAGGAGGAGATCGAGGCACTGCGCCGGTCGAGCGACTGGTACGAGTGGCCACACCAGGACGAGGTGCTGCTGCGAGTCGCCGACGAACTCGACTTCCTCGGGTTCCTCGAGGACAAGACCTGGGAGGACGCCCACGAAGTGCTCGGCGATGCGGGGATGATCGAGCTGCTCATGCTGATCGGCCAGTACCAGATGGTGGCGATGATCCTCCGCACCATCCGCATCCAGCTCGAGGACGAGTGAGGCCCGGGCGGCTCGAGGAACGGTCGGTCGTCGTCGTCGGCGCCGGCACCCGACGGAACGAACATCCCGACCAGCCGGTCGGGAACGGGCGGGCCATCGCGGTGGCCACGGCTCGGCAAGGCGCGGTCGTGCGCTGTGTCGACCGGGACGAGTCCCTCGCACTCGAGACCGTCAAGATGATCGACGACGACGGTGGAACCGCGACCGCCGTCGAGGCCGATGTCTCGACCGAGTCGGGCTGCCGCGACGCGTTCGCCGCGTTCGGACCTGGATCGGTCGACGGTCTGGTGCTCAACGTGGGCACTGCCGAGGGGACGGGGATCGAGGGAACCAGCGCCGAGCAGTGGGACGCCACCTTCGCGGTCAACCTCCGCGCCCACTTCCTGCTCGTGCAGCACGCGAGCAGGCTGCTCGCCGAGGGCGGGTCGATCGTCTTCATCGGATCGCTGGCCGGTCTGGCCCCGGGAAGCCGCATCCCCGCCTACGACGCGTCGAAGGCGGGCTTGTTGGGACTCTGCCGGCACGTGGCGCTCGAGCTCGCGCCGAAGGGGGTGAGGGCGAACGTGGTCGCTCCCGGCCTGATCGACACCCCGCTCGGGCGGTTGGCGACCGCGGGGCGTCCGGAACGGGCGCGGACGCCGGTGCCACTCGGCCGCCAAGGGACCGGGTGGGAAGTCGCCTCGGCGGTCGTCTTCCTTCTCTCCGACGAGGCGAGCTACATCACCGGCCAAGTGCTCACGGTCGACGGCGGACTGAGTCTCCTCTGAGCCGCGACCTGGTTCGCCGAGCGCGGGCCTCGTTGCACCGGGACGGGACCGGCGGGGCGATATGGGAGCATCTCCTCTGATGCAGAAACGGACGATCGATCTCGGCACGGTGCAACTCGCCATCGCGGAATCGGGCGCGGGCGGGCGTCCGTTCCTTCTCCTCCACGGGTTCACCGGCGCGAAGGAAGACCTCACCGAGTGGCTCGACCCTCTGGCCGAAGCCGGATGGCACGCAGTCGCGCCCGACCACCGGGGACACGGCGCGAGCTCGAAGCCCGAAGACGAGAGTGCCTACTCCCTCGAGATCCTTGCCGCCGACTCGCTCGCGCTCCTCGACGCGCTCGGTTGGGACCGTTTCGCCCTGCTCGGCCATTCGATGGGCGGCATGGTCGCGCAGTTCATCGCGACCAAGTCGCCTGAACGGCTGACCGCGCTCGTCCTGATGGACACCGGCCACGGCCCGATTCAGAACCTCGACCCGACCATGGTCGACGCCGCGGTCTCCATCGTGCGTACTCAGGGCATCGACGCGCTGGCCGATCTACTCGCCGAGAGCGAGAGCCCGCTCGACACTCCCGCCCATCAGCGAGTGCTCGCCGAGCGACCTGGCTACGCGGAGTTCGAGGACCGCAAGTTCCGATCCACCTCGCCCGCCCTGTACGCGCCCTTGGCCACTTCGTTCACCAACACCGCCGACCGGCTCGACGACCTGGGGAGTCTTTCCGACACCCTCCCCACCCTGGTCATCGTCGGCGAGCAAGACCAGCCCTTCCTCGGACCTTCGGAGCGGATGGCGAAGGCCATCCCGGACGCGTCGCTCGCGGTCATCCCCGACGCGGGCCACAGCCCGCAGTTCGAGAACCCCGAGGCCTGGTGGACCGCATTGTCGGGATTCCTCGCCGGCCTGCCCGGCTGACGGGTCACGAGCGACCGGCCGCGGTCCGCCGGCAGGCCCGCGACCAGAAGCTCGGAGACTCCTGCTCACCGGAACTCCCGGGTCAGCCGCTCAAGATCCCACCGAAATCTGACGAATCTGGGTGCTATGAGCGCGACCGACCAACCCGACACCCCTCCCAACGCCGAAGCAGCCCGGTTGGAAGACGAGATGGATGCGGAGCTGGCCCGCGATCGTGCCAAGAACTCGGGGCCCATCCGGTCTCACCTCAACCCGGTCTTTCAGCACGAGCAGCGAGCGGGGACGGCGAAGGACGACGGTGATGCCGTCGAGCTCGCGGCGCGGGTGACTGGAGAGATGGGCGCGGAGGCGGACAAGGAGCGACGGGAGATCGAGGGTCTGGCGCATGCCGTCGAACAGGCTGCACCAGGAAGTGAAAGAGCAAAGGATGCGGAAGCGGCACAGGCTCAGGCCGAGAAGGATGCCGACGAGGCGATCGCGGCATCTCTCGATACTGATGTTGCAGCCGAGGACGCGGTCCGATCGGAGGGGTCACGACACCTCCACCTTTCGGCCGATCCTGACGAGACTCGAGCCGACAAGGTCAGAGCGCTGAAGGACGAATCAGTCGCGGGCAGAGATCTCAGCGATCTCGATGCACTCGAGAAACGAGTCTCGGACGACCTTGCCTAGCGTCCCGCCAGCGCGGGCTCGGCCGGAAAGTCCTCGGCGGCTCACTCCTCGGCGTCGGCCCCCTGGGAGTGCATCGCCTGGTCGATGGACTTGACGACCGAGGGGTCGAGCAACGTCGTCACGTCCCCGAGCGGTCGATCTTCGGCGACGTCCCGGAGCAGACGGCGCATGATCTTTCCGCTCCGGGTCTTCGGCAACTCCGGGGTGAGGAGGATCTGGCGGGGTTTCGCGATCGGACCGATGGTGACGACCACCACCTCGCGGAGCTCCTCGACGAGCGCTTCACCCTCGTTCTCGCTCGTCGGGCCCTCACCCTTCACCGTGACGAAGGCGACGATCGCCTGTCCGGTGGTCGGGTCGGACGCACCGACCACCGCGGCCTCGGCGACCCTCGCGTCGCCGACCAGCGCGTGCTCGACCTCGGTGGTCGAGATGCGGTGCCCGGAGATGTTCATCACGTCGTCGATCCGGCCGAGCAGCCAGATATCCCCGTCCTCGTCGCGCTTCGCTCCGTCGCCGGCGAAGTAGCGGCCGGGGAACCGCGACCAGTAGGTCTTCCGGTAGCGCTCCTGGTCACGCCATATCCCGCGCAACATGCCCGGCCAGGGTTCGGTGATGACCAGGTAGCCACCTTGCCCGTTGCGGACCGAACGACCGTCGTTGTCGACGATGTCGGCACTGATCCCGGGGAAGGGGGTCATCGCCGCGCCCGGCTTGGTCGACGTGATACCGGGAAGCGGCGTGATCATGATCCCGCCCGTCTCGGTCTGCCACCAGGTGTCGACGATCGGGCAACGGTTCCGGCCGATGTGCTCGCGGTACCACATCCACGCTTCGGGGTTGATCGGCTCGCCGACCGACCCGAGCAGGCGGAGGCTCGAGAGGTCGTGACGATCGGGATGCGACTCGCCCCACTTCATCAGGGTCCGGATGGTGGTCGGCGCGGTGTAGAGGATCGAGACCTTGTAGTCGTCGACGATCTTCCACCAGCGGTCCTTGCCTCCCGCGTCGGGAGTGCCCTCGTAGAGCACCGAGGTGGTGCCGTTGGCAAGCGGTCCATAGACGATGTAGCTGTGGCCGGTGACCCACCCGACGTCGGCTGCGGTCCAGAAGACGTCCTGCTCCGGCTTCACGTCGAAGATCAGCCGGTGGGTGGTCGCACAGTGGGTGAGGTACCCGCCCGTCGTGTGGAGGATCCCCTTCGGCCGGGCGGTGGTGCCGCTGGTGTACATGATGTAGAGCGGCTGCTCGGCATCGAAGGAACGGGCTTCGTGCCGAGTCGACTGCTGGTCCACCAGCTCGTCCCACCAGATGTCTCGACCGTCGGTCCAGGCGACCGGCTGTCCGGTGCGACGGACCACCAGCACGCTGCGCACGCTCGGGCACTGGGTGAGCGCCTCGTCGACCCCGGCCTTGAGCGGTGTGGCGACGCCGCGCCGGAACCCGCCGTCGGCGGTGATGACCACCCGCGCGTCCGCGTCGACGATCCTGCCGGCGAGCGCGGCCGCGGAGAAGCCCCCGAAGACGACCGAGTGAGGCGCGCCGAGTCGGGCACAGGCGAGCATGGCGACGACCGTCTCGGGGATCATCGGCATGTAGATGGCCACCCGGTCGCCGGCGTCGACCCCGAGCTGACTCAGCCCGTTCGCCGCCTGGCAGACCATGCCCAGCAGGTCGGAGTAGGTGATGGTCCTCGTCTCGCCCTCGGGCTCACCGACCCAGTGGAAGGCCACCTTGTCGCCGCGCCCCTCCGCCACGTGGCGGTCGACGCAGTTCACGCAGGCGTTGAGCCGGCCCCCGACGAACCACTCGGAGAAGGGCGGGTCCCACTCGAGCACCTTGGTCCACGGCTGGTCCCACTGCAGCCACTTCGCCTGCTCGGCCCACCAGGCGAGCGGGTCCTTGGCAGCCTCCGCATAGATCTCGGGCTTCGCGTTCGCCCGAGCGGCGAACTCGGCCGGCGGGTCGAAGCGCCTCGCCTCGTGCAAGAGCGCGTCCAGCGCCGACCCGTCGGCTCGGCCCGAACGTGCACCGGTCCCGCCGGCTCGCTCCCCAGGGTCGTGATCGACCGGCAGTTCCGGATTTGCCGCCATCTCAGGCCGCGTGGCTGACTGACCCCGAGGGTGCGGGTGCGGCCGGCTGCTGGAGCGGATGGGTGGGTACCAACGCCTTCCGGAAGGTCTCGTTCACCACGCCGGCGAAGGACGCGTACCAGGCGGCAGCGGCGGTCGCGAGGCCGACCCACCCGCCGGCCTTGGTGACGTTGGCCATGTTCTCGAACGCCCCGATGGTCAACAGCACGAAGGTCGCGGTCAACAAGACGAAGACCGCGAGCACCGCGACGGAAACCCGGAACGAGGCGATGGTCATGTACGCGGTGAAGATCGTCCAGCCGAGGAGGAAGACCCCGACGGCGATCGAGACGTCGCTCGCAGGATGGATGCCCGGGATGATCACTCGGGAGAGCACGTAGTACGAGATCCAGAAGGCACCGAACGACGAGAAGGCGAGGGCTCCGAAGGTGTTCTTCCGGATGAACTCCCACATGCCGGCCAGAAGCTGGGCGACCCCCCCGTAGACGAGCGCCAGGGCCAACGCGGCGTCCACCCCCGGCCCCCAGATGTTGGTGTTGGCGATGCTCAACGCGAACGTCGTCATTGCAAAGGCCGCAAGACCAAGTGGCGCGGGATCGGCGACCACCTGAGAAAGTATCGGCCGCCCTTCGGAGCCCTCGAGCGGCTCTGCCATGCCCGGCCTGATCGATTCAACTGTCATGGGTTG
>CAVUGU010000010.1:0-215819 GCA_963741055.1 uncultured Acidimicrobiales bacterium | reverse complement strand
CCGTGTCTCCCGCCCATGGGTGCTCTGTCCTTCGAGGAGATCTCGAGACTTGCCTGGGTAGGCCCTCACCCTGCCATAAAGCTGGGAACATCGAGCACGAGCTCGCGCTGCGAAGGCGCACGGCTACTCGAAGTGTCAGGGAGACGTCGGCCGCTCTGGTCTGCGATCAAACCCTCGGAAGAGAGGTTCGGACACCTACCCCCGTGCGGCACGAAGGAAGGAGTCGACCGACGCGAGGACAGGATCTCTCGCCGCAACGTGAACGCTTCGTGAAACACCCTCTGTCGGGATTGCCAGCCGCTTCACTCCGGGGGACGTCCTCCGCTCCGGCTCAGTTCGTGCTGACGAACACCGACACTTTCTCCTGGTCGAAGGTCAGCACGAAGCGGTTCTGGATGATCTGCCGGATCGCCGGGAGGATGCCGGGGTAGTTGTCGTCCGCGACGATGAGCCAGGTCCGCGAGTGGGAATCGATGGCCCGTTCGAAGTCGGGGCCGTTCAGGAGGGCGCCGGCTCCGTACTGGGTCTCGACGACCCGGTGGTTCTTGTCGAACACATAGAGCAGGTTCGAGTAACGGCGGTACGGGACCCAGAAGTTTGGGGCCCGGCCCATGGTCACTCCCACCAGGTTCGCCGGTGCCGCGGCGATAACTGCGTCGCCCGGACGGAGACGGGCTTTCACGTAATTGTCGGCCAACGGATAGTTGAGTTCGGACTGCGAGACATTGGCACTCGCCAAGGTTTGAGCCAGTGGGCCGAAGTCGGGCAGTCCAGCGACCAGGCTCTCGCCGACCGCAACCGTCAGTGCCAGGGCGAACACGGCGATGAAGACGGAGGCCCGCCGTCGGGTGGCCCTGAGCATCGTGGCGCCTCCGACAACCGCCCGCCGGAGCCCGTCGATCAGGTCCCCGAGGCCACATCCGGCCAGAACGAAGACGAAGGGGAAGCACACGAAGCAGTACCGCGAGTCCCTCTCGACCAGCAAGTCCGATACCACGAGCATCGGGATGATCCAGTACAACGCCAAGTACGTTCGTTCCCTCTGCTTTCGGTACAGACCGACGACGATGGCGAGCAGTGCCAGGCAGCTGACGAGGGTGATGCTCGCCCCGTAAGTCGTGTCGGTGAAGAAGAGCCGGAACACGTAGTAGAGGGGTGCCGGATCCCACTGCACCGTCGTTGCTCCGCTCAGATCGGTGCCGAATGACGGTGGGTGTGTCAGCTTCACCAGCAGTAACTGCAGCCCGATGATCGCGATTGCGCCGCCTCCGAACGCCCACCACCGCCAATTTCGCAACCATTTCGTTCCGCAGAGCCAGAAGAGAACGATCGGAACGATGGGGAGCACTCCGAAGGACTCTTCGTGGGTCAGGTACATCGCGACCAGTGCACCCATCAGCAGGAGGATGTTCCTGGTCGAAGGCGACCTGACTGCTCGCAGTAGGAGAATGGCGACGAGGACGACGAGGAACTGGACCATCTGGTACATACGGACGTCTCGGGCGTGGGCAGCCTCCATCGGGGAGACGACGAACAGCGCCAAGGTCGCGATCTGCAACAGTCGCCGTTTCGGGAGCACCATCGGAAGGAGGAAGAACCCGAGCAGGAGGATGGTCGCCGCGTACCACAGCACGCTGATGCTTCTGAGCCAGGCGGTGTCGTCGTGGGTCACTCCGCCCACGACGGCGAGCAAGAGGGAGTAGAGCTCGGATTTCCAGTAGAGGAAGCCCGAAGGCCACTGCGGCAGCAGGTGCGCGCGCATGCCCTGTGCGGCCGCGATGCTCGAGAGCTCGTCCTGCCACAGCGGTTGGTAGTCGATCCGGAAGATCTGTACGAAGAACCCGACAAGCGCGACCCCGATCACTCCGAAGCGGTAGAGCGGGCCCTGTGACCACCCGCTCGTGGGACTCTCCAGCCAACGTCGTCGGACGGACGCCCCAGCTGTCAGCGCTGACTCGCCAGCGGCGCCGTTGGAGGCCTCGGCGTCGGTCGTTCTGTTGCTGTCGCTCCAGACGTTGGTGCCATTGCTCTGTCCGGCATCGACCGTTCCGTTGGTGTGGCTGGTGCCGTTCTCGCCGTCGACCTCGATGGTGCGAGCGTTGCCGTTGGTCGGTAGTCCCCCGGTTCGAGGCCGGCGGGACCGCGCTCCGGTCCACAACATGGCCGTCACGCCGAGGACCGCAAGGAGCAGCACGGCCCACAGGACGTCGGGTGTGCTCGGGAACGGTGGTTGCACGTAGACCATGTGGCGGAGCTCGGTCAGTATCAGCACCAGCCCGCACGCCGGGAGGAGACCGAGCGCCGCCCAGCGAAGCCCCGACGCGAGTCGCAGGCCTGCCGCCCTGGCCAGGAGGATCGCCACCCCGACCGCGATCAGGACGGTCCCCATCAACAGCAGGCGACGTGAGAGTTGGACAGCCGTAGGAATCGTGATCGCGGTCGGAGTGGTGTCGAACGTGGCCACGTATGTCTGCGGATTTGCCACGTAGCCGACCGGCCTGTCCACGTGCCATGACGGTCCGGTGGCAAAGGACGTGGTCGTGTGACCGGACCGGACCAGGCCGTCCAGGTACACGAACGGCGCACCCAAGGCGTTGACCCACACGGTGATCGTGTGAGTGCCGGCGGAGAGCACCGGACACAGATCGGCGATCTGGAGGGGCACCACGGAGGGCAAGCGGATCGATGCAGACGCCACCTTGTCCGGGGTTCCGAAGTACTGCTTGGTACCGGTACCCGACAGGACAGGCATCCCGTCGACCGAGACGACGTAGGAGCCGATGGCGGCGAACCTCATCCACCCCTCTTGGCAGCCGGATGGAACGTCGACGACGGTTGATGCGGCAAATGACTCCACCGAATCACTTCCGACCATGCCGTGGCCGGTTGGCGGGGTCGAGTACGCGTCGGGCGGGATGGTGACCGTCGCGGTCCCCGACCGGGGCTGCGCGGTTTGTGCCGGCGGCCAGATGCCCACCGCGTGCCCGTGCACGGTGAACGCCCCCGACTCCGGAGCATTCTGTCCGGTCAACTGGACGTTGGTCGTCGCGAGCCACGAGGAAGGCTGAGTCCCGAACGTCTCTTGAATGCCGCTTCCGTACGAGTAGGTCACCCGGGCACGAAACGCTGGTGTGCGGCCGGCCAGGTTGACGACCTCGAGACCCAACAGGTTGTTGGAGGTGGCGAGCGAGGCGAGGATGTCGTACTGGCCGACGAACTTCGGCAGGTCGGTGGCGGTCTCTAGATCTCGACCCGGCGAGGTGGGCGGGAGCGCCACCCTCAGGCCGTTGATGTAAGGCGTGACTTCTTGATCGCCCTCCAACCACAGCGTCGCGGTGAGCGGCCGGGGGCCGTCGGGGAGGTGGAGGAGGTAGAACGCGGTTGCCCCACCCGAGGGCGCCTCGACCCAGGATTGCGAGGCCAACGGTGACGCGAAGGGTTGTCTCGGGGATCTCAACTGCACCGACAGCCAGAAGCCGGAGAGCAGGTAGGCGCAGATCACCAAGACGATGACGGCCGGAAAGAGGCGCCGGCGGCGTTCCTTGCCAGTCCTCGAGGTGGCCAAGACTTGCGGCGCGAAGGTTTCCTCGAGCGCCGGTTGGAACTCGGTGGTTGCGAAGGTGGTCACGGGCGGCTGGGGAGGTACTGCCCAGAGGCGATGTCGCGAGCAAGGCCGTTCGCGACCTGCTTGTCGTCCTTGACCGCGGCGACGATGTCACGCCGGTACGCGATCTCTTGACCAGTTGCCTGTTCGGAGAGAGCGACGTAAGTGAGTGCGTAGGAGGCGAACTCCTTGTTCGGCGACTCGGTGATCGCTTGACGCATCATCCTCTCGGCGGTTTGGTAGTCCCCCGTGTCGTAGAAGTAGTGGGCCAAGGTGTAGGTGAGGGCCGGATAGCGGGACTCGGACAGGTTGGTGGGGACGACCTGCGGCCTGTGCTGCGTCGCCGACAGATGAGCGAGCAGGTCGGCGAAGGATTCGGCGATGATCGGATTGTTGGGAGCGGCTTCCATCGCCTGTTCGTCGAGGAGGATGCTCGGCACGAGCAGCGAGTAGGCGGCCGAAGGCCGGTCTGCTCGTGCGAACGAAGCAAGCGGACCCGTCTTGCCTTGATCCGCCTCCGACTGTCCGAGTGTCGAGACCAGTGCCGGGTCGTACTGCAGAGAGGGATCCCAACGCAGAGCAGTCTCCAGATGAGATTCGGCTGCGACCGACTTCCCGAGCGCCTCGTCCTGGATGCCCGCCACCTTCTCGTTCTGGGCGATCCACCCGGTTCCGAGACCGACGACGACGACTGCGGTGACCACGCCCACGCAGATAGCCGGAAGGAGCCGCACCCGGCCTCGTCGCAAAGGCGCGCCCACCACCAGCAGGATCCCGCTGGCAATCAGGCAGAACAAACCGCTCCCGAGATCGTTCAGCAAGTTGGTGGTCGGCGCGTTGAGATTGGCTCCCAAGTAGTTCGCCGGCGGAGACAGCACCGATGTCGAGGGGATCTGGCTATAGAAGATCCGCAGCTGGTCGTTGTCCGACTGGAGCAACCACTGGACGTGTCCGTCACCGATCAAGGTCGAAGCGCCGAAGACGACAGTGAGCGCGATGAGTGCCCAACCGCACCTTCCGGACGTGACCGTCGCTCGCCAACCGGCTCGGACGATCGAGGTGATGGCGACGACGAGCACGACCGACACGATGGCGCCGTAGGAGATAACCCCGGGGAATTGCAGTCGTGCCAGACCGGGTGAGAGGTCAAAGGCCCGCAGACTAGGGACGAGGCTCAGGTCCAGCCAGGGGAGGGTGAGCGTCCCGATTCCCGCGAGGATTGCCAGGACGAGCAGGACCGAGGCGATGCGACGACGTGGCGGTGAAGACTTGGGCTGCGCTTCGACATCGATCGTGCTGGTGTCCGCGCCGGCGATCGTGCCGCGCTCAGCGAGGGTGTCGACCACCGATTCGCCCGCTCAGCCGATTTTGACTTGTTCGCCGTTGGTCAGTAGCTGGGTGTTGGATTCTGCCACCACCTCGCCTGCTGACAGGCCCGAGAGGATCTGGGCGCGATTGGCGTCGACAACTCCTACCGTCACCGGGGTGACGTGAATGTGTCCGTGGGAGACCACGTAGACCGCGGGGGCGAGATCGAGATTCTGAATCGCGATCGTGGGCACGGACACCGCGGCCTGCCGAGTGGCGGTGATACGGACGAAGACTTGTGTCCCGATGGGAAGTGGATAGGTGGGGTCGTTGTTCGTCTCGATGACCACCGAACCCTGCAGTCCGCCTCCGGTCGCGCTCGGATTGATGGCCACCACGGTTCCCTGCAGGCGAACCCCGACCAAACCGGTGGGAACGACCTCTGCCGGTTGTCCGACGGTCACCGCCGGCATGTCGCTCAGTTGCAAGCCGGCGGTCACGTCGATCCGAGAGGTGTCCACGATCTGGAGCATGGTGGTGCTCAGGCCGCACCACCTGACCCGGCTGCACGCTGAGGTTGGTCACCGAACCGGCGATCGGAGCCTTGATGGTGTTCGAGTTGCCCTCGGCGATGGACAGCAACTGCTGGTCGATGGCCACCTGACCTTGCAGTGATGCGATCGGGTAGACAGAACCGGCACTGCTACTCGATGCGGCCGAAAATTCCGCGGAGGCCAGTGCCAACTGCGCAGCCGACAACGAATCCTTCACGCTTGCCACGTTCTGCTCGAGCGACGTCTGGTCGAGGGAGACAAGAGGCTGGCCCTGTTGCACGCTCGATCCGTTGATCACGCTGACGGCTGTCACCGTGATCGGCGCGTTGACCCCGACGAAGTTCAGACCTACCGCGAAGGAGAGGTTCTGTGCCGGCGACGTAGTCCCCACCCCGCCGGGTTGCGCGTTGATCGTCGCAGGTGCAGCCGTCGCGACCACTACTGCGGGGCTTGTCTGCAGAACCTGCGATGCGACCGCCGCCAACGCGATCACAACGGCCAGCACGGCCACCGCCCATGCCGCGAGTCCGAGTGAGCTCTGTGCACCCGGGACCGTCGCTCGCATCCTCGTCCACGCGGAGTGCGCGATCGCGCCGCTGCCGCGACCGGTCTCGCGAAGCCCTTCGCGGATCGTTCCCCAGCCGGTCTGATCGGGAACCTCGGGCTCCTCGCCCGGTGCGACCTCGGGGGTGTCCTCTTCGGGGTCCGCGACCTTGGCCTGTTCCGCAGCGCCACTCCCGACCTGTTCCGTAGCAACATCCCCGGTCTCTCGCGGATGCGCGACCTCATAGTCCGGAGCGACTTCGGTCTGCACACCGTCACTGTCAGTCATTGGCGCACGTCCCCTTTTGGTGGGCATTGCCGCCGCCCTCGCGCCGAAGCCCCTAGAACCCAAAAACAGTAGTTGCGGCAGCGCCATCCCCGGCATCGGTGCGGGGGGTCAGCCTCCACCTCTTGCGTGCCCTGCCGCCGAAAGCAAATCAGCCTCCCGTGAAAAAGAGGCTACGTGAGGTTGAACGGAGTATGAACAGACCAGAAGTGCGTGAACTTCGCCAGATGTCACCGATCCGGGTCGCACCGCCACGAAATCGGTTCGAATGGTCACTGAGTCAGGTCGATCCACCACGTTCCGCAGTCGCCGGCGGTCGGGGCCATCGGAAATCGACGGCATGCACCGTGCTCAGAGCGATGCGAAGAAGGATCCTTGCCGGACCGACAACTCCGCCAAACCCGGGAACTCAACAGGTGTTGTCATCGCGCAGTGCAGTCGACTCGCTGCGACCAGTGACGCTTTACAAAGTGTTCACGCGCCTAACGAGGAATTCCGCTTGCATGTTACGAGTCGATGCTGCAAGCTGCGGAAAAACGCAGTGCCGAGTAACCACAGGAATGGTTTCCGCACCGGATGAGCTCTCTGTTCGGGTGGAATGTGGAGTGCCATCCGACACATGTCTTCGGCGACGGGTCGCCCATCCGGGCTCGGCGCGCACCTCAAGTGTTGGCTGACGCTTCCGAGCGCTTCGGTGGGTCTGGGCATCTGACGACATCATCATCCGAGTTCCCGCTGGAGGGGCGAAGCTCCATGTTGACGAGTAGAGGTCGCGGCTGCATCGATCCGGACGTCGTTCCATCCTTCGCCTGCGGACTGAGGGGGTGATCGCGTGGTGTTGAAGGAGTCTCCCGTGGAGCTGCACTCCGTCGATCCCGGCATCGATGTGAGTGTCGTGATCCCTCTTTACAACGAGGAGGAGTCCATCGACCCGGCGGTCGAAGAACTCCTCGGAGTTCTCGACGGCCTTCCGCTCGCCTCCGAGGTCGTCCTCGTCAACGACGGCAGCACGGACGCAACGGGTGAGAAGGCCAAGAGCTGGTACGAGCGGGACCAGCGGGTGAAGGTCGTCGAGTTTCGCAGAAACTTCGGCCAGACGGCCGGCATCAGCGCCGGTTTCGAACAAGCCGCCGGGCGGATCGTCGTCGTCATGGACGGCGATCAGCAGAACGATCCGTCGGACATCCCCACACTCATTGCTGCTCTGGGAGAGGGCTGCGACGTGGCGTCCGGATGGCGGAAGGATCGCAAGGACAAGTTGATCATGCGACGTCTTCCCTCCAGGGTGGCGAACCGGCTGATCTCGAGGGTGACCGGGCTGAAGCTCCACGACTACGGCTGCACCCTGAAGGCCTACGACCGCGAGGTCATCGAGCACCTCGAGCTGTTCGGCGAGCTCCATCGGTTCATTCCCGCGCTCGCCTTGATCGCCGGTGCCAAGGTCGTCGAGATTCCCGTCAACCATCGAGCCCGCGAGCGAGGCACGTCGAAGTACGGCATTTCACGGCTGCCCCGGGTCCTTCTCGATCTCATGACCGTGAAATTCCTGGTCGGTTACCGACAGAAGCCCATGCAATTCTTCGGTCGCGCGGCCCTGGTCTGTGGCGGGGCAGCGGGCGTCTCCGCGGCCGTCACCACCGGCTCCGCTCTGCGTGGCAGAAAGCCCCGGCAGCCCGGCCTCTTCGTCCCGCTCACTGTGGCTGCACTTCAGTTCGTCTCGTTCGGCTTGCTGGGTGAACTGCTCACGAGGATCTACTTCAAGGACGCGTCGCACCGACCCTACGTGGTCGAGACCGTCCTCGACGCGAGCCGAGGTTCGCTGACCGCCATCCCCGACCCGGACGACGGGAGCCTCGACCAAGCAGACACGGCAACCAAGGGGGAGCAGGCAGCGGTATCGGTCAAGGGGACCTAGTGATCGGAGAGCCCGGGGTGCTGCACCCACCGACCATCGGTCCTGACGCGCCGGAGCCGCCCGCGCAAGCGGCGAAGCCGCCGATCCCCGTGCCCGAGTTGATCCTGCCGCCGGCGCGCGCTCGTCGGGTGCAGCCCATGACGATCGTGCGGGTCGCGGTGACGGCCGGTGCCTTCGTCCTCATTGCTCGCAAGATCGGCGTCGGCTCCGTTCTCCATGAGCTCGCCCATGCCGACGCCGCGTGGCTGGCGGGCGGGTACGCCGTCGCCGTCGTCACCATCCTGATCACGGTTGGACAGTGGCACGGCCTCGCGAACGCGAACGGCGTTCCGTGCACGTACGGGCGCTGCCTCCACCTCGAACTCGGTGGTGACGTGTTCGATGCCGCGCTACCGAGCTCAATCGGCGGAGACGTCGTCAGGGCTGCATCCCTGGCCGATCGGCCCGACCAGAGGGTGCCGGCCGCCGCATCGGTCGTTCTCCGCCGGCTCTGCAACTTCCCCGGGATGATCCTGCTGACGGTGATCGGGGTCCTCGCGACGATCGGGGACAGCTACGCGGAACACGTTCGTCTTTTCGCGCTGGTCGTCGTGGCCGGCGGCTTCGCCCTCGTCCTTCTGGCAATGAGCCCCGCGCTCGGGCGATTGAGTCAGGTCGGCGTGCTCCGACGGGGACCGGGGCCGGCGGTCGCCAAACTGCTCGCCACCCTGCACGAGTTCCGCGGGCAACGCCGCGACCTCGTGTGGGCGTCCCTTCGTGGAGTTGTCTTCTGGGTCACGGTCGTGATCAGCCAGTCCATGTTCATGGTGGCGGTCGGGATCCACGTCACGCCCGCCTATGCCGCGCTGGTGATCACCACGGCCACCGCGGTCACCATGGTCCCGATCTCTTTGGGAGGCTACGGGCTCCGCGAAGGGGCCTTCGCCGCGTTCCTCACCGCAGGCGGCCACGCGACTGCTGCCCAAGGCGCAGCGGTCGGCGTCTGCATCACCGTCCAGATGCTCGCACTCGGCGTCATCGGGATCCCCTTCTATCTGACCATCCGGACACGTCGCGCTCGTATGGCACTCTCGCCGGCCGAGGCCGAACGCGCGCTCGGGGCTGCCTGATGCGGGTCCTGATGGTCTCACCGCATCCGGTCTACTCACCTCGGGGTACGCCGATCAGCGTCTTCAACCGCTGTCGAGCGCTCAGTGCCCTCGGTCACGAGGTGGACCTCGTGACCTATCCGGTGGGCGAGGACCGGTGGGTCGACGGGCTCCGCTACCTGCGTCCGCGAGTGCCGGGGGTCCGCTCCGTCGCGGTGGGGCCTTCGTGGGCGAAGGTGGTGCTCAACGGCGCGGTCACCGCGCGGTCGCTGCGCGAGGCCGCCGCTGGGCGTGCACGCTACGACGTCGTGCACACCCATGAGGAGGCGGGTCTGATCGGACCCTTCCTCGGTCGGCTCGCCTCGGCGCCACACGTCTACGACATGGGGAACGACTGGTCGGACGTCCTCTGCAACTACGGATTGAGCAGCACCAATCCGGTCACCAAGCTCTCGGGATCCCTCGAGAACGCGGTCATCCGGAACTCGGACGTGGTGATCGCCCACTTCCCGCTCATCGCGGAACGAGTGCGGTCGGTGGCGGCGACGCCCGTCGAGACGGTGTGCAACATCTCGCTCGAGGCCGATCCCGACGTGTCTCTCGTAGCGGAGATCTCCCGGCGCTGGGTCCCACCGGGGGCGAAGGTGGTGCTCTACACCGGGACGCTCGAGGCGTACCAGGGGATCGACCTGCTCCTCGATGCGATGGTCACCGTTGCCCGTGACCACCCCGACGCCTTGTTGCTCATCGTGGGAGGGCGGCCTGACCAGATCGAAGGGTTCGAGCGGAGGGCGAGCGAGCTCGGCATCGGTGCACAAGTCCGTTTCACCGGAGTGGTCCCCTCGTCGCACGTCCCCTCGTATCTCGAGCTCGCGGACGTGCTGGTGTCTCCGCGCGAGCGAGGGAACAACACGCCACTGAAGATCTTTTCGTACCTGCGCTCGGGACGACCCATCGTGGCGACCGACATCTTGAGCCACACCCAGGTCGTCGACCGACGGGCGTGCGTGCTGGCCCCCCCTTCCCCGAGCGGCCTCGCAAAGGGGATCGGGATGTTGCTGGCCGACGGTCCGATCCGATCGCAAGCAGTCGCGGGCGCGCGGGCACTCCAGCACAAGTACGGGATCGAGGAGTACCTACGCGGTGTCGCCCGCGCCTACGCATGTGTCGGAGCCGACGAGGCCTCCGAGCAACTCATCGACGACGCGGCCGCAAGGATCCGCGTCCAGACGGACATCGACCAAGGTGAACTGGAGAGCGCCGTGAGTGAGAGGGAGGTTGATCGCAGCGCCTGCGCGGAAATGGCCGGGTGACCGGCGTCGCGCAGACGGGGGCAGGGCGGTGCACGGAGGGGGAGTTGGTGAGAAGGGCGTGCAGGAGGAGGAGACAACATGAACACCATCGTGACTGGGGCTGCCGGCTTCATCGGCAGTCACTTGTGCGAGGAACTGTGCAGCAACGGACACAGGGTCCTCGGGATCGATTGCCTGACCGATTACTACGATCCGGCTGAGAAGCTCCGGAACTTGGGCACCCTGCTCGAGTTGCCCGGCTTCTCCTTCGCCGAGGTCGATCTGAGGACGGCAGAGCTCGAATCCTTCCTCGACGGGGCGGCGGTCGTCTTCCACCAGGCGGGCCAGCCCGGCGTGCGGTTGTCGTGGGCCTCCGGCTTCGACGCGTACTGCGAGCACAACGTCAAAGCGACCCAACGCCTCCTCGAGGCGGCCCGGGTCGTGTCGACGCCCCGCTTCGTCTTCGCATCGAGCTCTTCGGTCTACGGGAACGCGCCGAGCTATCCGACGTTCGAGACCGATCTCCCGAGGCCCTTCAGCCCGTACGGCGTGACCAAGCTCGCCGCCGAGCAGCTGTGCGTGCTGTACGCGTCCAACTTCGGGGTCCCGACCGTCTCGCTCCGCTACTTCACCGTCTACGGGCCGCGCCAGCGACCGGACATGGCGATGCGGCGCCTCGCCGACGCGGCTGTGGCCGGCCGGTCGTTCAATCTGTTCGGGGACGGTCGGCAGGTCCGTGACTTCACTTTTGTCTCCGATGTGGTCGCCGCCAATCTGGCGGCCGGGTTCGAAGACGTCCCGCCCGGCACCGTCGTGAACATCGCCGGGGGATCGCACGCGGTCATGGCCGATGTCATCGAGCTGGTCGGCGAGCTGGCCGGTGCACCGGTGACCCTCGAGCGGACTCCTTCACAGGCGGGCGACGTGTTCCGGACCGGGGGGTCGATCGACCAAGCCGTCAAGCTCCTCGGCTGGCAACCCGAGGTCTCCCTGCGCGACGGGCTCGCCGCCGAGGTCGAGTGGAGTCGTTCGATGCTCGACTCGCTCCAGCCACAGGTTGCATGAGCACGCCCTAGGTGTTGGTCGTCGCTTCGAGGGCGGAAGTCACCATCACCGTTCGGTCTGACCGCCGATCGTCACGAGGGAACAACGTCGAGGCCGCATGACGCACGTCTACCAGAGCATCTACCACGAGATCGGCCCGGTTCTGCTCGTCCTCATCTCCGTCGTCGGAATCCGCATGCTCTCGTACTGGAGGAGCTTCGCCTTCCACTTGGAGCGCTATCGCCACACCGATCCGGTGCCGACCGACGAGCTCCGGAATCTGGCTCTGCCGTTTCTGAAGATCCAGATCACGACCCTCGGTTCTGCCGGCAGTACCGAGGTCGTTCTCCGCGGGATTCGAAACGTGCAGGAGCTCGGATCAGAGGATCCGGAGCTGTACGGCAAGGTCCTGTCGGTCGAACTTGTGACCGAGTCACAACATCAGGCCGACTACGTCGAAGCGGTATTCGAGACCGATCCTGTCTCGGTCACCACTCTGGTCCTCCCTGCCGACTACGAGACACCGAAGGGAACCAAGTTCAAAGCACGGGGTCTCCATTTCGCCGTCGAGCGACGCCGGGCCGGTTGGAACAACAAGAGCGGGAAGACCTGGATACTCCATTACGACGAAGAGAGCGTGATGGTTCCCGCCGAGCTGCGGAAGCTGCTCAAAGTGCTCGCGTCCACCCGGCATCAAGTGCTGGAAGGACCCATTCACTATCCTCTCGAGTACCTCGAGACGAGCCCTGTCTGTCGGTCGATGGAGGCCAACCGACCGATCGGCTGTTTCGAGTGTCGTCATGTAATGGAGTCGGGTTTTCCTCTGCACCTCCACGGATCGAATCTCGTGGTCGACGAGGCCTTCGAAAACCGGTTGGGGTGGGACATCGGCTGTCTCGACGGCGCACCTTTCATCACCGAGGACTACGTGTTCGGCATGATGACCTACCTCGTGGCAGGGTCGGACGCCTTCGGATGGCATGGCTGCGTGATGCTCGAACAGCCGCCCTTCTCGTACCGGAGTGCGTTCCGCCAGCGTTACCGATGGATTTTCGGTGTCCTGCAGGGTCTCACCATGGTGAGGCGCTCGCCGGCGTTCGCCGGTTTGCCCCGGCGGACCCGAGCCCGACTCCTTCTCGGGACCTTCTACCGGATCACCACCTTCGGGCTGGGGGCGGTCATCGGCGTCATCACACTGGCCTTTGCTCCGCTGTTCCTCTTGGGAGCCTTGAAGACTCTCGTGACCGACCAGCCCTTCTATCTCTCACCGTGGGTCACTCTTTGGCTGGCCGTCGTCGGTGGGTTGTGGCTCGGGTCGGTGTTCATCGGCGCCTGGTACAACGTCAGCGAGGCCGGGCTGACCGTGCGCCAACGCGGCGCACAGCTGGCACTTGCCGTCGGCATCGCGCCGATCGCCGGCATCCTCGAGAGTTCCGCCGGCTTGTGGGCTCTCCTGACCTGGTGCGCAGGTCGTCGCGCGGTCCAGTGGCGACCGACACCGAAGACCTCGGTGGCCGACGCTCGCGAGCTCGAAGAGGCAGAACGTGACCTTGCAGCTGCCTGATCAGCAGGTCGTGACCGAGCGAGTGACAGAGCTCCAAGGTCAAGATCCCCTTTCTGCCTTGGACCAGCTCGCCCTCGGCTGCCAGCGCGAGATCGGCGGCCCCGATCAATCTCCGATCGTCGAGAGCCCGATGCCGACGATCCGATCGCAACAGGGACGGAAGACGCATCTGGTGCCACTGGCACTTCTCGGCGCACTTGTCGTCGGTGCGTTCGTCGGGTTACCGCTCGCGTTGTTCGTGCACGGCCTCACCCGGCGGCCGCTCATCGCCGCGGTAACGGCCTTGCTCGTCTTGACGGTGCTCGTCGGTGGGGTGGTCAGGGGATTACGCGCGACGACGCGCAAGTTGGCACCGCAGGCATCGCATACGGCGAACCACGCCGCAACGATGACGGCGGACGAGGTGACCCCCGCGACGGCGGGTGCTCCGCTTTCGCTTGCAGATCTCATGGCTCGAGATCCGCAGGTCGTCGCTACCGATCATCGGCTCGTGCTCGAGTCCTGAGGACCGGCTGGCTCGGTGGGCGGCCGTAGGTTTGATCCGGTGAGTGTGACCCGGAACTATTGGCCGAGTGGACTCAGTCGTTCGTGCCCGTCCGAGTAGCCGAGCCTCGTTCCACCGTCGAGTTCCAGCCACGCGTGTGCGACGAGCGCACCGCCCGGGCTTCGGGCGACACCGAGGGAGAGCCGCGGATGGAAACGCCTGAGGATCCGCCCCGCCACCAGCGCGGGCACCTCCGTTCGGCGTACTCGCGCTCGAACTCGAGGACGAGCCGCCACTCTCGATGAGACCGCCCAAGCTCGGTCGCGGGGCCGCGGTCTGCCTCCTGCTCGTGAGCGCGGGGTGTGGCGCTCGACCCACCACCACCACCAGCCACACCGGCGCCTCTTCGGCGTCGACGATCGTTGCGACATCCCTCACCACGACGACGACCGCGCCTCCCCCCACAACCGAGGCGCCCACCAGAACGTCGCCCACTCTCTCTTCGGGCATCCAAGTCGGCCCGGGTCCACAGACGACCTACACCGTCCAACCGCAGGCGGCTCCCGGGTCCTGTCACTACGCCCACTCCGGTCCGTATCCCCTGCCCGATCCCCGATGTACGCCCGGCGCGATCAATCCCCAGGTGACGCAAGCCAACATCTCCTCCACGATCTGCTCGGCCGGGTACGCAGAAAGCATTCGCCCACCCGAGAGCGTCACCGAACCGGAGAAGATCGCATCGGCGGCGGCCTACGACTACACCGGATCGCTGGCAACGGCCGAGTACGACCACCTGATCCCGTTGGAGCTCGGCGGCGATCCGAACGATCCCGCCAATCTGTGGGTGGAGCCGAACGACAACCCGGCAGCCACGACGACGACGAACACCAAGGATTCGTTGGAGGACCGTCTGCACAGCCTCGTCTGCTCCGACCAGATGACCCTTGCTGCGGCGCGTCAGGCGATTGCCACCGACTGGGTCGCCTCGTATCGGCAACTCGGTTAGCCCGCCCGCACTTCCGTCTTCGCGTATCGTGACTCGAGGTGAGGCCGAGATGAGCCGATTGCAGTCGAGGACGAAGCCCTTCGCGCACCGGATCTTCGATCGGCTCCGGCCCCACCACGCGGTCGGGT
The DNA here is from genome assembly GCA_963741055.1 of uncultured Acidimicrobiales bacterium. Classification (GTDB taxonomy): domain Bacteria; phylum Actinomycetota; class Acidimicrobiia; order Acidimicrobiales; family RAAP-2; genus Bog-756. Next base: position 201,003 of record CAVUGU010000010.1, on the reverse strand, counting down.
CCGGCGACGCGAGTGCCCTGCAGGGTCCATCGACCGAACCCGAGGACGTCGCGCCGTCTCAGCCGCAGGTGATCTCCTCCCTCGACGAACTCGAGACCAAGCTGAGAGAGATCGAGGCCGCGTACGGAGACTCCCATGACGCCATGCGTGAGGTCTTCGGGAGCTTCACCATGGCGGCTCCGACCGACCTACCTGCCGATCCGTACAGCAAGGAGTACTCGGAACGTCAGTTCGAGTTCTACCGCTTCATCTCCGGGCGGGACGACTACGAGATCGAAAGCGAACGCTCCGATTTCCCGGCGTCCGCCGATCGTCCCTTTCCGTACTACACCGAGAGCGCGGAAACGGTGGGCTCCCAGATCATGGCCATCGGGTTCATCATCAAGACCCTGGGGCTGCCGGCCGGGTCTTCGATCCTCGAGCTCGGTCCCGGCTGGGGGAATACCACGATCGAACTGGCACGGATGGGCTACGACGTGACCGCGATCGACATCGACCCCACCTTCGTCGACCTGATCAGGGAACGCGCCAACAGGCTTTCACTGACGGTCGATGTTCGCCGAGGCGCGTTCTCGGACATCGACCAGCTGGGCCGAGCCTTCGACGCCATTCTGTTCTACGAGTCCTTCCACCACTGTGCCGACCATCTCGAGCTCATTCGAAGCCTTGACGGCGTCCTGGCGACCGGCGGGAAGGTCGTCTTCGCTGCCGAGCCGGTCACGGACACCTTCCCGATGCCCTGGGGAGTCCGGACCGACGGAGAGGCACTGTGGGCGATGCGACAATTCGGCTGGCTCGAGCTCGGATTCCGAGAGTCGTACTTCCTCCGGATGCTCGCGCACTTCGGATGGATCGCCGACAAGCAGGTCGCGGAATCCACTTACCTCGGAATCGTCTTCGAAGCTCGACGTGCGAACGGGGTCTACGAGCTGTCGACCTTTGTACTGCCTCCCGAGGAAGACGCCACCTGGGCGCTGCCAGAACCTCCGGGCGTCCGGTTGCGCCATACGAAGGGCCGGAGCCTGATCTCCCTCGAACGGGGTCGGAGCAGCACCATCGTTCGGATCGAAGGGGTGAACACGAGTCCGAACCGCGTGCCCTATCGGGTGCAGCACGGGCGCGAGACGATCACCGGCACGGTCCCGGTGGGAGAAGAGTTCGTCATCCGGCTGCCTTACGACGAGACGGCTGACACACTGGTGATCGAGGCGGCCGAATGGCGACCGGCTGACCTTCTGGGCTCGATCGATACCCGGGTGCTCGGCCTCGGAGTGCGCACGATCACTCTCGACTGAGCGCCGACGCGAAGCGACGGCTTCGTGCTCGGCATGACGGCCGAGGGTCAGAGTTGGACGCCGCTCGCCTTCATGCTCCGATACCACAACTCGAGCGTGAGCAGCTGCCAGATCTGCTTGGAGCGGTCCTCACGTCCGGCTCGCTCCTCGGCGATGAGGGTGTCCAACGCCGGACGCGAGACGAACCCGGTGTCCACCAGTTCACCACGTACCAGCACGTCGTCGATCAGCTCTCGGAGGTCGTGAGCGACCCAGGCCCGGAGAGGGGCCGAGAAGGACGCCTTGCGACGGTCGACGATCTCGTCGGGGAGCCAGCGCCGGGCGGCCTCTTTCAGGGCGAGCTTCCCCGTCCTCGTGTTCACCTTGTCGGTGCCCGGTAGCGAGAACGCGGCCCGGAAGACGAGTGGGTCCACGAAGGGCACCCGCACCTCGGTGGAGGCGGCCATGCTGGCGCGGTCGGTGTAGGCGAGGTTGAGCCCGGTGAGGAAGAGGCGCGAGTCGGCCAGGCACATCCGGTTGACGTGGTCGGTCAGCGTGTTGTCGCCGTAGATCTCGAGGTGCTGGTCGATGACCTGGTCGACGCACGACGTCAGATCCGGTGAGGTGAGAGCCGAGAGCTCGGGGGCGTCGTAGAGGGTGTAGCTCCGGCGGAACGCGGCCTCTTCCGGGAGTTCGCAGAAGGTGAGGAACCGCTTCGCCCAGCGGGCGTATCGGAATCCCCGCCCGCCCGCCGCGACGGGCATGCGGGAGACCGTCGAGCTGACCGCTCTCCGGGTGAAGTCGGGTGCCCGGCGGTAATGGGCGGCGAGGAGACACGCCCGGTGCTTGCGGTAGCCGGCGAAGAGCTCGTCGGCGCCCATGCCCGACAACAGGACCTTCACACCCGCGTCCCGCGCCGCCTCGCACATGAGCAGGGTGTTGATCGCTCCGGGGTCCCCGATGGGTTCGTCGAGGATCCCCACCAGCCGGGGCAGCATGTCGACCACGTCGGGGGCGATCTCGATCTCGTGCAACTTGATGTCGTACATGTCCGCCACGATCCGTGCGAACTTGGCGTCGTCGGGCATCGCCTCGAGTCGCTGGTCCTTCGACCGAAAGGTGATCGTGTAGGCCTCGAGGTCGGGAATCTGGCGTCTGGCCAGCACGGAGATGATGCTCGAATCGAGGCCGCCGGACAGAAAGGTTGCGACCGGCACGTCGGCGACGAGGTGGGCCGCCACCGACGACTCGATGACCTCGGCGAGGTCGGTCCGTTCATCGGTGGACGCCTCGGAGGCGACGTCAGTCGCACTCCAGTAGGTCCGCACGTCGAAGGTTCCGTCCGGTCGGAACTCGGCCCAGGTGCCGGGTTGCACTTTGCTCACGCCCTGTATGCAGGAGGCTTTGTCCGGGACCCACCAGAACAGCATCGAGGCCACGAGTCCGGACGGCTCCATGCGCAGCTCACGGCCGAACGCCGCCACCAGCGCTTTCATCTCGGACGCGAAGACGACACCGTCCTTGCGCCGCAGATAGAACAGCGGCTTGATCCCCAATTGGTCGCGGGCCAGGAACATCGATCCGGTCGCGGCGTCGAACAAGGCGAAGGCGAACATGCCCCGGAACTTGGCAAGGCAGTCCGGGCCCCAAGCCCGCCACGCCTCGAGGACGACCTCTGTGTCCGACGACGTTTCGAAGCGGACCCCTGCGGCAGCCAGTTCCGCTCTGATGTCACGGTAGTTGTAGAGCTCTCCGTTGTAACAGAGGGTGAGACCGGCTTTCGACAGCGGCTGATGGCCTCCGGAGAGGTCGATGATCGAGAGTCGCCTGTGGGCAAGATGCACGTCCACGCGCTCGTCCGCGAACGAGAAGAGGCCGCGGTCGTCCGGACCACGGTGGGCGATCGCCTGGCTCATCGTTTTCACGGAGCTCTGGCCATCCACCTGCTGGTAGGCACCGGCGATGCCGCACATCGTGCCGGATCAGTCTTCGCGATGCAGTTCGCCGCGGGCGGATCGTGCTCGAGCACTCACCGCTACCACAGGAACCCCTCGTACCCCGGAAGTGAGCTCACCGGGTCGCCCAGGCGCCCGTCGAGGTCGATCAGGCGCGGTGGTGGTGTCTGCATCAGGGCCCCCACCACCTGGTCGTCCGCATAGGTGGCGATGGCCACATCGGCGTCTCGCAAGGCGTCTTCCGCGCTGTGCATCAGGATCTTCTGCAGGTGGGGCAGCTTGGTCTCGACGTACTGCCGGTTGGTGCCGACCAGGGTGGCTGGATTGATGATCGGATCGAAGATCCTGATCTCGTAGCCCTTGCCGAGCAACGTCTCGGCCACCGCGACGTAGGGGCTTTCCCGCAGATCGTCACTGTCGGACTTGAAGCTCAAACCGAGCATCGCGATCACCCGTCCGCCGCCGCTGACGACCCGCTCGACCAGGTCGGTGACCGAGAGGCTGTTGGTGAGAAGCGTTCCCGACAGCAAAGGCAGGTCGACGTTCTCCACGCGGGCGAGGTGGATCAGAGCGCGGAGGTCTTTCGGCAGGCACGATCCACCGAAGGCGAAACCGGGGCGCAGATACCGCGCCGAGATGTTCAGCTGGGTGTCCTCGCAGAACAGCTCCATTACCTTTCGGGAGTCGACGCCCAGGCGGCCGAAGAGCCGTCCGATCTCGTTGGCGAACGAGATCTTCGTGGCGTGGAACGCGTTGCAGGCGTACTTGAGCGCCTCGGCGGTGCGTGTCTCGACGGCGTACGAGGGGCAGCCGAGGAAGCTGAACAGCGAGCGGACCGAATCGACCACGTCTGGGTCCGAGGCTCCGATGATCGTGTACGGCGGTGCGTAGAAGTCGGCGATCCCGGTCCCCTCGCGCAGGAACTCGGGGCACATCGCCACCCCGACCTTGAACGACTCGCGACCGGCGTGCCCACCGAGGGCGGCGTCGAGGAGCTCGACCGTGCCCGGAGGGACGGTGCTGCGCATGACGACGGCGTGGAGACCGGAGGGGGGCGGCGGAGCCGTGCGCAGCGCGGCGCCGATTTCCTCGACGACCTTGTGCACATGGGAGAGGTCCGCCCTTCCCTGGGCGCTCGTGGGAGTCCCCACGCAGATCAGAGAGACGTCGGCACCGGTGAGGGCGAGGCTGGGCGATCGGGTCGCGTGGAGCCGTCCTTGCTCGATGCCTCCTGCCACCAGCTCGGAGAGGCCCGGCTCGACGACCGGGCTGGACCCGCTCTCCACCGCTGCCACCTTGTCGCCGTCGACATCGACCCCCCAGACGTCGTGACCGTTCGCAGCGAGACAGGCCGCCGAGACCGTGCCGACGTACCCGAGACCGAACACGGCCACCTTCATGACGGGTGGGCTCCATTTCCCGGTGCTCCCATGCTCATACGAGGCCGGGAACAAGCCCCAGATACGACGCCCCGGGCACCGGGTCCCGCCAGTCGACCCGACGTAAGAGGGCTTCGGGCGGGTGCCTGGGTGGTGGCTCCGACTCGTGAGATTCCGGGCTCGTTCCCTGTCCCTGGCTGTATCACCGGGCATGGCGAGTGCTCGTTTACAAAGCGTCGGTCTGTCGTGAGTCCGAGGCCCGAGGCCACGCCAGGCCCTCGAGAGGGCGGCCCGAGGTCAGGTCGCACAGTTGCAAGAGCAGGGGACATGACTGATTCCACCGCTGACGAGATCCGAAAGATCGTGGGAGCGTATGGGCAGCTCGTGGTGGAAGTGGACTCCCTTTCGGACGACGACGACCTCTACGAGGCGGGAATGTCGTCGAACGCCACGGTGAGCGTGATGCTGGCACTCGAGCAGACCTTCGACATCGAGTTCCCGGAAAGCGTGTTGCGCCGGAGCGTCTTCACCACCCTCCGGTCGATCCGGGAGAGCGTTGCCGAGCTCGGCGTCGAGGGTGCACTGGCGTGACCCTCTCGGCCACCGAGGGCCGGATCCAGGCGGCCGAGCTGGCTGAGCGGGTCGGCGCGGAGACCGCGGCTGTCCACGCCGCCGATGTGGACCGGCAGTCCCGCTTCCCCGTCGAGGCGATCGACGAGATCCGGGCGGCCGGGTTGCTGTCCGCGATGATCCCCGAGCGGCTCGGGGGAGGTGGTGCCGGCCTGGTGGAGATCGCCGACGCCACATTTGCGCTGGCACGGCACTGCGCGTCCACCGCGATGATCTTCGCCATGCACCAGCTCCAGATCGCCTGCCTGGTGCGGCATGGGTCGAACGACTTCCTCGAGCAGTACTTGAGGGACGTGGCGGACCATCAGCTCCTGATCGGCTCGGCCACCACCGAACGAGGTGTGGGGGGGACACCGGCTCGAGCGTGTGCGCCGTCAACAGGACCAACGGCCGCTACAACCTCGAGAAGTTCGCCCCGGTCATCTCGTACGGGCGGTACGCCGATTCGATCCTGCTCACGGCTCGCCGGACTCCGGAGAGCCCGCCGCACGACCAGGTGATGGTGTTGTGCATGCCACCGGGCCTGCTGCTCGAGCAAACCAGCGGCTGGAACGCAATGGGGTTCCGGGGGACCTGCAGCTCGGGCTTCCGCGTCGTCGCCGAGGGGGACGAGAACGGGGTCCTCCCCGATCCGTTCGACGTGATCTCGGCTCAGACGAACACGCCGGTGGCGCACATCCTTTGGACCCACGTTTGGCTCGGGCTGGCAGCAGAAGCCACGTACCGGGCCCGCGCCTATGTCCAGGGTGAGGCCCGGAAGCGACCCGGGGAGACGCCTCGCCTCCGCTCGAGCGCTGGCTCGGCTCGACACCGTCTACATGCAGATGGCGGCGCTCGTGCGTGAGTCGGCCAGCTCCCAGGAAGCCACGTGGAAAGCAAACGTGCCGGTCTCCTCGATCGGCTCCACCGCCACCGCGAACGCGCTCAAGGTGTCGGCTTCGACCCTGGTCGTCGAGATCGTCGGCAAGGCACTGAACGTATGTGGCATGGCCGGCTACATGGAGGACTCCCCGTTCAGCATGGGTCGAATTCTCCGTGACTCCTACGGTGCGGCGCTGATGATCAACAACGACCGCCTTCTGGACAACAACGCCCGGTTGCTCCTGATGGACAAGCGAACGCTGTAGGCGTGCTCGAACAACGCTCTGCACGCCGACCCGGATCCCAGGTACGCGGGCTCTCGAGGAACTCGATGACGATCTCTTCGGATGACGACAGAAACTGCGTGGCCAGACGTTTCGACCGACAGCCGGAAGGTGCGCGATCAGGCCGGCCGGCGAAGAACCTCGATCGAGGTCCACGGAGGCTGCACCTGATGGGGCTCTCCATCCGTCCACTTCGGGCCGACTTTCCTTGTCCGTATCAGGGGATCGTCGACCGTTCACTAGAATTGTGTCCAAACGCGTATCACCAGGTGCTAGTGCTCGACTCGTTGATGAAGGAAAAGAGAGGTGCGATCCCTTGGTGATACTGCAGGGAGGTTTACGGCCTACGGCGACCTGTGACTGGTGTCAGGAGCCAGAGTCGATCGGATCGGTCCTCTACGAGGAGGACAGCTTCGTCCTCTACGCGCCTGGGGCCGCGTCGTGCGCACCGGAGAGCCTCACTTTGGTGCCACGAGAACACGTCGCCAACCTCACCGAACTGTCGCCCGACGGCATGGCTGCCGTGCTGGCGGGGCTTTCGATGCTTGCCCCCGAGGTGAACTCGGACGAACAGTTCACGGTCGTCACCCATGCCGACCTCGACGGTGGCCACGTCCACTTTCATCCCACCACCAGCCGGCTGGTCGGTGTGGTCAAAGACTGACGACCTGATCTAACCCTCGTAGCTGGTGATGCCCTCCTCGGCCAGAAGGTGACGGAGGTGATCGAGGCATCGGGCCCGAGTGGGGCCGATGCTGCCGATCGGCATGTCGAGAAGTTGTGAGAGCTCCTTGTAGCCGACGACACCCTCCTCGGTCATCAGCAGCGAAAGCAGGTTCCGGCACCGCGGTTTGAGCTGGTCCCAGGCTCGCTGGAGGGCTCGGCATTCGGCGCTGTCCGGCGACAGCTCGAGGTCGAACGGCTGGCTGGTGTCGGCCAGGTTGGCGAGGACGTGGTCAGCTCCCGATGAGTAGCGCGACGAGCGCTTGGCCAGCTGCAAGCTCTGCCGGGACGCAGTGGTGGCCAGCCACCCACCCACCCGCTCGGGTTGCTTGAGGCGGTGGATGTTCTCGACGAGGCGGAGCCAGGTGGTCTGTTGCAGCTCCCCGATGTCCGCCTGTGAGAGCCCGTACCTGCGACCCACTGAGGCAATCATGCCCCCGAAGCGTCGTACGAGCTCTGCCCACGCCTCTTGGTTCCCGTCTCCGGCAGCATGTACCAACGTCGCCACAGAACAGGTAGCGACCTCAGATCGGGCGAATTGTTCCGACATGACTTTCTGAACCCCTTGGTCTGAACGACACAGGATGCAGGCCCTGGAGTCTTCGCCCGAACTCCTCCGCCTTGCGACACCGCGACGTCATGGTGCCGCACGGTCGGTGACAAATCAACTCCCTTTTGGGGATTGTCATTGTTAAAATTGGGATTGCACCGATGACCTGCACCGATGAACTGGTGACGACGCCCCCGGTTGTCACAAGGAATGGCGGGCCGCACTCTACGAGTGAAAACTCGACGGGGCTCGGTCCGTTGCGCGCGGCAACCTCATTTTTTTGTCGTCCACGGCGGCTCGCTCTTTTGGCCAAATGGTCACGGGGTGAGGTCGTCCGACCGTGTCGCGTGTTACTCGGCCCGAGGCCGAGGAAAACACAACCCTTCGACGCCTGTCCCCACGCTGACGGCCACCGCACGAGGCCGGTGCTTTCCATGTATCTGGGACGAACGACGTGGCTCGTTGAAGGTGTAGGGCAGAAGTAGGCGACACCTGGAAGGCGCGGACGTAGTTCATCACCTCTCGCAAGGGCGGCGGGGGTGCTCGTGCATTCAGGCCCCTTCCAACCCCGTGGCAACGGTGTGAAGGCACACATCGAGGAGATCTCTTGAGTACGCAGGTTGCGCAGAGAGCGGGTCTGGCCGTCGACGACGGCGCCGCCACCGGGCGACCGGGGGTGCTCCTCGACCGCGACGGGACGATCATCACCGACCACGGTTACGTCGGCTCGGTGGATCGAGTCGAGATGATCGAAGGGGCCGCCGAGGCCATCGCCCTCTTCAACCGGGCGTCCATACCCGTCGCGGTCATCACCAACCAGTCGGGGATCGCCCGCGGGCTCTACGACGTCGAAGACGTCGAGGAGGTGCACGCCTTCATCAGCGAGCAGCTGGCGGTGCACGGTGCCTGCGTCGACATGTATCTCTTCTGCCCGTATCCACCCGGACGGGATCGTCGACGAGTACGCCCGGGCGAGCGTGGATCGTAAACCCGGCCCGGGGATGGCACAGAAGGCCGCCGAGGCGCTCCAGCTGGATCTGGGCTCGTCATGGGTCGTGGGCGATCGACCCGAGGACATCGGTGTGGCGCAGGCCGTCGGAGCGTCGGTTGCCTATTTGGGATCCGATCAACCACCGAAACCAGGTGTCTATCCGTTCCCGAGCCTGGCGGCGGCCGCACCCTTCATTCTCGAACGGATCGGTTCGTGACCTCGCTCTACGAACCCAGGGTCGTCGAGACCGAAAGTCCGACCCCTCTGGGCAAGTTCCCGACGGAGTTCCACGACCGAGCTTCCTCGTTCTGCGTCGCTTACTTCGAAGAGTTTCGCCGTGCGGTGAAGTCCGTCGACCTGATCGAAGTCGAACGCGCCGCCGCGGTCCTTCTCGATGCCTACCGCACCGATGCGCTGGTCTTCTCGTGCGGTAACGGCGGCTCTGCGGCCATTGCCAACCACCTGCAGTGCGATCACCTGAAGGGAGTGCGGACCGGCACCGACCTCACCCCCCGGGTGGTGAGCCTCTCCAGCAACGTGGAAGTCGTGACCGCCGTCTCCAACGACATCGGGTACGACGAGGTGTTCTCCTACCAGGTGCAGGCTCAAGGAAGAACCGGTGACGTGCTCATCGCGGTCTCGTCCTCGGGCAAGTCCGAGAACATCGTGCAGGCCATCCGATGCGCACAGAGTCGAGGGATGCGGACCATCGCCCTCACCGGGTTCGACGGAGGGCCGGCCAAGGTGCTCGCAGACGTCGCGATCCACGTCGATTGCACGAACTATGGCGTCGTCGAAGATCTCCACCAGTCGATCATGCACACGATGGCACAGTACGTCCGCCAGTCGAGGATGACATCGGACGTCATCGCTGCGACCACCTTCTGACCGATGAGCGTCCGCACGGCAGGCGATCGTGGCCAGATTGCTGGTTCGCCGACGACTTCCACCAAGGATCCTCAGGAGCCACCACGCATGCGGGTGGCGATCAACCTGCTCACCGAAGATCCCGAGCTTCCTTCGGGGGCACACTGGTTCTGGACCCGGGTCATCCCCGAGATGGCCACACGCCTCGAGGAGGGTGAGGAGCTCCACCTCATCGTCAGTCCCAAATCGCGACGCCTGCACTCGGACTACGGTCCCGGCACCTCCCAGATCACCTACCCGTGGTCGAACGAGAGGCGATCGCTGCGCACGCTCAGCGAGCACGTCTACTCGCCGGTGCGTCTTCCCCTTGGTCGGATCGATGTCCTCAACACGCTCATCGCTCCGATCTTCAATCCGACCTGGGGACTCGTGATCCACATGAAGACCCTGCACGCCTACACGGTCCCGCAGACCTTGTCGCCGTCGGTCCGTCTCTACCGGAGGTTCAGCTACCCGCGATCGGCCCGAGTCGCGAATTCCATCATCGTCAACTCCAAGAGCATGCGCGATGAGGTCCTGCGCTACATCGACGTCGACCCTGCCAAGTTGGTGCTCATCTACGAGGCGGTCGACCACGAGACCTTTCGGCCGGGCGATGCCCGCAGCGCTCAGGAGCATCTCAAGAAGTACGGCATCGACAGGCCGTTCACCTTGTTCGTGTCCTCGCTGTGGCGCTACAAGAACTGCGACGGTCTGTTGCGGGCCTGGGCGGAGGCCTATCCTGCCCCCCGGCAACGGCAGTTGGTCATCGTGGGTCACGGTCGGGACCAGGCGTACGCGGCAGAGCTACAAGCACTGGCGGTCGATCTCGGCATCGGCGGCGACGTCGTCTTCGTCGGTGGCGTCCCGCTCGAGGAAACGGCCACGTTCTACCGGGCGGCGGAGGCCTTGGTGTACCCGTCGTTCGACGAGACGTTCGGTCTCCCGATACTCGAAGCCATGGCGTGCGGGTGCCCGGTCATCACGTCCAACGTGAGCTCCATGCCCGAGATCGCGGGCGGGGCGGCAGTGTTGTGTGATCCGAAGGACCCGAGCTCGATCGCCCGGGCGATGCGGGACGTGGACGACGCGAGCCCCGACCGCCTGCGCACGCTCGGCCTGAAGCGCGCCAGTGAGTTCCGCTGGGGTCGGACTGCCGAGGAAACCTTGCAGGTCTACCGAGACGTCACCGCCCGCCGGAGGTGGCGGCATCGATGAGGGTCCTCGTGACGGGAGGGGCGGGGTTCATCGGTTCGCACACCACTCGTCGCCTGCTCGAATGCGGGCACGACGTGGTCGTCCTCGACGCCCTGACGCCCCCGGTGCATCAAGGCGGCGTCCCTGCGGACCTGGGTCCTGACGTCGATTTCTACGAAGGCGACGTCCGCGACAGAGATCTCGTGAAGAACCTGTTGCGGCGAGTCGACGCCGTGTACCACTTTGCCGCCTATCAGGACTATCTGACGGACTTCTCTCGATTCTCCGCGGTCAACGTCGTCTCGACTGCGCTGCTGTACGAGATCGCCGTCGCCGAGCGCCTGGACCTCAGCCGGGTGGTGGTGGCGTCGTCGCAGTCGGCGATGGGGGAGGGGCTCTACGAGTGTCCGGTCCACGGAGCGCAGCTCCCGCCCATGCGATCGGAGGCGGACCTGGTTGCGGGATGTTGGGACCTCCGCTGCCGGATCTGTGACGGGCCGATGGAGAGCCGGCCGACACCCGAAGAGGTGTCCAACCCTCAGAACGCCTACGGCATGTCCAAGCTGGGACAGGAGATGGTGGCGGTCAACCTGGGCGGGCGTTACGACATACCGACGGTGGCACTGCGCTACAGCATCGTGCAGGGACCGGGCCAATCGGTCTTCAACGCCTACTCGGGTGCCTGTCGCATCTTCTGTCTCCACTACATGCAGGGGACGCCTCCCACGCTCTACGAGGACGGGAACGCCATCCGGGACTACGTCAACATCGACGACGTCGTCGACGCCAACCTCTTGGCCCTGACCGATCCCCGCGCGACCGGCCGGGTGTTCAACGTCGGCGGCGGTCAGGCGGTGACGACCCGGCAGTTCGCCGACATCGTGATGAGACAGTACGGATCGGACCAGCCGGGCAAGGTGACCGGCGAATACCGGTTCGGTGACACGCGTCACATCCTCTCCGACATCTCGGCGCTCACCTCGCTCGGATGGGCTCCGACCCGGACACCGGTGGACTCGGTCGGTGCCTATGCAGCCTGGCTCGAGAACAAGCAGGGCCTCGACTGCGTCCTCAACGAGGCCAACGCGCGGATGCGCCAACTCGGTGTCGTACGGATGTCGCACCAATGAAGGCCTTCCTTCTCGCCGCCGGCCTCGGTTCGCGGTTGCGGCCGCTCACCGACGAGAAGCCCAAATGCCTGCTGCCGATCGGCGGCACCACCCTGCTCGACAGGTGGCTCGACGCCTTCGACCTCGCCGGCGTCTCCGAGGTGCTGGTCAACACCCACCATCTCGCCGATCAGGTCGAGCGTCACCTCGAGGCCCGGAACCGCCCGCCCGCCGTACGCACGGTGAATGAGCCCGAGCTGCTCGGCAGCGCGGGGACACTCGTCGCGAACCGCCACTGGGTGGAGGGGAGCCTTTCTTCTTGGCGTGCAACGCAGACAATCTGACCGATTTCGACCTCGGAACCCTCGTCGATGCGCACCTTCGCGCCGGGGAGATGGCCACGTTGACGCTCTTCCGGGCGAGCGATCCGGGGCGTGCGGAATCGTCCAACTCGACGAACGGGGTCGAATCATCGAGTTCGTCGAGAAGCCTGCATCTCCGAAGGGTGACCTCGCCAACGCCGGCATGTACGTGTTCACTCCGGCGGTCATCGACCTCTGCCCCGAAGGCCTACCACGCGACATCGGCTTCGACCTGCTCCCCCTCCTGGTCGGCAAAGCACACTCCGTCGTCATCGACAGTTTCTTGCGGGACATCGGGACGATGGACGGCTACCGAGAGGCGGCGGAGGACTGGGCATCGAGGAGGGCACTGTGATCGTTACGCAAACACCCCTGCGGATCGGGATCGTGGGTGGGGGAACCGACCTCCCAGGCTACTACCGCGAGCACGGCGGACGGGTTCTCAACTGCACCTTGGACAAGTACGTGTACGTCATCGTCAAGGAGCGCTTCGACCGCGACATCTACGTGAACTACTCCAAGAAAGAAGTGGTGTCGCGAGTCGAGGACCTACAGCACGAACTGGTGCGCGAGGCGATGCTGGCCACCGGAGTCACCAGCGGCGTGGAGATCACCACGCTTGCCGACATCCCGTCATCCGGGTCCGGCCTCGGGTCCTCGTCCGCCGTCACCGTCGGACTCCTGAACGCGTTGCTTGCCTACCGCGGGAAGCACGTCGACGAGGAGACGCTCGCCGAGGAGGCCTGTGCGATCGAGATCGACCGGTGTTGCAAGCCGATCGGAAAGCAGGACCAGTACATCGCTGCCACCGGTGGCATCCGCGACATCCATTTCGGCCCGGGCGAAGAGGTCGTCGCGGAGGAGATCAAGCTGGCGCCCTCGGTGCTCAGGGCCTTTCAGGAACAGATCATGCTCTTCTACACCGGGGTGACCCGCAGTGCCAACGACATCTTGGCCGAGCAGGACGCCAATATCGGCGATCGGCTCGAGCAGCTCCATACTCTGCGTGATCTGGCGGGCACCGCCACGGAGCATCTGGTGTCAGGAGATATCGAGGGCCTCGGCGAGGTGATCCAGGAGAGTTGGATCGTGAAGCGCAAGCTTGCCTCGGGGGTGTCCAACTGCGAGATCGACTTCGCCATCGATCGGGCCATCAGTGCGGGGGCGACGGGTGCGAAGGTGACCGGTGCCGGTGGCGGCGGCTTCCTGTTCGTGATCTGTCCCATCGATCGGCAGACGGCGGTGCGCCGCAGCCTGGCAGAGATGCCGGAGCTCCCGGTGAAGCTGGATCGGTTCGGCTCGAGAGTGCTGCTGAACGTCGCCCGTGACATCTGGAGCTGAGCGATGCAGGTGGGCACGCACAACGAGGAACTCGAGGCGCCACCGCCACTGATGAACAGTCGGCGCCGCCTACCGGCGCCGATCGTCTCGATGGGGCGAGCGGTCCGGCGATGGAAGGCACGTGGACCCCGGTTGGGATCGTACGCGCCGGTGTCCACCTTGGAGCTACCTGACAACACCCCCGAACGCGCGTGTGTACCGGCCATCGACTTCCATACCCACCTCGGACGCTGGGTCGCGGACAACGGCACCTGGATGCAGAGCGATGTCCAACAGGTGGTGGATCTCATGCAGGCCGTCAACGTCTCGAGCCTGGTGAATCTCGACGGCCGTTGGGGCAGGGAGCTCGAGGAGAACCTCGACCGATACGACCGCTCCCACCCGGGCCGGTTCTACACGTTCTGCCACCTCGACTGGAGGCACCTCGAGCGACCCGATGCGGAAGAGCGTCTGGTGGCCTCGCTGCGCTCCTCTGTCGCCTCCGGCGCCCGGGGACTCAAGATCTGGAAGGACCTGGGGATGAGCGTCGAGGCCCGGGGACGGCGGGTGCTCCCGGACGATCCCGCGTTGTCGCCGATGTGGGAGGAGGCCGGCGCACTCGGCATTCCCGTCCTCATCCACGTTGCGGATCCGGTGGCGTTCTTCCTCCCCGTGGACCATCGAAACGAGCGCCTCGAGGAGCTACTCCGCTTTCGGCATGTTTCGCGGGAGCAGGGGGGCTGGACGAGTTCCACCGGCTGATCGATTCGGTGGAGCACGTCATCGCGTCACATCCCAACACCTCGATCGTGTGTGCACACGGTCTCTATCCCGAAAACCTCGCGCACGTGTCGCGTCTGTGTGACCAGTACGACAACTTCTCCATCGACATCGCCTGGGCGGCGCTGCAGCTCGGACGCCAACCGCGGACGGCTCGCTCCTTCATCCTCCGGCACGCCGATCGAGTCCTCTTCGGCAGTGACGTGTTCCCCCTCCGCCAGACGACGTTCTTGACGTATTTCCGATTTCTCGAGACAGCCGACGAGGGATTCCCCTACACCGATGGTCCGGGTCAAACGCCCGGGCGCTGGCCGATCTCGGGCCTCGACCTTCCCTTCGAGGTGTGCCAGCAGGTGTACCGGACCAACGCGGCCAGGTTGCTCGAGCCGCCTGATCCCCGGCCTACCGGTGGCGATCGGATCACGGCGGCGCGGGCCGCCGAGTGACGGCACCTGCCTCTCGGGGAGCGCTTGCCGCGTGCGGTGTCCGCATGCCCCTCCCGCCTGTCCTCACGGCACCCGCTGGGCGAGGTCGCCGCAGGTCGGCGCCACGAGGCGGCGTGTATCACCAGCTGGTAGAGGCCGCTCATACCCACGTGCTCCCAGCACGGATCGAGGCGGCACGCTCAGTGGGCGAGCAGGTCGTGCAGGGCGACGTGAGCACTGTCAACCACAGCGGGTAGTCACCATGGCGACGGTCTCCCACCGTACAGAGTCGGTCAGTGGACGAGAGTCAGTACCGGTCCGGCCGCACCCCCGATCGGAGCGCCCGACAGGGCTCGAGGACGACTCGAGAGCACTTCGCCGGTCCTTGGTGATCGGCGACGTCATCGTGCTGGCCCTCGGGTGGGGGGTGCCGAGCCTCAGCGCCGGCTCCGCGGCGCCCGATCGCCGGGCGTTGACCGCAATCGTCGCCGGGTTGGTCACCATGGTCGTCCTCTACCAAGGGGGGCTCTACCACTCACGCGTCTGTGCACTCCGCTCGGTCGTGGTGTTCCGCGTCATCCTCGCTACTGCAGCGGGCACGATCGCCTTCGTCGGCTGTCAATGGCTCGCTGCAGACGTGACACCGTCGGTAGCCGTGGCAGGTGCGGCGATCGTAGGGCTGGGGCTCCTGGCCGAGCGCTGGCGCTTCGACCGCTGGTTGAAGACGAGGCGTTCGGGCGGACGGTCCCTGCGGTCGGTGATCCTGATCGGAACGGATGCGGGCGCCGCCGAGCTGATGCGGATCTTCACTGACGAACCCGAGCTCGGTTACCACGTGGCCGGCGTCGTGGGCGACAGGACCTCAGAGGACTCCTGGAGCGGCATCGAGTCGTGTACGGATGCCACCGGGCTCGACCAGCTGGCAAAACGAGTGGGAGCCAGCGGAGTCATCCTCGTCGCCAGTGCAGCAGGATCCGCCGTGGGTCACGACGCCGTCCGCGAGGCCCTGCGCGCCGGTCTCCACGTGCAGGTGTGGCCCGGGCTCAACGGTGTGTCCTCTCGGCGCGTTCGTCTGACGCCGGTGTCGCGCCTGCCGATGTTCTACGTCGAACCGAGGTCGGTGGCTCCATGGCAACTCGCCACCAAGCGGGTGACTCGACGTGATCGTGTCCGTCGCCCTCTTCCCGTTCGTGGCCCCGGTCCTGCTCGCCTGCGCATGTTGGATCAAGCTGGAGGACGGAGGTCCGGTCCTCTACCGGCACCAGGTCATCGGGCGTTCCGGTACGCCCATCACCGTGCTCAAGCTCCGCACCATGGTTCCCGACGCGTCCGAGATGCTGGTCGACGTCGCTGAACTCAACGAACGGCGAGGTGGGCCGCTGTTCAAGGCGACCAACGATCCGAGGGTGACTCGGGCGGGCCGGATCCTCCGCGCCACCAGCCTCGACGAGTTGCCCCAGCTGTGGAACGTGCTCAAGGGCTCGATGAGCCTGGTCGGCCCCCGCTTCGCCCTCCCCGACGAGGTCGAGCAGTTCGACGAGGACCTTCGGCGCCGCCACGACATGCGTCCGGGCATGACCGGTCTCTGGCAGAGCGAGGCACGCGACAACCCCTCGTTCAGCGCGTATCGCCGGTTGGACCTCTTCTACGTCGACAACTGGTCGCTGACACTGGACTTCGAGATCGCTCTGAACACCGTCTACTCCGTGTGCGTCCGAGCCATCCGTGGCGTATTCGGTGCCGCACGTCCTCCGACTGACGCGACCGCGGAGTTGGATGCGGCGTACGACGACGGCATCGCGAATTGATCGATGGCCAATCGACCAGTGAAGGATGATCGGGGGGCGACGTGAAGGTCCAGACATGAACAGACGTGTCTTGATCATCGTGCAGAATCTGCCGGTGCCGTTCGACCGGCGCGTCTGGTTGGAGTGCGGCTCTCTGACGCAGGCCGGCTACGCGGTGTCGGTGGTCTGCCCGAAGGCGCCCGGCGACCCCTCCTACGCCGTCCTCGACGGAGTCGAGCTCTACAAGTACCGGCCGTACACGTCGAACGGATCGAGACTGTCCTTCATCGGCGAGTTCCTGTACTCGTTCCTCGCCACCCTGTGGCTGAGCCTGAAGGCGGCACGGCGCGGCCGGTTTGCTGTGGTGCAATCGTGCAATCCACCGGACATCTTCTGGCCGATCGGCATCCTCTTTCGTTGGCTGTACGGGTCACGCTTCGTCTTCGATCACCACGACCTCTGTCCGGAGACGTACGTCTGCCGGTACCCGTCTGGTGCGAAGAGCCTTCTGCGCGCACTGCTGTTCTTGGAGCGGCAGACCATCCGTAACGCCGATCACGTCATCGCGACCAACGACTCGTATCGCGACTTGGACATCAACCGAAACGGGATCGACCCTGAGCGGGTGACGGTGGTTCGTACCGGTCCCGATCCTCAGAAGCTGAGGCGCACCGCGGTCGATGAGGACGTGCGTGCGGGCCGGGACTGTGTGGTGGTCTACATCGGAGTGATGGGACCGCAGGACGGCGTCGATATCGTGATCGACGTCGCCGACATCATCGTCCACGAGTTCGGCCGCAAAGACATCGGTTTCGTGCTCATCGGATCGGGCGAGTGCCTCGAGGGCCTGCTCGAAGAGCGCGACAGGTTGGGTCTCGAGGAGTTCGTCGAGTTCACCGGAAGGATTCCGGACGAGACGGTGGCGGCCATCATGTCGAGCGCCGACGTCGGCATCTCGCCAGATCCGAAGAACTCGCTCAACGAGTTCTGCACGATGAACAAGACCATGGAGTACATGGCGTTCGAGCTTCCCCTGGTGGCATTCGACATTCGCGAGACCAGGGTCTCGGCTGCCGGCGCGGCGCTGTACGCCGAGCCCAATGACCGCCACGAACTGGCGAGAGCGGTGGTCGAGCTGGCGGACGACCCCTCGTTGCGCAGGTCGATGGGATCGATGGGACGCCGCCGTGTCGAGCTCGAGTTGGCATGGACCCACCAAGCTCCCCGCTACGTTGGGGTCTACGACCAGGTGTGCGATGTGCACCGTCCCGCAAAGCGCCCGATCCGACGGTGTGTCGCACGCGGATCAGGTTCCACTCGAAACTCCCCGAACCGACTGAGGTCCAGACAACGGTGAAGCAAGTAGCCCAGAACTACCGATCCGGCGAGCTCAGCGTGCTCGACGTGCCGACGCCGAAATGTGCTCCTGGTGGTGTCCTCGTCCGCACGCTGTTCTCACTGATATCGACCGGCACCGAGATGATGAAGGTGAGCGAGTCCAAGAAGTCGCTCATCGGCAAGGCCCGGGCGCGTCCCGATCAGGTGAAGCGCGTCCTCGACGTCGCCCAGCAACAGGGGCCGGTCACCGCGTACAAGAAGGCGATGGGACGGCTCGATTCGCTCACGCCACTCGGATACTCGTTCGCGGGGATTGTCGTCGAGGTGGGGGCAGGGGTGAACGACTTCGTCCCGGGCCAGCTCGTCGCCTGCGCCGGCAGTGAGTTCGCCTTTCATGCCGAAGTGAACTGGATTCCGAAGAACCTGTGCGTCGCCGTTCCCGACACGGTGGCGCCCGAACACGCCGCTTTTGCCACCGTCGGAGCCATTGCGCTGCAGGGTGTCAGACAGGGTGACGTCCAGATCGGCGACGTCGCCTGCGTCATCGGACTCGGTCTGGTGGGACAGCTCGTCGTGCGGCTGCTGGTGGCGGCCAGCGTGCAGGTCGTCGGCATCGACGTGGTGCCCGAGCGATGCCGGCTGGCCGAAAAGGCCGGTGCCCTGGCTTGCGCCGGGCCCGACGACGGCGGGGTCGAGCTCGTCGAGCGGGCGATCCTGCAGGCGTCGGGCGGACTGGGGGCCGATCGGATCTTCCTCGCTGCAGGGGGTTCGTCGAACACGCCAACCGAGTTGGCGGCTCGACTGGCCCGCGACCGAGCGAGGGTCGTGGACATCGGCAAGTGCAAATTGGATCTCCCCTGGACCGACTACTACGAAAAGGAGCTCGAGCTTCGTTTCTCTCGTTCGTATGGCCCCGGTCGCTACGACCCGCAGTACGAGATTGGCGGCACCGATTACCCGGCCGGTTACGTCCGGTGGACCGAACGTCGCAATCTCGGCTGTTTCGTCGACCTGATCGCCCGGGGCGAGCTCGACCTCGAGCCACTGGTGTCGGGAGTGTTTCCCGTCAGCGACGCCGTAGCCGTCTACGACCGGCTGAACACCGGGGAGCTTCCCGGCATCGGCTTTCTGTTCGAGTACCCGGAATCGGGTGAGGTCGATACGGCCGACAAGATCGGTGTCCGGCTCGACGTGGACGACCGCGAACCTGCCTCGCGACGGGTCGCGGGGAGCCGCCGTGGACCATCGAAGTCGTCGCAGGGCGCGCTCAAGCTCGGTTTCATCGGCGCGGGAAATTACGCCACCTCGATGTTGCTTCCGCATCTCGCGCATCTGGCAGAGCAGCAGGAGGTGCGACTCGAGACGGTGGCGACGCGCAGCTCTCTTTCGGCCGTCAACGCGCAGAGGAAATTCGGCTTCACCCGGGCGGTGGCCGACGTCGATGCGGTCTTGGGCGACGAGTCCATCGACGCGGTGTTCATCGTGACCCGCCACAGTTCCCATGCCGCATTGACCTGCGAGGCCCTCGAGGCCGGCAAAGCCGTCTTCGTGGAGAAGCCCTTGGCGTTGACCATGGGCGAGGTGGAGAGCGTGCTGGGCACCATCGCCGACACCGGCAACGACCGGTTGATGGTGGGGTTCAACCGCAGGTTTGCGCCGATGTTCCAGGAGATGAGGGACCGGTTCCGCCGCCCCGCGGCACCGGTGGTGACCCGCTATCTGGTCAACGCCGGCCCGCTGGCGGCGAAGAGCTGGTACGGCGACGCGGAGACGGAGGGTTCACGTTTCGCCGGGGAGGGTGGCCACTTCATCGATCTGCTGAACTGGTGGACCGACACCGAGCTGGTCGAGGTGACATCGCGCTCCGCAGGGGGCCGCGACGATCTCGAGGTCAACCTCCGTTACGACGACGGATCGCTCGGCACGATCAGCTACCTGGCGAGCGGCCACCCTCGTTTTCCGAAGGAGACCTTCGAGGCCTTCTCCGGAGGACGCTCGGCCCGGCTCGAGAACTTCCGGCGAGCGAGCGTGTGGGCCGGCCGACGCCGCATGGTCAGGCGCTCGTGGCGCGGGGCCGACAAGGGACAGGGGCGCGAGCTGGACGCGTTCGTGCAGGCGGTGCGCGCTGACGAACCGATGCCCATCCCGCTGCAGTCGTTGATCACCACCACTCGGGCGACGCTGATCGCCGCCGGCGCCAGCAGGGGTGAGGTCACCCCGGAGGGGGCCGACGGACGCGATCCGGAACAGACCACCTCGGCGGTGCGCGACACACGGTGAACGCAGAACGACTTGGGTGGTACGTCAACCGGTTCCGGGGGATGTCGGCCGCCGAGGTCGGCTGGCGGTGCTCGGATCAGGCACGCAAGGTGGCCTGGCGTCGTCTTCAGGTGGGCAGCGAGGGAATCCAGTCCGCGAGTCGGCGCCGGCGAGGACCGCCTTCCTCCGTGCGCGTTGGCAGTCGGCACTTCGAGTCGACACTCCCACTGGTCGCACTCGAGCAGGTGCCCCCCGACGTACGAGATCGCCTGATCGAGGCAGCCGACCAGCTGCTCGACGGGCGGTGGGAGATCCTCGGCGTCGAGCGCAAGGACATGGGAGACCCGGATTGGTTCTTCGATCCGGTCACCGGCCGTCGCGCACCCGAACACGACTACTCGCTCGGAATCGACTCGCGCTCGGAGACCGTCTCGGGAAACGTCAAGCAAGTGTGGGAGCTCTCTCGTCTGCACCACCTGACGTTGCTGGCAGCTGCCTTCGCCCTTTCGGGTGAGCGTCGCTACGCAGAGCGGGTCGCCGATCATCTGCGTTCTTGGTGGGCGAAGAACCGGTTTCTGTCGGGGATCCACTGGACGAGCGGGATCGAGCTCGGGATCCGCCTGATCTCCTTCGTGTGGATCAGGCGTTTGTTGGACGCCTGGGACGGAGTCGAGTCCCTCTTCGACGACAACCCGGATGCCCGCGTCCAGATCTGGTGGCACCAGCGGTTTCTCGCCGGATTCCAGAGTCGGGGCTCCTCTGCCAACAACCACGTGATCGCCGAGGCAGCCGGCCAGCTGATCGCGTCGTTGGCCTTCCCTTGGTTCCCCGAGAGCGAGGGTTGGGAGGTCCATGCCCGCGCGCTGTTGGAAGAGGAGCTCCGGAGGAACACCTTCCCGAGCGGTCTCAACCGTGAGCTGGCGAGCGACTACCACGTGCTGGTGACCGAGTTGGGATTGCTCGCCGTCGCCGAGGCCGACCGGGCCGGCCGTCCTCTGAGCGATGGAACGCTACAGCTCCTGTGCGGAATGCTCGACGCTGCGGCCTCGATCGTCGACGTGCGTCTTGGTGGGCCGCGCCAAGGGGACAGCGACGACGGACGAGCCCTGTTGCTGGACGATCCCGGCGGGAACAGGTGGGAGAGCCTCCTCGCCCTGGGTGGCTCGATCTTCGGCACCCCAGAGTGGTGGCCGGTGGCCGAGGTGGACACGAAGAGCGTCCTGGTGTCCTCGCTGGCCGTCCGGCACCCAGGTGTCGAACACCAGAGCCGGCGCAGATCGCACTTCGCCGACGCCGGGCTGACGATCATGCGGAGCACCTTGCCGGACGGGCGTGAGCTGTGGTGTCGCTGTGACGCCGGCCCCCACGGGTACCTGTCGATCGCCGCCCACGCCCACGCGGACGCCCTGAGCGTGGAGGTCCGGGTGGACGGGGTCGAGGTGCTCGCCGATCCCGGGACGTACTGCTACCAGGGGAACCAGGAGTGGCGAAGCTTCTTCCGGTCGACGGTTGGTCACAACGCCGTGGAGGTGGGCGGCGTGGACCAGTCGGTATCGGGGGGCCCGACCCTGTGGAGCCGACATGCATCGACCCGCTTGGTCGAGGTCGCCACCCGCGACGACGGCGAGGTCGATCGTTGGGTCGCCGAGCATGACGGGTACGTCCGTCTGACTCCTCCTGCCATCCACCGCCGGCGAGTCGAGATCTCCGGCCGCGAGCTGCGAATGGTCGACACCGTCGAGACCGAGGGGACCCACCCGGTGCGCGTCGGCCTTCCACCTCGGTCCCGACGTGGAGGCGGCGTTGGAAGGCCTGGTCGTGCGGATGCAATGGCCGACTCGCGAGGGGCGCAGGAGCACGGCCGAGCTTCGATTGTGCGACGGGGTGACGTGGACCTGCGTCAGAGGCCTCACCCAACCGGTGATGGGCTGGTACTCGGCCGGGTTCGGCCGGAAGCAGCCAGCGTGGTCGATCGTGGGGGAAACCACCTGCCGAGGCGCGCCTCGAGCTGGTGACGTCGCTGATCGTCGACTGACGCGGCGACGGGCTCCCGTCAGTTCGAGGCGGTTGTCGCTGCGGCGAACGTACCCGGCAATTCCGGTGACGCGAACCGCTTCCGACGCGTCGGCGCCGAAGCGAGCAGGGACGCGGCCACGGTGAGATCGAGCAGGTAGGTCGATGCCACGCCCATCCCACTCTCGGTGAACGAGGCGCACAGGCAGTAGACGATCAAGAAGAGAGCGATGGCGCGCGCCGGGCTGCGCGGGCGAAGCAGGGCGATGGTGAGCAGCGTCAAGAAGATGACGGCCTCGAGGACGACACCTACCAGGCCCTGGTCCTGGTAGGTGAGTATCCAGCTGCTGTCGATCGGCAGCCCGTTGACCCCGGGACTCGAATCGACCAGGCTGCCGTTCGAGAGCCCCGATCCGAAGATCTTGTTGGTGTCGGGACGAGACTCGGACAACACCAAGGGCCACACCAGGGTGCGCCCCGACAGGTTGTTGAGCTCACTCGAGTTCTGCCCCCGCACCAGCCAGGCGTTCACCAGCGGCGTAAGGGGCAGGGCGACCACCAGGACGACAACCCCGGTCCAGGTCAGCACTCTCCGACTCCGCCGACTGGTCTTGAGCAGGCTCACGGTCGCCACGATGAGACCGACCAGCAGTGCCAGCAGCGCGGTGCGGGTCTGGGTGGCGAGGAGGCCGACCGCGGCGGGAATGGCCAACCAAAGGGCACGCCGGCGGGTGATGATGCCGCACATCCACATGAGAATGGTGAGCCCTGCCAGCTCGGCCATGTAGTGCGCGACCTGGGTCGGAGGGATCGGCCAGAGGGCGCCGGTGAGGCGCTTCGCTCCAAAGTTCACGGCCAGGGCCTTGCCGGGAGAGAGGACGAGACCCAGTGCGACGGTGATCAGGATCAGGACGAGGAAACGGACCTGGCACTTGAGCAGGAGGAGATCTCGACGGCCCCACCAGGGGGTGAGCATCCACAGCACGAGCACGAATCCGACCAGCCGGAACGCCCGGTAGTCCGTGCCGATCCCGACCAGCCGGATGCTCATCGCCAAGCGAGAGAATGGCCAACGCGCTGTACAGGGCGAGGAACAGATTCGGTCGAATCCGGATCTTCGGGTTGATCGACAATGCGAGCACGAAGGCAGCTACCAGCGCACCTTGCGTGAGCACCTGCCCGATCTTGTGCGGAATGGGGATGACGGTCGGTTGCTTGGCGTAGGACAGCACGTTGAAGAACAACAGCGCCCAGATCACCCACACCCGCCGCAGCGTCTTGCGGCCAGATGTCGAGCCGAGCCGTGAGCTCCGCCGGGGCGGCGTGGAGGCAGCCACCGGTGCCTCGTAGGTCGGTACGAGTGCCGCGGTCATCATCGAGCGACGACGAGAGTGGCGCCTCTGCTGCGTTGCCGGGTTTCGTCGGCCCCCTCGCGGGCACCGACACTCTTGTCGTTCGGGTCGGAACCGATGATGACGACCGAGCGGATGCGGATCTTCGCCCGCCGGAGCAGCTCGGCGGAGGTCCTGGCGGTCTCGCCGCTCGCCTTGCGCACGTCGATCAGGACGACCGACTCCGACACCCACATGGCCAGGTGCTCGGCCCCCAGGGCGGGATCTGCCCCGGCCAGGACCAGCACGACCTCGTCCCCACCGAAGTGACCCGCGAGCTGGCCCATGGCGTCGTCGTCCGCCGGATCATCTGCGCCGATCATCACGGTCACGCGCTGGCCGCGCACCATGACCGTCTGGGGTACTCCGTCGGGTCCCGAGATGCCGAGCAGCTTCGCCAGAGGACGATCGGGAGCGAGGTCGACGGCCACGACGTTCCGTCCTTCACGGGCGAGGGAGGACGCGGCACTGGCCACGGAGAGCGCAGCCGCGTCTCCCGCTTCGACGGAGACGACTGCCAGCGCCGGCCACGCGAGCGCAGTGACGTGATCGCGCAGCCGTCGATCGATCATCACGAGCTCTCGGCTCGGCTGCTTCAGAAGGTGCCGGAGGGTGCGCAGGCTCGACCGACGGCGGCGTGGGAAGCGGCGAATGCTGAGCTCCACGGGAGCATTCAGCGCTTCTGCCGCCTCTGCCCGTGTCCGAAGGCGGTCGGAAACCACGATCGAGAGGATGAGGACCATCAGGGCGATGCCGAGACCAGCCACGAGACCCGAGAGTCCGTCCATGAGGGCGACCTTCTTGGCAGAAACCGGGATCTCGGCGGCCGGGGCGAGGATCTGACTGGCTCCCGTCACCGACTTCTCGTTCAGGTAGTTCTGTTGGATCTGTCCCTCGAGCTGGGTCACCTGTGAGGAATCCGCGTTCCGCTGGGCGATCAGGCTGGCCAGTTCCGGCCCTGATTGCTGCGCTGGCGACCCCGAGGACAGGAGGTCGATTGCAGGTCCCAGCCGGTCGATCTCGGAGTTGAGCGCGTCGATCTGGCTCTGCAGACCGTTCACCACCACCCCCGTCTGGATCCCGAGCTCGTGCGACCTGACATCGAGGAACGAACGGGAGACCGCGTTCGCTCCGGCCACGGCCGCCTCGGGCGAGTGGGCGCTGAAGGTGATCGAGAGGATGGTGTTGCTCACGGCGACACCCTGGTACGAAGCCAGGAAGCTTTCGGCGCTCGTGTTGTGGAGATGGAGCTGCGCGATGGCGCCGAGGGCTACGGGGCGGGTCTGCAGCAAGCTGACGTCGTTGGCAATGGCCTGGGCCGGATCCGAGTTCGATGGCTCAGTGAGGAAGAGACTGGTGTTGGCGGCGTACTTCCGCGGGATCACCACGTGGAGTCCGGCGCCGATCAGCAGACCGGCGAGCGGGACCGCGACCATGAACTTCCAGTGCCGGCGCGCCGCGGTGCGGATCGCGCGGAGGCTGAGGAACGGTCCTTCCGACATCCTCCGCGCTCTCATCGAGGTCGTGATCGACGGGTTGGGCGGTCCCGTTGGCGGCGACGGCAGGGATGTGCAGCGCGCCGTTGCGGTGGCCGTTGGCCTCAGCCGGGGAAGCATCCACCGCGGAGCTCGCGGACTCCGGGACCACGATGCGCGGGACTCCAGTGGTGTTGTCGCTCGGATAGGGGTTGACGACCACCATGCCGTCGAGGCGCTGGCCACTGTCCGCCGCGGCGAGGGCGAGCTGGCCGAGCTCGTCGGCAGAGGCGAACCCCGCTGAGACCGCGAGTACGCACGGACCGGCGAACGTTTCGAGCGTCGGCTCGTCGGGATCGAAGACGACCGTCCTGATCGCGACTGGACCAGCGATGCCGTTCAGCTTTTCGGACGTCTCCGAGACGAACGGGTGCCGAAGGGTCGACACCGCCAGCAGGTTCTGGAGGAAGGGGTGCGCGTCAGCGGCGAAATCGACCGGCGTGCCCGTCCGGTTGGCGAAAAGGGCGAGCTGGGGGCCGACGGCCAGTGCGGCAGCGTCACCCTCCAGGGACACGACTCGAATTTGCGTCGGAGAGACAGCTCCCTCAGAGACGGTCTCGCGCAGAATGTTGCGCAGATTCCAGGCGTCGACGCCATCGGGCGCATACGTCTCGAACAGAGCGGACCACTCGTCGCTGGTGTCCTGCCGGTCGGCGTGCAGGGAGGCGAGTACGGGGACGCCGATCGCAGTGGAGATCTCGTACCGGGTGAACAATCGTCGGTCGCGCCGCCCCCTGACCAAGGCAACGATGAAGCCGACGAGCAGGCCCGCGATGAGTCCCACTACTCCGGTGAGTGCGATCGAACTCTTCGACGGCGCCTGGAAGAACGTGGCGCGCTGAAGGAGCTGGGCTCCCTGCGGCGTCGACTGCGAGATGTTCGAACTCTGGGCCGAGGCGATCTGGGTGTTGATGTTGTCGATCTGGAGGGAGATCTGCTGTTGCTCCGCGCTGAGTGACCCGAGCTGGGCGGAGTCCTGCTGCCCGCTGGGCGACGAGGGGCCCTCGGTGGCGAGGCGTGTCGTGATGGCGTTGATCTGGTTCTGAAGTTGCTGGATCTGGTTCGTGAGCTGGGACGACTGTTGTTGCAGCTCCGACACGGCGGAGTCGGTGGCCTTGGTGCTGTCCGCCGTGACGAATTGGATGTATTCGTTTGCCACCGCGTTGGCCAGGCGCTCCGCCTCCGGTCCGGAGGGAGCGTGCGCTTGGACCTGGAGGATGTCCTGACTCGGTGCCGCCACGGAGACGAGCTTCTCCATTGCGGTGAATCCCAGTGCAGGGGAGACCGACTTTCCGGCGGCCGTGAGGACAGGAGCGCTCTTGGCGATCTCGATCTCTGTCGCGGTATCACGCGTGGGGGTGCCCGAGGAGCTGACAGTCGTCGGAGGGAGCAGCACGAGCGCGGTCGCGCTCGGCGACGGAGGACTGAGTATCCCGAATGCCACACCTCCGAAGAGGCCGAGTGCTGCCAGGAGGCCTACAAACCAGCGGCGCGACCAAATCGGTCGGAACCACTCCCGGATGTTGAAGGGCTGCTCGGTCAACCGACCTCCACCGGCTTGGACGTCGCGCGACGAGGCTCCCTGTCGCCCGTGCCGAGATCAGCCGTGCGCAGGGAAGCGGCGGGTGGAACGCAGGCGGCGGCCTGCACGCGATTGTGGACCGAGAGCTTCTTGTAGATCCGACTTACGTAGTTTCGGACGGTCTTCTCCCCGAGCTGGAGGCGCACCGCGATCTCTTTGTTCCCGATGCCTTGCGCCACCATCTCCAGGACTTCCGCCTCGCGCCGGGTCAGCTGACGAGCGGGGACTCTTCCGAGCACGAGGTCGATCGCCTCGCGGCACAACACCTGCTCGCCGAGGTGCACCGCCACGACTGCCGACACCATGGCCTCGGGTTCCACGACCTTCAGGAGGAACCCGGCGGCACCGGCGGCCATGGCGGGGACGACCTCTCCGTCGGCCACCGAAGCCACCACCAAGGTTCGGGTGCTCGGGGATGCCGCGGCGATCATGCTGATGAGATCGATCCCGTCGATGTGGGGAAGACGAAGATCGGTGACGACGACGTCGACGGACATCTCGACACAGAGATCGGCGAGCGACGGGTCACCCTCGGAGACGGCCACGACTTCGAGGCGGCTGTCGTGGCTGAGGATGCTCGCCAGCCCGGAGCGAAACACCGCTTGCCCGTCGACGACGACCACCCTGATGGGTAGCGATCGATCCGGCGCCCAGCGTGTAGCTGACGCTTCGGCTGCGCCCATCCGATCCGATGCCGTCCCTGAGCTGAGCAGGGACGTAGGGGTCAGACGGGTCGAGGTTGGCTTTTGCCTGGCCATCGGTCTCCCGGGCTGCCTTTTCGGCCGGCCCCACGCGCACCGCGCGGGTGCCGGTTCAAGCTCTCCCTACCAGGAGCAGTTCGAGGCGACTCAGATACGTCCCGAGTGGGACTTTTCTGTACCTACTCCGATGACTGTCCCACTTCTGACCGGCCTCAAAATACTGGCTCAACCCCCGGTTCGGGCCGCGAGGGGGCCGGCCCGTCGAGGGAATCCGAGGGGCTCGTTTTCTCGCCCTCTAGGTAACGGCCCTGGAGGACGCGGTGCTGGACCAGTCTCGTGCCCAGTGCGCCGGCCGCGAAGGTGACCATCGTTGCGCCTGCTGCCCCGTTGACTCCCCACAGCTCCGAGAGCACGACCAGGCTGGCCGCCGACACAACCAGACTCAAGAGCTGGATGTGGAAGAGGGGTCGGGTGTTGCGGGTCGCCTTCAGGACCAGGACCGGTCCCAGGCTGAACGAGATGATCATGTAGGCGATGGCCATGAGGATCGCGGCCAGCTCGAGGTGGGCGAACGATGGTCCGTAGATCGCCGTCAACAGCTGTTTCCCGAAGACGACGATGACAATTGCCCCCGCCAAGAAGCTGCAGAAGCCGCACAAGGTGACGACCCGGGCCACGCGGAGTAGCCCGCTCCGGCCCTTTTCCGTGTACGCCTTGCTCGCCTCGGGCAGGCCGATGCTGCCTCCGGCCATGATCAGCACGCCCGAGGGGCCCATGACCAGCGTCTGTGCCGCCTTCAACCCTCCGAGACCGGCTGGTCCGAGAACGATGCCGGCGATGAAGACCGAGAGTTGTGTGCCACCTGAGGTTGACAGCGACGTGCCGGCGAGCCACTTGCTCATCGACCAGTGGCCGCGCAGCATGCCCCAACCCCCCGAGAACGACGGCAGAACGCGGTACTGGCGAAGGCCGTAGAGCGCTCCGGCCAGGCCTCCGAGTCCCCAGGCGGCGATGAGCGCCGCAATCGAGTGAGTGTGGGTGACGAACACCACCACGAACGCCGCCCCCTGGACACAGTTGAAGACCGTGTCGTTCGCCAGCGCTCGCTTCGGCCGCCGCGTCATGAAGCCGACCCATCGCCAGTAGTCCTGGGCGAGGAGCACCGGAAGCCACGGTGCCATGGCCGCCATGCCGATGGCGAATGTCGTCGCCCCGAAGGCCAGGAATATGAGGCTCAGGATTCCGAAGATCACCGTTCCGACGAGGCCGAGGAGCAGTTCGGCGGCGAGGCCATTGCTGATCCCCCGGCGGACCTCCTCGGTGTCCACGTGGCCGTCGACGTTGTAGATGACCCCGTTGATCGCCATGGGATCGGTGACCAGCGATCGGTGCAGGGCGGCCAACAGTTGCCATCCGGCGTACGCGAGCGAGAACGCACCGAGCCCGGCGGCTCCGGCCACCCTCGCGATGGCGACGCCGACGGCGAAGTTCGAGACCGAGGAGAAGCTCTGATCGACGAAGGTGTAGGCGGCGCGGCGCCCCGTCTTGGTTGTCGCCGAACCTGGATTCTCGGAATCGCCGTTCCCGCCCGAGTAGCCGTTCACCGGCGAATCGCCGTTCCCGCTCGAAGCCCCGTTCGCGGACGAATCGCCGTTCACGTTCGAGGCCCCGTTCACGCTGAATTCGCCGTTCACGCTGGAGTCACCGTTCACGGAGTCGCCGCGGGTGGCCCGATGTACGCGCCGCTGGGACACCCGATGTTTCGGCCGCCCGGACACCCGATGTTTCGGCCGCCGGAACGCGCGCTTTTTGGCGGCCGCGGTCCGGCCGCGTATCCCCTCCAGTAGGGATCGGAATGCCACCCTGGATACGAGAGGGGAGCTCGCCTCGAAATACGGCCGACCGAGGGGCAAATCCGTCTGCGACGCCGAGACGACTTCAGCATGCTCGGTCGACGAACAGCGCCTTTGCGAGCGCTCCCCATTCGTAGACGATCTCGTAGGGGAACTGGCTGAGAGGGACCGGCGCCGGGACGATGGCGATCTGTCCCGAATAGCACCGCTTGAGGAGCATCCGGGCTCGCGTCGTCTGGGCCTGACCGGGGACGACCATCAGGCTGCTCCAGCCGTATCGCTTTGCCAGGCGAGCGGCGTACTCCATCTCGCCGGCGGTCCGGTCGGGTTCAGCCTCGAAGCAGATCACTCGGGTGTGGGCCACCGTCGGGCACGCGGTGGTGTGAGAGTTCCCCTGGGAGAAGATCAGGACCGGCGCAAATCCTCGTTTCGCCAGCGAGATGGCAAGCGACTCGCGGGCAGGCTCGTTCTCGCCGTTGAGGCTCAGGATGGCGTCGACGTGCCTGGGCTGGTCCGACGACGGGAAGACAAAGAGCACGGCGCTTGCCACCACCAACAGCGCAAGGAGAACCCCCACCAGGGCGAACACCGTTCGACGCCTCTTCGGTCCGCGGCGGCGTCCATCCGCGTCACCCCCGGGGGGCGTTTCCCCGGTAGCCGTTCGCTCGGCGGTCATCGCCGTTGGTGCCGACACCGCCTAAGAGCAAGCAACCTCCGGGCCGATACAAACCGGGTCATGTATTAGGAATGGGGCACGCTCGCTCTTGTCCCACGATGGAGGCACGAAGGGCAGAAAGCTCCGTCCCTCTTGGCGTCCCTAGCGTGACTGACCACGGTAAGCCCCTGGTCATCGCCACGATCTTGCGCCAGGACGGCGGCACCGGCGTCCACACACACGTGCGACGCTTCCGGGAATATCTGGCAGACGAGGGAATCCACACCACCCTCGTCACGCCGTGGTCCGGCGGGCCACTGCTGACCAGTTCCGTCTTCGCGGTGCGCCTCGGGCTCGAACCGGTGAGTGGCTCTGCCAGCGTTTTGTGGTATCGCCGTTGGCACGAAAGGTTTCTCCGTCGTGGGTTGCGCCGTCACCTGGCGAGGCTCGGCGACGCGGTTGTCTATGCGCAAGGTCCATTGGAGGCGCGGGCCGCCCTCGCCGCCCGCCAAGGTCCCCATCAACGGGTGATCATGGCCGTGCACTTCCACAAGTCTCAGGCGGACGAATGGGTCGCAAAGGGATACATCAAGCGAGACAAGCGGGTGTTCCGCGCGATTCGCCACGAGGAGAGGAGCGTCATCCCGCGAGTCGACGGCATCGTGTTCGTGTCGAAGTCGGCGCGTGAAGCGCTCTTGAGCTGGCTACCCGAGGCACGCGAGGTCAGCTCGGCGCTCATACCCAACTTCGTGGAGATCGCAGAGACGTCGTGCCCTCCAGAAGGACTCGGCGACCTGGTCACCGTCGGCGGGCTCGAGATCCCCAAGAATCAGAAATTCCTCATCGACGTCCTCGCCGAGGTGAAGAGCCTCGGACGGAGGCTCACGCTGGACCTCTACGGTGACGGGCCCTGCCGTAAGGAGCTGGCCCGTCGAGCCGACACCCTCGGTGTTGGCGACCAGGTCCGGTTCCGGGGCTTCGTCCCAAATGTGTGCGATCGGCTTCCCGGCTACCGCGTCTATGTGCATGCGTCGCTCTGCGAAACGGGCCCTTTGGCGATCATCGAGGCGATGGCCGCCGGCCTCCCGATTCTCGCCGGCGCCGTGGGTGGCATCCCCGAACTGTACGAAGCCGGAATCCAAGGGCGATTCTGGCCCCTCGACGATCCGGTCAAGGCAGCTGCGATCCTGGTCGATCTCCTCGACTCCGAGTCGACGCGCAAGGACGCAGCAACCGCTTCGGTCGACCGGCACCGCAGCTCGTACGACTCGAGCCTCCTGGTGCCTCAGCTGTGGTCATTCCTCACGGATACGGCAGGGTCCGAGACTGTCACCGAGAGGATGGGATCCGAAACTGCACTTTCGGCGTTGAATCCATCTTCGTCGAAGAGCAAATCCGCGATCCCACCCGGTTTGTCGTGACCAATTCCATCAACAGAGCCCGCAACGGTTCCGATCGGAGCCTGTTCGCGAGCGGCACCGGCGATGACGAGCCAGCGAACTTCCAGGAGTCCTTCTACCACTCGGGGGTGGATTACCGGGAAGGAAGCCCGCACCTCGCCCACCGGGACCTCTACGACCGCTTGGTCAGCGCCCTGCGCCATGCGGTGACTGAGGTGTCCGAAGCCGGCCTCCCACTGGATGTCGTCGAGATCGGTGCAGGACACGGTGGGTTCACCGAGCCGATGCTTGCGGCGGGATGTCGAGTCACGGCACTTGAGATGTCAAAGCCGTCAGTCGACCGGCTCAATGCTCTGTTTGCGAGCAATCCGCTGTTTCGGTCTCTGTACACGCCAGATGGATCCTTCGGCGACCTCGGCGAGGATTATTCCATTGCCGCGTGCGTCTCGGTGCTCCACCACATTCCTGACTACCTCGGCGCCCTGCACGATCTCGTCGAGCCGGATACGACCGGGCGGGGCCGTTGTCATCTTGCAGGAACCGTTGTGGTACTCGCGGATGAACGGCTTTGCCCTACGCCTGAATCGATTGGGCTATTTACTGTGGCGCCTGCGCCAGGGCAGCCTGAGGCGCGGTCTCGCCACGCAGTTTCGACGAGTCCGTGGTGTCTATGACGAGGAGAACCCCTCCGACATGATCGAATACCACGTCGTGCGTGACGGAGTCGACGAGGAGGCTGTCCACGAGCTGCTGGGCAAGCAGTTCGAGACCGTCGACGTCCTCAAGTACTGGTCGAACCAGAGCTCGCTCGTCCAGACGGTGGGTGAGCGGATGTGCCTCGACAACAGCTTCGGCATCGTCGCGGTGGGTCGGATCGAGTAGCGGAGCTGCGGGGTTCGAGGCGGCGCGGTACCAGTACCCCTGTGACCAGCGGCGGGGATTCGACGAGGTGTATTTGGGGGGCGCTGTTGCCCCTCTTATCAGGGATATTTCTCCAATGACTCGGTAGAAGGTGACCGGCCTCGAGGGGACCAGGATGGCCGCATCCCAGAAGACGAAACTCGCACGGCAGATCGATCACCGCGACACCTGCCCATCGAGGGCGCTCACCATCGGCATCGTGAACAACATGCCGGATGCCGCGTTCGACGCGACCACTCGGCGATTGCTGAGCCTGGTGCACGCAGGAGCAGAGGGCCTTCCCATCGAGGTCCGTGGGTATCGCCTTCCTCATCTCGGCACGGAGCAGGCATCACCCAGCTCACCGCTTCTTCGTTACGAAGACCTGCACGCTCTCTACGATGAGCCGCCGGACGCGCTGTTCGTGACCGGGGCGAGGCCTACCGTGACCGACATCACCCTCGAGCCGTTCTGGGGTGACCTTGCCAAGCTCATCAAGTGGGCTTGCGAACGGGTGCCCTCCACTCTGCTTTCGTGCTTGGCATCCCACGCGGCGGCCGTCGCACTTCATGGAATCGAGCGGATCCCACTTCCTTCCAAGAGATGTGGAGTGTTCGAGCAGGAGGTCGATCGATCCCATTTCCTCATGAGGCGACTGGGTGCCTCTGTCTCGCTCCCTCACTCTCGCTTCAACGACATCTCCTCCGAGGATTTGTTGCGCCATGGGTACGACATCCTCGTCGCATCGGCGGATTCGGGCTGGACCGTCGCCACGCGTGAGGAGTCGGGGAGGCTGCTGGTGCTTCTGCAGGGACATCCCGAGTATTCGTCGACGACACTGCTCCGGGAGTACAGGCGGGACGTCAACGAATATCTGCAGGGTACGGCCTCGGACTATCCGGAGATCCCGGTGGGGTATCTCGACCGGGCTGGCGAGGAGCGCCTGCTCGCACTCCGCCGCGTGCACCAATGCGCGCAGCCGGTGGTCGAGGTCAGTCCCTTCCCCTTCCGCCCCATGTGCTCGTACATCCGTGCCGACTGGCAGGACACGGCATCCCAGCTGTTCGCGAATTGGGTAATCGATGCCGGCCGTCGCTGCGGCCTCGACCATGGATCCGAGACGGATCGCGAGCGTGAACGAAACGACCTTGCTACGTCCGAGGACGATGACCGGCACAACGTATCTCCCTGATCTCCCCGACAGGGCGAGCTCCGTCCTCGGTCGGAGCGACGCCTTCGAGACGAGCCTGTTGGAGGCGATGCTCCAACATGCCGAGGCTCGTCCGCGTCAGCTCGCGGTGAAGGACGATGACGAGTCGCTCTCGTATGCCGACCTGGCCGAACGTGTGGCGGCCACCGCTTCCGGCCTTGCTCAAGTCGGGGTGCACGAAGGCGACAGGGTCGCGGTGTCCATCCCCAACTCGGCCCAGTTCGTGATCGCCGCACTGGCGTGCCTGTGGCTCGGGTCGCCGTTCATCCCTATCGCCACCGATGACCCGCCACCGCGCAGGGCGACGATCGTCAAGGACAGCAACGCCACTTGGCTTCTCGACTTGGGGTCCGACCACGAGCTCACCGTGCGTCGCATCGGCGGGGACGGCGGGATACAGGCGGAGGTAACGGCGCTCCCCACCGCCGCCGAAACACCTCCTCCCCGCGCTACTGACGGAGGGCGTGACGCGTACGTGATCTACACCTCCGGCACGACGGGGATGCCAAAGGGCGTGTGCATCTCCGAAATGGCCTTTCGATGGGCTGTGGTGTGCGCGGCGGGATCGATCGGGCTCGACGAGGGCACCCGCACTCTGTGCGTGTCGCCCTTCCACTTCGACGGGTCGTACGGCACGGCGTTCTCTACGTTGGCAGCCGGGGGGTCGCTCGTCATACCGCGTCGGGAGGATCTGCTGTTCCTTCGCCGCTTTTTCCGAGCTCTGCGTGAGGACCAGATCACCCATACCGGCTTCTCGCCCAGCTACCTCCGCCTACTGCTGTCATCTCCGGAGTGTGAGCGACTTGGGGACAGCCAACTGCAGACCCTCGGGCTCGGGGGCGAGGAGTCCCTGGCGAAGGACCTCGGTCGTCTGTGGCAGATTCGACCCTCCCTTCGGATATTCAATCGATACGGTCCGACCGAGACGACGGTCGAAGTGACGACCTACGAGATCACCCGAGAAGATCTCGCCGAGGATCGCATCCCCGTTGGTGTCCCCCATCCTGGTGTCAGTTTTCACCTCGTGGCTCCGGACGGCACCGTGCTCGAGCAGGCACACACCGTCGGTGAGCTGTACATCGGTGGGAACCAGCTGATGAACGGGTACTGGGGCGATCCGCGGCTGACCCGCAGCGTGCTCCGCTCCGACGTGATTCCGGGTGAAGTGCTCTATAAGACCGGGCGACCTCATGTACCGCGACGAGCGCGGGCGCTACGTGTACATGTTCCGCAGTGACGACGTGATCAAGCGCCGTGGCGTGCGGATCTCGCTGGTGGAGATCGCGAAGGCGATGCAGTCGATCGAGCATGTGATGAGGGCCGAGTGCATCGAAGCGCCATCCGAAAAGGGCGTCCGGATCACGGCGTTCGTGGAGACCGACGCATCGACCAGTGCTCGCGCCATCCTTGCCGCCGCCCGCCAGTATCTACCGGCGACGATGTTGCCGGACGACGTGTGCATCGTCGTCGAAGGACTGCCGATGAGCTCCGCTGGAAAGGTTGACAGGGGCCGCCTTCGTGCGATGTACGGAGCCGGCCGGGGCCAATCCGATGCAGGGCCTCAGCGGGGATGACGTGATCGGGGCGCAGCCCATTTGGTTCGGGGAGAAGGAGCGACCGGCGTTTGGCTGGCTCCACCTTCCGCCCGGCGGGGTATCCCGCGGCGGGGTGCTCGTCTGCCCGCCAATTGGGCGCGATTACCTCCAGGGTCATTACGCCCTTCGGTTGCTGGCCGAATCGCTCGCTGACGCGGGCTTCTCGGTGCTGCGCTTCGACTACGACGGCACCGGCAACTCGGCTGGTGACAACCTTGACCCGAACCGAGTCGAGTCGTGGCTGGCGACGGTTCGCGACGCGGTGCAGCTGCTTCGCGAGATGGGGAACGTGGACCTTTCGGCCGTGGGCATGCGGATCGGCTCGCTGCTGGCGACCACCGTCTCGGCGTCCGGCGCCGCTTTCGACCAGCTCGTGCTCTGGGACCCGTGCGTGTCGGGCCGTGCGTTCCTCCGCGAGGAGTCGGCGCTGTACTCCCTATTGACCGCGGACATCGACGTGACACCCCTCCTCACCGATGGCTCCTTGGAGACTTCAGGGATGATCTACGACGCCGCCACGGTGTCGGAGCTTCGAACGCTGGACGTTGCAAAGCTCCCGCGACCCTTTGCCCGCCGCGTACTCACGCTCGTCCGATCCGATCGATTCGAAGCGCCCATCTTCGCGGAGGCGTCGATTGCCGGCGAGGTGGCCGAACGCGGTGAGGCGACGGGTCAGCCCGAGCTGATGGACAGAGGTTCGCCCCATCAGGAGCCTCCGGTGCTGGCGGTGAAGAAGATCGTGACATGGCTGACCGCGGGCGCCCGAGGCCGACCACAGCCGGTCCGAGCGCCATCGGGTAACGCCACCGCGGTCGTGGGCACGAGCCCCCTCGGCCCCTCTGTCCGGGAGAGCTTCGTCGAGGTTCCCCCGGCAGGGCTCTTCGGAGTCCTTTCGGAGCCGACCGCTTCCCTCTCGGACGCTCCGACCGTCATCTTCCTCAGCGTCGCCAACCAGCCCGGTGTCGGCCCCAACCGCCTCTGGGTCGAGCTGTCGCGCCAGTGGGCGTACCAGGGCGTCCGCTCTTTTCGGTTGGACCTGAGTGGATTGGGCGACAGCCCGAGCCGCGACATCGGACACGAGAGGTGGTTTCCTCTCAAGCCCGAGGCGTTCGACGACGTCCGGGAGGCGGCCGAGTGCGTAGCGCCCGAGGATCCGAGCAACGTGATCCTGGTCGGGCTGTGCTCGTCGGGCTGTCAGGCGCTCGACAGTGCATTCGGGCTTCGACCACGCGGTGCGGTGGCGATCAATCCCAGTATCACCTTCGTACCGCCGGAGAAGCGAGAGGGAAAGCCCCTCGACCCCCGGCGACGGATCGTCTTCGCCAAGGACTCGGTCCCCGATGCGTTTCGGGAGGGCGGCCGGCTGTCCTCGCTTCGAACCCGCTTCCCTCAGCTGGCCTGGTGGGTGCGGATGCTCGGTGCGCCCAAGCGTCGATCGGGGGCATGGCTTCCCGATCTGGACCGGCAGGGCACCCATGTACTCGCCATCTGCGGCGAGTTCGAGAGCCGCCCCATTCGCTACGGCATCGCACCACACAAGCTACGGCGCCTCTCGCGACGGGGATCGGTCAACCTGCAAATTTTCCCGGATCTGCACCACGAGCTCCTGATCGCGAACCAACGGCAGCAGGTGGCAGACCTCGTCTCGGATTTCGTGCTCACCCGATCGCACGCAGCGGTCGGCAGCCACGAGCACACTGGGAACCCCTGCCTGACCTGTCTTGCCGCCGCCGCGGAGGAGGAGTGATCTGCTGCGAGAACATCGGTGAGCCGCTCGCAGTGCTTGGTGCGACCCGACGGTCCCGACGCTAAGACACCGCGGCGCCAAGAGCCTGATCGAGATCGTCGATGAGGTCATCGATGTGTTCGATGCCCAGGGAAAGACGAATCATGTCGGGCGTGACGCGTGCCGCGTCGAGCTCGGCAGGCGTGAGCTGTCGATGTGTCGTGGACGCCGGGTGGCTCACGATCGATTTCGCGTCTCCCATGTTCACAAGGCGTGTGAACAGATCGACAGCGTTGAAGAATCGGATGCCCGCCTCGTATCCGCCGACCACTCCGAATGTGAGGATCGAGGGATATCGACCCCCGAGGAGCGACGATCCCAATGCGTGGTGCGGGTGATCGGCGAAGCCCGACCAGCTGACCCACGCGACCCGCGAATCCTCACTCAACCATCTCGCCACCGCCTCGGTGTTCGCGTGCTGGCGCTCCAGGCGCACCGAGAGTGTCTCCAAGCCCTGGAGGAGGAGAAATGCGTTGAACGGCGACAGGGTCGCACCGTCGTTGCGAAGCCCGACAGTCCGACACCGTACGATGAACGGCCTGTCGGCGAAGTCGCGCGTATAGATGACCCCATGGAACGAGGGCTCGGGACGGCTGAGCATCGGAAAGCGCTCAGAATGCTCCGCCCACGGAAAGCGCCCGCTGTCGACCACCATCCCTCCGAGGGTCGTGCCGTGGCCCCCGACGAACTTTGTCAGCGAATGAACGACGATGTCAGCTCCGTGCTCGAAGGGCTTCAAGGTCATGGGTGTGGCCACCGTGTTGTCCACCACGACCGGTACACCGTGGGCG
This sequence comes from uncultured Acidimicrobiales bacterium, assembly GCA_963741055.1. GTDB lineage: Bacteria > Actinomycetota > Acidimicrobiia > Acidimicrobiales > RAAP-2 > Bog-756. Next base: position 163,461 of record CAVUGU010000010.1, on the reverse strand, counting down.
TGTGCGACGTCACAGACGGCCGGAAGATCGACGATGTTTCCCGCGGGGTTCCCGATCGACTCGCAGAACACAGCCGCAGTCGTCTCGTCGATGAGCGCGCCGATCGATTCGGGACGATCGTCCGGCGCGAAACGGACGGTTACACCTTCCTCCGGCAGAAGATGGGCAAAAAGCGTGTAGGTCGCGCCATAGAGCTGGGGCGTCGTGACCACGCTCCGTCCTGCGATGGTGATGTTCCGAATGGCGTAGCGGATCGCAGCCATGCCCGAAGCGAGTGCGACGGCACCGACCCCACCTTCCAGAGCAGCCATCCTCTTCTCGAGGACTTCGACTGTGGGGTTGTTGATCCGGTTGTAGTGAAAGCCCGGCTGGGCGAGGTCGAAAACAGCCGCGGCGTGATCGGCGTCGGTGAACTCGTGGGCGACGGTCTGATAGATGGGCACGGCCACTGCCCGCGTCCGGTCGGCGTCGTAGCCGCCGTGAATGGCGATCGTCTCATCGCGTATCGGAATCAGCCTCCGCCATGTCCAACCCCGAGCACCCTTTTGGTCGGAACCGGCACTCGGTGGCCCGGAGCACTGATGTCGGCACCACGACGATATCAGGCGCATTCACCGCGGCAGAGCGATGAGCACGTCTCGCAACGTCTGAGCAACGATAACGATGTGACGACGCGCAGTGAGATGCTTCGCCTTCGACGCGACGTGGGCGCCGGGTCGGGGACTGCCTCGCCCAGTGGTCGCCGAGCGTGCCGAACGCCGTCCGCTCGCTGACATGTCGGCCCCGATCGAGTCGATGCGCGAAGAGCCGGCCCCGCCGTGCGCGGGCGGGGTCCGCGGGTGGTCGTGGCCGTCGCTGTCGTCGTCGCGGTCGTCGTAGCCGGTGTGGTCGCGTTCATCGCCATACCATCCCGGAGCGAGGTGGGTGTGCGGTCGCGGTCCGAGGTCAATGTCACCGCCCCCACGTCCCCTCCGGCCGGCACCCAGTTGTGCAGCGGCGGCGCTGACTCCTCGGCGCTGGTTGGTCCCTCGTCGGCACCGGCTGGAGCGGTCACGCTTGCGGCTGGCGACAACCAGTCGGACTCCAGCAGACCCAACACGACCTACTACCTGGCGTCGGGGACCCACACGCTCGGGAGCTCGCAGTACGGCCAGTTCCAACCGCAGAACGGGGACACCTTCATCGGGGCTCCGGGAGCCATCCTGAACGGTGAGGGGATCAACCAGTCGGCGTTCGACGGCACCTCGACCGGCGTGACCATCGAGTACCTGACCATCGAGAACTTCGTCGCACCCGACGGTCAGATGGTCGTCAACCACGATGGCGGCGCCAACTGGACGGTCGAGTACGACACGGTGATCAACAACGGCGGGGCCGGTGTGGGCCTCGGGACCGGCGATGTGGTCGAGTCCAACTGCCTCTCGGGCAACGACGAGTACGGCTTCAGCAGCTTCGGTGGCGCGTCGAACGTCACGCTCACCGGCAACGAGATCAGCAAGAACGACACCAACGGGACCTATGACCAGGGGGCCTACCTCAAGTCCTATTCGGTGACCGGCAACGTGGCCACGATCGACACCAAGGCCCCGGTCAACCTCCATGCCGGGGGCACGATCATCGTCGGAGCCACCGGAGGCTGCACCTTCTCCTGGTGCGCCAACCTCTCCGACTCCGCGCTGAACGGCACCTGGACGATCGCGGCGGTCCACTCGAGCACCGAGTTCACCTTCGACGTGACCACCGGGAACGTGGCGACGACCAGCGATCCGACCGGGACGATCGCCGACCCGCAGGTGACCTGTGGCTGCTCGGGCGGTGGGAAGTTCTGGGCCACCGCCGGGGGCACGGTGACCAACAACTGGGTCCATGACAACGGCTTCGTCGGGATCTGGGCGGACACCGACAACTCCGGGTTCAACATCTCGGGCAACTACATCGCCAACAACTGGGCCGAGGGCATCATCTACGAGGTCAGCTACAACGCCTCGATCACCGACAACGGCTTCGTCGACAACGCCTGGGGCCAGGGACCCTCCCCGGCGCTCGGTGGGTTCCCCGACCCGGGCCTCTACATCTCCGAGTCCGGCAGCGACAGCCGGGTGTCGGGCGCCTACGGCGCCTCGTTCAGCATCTCGAGCAACGCCTTCGTGGACAACTGGGGTGGCGTGGCCATCTACGAGAACTCGAACCGTGCCTGTGGCATCACCAACGACTCGATGTGCACCCTGATCGCACCGAGTACCTACACCTTGTCGTCGTGCGCCTCCAACATCCCGAACGGGAAGACCACCAACACTCCGGACTACGTCGACAACTGTCGGTGGAAGGCGCAGAACATCTCGGTGAGCAACAACCTGTTCGACTTCACGCCGAGCGACATCGGTGCCGACTGCGTCAGCTCGAACATGTGCGGCTACAACGGCCTGTTCAGTGAACCGGGCACCACGCCCTCCTCGACCCACAACGGGGGGTGGCCTTCGGGAGCCTCCTACCCCTACGGCGGCTACACGGTGCCCAACAACATCTCCAACCATCAGAACAACCTCTTTGCCAACAACGAGTACTGCGCCGGCGGGGGCGCATCCTGGCAGTTCGTGGGATTCGCCCAGGGCAACACCCTGAACCAGAGCCAGTGGACCTCGGGCGAAGCCAACGCCGCCGCCTCCGGCGACACCTTCAACGGACAGGATTCGGGGAGCACCTTCAGCTCCAGCGCCTGCTCGCCAAAGCGCTGATTCGAGAACCGGAGACCGTCCGGTCTCGATCGGGCCGCCGGATCGCGGCGGTGCGCGATCCCAGGGATCTCGGCGTCTTCTAGGCACGCCCGAAGACCCGGGGCGCCCAGGACGCAACGGCGTCGCCACCCCTCTTTCCAATGAAATCCCGAGCCTGCGCTCGCCTGCATATGTGCCTGGAGCTGCGACCTCTTGCCGAATTAGACACGTAGCGTGATGGACCAGACGCAGAGAGTGAGTTACCATAAGGCAAGGCAGGGGGGGCAGCGGCGTGGAGCGTGTCCCGTGGACTCGAATCGGAGCACCGGTCATGCGCGAAGTTGGGGCAGGTTTCGGGCGGAGGCCCCGGAAGCTTCTTCTGGCGGTCATCATCTGCAGCACAGTGTTGGCGGGCTTCGCCGTCGCGTTCTCGGGGGTGGCTGCCGAGGCCAATGTCACCGCCCCCACGTCCCCTCCGGCCGGCACCCAGCTCTGCAGCGGCGGCGCTGACTCCTCGGCGTGCTGACGGGTCCTTCGACGGCACCGAGCGGAGCAATCACGGTGCCTGCGGCTGACGATCGACCATACTCCGTCTGGGATGACTGATCCAATCGTCGACAACTGGGCGCTGCAGTCGAACACGACCTACTACTTCGGCGCCGGGACCCACACGTTCGGGTCGCTCGACCGTACGGCAGTTCCAACCGCAGAACGGGGACACCTTCATCGGGGCTCCGGGAGCCATCCTGAACGGTGGGGGTCAACCAGTCAGCGTTCGACGGCACCTCGACCGGCGTGACCATCGAGTACCTGACCATCGAGAACTTCGTTGCTCCCGACGGGCAGATGGTCGTCAACCACGATGGCGGGTGCCGACTGGACCATCGAGTACGACACGGTGATCAACAACGGCGGGGCCGGTGTGGGCCTTGGGACCGGCGACGTCGTCGAGCACAACTGCCTCGCGGGCAACGACGAGTACGGCTTCAGCAGCTTCGGTGGAGCGTCGAACGTCACGCTCACCGGCAACGAGATCAGCAAGAACGACACCAACGGGACCTATGACCAGGGGGCCTACCTCAAGTCCTATTCGGTGACCGGCAACGTGGCCACGATCGACACCAAGGCCCCGGTCAACCTCCATCCCGGGGGCAGGATCATTCGTCGGAGCCACCGGAGGCTGCACCTTCTCCTGGTGCGCCAACCTCTCCGACTCCGCGCTGAACGGCACCTGGACGATCGCGGCGGTCCACTCGAGCACCGAGTTCACCTTCGACGTGACCACGGGGAACGTTGCGACGACCAGCGATCCGACCGGGACGATCGCCGACCCGCAGGTGACCTGTGGCTGCTCGGGCGGTGGGAAGTTCTGGGCCACCGCCGGGGGCACGGTGACCAACAACTGGGTCCATGACAACGGCTTCGTCGGGATCTGGGCGGACACCGACAACTCCGGGTTCAACATCTCGGGCAACTACATCGCCAACAACTGGGCCGAGGGCATCATGTACGAGGTCAGCTACAACGCGTCGATCACCGACAACGGCTTCGTCGACAACGCCTGGGGCCAGGGACCCTCCCCGGCGCTCGGTGGGTTCCCCGACCCGGGCCTCTACATCTCCGAGTCCGGCAGCGACAGCCGGGTGTCGGGCGCCTACGGCGCCTCGTTCAGCATCTCGAGCAACGCCTTCGTGGACAACTGGGGCGGCGTGGCCATCTACGAGAACTCGAACCGTGCCTGTGGCATCACCAACGACGTCGATTGCACCCTCGTCGCACCGAGCACCTACACCTTGTCGTCGTGCGCCTCCAACATCCCGAACGGGAAGACCACCAACACTCCGGACTACGTCGACAACTGCCGGTGGAAGGCGCAGAACATCTCGGTGAGCAACAACCTGTTCGACTTCACGCCGGGCGACATCGGTGCCGACTGCGTCAGCTCGAACATGTGCGGCTACAACGGCCTGTTCAGTGAACCGGGCACCACGCCGTCCTCGACCCACAACGGGGGTTGGCCTTCGGGCGCCTCCTACCCCTACGGCGGCTACACGGTGCCCAACAACATCTCCAACCATCAGAACAACCTCTTTGCCAACAACGAGTACTGCGCCGGCGGGGGCGCCTCCTGGCAGTTCGTGGGATTCGCCCAGGGCAACACCCTGAATCAGAGCCAGTGGACCTCGGGCGAAGCCAACGCCGCCGCCTCCGGCGACACCTTCAACGGACAGGATTCGGGGAGCACCTTCAGCTCCAGCGCCTGCTCGCCGACCAGCCCGCCGCCGACCACCACCACGACGACCAGCCCGCCGCCGACCACCACCACGACGACCAGCCCGCCGCCGACGACGACCACGACGACCAGCCCGCCGCCGACCACGACCACGACGACCAGCCCGCCGCCGACCACCACCACGACGACCAGCCCGCCGCCGACCACCACGACGACGACCAGCCGCCGCCGCCGACCACCACGACGACGACCGACCCGCCGCCGCCGACCACCACGACGACCAGCCCGCCGCCGCCGACGACCACCACGACGACGACCGATCCTCCGCCGACCACTACGACGACGACCGATCCTCCGCCGACCACCACCACGACGACCGATCCTCCGCCGACCACCACCACGACGACTGATCCGCCGCCGACGCACCACCACGACCACCACTCAGCCGGGCAGAACTTCTCCCGGGCACGGCGGCAACTCGCCGGCGAAGCAAAGGAAGCCACAGGGCTATTGGCTGACCACGAGCAGTGGGAGCCTCTACTCCTTCGGTGCGGTAGCGGACTACGGCTCGGCGATCAGCATGAGTTCGAACGCGCCGATCGTCGACCAGGTGGCCACCCCTGACGGGAAGGGATACCGAATGGTCTCGAGCCTCGGCGGCGTCTTCACCTTCGGTAACGCCGGCTTCTACGGCTCGACCGGGGCGCTCACCCTCAACAAGCCGATCGTCGGGATGGCGACGACCCCGAACGGGAAGGGTTACTGGCTGGTCGCATCTGACGGCGGAGTCTTCAGCTTCGGCGACGCGGGCTTCTACGGCTCGACCGGGGCGCTCACCCTCAACAAGCCGATCGTCGGGATGGCGACCACCCCGAACGGGAAGGGTTACTGGCTGGTCGCATCCGACGGCGGAGTCTTCAGCTTCGGCGACGCGGGCTTCTACGGCTCGACCGGGTCGCTCACCCTCAACAATCCGGTCGTCGGGATAGCGACCACGTCGAATGGGAAGGGCTATTGGCTCGCGGCCTCGGACGGGGGCATCTTCGCTTTCGGCAACGCCGGTTTCCACGGATCGACGGGTTCGCTGGTGCTCAACAAGCCCATCACCGGCGTGCAGTCCACGGCCGACGGCGCCGGCTACTGGCTCGTCGCATCGGACGGCGGTGTGTTCGCCTTCGGGGACGCGGACTACCTCGGCTCGGCGAGCAACGATCAGCTGACTTACGCGGCGATCGCAATCTCCTGATCGCCCGCGCGCTCAATGGGCGAATCTGTGGCCGTGCACCCTCCGATCCGTAACGAGACGGTCGCCACACCTTCGGGCGCGTGACCTAGCCCCCAAGTGGGTCCGGCTCGTTTCGAAGTCGGCATGCCCACGATGCAGTTTCGCGCTGACTCGCGCGAAGCACGGGGGACAGGCACCGACAGGTATTGGCAGCAATGCTGCAATATCTCCCAGAACTCGACCTTCGTCACCTGGCCCGTCCCAACAAACCTGATCGTCGAAGGACGAGGTCAACGGGGTATTTGAACGACGTCACCGCAGTCGAGCCAGGCCACGGCCACCTCGACCGCCAGGTTCGCCACCGTCGCCGCCCCCTCCGCACCTGCCAACCTCAGAGCCGCTACCCTCTGCGTGGCGGTGAACCCGTTCATATCGGGATTGTTTTCTGGCATCCCCGTGGAAGTCCGGGCCCTGCCAGTTGGCAGGTCTCAGCCCGGGGACCACCGCTTTGCATCAACAGAACCGGGGACAACGTCCGATCCCAGCATCCCTTGGAGATGTGGCCGGTCAACAAACAGAGGTGTCGCCCGTGGTGGCCTATTCGAGCTCTACCTCAAGGAGGTTGGTCTCGATGGCACTTGGTGCGAGAGGGGAATCACTTGAGCCGACGAGAACGAGTGGGCAGTACGAGACAGCTGGATGGCGTGATGTCCGGTGACGTCGATCGGAGCGTCCGATCATGCGTGAGACACGGGCAGGTTTCGGACGGAGGCCCCGCAAGCTGCTTCTGGCGTTCGTCGTCTGTACCACGGTGTTGGCGGGCGTCGCCGTTGCCTTCTCGGGGGTGATCGCCGAGGCCAATGTCACCGCCCCCACGTCCCCCCCGGCCGGCACCCAGCTCTGCAGCGGTGGCGCGGACTCTTCGGCGCTCGCCGGCCCGTCGTCGGCACCCGCAGGAGCGGTGACGATTCCGGCCGGTAACAACTCGGGCGTGACGTTCTCGTATGAACTGAGCCCTAGCAAGACCTACTACCTGGCGTCGGGGACCCACACGCTCGGGAGCTCGCAGTTCAGCCAGTTCCAACCGCAGAACGGGGACACCTTCATCGGGGCTCCGGGGGCCATCCTGAACGGCGAGGGGATCAACCAGTCGGCGTTCGACGGCACCGCGACCGGCGTGACCATCGAGCACCTGACCATCGAGAACTTCATTGCTCCCAACGGGCAGATGGTCGTCAACCACGACGGGGGTGCCGGTTGGACCATCGAGTACAACACGATCGCCAACAACGGCGGAGCGGGAGTGGGCATTGGTTCCAACGACGTCGTTTCGCACAACTGCCTCGCGGCAAACGACGAGTACGGCTTCAGCAGCTTCGGTGGAGCGTCGAACGTCACGCTCACCGGCAACGAGATCAGCAAGAACGACACCAACGGGACCTACGACCAGGGGGCCTACCTCAAGTCCTATTCGGTGACCGGCAACGTGGCCACGATCGACACCAAGGCCCCGGTCAACCTGCATCCCGGCGGCAGGATCATTCTGGGAGCCACGGGAGGCTGCACCTTCTCCTGGTGCACCAACCTCTCCGACTCCGCGCTGAACGGCACCTGGACGATCGCGGCGGTCCACTCGAGCACCGAGTTCACCTTCGACGTGACCACGGGGAACGTTGCGACGACCAGCGACCCGACCGGGACGATCGCCGACCCGCAGGTGACCTGTGGCTGCTCGGGCGGTGGGAAGTTCTGGGACACCGCCGGGGGCACGGTGACCAACAACTGGGTCCACGACAACGGCGTTCGTCGGGATCTGGGCGGACACCGACAACTCCGGGTTCAACATCTCGGGCAACTACATCGCCAACAACTGGGCCGAGGGCATCATGTACGAGGTCAGCTACAACGCGTCGATCACCGACAACGGCTTCGTCGACAACGCGTGGGGCCAGGGACCCTCCCCGGCGCTCGGTGGGTTCCCCGACCCGGGCCATCTACATCTCCGAGTCCGGCAGCGACAGCCGGGTGTCGGGCGCCTACGGCGCCTCGTTCAGCATCTCGAGCAACGCCTTCGTGGACAACTGGGGCGGCGTGGCCATCTACGAGAACTCGAACCGTGCCTGTGGCATCACCAACGACGCCTACTGCACCCTCGTCGCACCGAGCACCTACACCTTGTCGTCGTGCGCCTCCAACATCCCGAACGGGAAGACCACCAACACTCCGGACTACGTCGACAACTGCCGGTGGAAGGCGCAGAACATCTCGGTGAGCAACAACCTGTTCGACTTCACGCCGAGCGACATCGGTGCCGACTGCGTCAGCTCGAACATGTGCGGCTACAACGGCCTGTTCAGTGAACCGGGCACCACGCCCGTCCTCGACCCACAACGGGGGGTGGCCTTCGGGGGCCTCCTACCCCTACGGCGGCTACACGGTGCCCAACAACATCTCCAACCATCAGAACGACCTCTTTGCCAACAACGAGTACTGCGCCGGCGGGGGCGCTCCTGGCAGTTCGTCGGATTCGCCCAGGGCAACACCATGAACCAGAGCCAGTGGACCTCGGGCGAAGCCAACGCCGCCGCCTCCGGCGACACCTTCAACGGACAGGATTCGGGGAGCACCTTCAGCTCCAGCGCCTGCTCGCCGACCAGCCCGCCGCCGACCACCACCACGACGACCAGCCCGCCGCCGACCACCACCACGACCACCAGCCCGCCGCCGACGACGACCACCACGACCAGCCCGCCGCCGACCACCACGACGACGACCAGCCCGCCGCCGACCACCACCACGACGACCAGCCGCCGCCGCCGACCACCACGACGACGACCAGCCGCCGCCGACCGACGACGACCACGGAACCGACCGACCACCGACGACGACCGAACCGCCGACCACCACGACGACCGAACCGCGTCAACGACGACGACCGAACCACCGACCACGACCACCACGACGAGCGAACCGACGCCTCCATCTCCGGCGTCGCAGGTTTCGAGGGGCTACGACTTGGTCGGACAGGACGGCGGCGTCTTCGTCTTCCCCGAGGGACAGTCCGGCGGCTTCTACGGCTCGCTTCCGGGGATAGGCGTGAAGGTGAACGACATCGTGGGGATGGTCGGATCGCCGAACGATCGGGGCTACTTCCTCGTCGGCGCCGACGGCGGGGTGTTCGCCTTCGGCGACGCGCCCTTCTTGGGTTCGCTTCCCGGATTGGGCATTCCCATCGATGACGTCAGCGCCATCGCTTCCACGGTGGACGGCCAGGGCTACCTGCTCGTCGATCGCCACGGTGGCGTCTACGCGTTCGGCGACGCACAGTTCGAGGGATCACTTCCGGCATGGGGGGTCACCACTTCCGATGTCGTGGGGGTTGCCGTGACTCCGTCGGGAGACGGCTACTGGCTGGTGGGCTCTGACGGCACGGTGTACGCCTTCGGGGACGCGACCTACGCGGGGTCGATCACCGCCGTCGGCGCCCCGGTGTCGGACATCGTCGCCACCGACAACGGTCAGGGCTATTGGATTGCCACGACGGACGGCGGCGTATCCGCGTTCGGCGACGCACGGTTCTACTCTTCGCTCCCGGCCTTCGACGTCACGCCCGCCGAACCGATCATGGGACTCGTGCCGACGAAAGACCGTGACGGGTACTGGCTCATCGGTTCGGACGGCGGCGTCTTCACCTTTGGTGACGCGAGTTACTTGGGTTCACTGCCGGGCTTGAACGTCAACGTCTCGAACATCGTCGGGGCGGTCGAAACGTCGTACCGAACGTCGTGACAGACCCGACGCCAAAACTTGAGTGCAACGACGCGAATCAGTTCGACACGAAAGCGTCGCTGCTATCGTCCCCGCCCGGGAGCCGCGCAGCTTTCGAGTGACAAGGGGGAGTAGTCAGTCGCTGTGCCACTACCACAGCGCGAAAGACGGATGATCCACGCAAATCCGTTTACGGGTGGGTAAAGTCGGGAACGCGATGAGGGGCCGATCTCAACAACAGATGGAACGCAAGTAGGAAGCCCTCGGGCGAAAACAGCAGGGCTTCCCACCGCGTCCCTTACCCGCGTGTCCGCCGAGTCCAACCCCGTGAACATGCGAGAACAATGACGCTAGCGCGTGCGTGCGCGCGCAGCGCCATGCGTTGTCGACAGTTTGTCCCCAAGTGATCCTCAGATGACTCTCAACTGATCCCCAGGTAGGGAACCTGTTCCATTAATCAGGGCATAGTTGGCTCACGAGGAGTAGCCGAGTGAACGCGTAGCATGGGAGGCAGGCGGGCGACCTCCCTCACCTCTCGGAGATGTCCGTCAGCCTTCTCGACTTCCCTAAGTGCCGCCTGTATAACTGCGATCTGGGATGCCCAGACCTCCCCGTAGTGGCAACGTCTGGACCCTGAAAGGGGCCCATTTCCTTCGAGGGCCAGGAAGTTAGTAGTGAGAGCCCCAAGCTGTCGGGATACGAGACGAACCCGTGTAGCCCACTGCCGAGCTGCCGTGCCTCTGGCTACTTGAGGTTCGTTAGCCGCCTAGGTCGCGCTTCCTGGTAGCGGGGACCCCGGCATAAAGGCCGTTTGGCTGACAATCGTCTGTAACAACTGCGCCAGCTCCCACCACGCAACCACGCCCGATCTTCACCCCTGGAAGGAGAATGGCCCCGGCACCCAGCCAGCAACCGTCCTCGACGGTCACTGGCTCAAGGATTTCCATTCCAGCCCGTTTCGATGCCGAGCCGATTTCGTGTGTCGTTGTCAGGATCACCACCTGCGGACCAATCCAACAGTTTGGACCAATCTCAACATGCGCACTCGCGTCTATAAACACTCCCGCATTGAGTAGGACGCGGTCGCCGAGTGTGGCGTCAATCCCGATGAACCGACACCCCGGCCCAATCCACCCATGTTGACCAATTGTCAGACCTGCCGCAACCAACAACGAACGACGCGCTGCTCTGGGCACTAGGTGGCTGGCAGCAACAGTGTTCAGCAACGCCGAACGGGCGAATGATGGCACATCGAGCGGTGCGTACCCCGAGCCGACAGGTCGTCCGACCCGGCCACACTCGGGGCAGGTCCAACTTGGAGCCCCATGGGCAAATCTGGGCCCGAAGACGTGACCCTCCGCGCATTCGAAGACGCGGTCGTCAGATTTGAAGAGCGCGGGTTTGTGAGCGGAGCCCCACGTCTATTTACGAGCGCCGCCGGACGGTCCCAGATACCAGTAGGAAGCTATTTTTTGGTGGTTCCCGTCGATCAAGCGCCCTCCCGCGAGGATCAGCACCCGTTCATGTTGGCGTGACCCCGCCCCGGCTACGTCCGGGTCCAGTTCACGTCACGGAAAAGGCTGCTAGTCCTGCCCTGTACGCGCCTGATTGAGACTGATAGCAGAAACTGTAGCTAGTAGCGCTTGGAGGACCCGTCGTGGAGGCTGAAGTGCTGCTGATGCTTCGAACGAAGAGCTCCCTGCCCGGTTTCTTGCCGCCCAGTGGCTCTCAAAAAGGGGTGTGCACCGCAATCAGAATCAGGAGTGCCCTGCCGCTTCCTAACTCGACTAGGAGCTGCTCATGACCATCACGATCGGGATCGACCCGTCGTAGGCGACGACCCACACCGCTCAAGATCCCCGAAGCGAGGTCTCAGTTTGGAGAGCCCCATCCGGATCGTTCGAAGTTTGCGTTCACTACCCGTTGGCCGTGTACCACCGGACTACCTCGACGGCCAGGTTGGTGTTGCCAGCCGCCACGTAGAGGCCGAAGCCACTGGAACCGGTCAACGTGGCCACGATCAAGTTGGCCAAGGTGCCACTGGTGGCCGGATGGAAGTCCGAGGTCGAGGGCAGGGATCCGCCAGGATGAACGGTCAGATAGGGGCAGCAGTCGGTTTGATGGTCATCAAGTTCAGCATGCCGACCTATGTGTCTTGGGGCCGGATACTTGGAAGCCGAGGAGCACCGGGTGATGGCGAGCAGGCCCGCGATTTGCTTTCGCAGGCGCTTCAGATGGCTGCGTTGTCCGGGTACGCGGGTATGAAACGGCCCGCGACCGGACTGCTCAGCAAGGTGTGACGACGAGCCGCGACCGGGAGTCCGCCGGCACCGGGTGCCCGAGCCAGACACCGTCACTGCGCCCAGCTACTTCTTGGTCTCCCAGAAGATCTTGTCGATGTCCGCGATCTGGCTGAGGAGTCGTTCGCCGACCGACACGTCGTTGCTCCTCTTGGCCTCACCGGCGGTCTTGGTCGTCCTCCAGAAGAGGTCGTGCAGTTCAGGGTGCTTCTCGAGGTGCTCGGGCTTGAAGTAGTCGGTCCAGAGCACCCAGAGATGGTGCTTCACGAGATCCGCACGCTCTTCTTTGATGAACACCGCACGTTCTTTGAAGTAGTCGTCGTCGGAGGCGTTGGCCTTCTCCATGATCGCCTTGACCGACTCCGCCTCGATCCTCGCCTGAGCAGGGTCGTAGATGCCGCACGGCAGGTCGCAGTGGGCGTGGACGCTTCTCGGCGGGAAGATCCGGTCGACCAGCGTCAACAGGTGGTCTGCGGTCCGCATGGGCACAACTCCTTTTGCGTCGGCCGGGATCCTGCTCGGAGCCAGGTCGCCCGGAACGGGTCTGCTACAGGCTGCTACAGAGGTGGGGTCATGACCCCGTCTGCGGCCACCTTACCCAGGTTCGTGCGCGGCCGAACAGGCCGAACGCCTCGATCGGGCGGGTCCGGCCGGCCGCCTGTCGCTCGGTCACTCGTCCTCCTGCTCGCCGCCGCGGCGATCGGCTGGCTGGTGAACAGATCGGTGTTGCGGGTCGAAGTCGTGGGCGACTCGATGGCACCCGCCCTCGTGGCTGGGGATCGCCTGGTGGTCCTGCGGGTCCCCTTCGTCGCCCAACCGTGGCCACCACCCGGAACGGTCGTCGTCGGTACGCGACCCGCGTGAGCCGAGCCGGATCCTCGTCAAGCGAGTCGCCTCGGTCGACCGGCGTACCGGCGCCCTCGAGGTGCGCGGCGACGCTCCGTATGCGAGCACCGACAGTCGAACTTTCGGCCCGGTGGCCCGCCGCGACCTGCTCGGTCGGGCCGTCTACCGCTACGCGCCGGCAGGGCGAAGCAGCGCCGCGCCCTGGCCCGCGGAGTACGATCGTCCCTGATGCCGAGCCACCGCGACGACCTCAGCCGCCTCATTGCCGGTAACTACCTGGACGGGGTCGAGAAGAGTCCCGTCGAGGAGATCCGGGCGATGCGCGCCGAGTGCCAGGAGGCAGAAGTAGCCCTCTCCTATCTGCGCCGCCTGGTGCAGGGTCGCCTCGACATCGTGCACATCTACCTCGACCCCCCGCCTGGCGACTCCTCGCCCGACCTCTCCACCATCGTGTCGGAGCTGCCCGGCATCCTCGCCGGCCCGGGTCGCCCACCCGGTCCCGGTCACCTGCCGATGCTCCTTTCTCCGGACACCGAGGAGTCCGACCTCACCTCCCAGCTCGACGAGATCCTCGACGCCGAGGGGATCGGGAACCTGGCCACGTTCGACCGGACCGAGCTCGGCGAGCTCTCGAAGCGGCTCGAGACGCTCGAGCGAAACGTCTCCTACGACCGGCGCGCGCTGCACGTGGTGATCGACCGGCTGCAGGCCGAGATCGTCGAGCGGTACAAGTCGGGTCGCGCGTCGGTCGACGGCCTTCTCTCGTGAAGGAGCTCCCCGACCGCTTCAACGAGCTCGGAGAGTTCATCCGCGAGCAGCGCAACTCGGCTCGGCTCTCACTGCGACGGCTCTCGGAGCTCGCGGGCATCTCGAATCCGTACCTGAGCCAGATCGAGCGAGGGTTGCGCCGGCCCTCTGCGGAGATCCTCCAGCAGATCGCGAAGGCGCTCCGGATCTCTGCGGAAACGCTCTATGTGCAGGCCGGCATCCTCGAGCGACCTGACGGCGACACCGATCTCTCGCGTCACATCTTCGCCGACCACCACCTGACCGACGAGCAACGCCAGGCGATGATGCGGATCTACCTCTCGTTCCGCCACGAGAACGAAGCACAGGCCGACCACGAGCGAGAGACGGCGACTGCTGCGCACGATGCCGACGACGTGGCACCGCCAGCACCCGCTGCAGGGGACCGTGATCGCGGAGCGGCCGGCAACGGGAACGTCCCGGTCGGCGGCACCGCATCGCCCGCAGCAGGCTGAACTCGGCCTACCGGTAGGATCGTCGGCGCATGAGGCGCCTGGCAGTCCTGTCGATGCACACCTCGCCGCTCGCGCAGCCGGGCACCGGCGACGGCGGCGGAATGAACGTCTACGTGCGTGAGCTTTCGTCCGCGCTCGCACGCGCGGGTGTGACCTGTGACGTGTTCACCAGGGCCTGGAGAGACGACCTCCCGGCGACGGTCATGGTCGAGCCCGGGCTCCAGGTCCACCACGTCTCGGCCGGACCGCCCTCGCCGGTCGCGAAGGAATCACTGCCCGACTTCGTCGACGAGTTCGCCGACGGCGTGCTCAAGCAGATGCGGACCGCCCCCGGCTTCGGCGCGGAGGATCACCCTTTCGACGCGGTGCACGCCAACTACTGGCTGAGCGGTGTCGCCGGTCACGTGATCAAGCACCAGATGAATCTGCCACTCGTGTCGACCTTCCACACCCTCGACCGGGTGAAGGCCGAGTCGAGCCCCGAGGAGCTCGAGGCACACGAGTCGTACCGACGGGCCGAGGCCGAGGCGACCATCATTCGATGTTCGGACACCGTGCTCGCGTCGTGCTCGGTCGAGGCAGCCCAGCTCTCAGAGTTGTACGCGGCCGACCCTTCCCGTATTCGTATCGTCGCGCCCGGGGTCGACCATGCGTTCTTCGGCCCCGGCGACCGGGCCCAGGCCCGGCGCGCGCTCGGACTGTCCGGTCCCGGTCCGCTCCTGCTCTTCGTCGGGCGGATCCAACCCTTGAAAGGACTCGTCGTCGCGGTGGAGACGCTGGCAGGCCTCGCCGACGACCACGAGGGCGCGCGGCTGGTCGTGGTCGGCGGACCGAGCGGGCCACAAGGTGAAGACGAGCTGGTGCGCGTCCACGGCCTGGTCGACGCGCTCGGTCTCACCGAACGGGTGACCTTCGTATCCCCCCGTCCGCACGAGCTGCTCTCGACCTACTACCGCGCGGCCGACGTCTGCCTCGTGCCGAGTAGGTCCGAGTCGTTCGGCCTGGTGGCGCTCGAGGCCGCCGCCTGTGGCACGCCGGTCGTGGCGTCCGACGTCGGCGGTCTGCGGAGTCTCGTGGACCATGGCCGTACCGGCTTCCTCGTCGAGGATCCTTCCTCCTCCGATGCGTTCGCCGGCTGGGTGCGACAGATCCTCGCCGAGCCACTGCTGGCGGAACGGCTCGGGACCGGCGCGGTGCTGCGGGCTCGTCGTTATACCTGGGCCCACGCTGCGAACCTGCTCCGCGAGATCTACGCCGAGCTCACCGTCGGCCGTCTCGTCGAGTGCTCGTGAGCGACGCCTGGGACGGGTTGCTCGACCCCGACAGCCGCGACGAGATCTGCCGGCTCATCGACGACTGGGCCGCAGCCGAGCTGGCCAAGGAGGGAGCGCTGGTCGCGGTCGACCGGCAGGAGGGTGGGGACCCGGTGACCGGCGCGCCGCGGTGGTACCTCCGGCTGCGCGGCGACGAGAAGGAGTTCGTGACGGTCTGGCTCACCCTCCGTCAAAGGACCCTCCACTACGAGACCCAGTTCATGCCCGCTCCGGAGACCAACATCGAGGCAACCTGGGAGTACCTGCTGAAACGCAACGCCGATCTCGCGGGGATGTCCTTCTCACTCGGTCCCGAGGACGCGGTGTACCTCGTCGGGCGGGTACCCGTGGTGAGGGTGGACGACGACGAGCTCGATCGGATCATCGGCGCGTCCCTCGCCTACACCGACGAGTGCTTCCCGACCGCGATGTCGCTCGGGTACGAGGGGCGCTACCGGCGGCGACCGCCGGCGGAGCGCGCCGACGCCAGATGAACGATCACCACCCGGTGCGCGGCTGACCCGCTGGTAGCGTTCGCCCATGACAGCCAGGCTGTTGGTGGTCGGGGGCGGGACGATGGGTGCCGCCCTGCTTTCGGGCCTGGTCGCGGGCGGCTGGGCCGAAGCCTCCGAGCTCGCGGTCTGCGATCCTGATCCGATTCGGTGCGAAGTGCTCGGCCGCACGCTCCCCGGCCTCACCGTCGCCGACACACCGGTTCCTGCGGAGGACGCGGTGCTCGCGGTCAAGCCCGACGTCGCGGAAGATCACGGTCCGTGCGGTCGCCGCGGTCGGGATCAACCGGGTGCTCTCGATCGTCGCCGGCATGTCGACCGCATCGTCTCGAGGCCGCGCTCGGCATCGGTGGGGTGGTCGTGCGTGCGATGCCCAACGCACCGACCCGGATCGGCGCGGGGGTGGCGGCGATGTCCGGCGGCAGCGCGGCGAAGGCAGCCGACCTGGACTGGGCGCAAGGCGTCCTCGGGGCGGTCGGCACCGTGGTCCGGGTGCCCGAGCGCCATCTCGACGCGGTGACCGCGCTGTCGGGATCGGGGCCTGCCTATGTGTTCCTCGTCGCCGAGGCGATGATCGACGCCGGGGTGAGCGCGGGATTGACCCGCGAGATGAGCAGCGCTCTGGTGATCGGTACCGTGCTCGGTGCGGCCAGGATGATGGACGAGACGGACGAGGAACCCGCCGAGCTGCGCGCGGGAGTGACCTCGCCAGGGGGGACCACCGCCGCCGCGGTGCGGACGCTCGAGTTCAAGGCGGTTCGCTCGGCCTTCATCGAGGCGGTCGCCGCGGCGACCGAGCGCTCGAGGCAACTTGGCCGGTGACCTGGCTCCTCGGGGCGGGACGTCGACGCCGCACCCACCGGGCTCCAGGCTGAGTCACCACTGAGATGGACGGCGGAGCACCCCGGGCCGTCTACTTCCTCTCGGACTACGGGACTGCGGACGAGTTCGCAGGCGTGGTGCGCGCAGTGCTCTTCCAGCTCGCACCCGACGTCAGGGTCATCGATCTCTCGCACGAGATTCCGCCCTTCGACGTCGCTGCCGGTGCGGCCATGCTCGAGCGGACGATACCTCACCTCGGTGCGGGCGTGGTCCTCGCGGTCGTCGACCCGGGAGTCGGGACGCAGCGCCGTGCGGTGGCGATACGCGTCGACGGTCCTCCGGGCACACCTTCGTGGCTGGTCGGACCCGACAACGGGCTGCTCGTGCCCGCAGCGAGTGCACTCGGCGGCGCCGACCTGGTCGTCGAGCTCACCCCGCCGACCGGCCGCGCGACGACCTTCGACGGCCGCGACCTCTTCGGGCCGGCGGCCGCGCACCTGGCGAGTGGAGGGGATCCCGGTTCGATCGGCACGTCCGTGCCGCCGTCGAGCCTTGTCTCGGCGGCCGCGCTCTCCCGCCCATCCGGGTCCGGCAGCGGACTCCCCGGAGGTGGCGACGACACCGTGGTCGCATCGGTCACCTGGATCGACCGGTTCGGCAACGTGCAGCTCGACCTCGGAGCCCGGGACCTCGACCGCCTCGGCCTTGCTCCGGGTGGGTGGGTCGACGTCGAGCTGGAAGCCCCCGGCGAGACGACCGCCATCCGCGGGCATCCCTTCTCCGCCCGTCGGGTCCGGTCCTTCGCGGAGCTCGAGGTCGGCGAGCTCGGCGTGTTGATCGACGCGAACGGGCACGTCGCGCTGGTCTTCGATCGCGCGTCCGCCGCCGGGACCCTCGGGTTTGCAGGGCCCGGTGCGCAACCGTCGGTGCGTCTCCGGGTGGCGCGCGGCGACCGCTCCGACTGACTGGGCGAAGCGACTTGTCAACGCTCCGCCGCCGCGCCGTACCATTCAGGCCGTGACGTCCGAGGACACCCACCGGGGCACCAACCCGCGTCCCGCTGGGCCGGGGCCGAGTCGCCGGCGGATTCCCGAAGCCACCGTGGCGCGGCTTCCCATCTACCAGCGGATCCTCGAAGAGTTGTTGCGATCGGGGACCACGACGGTCTCTTCCGAGCTGCTCGCTTCCTCTGCACAAGTCAACGCGGCGAAGGTGCGCAAGGACCTCTCGCTGCTCGGTTCGTTCGGCACCCGCGGCGCAGGGTACGACGCCGCCTTCCTCATCGAGCAGATCGACCGCGAGCTCGGCCTCGACCGGATCTGGCCGGTGGTCATCGCGGGCGTCGGCAATCTCGGGCGCGCGCTCACCCGTTCACAGGGATTCGCCGCCCGCAACTTCTCGGTGGTGGCGCTCGTCGACACCGATCCCGCCATCATCGGCGAGCGCATCGACGACTGCGTGGTCTGTCACCCCGACGATCTGGTGGTCGTCGCGGCACAACAGCCGCTCGCGATCGGCGTGATCACCACGCCGGCTTCCGGCGCACAGCGGGTCGCCGACCAGATGGTCGCGGCCGGTGTGCGATCGATCCTCAACTTCGCCCCACGGGTGCTCGAGGTGCCCCCGGACGTGCTCCTGCGCTACGTCGACCTGAGCATCGAGCTCCAGATCATGAGCTTCTACCAGTCACGCCTGACCGGCGACGGCGCCCCCGAGCGGATGCCGGTGATCCGTTCGATCGGCCTCACCTCCAGCTCTTCGGACTGACCGCCCGGTGGGGCTCGGCGGGCCTGGTCGCGGCGCCCGACTGGCAGTTCACACGCCTTTGCCGCGATGCTGTTCTACCGGTTCCTCGCACGGAGGACCTGCGGTTGCCCCCTACGCTTGAGAGACAGCAAGTGCCAGTCAGACCAGTGAGAGTGGGACACCGAAGCATGCACCGATCGGCCGGGAGGACGAGCCCATGTCGGTGATCGTGGTAGGGCTCGAGCAGCGCAACGTCCCGCTCGAGCTGCTCGAAGCCGTCTCGATCCCCGAGACGGACCTCGCGAAGGCGCTCGGCCGTCTCCGCGACCGGTCGAACCTCTCCGAGGCGGTGATCCTTTCGACCTGCCTCCGCACCGAGGTCTACGCGGTGGTCGAGCGATTCCACGACGGGGTGGCCGAGCTCCAGGACTTCCTGGCTGCCGTCAGCGGGAGCCCGGTGGACTCGTTCGCCGAACGTCTCTCCATCCGCTTCGACGACGACGTCCCGGTCCACCTGTTCTCGGTCGCGTCCGGTCTCGACTCGGCGGTGGTCGGCGAGTCCGAGGTTCTCGGCCAGGTGCGGCGCGCCTGGGAGAAGGCACAGGAGGAGGGATCCTCGGGGCCGATCCTCGGCGCCCTCTTCCGCCACGCGGTCGAGACGGGCAAGCGGGTCCGCTCCGAGACGACCATCGCTCGCGGCGTGACGTCGATGTCCCACGGCGCGGTCGCCCTCGGCGCCAGCCGGCGCAAGCGGTGGGTTGGTCGGGGCTCGGGTCCTCGTGATCGGCGCCGGCGAGATGGGAGCCGGTGTCGCCCAGGCCCTCCAGGGGCACGGCGCGGACCGGCTGGTGATCGCGAACCGCACCGCCGACCGCGCCGAAGAGGTGGCGGCGGCCCTGCCTGCATCGGCCGCCGAGGTGGTGGAGGTAAAGCCGGCGGACGACCTCGTCCCGCTGCTGTGCGCCGCCGATGTCGTCTTCTCGACCGTCGGGGTGACCCACCCGATCATCGACGCGCCGATGCTCGCGGCCGCGGCCGCGACGCGAGAGGGCGCCGGATCGCTGCTCGTGGTCGACCTCGGTGTGCCGCGCAACGTGGAGCCGGCGGTCGCCTCGCTCGACGGCGTCGAGCTCCTCGACATGGAGGACCTCCGGGCTGCCGTCGCCGACGCCCTCTCCGGCCGGCGCGAAGAGGTGACCGCGGCCACCGAGATCGTCGCCGAGGAAGTCGAGCGCTTCCGGACCGCGGCTCGCGCCCGCGACGCGGCACCGATCATCTCCGCGATGCGTGCCAAGGTGGAAGCGGCGCGCCGTGGCGAGGTCGACAAGCTCCGAGGGAGACGCTCGGAGCTCACCGACGAGCAGTGGGAACAGGTCGACGCGGCCACTCGATCGGTCGTCGCCAAGCTGCTGCATCAGCCGACGGTCGCGCTCAAGTCCGCCGCCGGTACGCCGAGAGGTGAGCGACTGAGCGAGGCACTGCGGACGCTCTTCGACCTGTAGGCCGTGTCCGGCCGGCCACTTCGATGAGCGAACCGGACAAGCTCCGGTTGGCGACCCGGGGTTCACCGCTCGCACGATGGCAGGCAGAACGGGTCGGGCAGCTCCTCGGGGCACTCGGGATCGCCACCGAGCTCGTGGTCGTCGAGACCGAGGGCGACCGTCGGCGTGACGTCTCGATCGACCGACTCGGCGGGCAGGGAGTCTTCGTGAAGGAGGTCCAGGCCGCCGTCGCCCGCGGCGACGCCGACGCCGCGGTGCACTCGGCGAAGGACCTTCCTGCCTCGGAGCTCCCCGGCTTGGCCGATCTGCACCTGGCCGCGTTCCCCGAGCGCGCGGACGTCCGCGACACGCTGATCGGTGGGACCCTCGACACCCTCCCGACCGCCTCGACCGTCGCCACCGGTTCGGCCCGTCGCCGCGCGCAACTGAGCAATATCCGCCCCGACCTTCTCTTCGCCGACCTGCGGGGGAACCTGGCGACGAGGATCGCGACGGCCGGTACCGGCAGGATCGCTGCGGTGGTGGTCGCGCAGGCGGCCCTCGATCGTCTCGGCTGGCTGCCGCCAGCAGGCGTGGCGACCGAGGTCCTCGGCACCGAACTGATGGTGCCTCAGGTCGGCCAGGGCGCCCTGGCGGTCGAGTGCCGCGCCGACGACGCGCGGACGCGTGCGGCCCTCTCCGCCATCGACGACCCGGTCGTCCGTCGGTTGGTGAGCGCCGAACGCGCGTTCCTCGCCGAGCTCGGCGGTGGGTGCACCCTGCCGGTCGGGGCGTACGCGCAGCTTGCCGACGGCGAGAGCACACCTCGGGAGGGACGGCAGGTCATGCTGTCGGGGATGCTCGCCGGCTTCGGAGGGACCGTCGTGCTCCGGCAGCGCCGGTGTGGCGCCGACGGAGAGCAGCTGGGTCGCGAGGTGGCGCGCGATCTGCTCGAGTGCGCGGGCGAGGACGCGGACGGTGACGGCGGCCTCGCCGGACCGCCCGCCCACACGAGGGCGTGAGCGTCGCGCTCGTCGGGGCCGGCCCCGGCGATCCGGGGCTTTTGACCCTGCGCGGACGGGAACTACTCGGCCGTGCCGACGTGGTGATCCACGATCGTCTGGTCACTCCTGAGCTGCTCGCGCTCGCACCACCGGATGCGCTGCTCGTCGACGTGGGAAAGCGGCCGGGCGACCCGGGGCGCCAGCAAGCGATCAACGAGCTGATGATCGAGCACGCGCGCGCAGGACGCGCGGTGGTGCGGTTGAAGGGGGGCGACCCGTTCGTCTTCGGGCGTGGCGGCGAGGAGTCCGCGGCACTACGCGAGGCGGGTGTCGATCTACGAGGTGGTGCCCGGCGTCTCCTCGGCGTTCGCCGTGCCGGCCGCGGCGGGGATCCCGGTCACCCACCGCGAACTGTCGGCCTCGGTCACCGTGGTCACCGGGCACACGGGCGATCCGGCCGAGCCGGGCGGAGTCGACTGGGACGCGCTCGGCCAGGAGCGGCGGGACGCTGGTGATCCTCATGGGGATGGCCGAGCGGACCGAGATCGCGGCACGCCTTCTCGCGTCCGGGCGCGAGCCGACGACACCGGTCGCGGTCGTCCACTGGGGTACCACCGACGCCCAACAGGTGATCCGCTCGACGCTCGCCGGGCTGGCCGATGTCGAGCTTCCGGCTCCCGCGGTGATCGTGATCGGTCCGGTGGCGGCCCTCGATCTCGGCACCACCGGAACATCCGGCGCGGCCGGTACTACATGAGCGAACTCGCCCTCGCCGGCCGGTCGGTGGTGGTGACCCGGGCGCGGGAGCAGGCGTCGCGAATGGTCGAGCGGCTCGCGTCGCTCGGCGCGTCGGTCGTCGAGCTGCCGGTCATCGCGACCGAGGCTGCGCCCGACGGGGGCGCAGCCCTCGCCGAGGCGGCCGGGCGTCTCGCCGAGGGACGGTACGGCTGGGTGGCACTGACCTCGGCCAACGCAGCGAACCGGCTTCTCGGGCAACTCGGCCCGTACGCGAACGCCGCACCGGCGAAGTGGGCCGCGCTCGGCGAGGGGACGGCGGCAGCGCTCCGCCGGGCGGGTGTCGAGCCCGAGGTCGTGGCCGACGTCTCGACGTCGGCAGGCCTGCTCGACGCGTTCCCGCCCGCCCCGATCGGCAGTGGAGGGTCCGGCGACGATCCCGCACGAACCGTCCTCTTCCCGAGGGCCGAGAGGGTGCGCGGCGCCCTGGCGGCCGGTCTGCGCGCCCGAGGCTGGGCCGTCGACGAAGTCGTCGCCTACCGCACGGTCGCAGCCGTCCCGTCACCCGACTCGATCGACCGTGCGCGCCACGCCGACGCGATCGCGTTCACCTCCTCCTCGACGGTCGAGCACACCGTGCGCGTCCTCGGACGCGAAGGCGTCCCGGCGACGGTCGCGTCGATCGGGCCCTCCACGTCGAGCACCGCGCGGGAAGAAGGCATCGAGGTGACCGTCGAGGCCGACCCGCATACGATCGACGGACTGGTGGACGCCCTCGCCCGGGTCCTCGGTCCGACGCCGGAGCGCGCTCCTCGCAGGGGACGCGGAGCAACGAGAGGATGAGCGCGGTGATCGCCCCGTCGCCCTCGTCGGTGGAGGAAGGCCGTCTTGGTGAGCGGCAGCGTGGTCTGGCCGCCGGTTGGGCCGCCCTCGACGCGAGCGGGATGCGGACCTTCTGGCTGGTCTGCGCGACGGTCCTGGTCGCCCAGTTCGTGGGCCTCGTCGTCTACAGCGCGTACCTCTACCGTCGGTTCGACCTGACCGACGACTTCGCGACCTACGCACAGGCGTGGTGGGCGATCGGGCACGGCCACCTCGATCCGATCGACACCATCCAGGCGCCGACGTACCCGTTCTGGCAGAGCCACTTCGAGCTCGCGATGTGGCCGATCGCTCTGATCGGGAGGGTCTGGCCGCACTCGGTCCAGCTGCTCTGGCTCCAGGATCTCGCCCTCGTCGCAACCGAGTGGCTGGCGATGGCCTGGGTTGCCGCGATCTGCGCGGCGCGGTCCGGCCGTGCGAGGACGTTCGTCGCGTTGGTGGCGCTCGCCTTCTTGGTGGTCAACCCGTGGTGGTACCTGGCGGCCTCCTTCGACGTGCACTTCGAGACGCTCGGGCTCCCCTTCGTCGTGCTGTCCGGCTATTCGTTGTGGCGCGGTCGTCCTCGTACCGCCGTTGTCGTCGCGGCGGTAGGGGTGCTGTTCGGCGACGTCGTCGCGCTCGGCGTGCTCTGCGTCGGGATCGCGGCCCTGGTGTCACGCCACGCGAGGCGGGCGAGCGGCACCAAGGCACCGCTCGCGGTCACCCTTCTCTCGGCTGGCTGGGTCGTCCTCGCCACCGCCCTCGACGCCAACAAGGGCAGTGGCATCGTGACCAACTACGGCTGGCTGGTCGGTGCCGACGCCGGACGCGAGCAGCGGGTGGGTGCTCGTCCACCTCGCCCTCCATCCCTTCCACGTCGCCCGCGAGCTGTTCGGCCGGATCGGTGGGATCGGGCGGGTGCTCGCCTCTGCGGGGTTGGTCGGGGTGGTGACCCCCTTCGGTTTCTTCGTCGCGCTCGGCATCCTGGGGCCGACCGCGCTCAACGCGAACAAGGCCTTTCTCTCGCCGACCATCGCGTTCCAGACCCTCGCGGTCATCCCCTTCGTCTTCGTCGGTTCGGTGATCGTGCTTCTCCGGATCGCGTGGCCGTCGCGAGCCGCGCCCCCCAGCGCCGGCACAGGATCCGGGCGAACCGGCCGAGCGCGCCGGCACCCTGCCGTGGCGCCCGGTTGCGGCGGGCGCCCTCGCGGTGGCGCTCGTCACGGTTTCGCTCGTCCAGAGCCTCCCGCTCTACGGGACCATCCGCACCGACTGGTGGCGGGTCGACGGGCGGAGTGCAGCCGCGCTGGCCACGGCGGTCGACCGGGTGCCACCGGGCGCGGAGGCGGTCGTCTCCCAAGGGGTGATCGGCCGGTTCGCGGGCCGCACCGAGCTCTATCCGCTGCTCGCCGCGCCGCAGCGCTTCCCGGTGCACGCGCGCCGAGGTCGACTTCGTGATCGTCCCCTCGGCGGGGATCGAGTCGATCCCCGCGGCCGAGGCCGAGCAGGTGCGTGCGAGCCTTCTCGAGCACCAGCGGGCCTCGCTCGTCTTCGAGGCCGACGGAGTGAGCGTGCTCTCGTGGCGGCCTCCGCCCGGCGTCTCCTCGATCGTGCTGCCGTAGGCTTTGGGACTGTGCCGAACTTCCCGGTCGTCCGCATGCGGCGCCTCCGGCGGACCGAAGCGCTCCGCCGGCTGGTCGCAGAGGCGACCCTCTCCGTCGACGATCTCGTCGCGCCGCTCTTCGTCGCCGACGGCATCGACGAGCCACGGCCGGTCGACTCGCTGCCCGGAGTGCTGCAGCACACCCCCGAGAGCTGCGCACTCGAGGTCAAGCGGCTGAGCTCCCTCGGAGTCCCCGGGGTCATCCTCTTCGGCGTGCCCCGGCCCGAGGACAAGGATGCGACCGGCTCGGCCGCCCTCGCACCCGACGGCATCACCTCGCGTGCGCTGTCGGCGGTGCGCGACGCGGTCGGCGACCGGGTGGTGGTGATGGCCGACTGCTGCCTCGACGAGTTCACCGACCACGGGCACTGTGGCGTCCTCGACCCCTCGACCGGCGACGTCGACAACGACCAGACGATCGACCTCTACACGCGGCTGGCCGTCGTGCAGGCTGCGCGCCGGTGCGGACGTGATCGCGCCGAGCGGGATGATGGACGGCCAGGTCGCGGCCATCCGTCTCGCGCTCGACGGTGCCGGCTTCGCCGGGACCGCGATCCTCGCCTACTCGGCCAAGTACGCCTCTGCCCTCTACGGCCCGTTCCGAGACGCCGCTGGTGTGCAGATCGCCGCCGGCGGCGACCGCAAGGCCTACCAGCAGGACGCGCGCAACCGTCGCGAGGCGCGACTCGAGATCGCCCTCGACGTCGCCGAGGGTGCCGACATGGTCATGGTGAAGCCCGCGATGACCAACCTCGACGTGCTGGCCGAGGCGCGTGCCGCGGTCGACGTGCCGATCGCCGCCTATCACGTGAGTGGCGAGTACGCGATGGTCAAGGCTGCCGCCGCCAACGGTTGGCTCGACGGCACCGCCGTCGCGCTCGAGCAGCTCACCGCGCTCAAGCGTGCCGGAGCCGACTTCGTGCTGACCTACTTCGCGGCAGAGGTTGCCGAGGTGGTGGGTGGCTGAGCATCGACGATCGGACCAGTGGTTCGCCCGCGCCCGTCAGGTCATCCCCGGCGGGGTCAACTCTCCGGTCCGCTCGTTCGGCTCGGTCGGAGGCCATCCGTATTTCGTGACCCGCGGCCGCGGGGCCTACGTCTGGGACGCCGACGGGAACCGTCTTCTCGACCTGGTCCAGTCCTACGGTGCGTCGATCCTCGGCCACGCCGACCCGGTGGTCGTCGAGGCGGTCGAGCGCGCCGCGCGCAACGGCACCACCTTCGGCGCGCCGACCGAGGGCGAGGTCCTCTTGGCCGAGGAGATCTGCGGCCGGGTCCCCGGATGCGAGCAGGTCCGCCTGGTGTCGTCGGGAACCGAGGCCGCGATCGAGCGCGATCCGTGTGGCCCGGGGTTTCACCGGCCGCCCGCGCATCGTCAAGTTCGCGGGCTGTTACCACGGCCATTCCGACGGTCTGTTGGCAGGCGGGGGGAGCGGGGTGGCCACCCTCGGCCTGGTCGGCTCGGAGGGGGTGCCTCCATCCGCAGTTGCCGACACCGTCGTCGCGCCCTACAACCAGGTGCCGGCGCTCGACGAGCAGGTGGCGTGCGTGATCGTCGAGCCGGTCGCCGCCAACATGGGCCTGGTCGCACCGCGTCCGGGGTTCCTCGAGGGTCTGCGATCCGCTTGTGACGAGGCGGGCGCGCTCCTCGTCTTCGACGAGGTCATCACCGGTTTCCGGATCGGGCCGGCCGGGGCTTCGGAGTGGTCGGGGGTGCGCCCGGATCTCTGGTGCTTCGGCAAGGTGATCGGCGGAGGCTTGCCGGTCGGCGCGTTCGGTGGAAGGGCCGACCTGCTCTCGGTGCTCGCACCGGAGGGTCCGGTGTACCAGGCAGGCACCTTGTCGGGGAATCCGCTCGCCACCGCGGCCGGTCTCGCGGTTCTCCGCGCGCTCCAGCCCGACTCCTACGAGGATCTTTCCTCACGCGTCGCGCCTTTTGCCGCGGAGCTCGAGGACCTCCTCTCCACCGCACTGGCCAAGGCCGGCATCGAGGACGACGCCGGGCGCCAGCTCGCCGCCCAGGTTCCCGTGGTCGGCCCGCTCTTCGGCCTCTTCTTCGTGCCGGCCGGCGCCGCACCGGTCGCCGACTACGAGGGCGCGATGGCATCGGCGGCCACCGGGCTCTACAAGAAGCTCTTCCGTGCCCTGCTCGACCGCAACGTCGCGCTCGCGCCGGGGCCCTACGAGGTGGCGTTCCCCTCGATGGCTCACGGCCGACGGAGCTCGACCTGGTGCTCGAGGCCGCCTCGGAGGCGATCGGCGAGGTCCTGGTGGGCTGAGGCGGGCCGCAGGATCCGTCGATTCCGAGCCGTGGTGGGCCAGTATGAACGGGTGTCAAAGATCGCAGGCGACGCTCAAAAACAGTGAGGAGCAGGGAGGGAGGGGCGGCCGCACCTGCCTCGCGCGCCCCTTGGGTCCTTGCCGAGTGCGCGCCGACGACGACAGGATGACCGGAGCGGCTTGATCGAGCCGGGGCCGCGCCCCGGCGACGAAGGAGAGGTTCATGACCGTCGGAATCACGGAACTGCCTCCCGAGGGGATGCAGCTGGGCGGTGTCGCCCTTGCTGGTGACGCCGAACGCGGCACCAAGACGACCGAGGGGCTCAGCCTGCTATTCACCTCTGCAGGCATCACCGTGCAGGGCCCCCAACCTCAGATCGAACGGCTGCTCGTCTGGTCGGGGCTCGACTCGGCCGCATGCAACGAGAAGGTCGAGCTCTCCGACGGACGGAGCGCCGCGGTCATGGAGCTCACCTCCGGTGGCCAGTCGATCCGGTTCCTGCTCCCGACCGAGACGGTCTCACCCGGTCAGGCCGCCTACCTCGACCAGGCGCTGCCGGCGTGGCTCGCGCGCTACCGGGCGACGGGCAACCAATCCACCTCCGCCGACCGGAGCGGTGGCGGAGACCGGCGATGGTGGATCCAGTGCGCCGAGCGCGGCGGCCGCGAATGCCGGTCCGGTCGAGACCGGTGCGAACGACGGTCTCGCCGACCTGCCGTCGGCTCCGCGCATGTCGCCCGCAGCCGCCGGGGGCGTTGCTGCGGCCGCCGCTGCCGGTGCAGCCGGTGCCACAGCGACGAGTGGCTTCTCGAACGGCGCCGCCGAGGAGGTCGGCGAGCCGACGAGGTCGATGCCACCGGTCGATGCACCGCCCCCACCCACCCAGGCCGCCGCACCGCCGCCTACGCAGACCGCCGCGCCGCCCCCACCCACCCAGGCCGCCGCACCGCCGCCTACGCAGACCGCGCCGCCCCCACCCACCCAGGCCGCCGCACCGCCGCCGCCTACGCAGACCGCGTCGCCGCCACCTACGCAGACCGCCGCTCCGCCCCCACCCACCCAGGCGCGCCGCACCGCCGCCGCCTACGCAGACCGCGCCGCCACCTCGCCGCCCACCTACGCAGAGCCGCCGCCGCCGCCGCCCCCACCCACCCAGGCCGTCGCGCCGCCGCCTCCTCCGAATGTCGAGGGCCGACCCGCCCCTCCACCTGGCGTCGTCGGAGCACCCCTCCCGCCGTCGGGGTTCGAAGGACTGGGTACGACCGCGCCGCCGACCAACGCCTGGGATCTCCTCGGCGACGCGTCGCCAGCACCGACCGCCTGGGACAACCCGCCGCTCGGCCAGGCCCCGCCACCGGCGAAGAAGAAGCGGTTCGGCAAGCGCACGAAGCCGGCTGCCGAGCAGACGGCTGCCGCTGCAGGCATGTTCGCGGTCGCGACGCCACCGTCGGAACCACCCGAGGAGCCGGTGCCTCTGCACATGACCCTCCCGCCGCCATCCGTGCAGGACGGACCGGCGCGTCCGGCGCGCGGCGGTTTTCGCTGGCGGCCTCAGTCGCGCGACAAGTCGAAGGTCGAACCCGAACCCCAACCCGAACCCGAACCCCAACCGATGCTCCCGGTCGACCCAGACTCCGACCCACAGGTCGCAGCCTTCGCAACCCCCGAGCACGAGAGCGTGACCGGCCTCCCCACCGCTCCCGGCGACGTGGTCGTCCTCTCTGCCGCCGCGGCGAAGAAGAGGAAGAAGGACAAGCGGAAGGGGGAGAAGGAGGAGCGGCACCCCGAGCGGGAGGTGTCGGGTGGGCAGCGACGCCGCCAGATGACCGTGCTGATCCTCGTGCTCCTTCTGGTCGTGATCGGTGGCATCGCCTACTTCGTGGTGAAGAAGAACAACAACACTCGACGACGACCTCTTCGCCGCCGGTCACCAGTGCCGTCGCCGCCGATGCCGCGCTCGCCACGTCGATCAATCTGCGCCTTTCGGATCTCCCGGCCGGCTGGAGTGCGCTCCCGCCGACGGTTCCGCCCGCACGGCCACTCGCCGCGCCGCTCGAGGCGCAGCGGACGGCCGATACGGCGCTCGCAGGCTGCCTCGGAGTCGCCGTCCAGACGACGTCGGCGCTCTTCGGTGGCACCACCATCGCCGGTGACATGGCGCCCGCCGAGTCGCCCACCTTCCAGGACGTCTCCGCGACCGGATTCCAGATGCACTCGACGACGACGGTGTTCGCGTCGGCGGCCCAGGTGCAATCCCTGGCGGCGCCGTTCGCATCGGCGACCTTCACGCCCTGTTATGCGCAGCACCAGAGCGCGATCGTCGCGGCCGCGTCGCCGGGGTCGGTCGCACAGCTCCAGGTCGTCAGCTTGCAGGCTCCGCCGGGCGTGAAGGCCTACGGGTATCTGACCGACATCACCACCGCGACCGGGGGCAAGGAGGTGGTCGGGCAGGCGTTCATGTTCGGCGGCCGGGCCGCATCGGTGCTCGAGCCGACGACGGACGGTCCGCCGGTGCCGACCTCCGCCTTCGTCCCTGCCTTTGACGCGATGGCAGGTCGCATCGCTGGTGCCTCGTCGAGGTAGCGAGCGGGATCAGGCGTCGCTCGGCGCGAGTCGCGCGATGAGCGCCAAGGCTCGGTAGACGCGTTCGGAGGGCCCGAGCTCGTCGGGCTGCAGCAGGTTGGCCATGATCATGAAGATCGTGGACATGAGCGGCTCGTAGCGCATGCCCGACTCGACGCAGATGCGCATGAGCTCTGGTCGGCTGATCACCCGGATGAACGCGCGGGCGACCCGGTAGTACACGCCGTAGGTGTCGTCGAGACGGGTTTCGTAGCGGGCGAGCGCTCGGGCGCCCTCGCCGGACAACGCCTCACCGAGCGAGGCAGCCGCCAACCGTCCGGTCTCGTAGCCGTACGCGATCCCTTCGCCGTTGAACGGGTTGATCGCTCCGGCCGCGTCGCCGGTCACCAGTGTGGTCGCGCCGACCCGGGGCCCGACCGAGAGCCCCATCGGCAGCTTCCCTCCGGTCGGTGGTCCGAGAGAGGTCGCCGGAGAGAGCTCCCACTCCTTTGGTGCCCAGGCGATGAAGTGCTCCATGAGCGTCGAGGTGTTGACGCCCTTCCATCGCTGGTCGGTCGAGAGCAGTCCCACTCCTACGTTCACTCGTCCGTCGCCGAGAGGGAAGATCCATCCGTAACCGGGGATCACCTTCCCGTCTGCGTCGCGGATGTCGAGGTGCGACTCGATGAACGGCTGATCGTGCCCGGGTGAGGTGTAGTACCCGCGCAGTGCCATTCCCATCGGCTGTCGACGGTTGCGGGCCACGCCGAGTGACCGCCCGAAGCGCGAGTTCGCACCGTCGGCCACCACCACGTAACGAGCCCGGACCTCGCGGGTCTCGCCGGTCGCCGACTCTCGGACCACCGCGCCGACACACGACGGCAGGGTCGCCTGCGAACTCGGCGGGAGCGCCGTGCCGGTCCCGTCGGCGAGAATCGGCTCGAGCGCCTCGGTGCCCTGCCAGATCGTCGCGCCGGCCTTGGCCGCCAGGTCGTTGACCAGCCCGTCGAGATCGTGCCGAGTGATCACGTAGCCGTAGGAAGGGAAGCTCGGATGTTCGGGCCACGGCAGGTCGAGCACCCGGCCGAAGGCGTAGGAGCGCAGTCCCCGGTAGCAGTGGGCTCCGGCGAGCGCCCCTTCGATGCCCATGTCCGCCAGTTGCCGGACCGATCGTGGGGTGAGCCCGTCGCCGCAGGTCTTCTCGCGCGGGAAGACCTTCTTCTCCACGAGGGCGACGTCCCATCCGGCCTCGGCGAGCCAGTAGGCGCACGCCGATCCCGAGGGGCCGCCTCCGACCACCAGCACGTCGTAGAGGTGGTCGCCGCCGCTTTCGCCCGGAGCGCTCACGGCACCAATGGTAGGGGCGCGCGCCGCACGCGGTACACCGGCGTCCTACAGGGCTTTTGGGTGCGCTCGCGGCCCGCTGCTCGATGTGCCCCGCGGAAGAGCACCGTGGTAGAAAGCGACGTTGTGGACGACTATCTGCCGATCCTGATCCTGCTCGTCCTGGCCCTGCTCTTCGCCGCTGGATCCTTCGTCGCCTCGGGCATGCTCGCCCCCTCCAAGCGGCCGACCGCCGCCAAAACGGCCCCGTACGAATGCGGCATCGTGCCCGACGTCGAACCGCCCGCCCGTTTCCCGGTGCGCTTCTACCTCGTCGCGATGATCTTCATCATCTTCGACATCGAGATCGTCTTCTTGTACCCATGGGCCGTCGTCTTCCACCAGCTACGTTCGTTCGGCCTGATCGAGGTCGTCGTCTTCGCGGCGGTGGTGTTCATCTCCTTCCTCTTCCTCATCAGCAATGGTGCGCTCCACTGGGGACCGGCCAAACGACTCGAGGGGGCGATGCCGCCGAGGACCTCGAGCTCGACGATCTCGAGGATCAGCGTGCCACCCCGGGCCGGCGCACCGGCGGCGGGTGGTGTCGCGGCATCGGCTGCTCCTTCGCCCCGCACCGCTCCCGACGACCCGTCCGTCGAACCGGGCACCGCACCGACCGGGCCCGGCCGGGCGGCGTAGCCCAGACGAGCGCGGGACATGGGTCTCGAGGATCTCCAGCACAACTTCCTGACCGGCCGTCTCGAGGATCTCGTCAAGTGGGCGAGGACCTACTCGATGTGGCCGGCGACGTTCGGTCTCGCCTGTTGTGCGATCGAGATGATGTCGGTGGGCGCAGCCGACTTCGATCTCGCGCGCTTCGGTATGGAGGTCTTCCGCGCTTCCCCCCGTCAGGCCGACCTGATGATCGTCGCCGGTCGGGTGTCCCAGAAGATGGCCCCGGTCCTTCGACAGGTCTACGACCAGATGATGGAGCCGAAGTGGGTGCTCTCGATGGGGGTGTGCGCGAGCACCGGCGGGATGTTCAACAACTACGCGATCGTCCAAGGAGTCGACCAGATCGTTCCCGTCGACGTGTACGCCCCGGGTTGCCCGCCCACGCCGGAGACCCTGATGCACGCGATCCTCACGCTGCACGCGAAGGTCCGCGCCGAGGACATCACCCGCCGCAAGGGTGTCGAGCTCGGCACCCGTCCGGTGGAGCTGGAGAGCGCAGAAGGCCGTGACACCGACGACGCGGGTGCGGGCGAGGACGAGACGACCACCGGGTGGAACCCGGATCGGCCGGACGCGGTACACCTCGGGACCCCGAAGCGCAACCCGGTGATCGCACGCAGCGTCGGTGAACCCCTGTGACGACGGGCACCGACGTGGTGCGAGCGGGTGCCGGCACCGGCCAGGAGGTGCTCTTCCCGACCCGCGCCCAGTACGTCGATCTGGTTCGTGAGCTGCGAGACGGCGGCTTCGAGATGTGCGCCGACCTCTGCGGGGTGGACTACCTCACACACCCGGGGCGCCGGCTCCCCGAGGGAGTGGTCGCCGAGCGTTTCGAGGTGGTGGTCAACCTGCTCTCGCTGAGCCAGGCGCGCCGGCTCCGGATCCGCCTGCAGGTGCCCGAGTCGGACACGGTCGCTCCGTCGCTGTTCGACCTCTATCCCGGCACCGACGCGATGGAGCGCGAGGCCTACGACCTGTTCGGGATCGTCTTCGAGGGCCACCCCGACATGACCCGGATCCTCATGCCCGAGGACTGGGAGGGCCACCCCCTCCGAAAGGACTACGGGGTGGGTCGGGTGCCGGTCCAGTTCAAGGGAGCACCCGGGCCGAGATGAGCACCACGGGAACCGACCTTCCCGCAGGTGGCTCGGACGAGCCGCCCGCCCCACCCCACCCGGACGCCGTTCCCGGCCCTCCGGTCAGCGGCGAAGCCTTCCTCACCCCCGAGCCGGCCGGCGCCACCGAGGGTCTGGTCGCCGAGACCTCCGAGGGCCGCCAAGAGCTCGGCCAGCGGACCGACACAGAGCCCCGCGAGCTCCGGCGCGAGGTCGGAGCCGTCCTCCGCCTTCCGGAGGGCACGACCCTCGATCCCTCCGACATCGACATCGAGCGTTCCGACGATCAGACCATGATCATCAACATGGGCCCCCAGCACCCGTCCACCCACGGCGTGCTCCGGCTGATGATCGAGCTCGACGGCGAGACGGTGCTCCGGACCAAGCCGGTCGTCGGCTATCTGCACACGGGCATGGAGAAGACCGGCGAAGAGCTCACCTACGTCCAGGGGTCCACCAACGTCACCCGGATGGACTACCTCGCACCGCTCTCCAACGAGCTGGTGCTCTCGATGGCGGTCGAGTCCCTGCTCGGGGTCGAGCTGCCACCACGTGCCGAGTGGATCCGGATGCTCATGGTCGAGCTCAATCGGGTCTCGTCGCACCTCATGTGGTTGGCCACCAACGGGATGGACCTCGGCTCGACCTCGATGATGATCTACGGCTTCCGCGAGCGCGAGATGATCCTCGGGTTCTTCGAGAAGACGACCGGCTTGAGGATGAACCACAACTTCATCCGTCCGGGCGGGACCGCCGCGGATCTCCCCGACGGATGGGAGGACGACGTCACCGTCATCTGCGACACGGTGATCCCGCGGACCGAGGAGTACGACGAGCTCCTGACCGGCCAGCCGGTGTTCCGGCAGCGCACCGAGGGGGTCGGCGCCATCTCCGCCGAGGAGGCCCTCGCGCTCAGCCTCACCGGGCCGATCCTGCGCTCGACCGGGGTCCCCTGGGACCTCCGCCGCTCCATGCCCTACCTCCGCTACGACGAGGTGGAGTTCGACGTCATCGTCGGCACCTACGGCGACAACTTCGACCGGTACTCGATCCGGTTGAACGAGGTCCGCGAGTCGGTGCGGATCATCCGCCAGATCATCGAGAAGATGCCGCTCGGCGACTACCGGGTGCAGGACAAGAAGGTCACCCCGCCACCGCGGGGCCGCATCGACGAGTCGATGGAAGCCCTCATCCACCACTTCAAGGTGTTCACCGAAGGATTCCGGGCGCCGGTCGGGGAGACCTACGTCGCGGTCGAGTCGCCCCGCGGGGAGATCGGCTGCTACCTGGTGTCGGACGGGACGCCGAAGCCCTACCGCATGCACATCCGCGGACCGAGCTTCGTCAACCTCCAGGGCCTGCCGGTGATGATGCGCGGGGGCCTGCTCGCCGACGCGGTCGCGGTCACCTCGTCCATCGACCCGGTGATGGGGGAGGTGGACCGATGAGCAGTAGCGGGGTGCCGGTCGGTGTGCCGTCCTCACGTGGGCCATCCGGCGCGGAGGGGCCGCGGCATCTCTCCGAGGAGGCCTGGGCACGGGCTCGCGAGCTGGTCGCGCTCTATCCCGAGCCGCGCTCCGCGCTCATCCCCCTCTGCCATCTCGCGCAGGCAGAGGACGGGTGGCTCACTCCCGGCGCGATGGAGGACCTCGCCGCGCTGGTCGGGGTCACCCCGGCCGAGGTGTACGGCACCGCCACCTTCTACGACATGCTGCACACCGCACCGGTCGGCACCTACCTCGTCTCGATCTGCACCAACATCGCCTGCCTGCTCGACGGCGCCATCGAGCTCCTCGAGCACGCGGAGGACTCCCTCGGGGTCAAGGCCGGTGGCACCACCCTCGACGGAGTGGTCACGCTCGAGGAGGCCGAGTGCCTCGCCGACTGCGACCGCGCACCCTGCGTACAGGTGAACCACCGTTTCGTCGGCGCGCAGACGCCGGAGTCCTTCGATGCACTGGTGGCCGAGCTGCGGGCGGGCGGTCGACCGGGCGAGATCCCCCCGCACGGCACGCTCAACCGGGTCGCCCGCGACGTGGGCCTCACCGCCGATCCCGCGCAGGTCGCCGCAGAGCGGGCCGCGATGGCCGACGCACAGGCACGCCGCGCGGCCGACGCACCGGCGACGAGCGGTTCGTCGGGATCCGGAGGGGGTGGCTCGTGACCCTCACCGACGCTCCGAAGATCGTGACCGCGCGTCTCGCGTACGAGGACTCCTACACCCTCGAGCGCTACCTCGCGACCGGCGGCTACGAGGGCTTGCGCAAGGCGCTGACCATGACCCCTGAAGCGGTCTCCCACCAGGTCGACACCGCGAGCCTCCTCGGCCGAGGCGGCGCAGGCTTTCCCGCCGGGCGCAAGTGGGCGATGCTCCGGAAGAACCCGGTGACCTACCTGGTGGTGAACGGGGACGAGAGCGAGCCGGCGACCTTCAAGGACCACCTGCTCATCGAGCGGGACCCCCACCAGCTGATCGAAGGTGTGGTGATCGCCTCCTACGCGCTGCAGGTGACCCAGGCGTTCGTCTACATCCGCGGCGAGTTCGCGCTCGGGCTCGAGCGGGTCCAGTCCGCGCTCAACGATGCCTACGCACACGGCGCAGTGGGCCCGGACATCTTCGGATCGGGCTTCTCGCTCGATGTGGTGGTCCACCCGGGTGCCGGCGCCTACATCTGCGGCGAGGAGACCGCGCTGCTCGAATCGCTCGAGGGAAAGCGCGGCTTCCCCCGGATCAAGCCCCCCTACTTCCCCGCGGCGATCGGTCTCTACGGCGAGCCGACCGTGGTGAACAACGTGGAGACCATGTCCAACCTGCCCTGGATCGTCGAGCACGGCGGGGCCGCGTTCGCCGGCCTCGGCGAGGGGCGCTCCGCCGGCACTCGGCTCTTCGCGCTGGCCGGCCACGTCAACCACCCCGGTGTGTTCGAGATCGAGATGGTGAAGACCACCTTCGCCGACCTGATCCACGCACCTTCGCTCGGCGGCGGCATCCGGAACGACCGGGCGTTGAAGGCCTTCATCCCCGGGGGTGTCTCCGCGCCGTGGTTCGGTCCCGACCAGATCGACCTGCCGCTCGGACAGGACGAGGTGGCCGAGGCCGGCTCGATGCTCGGCTCTGGCTCCATCGTGGTGATGGACGACCACACCTGTCCGGTCCGAGCCGCCTGGCGGATCACCAAGTTCTTCGCGCGCGAGTCGTGCGGGCAATGCACTCCCTGCCGCGAAGGCGCCGGATGGCTCGAGCGGATCCTGGCCCGCATCGAAGGCGGTGAGGGCCGCGAGGACGACGTCGACCTCCTGCTCGACGCGAGCGACAACATCTCGCCGGGCCTCAACTGGCCGCCCCAGCAGACCACCATCTGCGTGCTCGGACCCTCGATCCCGTCCTCGATCCACTCGGCGATCGAGATGTTCCGCGACGAGTTCCTCGTGCACGTCAAAGAAGGCGGGTGTCCCTATGAGTGATGCCACCGCACCCGGGGCCGCCGACGACGGACGGTTGACCTTCACCCTCGACGGACGCGAGGTCGAGGCGAAGAAGGGCGACATGCTCATCGCTGCAGCGGAGCGCGCGGGCACCTTCGTCCCGCGGTTCTGCTACCACCCGCGCATGGCCTCGGTCGGCGTCTGCCGGATGTGTCTCGTCGAGGTCAGCGGACCGCGCGGGCCGTCACTCCAGCCGAGCTGCTACATCGAGGTCCAGGACGGCATGACCGTGGACACCACCTCGGAGCGGGTCAAGAAGGCCCAGGACGGCGTGCTCGAATTCCTGCTCATCAACCATCCGCTCGACTGCCCGGTCTGCGACAAGGGCGGCGAGTGCCCGCTGCAGGACCAGACCCTTGCCTACGGTCCCGGCGAGACGCGCTTCGTCGAGGAGAAGCGCCACTTCGCCAAGCCGATCCCCATCTCGGAGCTGGTGCTGCTCGACCGCGAGCGGTGCATCCAGTGCAGTCGCTGCACCCGGTTCGCCGACGAGATCGCGGGGGAGGCCCAGATCGACTTCATCGGCCGCGGGGAGCAGCTCGAGGTCGGGATCTTCCCCGAGCTGCCCTTCGCCTCGTACTTCTCCGGCAACACCGTGCAGATCTGTCCGGTCGGCGCGCTGACCGCCAAGCCCTACCGGTTCGCCGCGCGGCCCTGGGACCTCGACCAGGTCGAGTCCACCTGCACCACCTGTGCGGTGGGGTGCCGGATCGCGGTGCAGTCGTCGTCGAACCGGGTGACCCGACTGCTCGGCATCGACACCGACCCGGTCAACCAGGGCTGGCTCTGCGACAAGGGCCGGTTCGCCTGCGACGCCGTGAACAGCGAGGAGCGCCTGGTCGAACCCTTGGTCCGCAAGGAGGGCGCGCTGGTGCCCGCCTCGTGGCACGAGGCGCTGAAGGCGGTCGCCGACCGGCTCCGTGACACGGCCGACCGCTCCGGGGCGGACTCGGTCGCGATCGTCGGCGGCGCGCGTCTCACCAACGAAGGCGCCTACGCCTGGACCAAGCTCGCAAAGGGGGTGCTCCGCACCGACTCGGTCGACGCGCAGCTCGGCGACGGCCTCCCGGCCGAGGTGGTGGCCGCGCTCCCGCGAGCCACCATCGACGAGATGGGTTCGGCGGAGACGGTGCTCGTGCTCTCGGGCGACCTCCGCGAGGAGTTGCCGGTGCTCTTCCTCCGGCTCCGTGCCGCGTTGGTGGGCGGCGCGACCTCGCTGGTCGAGCTCGCATCGCAGGCGACCTCGCTCACCCCCTATTCGGCGGCGTCGCTGCGATTCCGACCGGGTGAGGTGGGCACGGTCGCCGAGGCACTCGCCGGCCACGAAGAGGCACCGGGGTCGGTCGGGCGTGACCAACTGGAGACCGCGCGCCGCCTGCTCTCGGCCGACCGTCTCGTCGTGGTCGTGGGACGTCCGTCCCTCGCCGAGCACGGCGAGCTGGTAGCGGACGCTGCGCAAGTGATCGCGAAGGCGTTCCCGAACGCCAAGTTCCTCCCGGCGTTGCGCCGCGCCAACGTGCAGGGAGCGATCGACATGGGGATGGCACCGGGAATGCTGCCGGGCCGGGTGTCGCTCGAGGACGGCCGGGCCTGGTTCGAGCACGCGTGGGGCGGCCTTCCCGAAGAGCGTGGGAGGGACACCACGGGCATCCTGCAGGCGGCGGCGCGCGGCGAGCACGAGACGAGCGGTGACCGGCCGGTCGGTGCGCTGTTGCTCCTCGGTGCGGATCCCTTGCACGACTTCCCGGATCGCGGCCTCGCCGAGCGGGCGCTCGAGAGTGCGGGTTTCGTGGTCGCGATCGCGTCGGCTCCGGACGCGGTCACCGAGCTCGCCGACGTGGTGCTCCCGGCCGCCGAAGCGCACGAGCGGCCCGGCACCACCACCAATCTCGAGGGACGGATCACCCGGCTCGGCCAGAAGCTGGTCCCGCCCGGCCAGGCCTGGCCGGACTGGATGATCGCCGCGGAGCTTGCGGACCACCTCGGCACCGATCTCGGCTTCGACTCGGCCGCCGCGGTCTGGGACGAGATCGAGCGCCTGGCCCCCTCCCATCGGGGAATCACCCGGGGGGTCCTCGACGAGCCGGGCGCCGCCGACGGAGTGGTCGCGCCGCTCGTGGCCCAGGAGGTGACCCTGGTCCGCCGTCCGGTCGCGCCCCTCGACCCGATCGCCTTCCCCGGCGTCGAATCGGTCGAGTGGCAGGGGGCGCCGCCGCGGGCGGGTTTGGCCGAGGCGCCGGACACCGTCTCACTTCTGACCGGCGAAGGTTCGGAAGCAGACGAGCGCGAGGAGGGCGACCGGGCGAGCGCCACCGGAAGCGAGCCGCGCCGTCCCGAATCCCTGCACGGCGCGGTGCCTCTCGACGTTCCCCGGGTGCCGGCCACGGCGAACGGATCGCTCCGCCTGGTCGCGAAACGCCACCTGTACGACCTCGGTTCGTCGGTCCGTGCGGTTCCCGCACTCGCTGCGCTGGTTCCCGTGTCCCGTCTACGGGTGCACCCCGACGACCTCGACGCGCTCGGATTGGCCGACGGTGGTCGGGTCCGGGCCCGTACCGGGCGCGGCCAAGCGGTCGTTCGGACCGCGGCCGACTCCTCTCTGGCCCGCGGCGTGGTGGCCGCCGAGTTCAACGTGCCCTTCGACGACGGGCGGACCGACACCAGCGCGGACGGGTCGACGGTCGCCGATCTGATCGACGTCGGCGAGCCGGTGACCGAGCTCCGGTTGGAGGCGCCATGAGCGCGCTGGTCGGGCTCCTCCACCCGCTCTTCGCGGGCGACCCGCTCTACGACAACGGCTTCAACTGGTGGGTCTTCCTGATCGTCGTGATCAAGGTGTTGGTGGTCTTCGGCGCGCTGTTGGTGTCGGTGATGCTCATGATCTGGTTCGAGCGCAAGGTGATCTCGGACATGCAGAGCCGGATCGGGCCCAACCGGGCCGGACCGTTCGGCATCGCGCAGACCCTCGCCGACGGGATCAAGCTCTTCTTCAAGGAGGATCTCCTCCCGACCCGGTCGGACCGGCGCATCTTCATCCTCGCTCCCTACATCACCATCGTCACCGCCTTCCTCTCCTTTGCCGTCGTGCCGGTCGGCGGGGTGGTGACCGTCGGCGGGCACACCTTCGAGCTGCAGCTGGCCGACCCGCCGATGGGGATCCTCTTCCTCCTCGCGATGTCCTCCCTCGGCGTCTACGGGGTGATGCTGGCCGGGTGGTCGTCGGGCTCGAAGTACCCATTGCTCGGTTCGGTCCGCGCGTCGGCCCAGATGATCTCCTACGAGGCCGCCCTCGGGATCACCATCGTGATGGTCGTGCTCATCACCGGCTCGCTCAGCACGCGGGCGATCGTGGACGCGCAGTCCGCTCACTTCTGGCAGTGGAACGTGATCCGCCTGGCGGTGGTGCCCTTCCTGCTCTTTTTCATCGCGGTGGTCGCCGAGACCAACCGGCCCCCCTTCGACCTGGTCGAGGCCGACTCCGAGCTGGTCGGCGGATTCGTCACCGAGTACTCCTCGATCCGGTTCGCGCTCTTCTTCCTCGCCGAGTTCATGAACACCATCACCATGTCGGCCATCACGGTGACCCTCTTCTTCGGCGGACCGGACGGCCCGGTCCCGCACATCCCGCATCTCTACTGGCTCTGGCCGATCATCTGGTTCCTGGTGAAGACCATCGCCTTCCTCTTCGTCTTCGTCTGGCTGCGCGCCGCACTGCCCCGACTCCGCTACGACCAGCTGATGGACCTCGGCTGGACCCGACTGATCCCGCTCTCACTCGGCTGGCTGCTCATCGTGGCGGGCTTCGTGGTCGACGGATGGTGGGGGATCGGGATGGCCGCGGCGGTCGTCGTTGCGGCGGTGATGCTCCGTCGGGCGTTCGCCATCGGCTCGGCCCGCGAAGAATCGCGTTCGGTCCTCCCGGCGGTCGGGGTCCGACTGTGGGTCCGCCCCGGCGAGCTTCCCGCCGACGGGCCGACCACCAACGGAGGTGACGGCTGATGGCCGAGCCAGAGCCCGAACCGCCGCGCCGGCGCCAGAACTTCCTCGGGGGTTTCAAGCTGACCCTCGAACACCTCGGCCGCCTCCCGGTCACCCGCCAGTACCCCGAGGAGAAGCAGGCCAAGCAGCCCCGTAAGCACGGCCGCCACGTCCTCAATCGCTACGAGGACGGGATGGAGAAGTGCATCGGGTGCGAGCTCTGCTCCGGCGTGTGCCCGGCGGACTGCATCTACGTGCGCGGCCTCGACAATCCTCCCGACCACCCGGTCTCGCCCGGCGAGCGGTACGGCTACGTCTACGAGATCAACTTCTTGCGCTGCATCCACTGCGACCTCTGTGTCGAAGCGTGCCCGACCGAGGCCATCACCGAGTCGAAGCTCATGGAGTTCTCCTTCACCAACCGCGGGGACGCGATCTACACCAAGGATGAGCTGCTCGTCGACGACGAGGGCCATCCGAAGCAGCTGCCCTGGGAGGACTGGCGCGAGGGCGACGACCTGCACACCTCGGGGTGGATGCGGGCGACCTCCCCGTCGGGCGACGCGGGATACGAAGGGAAGGTGCAGTGGTCCGGCGAGCTCGGGTTCGGCGTGCGCGCGCCCGAAGGCGGCCAGAGCGGTGAGCGCGACGACGAGGCCACCGGGTCGCGGCAACTGCGCGACACCCTCGAGCGCCACCTTCGTCCGGCCGACCTTCCGCCCGAGAAGAAGGGGATCCGGGGGGCCATCGAGCGCGCGTTGACCAAGGCCGCCCGCTTCGCGCCTCGCGCCCCGGAGAAGTACCACCGCGAAGCCGACGAACGGTACGCCGAGGCGCTGGCCGCGGCCGACGTCGAGCAGCGGGACCCGACATCGCCACCGGAGTCGGGGGAGGCCTGATGCCGGCTGTGCTCACGGCGGTCTTCACTCTCGCGGCAACCCATCCCTCCGCGGCCGACGTCGGGGTCTTCTGCGTCGCGGCGGCCCTGGTCATCGCCGGTGCGATCGGTGTGGTGCTGGCCAGGAACCCGGTCCACGCCGCGCTGATGCTGGTGATGACCCTCTTTGGGATTGCGCTGCTCTTCGTGCTCCAGAACGCGCCCTTCCTCGCTGCGGTGCAGGTGATCGTCTACGCGGGCGCGATCGTGGTGCTCTTCCTCTTCGTCATCATGTTCCTCGGCGTCGACCGAGAAGAGAACATCGCCGCCGAGCCCCTCCGCGGCCAGCGCCCGCTCGCGATCGCCTTGGTCCTCCTCGGCACGACCGGGCTCCTTCTGCTCGGGCAGGTCTCCCACTGGGTGACCGGTGCCCCGCACGTCGCCGGTCCCGACACCGGACAGTCGAACGTCGCACTCCTCGGGAGGTCGGTGTTCACCACCTACCTGTTCCCCTTCGAGGCCACGGCCGCGCTGCTGGTCATCGCGGTGGTCGGCGCGGTCGTGCTGGCCCGCCGTCCGCGGACGCCCGAATCCGGTGGGACCGAACCGGTGGTCGCGCCCGCCCCGGGTGAGCCGGCCGAAGCCGCTCGGGGACGCCGAGGCACCCGGTGCCGAGGGTTCCGACGACGAGGTGTCCTCGGACGGAGAGCCTCGAACCGACCAGCCCTCCACCGAGGAGGTCGCCCGATGACCATCAACGGCGACTGGTACCTCGCGCTCGGCGTGGTGCTCTTCTCGATCGGGGCGCTCGGGGTCCTCGTGCGGCGCAACGTGCTGGTCATGTTCATGTGCGTCGAGCTGATGCTCAACGCGGCCAACT
Organism: uncultured Acidimicrobiales bacterium; assembly: GCA_963741055.1. Lineage (GTDB taxonomy): Bacteria > Actinomycetota > Acidimicrobiia > Acidimicrobiales > RAAP-2 > Bog-756. Next base: position 121,739 of record CAVUGU010000010.1, on the reverse strand, counting down.
TGACCTTCGTGACCTTCGCGCGCATGCTCCACGACATCGGCGGACAGGTGCTCGTCTTCTTCGTCCTGGTGGTCGCGGCCGCCGAGGTGGTGGTCGGCCTCGGCATCGTCGTCGCCATCTTCCGCCGGCGCTCGAGCGCCATGGCGGACGACCTCCACATCATGAAGGGCTGAGCGGGCGATGCTGCACGTGACGTGGCTGATCATCCTGCTGCCACTGGTCGGGTTCGCGATCCAGGTGCTCTTCGGGAAGCGCCTCGGCGACCCGGTGGCCGGTTGGGTGGCGACCGCTTTCATCGCCGCCTCGTTCGTCGTGTCGATCGGCGTCTATCTCGACCTGCTCACGGTCCATGCACCGGTGCGGTCCTTCACCCAGGACCTGTGGACCTGGATCCCGGTGGATCAGCTCCAGGTCCACGCCAACCTCTACGTCGACCCGCTCTCGATGACCATGGTCCTCTTCGTGACCGGGGTCAGCATGCTGATCCACCTGTACTCGATCGGCTACATGAAGGGCGATCCCGACTACCCCAAGTTCTTCCTCTACATGAACTTGTTCGTCGCGTCGATGCTGATCCTCGTCCTCGGGGGCAACCTGCTGGTCACCTTCGCCGGCTGGGAGGGGGTGGGAGCCTGCTCGTACTGGTTGGTCGCCTTCTGGTTCAAGAGGGAGTCCGCGGCGAGCGCCGGCAAGAAGGCCTTCATCTTCAACCGGATCGGTGACGCCGGCTTCCTGATCGCCATCTTCCTGATCTTCGACAAGGTGCACTCGCTCGACTACTCGGTCATCTTCGCCAACGTCGACCGCATCGGAGCGGGCAACATCACCGCGATCTGCCTGCTGATCCTCCTCGGAGTGGCGGGGAAATCGGCCCAGATCCCCCTCTTCCCCTGGCTCGCCGACGCGATGGAGGGCCCGACCCCGGTCTCCGCGCTCATCCACGCCGCCACCATGGTCACCGCGGGCGTCTACCTGCTCTGCCGGATCAACCCGCTGCTGCACGCCTCCCCCGACGCGGCCTTCGTGGTGGCCCTGATCGGAGCGGCCACCGCGTTCGTGGCGGCGACGATCGCCTGCGCGCAGGACGACATCAAGAAGGTCCTCGCCTACTCGACCATCTCCCAGCTCGGCTACATGGTCCTCGCCTGTGGATGCGGTGCCTACGAGGCGGCGATCTTCCTCATGGTCGCCCACGCCTTCTTCAAGGGCCTGTTGTTCCTCGGCGCCGGCTCGGTCATCCACGGGCTCCACGACGAGCAGGACCTGAAGCGGATGGGGAACCTCCGGGTCTACCTGCCGATCACCTTCATCACCTTCGGCATCGGCTGGCTGGCCATCGCCGCGGTGCCGCCGCTCTCGGGCTTCTGGGCGAAGGGCGACGTGCTCGAGAACGCCTTCGCCGCGCACCCCGGACTCTGGTTCGTCGGCGCAGTGACCGCGCTGTTGACCGCGTACTACATGAGCCGCCTCACAGGGCTCGCCTTCTTCGGAACCGATCGCTGGGGCCGGCGCGCCCCGGTCGATGCCGCGAACGACATGGTCGCCGACCACCACGCCGAAGGTGCCATCTCCCAGCCGCACGAGTCGGGATGGATCATGACCGTTCCGCTCTGGATCCTCGCCTTCTTCGCCGCGGTGGCCGGGGTGATGGCCATCTCCTCGAGCCGGTTCTCACTCGCCAACTGGATCGACCCGGTGTTCGGGTCCAACCTCTACCAGGACCACTTGACCACGGCCACCCTCTGGGTGCTCGGGATCCTCGACGCGGTGCTGGCGCTGGTCGGGGTCGCGGTCGGTCTCCGGCTCTGGGCGACCCGGGCCGAGCGGCCCCGCCTCGAGGCGGCGTTCCTCCGAGGCGCCTGGTACGTCAACGAGCTCTACGACGCGGTCTTCGGTCGTCCCTCTGAGCGGTTGGCCGCCTTCTGTGCGGACGTGGTGGACCCGAAGATCATCGACGGCGCGGTCAACGGCATCGCCAGCGGGGTCCGTGACTCGGGCGCCGTCCTCCGGCGGACCGAGACCGGTTACGTGCGCAACTACGTGCTCGGCATCGTCGTCGGTTCGGTCCTCGTGCTCGCCTTCATGCTGACCCGGCTGTGGTGGACCTGATGGTGAACGGCCCTTTCCCCTTCCTCACCGTGCTGGTGCTGCTGCCTGCAGCCGGTGCGATCGTGGTGGCCGCGATTCCGAGCGACCGGGTTCCCGCCTGGTTCCACCAGGCTGCCGGCCTCGCGGTGTCGGTCGCCACGCTCGGCGTCGCGGTGGCGGCCGCGGTCGAGTTCAAGGCCGGTTTCCCCGGATATCAACTGGTCTCCTCGCACGTCTGGGCGACCGATCTCGGGATCCGGTGGTCGCTCGGCATGGACGGGATCTCCCTCTTCCTGGTGCTCCTCACCGCCTTGCTCTTCCCGCTCACCATGCTCGGCGCCCGGGTGCGTCGCGATCCGAGGGCGCTTCGTCGGCTGGCTCCTCCTCCTCGAGGCCGCGTTGCTCGGGAGCTTCGTGGCGCTCGACCTGGTCCTCTTCTTCCTCTTCTTCGAGCTCACCCTGGTGCCCGGGTACTTCCTGATCGGCGGGTGGGGATTCGCCCGGCGTGGATACGCCGCGATCAAGTTCTTCGTCTACACCTTCGCCGGTTCCGCGTTCTTGCTGGTCGGGATCTTGGCGGTCGCCTTCCTCCATCAGTCGCAGACCGGCGTGCTCACCTTCCAGCTGCCGGTCCTCGAGCACACCCACTTCTCCGGCACCGAGGGCGTGCTGCTCTTCCTCGCCTTCACCATCGCCTTTGCGATCAAGGCGCCGATCTTCCCCTTCCACACCTGGTCGCCCGATGCATACGCCGAAGCACCGACCGCCGGTTCGGTGATCCTCGTCGCGATCATGGCCAAGCTCGGCACCTACGGACTGGTCCGCTTCGACCTCAATCTCTTCCCGCAGGCCAGCCGGACCTTGGCCCCGCTGCTGTTGACGCTTGCGGTCGCCGGCATCCTCTACGGCGCGATCGTCGCCTGTGCGCAGCGTGACCTCAAGCGGCTCTTGGCGTACTCGTCGCTCGCGCAGATCGGGTTCATCGCGCTCGGCACCTTCGCGATCAACAGCCAGGGACTGACCGGTGGCGTGCTCCAGATGATCAACCACGGGCTGATCATCGCGACGCTCTTCATACTGGTGGGTTGGATCTACGAGCGCCGGAACACCTGGCAGCTCACCTCGCTGCGCGGGTTGCAGTCGCCGGCTCCGGTCCTCGCGGGCGTGTTCACCGTCGCGATGATGGCCTCCATCGGGCTTCCCGGCCTCAACGGGTTCGTCGGGGAGTTCCTGATCCTGATCGGCACCTTCGTCGCACACCGTTGGTGGGCGGTGGTCGCCACCGCCGGTGTGATCGTGGCCGCGATCTATCTGCTCTGGGCCTACCAGCGGGGCTTCCACCGCGAACCGACTCCCGAGGACCAGCGCATGAGCGATCTGTCGGTCAACGAGCGGCTGGTGGTCGCGCCGTTGATCATCCTGATCGTCGCGCTCGGCGTCTTTCCGAAGCCGGTGCTCGACCGGATCACCCCGTCGGTCGACCAGATCGTGGCCCACGTCGACCAGGTGACCAACACCCCGGTCCCGGCCGGCCTCACCCGCTACGAGCTGCCGACGACCGGTGAGCACCGGAAGCGCCCGGGTGCCACCGACCCGACCCGTCTCACCGTCGCTCGGGCGCCGCGGCCGGCCGACCTCCCGGCAACCGGAGGTTCGCGGTGAGGGCGTTCCACGCAGGGGTCGTGCTGGCGAGCTCCTCGGCTCCGACCATCCACGTCCCTCACATCGACTACCTGAGCATCCTCCCCATGCTGATCATGATGGGGGGCGCGCTCCTGCTGTTGACCGTCTCCGCGTTCTTCCGCCAGGTGATCGGGGTCGGCGTCGGCACTCTCGTCGCCACGACCACCGCGGCCGCCGCCTTGGTCGCGGCCTTGTTCCAGTGGGACGACGTGGCGACCCACGGTGCCAAGGTGACCATCGCCGGCGCCATCGCCTACGACGGCTTCGACGTGTTCATACAGATCACGATCTCGATCGCGCTGCTGCTGACCGCGCTGGTCGCCGACGGCTACCTCCGGCGCGAGGGGATCGACGGGCCCGAATTCCAGGTGCTCGCCATGCTGTCGGCGTCGGGGGCGATGATGATGGGCGCCGCCAACGACCTGATCGTGATCTTCCTCGGGCTCGAGATCATGTCGATCGCCCTCTACGTGCTCGCGGCGTCCAACCCCCGGCGCCCGGAATCGGGGGAGGCCGGCCTCAAGTACTTCATACTCGGCGCATTCTCCTCGGCCATCTTCGTCTACGGGATCGCCCTCGCCTACGGGGCAACCGGCTCGTCGAACATCCCCCAAATCGCCGACTACCTCTCGAAGAACGTCGTCGCATCGAACGGAGTGCTCCTCGGGGGGCTCGCGCTGTTGCTGGTCGGTTTCGGCTTCAAGATCGCGGCGGTTCCCTTCCACATGTGGTCACCCGACGTCTACGAGGGTTCGCCCACGCCGATCACCGGCTTCATGGCGGCGATCGCCAAGGCTGGCGCGTTCGCCGCGCTGCTCCGGGTGTTCATCTCCGCCTTCGGGACCACCCGTGCCGACTGGCAACCCATCGTCTGGGCACTGGCCTTCGTGAGCCTGCTGTTCGGTGCGGTGGTCGCGCTCATGCAGCGAGACGTGAAGCGGATGATGGCCTACTCATCGATCAACCACGTCGGCTTCATCCTGCTCGGCGTCGAGGCGGCGACCACCCAGGGAGTTGCCGCGTCCTTGTACTACGTGTTCACCTACATGTTCCTGGTGATCGGATCCTTCGCCGTGATCACGGTCATGGCTCGCGAGGGTGACACCGGTCACCAGCTCGAGGACTACCGCGGCCTCGCGCGACGCCAGCCGCTGCTCGCCTTGAGCTTCGCGGTGCTCTTGCTCGGCCAGGCAGGGATCCCGTTCACCACCGGGTTCCTCGCCAAGTTCGAAGTGGTCGGCTCCGCGGTCGCGGTCCATTCCTACGTCCTCGCGGTGGTCGCGATGGTCTCCGCGGCGATCGCCGCCTTCTTCTACCTGCGGCTGGCGGTCACCATGTTCTCGCCGGTCGGCATGATCGGCGACCTGGGCCCGGGCGGGTCGTCCGATTCCGCGCCCACCTCCGAGCCCGGCGAGCCCGCCGACGGCCAGGACCGCGAGCCGGTCGCCGCCGGCGGGGACGGCTCCTACGGAGCGGTCGCGAGCCTTCAGGTCCTCACCGATTCGCCACCGGTGACCGAGGTCGTCGAGCGCGGCATCGTCCCCGTTCCCGGGTTGACCGCCCTCGTCATCGGGGTCACGGTGGCCTTCTCGATCGTGTTCGGCATCATCCCCGGCCCGATCCTCGACTTCGCCCACCACGCGACGCTGTTGTTCCCCTGAGCTCCTGAGCTCCTGAGCTCCTGAACCTCGACCCAGGGTCGCCGCACAGTCCTGTTCAGCGCGGAGTTGCCCGGGTACTCGTACTGTCGAGAGTGGCGGCGGCGCCTCGACGAGGAGGATGCGATGGCCAGCAGCGGAAGAAGTTCGAGCCAAGGAGTCGATCGGCACGGCGCCCTCCGGAATCGAGAAGCGTGATCCGAAGGAAATCGCACGCCTGCGTCGGAGCCGCGGTCATCCTCGTCTACCTCATCGCGTTCATCGTCGAGAACAGTCAGACGGTCGAGGTCCACTTCGTCTTCTGGACCGCTCACGTCAGCCTGATCTGGGCGCTGCTCATCGCCGCGGTACTCGGCATCGCCCTCGAGCGGCTGGTGATCTACCGGCGCCGGCAGCAGCGCCAGAAGGGCGGGCCGCACTCGTAGCCAACCCGCGCCGGCGGCGACGCGCGCGGCACTTCTGGTACCGGCCTCATAGGGACTCGCGCGGCACGCCGCGCAACTCAGGGTGCGAAGATGGGCCATCGCGCCACGCGCGCCGAATGAAAGGGTCGTCATGCCACTGCACAAGCGGGTCTCCCCGCAGGACGAGATGCTCGAGTCGGTCTATGCAGGCAACGACCTGCTGATGACGCTCCCGGCGAACCAGTTCCCGACCGACCAGATGAAGGCGCTGGACGCCTACCAGGCGATCTCCGACGAGCTCCTGCTCGACGGCAATTCTCGCCAGAACCTCGCGACCTTCTGCCAGACCTGGGAGGAAGAAGAGGTCCACCGGCTGATGGACATCGCGATGAACAAGAACATGATCGACAAGGACGAGTATCCACAGACCGCGGAGATCGAGCGCCGGTGCGTGGCCATGCTGGCCGACCTCTGGCATGCACCCCACGACGCCACACCGGTGGGATGTTCGACGATCGGCTCGTCCGAGGCATGCATGCTCGGTGGCATGGCGGCCAAGTGGCGGTGGCGGGCCAAGCGGGAGGCGGAGGGGAAGCCCACCGACAAGCCCAACATGGTCTGCGGACCGGTCCAGGTGGTCTGGCACAAGTTCGCCCGCTACTGGGATGTCGAGATGCGTGAGATCCCGATGGCGCCCGGTCGCTACGCGATGAACGTGGAGGAGATGCTCTCCCGCGTCGACGAGAACACCATCATGGTCGTCCCGACCTTCGGCGTGACCTACACCGGTTCGTACGAACCGGTGCTCGAGCTCTCGAAAGCACTCGACGATCTGCAGGAGCGGACCGGACTCGACGTCGACATCCATGTCGACGGCGCGAGCGGCGCCTTCCTCGCTCCGTTCTGCGCCCCCGAGGTGGCCTGGGACTTCCGCATCCCGAGGGTCAAGTCGATCAGCACGTCGGGCCACAAGTTCGGGCTCGCACCTTTGGGCGTGGGTTGGGTGCTCTGGCGCGATACCTCCGAGCTTCCGGCGGAGCTGGTCTTCCACGTGACCTATCTGGGCGGGGACATGCCGGTCTTCCAGATCAACTTCTCGCGGCCCGCCGGCCAGATCGTGGCCCAGTACTACAACTTCGTCCGTCTCGGGAAGAAGGGTTACCGGGACATCCACGAGTGCTGCTACGACACCGGCACCTTCCTGGCCGAAGGAGTCATGCGCCTCGGTCCCTTCGAGCTGCTCTGTGATTCGAAGCCCGCCACCGGGATCCCCTCGGTCGCCTGGCGCATCCGCGAGGGGGAGGACCCCGGCTACACCCTCTATGACCTGGCGGACCGAATGCGAGTGCGGGGGTGGCAGGTGCCGGCCTATCCACTGACCGGATCGGTCTCGGACGTCTCGGTCCAGCGGATCCTGGTCCGCCAGGGGGTGAGCCGCGATCTCGCGGCCTTGCTCCTCCAGGACCTGCACGACGCCATCGACCACTTTTCCAAGCACCCGGTGTCGGTCGGCATGACCGCGCAGGAGGCCGGGGGCTTCAGCCACCTCTAGGCGCCTGCCCTCCTACTCCGCCTGATCCTGCCGGACTCAGCCGAGGGCAGAAACCGCTGGTCAAGGCTCTTTCGCCCAGCCGCGCCCCCAGCCCTCCACGTACCCGCTCTTCCGGGAGACCCCCGCCCCCAGGGAGGTGTCTCCACGGGGTATATACATCACGTGATGTATATATACATCACGTACCCGGCGGACACTACCCTTCCTCTCCCCTCCTCGTCCCTCCTCGCGGTCGGCCACCCCCGGCGACCGCCGCCCCCTTTGCTGACCGAGAGTCGGGTCAGGCCCCTGCGACCGGGTCGGGCACTTCGGGTGGCGTGTGGATCGACCAGTCGGTCCTGACCGGGTCGCTGCTGAAGGGTCGGGGCCGGCCGACCCGCGCGGGTCGGTCCGTCGTCCAGGGAGCCGGCGCGGCGAGAGTCAGTCCTGCCAGCCCTCGTAGGGCGCGGTCGTAGCCAAAACGCAACGCGGCGAAGCGTCGCCAACATTCTCCACGTTCCGCGCTCTCGACGGGCAGAACCGGCGCCAACCGGTCGAGGGCCGAATCGAACTCGTCCCTGCGGATCGAAATCTCGCGCACTCTGTCAGAGGGCGCGTCAAGGAGATCCGCGATCGTCTCGGTGGTCTCGACGGGGAGGTTGGCTGCCCTCGCGATGTGGCCGAGTGCGGGGATCCCGTAGGTAAGAGCGAGCAACGGACCCTTGGACGACCCCAGGTCGGAAGCGTTCGCGGTCGACACCGGAGGCGGCCAAAATCAACGCAGCACCGTCGAGTACGCACCCGGTTGTCGCGACCCATGACTGCTTCGAGATGGATTCGGGGAAGTAGCAGAGGGCAGGAAAGTCGGTGTGGGTCTGATCGAGCTCGAGAACCCAGTTGGCGGCCATCCTCCACAGCTCGTCGTTTTCGATGATACCGACCCGTTGGAGCGCGAGGATCATGCGAACCGCCGCCGCCGGCGTCCCGGCGAAGGGTCGCATCATCATGATGCCCTTCTCGCGTGAGTGGCGCGCGGCGTAGATGGTGGGCAGGTAGGTGATCAGCAGCGCCACCAGCCCGAGTCCGATGATCGCCTCGATGATCGACAGCCAGACCCTCCCGGCACCCGTGGGGGCAGAGAACCCCAGGGTGGTGAGCGACGAACCGCTGATCTCGAACGAGTGCTGCCAGGTCCCCGCGTCGAATCCCCAGAAGATCAACGAGAACCCCACCGCGACGAGCGACATCCAGACCAACGGGAGCGAGACCAGCGCGATCGGGGCGTAGAGACCTCGCGTCTCGATCTCGCGCGCTCGGTCCCGCCAATGATGGACGAGGACCCAGTAGGCGACCGCGAAGACGAACCGGGCGATGCGGGTGAAACCCCGCATGGGAAGAACGACGGTCTCCAGAGCGGAGATCAGGACCGCGAAGACCACCGAGACGCCCGCGACGACGGCGACGATCTGTGCGGCGATCACGATCGAACCTCGGAATGCATCCGAGGTGCCCGGAATACTGGTGCCAACGGTGCCGCCTCGCTTTCGATCGTTCTCGGTGCCCGTGAAAACGACCTTACGACGCCGTGGAGGTTAGGTGCATTTTTCCGATGGAAAACGAAAAACCCTGGATCTGCGGAGTTCTCGCAGTATGTTGGCCGATGGACCCAACAGTGAGGAGTGGCTTCGACCATGCTTGCTTACGACTATCCATTGCTCAACATCTTCTGGACGATGCTCGAGTTCTTCGTCTTCTTTCTCTGGATATGGCTGCTCATCGTCGTCTTCATGGACATCTTCCGGAGCCAGGACATCAGCGGGTGGGCGAAGGCCCTGTGGGTCATTTTCGTGATCGTCCTCCCGTTCATCGGCGTCTTGGTCTACCTGATCGCGCGTGGCGGCAGTATGCAAGAGCGATCCGTCGCCCAAGCCAACCAGCAGCAGAAGGCCTTCGACGACTATGTGCGGCAAGCCGCCGGTTCGTCGTCGAGTGCCGACGAGCTTGCCAAGCTCGCGGACCTGAAGTCGAAGGGCGTCATCAGCGACGCCGAATTCGAGGCCCAGAAGCAGAAGCTGCTGACCTGAGCAGCGTCTGAACAAACGACCGAGCATTGTCGATCCGGTGGCCGTTCCGATCTGCGGGGCGGCCACCGGATCGTTCGAGGACCGGCAGCGGCGGGCAACCCGGAGTGGACGGAATGCAGCAGTACAGTGAGTTCTCGTGACCAGCGAGGAGCCGGTGCCCGCTGAGGCGGCCGCGGACACTTCGAGCGAACCGCCTGGCCCAGCCGAGGCCGGCGGGGCGAGCCCGAAGAAGAGTCCCCGCCGGGGGCGCCAACGCCGACTGGTCAAGACCGTCTCGTGGGTGCTGCTCGTCCTGGCCTGTCTCCTCTCGGTGATCTCGGTCATCGCGGCCTACGTCCGCAACGTGGCCCTCGACAACGACACCTACATCGAGACGGTGGCCCCCCTCGCCAGCAACCCGGCGATCCAGACCGCGGTCGCCAACAGGGTCAGCGAACGATTGGTCGCGGAGACCAATCTCCACCAGCAGGTGCAGCAAGCCCTCCCCCCGAAGGCCGGCTTCCTGGTGACGCCGATCACCGACGGAGTCGAGAGCGCCACCAATCAGATCGTCCTGAAGCTGGTGGAATCCCCCGCCTTCCAGAAGTTCTGGGTCGTTGCGAACCGCCGCGCACACAAGCAGGTGGTGGGGCTCCTCACCGGGCAGCAAACGGGAGCGTTCAAGACCAGTAACGGAGCCGTGACGCTCGACCTGTCGAATATCGAGGCACAGGCCAAGAAGGCACTCGACGCCAAGGGCATCACCGCGTTCGACAAGGTCACGACCAAGCACCCCGCGACGTTGGTCCTCTTCCAGTCGGCCCAGCTGGAGCGCCTCCAGGGGGCCACCCGGTTCTTCAACCGCCTGGTGGTTCTCCTCCCGATCCTGGCCCTCTTGCTCTTCGCGGGGGCCATCGCTCTGGCGAAGAACCGGCGACGAGGAGTCACACGGGCCGGACTCGGGCTCGCGATCTCGATGGCGCTGATCCTGGTCATCGTCGCCGTGGCCCGCAACCAGTACCTGTCCGGGCTCGGCCCCTCCCGATCGAAGCCGGCGAACGCCGCGGTCATCGACACCATCTCGGCAGGGTTGCTCGACACCGTACGGGCGGTGCTCGTCCTCTCGGCCCTGGCCGCGCTCATCGCCTTCCTCGCCGGGAACGCCACGGTGCGGCGGTTGTTCACCAACCGGTCCTGGCCGGCGTGGACGACGAGTGGACGGGCCCACGACTTCGTGTCGGCTCACCGAGGGGCACTGCAGTGGACCACGCTCGGCATCGCGCTGTTCATCCTCGTCGTCTGGAACAACCCGACACTGCTCGTGGCGGTGGTCGTCGTTCTCGTCGCGCTCGCCGTTGTCGGCCTGATCGGGCTCTGGGGAAGGCGGACGACCACGACCCGGTCGACCGGGCCCGACGAGCCCACTGCCGGCGCCGGACCGGACGGCGGAGCGGACGCCACCTCGGGAGCCGCCCCGGCGTGACCGCCTCCGGCGAGCCCGGCCGCGAATGGTCGGACGCCCGCGTCTGGTGGCAGTCGTTCGAACCGATCCACGCGGTCGTCTACTTCGCCGACGAGTGCCGCGCCGCGCTGGCAGGCACCGGGCTCAGAGGGTTCTGGATGGGTTACTTCGCCGGAAGGGCAGTTCCGCTCGGCACGGTCGGCCCGGCGACGGTCGGCGCGCTCTTCTTCAGCTTCGACGAAACCATGGTGCGGCGTGCGCTCCCCGACGCATGGCACTTCGCCGAGCCCGACGCCGTCCTACGAGCGCGCCGAGAGAGTGCGGCCACCGTGCTCCGGCGGGTCTGCCGAAACGTCGAAGGGGTGTCCGAACCAGCGATCCCGGTGATCGAGCACCTCGTCGAGCGAGCCGACGGATCGGGCCGTGCGTTGTTCTGTGCGAACCGGGACCTCCCAGGTCTCGACGACCCGGTGGAGGCCCTCTGGCAGGGGTGCACCTGCCTCCGTGAGCATCGTGGCGACGGACACGTGGCGGCCCTGACTGCGGCGGGCCTCGACGGTTGCGAAGCCCTCGTGCTCTTCGCCCTCTCCGAAGCGGTCGACGGCGGGCTCTTCCGGGCGAGTCGCGGATGGTCCGACGAGGAGTGGGGCGACGCGGTCGAGCGCCTGGCCGCTCGAGGACTGGTCCGCGACGGGGAGATCACCTCCAAAGGGCGAGAGCTGCGCGATTCGATCGAAGCGACGACCGACCGTCTCGCGGCAGCAGCCTTCGAAGAGCTCCACCCGACCGAAGAACCGGTGCTGAGAAGGGCGTTGACCGAGGTCGCCAACGCGGTGGTCGCGGCCGGCGTCCTCCCGTTCCCCAACCCGATCGGGCTCCCCGCCCCCGACGGAGGAGATTCACCCTGACCCGGGCGTGAAAACGAAGGCCACCTCTAGGCGCTGTGCGCCGTGCCTTGGCCGCTCGAACCTGATGCCATCGGCACGATCGGCGCACCGTTCTCCTCGAGCGGGCCGAAGGACGACGCGATGAACTCCTCGGTCTCACGTTGCGCGGCGAGCATGCGCTTCTCGGCGCCGGCTGCGAGGAGCTTCCCGAGCACCGGGATCTCCCAGAGCGACTCGGCACGCACGATGGCCATCACCACCGGAGCCAAGTGCTCGGCGGTGTCGAAGACCACGTAGCGGGGGAGCCAGTCGGGCTCGTATTTGGCGTTGAAACGCCACAATGACTCGATCTGGGCGAAGTTGGAGATCCGCTTCAGGAACCACCGCTCTGCCCTCTGCATGGTTCCGTCGCCCTTGTCACCCGACAAGGTCGAGCGCAACGTCGCGAAGTTGAGGCTCAGGCCCTCGGCGCCCTCTGCGCGGAGGTGCTCGATGGTCGAGCACAGTGCGAAGTCGGTCAGCCCGTTCGGGTGCTCGCCGGGATCGCGCCGCATCAGGTCGAGCGAGTAGCCGTGGATACCGGTCGCGGGCACGAACTGGCACATCGCCGCGGCCGCGCCGTCGGGCCCGCGGACGACGGTGAGGAGCATGCCGGAGTCACGTGGGTCGAAGATGCGGCCGAGCATCATCGAGAACCCGCGCTCGTGCTCCCCTTGCCGGCTCAACCCCATCAGGGCGGTGAGCTCCTCGATGAGCTCTGGGCTCAGGTGGGCAGGATCGTGGAAGGTCGCCGTGTAGCCGTACTTCATGATCCGGTGGTGGGCCTGGCGGAGGCCCTTCATGCGCTTGCCGCCGAGCGAGAAGGTCTGGACCGGTACGACCGCCTCGTCGCCGAGGTAGATGTAGTGCATGCCCGAGTCGCGGTAGATGGGGAGCCACTCCTCACCGGCACCCATCACCGCGGTGACCCACCCGTGGCTGTCGGCGAATCGGCGGAACGCACCCCAGACCTGCTCACGCTCGTTGCGCGGCCCGATCGGGTCCGGGGAGATGAGACAGACGCCGCCGTAGACCGCGTACGCGACCAGGCTGTCACGGTGGAAGAACCAGCGCTTGTCCGACCGCAGCGCGAAGTAGTCGAGGGTCGACGCGCCGTGGCGCCGCACGATGTCTCTGGCCCGGAACTCGGCCGTCCGACCAGAGGTGAGGCGCCGGTCGACCACCGGCCGGGTGACCAGATAGAGGACGAGCGCCACCAGAGTGAGCCCGACGGCGAGCAGGGCGGGGGCGAGGAAGCGGTTCATCCGCGCGGGTAGAGCCACCGATTGGAACCCGACGAGCCGTTCGGACACCCCGACCAGAGCCGTCCACCACCCGATGTGCATCTGGTGATGGTCGAGGCGGGTGAAGATCTCGATCGACGCGGTGGTCAGCAGGGTGATGCCGATGATGCCCGCCACGAGCATGACGAACGCCGAGCGGAGCGAGGCCGAGTCCGATGCCGACTGGAACTCCTTGCGGCTGGTCAACAAGAGCGCGAGCACCGCGATGGCGAGCAACGACTCCTCGAGGTCGCCCCCCGCGACCAGGTGGAGCACGATCGTGAGCGAGAGGAGGACGACGGCCACCCGCCAGGCGCGTCGCTGGCCCCGGAGGATTCCCCGGCCGAGCGCGATCAGGGCGATGCCGGCGACCGCGATCACCGCCCCCGCCGCGACCGAGGCGCGTAGCGGTAGGTAGTCGAGGATCAGGTGGAGCCTCGACCGGAGCGGCGGGGTGATCGAGTCGAGGAGGTCGACGATCCCGGCGAGCAGGATGGCCGCCGCCGAGACCCGCCGTACCCGTCGGGTGTGCCGGTGAGCCTGGCGGAGATCCGGCGCAGGGGGCCACGAGTCGCCGACCGGGTAGGACGCGACGAGTGTGGGATGGAGGGTGCCGGCGTGACGCCCGCGGGTGACCAGCCGCTCGAGCTTGCTCGGCGAGGGCAGCTCGGAATGCGCCAGCAGGATGCGGACGTGCAGTGCCGCACCCGCTTCGAGCTCGACCCAGCTGACCCGACGGCTGTGCACGAACACCGGCGGCAGACCGAACCGGCCACGGTGCTCCTCCACCACCTCGGCGGTCGCACCCACGTTCGCGTAGAAGCCGGTCCCGAGATGAGTGAGCTCGGGCTCGAAGGTGGCCGCGGTGATCAGTCCGTCGTAGCCGCGGGCGAGCAGACGACGTCCGGCGTCCCTGGCGGTGTCGTTGGCACCGGACTCGGTCAGGACCGAGTCGAGTGTGCCGCCGCCGAGGACCGACCACATCCGGCGGCTGATCAGACCGAGCACCAGCGCGAGCACCACGAGCACCACCAGAGCGACTCCCGCGGCGACCACGATCTGATCGATGAAGTCGGCCTGGTGGGCGTGGCGGATGGCGCGTCCCGGCAAACTGCTGCCGACCTGGTCGAGCACCCAGGGAGTCACCGCCACTCGCAACAAGAAGGCCACTACGAAGGGAACGAGCAGCCACCAGGCGAAACGGCCGAGGCGCCGGTAGAGGGTGCGCGAGACCACGAAGCGGGTCAGCGAGGAGGGGTCGCTCAGCCGGTTGAGGCCGACCAGCCACGGCGCGTCGTCCGAAGAGCGGGCTGCGAGGTTCCGCCAGCCCCTCGCCGCCGCCGACGCGCCCATGATGCCGGGCTTGGCGTCGGGCGCGGGGTCGAAGCGGGTCTCGGGGCCGTTGCACCCCGAGGTGTAGGCGTGCTCACCCGGCTCGACGCGCACCACCCGCGTGCCGGAAGCGGTCTGCGCGTGAAGATCGACCGGGCCGAGTTGCTCGACGCCGATCTCGGCGAACGCGGCGACCACCGCCGGGTCGCCCGCGTAACCCGGTTCGTGGGTACCGATCTGGCGGATCACCCGCCGCTCCTCGAATGCGAGGAACCGGCCGAGCGCGTCGCGCAAGCGCGGATGCGCGTCGAGGGAGTCGCGCGCCTGCGCGAGCGGCGAGCCCGACTCGGTGAGGTCGAAGAGGTTGCCCGCGACGATCAGAAGGCCGGGGCCGTCCCAGGCGTCCAGGGCCCGCGCCAATTCGGTGGTGACCGCGAGGCTGGAGGGGGTGGCCGTCGGCGTGAGCAGAAGGTCGCTCACCACCATGACCCGCCAGCCGAGGGGAAGATCGACCGAGGTGCCACCGGGTTCGGCGCAGAAGTCCGTCGTGCCCTCGGGCCGGCTGGCACCGAAGGCGCTCGCCGGCCGGCGGTCGTGCGGTCAGGCTCACGCAACTCCATCGTAGAGTCAGGCCGCCGATAGGCTGGGTCACACCAGGTCGGAGCCTTCTTTGCCGCCTGATACCGACGATGGGGGAACGATGCCCGACGACCTTCCAGACCACCGTGACGGCGGCGCGTCCGGGGCTTCCGAGGCCACCATCGAGGACTATTTCTCCGAGACCAGGCTCTTCCCACCGAGCGAACAATTCCGGGCCCAGGCGGTGGTCGGCGATCCCGAGATCTACGACCGGGCAGCGGCGGATTGGAAGGGGTTCTGGGCCGAGCAGGCCGGGGCGCTCGACTGGTTCCGTCCCTGGGAGACGGTGCTCGAGTGGGACCTCCCCTTCGCCCGCTGGTTCGACGGCGGCACCCTCAACGTCTCGTACAACTGCCTCGACCGGCACGTGGCTGCGGGGCACGAGGACAAGGTGGCCTTTCACTGGGAAGGGGAGCCGGGCGACGCCAAGACCGTCACCTACGGCCAACTGCTGACCGACGTCTCGCGTTTCGCCAACGTGTTGCGCGGGCTCGGGGTGGGTCGTGGCGACCGGGTGGCGATCTACATGCCGATGATCCCCGAGCTGCCGGTCGCGATGCTCGCCTGTACCCGGATCGGCGCGGTGCACTCGGTGGTCTTCGGTGGATTCTCGTCGGACGCGCTACGCGACCGCATCCTCGACGCAGAGGCCCGGGTGGTGGTCACCGCCGACGGGGGGTGGAGGAGGGGCTCGCCCGTCGCGCTGAAGCCGAACGTGGACGTGGCGGTCGAGCAGTCGCCGTGCGTCGAACACGTCGTCGTCGCACAGAGGATCGGTGAGGCGGGCGATCGTTCGATCGAGATGACAGAGAGGCCGCGACCACTTCTGGCACGAGCTCCTGAGCGGCGAGGACGCGGCCGCCGGCGGAGTTCCGAAGGAGACCTGCGAGCCCGAGCACATGGCGGCAGAAGACCTGCTGTTCCTCCTCTACACCTCGGGCACCACCGCAGTGCCGAAAGGGATCATGCACACGACGGGCGGCTACCTGACCCAGGTCGCCTTCACCCACAAAGCGGTCTTCGACCTCCACCCCGAGCGCGACGTCTACTGGTGCGCGGCCGACATCGGATGGGTGACCGGTCACAGCTACATCGTCTACGGACCGCTCGCCAACGGCGCCACCTCGGTCATGTACGAGGGGACCCCCGACTTTCCCGACCGCGACCGGTGGTGGTCGATCGTCGAGCGCTACGGGGTGACCATCCTCTACACCGCGCCGACCGCCATCCGGACCTTCATGAAGTGGGGAACGGAGTATCCGAACCGCCACGACCTGACCTCGCTGCGAGTGCTCGGTTCGGTGGGTGAGCCGATCAACCCCGAGGCGTGGATGTGGTACTCGACCCACATCGGCGGGGGACGGTGCCCGGTCGTCGACACCTGGTGGCAGACCGAGACGGGCGGGATCATGATCGCCCCGCTGCCCGGCATCACGACCACCAAGCCGGGCTCGGCGACCTTCCCGCTCCCCGGCATCGAGGCGGAGGTGGTCGACGACCACGGCGTCCCGGTCGAGCGCGGCGGCGGGTACCTCACCCTCACCCGTCCGTGGCCCTCGATGCTCCGCGGCATCTACGGCGACCCCGAGCGCTACCGCGACACCTACTGGAGCCGCTTCGAGGGTCGGTACTTCGCAGGCGACGGCGCCAAGATCGACGAGGACGACTACCTCTGGCTGCTCGGGAGGGTCGACGACGTGATGAACGTGTCGGGGCACCGGATCTCGACCACCGAGGTCGAGTCCGCACTCGTCGACCACCCGGCGGTCGCCGAATCGGCCGTGGTCGGCGCCTTCGACGCGACGTCAGGGCAGGCGATCGTGGCCTTCGTGACGCTGCGGGTCGAGGCCGGTTCGCCGAACGACGAGCGCGGCCAAGAGCTGCGTCTGCACGTGACGGAGAAGATCGGCCCGATCGCCCGGCCGAAGACGGTGATCTTCACCGAGGAGCTGCCGAAGACCCGCAGCGGGAAGATCATGCGGCGACTCCTCCGCGACGTGGCAGAGGGCCGAAACCTCGGGTGACACCACCACGCTCGCCGACCCGGCCGTCGTCGAGGAGATCCGGCGGCTCGCCGCGACCTCGCCGACCGAAGAGTGAACGGCCGGCCCTGGCCCGGCAATTGGGCGTGGCACGGCGCGCCACTCGAGCATCCGGGCGACGCCGTCGTCTTCGACGTGGACGGCGTCCTCTCCGACGCGGTCGGCCGCCAGCACTTCATCGAGCGCGGCCAGCGGGACTGGGACCGCTTCTTCGACGCCTGCGGCGACGACCCGGTGATCGAGGAGCTCGCCAAGGTGCTCGAGCTTCTCGACCCGCAGCTCCAGGTGATCCTGCTCACCGGGCGTCCGATGCGGGTGCAGCCCCAGACCCTCGCGTGGCTCGAGCGCTACGGCCTTCGCTGGGACCTGCTAGTCATGCGGGCGCGCGGTGACTACTCGCAGGTCACCTGGTTCAAACGCGACGCGGTCGACGAGTTGCGGGAGTACGGCTTCGAGCTGCTCCTCGCGTTCGAGGACGATCCCCACAACTTCGCCATGTTCCACGCGGTGGGCATTCCCTGCGTCTACATCCATTCGGGCTACTACGAGTAGGCAAACGGGGACCGGGTCACCGCCACGCGGCCGTGGTCGAACCGCGACGGCTCCGCCGCCGCGTCGCGAGCCACCAGCCGACGACCAGTGCCACCGCGGCGAGCAACGAGGACCGGTAGGTCGCCGAAGCGCACGTAGAGGGTGATCCCGGTCCGCCGGTCGAGCGTCGCGAACACCACCTGGCGCGCGCCGATCACCGAGCGCGCCTCGAGCACCCCGCGGTGGTCGATGGCGGCGCTGAACCCGGTGGGCGAGGCCTGCAGGAGATCGCGTCCTTGCTGGACGGCCTGGATCTTCGCCGCGGCGAGCTCCTGGGTGGGCACCTGGCTGGTGGCGTACGACGCGGTGTTGGTGGGCACGATGAGCAGCTCGGCGCCGGCACGCACCGAAGAGCGACCTCGGTCCGCGTAGAAGACCTCGAAGGAGACCATCGCCCCGAGCGGCGCGGCCGGGGTCTCCATGAGGCCGGTACCGGTGCCCGGGATCGCGTCGAGCGGCACGGCCGAGAGGCTCGCGAGGTGGGAGAAGAAGCCGCGGTAGGGCACGTACTCGCCGAAGGGGACCCGATGGACCTTCTCGAACCGGGAGACGAGGGTGCCGTCCGGTCCCCAGGCGACGACCTCGTTGCGGAAGGCGGTCGTCGAGACGGTCTCGGTCACGCCGACCACGAGCGTGGTGTGGAGCCTCTTCGCGAGTGCGGAGAGCACCGACTCCTCCGACGACTGCGAGAGGGGCTCGTCGAGCGCGACGACGTCTTCGGGCCAGAGCACGAGCCGGGGCGAGTGACCGCCGTCGAGCGCCTCCAGGCGACGGGTCGCCGCCATCTGCGCGGCGAGGACCTGTGCGGGATGGACCTGGGACTTGTCGACGCCGTGTTCCCCGCCGCCCTGCACCGCCGCGGTAGTGACCGCACCGACCGAGGGTCCGCCGTCGGGTGCGTGGTCCGCAACCGTCGCGAGGAGCGCGACGAGCACCAGCGCGACGACGCCGGTGGTCACGAGCGTCCCGGTCCCGGCCAGGGCGCCGGTGAGGGTCCCGACCCGGTCCGCCGCCTCGTTGCCGGCGGGCCACCACCCGGGGCCTCCGAGGTCGGCGCGGGCGAAGCTGCGCACCCGGACCGCGTCGCGGGCGGCGCGGGCGAGCGCCGACCCGATGCGCGCCGACGCCGACCCCTCCGATGAACACGGTGGCAGTCAGTGCCAGGGGTCCGCCGAGCCTGGCGACGCCGAGGACGGGCCCGTCGGCCTGTCCGAGGAAGACCCCGCCGAGGGGGATGCCTCCGAACGGCCAGTTCATCCGTACGGACTCGGTGAGCGTCAACGCGGCGGGGAAGGCCAGTGCGCGCGCCGCAACCGGGCCGGGCGGGACGAGGAGGCAACCGACCGCCACGAAGACCGCCTCGATCGCCATGAGCGCGAGCGCCCCGGGAAGGGTGAAGGAACGGACGAACATGAGGCCCGGCACGTAGAGACCGAGTCCGGCCAGCCAACCCGCCCACAGCCGGGTGCGCATCGGCAAACCACCGAGTCGCCACCAAAGGACGCCGGCCGCGGGGAACGCGAGGATCCAGAACCCGAACGGTGGGAGGGAGAGGGCGAGTCCGACACCGGCGGCGAGTGCGGGGAGGGCGACCCTGCCCCTGGCGGGTCTGACCGTGTCGTCGAGACGACGGGTCATCCGGATCCTCGACGGGCGCCAGGGAGGCTCGTGGTTGTGAGGCGCGGTGTGCGGTTCGCGCGACGCGCTCGGGAAGGTCCTCACCGCGCGCCGTTCCCTTCTACCCGACGACCATCTTGGCCCGCTCCCGACACGGCCTTGGTCACCGCGCGCGCCGCGGTCCGACCGCTCGCGATGCACGCGGGGATGCCGACGCCGCGGTAGGCGGCGCCCGCCACCGCAATCCCGCCGAGATCGGCCACCGCCTTCTCGATGGCGGCGACCCGGATGAGATGTCCGACCCGGTACTGGGGGAACGCCTGGTCGAAACGTGTCACTCGTCGCTCGGTCGGCGAGTCGTGCACGTCGAGGATGGCGGTCAGATCGTCGAAGACGGCGGCCGCCAGCTCCTCGTCGTCGAGGTCGCGGTAGCGCTCGTCGCCCCATCGTCCGACCGAGACACGCACCAGTTCGTCACCGGGCCGCGCGAGGTGCGGCCACTTCCGCGCCAGATAGGTGCATCCGGTGATCAACGGGCGACGACCCGCCAGCGTCGAGGCACGCGGCACGAGGAAGCCGGTGCCACGGAGCGGGCGACCGATCGCGCCCTCCGGCAGAGCCAGTGTCACCACGGCCACCGACGAGTAGTCGATCTCGGCGAGTGTCGACGCCGCGCCGGGCGCAAACGGCCGGAGCAGCCGAGCGGCCTCGGGTGCGCCGACCGCGAGGACGACACCCTTCCGCCTCCACCGTGGACGACCCGTTCCGAGTCCCTTCGGTGTCACCGAGCTCGACCTGCCAGTGCGGCAGGCCGTTCGACGTGCTGCCCGTTCGAAGGGAACGAGCTTCCGTGCCGGTGAGCACGGTCACCCCACGCTGGCGGAGCGCGTCACCGAGACGCACCGCGAGGCTCGCCGTGCTCTCCCGCAACGACCAGAAAGCCGGCGCGGAGCGATCGGTCGACGAGGTGTCGAACGAGGTCGAGCGGTTGGGGACGCGACGGAGGCGGCGGATGAGGCTTCCCGGCTGCTGGTCGGCGGCGAGGAGGAGCGGGAAGGTCGCGGCCGCGCTCAGCTCGTCGACGTCCCCGGCGTGGATGCCCCCGACGAGGGGGTCCACCAGACGGTCGACCACCGGTCGTCCGAGGCGGCGCCCCGACGATCTCGCCGACCGCGCGGTCGCCGGTGATGCCCCTGGCGCCGCGGTGAGGGGTCACCAGGTCGCGTGCCACCCGCAGCGACTCCGTGGGGCTGAGTACCCCCGAACGCGCGAGCGGCCACCACTTGGTCGGCACTCCGAGGGTCGAACCTTCGGGCATCGGACGCAACCGTCCCCGTGCCCAGATCGACGCACCGGACGCGCCGACCGGCACCAGCTCGTCGGTGATGCCGAGCTCTTCGCACAACTCGGTCGCCTCGGGTCGCCTCGCGAGGAACGCATCGCCGGCGAGATCGACGGTCCGGCCGGCGAACTCGTCCGCGCGGAGCTTCCCCCCGATTCGTGGCGCCGCGTCGACGAGCACGACCGAAGGCGCGCCGTCCGGTCCAGGCTCTCGCACCAACTCCCACGCGGCCGAGAGGCCGGCGATACCCGCGCCGACGACGACGAAGGTCGGGCGGGCGGCCGTGCTCACCGTCGGTCCGCCGCGGCGCGCACCACCCCGGCCAGGGCGGCGAGGAACCGCGGATCGTCGTTGAGCGACTCGGTCCGCGCGAACGCGATGCCGGCATCTCTCGCCACGCCGGCCGCCTCGACGTCGAGGTCGTAGAGGATCTCGAGGTGGTCCGACACGAAGCCCACCGGGCAGACCACCACCGCGGTCGCCCCCTCCGCGGCGGCGCGCCGGATCTCGGAGAGCAGGTCCGGTCCGAGCCACGGGTCGGGCGTACGACCCGCGCTCTGCCAGGCCACTTCCCACGACCGAGGCGAATTGGTCGCCGAGGCCGAGCAGGTCGGCGACGTCCGCGGCCGACTCGCCCACTTGCACCGGGTACGGATCGTCGTCCGCCAGCGACCGCAACGGGACGCTGTGCGCGGTGAACAAGATCACCGCGCGCGAGCGTGCCTTCTCGTCGAGGGCGTCGATCGCGGTCGCGGTGCGTGCGGCGAGGAGCGCGGCGACCCCGTCGGCGCGGTGCCAGGAGGGGATCGGGATGAAGTCGAGCGGCGGCGCAGCATCCTCGGCAGCGCGACGCGCCCGCTCGAAGTACTCGCCCGATCCGGCGTTCGACTGGTGGGGGGTGAGGACCAACCCGACGATCTCCTCGACGCGGTCGGTCGCCAGTGCGGCGACCGCGTCCTCGATGGAGGGTGCGGTGTGCTTCGCACCGAACTCGACGCGGAACCGGCCGGGTTCCGCCGACTCGAGCGCGGCGGCCAGCCCCGCGACCTGCGCGGCCGTCCGCTCCCGCAAGGGAGAGGTGCCACCGATCGCCCCGTACCGCGCGTGGAGTTCGGCCAACTGCTCGGCGGTGGGCGGCCGTCCACGGCGGATCGCCGTGTAGAAGGGGCCGATCTCCTCGGGCGTCGAGGGAGTGCCGTGGGCCATGACCAGCACCCCGACCGGTGACGAGCCCGGTCCGCTCATGGGTGCACCGATCGGGTCACGAAGGCGACGCCCCCGACACACCCGCTCGTCCCTCGTCGTGGACGAGCTCGACGATCTGCTCCAAGACCGCAGGGTCGGTCGACGGGAGCACCCCGTGTCCGAGGTTGAAGACGTAGCCGGGACGGGTCCCCGCTGCGTCGAGCACCGCGTGGGTCTCCGACTCGACGACCGGCCAGGGGGTGAGACAGAGCGCGGGGTCGAGGTTGCCCTGGACCGCGAGGTGCGGTCCGATCCGCTTTCTCGCCTCGTCGATCGGCACGCGCCAGTCGAGGCCGACGACGGTGCACCCGGAGGTGGCCATCGACGCGAGCAGCTCACCGGTCCCGACCCCGAAGAGCACCCGAGGGACGCTCGGATGGGTTTCGGCCAGCTCGTCGAAGAGACGACGGGTGGCCGGCAGCACCAGCTCCTCGTAGTGGCGCGGGGTCAGGATCCCCGCCCACGAGTCGAAGACCTGCAGCGCCGAGGCCCCCGCGTCGAGCTGGGAGCGCAGCGACGAGAGCGCCAGGTCGACCAGGCGCTCGAGCAGGTCGACCCAGACCGCGGGCTCGAGACAGCATGAGCGACTTCACCCTCGCGTAGTCCTTCGAGGGGCCGCCCTCCACCAGGTAGCTGGCGACGGTGAACGGGCCGCCGGCGAAGCCGATGAGCGGCACGTCGAGCTGGTCGACCAGGGCCTCCACCGCCTCGATCACGTAGGGCGTGTCGTGCTCGGGATCGAGGGGGCGCAGGCGGGCGAGGTCGGTCCTCGAGCGGATCGGCTCGGCCACCACCGGTCCGGTGCCGGGGGTGATGTCGACGCCGAAGCCGACCGCCGCGGCCGGCACCATGATGTCCGAGAAGAAGATCGCCGCGTCGACTCCGTACCGGTCGACCGGCTGGCGGGTGAGCTCCGCCACCAGGTCGGGACGGCGGATCGCCTCGAGGATGCTCCCCTCGCCGCGGGCGGACCGGTACTCGGGCAGTGAGCGGCCCGCCTGGCGCATGAACCAGACCGGAACGTGGTCGACGTCGAGTCCACGGCACGCCCTGATGAAGGCCGACTCGTCGAAGCGGCCGGTCGCCGCGCCGGTCATGTGTGGCGCACGCGGCCGCGTGCCCGATCGCCCGATCGGTGACGGGGGCGCCGTGCGGCCATGAGGGCGAGTCTAGGAGAGGGCCTCTGCCAGGGGCGGCGCACGCCGAACGCGACTCGCGCACCCGGGGCCTACAATCGATGGTTTCTCCGGGCCGGGCGGTGCGGGCGCCCGGGAGGGCAGGGGAAGGGATCGGAGGTGGGGGTGGACTCGGAGCGAGAGGCCGAGCAAGCGTTCGTCGACACGGCGTATGCGCGGCTCGACGCCATGCGCGGCGACGCCAACTCCATGCTCGAGGGCGTCCTCGACCTGGGTCGGGGCGGCACCTTCCAGTCGCGCACCGAGC
This sequence comes from uncultured Acidimicrobiales bacterium, assembly GCA_963741055.1. Lineage (GTDB taxonomy): Bacteria > Actinomycetota > Acidimicrobiia > Acidimicrobiales > RAAP-2 > Bog-756. The sequence continues at coordinate 98,390 of CAVUGU010000010.1, read as the reverse complement.
GGGACGTGATCGTCCGGACCAGCCTTGCCCGCCTCGAACAGCTCGACATCGGCGACCAGGCGCTCACCTTCGGCCGGATCGACCGCTTGGTCGAGCCGTCTGACGGCGCCGGCGCCGGCGCCGAAGGAGCGGGCGCCAACGGCGAGGGCACCCACGCGGACGAGGAGCCGGCGACCGAGGTCTTCCACATCGGGCGCCTGGCCATCCACGATGCCGACCACGAGCCGCTGGTCGTCGACTGGCGCGCACCGATCGCCGAGCCGTTCTACCGGGCGACCGGACGGGATCCCCAGGGCCTGGTCCTCCGGCGCCACCTCGCCCTCCACGGGCGCCAGGTGATCGGAGTCGAGGACGAGCGCTTCGGCGCGAGCGGGATCGAGGAGAGCACCGAGGGCGACTCCGGGGACCACACCGGGGGCGAGCTCCTGGTCGGCGAGCTGCCGATCGGCGGCCCGGCCGCGCTGCTGGCCGCCCTCGACCGGGCCCGCACCGGCCAGATGACCGACATCATCGCCACCATCCAGGGCGAACAGGACGAGATCATCCGTGCGCCGCTCTCCGGCCTGCTCGTCGTCCAGGGCGGCCCGGGCACCGGCAAGACCGCGGTCGCGCTCCACCGCGCGGCCTACCTCCTCTACACCCACCGGTTCCCCCTCGAGCGCCAGGGCGTCCTCGTCGTCGGCCCGAATCCGCTCTTCCTCCGTTACATCGATCAGGTCCTTCCGTCCCTCGGCGAGACCGGGGTGACGTTGTCGACGGTCTCCGGACTGGTGCCCGAGATCCGCATCAAGGAAGAAGGACCCGCCGAGGTCGAGAAGTTGAAGGGCGACGCGCGGATGGCGACGGTGATGGCGCGCGCGGTCCGCACCCGCCAGCGCCCGCTCGCCGAGGACGTGGCCGTCCCCTACGGCGCGCTGGTGCTCCGGCTCAGCGTGGAGGACTCGCGCCAGATCGTCGAGATGGTCAAGCGGCGCCCGGGGGCCCACAACGCCCGGCGCCGGCTGGTCGACCAGGCGGTCGCACGGCTGCTCGCGGAGCGCGCACGGCAGACCCAGCAGCGTCTCGGAGTGGGTGCGCCCGCCGGGGTCACGGCCTTCCCCGGCTACGACGAGGACCTGAGCGAGCTGACCGACGAGGAGTTCGACTTCGAGGACTTCTCGCGGAAGGTCCGCCGGGTTCCCGAGCTCGCGACCGCGCTCGACCGGATGTGGCCCAAGCTCTCCCCGCACGAGTTGCTCCACGACCTGCTCGGCGCCTCGCCGCTGATCGCCGCGGCCGCACGCGGCATCCTCACGCCCGAGGAGCAGGCGCTGCTCCGTCGTCCGCGCTCGAGCTCCTTCGAAGAGGTGCCGTGGACGCCGGCCGACGCCGCGCTGGTCGACGAGGCGCGCCATCTCCTCGGCCCGCGCAACGGCAACGCCGAGGAGAGCGTGCGCAAGTACGGGCACATCGTGGTCGACGAGGTGCAGGACCTCTCGCCGATGCAGCTGCGGATGCTGACGAGGCGCTCGCTGTCGGGCTCGATGACCGTGGTCGGTGACATCGCCCAGGCCACCGCTCCCTCGGCTCCCGCGTCGTGGTCGGACATCACCGAACACCTGCCGCGGCGGCGGCCGATCCGCGAGGTGGAGCTCACGGTGAGCTACCGCACCCCGGCGGAGGTGCTGGCGGTCGCCGGACGGGTGTTGTCGGTGGCCGCGCCCGGCCTCTCGGCCCCCGCGTCCGGTCCGGCGGACCGGGGTCGAGCCTCGGATGGTCGCGGTCCGCCCCGAGACGGGCGGAGACGGAGTGGACGGAGCCGATGGCGCCGACCGGGTCGGCGAGCTCGCCCGGCAAGTGGCGGAGATCGCCGCGGAAGAGGTGGCCGCCACCGCGCCGGGGCGGGTGGCCGTGCTCGCGCCCGGCGCGCTGGTCCGTTCGGTGTGGGACGGGTTGTTGGCCGCGGGCCTCCCGGCTGCGGACCCGGGCACCCTGGCGAGCAGTGGGCTGAACGCGCCCCTCGTGGTGCTCGCCGCCGAGGGCGCGAACGGTCTCGAATTCGACTCGGTGGTGGTGGTGGAGCCGGGAGTGATCGCCGGTGAGACCGCTCGCGGGCTCCGTACTCTCTACGTCGCGCTGACCCGCCCGACCCAGCGGCTGACGGTCGTCTACGAGACGCCGCCTCCTGCCGCGCTCACCGCGACCGGCTGACTGGCGGCTCGCAGGTCCCCTCCGAAGCGGGCTCCGAAGCGAGCTCCGAACCGCCCTCCAACACACGGCTCGACGCGACCACCCCTCCGGGTGTCCCGTCGGTCCGGACCGGCGCGAAAGGACCCTCCGACGAGGCGCGATGTGGCTGGTCGGAGGGTCATCGCGGCCCGTTTCCCGAGTTGGCCCCCGGCCGAACGGATCGACTAAGAATACGGCCGTGACCCAGGCCATCGCGGTCGATCCGGCCCCCTCACATCAGCGTCACCGTCCGGACCGACCCTCGATGTTGGCGGTGGGGGTGATGATCTGGCTCGGCTCCGAGGTGATGTTCTTCAGCTCGCTGTTCGCGGCCTTCTTCACCATCCGGGCCCACGCGAGCGTCTGGCCGCCGGCCGGCACCCACCTCGACACCCTTCGGGCGGGAATCTTCACCCTGGTGCTGGTCTCCTCCAGCTTCACCATGCAAAAGGCGGTGTTCGACCAAGAGCGCGGCAACCGGAACAGCGCGAAGATCTGGGTCGTCGCGACCTTCGTGCTCGGGTCGCTGTTCGTCGCCAACCAGTTCTACGAGTGGGTCTCCCTCTCGCACGACCCGGCGACCAACCCGACGGTCACCGCCTACGGCTCGCTCTTCTACATCATGTCGGGCCTCCACGGCCTCCACGTCACGCTCGGCCTGGTGGCCATGCTCTTCTTGCTCGGTCGCCTGTTCGGGCCGAAGGGCGATCCCGGGGAGACGGCCGCCTTCCAGGGCGTGAGCTACTACTGGCACTTCGTCGACGTGGTGTGGGTCGGTCTCTACAGCTGTCTGTTCCTTCTCAAGTAGGTGCGACACGGAATGCGTCAGGTGGTCAGGGCGAGGACTCGGTATCTGCTGCCGGCGGGCCTGATCGCGTGCGTCGCGGTCACCGGCTTTCTGGCGTTCGCCCCCGGTGAGGCCCGCGCCCAGCCCTCCGTCTCGACGAGCACGTCCACCCCGAGCCTGATCGGGTCCTCCCCGCCGACGACCATCGGTCAGCCGTCCGCACCGAGCGTCTCGAGCGCCCTCAAGTACGCCACGCCGTCCAACCAGTCGGGCATCGACTACGTCAACCTCCCGTCGTCGTTCATCGCGCCGGGCCAGGCGCTCTTCGCCTCCAACTGCGCGAGCTGCCACGGCGCGCAGGCCGACGGCTCGACCGGCATCGCCCCGAACCTGCAGGGACTCGGTGCGGGCACCGTCGATTTCTGGGTCTCGACCGGTCGGATGCCCCTCGCCGACACCAGCGCGCAGGCCATCCGCAAGCCCCCGAAGTTCGACCGGCTCCAGACGCTCGAGATCGCGGCGTGGGTACAGTCCCTCACCCCGGGCGTCGGCACCAAGATCCCCGTCGTCGACACCACCAACGCGGACCTGCAAGCGGGCGGCTCGCTCTTCACCCTCAACTGCGCGGCGTGCCACACCATCACCGGCGCGGGCGACGCCCTGGCGGAGGGTGCCTACGCGCCGAGCCTCCACCTCGCGACCACCACCCAGATCGTGGAGGCGATCCGGTCGGGTCCGGGGAACATGCCGATCTTCTCACCGGGGAACATCACCGACACCGAGGCACGTGACATCACGGCCTACGTGCACGGGCCGATCCAGAACCCCTCGAACCCGGGCGGCTTCGGGCTCGGCGGGGTGGGACCGGTCGGCGAGGGATTCGTGGGGCTCCTGCTCGGCGTCGGGCGTCCTTTTGATGGTCTGCTTCTGGATCGGGGACCGGGCGTGAGCGAAGACGGCGGGACCTCTCAGGAGCCGTTGCCGCCGGCAGCGCTCGACGACCCGCACCTCCAGCCCTACGCGAGACACCCCGAGCGCGCCCAGACGGCCGCCGCGGCCGCGATGGTGGTGGGCATCCTCGGTGCGCTCGGGTTCGGGATCGCCTTCTGGGTGAGCAGCAACACCCAGTGGCTCGCGGCCACCCTCGGGATCGGGATGCTCGGGCTCGGTGTCGGGATCGCCGCCTGGGGCAAGTACCTCATGCCGCAGGGTCCCTTCGTCGAGGAGCGCCACGCTTTCGCTTCGACCGAGGCCGAGCGCGACGCGATGACCGCGGCGGTCGTCGAACGGGGCGGCATCGTGATCAAGCGGCGCAAGATGCTCGGCGGCCTGTTCGCGACCGGTGCGGCCGCGCTCGGCGTCGTCCTCATCTTCCCGCTGCGCTCACTCGGGCCGAAGCCGGGCCAAACCCTGTTCGAGACCAACTGGAAGAAGGGCCGGATGCTGGTCACCGTCGACGGCCGGCAGGTCAAGGTCGACGACCTCGCGGTCGGCGGCGTCCTCACCGTCTTCCCGAAGGGCTTCGAGGGGTCCTCGCCCGACCAGGTGATCCTGATCCGGTTGTCCAAGATCCTCCAGCCGCTCCAGGCGCCGGGTCGCACCGACTGGGGCGTCGCGGGGTACGTTGCCTACTCGAAGATGTGCACCCACCTCGGATGCCCGGTCGGCCTCTACCAGCACCAGACCGAGCAACTGGTCTGCCCCTGTCACCAGTCGATCTTCAACGTGGTCGCCGGTGCGATCCCCGAGTTCGGCCCCGCGCCCCGCCCGCTCCCGCAGCTGCCGATCACCGCGAACCTCGACGGGTACCTGGTGGCGAAGGGCGGCTTCAACCAGGCGGTCGGCCCCGGGTTCTGGGAGCGCCCATGATCGATTCCTCGCTCCGCTGGGTCGACGACCGCCTGGGCATCGCCAAGGGCGGGCGGACCTTCCTCGACAAGATCTTCCCGGACCACTGGTCCTTCCTGCTCGGCGAGATCGCCCTCTACTCCTTCGTGGTGCTGATCGCGACCGGGATCTTCCTGTCGTTCTACTTCGTGCCCTCGGCCCACGAGATCGTGTACCACGGCTCGTACATCCCGCTACGTGGCGAGCGCGTCTCCGAGGCCTACTCCTCGACGATCGGTCTCTCCTTCGACGTGAAGTCGGGGCTCTTGATCCGCCAGGCCCACCACTGGGCCGCGGACATCTTCCTCGGCGCGATCGCGGTGCACATGGCCCGTGTGTTCTTCACCGGTGCGTTCCGCAAGCCCCGCGAGTTCAACTGGATCGTCGGGGTGACCCTGCTCATCCTCGGCATCGTCAACGGGTTCCTCGGTTACTCGCTCCCCGACGACCTGGTCTCGGGGACCGGCATCCGGATCGCCTACTCGATCATCGAGTCCATACCGCTGGTCGGGAGCTACCTCGCCTTCTTCCTGTTCGGTGGCAACTATCCGGGCGACGGAACGATCATCCCGCGCTTCTACATCCTCCACGTGCTGATCATCCCGCTCATCCTGATCGGGCTCCTCGCCGCGCACCTCGGTCTGTTGGTCAAACAGAAGCACACCCAGTTCCGTGGGCCCGGGAAGACCGAGCACAACGTGGTCGGCTCGCCGATGTTCCCGACCTTCATCGCCAAGACGACCGGCTTCCTGCTCATCGTGTCGGCGACCATCTTCCTGCTCGGGGGCTTCGCCCAGATCAACCCCATCTGGCAGTTCGGCCAGTACGAGCCCTACCAGATCTCCTACGCGGTGCAGCCCGACTGGTACATGGGCTGGCTGGACGGTGCGTTACGGATCATGCCGAGCTGGGAGTGGGTGGGCTGGGGCCATACCTTGCCGCTCGAGGTGTTCCTCCCGGCGGTGATCTTCCCCGGGCTCATCTTCAACATCTTCCTGGTCTGGCCCTTCATCGAGAGCCACCACACGAAGGACCTCGCCTACCACAACCTCCTCGACCGGCCCCGCGACCGTCCCAAGCGGACCGGAGCCGGTGCGGCGATGCTGACCCTTCTCGGGATGGTCTTCTTCGCGTCGTCGACCGACGTCCTGGCCAACTTCTTCAGCCTGCCGCTCAAGACGGTGCTCTGGTTCTTCCGGATCGCGGTGATCGTCGCGCCGATCATCGCCTACTTCGTGACCTACAAGATCTGTCTCGAGATGCAAGACGCCGAGGGGATCGGCAAGCGCAAGCGGGCGAATGTGGTGATGCGGTCGGCGACCGGCGAGTACACGACGGTCGAGTCCGAACCACGTCCGGGCGACGGCAAGGAAGAGCTCGACGCGGTGCCGGTGCCCACCTACATCGACCTGGTGCCTCCCGAGCTGGCCACCGGTGCGGGCGTCCGGAGGGTGATGCGCTGAGCCTCGCCTGCGGGCGCGAGCGTGGCTCGGGCGGGAAGCCGGCTCGGGCGGCGGGGCGGCCGGCGGGGAGGCGGCCGGTCGGGCGCCGCGGCGCCGAGAGGCTCCGTATAACGTGCGGATGCACCCCTAGAGGGACGGAGCCAGCGGGTGCGCCCGAAAGGGGCCCATGCGAACGCAGACCGCGATCGAGAGCGACAGGTTCGCCCAAGAGCTCTTCACCCCGCTGCCCAGTCGCTACGACCGCCTCGCGGAGCTCCTCTCGATGGGCCAGAACGGCCGGTGGCGGAGAGAGATGGTCGGTCACGTCGCACAGGCGGAACCGCAGCGGGTGCTCGACGTCGCCTGCGGCACGGCGGGAGTGACCCTCGAGATCGCGGAGCGGACGACCGCTCGCATCGTGGGGGTCGACCTCACCGAGGGGATGCTGCGCGAGGGAGCGCGACGGGTGGCGCTCGCGGGCCGCGAGAAACGGGTGCAGCTGGTCCTCGGACGCGGTCAGCAGCTGCCCTTCGCCGACGCCGCCTTCGACGCGGTGACCTTCACCTACCTGCTCCGCTACGTGGAGGATCCTCAGGCGGCCATCGACGAGATGGCGCGGGTGGTCGCGCCGGGAGGAGTCGTCGCCAACCTCGAGTTCTACGTGCCGGCCTCGCGGTTCTGGCACCCGATGTGGTGGCTCTACACCCGTGCGGTGCTGCCGGTCGCGGGGTGGCTGACCGGAGGCCGCGAGTGGTTCGTCGTCGGGCGGTTCCTCGGCCCGAGCATCTCGGAGCACTACCGCCGCTGGCCCTTGTCCCGCACCGTCGAGGCGTGGCGCCAGGCCGGCTTCGAGAGCGTGGGCGTGCGGGTGATGAGTCTCGGCGGCGGTCTGGTCATGTGGGGACGGCGCCGTGGCGACTGACGGCCGCAGCGGCGCGCGGACACGGACCCGGCCCTCGCGCCCGGGGCGCAGCACCCCCGCCACCCCGTCCGCGCCGGCAGCGGCGGGAGCGGCGACCGCGCCCGAAGGGGCCGCGCCGGACGCCGCGCTCGCGCCCGCCTACTACGCGGTGCGACCGGGCCGCTGGCGCGACTGGTGGACCCTCCTCCACCCGCCCTATACCGCGTGGCACCTCTCCTACGTGGTGATCGGCGCCGTGCTCGCGCCGGTGGTCCTCGTCTCGCGGCTCGTCGCGACGCTGCTCGCGTTCTTCTTGGCGGTGGGTCTCGCCGCCCACGCGCTCGACGAGCTCCGAGGACGTCCGCTCCGCACCTCGATCCCCTCGCCGGTGCTGGTCGCGACCGCCGCGGTCGGGCTCGCCGGCGCGGTCGCACTCGGGGTGGCGGGCGTCGTCGTGGTCGGATGGGCACTCGTCCCGTTTCTGATTGTCGGGCCGGTCGTCGTGCTCGCCTACAACCTCGAGCTCTTCGGCGGCGCACTCCACAACGACCTGACCTTCGCGACCGCGTGGGGAGGGTTCCCGGTGCTCACCGCCTACGTGGCCGAGACGGGCACGCTCGCGACGGCGCCGGTGTTCGCCGCGCTCGCCGCGAGCCTGCTCTCGCTCGCCCAGCGACGCCTCAGTACTCCGGCTCGCCTGCTCCGTCGACGCGCACAAGACGTCGGGGGGACGGTGACGCTCGCCAACGGCGAGACGATCGCCCTCGACCGCAAGGCGCTCCTCCAACCCCTCGAGCAGGCGCTCCGCGCCATGTCGTGGTCGATCGTGCTCTTCGCCACCGCCTTCGCGCTGGCACGGCTCACGTGACGCTCGACCGTCCGGTCGACGACCTGCGCCGGATGCTCCGGCGCGCGCTCAGCGAGCTGCCGACGGTGACCGGCTTCCTCGAATCGTTGACCGGTGAGCCACTGGTCGCCGACGTCATGAGCCAGGGCCCGGCGCCGTCCGATCCGGACGACGGGCTGGCGGTGCCACCGGACCGGACGGTGATCCGCCGGATCGCCCGGCTGCGCGGGCGGGGTGGCACCCCCTACGTCTACGCGGACACCGCGTTCGTCCCGGGACGCCTACCGGAGGGTGCCCGCCGGAGGCTCGCCCACGGCGACGACCCGATCGGCCGGGTGCTCGTCGACGAGGGACTCGAGCCGGTCCGCCTCCCGGCACTCGGGGAGGCCCCCTGGCGCTGCCTCGCTCCGGCCGAACCGGAGGCGACAGACGCGGTGGTCTGGCGCCGGGCCTACCGTCTGGCGCTCGGGGGCCGACCGGTGTTCGCCATCCGCGAATGGTTCCTCCGGCCGGTGCTCGACGCCCTTGCCGACTCGAGACGGGTGGGCGACGGGCGGCCGCGGTCCTCGACGCCCTGAGCTTGCCCGCGGGCCCGACGGCGGTGCAGATGGCGGTGCAGGTTGAAACACCCCGATCGTCGCCGCACCACGGCTACCTTCTGCTCTGGTTCCTCGCAGTGCACGTCTGCGGGCTCGGCCTGTTGCCAAGGGAGGCACGATGACGACCGCTCCGACGACGCCCTCTGCTCCTCCTGTCCCGCCGGCCGATCCACTGGCGCTGGTGAAGACGAAGAGCTACATGGTCTTGCTGCTCTTCGGGGCGATCATCGGGGTTCCTGTCGCGTTCATCGCCTACTTCTTCCTCAAATGGGTCGCACTCGCTCAGCAATGGCTGTACTCGACCTTTCCGAAACAGATCGGATTCGTCGGCGCGCCGGTGTGGTGGCCGATCCCGCTGCTGATCATCGGTGGAGTGATCGTCGCGTTGGCGATCATCTACCTGCCGGGGACCGGAGGGCACGTCGCGGTCTTCGGCTTCAAGCCGGGGGGCGGGAACGCCCCGATCGATCTTCCAGGGATCATCGTCGCCGCATTCGCCACCCTGGTGTCCGGGGCGGTGCTCGGCCCGGAGGCGCCGCTCGTGGCGATGGGCGCAGGCTTCGCCGTCTTGTTGATCCACCTCATCCGGAGAGGACGCGCCCGCGATGGCGGTCACCGTGATCGGCGCGGCAGGCTCGTTCGCCGCGATCAGCACCCTGCTGGGCTCGCCCATCGTCGCTGCCTTCTTGCTCATGGAAGCGTCCGGGCTCGGCGGCCCGACCCTTGCCCTCGTGATGCTCCCGGGTTTGCTCGCCGCCGGGGTCGGCGCACTGATCTTCGTGGGCCTGAACAGCTGGACCGGCTACGGCACCTTCTCCCTGGCCGTCTCGAACATCCCGTCCTTCACTCATCCGGACGCGAAGGAGTTTCTCTGGGCGGTCGTCATCGGGGTCGCCGCGGCGGTGGTGGGTACCACCATCCGGCGGATCGGCCTGTTGCTCCTTCCCTTGGTCGAACGCCGACGAGTGTTGCTGACCGCCCTCATCGGTCTCGCGGTCGGGCTCTTGGCGGTGGCCTTCGTCGAGGGCTCCGGAAAAGACGTCTCGTACATGCTCTTCTCGGGGCAGTCGGCGCTTGGGCCGCTGATCCAACACGCCGGCACGTTCAGCGTCGGAGCACTGGGCCTTCTTCTCGTCACCAAGGGTCTCGCCTACGGCGGCTGTCTGAGCAGCTTTCGAGGAGGCCCGGTCTTCCCGGGTCTCTTCCTCGGGGCGGTCGGTGGGATCCTCCTCTCCCATCTGCCGGGGCTCCCGATGATCGCCGGCGCGGCGATGGGGATCGGGGCGCTGCTCACGGTCATGCTGAACGGGATGCCGCTCACCTCGGTGCTGTTGGTGGAGGTCCTCTTTCCGTCGGACGCGATCGCGCTGGTGCCGATCGTCATCGTGGCCGTGGTGACGTCGTACGTGGCGGCGGCGTGGTTGGCGCCGAAGATGGACGAAGCTGAGGCCTCTTCGGCTGCCGCACCGGAACCGGCGCCGGCGGCGACCTGACGATCAGACGCTCCGCCCGAGGAACGCGGCCAGCCGGTCGGCGGCGCTCGACCCCGACGGTGCGGTCTGCTCGGTGCCGAAGGGGGCCTCCCCGTCCTCGCCCCGCATCTCCTCGGTGACCGTCTCGGTCGCTTCGTCGAGCAGTTGCGCCGCGAGGCCAGGCGCAAGGTCGGTCGATCGACCGATCGCTCGGGCGAGATCCCAGGCATGGGTGACCTGATCGCTCGTCGCGAAGAACAGGAGCAACGTCGCCGGGCTGGTGCCGAAGCGGAATTCGACTTGTCTTTCGAGCGCACCCGGGGCGGAGAAGACCGCGATCGCCCGCCGCGCCGATTCGTCGTACGCCGCAAGGAAGTCGCCGGCCGCGAAGTCCTCCTCCGTGGGCTCGCTCACACCCGACACCCGGCCCGCCGCGACCCGCGGCGCACTCACCATGTGGTTCACCAGCGTGCGGACGTCCCACGACCCGCAGGGCGTCGGTTTGCCGAGGTCGTCCTGGTCGACGTGGACCAGCACCCCCCGAGCCGTGGCGAACGCCTCCGCGAGCGGTTCGGTCGAATCGAGGGTCATCGCAACCGGGCCGACCAGGGCGACCTGACCAGGGCCACCCAGGCGGTGCGATCAGACGGTGCCGCCGCGCCGGCTCTCGACGGTCGCACCGATCGCGGCGGAGATGATCAGCGCCCCTGCCAGCGGAGCGAGCCACAGGCCGAACACGAAGGTCAGCACCGCGAACATCGCGCCCATCCCGAGAAGGAACGGCCAGATGCTCGATCCGGGGAAGGACTCGACCTCGCCGGCCCCCTCCTCCATCGTCGCGTCGGGGTCGTCGTCCGGCTGCGGTTTCTGCTTGTACGACCACCACAGGTAGTAGGAGCCGGGCAACAACCCGAGAAGGGTCGAACCGATCAGCATCAGGAAGCCGGCGTCCTCGTAGCTGGTGAACCAGTAGACGCCCGCGATGATCCCGAAGAAGACGCCGATGCCGATGAGGAAGAGACCGTCGACTCTCACGAGGGCGCTCCGACCGGTTCTTTCTCCGGCGCCGGCTCCGCACCGGGGCGGTGGTGCTTGCGGTGCTCTGGATGGTTGTAGTCCCAGGTGGGCCGTTCCGAGCGGATGGGCGGCAGCGAGGTGTAGTTGTGGTGCGGCGGTGGGGAGGTGGTGAACCACTCGAGCCCACCGGCATCCCACGGGTTGTTGCCCGCCCGCACCGGGTGGCGCCAGGAGATCCAGAGGTTCCAGAGGAAGAACAGGAAGGACGCGCCGATGATGAACGCGCCGACCGTCGACAGGACGTTCATCGTCGTCCACCCGTTGGTCGGCAGGTACGAGGCGACCCGCCGAGGCATGCCGGCCAGCCCCAGCTGGTACTGCGGCAGGAAGGTGACCCAGAAGCCGATGAACAGCAACCAGAAGTGCGCCTTACCGAGGCGGTCGTTCAGCATGCGACCGAACATCTTCGGATACCAGAAGTAGAAGCCGGCGAAGCCCGCGAACACGGTGGTCCCGATCAGGACCTGGTGGAAGTGGGCGACCACGAAGTAGGTGTCGTGGGTCATGAAGTCGACCGGGGGCGAGGCGAGCAGCACGCCGGTCACCCCGCCCATCAAGAACGCGAAGAGGAATCCGATGGAGAAGAGCATCGGCGTCTGGAAGCTCAGCTGACCGCCCCACATGGTGCCGATCCAGTTGAAGAACTTGATGCCGGTCGGGACCGCGATCAGATACGAGAGCAGCGAGAAGAAGGGCAGCAGGACGACGCCGGTGGTGAACATGTGGTGCGCCCACACACCCGTCGACAGAGCCGCGATGGACATGGTCGCGAAGACCATGCCCTTGTAGCCGAAGAGAGGCTTGCGCGAGAAGGCCGGGAAGATCTCGGTGACCATCCCGAAGTAGGGCAAGGCGAGGATGTACACCTCCGGGTGCCCGAAGAACCAGAAGAGGTGTTGCCACAGGACCGGTACCCCTCCGCCCTGCACCGAGAAGATGTGCGTGCCGAAGTGGCGGTCGCAGAAGAGCATCACCACCGCACCGAACAACACCGGGAAGGCGATGAGGATGAGGATCCCGGTCACCACCATGTTCCAGGTGAAGATCGGGAGCCGGAACATGGTCATGCCGGGCGCTCGCAGGTAGAAGGTGGTCGCGCAGAGGTTGACCCCGGTGAAGATGGCGGAGAAGCCGGTGAGGGCGAGAGCCATCAACCAGAGGTCCGCGCCCGCGCCGGGGGAGTTGATCGCGTTGGAGAGCGGCGCGTAGGCCACCCATCCGTACGCGGCCGCGCCGCCGGCCACCAAGAAGCCCGACAGCATGACGATCGATCCGCCGAGGTAGAGCCAGTAGGAGAGGGCGTTCAGCCGAGGGAAGGCCATATCCGGCGCCCCGACCTGCAGCGGCAAGATGTAATTGGCGAGGCCGCCGAACGCGAACGGTCCCGCGAACAGGTAGAGCATCAGGCTGCCGTGCATCGTGAACAGCTCGTTGTAGGTCTGGAACGAGAGGAGCGACGACGTCGGATCGGCCAGCTGGGCCCGCATGACCAGGGCCATGATCCCGGCGATGAAGAAGATCACCAGCGAGGTGATCATGTAGCTCTTCCCGATCACCTTGTGGTCGGTCGAGGTGAGCCAGTTGAGGATCCCGCTCGGGCCCTCGTGGTGCGCGTGCTCACCCTCGTGCTGCTCGGCCCCGGGGTGGTGGCCGTCCGGACCCGACGGTTCGGGCTCGACGAGATCGGGACGATCGACGGTGGTGGCCATCAGGAACCCTTCGAGGGGGAGGGCAGCGGACTCGGGGTCGACGGCGTGACGTGGGTCGCGATCGGCGGGATGTCGGTCGAGGGGGTGCCCGATCGCTGGAGGGTGTTCCCCGTCGCGATCTCGCTCTTGACCCAGGCCGAGAACCCCTTCGGGCTCACCGCGCGCACCGAGAAGAGCATCTCCGAATGGTAGAGCCCACAGATCTGGGTGCACTGGCCGTTGTAGGTGCCCGGCCGGAGCACGTCGAGGTCGAAGTAGTTGACCACCCCGGGGAGCGCGTAGCGGCTGAAGTTGAAGTCGCGCACGTAGAAGCCGTGGATGACGTCGTTCGAGACCAGCGTGACCTGGACCGTCTGGCCGACCGGCACCACCATCTGGGGACCGTGGTTGTTCGGCCCGTTGGTGGTCTCACCGGCGACCCCCACGTTGAGCTGCGGATAGTCGAACCGCCAACCCCACTGGAAGGCGGTCACCCGGACGTTCACGATCGGGGTGCCGGTCGAGGTGACCCTCGCGTTGACCGGCTGGGTCGCGTCGACGCTGTTCTCGGTGATCACCGTGAACACGAACAGCGCGGCCACGATGAGGATCGGGATGGTCGTGTAGAGGACCTCGACGACGATGTTCTCGTGGAACTGCCGGGGCATCTCGTCGGAGCGCCGCCGGTAGCGGAAGACCGCCCAGAGGATCAGGAGGGCGACGAAGCCGCCGACGATGATGCCGGTGGTCATCATCCCCGAGTAGAGCTTGAAGGTGTCGTGGCCCTGCTTGGTCGCTCCCGAGCTCGCCCAGTAGCTCGGGAACCAGTTGCACCCGCCGAGCAGCATTGGAACCGCGAGGGCGAGCCCGACGCCCCACCGGACCCGACGGCCTCCCCTGCGGGGTGCGCGGTGGTGGTCCTCCTCGGCTTCCGCAGGCCCCTCGTGGGTGCCGGCGGGCGACGCCGGAACAGGCGAAGGACCAGCGCTCGGGGGACTCACGGCGATGACACTAGCGGGGTCCGCACCGAAATTAGAAGTTGAGAGCCGAGGGGGGTATGAGGCCGCGAACTGCCAGTTGGCGGCCTCGATCGCGCCGCCCGGAATGGGCCGTCATCGGGCTCCCGCGGGGGCCCGCCGGAAGGGCCCCTCAGCTCTCCCGGGCGGCCCACGAGAAGACGCCGTGGGCCATCGTCGAGCTCGCCGCGTCGGCCCGCGCGGTGAAGACGCGCCGGCGTGTCTCCGCGATCGCCGGGTCTCCCGTTTCGGCCAGCCACGCGAGCTCGGCGAGGTGTCCCGCGAGCCGGAGCGCGGCGTCGTTGCCGCCGCTGTCGCGTCGCTGTCGGCGCCGTCACCCGACGCCGCGCCCGACGCCCCTTCGAGCAGGGCGAGCGCCCGCTCGGCCAGCACGCCCGCCCCGCCGGCCAGCTCGGCCAGCTCGCGGGCCAGGGCACGTTCGGGCGCGGGCTGCAGGGTGGCCGGGTTGCCGTCCCACCAGCCGCCGTAGAGGCGCCAGACGGTGCGCACGATGAACTCGGGCTCGTCGTAGACCGGCCGGAGGTAGGGCCGCTCGATCAGCTCCGGCAGGCGGCTGCACCGTGTGGATCACCTCGTCGAGCCGGGCGCCGCCGTTCATCAGCGCGAGTGTCTGGCGGACCAGGGATTCGAGGAGCGTGGCCGTGTCGTCGAGCGCCTGGCGGATCCGCTGCTCGCCGACGACCGGATAGCCGTGCCCGGGGAGCAACACCTCCGGGCCCCCTTCCGGCGCGTCGTAGAGGGCGAGCATCCGGCGGAGCGCGTCGGCCCACTCGAGCGGGTAGCGCTGGACCTTCTGGGGGTTGCCGGCATTCGGTGAGGCCCAGATGAACAGATCGCCGCAGCAGAGCACCCGGCGATCGGGGAACCAGGTCCAGGTGTGGTCGTCGGTCTCCCCGCGAGCGTGGTGGAGCTGCCCGGTGACTCCGCCGACGTCGAGGTCGAGGTGGTCGCGGTAGGTGCGGTCCGGGTAGCGGTACTCGGTCGGCCATTCGAGCGAGTCGAGCGCGAACTGCCGCCGGTTGATCACCGCGTTGTAGCCGGCGGTCATCACGTACCGGTCGAAACGGGCGGGGAGGGCTTCGTGGGCGACGACCACCGGAGGCGACCAGCCGCGACTCTCGGCCTCCTCCTCCCAGACCGGGACGCCGAAGACGTGGTCGACGTGACCGTGGGAGTAGACCGCGGTGTGCAAGCGGCTCGTCGTCCACGACCGCAGTGCGCCGTGCACCTGGCGGGCGACGAAGGTGCTCCCGGTGTCGACGAGCACGAGGCCGTCGTCGGTGTCGATCGCGGAGACGTTGGCGAAGGTGGGCACGAACGCGACGCCGTCGGCGACCTCGGCCACCCGCGGCCGCTCCATCAGCGCGGCCGCGACGTGTCCGCGGGTGGTGCGGGTCTCGCCGCGCCAGAGACGGTCCGCGGTGGTCAGGACGTCGTCGTCGGGCATAGGTCTCCCCCTGGAGTGTCTCGTTTGTCTCGTGTGGGTCGTGCGAGGTGTCGGTCGTGCGGTTGGGTGGCGCTTGGTCGGGCGGCGCTCAGCTCGGGGGTTCGGTCGGAGGCGAGGCGCGGCGCAGAACGCGGCCGACCGATCGTCCGGCACCGCGCAGCGCGCGGCGGGCCTGTTCCTCGGCCGCGGGTCGGTAACGTTCGACGGCTTGCCGCCCGGCGATCGCCGCGGCTGCGGCGGTTCGAGCCGACTTGTCGACCATCGAGGGCTCCGCCGTCCTGGCCCCCTGTGGCGGCCCCCGTCTCCGCGGGCTCAGCCGGCGCTGGACCGCTGCCGGCGCTGACGACGTCGACACTGACGAAGGCGACGCCACCGGTGCAGCTTCCGCGGTGCGGGTGAGGGTCGCGAGCCGGATCATCCCGACCGCACCGAACTCGATGACGATGATCCCGACCAGGTCCGGGCGGAGTACCGGAAGGATCGGGGAGAGCGCGATCGCCACCGATGCGACGACCACCGACACCACGTGGAGCCCTCTCGGGCACAACCGCACGATCCCGAGAGGCCCGCGTGCGGTGACCGCCAGCAGCGCGAACAGCGCCGCGGCCGCGAGCAGCAAGCCCTGCGAGGTGAGGTGCACCGCCACGTCGACGAAGACGAAGGCCACCGCCAGCTCGGCGACTTGCAGCACCCAGAAAGGAATCCACCGTCTCGACGGAGCCGGTTCGGCCCCGGAGTCGGCCCAGCCCGCGCTCATCGCCCTCCCGACGGTGCGGTCAGCCCGGAGGTGTGATCAGGTCGAGGCGCTGTTGCTGCCGTCCGCAGGTCCCTGGGCCTGGGCCGAGCGGGCTCGCCGGAGCGGCCGAGCTCTCCGCGGGCGTGGCCGCGGACTTCCCTTCCTCGGACCCACCCTCCTCGAGTCCCTTCTTGAACTCTTTCTGCGCGGAGCCGAGGGACCGGGCGAGCTTGGGGATCTGAGTCGATCCGAACAGGACGAGCGCGACGACGACCAGGACGATGATGCCCTGCTCTCCGAAGAGATCTGCTGGCGGGCTGAGAGGCATGGCCGTATCTCCCTTATCGAGGGTCGGCCCCAGGTTAGACCTGCCCGGGCCGCTGCGGCGCACCACTCCGCCGCCACCGCCTGGCCGGACGGCCGAGGCTCAGCCGGCGAGGAAGACCCCGAGGCAGAGGGCGATGACCGTGGCGATCGCGCCGATCGCTCCCCAGACCGCGGTGGCCCTGCGTGAGGTGGCGCGCTGGTGGAGGAAGACCGCGACGCCGGCCAGGGCGACGTCCGCGATCTTGATGCCGAGCACCACGTTCCAGGCGGTCGGCGCGTCCTTCAGGTTGAAGGTCGAGATGTTCCAGAGCCCGGTGATCACCAGTACCGCGTAGGCGGGCCAGAGCAGACGCGCGAGAGCACGTCCCACCTTCTTCGGCGCGTCCTCCCCGAAGGTGCGGATGGTCGGGAGGAGGCCGGCCACCGTCAGCTGTCCGCCGACCCACACCGCGGCGGCGAACACGTGGAGGATGAGGCGGAACCCGTCCAGACCCCCCGCGAGGGAGGGGACGGTGCTGGCGGTCAGCACGCCGGTCCGCCGCGGTCAGGCGAGCGCGAGGCTCACGTACCGGTCCAGCGGGGCTTGCGCTTCTCGGCGAACGCGATCGGTCCTTCCTGTGCGTCCTTGGAGCCGAACACGAGTGGGACCGCTTCGTCGTTGACCTTCCAACCTTCGGCCTCGGGGAGCCCGCTGGCGGTCTTCATCACCCGCTTCGAGGTGCGCACCGCAAGCGGCGCGTTCTCTCCGATCACCTCGGCGAGAGCGAGCGCTGCGTCGAGGAGGGAGGCCGCCGGCACCACCCGGTTGACCAACCCGAGCTCGTAGGCGCGCTTGGCGTCGATGGGATCGCCGGTGAGGGCGAGCTCGAGCGCGATCGCCATCGGCAGGCGCTTCGGGAGCCGGAGCAATCCGCCGGCCGCGGCCATCAGGCCGCGCTTGACCTCTGGGATCCCGAAGGTGGCGTGTTCCGCCGCCACCACCAGGTCGCAGGAGAGCACCATCTCGCAACCGCCCGCGAGTGCCGAACCGTTCACCGCGGCGATCAGCGGCTTCGGGAAGTCGCGCTGCACGAGCCCTCCGAATCCTCCCTTGGCGTTCATGATCTGGTCCGCCTCGCCTCTGGTGAACGCCTTCAGGTCCATCCCCGCGCTGAACGCTTTGTCGCCCGCGCCGGTCACGATGACCACCGCGCACCCGTCGTCGTTCTCGAGCTCGTCGAAGGCCGCGGCGAACGCCCTCGAGACGGACCCGTTGACCGCATTGCGCGCCTCGGGACGATTGATCGTCAGGATCTCGGTGTTGCCCTTGCGTTCACGGAGCATGTCGGACATTGCGGTCCCCCAGGTAGGTCACGGTGTCGCCAGACGGTAGCGCGCGGCGCCCGGCTGCACGACCACGTGACCGCCGACCAGTCCCGGCACATCGAGCGCGCCGACCGGCGCCGACCGTCTCGTCGTCGGCGGCCGCCACCGCCATCCGCCGGCCGTCCGGAAGGGCCACGATCATCGGTGCCGCGCTCGGAGCCCCGAGCGAATCGCGCACCACGGTGGCCGCGACGATGCGTGCGTCGGTCACCTCCTCGACACCGAGAGCGACCTCGACCGCAGCTTGCGTCGATCGCGGCCTGTGCCTTTTCGGTGTCGCCCCGACGGAAGCCACCCGGTGGCCGCTTCCGGCCGTAGAGCCCCAGCGCGTGCTTCGTCACGTACCACCCGAGCCCGGTCGCGAGTCCGAGCCCGTCGTCGGAACGGCGCAGACGCTCGGTGAGCGCGGCGATGGAATGGGTCGTGTAGTTGTTGCCCGGGCCCCCGAAATAGGGCAGCCCTCCGGTCACGGTCAGCCCGCGTGGATCGTCGGTCGCGATCCCGAGCGCATCACCGGCGAGCTCGACGGCGGAGGGGAAGCAGGAGTAGAGGTCGAGCAGCTCGAGATCATCGACTCCGACCGGGCTTTCCGCCGCGACTCGTGCCGCTTCGAAGAGCGCCTCGCCCGCCGCCGCGATGCCCGCGGAGCGCCCGAGATCGGGACGCGCGCTCGGCGCACGAACGTCGGTCGCCTCTGCACCGGCCCACACGAAGATCGCGCGGTCGGCAAGGCCCGCGCGTTGCGCCGCGGCGAGGGAGCAGACCAGTAATGCCGCGCCTTGGTCCGATCCGAGAAAGGCCGACATCCGCTTGGTGTACGGCTCGCAGACGATGCGGTTCTCCGGTGAGGGTGTGGCGATCTCCTCGGGGCTCCACGCCTGCGGGAACCAGGCGTACGGGTTGGTTGCGGCGACCTCGCTGAAGGGGGCGAACAGGCGTCCCATCGCGAGCCGGTGGGTCGGCGCGTCGCGTCCCTCGCGTGCGGCGACCACGCTCTCGAGCAACGGATAGACGTGCATCGGCGCGAA
The DNA here is from genome assembly GCA_963741055.1 of uncultured Acidimicrobiales bacterium. GTDB lineage: Bacteria > Actinomycetota > Acidimicrobiia > Acidimicrobiales > RAAP-2 > Bog-756. The sequence continues at coordinate 79,542 of CAVUGU010000010.1, read as the reverse complement.
GAGACCGATCGCCGATTCGGCCGGTCCCCACCCCGGCAAGTTGTCCCCGATCTCCGGATCGGGCGTGCCGGCCTCCGGCAGGCGGGGCGAGCCCGGCGGCGTGACGCACTCGCCCCGAGCGGATCGCCTCGGCACCGGCAACGAGGGTGACCGACAACTCTCCCGCGGCGATGTCGGACGCGGCGCGGTTGACCAGCCACTGCGGAGAGTTCCCCCCGGCGGTGGTCACTTCGCGGACCGCCGGCTCGATGCCGAGACGCTCGGCGAGCTCGCGGGCCGGCGCAGGACCACCGCGGGTCATGATCCCGACCACGCTCAACCGCTCGATGCGATCGCGCAGCCCAGGAGCCTCCGCGAACAGCTCGTCGCATGCCCGCGCCATCAGGTCGACCGGGGTGACCGTGTCGGCCCGTTCGATCGACTGACCCGCGGCGACGACCACGGGAAGGCGTTCGGGGTCGGGCGTGGCGGTCATCGTGGCGGTAGCGGACGCGACGTCGGGCACGGCAATGGACAGAGGGCGTCCGGCGGGCGCAAGCTACCATCCACCGTTCCGTCGCCCACCGGGCCCGCGCACCAGGTCCACCAGGCGACCGGGATGTGGCCAGGCGACCGGCATGTCGACGAACGGCCGGCATGTCGACGAGGGGAAGGAAGGGTCTCCCAGGTGTCCCCAGATCGAGCGAGCGTCGGGGCGGACCGGAGCGAAGCGGAACGGAGCGAAGTGGACCGGAGCGACGGAGTGGTGCCCGACGACTTCCTCTTCGGGGTCGCGACGGCCGGCTTCCAGGTCGAGGGTGGATTCAACGGACCCGGCGAGCCCGCCAACAACTGGCTCGCCTGGGAGCAGATCGGGAAGGTCGAGCCCTCCGGCGGCGCGGTCGGCTTCTGGGAGCGGCCCGAGGAGTCGCTCGACCGCGCCGCGGTACTCGGGTGCAACAGCTTCCGGATGGGGATCGAGTGGGCCCGGGTGGTTCCCGAAGACGGAGCGATCGACCGTCGCGCACTCGACCGCTACGCCTCGATCGCCCGCGGGTGCGTCGATCGCGGCCTCGAGCCGTTGGTGACGCTCCACCACTTCACCCACCCGGCGTGGCTGGGCGAGGAATTCTGGCTCCGTCCGGACGCGCCGGATCGCTTCCGCGATTGGGCCGAGCTCGCGGTCGACGCGCTCGCGCCCCACGTTCGTCTCTTCGTCACCGTCAACGAGATCAACGTGGTCGTTCTCGGCTCGTGGTTGCTCGGGATGTTTCCCCCCGGGCGGTACCTCTCGTGGACCGACACCGCGCTCGGCCTTCGACAACCTGCTGACCGCGCACGTGCTCGCTTACGACGTCATCCATCGGGCGCGCGACGACGCAGTCGTCACCACCAACAACAGCAGTCTGAGCATCTACGAGTACGACCGGATGCTCGTCGACGTACTTCTTTCGAGGAGCGCCGGCGTCGCCCGGCAGGACGTGGACGAGTGGATCGGCGCGCGCCGACACCGCCACGACTCGCTGCTACCCAACCGGGCCGTCCGCGAGCGGCTGCTCCGCAGGGCCTCGACGCTGGCGCCACCCCGGGGCCCCGCCCTCTACGGGGCTTCGAGCGGCCGGGGCCGTGGCATCCGGCCCGAGTTCCCGCGTCGCTCCCTCGACTCGGTCTACGAGAGCCCCCACGAGCGGACCCTCGACGTCCTCGGGATCGACTACTACGACCCGATGGCCGGCCGGCACTTCCGCCTGCCGGGACACCGGACCGCCGGGGGGCGCAACCCGCTCCCCACCCGCGAGCTCTGGGACGATCCCCCCGACCCCTCCGGCCTCGGGCGTTGGCTCGGCATCGAGCACGACCGCGCGCCCGACCTGCCGCTCTGGGTGGTCGAGAACGGGCTGTGCAACCGGGTGCGCAACGGGCGTGCCTACTACCGGCTCGACGGCTGGGACCGACCGCGGTACCTGCGAGAGAACCTCGCGGCGGTCGTCGAGGCCCGAGACGAGGGGGTGCCGGTCACCGGGTACTGGCACTGGTCGCTCGTCGACAACTACGAGTGGGGCTCCTACGAACCCCGCTTCGGCATCTACGGGGTCGACCGCCACCGCGGAGAACACGGCGTGCGCTGGCTCGAGACCGACTCGATGGGCCACGACGCCCCCGGCGCCTACCGGCGGATCGTCACGGGGCTGCGCAACGGCGACCGGAGCGTGCTCGCGGATCCCGCTGCGGATCTCGCCACGGCGGACCGTCCAGCCGACTGAAGTCGCTGCCGCTCAGCGACCGATCCTCACCTTCCTTCTGAGCGAGGAACCGCAAACTGCCCTGGTCGCCGGGGTTCTACCCGCCGGCGGGGAAGTCCCTACCCACATGTTGTCTGCGGACAGGTGATACCGCAGCGCAGCGGGGTGACATGCACGGCCTGAGGCTTCACGTGCAGCGACAGCGGGTACGATCTCTCACAAGTGGTCCACGCGCTGCACCTGTGGTTCTACTCGATGTACCTGATGAGGCACTCGTTGTGGCATATCTCAAGCAGCTCGCGCGCGATGCGGGCGTCACCTACAAGACTGCGTGACGGATGTTCACGCTGATCCGTACGAGCTGATGACCTCGGTCGACTACGAGCCCCTTGTCCGGGAAGTCGCGATGGACGAGATGTACGTCGGTGGTCAGCCGCGCAGTCGGACAGGGCCAGTCGAGGGCACGTAGCTGACCTAACCTACAGGAACCGCGACGGAGTTCGCGGTCGAGCCCAGACGGCAATGTTCGGCATCGTCCAGCACGACGGCATGACTCCGGGCGACGGTCCTCCCAAGCGCACAGATGGATACCCTCATGCCCCACGGGGCTCCCAACCTGACGATGTATAATGATGTATATATACATCACGTGACCGGAGGTAGTACCCCTGGGGCTCCCTCTCGCCTACCGGCTGCCCCTCTTCCCCCCGCCGTCGCTTCCCGGGCGCGCCCGGCGGCCACGACTGAGCCGCCGGCGCCGCCCTCAACCCGCAGCCCCGAGACCGGTGAGCACCCGCTCCGCCTCCTCCACCATCCCGGCCACGAGCCGCCCCGCCGGCACCAGCGAACCGATCGCACCCACCCCCTGGCCGGTCGGGTAGCACTCGCGGGCAGGGTCGACGCCGAGCGTCGCGCCGTCCCCACCCAAATGGAACGCCCCGTCCCTGATCGACCGGCCGAGTTGGCCGGGGAACGGGGTGAGCTCCTCGCCGTGCTCCTCGAAGAACCGGGTGTACTCGTTCGCGACCACCCGCATCGTCTTTCCCGAGTAGGCCCGCGAGACGACCGTGCCGTCCTCACGCGTCCCGAGCAGCGCATCCTTGTAGCCGGCCACCGCCCGCGCCTCGGGGGTCGCGATGAACCGGGTGCCGATCCACACCCCGTCCGCGCCGAGCGCGAGCGCTGCCGCGAGCCCTCGACCGTCGAAGATCCCGCCGGCCGCGACCACCGGGATCTCCGCACCCACCGCGTCGACGATCTGGGGGACGAGCGGCATGGTCGCGACGAGACCGGTGTGTCCGCCCGCCTCGGTGCCCTGCGCGACGACGAGGTCGCACCCCGCGTCCCGGGCGCGCCGAGCGTGGTCGACCTTGCCGCACATGTTGACGACGAGCACCTGGTTGCGGTGACAGAGCTCGACCACGTCGGCCGGCACGCCGAGACCCGCCACGAACACCGAGGCCCCACCCTCGATGACCTGCTCGACCTGTGCGGCGAGATCGCCGGGCATGGCGGTGAGGAGATCGACTCCGAAGGGCTTGTCGGTCGCTGCCTTGACCGCGGCCATCTCGGCGACCATCTGCTCCTCGCTCATGGTCGACGCGCCGAGACACCCGAATCCCCCGGCGTCGGAGACCGCGGTCACGAGCGGCGCATAGGACACGCCGCCCATTCCCGCGAGCATCACCGGGTGCTCGATGCCGAGGACCTCGGTCAGCCGGGTCCTCATCGGTGACAGAGCTTCATCGGTGGCGTCGCCCGGCGAGGGGGTCGGGGGTCCGCGTTCGCCTTCGCAACGGGTCGTGCGGCAAGTCGGAATCGGGAACCGGCTCGACCTCCGGCTCGGTCGGCCCTGTGACCTCCGCCCCCGCCGGCGAGCCGGCGGGCGGCTCCCCGGCCCCCGCGACGGGCTCCGCGACCGGCGCGTAGCTCGGGACGAAGTCACGCTGGCGGACGAGGACGAGAGAGCCGACCGCCCCGATCGCCGCGATGACCGTCGCGATGATCATCAGATGATTGAACGTCTCGGCGTAACCGACCTTGTAGGCGCCGATCAGTGCGTTGCGGACCGCGGGAACGGGAATCGCCGCGGCGGCTTCGCGCACCCCGTTGCCGGCGATGGCCTGGGAAAGGCGCGAGCCGCCATTCGCCAGCACCGCGCGACCCGCCGGGCTCTGCGCCAGCACCGCCGATGTGTTCGGCCGGATCTGGCTGAGGAACACCGCCCCGAGGCCGGCGATGCCGGTCGCGATGCCGACCTGGCGGAAGGTGCTCGCCGATCCCGAGGCCATCCCACTGCGCTGGGGTGGGACGACCGACACCGAGGAGGAGGCGAGCACCGGGTTGGTGATGCCGACCCCGATGCCGGCGACGATGAATCCCGGCAGCAGCACGGTCCAGTTCGAGTTGGCCTGCACGTGGGTCATCAGGTCGCAGCCGAGGGCGACGAGCAGGAGTCCGAGCCCCATCAGGTACCTGGACTTGACCCGCACGGTGAGCTTGCCCGCGATGGGCGCGACCGCGAAGGAGAGCATGGTGATCGGCAAGAAGCGGAGCCCCGCCTGGAAGGGCCCGTAACCGAGAACCTCCTGCAGATAAATGGTGAGGTACAGGAACATCGCGAAGATCGACGCCGAGAGGGTGAAAGAGCCGAGCGACACCCCGACCATCGCGGGCCGCTTGAAGAGCGCGAGATCGAGCATCGGGTCGCGCTGGAGGAGCTCGGCGACGAGGAAGACGGCCATGCAGACGCCCGAACCGACCAGCGTGCCGACGATCACCGGGCTGCTCCAACCCTTCGCGTTCCCCTGCACCAGCGCGTACACCAGCATGAACAGCGACGCGGAGAAGGCGAGGAAGCCGATCCAGTCGATCCGACGGTGGGTGGGGTCCTTCGAGGGCTGGACCCGGGTGAGGGTCATCGCGATGGCCACGATCCCGATCGGCAGGTTGACGAAGAAGATCCACCGCCAGCCGATCCCGCTGGTGATCGCGCCACCGATCAGCGGGCCGACCGCGACGGCTCCGCCGACCACCGCGCCGTAGACACCGAACGCGGTGCCTCGCTCCGGCCCCGAGAAGGCCTGCGCGATCAGCGCGAGCGCGGTCGCGAACATGATCGCACCGCCCACACCTTGGGTCGCTCGCGCCAGGTTGAGCATGAGTGACGAGGTCGACACACCGCACAGCAGTGAGGACAAGGTGAAGATGGCGAGCCCGATCGCGTAGACCCCGCGGCGACCGAAGGTGTCGCCGACCACGCCGGCAGTGAGCAGGAAGGCCGCCAGGGTGAGCGCGTACGCGTCGATCACCCATTGGAGGTCCGCGAAGGACGAGTGCAGCGACTGCTGGATGTCGGGGAGCGCGACGTTCACCACGGTGATGTCGAGCAGGAGCATGAAGGTCCCGAAGCAGACTGCGATCAGGGTCCACCACTTACGGTCCATCACTTCTCCCGATCGGGTCGTCGAGTGCGGCACGCCGGCCGCGCCCGTCATCGAGGCGACGCACCGTCACCGAGTCCCGACGGGCCGAACGGAGCTGCTACGCGGCCCCCAACCGCGGCGATCGGCGACGGACCGTCCCCACCGGCTCCGAGCTCTCCCACCGATCTCGCGGTGACCCAGCCATATATAGACCATGGAACAGGTGTGGACAACGATCGACCGCGGAGCACGCTGTCGAGTCCACCGTCGGTGATCAGGTGATCAGGTGATGTCGCGCTGGGTGAGCACCGCCGAGCCCACCGCCGCGAACACGAGGGCGTAGGCGAGGATCAGCAACGACCCTTGCCACCACGACAGGAGGAGGACGTCGTTCCTCCCTCGCTCGGTGACGCTGGCCGCGGCCGCCGCGGCACCGGTCGGCAGCCATTTGGTGGTGCCCGGCCAGATGCCCGAGATGATGTTCTCGACGATGAGGAACCAGCCGAGGACGACGATGAGCGCGGCGACCTGGTTGGTGATCAGCGACCCGACCCCGACCCCGACCAGCCCGCACAACGCGAAGACCAGGATCACTCCGGGCGCGACCGCTGGGATCTGATGGATCAGCGGCGAGAACGAGCCGCCCTTGGCCACGATGGTGATGCCGCCGCCGATCACCGTCACTGCGAGCACCAGGATCGCGAGGCCGATGCCGGCCAGCGCCGCGAAGAGGAGCTTGCTGACCACCATCCGCGGCCGTCGCGGGGTGATGAGGAAGGTGGTGGTGACCGTCTTGTGCCGGAACTCGGTGGTGATGATGAGGACGCCGAGCAACAAGGCGAACAGGTAGCCGACGAGCCCCTCTCCGATGAGGTTGCGCAGTTGCTGGACGGTGTGGGGGATCGTCGGGGTCGGAGGACCGAAGGTCGGCTGCACGGTGTTGTCGCCGCCGTTTCCGCCGTGGTTGACGAAGTAGACGACGACGAGGAGCCCGGTGATCAGGAGGGCGATCCCGCCGAGGACCCAGGGGACCGCGGTCGTGCGGAGCTTCAACCACTCCGCACGGACGAGGGCGATCACGAGCCACCTCCGTGGACCTCGACTTGGCCGGGGGTCAACTGGCGGGGATCGGCCGCGTCGAACCCGTGGGTCAGCGCCAAGAAGACCTCCTCGAGGCTCCCGCGCTCACGGGTCAGCTCGTAGAGGACGATCTGGTGTTGCGCGGCGAACGGCCCGAACCATTCGGGCGTCGCGCCGTCGATGACCATGGTCTCGGCATCGATGCAGCGGTAAGCGACCGGGATCGCGTCCAGCGCGGCGGCGAGGCGGGTGAGCTCGGGGGTGCGGATCCGCATGCCGGTGCTGCCACCGGCCTTGGTCGCGAGGTCGGCGAGCGTGGTCTGGAGGACGAGTCTCCCTTGGGAGACGATGACCACCTCGTCGACGGTCTCCTCCATCTCCGACAGAAGGTGGGAGGAGACGAGCACCGCTCGTCCGGTCGAAGCCTGGTGTCGGATGAAGGTGCGCAGCCACTGGATGCCCTGCGGGTCGAGCCCGTTCGCCGGCTCGTCGAGGATGAGGATCCGCGGGTCGCCGAGGAGCGCGCCCGCCAGCTGGAGTCGCTGGCGCATCCCGAGCGAGAACTTGCCGACCCGGCGGCGAGCGACGTCGGTGAGCCCGACCAGCTCGAGGGTTTCGCCGACCCGTGCGGCGGGGAGCTTCGCGGCGAGGGCGATCGACTTCAGGTGGTCGCCCGCCCGGCGCGTCGGATGGAAGCTGGTGGCCTCGAGGACCGCGCCCACCTCGCGGATCGGGTTGTCGAGGTCGAGGTACCGGACCCCGGAGAAGGTGGCGGTGCCGGCGTTTGCGCCGACCAGCCCGAGGAGGATCCGCAACGTGGTCGTCTTGCCCGAGCCGTTCGGGCCGAGAAATCCGGTGACCCGGCCGAAGGGCACCTCGAAGGAGAGGTCGTCGACCGCGCGTACCGGCCCGAAGTGCTTGGAGAGCCCGCGCACCTCGATGGCTGACGGCATTTCGAGAAGGTAGCCCGCTCTCAGACCGGTGCGTAGGCGTCCGAAGGCAGGAGCAGGCCGACCGCGACCGCGAGCTCGTCGTGGACCCGGCTCATGTTGCTCCATCCGTTGACCCAGCCGACCAGAGCCGAGTACCAGACGTGGCCGAGGATGCGGGCGCGGTCGGAGAGGTCGGGTGGCCTCGGCTCGCCGATCGCCCGGGTGATGATGCGCTCCATCAGCACGGACACCTGCTGCTGGCACTCGATGGCTGCCGGGTCGGGCGAGGCGAGGGCGGTGAACACGGCCCCGACCAGATGGGGCTGGCGACCCATCGCACGCAGCGCACGGTCGAGGGAGTCGATGACCCGCTCGGCCGGGGACTCACCCTCGGGGGGCGCCTGCGCCAGCCGGGCGTCGAGTTGGCCGACCCAGTGGACGAGGGCGGCGGCGAGCAGGTGGTCCTTGCTCGTGAAGTAGCGGTAGACGGTCCCCATGGCGACGTCGGCCCTGGCCGCGACGTCGCGCATCTGCACGGCGTCGTAGCCGCCCTCCAAGGCGAGCGACATCGCCGCGTCGATGACCCGTTGGCGGCGGGCCTGCTGGGCCCGCGTCAGGGTGCGTGGCACGGGACCGTTCGCCATCGCCTTTCACCCTACTCTGCAGGGGTTTCGTGCCCAGGACGATTCTGACACTCCGTCACTTCCGAGGACCCGTCGGTACCATGTGCCGATGTCGGTCGCCGACGATCCCGAGCTCATCGCCACCACCGACGGGAGGGTCCCCGGGCGCCGGGGCCTCGCCACCCGCCAGCGCCTCCTCGAGTGCACCGCCGAGATGCTCGTCGCGACACCGTGGCGCTCGATCAAGGTGATCGACATCGCGAAGCGGGCGGGCACCTCGCCGGCGACCTTCTACCAGTACTTCGAGAACGTCGAGGCGGCGATCACCGTCCTCGCCGAGGAGCTCATCGAGGGGGTGGGCGTCCTCGCGGGGCTGGTCGACGGCGACTGGTCGGAGCCGCACAGTTGGTCGACCGCGGTCGCGGTCGTCGAAGGGTTCATGGAGTACTGGGAGCGCAACCGGGCGGTCTTCCGGGTCGTCGAGCTCACCACGGTCGAGGGCGATCTGCGTTTCCAGGGGTTCGGGTCCGGGCGCTCAACGCGGTCACCGTCACCCTCGCCAAGGTCATCGCGACGACCGGCGGCGGTCACTCTCCGGCCGGCTCGGATCCGATGGCGGCCGCCGGCACCCTCATCGCGATGCTGGCCCAGGTCGCCGGTCACCGCTACGGCTTCGAGTTCTGGGGGATCCGCACCGCCTCGCTCGTCGACAGCCAGGCACGCCTGCTCCACTGGTCGGTGACCGGCCGGCCCGCTCCGAAGGGAGCCAGGGTTCCCGGCTCGGAGAGCCCTCCTCCGCGGACGGGTCCGGTGGTCGGCGGTGGCGCGGCGAGCGCCCGCACCGCCCAGTTGCGGGCCGCGTCGGCCAAGGCCGCCTCGAGTCCGCGGGGCAAGCGGTAGCCCCGAACGGCGCAACGCTCAGCGCAGCGCTCAGCGCAACGCGATCGGGTTGACCGGCGATCCCAGCGCGTCGGTGAAGGGGAGCGGGGTCGCGTCGAGGAGGAACGTGTAGCGCCCGTCTGCGGCACACGCGTCGGCGAGCTCGTCGAGGAACCAGTTCTGGCCCTGGGTCATCCCCATCTCGACGAGATGGAGCAGGTGCACCGGGAGATAGAGGTCCTCGCGCTCGCAGGGGTAGACCTCGAGGGCGACGGTGTCGGTCGCGACCGCCGCGACGTCACGGTCGTGGAACCAGACCGCGGTGGCCATGGTCAGTCCCGGCATCGGCCAGGTGTAGGCGACGAGGTCGCGCACCGGCGCGGCGCCCCCGAGCCCGGGCCGGCCGGGGAGCGCGAGGTGCACCATCTGCCCGGTGCGCACCAGCACCACGTCGCCGGGTTCGACGGCCACCGCGCCGAGCTCGCACGCGGCGTCGAGGTCCTCCGGGGTGATCGGGTAGCCGGGCTCGAGCACCTGGACGCCCTTCGCCCGCGCCACGTCGAGGAGGATCCCTCGCGACACCAGGGTGCGGACGTGCTGGATGCCGAGGATCGCCGCGCCGCGATCGGTGACCGACGTCGCCGGGTAACCGTTGTAGAGCCGCAGTCCGTCGGGGCCCGCACCGTAGGAGACGTGCGCGAGGCCGTCCCAGTGGGTCGCGCACTGCAGCGCCATGGTGACCACGTCCTCGGAGGAGGAGATCCATGCCGGGTCCGGACTGAGCGGCTCGTTCACGCAGACCATGGTCCGGGTCGGGTTGACCCGACCGGGGACGAATCCCATCTGGATGCCTTCCTCCTCGGAGAGGGGCAGCCCGAGGGGGTATGCGGTACCTTCCACCACCGCCGAAGTACCTCGTTGCCGGGCTGCCCGGTCGATCAGGTTGAGGGTCCCGATCCGATCGTCGGGACCCCACCGTCCCCAGTTGGAGACGCGATTGGCCAGCTCGGAGAAGGTTTCGGGAATCGCCTCGGGTACGGGCACCGGCATGCACCCGTTGTAGCCGAAGCAACGGGTCATGTTTTGCCGGAGGTCGGCCGATAGAGAAGACAGGTCCGGAAGGACGGGCTCCGATTGAGTGGAGCCGGACCCGCCCGGATGCCAGACTGGCCACGAACCTAGAGGGGCTCACGACCGTGTACGACATCCGAAGCGAAGCCGTACCCCTCGAGGGCTCACCGGGCGCGGGGCGCGGACCGAAACCACGAAGGCGCCGTACACCTGGCGCCAACCGCGTACCGCGCTTTCGAATCGGCGTCGCGATCGCGGTCGGGCTGCTCGTACTCGCGGCAGGTGCCGCCACGCCGTCGGCGGTCCGCACCACACCGCACGCGGTCGCACTTCCGTTCACCGGTGGACTTCCCGAAGTCGAGATCCCTGTATTCGGCCGACCTCGTCGCCCGCATCAACGCGGAGCGCGCGGCCCGCTCGACGCCGTCGATCCCCATCCCCTCGCTCTCGGTCGACGGCGGCCTTCAGGCGGAGGCTCAGTCGTGGTCGAGCTACATCGCGTCGCAGAACGTCGTCGAGGATCCGCCGCTCACCACGTGTAGCGGTCCGGGTGGCTCGTCACCCTCGCCCGGCCAGGTCTGCGCGTTCGCAGCCAACTCGGGTGACAGCGGCTACGGCTTCTGGCCGGGGGACGGCTCCGACGGGATGAACGCCGACTACATGGCTTCGAGTGGCCACCGCGAGAACGAGCTCGGCGCCGCGTACACCTCGGTCGGGGTCGGCGTGACCTGCAGCGGCAACCAAGCCTTTACCGTCGAGCTGTTCGGGTACGCCTACGGCTCGTTGTCCTCGGCCAGCTCGCGTCAGTACGCGCAGAACTCGGAAGGAAACCCGGTGCCGGCGACTCCGGTCGTCGCGGGCTCGCCGTCGGGCGACCCGGTCTACTGCCCCGGTCAGACGTACGGGCCGAACGGCGAGACGACCACTACCGGCGGCCAGTTCCCGTATCCCTTCGCGGTGGCCTCGGTCCCGGGCGAGCCGAACGGTGCCTCTCCGACCACGGTCGTCGGGCTGGCCTCCACCACCGACGGGAAGGGCTACTGGATGGCGACCGCGGGCGGATCGGTGACCCCCCACGGTGACGCCCTCAACTACGGCTCGATGGGCGGCCAGGCCTTGAACGCCCCGATCGCCCACATCGTGGCCACCTCCGACAGCAAGGGCTACTGGTTGGTCGCGTCCGACGGCGGCATCTTCTCCTTCGGCGACGCCGGCTTCTACGGTTCGATGGGCGGCCAGCCGCTCAATGCGCCGGTCGTCGGCATCGCGCCGACGCCCGACGGGAAGGGTTACTGGCTGGTCGCGTCCGACGGCGGTGTGTTCGCCTTCGGTGACGCCGCCTTCGAGGGATCGATGGGCGGCCAGCCCCTCAACCAACCGGTCGTCGGAATGGCCGGCGACCAGGGCACCTCGGGTTACTGGCTGGTCGCGTCCGACGGCGGGATCTTCTCCTTCGACGCTCCGTTCTACGGCTCGACCGGCAGCCTCGAGCTCAACCAGCCGGTGAACGGGATGGCCGCGACCAGCAACGGCAGCGGCTACTGGTTCGTCGCCTCCGACGGCGGTGTGTTCTCCTTCGGCGACGCGGACTTCCACGGGAGCGCGGGCGATCTCTCGCTCGCGGCCCCGATCGTCGGGATGGCGGCCGACCACTCGACCGGCGGGTACTGGCTGGTGGGCGCCGACGGCGGCGTCTTCGCCTACGACGCCGGCTTCTTCGGGATCCTAGAGAAACCGGGTCGGCGGGCCCACGCGCAGCCAGGCTGCCATGGCAATCGCCGGCAGGTTCAGCCGGACCAGATGATCGACTGCAGCTCGGAGTAGGCCTCGAGCCCGTAGTCGCCGCCGTCGCGACCGATGCCGCTCATCTTGAACCCGCCGAAGGGTGCGTCCATGTTGCGCTGCGCCGTGTTGATGCCGACGTGGCCGGCACGCAGTTGCTTCGCCACCCGGAACGCGCGGGCGGTGTCACCCGAGAACACGTAGTCGTAGAGGCCGAACTCGGAGTCGTTGGCGATGGCGATGCCCTCCTCCTCGTCGTCGAAGGGGATGGCCACGACGACCGGACCGAAGATCTCCTCACGGGCGGCCTTCATCGAGTTGGTTCCGGTGATCAGCGTCGGCTCCACGTAGAAGCCAGTCTCCAGATGCTCGGGTCGTCCGCCGCCGGCGACGATCTCTCCTTCGGCACGCCCGGCGTCGATGTAGCCGAGCACCCGGGTGCGGTGCGCGTCGGTGATGAGCGGTCCGACCACGGTGTCGGCTTCCGTCGGGTCACCGACCTTCAGCCGGCCGGCGAATGCCATCAGTCCCTCGACCACTTGTTCGAAGATGCTCCGGTGGACCACCGCCCGGGTCGGGGCGGTGCAGATCTGACCGGAGTGGAAGGCGAAGGTCGATCCGATCGCCACGACGGCGGACTTCAGATCGGCGTCGTCGAAGACGACCGCGGCGCCCTTCCCGCCGAGCTCCATCAGCAGTCGCTTCATGCTCGGCGCGCCTGCTTCCGCAATGCGCTGACCGACCGCGGTCGACCCGGTGAACGAGACCATGTCGACGTCGGGCGAGGAGGTGAGCACCGACGCGGGCTCGGGACTCTGCGCGTTGAGCAGGTTGACCACGCCCGGAGGGATGCCGACCTCGTCGAGCACCCGGGCGAGCTCGATCACGGCCAGTGGGTCCTGGGGGCGGGCTTCAGGATCACCGTGTTGCCCATCGCGAGGGCGGGGGCAACCTTGCCGGCCATGTTGGTGAGCGGGAAGTTGTAGCTGGCGATGGCCGCGACCACGCCGACCGGTTGACGGTAGGCGAGTGCGCTGATCAGGCCTCCCGGTGCGAGCGGGGTCGCCGCGGTGGCGATCGGCGGCAGCATCGACTCCTGCACGTGGCGAATGTCCCGTGAATACCGGTCGAAGCGGTCCGCGCTCACCGGCACCTGCATCCGCGAGCCGACCGAGGCGGTGGCGCCCGTCTCGGCGATGACCAGGGGCACCAGCTCCTCGTTCTTGGCGCGGATCGCCGTGGCGGCTGCCTTGAGCAGGGCGAGACGCTCCTCTGCGGGGGTAGCCGCCCACGCCGGGAAGGCGGCCCGGGCCGCGGCGGCCGCGGCCTCGGCGTCGGCGACCGAGGCGTTCGGCGCCTGGCCGACCACTTCCTCGGTGGCGGGGTTGACCACGTCGTAGGTGCCGTCGCCCGAATCGACCCACTTGCCGTCGATGAGCAGTTGCGGCTCGTCTCTTCTGACCTGACTACCCACGATGGGTCTCCTTCCTGTCGCGACCCGACCGGGTCACGAACGTGCTGTCGCAGGGTCGACGGTGTCGGTGTCGCTGCCCGATCGCAGCAGCGCGCCCGGCAGATTCCCGGTCGGCTTCCCGTCGGACACGATCTCGACCCCGTTGACCAGCACCCGTACCACGCCGATCGGGTCGGCGATGAGACGCGGGCTGCCGCCGGGGAGGTCGTTGACGAGCGTCGCCGGTTCCGAGCCGACCGTCTCGGGGTCGAAGACGAAGAGGTCGGCGTGGTAGCCCTCCGCGATGCGACCGCGGTCACGGATCCCGAAGAGCGCGGCGGGCTCGGTCGTCATCATCTGGACCGCGCGCTCGAGTGGCACCAGCTTGCGGTTGCGCAGACAGTCACCGAGAAACGACGTCGGGTAATTCGACCCGCACATCCGGTCGAGGTGCGCGCCGGCGTCGGAACCACCGATCATGGCCCCGGGGTCCTCCCACACCTCGACCCGCGCCCGCCACGACGCGTCGTCGCCGTCGGAGGCCTTGGGCCAGAGCACCGTGCGGAGGTCGTCGGCGATGACCAGGTCGAGGAGCGCGTCGAAGGGGGCCTTGTTCTCCTCGGCGGCGATCGAGCCCACGTCACGCCAGCTGAAACTCTTGTTCTCCGGTGCGTAGGTGTCCCCGATGATGTAGTTCGACCAGTTGGAGAGTCGTCGGAAGACGCCTGCCGCGTCGGAGTGGGCCGCATCGTCGAGGCGTGCCCGCACCCCGGGGTCGCGCAGCTGCTCCATCCGCTGTTCGGGAGGGAGCCCCATCACGTCACCCCATCCGGGGATCAAGAAGAGCGCGCAGTGGGTGCGGAAGCTCATGTTCATCGGGACGAGCGTGGGCATGGTGAGAGCGACGATCCGGCCACCGGCCTCCGCCGCCGTGCGGGAGGCCTCGAGCTGGCGGGCGGTCTTTTCCGGCGCGCGCGAGTCGATCGTCAAGAGGTTCCAGTTGAGCGGCCGATGCGCGGTCGTGGTCATGGCGACCATGAGGTCGATCTCGTCGTCGGAGAACGCGTCGAGGCAGCCGTTCGTGATGTACTCGAGCGTCGTCCCCGGGTGGTCGCGCACCACCTCGCAGAAGGCGAGCATCTCGCGACGGTCGGCATTGCGCGACGAGATCGGGTTGCCGTCGCCGTCGGAGTGGGTTCGCGACTGCGACGAGGAGAAACCGAGACCCCCGGCTTCGAGCGACTCGGAGAGCAGTCGGCTCATCTCGGCGATCTCCTCGTCGGAGGCGACCTCTGCCCCCCGCTCCGAGCCCATCACGAAGCGCCGGAGCGCACAGTGCCCGACGAGGAAGCCCGCGTTGACGCCGAGGCGTCCTTCGAGGCGGGCGAGGTACTGGTCGAAGCTGGTCCAGTCCCAGGGGAGACCGTCCTCGAGCGCGACGAGCGGCATGCCCTCGACCTTGGCCATCATCCGGCGGATGTAGTCGTGGTCCTTCTCCTTGATCGGGGCGAGGGTGAACCCGCAGTTGCCACCGATGACGGTGGTGACCCCGTGGAGGTTGGACGGTGACGCGGTCGGGTCCCAGAACAGCTGGGCGTCGTAGTGGGTGTGCGGGTCGACGATCCCCGGCGCCACCACCAGGCCCTCGGCGTCGAGCTCGGTGGTCCCGCGGTCGGTGACCTCGCCGATCGCCACGATCCGGCCGTCCTTCACGCCGATGTCGGCCCGCCGGGCGGGGCTTCCGGTGCCGTCGACGACCCGGCCGTTGCGGATGACGTAGTCGAGCATGGGTTGCGTCCCCTCCTGACCAGGGTGGTCTGTTCTCCGCGCGGATTCGGCGGGCGCCCGGGTGGTCGGCCCCGGAGCTGACAGAGCGTCAGCTTATGGCAGAGCGGTGGCGTTGCACCCAAACGACTTGTTGCACTTAAAAGCGGTCATTTGCACCAAAAACCCTGGTTGACTGATTGAGTGCCACGAAGGATCGTCGTTGGCATCGCAGGCGGAGTACTGGCCTTCCTCGGAGCCTGGATTGCGTTCGGCGCGGACCAGGTGCGGGCGGAGGCGGGAGGGGGCGCGGGAGCCGACCAAATTGGAGTCGGCGGCCTGGTTCTCGTTCTTGCTGGCGTCTGGATCACCTTTCGGGCGATCCACCCGCGACGGCGGAAGCGCGATCCGGAGGCACCACCCTCGACCCTGGGTTGAGGGGCTCCACGGCCTTATGGTCCTCCGCGGCTTTGCACCTCAATCACCGCCCAGCCTGGGCTTCGGGTGCAAAGCCCAGAGCGGTGGCGTTGGATCGAAGGCCCTGGCGGGGGCGATTTTCGACGCAGACGGCGTTTCTTCCGCTTCTGGGTCTCTGCGTGTTGCGCCAAGAGCTCCCGCGGCTCGCGGCGCCTGCGAGATCAGCTCGGGTGGTGGGGTCCCCCACGTTCCGGGTCAGTCGGAGGCCGGGTCCCTCTCTTCAACCCCAGTCGTCTCAGTATCCACATCTGGAGCCGGTTGGGCGGACCCTTGGCTCGCTCGGCCGCATGGGCCTCGGCCTCATGGCCTCCTGTCACGTGGAAATCCCGACCCGTGTAACCCCGGCGGTACTTGGCCACCACCGAGCCATTATGACCCGGTCACCCAGCGAGACGTCAGCTCGTGGCGCAGGACGGCGGCATTCGTCCCCACCGCGTCGCGTGTCTTCCGATCAGTCCTGATCGCCGTGATCGACGTACCGATGTGAACCCGTCGACGAAAGCGCCTAGCAGCGGACGACGTCCGCCCATTCCTCCACTTCGAAGCTTCTGACGCCGCCTTCCCCCAACGCCACTTCCAGTCGTCCGTCGGCCCAGACCGTGTACGACACGGCCTCGAGCGGGAAGATCGGGTCGGCGTCGGGCCCGATGACGACCAAGCGCATGGTGTCCATTGCAACGATCGTACGAGGGATTCTCTGCTGGATGCCCTGATCTCCGGTTCGTGGCGCGACTGCCTTTCGACGACTCGGAGGTACCGTGGCGGCGATGACGGAGGATCGTGATCCCAAGCGGTGTCCCGCCTCCCGCAAGGCGCGGCGAAAGCAAAAGAGCGACGAGGTGTGCGGGTGGTATTGGCCGGTCAAGGTGCCGGTACCGACCCCGAGTGACCTCATCTTCCACTACTGCTCCCTCCCGATCGACCACACCGGCGACCACGCCTGCCAGGACGGAGCGACGAGGCCCAACGTGTCCCACTACGGGTAGACGTTCGGGCGCAGCGTCGGTGTCGGCGTTCTCGGTGCCATGTCGGCCGCAGCGCTCTGCTACCCCTAGCTTGTGGTCGTGAGCCCGGACCCCGGCGAGAGCATCGACATCCGTTTCACCCGGTGTCCTCGTTGCGGCGAACTGATGCCCGAACGGCTGGAAGAGGGTGAGCGGCCGCCGGTCTTCGTCCGGTGGTCGCTTCGCAAGAGCGAGTCGTGCGATCACATGATCGTCGACGCCTTCTCCGTCGCGAACTGGCCCTCCGGCACCGTCGAGGACCCGACCCCCGACGCCATCGAGGACTGGCCCTCCGACTGAACCTGCCGATCGGCCGGGCCCGGAGGGTTCGAGACCGGCGATGGTAATTTTCCCGGATCCCGCACAACTGGTTCCAAGACCATCTGCTGCCGGTCATCGTGCTGCTCCTCGGTGCGGGCCTGGTCGTTCGCTTCGCCCACTGGCTGGGGGCGCGCCGGCGCGCCTGGATCGACCTCCAGATGCGGCGCCAGATCGAGTCGGGAGCGCTTGCCTCCGAGTCGCTCAAGCGCTCGCGAGCGATCAGCGAGGCGGTCGAGTGGGTGGTGGTCGCGCTCGTCTACTTCATCGCCGCCATCCTCGCCTTCGATCGATTGGGCATCCCGCTCACCACGTTGGTTGCACCCGCGACCGTGATCGGCATCGGGCTCGGTTTCGGCGCGCAGCAGATGGTCGGCGACCTGCTGGCAGGTTTCTTCCTCTTCGCGGAGCACCAATTCTCCTTCGGTGACGTGATCAAGCTCTCTGTGCCCGGGCAGACCGCCGGGATCACCGGCACCGTCGAGGAGCTGACCCTTCGGGTCACCAAGTTGCGCACCGCGCAAGGCGAGCTGGTGGTGGTCCCGAACAGCGCGCTCCGGCAGGTGACCAACCTCTCGAAGGACTGGTCGCGCGCGGTCATCGACATCCCCGTCTCGGTGACCGAGGACCTCGCGCAGGTCACCGCGCTCCTGAAGGAGGTCGTCGAGCAGATGACCGCGGAGCCACCCTGGCGGACGCTGCTCCTCGGAGAGCCGGTGGTGGCCGGCGTCGAGACGATCGACGTGGGCTACGTCCAGCTCCGGCTCATCGCCCGCACCTTGCCGGGACGCCAGTTCGAGGTGGCCCGCGAGATCCGGCTGCGCGCGACGACGGCGCTGCGTGCGGCGGGCATCGTCTCGCCCGGGGTCGGCGACGCGACGGCACCCACGCCACCGTGAACGAGCCGCCCGTCGACGACGACCCGACCGTGCCCGAAGGCGTGCCCGGTGGGCCGCCGACCGAGAGGCTCCCCGGAGCTCCGACCCAACCGGAGGCGCCCGACGAGCACGTCCCCCACAGTGCCCTGGTCGGGTTCATGTCGGTGCGGGTGCACCGCCTCCTTCCGATCCGGCGGTCGACCCTCCTGATGGTGGTCGCCTTCCTCGGGTTCGGGACCTGGTGCTACCTCTACCCCCCGTACAGCGCGCCGGCGAGCGGCACGACGACGACGGTCATTCCCGGCGTCGTGCCGGCGACCACCACGACCACCACGACCACCACCACGACCACCGTTCCCCCGACCACGACGACCACGACCACCACCCGGCCAACCGGGACCACGACCACCGTGTCGACGACGACCACCACCCGGCCGACCGGGACGCACGACCACGCACGACCAGTGCGCTTCGCTCGGGCGGGAACCACCACCACGTCCCCGGCGCTCGGCGCGGCGACGACGACTCGGCGCCCGCACGGACCGGCTCGACGACCTCAGGCGGCTGAACGCAGTGGCCGGCGCCCGCGGCAGCCGGTCAACCTGGCGAAGTGGCGTGACGAGGAGAGGTCGTGCTCGTGGCTCGCGGCGACGTGGTCGTCGTCGTGCTCACCTGCGCTTCGTGACGGGCGAGATTGGAGAAGTTCCGCTCCTCGTTGTGGAAGCTCGGGTTCGCACGCTGCAGGGTCAGCGCGTCCGCCCAGAGCATTCCGGCCACGACCACCGCGGCGAGCACGGCCGCGACGAGAGCACGGCGTCGCTTCACGCCGAAGGGCCCACCTTGGCAGGAGGTCCCACCAGGGGAGCCACGTCATTGCCGAACGCGGCGATCTGGTCGCACAACGCCTCGACGTCGGTCGCCACGAAGCGCACCTGCACCTGACCGACGCCCGCGTCCGCGAACTGCTGCAAGTACTCGGCGATTTCGTCCGGCTCACCGGCGACAGTGCCCTTCGGGAGCTCGAGATCGGCCGGTGGCTGTCCGACGTGGAGGAAGTCGGCGATCCCGCCGATGTCGATCGGAGCACCGCCCCGGTACTCGGCGCGCAACGTGCGCAACTGGCCGAGAAGCTTGGGGTCGGGACCGAGCGACTGGGGCAGCCAACCGTCCGCGTAGCGGGCTGCTCGACGGAGCGCGGCGGGCGAGGAGCCGCCGACCCAGATCGGCGGCCGCGGCGACTGCACCGGCCGCGGTTTGAGCCCGAGGCCCGATGCCTTCCACCGGGGACCGGCGAGCTCGGGGAATTCGTGGGTGAGGCCGTTGGCCAGCGCGACGATCGCCTCGTCGGTCGCGGTGCCTCGATGCTCGAAGTCCGGGCCCATCTCGTCGAACTCCTCGGTCACGTGGCCTGCGCCCACACCGCAGATGACCCGACCCGTCGAGAGGGTGTCGAGTGTCGCGAACTCCTTCGCCGCGCGGAGCGGGTGCCGTAGCGCGAGGACGTAGATGTGCGAGAGCAGGTGGATTCTCGCGGTGATCCCGGCGAGGAATCCGAGGGTCGCGGTCGTGTCGTACCAGGTGGTGTTCATGGCGCCGGCCAGACGCTCGGGGATGAAGGTGTGATCGCAGACTCCGACGTAGAAGAAACCGGCGGTCTCACAGGTGCGGGCCACCGCGGCGAGCTCGTCCGGGCCGGCCTCGAGCTCCCACGGCTGCACGTAGATGGTCGACTGGGATTGGATCGGCAGCTGCATCCCGAACACCGTGCGGTCCTTCGGGAGCACCGTCACCACGTCGTCGGGCGGGGGCAGCGGCGTCGAGCTCACCGGCTCACCCTACGCGTCCGCGAGCGCGTCGCCGAGCGACTCGGCCAGCACGTCGGCGGTCCCGAACTGCGAGCTCAGCACCCGGGCGCGCTTGTACGCGAGGTGCGCGGGGACCTCCCAGGTGAACCCCATTCCGCCGTGCACCTGGATGCACGATCGTCCGTTGGCGAGCGCGGCCTCGTCGGCGAGCAGTTTTGCCCCCGAGGCCGCGGCGCGCGGATCGCCCACGTCGGGCTGGTCGGCGGTCACCGCGGCGGCCTGCACCGAACAACGTGCCACCTCGGCGCGGACCGCCATGTCCGCGCAGAGGTGCTTCACCGCCTGGAACGAACCGATCGGGCGACCGAACTGGACCCGGCCCTTCGCGTACTCGACCGCGAGCTCGGTCGCCCATGCCGCTGCGCCGACCTGGAGCGCGGCGGTGAGCACCGCACCCTCCAGCCGCCACCGCGCAGCACCTTCAGGACCGGCGACCGGCGTCGGGACCGGAAGAGCGGCGACCGACCACACCGGGGTCAGCGGATCCATCGGCCGCGACCGGGCGACCGCATCGAGGGAGGACGGATCGAGCGAGCCGATGCCGTCGTCGCGCAACACCAGCAGCACGTCGAGGTCGGCCAGGTGCTCGACGACCACCGGGCGCCCGGCGGCCGCCGCGTCCGGCTCGGCCTCGATCAGGCCGACCACGACCGAGCCGTCGTCCGCGCCTTCGACGAGGCCGGCCGCGAGGTGGGTGGCGACGAGTGGTCCGGGGACGAGGGCCCGTCCGAGCTCCTCGAAGACGAGTGCGGCTTCGCTCATCCCGAGCCCGACGCCGCCGGCGTCCTCGGGGAGCCGGAGATGGAAGACGCCGGCCTCGCCGAGCTGCCGCCACCCCTTCCGGTCGATCACCCGCTCGGTCGACTCGAGTGCACGGATCTGCTCGAGCGGGAACGCTCCCTCGCACAGGCGACGGACGCCCTCCCCGAGCTCGCGATCGGACTCGCTCAGCTCGAAGTCCACACCGGCTCCTTCGGCAGCCCGAGGATGCGCTCGCCGACGATGTTCCGCTGGATCTGTGAGGTGCCGGCCGCGATGGTGAGGGAGATGCCGCGCAACCAGTCTTCGACCATGCTCTCGGCCGGCATCGCCCCGAGTCCGTCGGCGGCCCCGAGATCGTCCGCGGCCAGCCCGGCGCGCCCGAGCAGATCGAGCGAGAACTCACCGAGGCGGTTGCGGGTCTCGGTGTAGGCCAGTTTGAAGAAGGTCCCGCCCGCACCGGGAATGCCGGTCCGCGCAGCCTGGGAGACGTTGCGCTTGGTCAGCGCGTAGAGCGCGTCGAGCTCGGCTCGCAGATGTCCGGCCGTCCGCCGCACGCCCGGGTCCGACCACGCGCCGGTCCGGCGGGCGAGGGAGACCGAGCTCGCCAGCAGCTCGATGGCCTCGAGCAGGTCGCCGACGAAGGCGGTCCCTCGCTCGAAGCTGAGGGTGACCATGGTCACCCGCCACCCGTCGTTCTCGTCGCCCACGCGGTTCTCGACCGGAACCCGGACCTCGTCGAGGAAGAGCTCGGCGAACTCGGTCGAGCCGGCGATGGTCCGGAGCGGCCGGATGTCGACGCCCGGCGTGTCCATGGGGAGGATCAGCCAGGTGATGCCGCGGTGGCGGCTTTCCTCCGCACCGGTGCGGACCAGCAGTTCGCAGTTGTCGGCGACCTCGGCGTGCGACGTCCAGATCTTGGACCCGGTCACCACGTAGTGGTCGCCGTCGCGCACCGCCCGCGTGCGGAGCGACGCGAGGTCGCTCCCGGCGTTCGGCTCCGAGAAGCCTTGGCACCAGACCTCCTCTCCGCGGAGGATCGGGGGAAGGTAACGCCGGCGCTGCTCGGGAGTGCCCTCGGCGATGACGGTTGGTCCGGCGTGGAGCAGACCGACGAAGTTGACCCCGACGTAAGGGGCGTGTGCGCGCTCGAGCTCCTCTTTGAAGATGAGCTCCTCGACCGGCGACGCGCCCCGCCCGCCGCCTTCGACGGGCCAGTCGACGCCGGCGTACCCGGCGTCGAACAACAGACGCTGCCAGTGGGTGTCGTACGCACGCCGGCCCGGCCAGTCGTTCGGGTCCGGCCGGGCAGGCAGGCCGGGGAGGGTGGCCTCGAGCCAGGCGCGGAGCTCTCGGCGGAACGCCTCCTCGGCGTCGGTGTAGCGCAGATCCATCGCGCGACCTACGCGCCAGCGCGTCACTTCAAGTCGAGGCCGTAGAGCGCGATGGCGTTGCCCCGGAGGATCTTGTACCGCTCCTCGTCGGTGAGGTCCTTCATCTGCTTCTCGGCGATCTCGGCGGTGTGCGGCCAGGTCGAGTCGGAGTGCGGGTAGTCCGACTCGTAGGTGATGTTGTCCAC
Organism: uncultured Acidimicrobiales bacterium; assembly: GCA_963741055.1. Taxonomy (GTDB): domain Bacteria; phylum Actinomycetota; class Acidimicrobiia; order Acidimicrobiales; family RAAP-2; genus Bog-756. The sequence goes on along the minus strand of CAVUGU010000010.1, from coordinate 57,431 downwards.
GCCGATCTCCTCCACCGAGCGCAACCCGTGAGCGTCGTCGAAGAAGCAGCCGTAGATCTGGCGGTGGAAGTAGGTGGAAGGGGGCTCGGGCACGATGTCGGCGACGCCGCCCCATCCGCGGTTCTGCTCCCAGACCACGTCCGCCCGCTCGAGGATGTAGGGGATCCAGCCGATCTGCCCCTCTGCGTAGGCGAGCTTGAGGTCGGGGAAGCGCACCAGCACACCGGAGAACATGTAGTCGACCATCGAGAAGGTGGCATTGGTGTGGGTGAGGGTCGAACCGACCGCCGGGGGTGCGTCGGCGGAGGTGGAGGGCATCTTCGACGACGATCCGATGTGCATGTTGACGACGGTGCCGGTCTCCGCGCAGGCGCGGAAGAACGGGTCCCAGTAGTGGTTCGGGTCGTGGACCGAGGGCAGGCCGAGGAAGGGTGGGATCTCGCTGAAGCACACCGCGCGCACCCCCCGGGCCGCGTTGCGCCGCACCTCTTCGGCAGCGAGCTCGGCGTCCCACAGCGGGACGATCACCAGCGGGATCAGCCGGCCGTCGGCCTCGGGACCGCACCACTCCTCGACCATCCAGTCGTTGTAGGCCTTCACGCAGAGCAGTCCGAGGTCCTTGTCCTTCGCCTCGGTGAAGGTCTGGCCGCAGAAACGGGGGAAGGTCGGGAAGCAGATCGACGCCTCGAGGTGGTTGAGGTCCATGTCCTCGAGTCGGGGGGCCACCTGGTACGAGCCGGGACGCATGTCCTCGTAGGTGATCCCTCGCATGGTGACCTCGTCGCGGGGCACCCCGACGGCCGAGTCGACCCGGAGGAGCGGTCGCTTCAGGTCCTCGTAGTACCACCAGTCGGTCGGGAAGCCCTCCGAGCCGGGCTTCACGGTCAGCTGGCCGCCGATGAAGGTGATCTCGCCCATCGGGGCCCGGACCACCCGGGGCCCGACGTCCTGGTACTTCTGTCGGGAGGCGGTCGGCCCAGACGTTCGGCGGCTCGACCACATGGTCGTCGACGGAGATGATCATCGGGAGGTCGGCCATGGGCCGAGTGTACTGCCGGTTCTGACGGAGTGTCAGGTGGGAGACGGCCCGATCAGACCATCGCCACGCCGCCGTTCGGCCGGATCACCTGCCCGGTCATGAACCGCGAGGCGTCCGATGCGAGATAGAGGACGGCGGCCGCCATGTCCTCCACCTCCCCGATCGCGCGCAACGGGGTGAACTTGCGCATCGGCGCGACCACCGCCTCTCTCATCTCCTCGTCGACGGTCCCGTCGGGGCGGACGAAATAGCGACCGGTCATGCCGGTGAGGACGAACCCCGGGGCCACCGCGTTGACTCGCACGTGTCGCTTCCCGACCTCGACCGCCAAGGACTTGGTCATCTGCACGACGCCGGCCTTGCAGATCGCGTAGGCCGAGATGTTGGGGCTCGGCGTGTCGGCAGCGGCCGACGAGGCGTTGACGATGCTGCCACCCCGATCCTGTCCGACCATCACCCGAGCGGCGGCCTGGCAGCCGAAGAAGACCCCCTTCAGGTTGACCGCGAGGATCCGGTTGAGGTCCTCCTCGCCGGTCTCGACGAAGGGACCCTCGACCATGATGCCGGCGATGTTGCACCAGACGTCGAGGCTGCCGTGGTCCGCGGCGACCCGGTCGGCCAGCTCCTCCACCTCGCGCTTGACCGCGACGTCGAGCACGGTTCCTTCGGCCTTTCCGCCAGCGGCACGGATCTGCTCCGCGGTCTGCTCCGCGGTGTCGGCGTGGACGTCCGCACAGACGACCGTTGCCCCCGCGCCGGCCAGCGCGAGGGCGGACCCACGCCCGATCCCGCTGCCCGCACCGGTGACGACGGCGACCTTGCCGTCGACGCGGAACGCCTCGATGAGGGTGGTGGAGTCCATCTCGTGTTGCCTCTCCCGGTTCGTGTCGTCGCCGGCCGCCGATCGGGGCGCGGGTCACGCGAAGAGTAGGTCAGTGCAGACGGAGCGGTTCCGGGGCGCCTTGTGACGCCCGGCGGATCAGGAGAGCGACGCCTCGGCCGAGAGCTCGGCGTCCTCGTCGGCCACGCGCTCTTCGGACTCCACTTCGGGCGGTGCCTCCACCTCGACGTCCTCGTCCGCGACGACCGGGAGCTCGTCGGTGTCGTCGCTGTCCGTGCGACCTCCGGTGATGACCGTCATCCCGAAGTTGGGGGTCTCGGTGAGTATTTCGGGGACCACCCCGTCTTCGGCGTAGCGAATCGCGGTGGTGAGGGCCTTGCCGACCGCCGCGGCGATCCGCTTGTGACCTTCGTCACCGGGATGGATGCCGTCGGCGAGGTGCTCGGTGTTGATCACGCCGGCACCCGCCACGAGGGAGAGCGTGGCGTCCCCCGCCACGATCCGCTCGCGGGTCACCGATTCGATCGCGTGCCGGATGTCGTCGAGTGAGGCGCCGAGCTTGTTGGTGGTGTCCTCGGCGTCGGGTCGGAGGACCGGGCTCACCACCACGATCGGCGTCGTCGGGTGGTCCATCCGGATCACGTCGAGAAAGCCGCGGAAGCCTTCTTCCACCATTCCGGTGCTGTGCGGTGTCCGCGTCCAACAGCTCGACCCGTACGCGATGCTGATGATGTCGGCGCTCATCGCCGCGATGTGTTCGGCGGTCACGATCTCGCCGCGCCCTGCTCCCGCGTAGCCGAGGTTGACGAGATCGAGGCCGGCCTTGCGTGCCGCGATCGCCGCCCAACCTTGCGCCGGTCCCGACGCGATCCAGCCCTGGGTCCCCGAGTCGCCGTACGCGATCCAGCGGGGGAGTTCCGGCGCGGGGGAGATCTCGCCCTTCACTGCGGTGAGGGAGAGCACCACCGGGCGCATCCCCTCGGGGAGGTAGATGGTCGCCGGCGTCTCGGGAGCGGCCGATCCGAGCATGAGTCGGATGAGCCCGTCGCCGAGCGCGGCCTCCTCTTCGCAGACCTTCCGGCCGCCCCGCCAGACCGAGAAGACGATTCCCGCGCCGTCGCCGCGGTACCCGAGGTTGCCGGTGGTGGTGCGGTAGGCCACGTCGATGGCCTGCGCATCGCCGATCACCTCGATCCGCACACCGGCCGGCAAGGTCGCCGCGTTCCAGATGTCCGCCGGAAGTCGGGCGGTGTCGGTCGGGTTCGCCCGCGGATAGGGGACCTCTGCGCTTGCCGGATAGGGGGCCCCGCGCATGAACGGTTCCGGCTGCTCCGGTCTGACGCTCATCGCACGCGACGCTTCATCTGTGGCCCCTCCATGTGCCCGACCATTCGGCCACTCTGCGTGGTCAGATAGCCACTCTACCACGCCATTTGCAGTATTCGCACCTGTTAACCAGGCCTTTTTCCAGGCCGACACCCAATTTTCGGCACGTCGAGGCGGCTTCTTTACGAGGTCCGGGTAGTCGCCTGGGAGCTGGTCGTCGGATTCCCGGAAGCCACTCTCCGGGGCCTCCGGATGCCGCCCGCGGCTCGCCGATCCTCTGGCGGAAGCACCTCACGAGCAGCCTCGGCACGGCGGCCCGGGTCGGTGAGGGCATACCCGACCGGGCACGGTTCGCGTGATGAGAGCCTTGCGCGGCGACGCCCGCTGCGTAGCATGGTCGCCCGTGCGGCAGGGCGGAACCACCTCGGTCCCACTGCAGTGACGGCGCCCACCGCCGGCAGCTGCCGCGACTCCGATCGTCCCTCGGGTTTCGTCGCGGGTCGCTCCGGCTCGGCGACGCGCACGCGTGCGGGGCGCGCCGTCGTCGTCACCTGCTCGCTCCTTCTCGCGCTGCTCGCCGCGATCGCCGTGCCGAACGTCGCCGGCGCGGCGCCGGGGCCGCACGCGACGGTCGGTCCGCGCGTCTACCAGGGCGGCGGTGTGATCGGCTTCGGCGACGCACAGCCGATCAATGCACTGCACGCCACTCTCGGATCGGTGATGGTCGGGATGGCCACCAATCCCGCCTCGACGCCGGAGCATCAGGGGTACTGGCTGGCCGGCGCGGACGGGGGTGTCTACGCCGAGGGCGACGCGGCCTTCTACGGGTCGCTCGGTTCGCTCCACCTGCAGGGGCCGATCGTCGGAATTGCCGCGACGCCCGACGGGAAGGGGTACTGGCTCGCCGCGCTCGACGGCGGGGTGTTCGCGCTCGGCGACGCGCGCTTCTACGGCTCGATGGGAGGCACCCCGCTCAATCAGCCCATCGTCGGCATGGCCTCGACACCCGACGGACAGGGCTACTGGCTGGTCGCCTCCGACGGCGGCATCTTCGCCTTCGGCGACGCTCGCTTCGACGGCTCGATGGGCGGCACCCCGCTCAACGCGCCGGTGACCGGCATGGCCCCGACCGCCAACGGCAACGGCTACTGGCTGGTCGCCTCCGACGGCGGCATCTTCGCCTTCGGCAACGCGCCCTTCTTCGGCTCGATGGGCGGCCGGCCGCTCAACGATCCGGTCAACGGGATGGTCGCGTCCCCCGGCGACGGCGGGTACCTGATGGTCGCGACCGACGGCGGGATCTTCGGGTTCGGCAGCATCCCCTACTACGGCTCGCTCGGTGCGGGATACGGAGGGGATTCCGGCGACGTGCCCCCGGTGGCCGGGATCGCCCTGACACCGGGCGGTCAGGGCTACTGGTTGCTCGAGCCCGACGGCTGGTCCTATGGCTTCTCCGCCTCGCCCGGACTCACCGGATCGATCGTCTCGGTCGCCAACAGCCAGGTGGCGAGCGATCCGGAGCGCGGTTACTTCTGCAACCCCTACGGGCCGTGCGAGGAGTGGTGCTCGCTGTTCGCGACCTGGGTTTGGGAGCAGGCCGGGGTGCCGATCCCCTCCTATCCCTTCACCGGCAACATCTACGACTGGGCCGCGGCCAACACCGGTGTGCTGCCGTCGTGGGCCACCCCCTCGCCGGGGGACGCGGTGCTCTACGGGACGGGACCGGGGTCGACCGCCACCTCGTTGCACGTCGGGATCGTGGTGCAGACCTGGCCGGACGGCGCGATCGTGACGGTCGAGGGCGACGCCGGTCCCGCGCCGGTCGGCTCGCTCGCGGTGATCATCAACGGGCCCTACCTGCCGTCGCACTCGGCGATCTACAACGGGATGCCGATCTACGCCTACGCGGTTCCCTGACCGACGCGCCGAGCGCGAACCTTTCGCCGGGCCGGATCTGACCGCCAGAGCGGACCGGTCAGCGTTCTCGCACCAACGAGTCGAGCACCTGGCGCCGGTGCTGCGCCGCCGATCCCCATGCTTCTGCGAGCGCCCAGGCGCGCTTCATGAACAGGTGCAGGTCGCACTCCCACGTGTAGCCGATCGCGCCGTGGACCTGTAGCGCGACACGCGCGGCCTCGGTCGCGGCCTCGGAGGCGCTCGCCTTGGCCGCGGAGGCAGCACGCGACCGCTCCGGTGTGTCGGCGTCGAGCGACCAGGCCGCGGCGTACACCAAGGGTCGGGCGAACTCGAGCTTGACCTGCGCGCCCGCCAGGAGGTGCTTGACCGCCTGGAAGCTCCCGATGGCGTGTCCGAACTGTCGGCGCTCCTGTGCGTACGCAGCACCGAGCCCGATCATCCGCTCGCTCAGCCCGAGCAGGACGGCCGCGGTGGCGACGGCTCCGCGCTCCGCGGTCGCGGCCGCAAGGGACCGAGCCCGCGATCCGGCCGCGAACCGCGTGCTCGCGCTCGGCTCGAACGAGGGCACGCCGAGGCGACGGGTCGGATCGAGCGAGACAACCGGCGTGACCGATACCGCGTCGGCGTCCACGACGTGGAGCTCGAGTCCCTCGGCGCCCTCGGCCGCCAACACGAAGAGGTCGGCGCCGTCGGCGGCCGCGACGGGGACGGAGGAGTCGGTCGCGAGCCCGACCGCCGCGGTGATCGACCCGTCGCCCATGCTCCGCAGCCACGACGCGAGCTGGGCGTCGTGGGCCCGGTCGGTCAAGAGGTCGGCCAGGAGGGGTACCGCCAACGCGGTGGTCTCGACCAGCGGCTCGGGGAGGCCCACCGCGCCCGACTCCTCGAGCAGCGGCACCAAGTCGACCAGCCCGAGCCCGAGGCCGCCCTGAAGATCGGGCACGGTGAGGCCGGCGACTCCGATGCTGGCGAGGATCGCCCAGCGTTCGGTCTTCGCGACAGGGTTCGCGTAGGCCGCGCGCAAGTCGGCGGTGGTGCACTCCTTCGCGAGGACTTGGCGGACCGTGTCGCGGAACTCGATCTGGTGCTCGTCGAAGGCGAAGCGCACGGGGTGAGACCTCAGTTCCGCGGCAACCCGAGCATGCGCTCGGCGACCACGTTGCGCTGGATCTCGTTGGTCCCCGCGTAGATGGGCCCCGCCAGGGCGAAGAGGTATCCGTCGAGCCACTCGTTGCCGGACGGCTCTTCGGCGTCCGGGCCGAGCAGCTCGAGCGCGGTGCGGTGGATGGCGAGGTCGGTCTCGGACCAGTGGATCTTGTTGGCGCTCGCCTCGGGACCGACGGTGCCCCCCGCGAGCACCCGAGTAGCCGTCCAGAGCGTGTGGAGGCGGTAGGCCTCGGCGTCGATCCAGGCCTGCGCGACCGCGTCGGCGCTGCGTTCGGCGCGCGAGCGGTCGGCCGTGAGGTGTGCCGCATAGAGATCGACCAGTCTCGAGGCCGTCTCGGTGTAGCGGGCCGGGCTGCGCAGCGAGAGCCCACGCTCGGATCCCGCAGTCGCCATCGCCACCTGCCATCCCCGGTCGACGCCGCCGAGGACCTGCGCATCGGGGACGAAGACGTCTTCGAAGAAGATCTCGGCGAAGCCGGTCTCACCGTCGAGCTGGGGGATCGGCCGCACGGTGACCCCGGGCGACGAGAGGTCGACGAGGAAGTAGGTGAGTCCCCGGTGGCGCTCGGCCTCCGGGTCGGTGCGGAAGAGCCCGAAGCACCATTCGGCGAAGGCACCCCGAGACGCCCAGGTCTTCTGGCCGTTCAGCACCCACCCCCCCTCGCGCTCGGCCCGCCGGGCCCGGCTGGTGATGCCGGCGAGGTCACTGCCGGCGTCGGGCTCGGACCACCCCTGGCACCAGATCTCCTCTCCCGACGCCATCGGGGGCAGGAAGCGCCGCTTCTGCTCGTCGCTCCCGAACTCGAACAGGGTGGGCGCGAGCAGGAAGATCCCGTTCTGGCTCACCCGATTGGGTGCCCGCGACCGCCAGTACTCCTCCTCGAACACCAGCCACTCGAAGAGGCCGACCCCTCGCCCGCCGTACTCCTCCGGCCACGAGACGACCGACCACCGCTCGGCGGCCATGGTCCGCTCCCACTGTCGGTGCGCCTCGAAACCGGCGGCCGTGTCGAGGGAAGGGAGCGATCCGGGGGCCGGGGCGTGCTCGACCAGCCACGCCCGGGCGTCGGCGCGGAATGCCTCCTGGTCGTCGGTGTATCGAAGGTCCATTGCTCGGAGTGTGGCCGAGGAGCGGCCGTGCCGCGAAATCTGACACACCGCCAGATTTCCGGCAACCACGAGAGGTCGGACACAATGGAGTCATGCCGAGCGCCGTGATCGTCGATGTCGTCAGGACCCCGGTCGGGAAGAGGAACGGGAGGCTCTCCGGTTGGCACGCGGTCGACCTCGCCGCCCAGCCGCTGCGCGCACTCGTCGAGCGCAACGACCTCGACCCCTCGCTCGTCGAAGACGTCGTCTACGGGTGCACGATGACCGTCGGCGAGCAGGCCATGAACGTCGGGCGCAACGCCGCCCTCGCCGCGGGCTTTCCCGACACCGTCCCCGGCACCACCGTCGACCGGCAGTGCGGCTCTGCCCAGCAGGCGGTCCACTTCGGCGCCCAGGCGGTGATGTCGGGCGCGATGGAGGTGGTGATCGCCGGCGGGGTCGAGGCGATGAGCCGGGTGCCGATCGGCGCGACCACCGACCACGGACCGGGCGAGCCCTACGGCCCGACGGTGACCGACCGGTTCGACTTCATCCACCAGGGGCTCTCCGCGGAGGAGATCGCGCGCAAGTGGGGGATCGACCGCGAGGCGATGGACCGCTACGCCGTCACCTCGCACCAGCGTGCGGCCCGGGCGATCGCCGAAGGTCGTTTCGACGCGGAGATCGTCCCGCTCGCGACCAGGCGGGCTCGTGTCGAGAACAAGGTCGCGGTGGCCGGCACCGACGAGGGCGACCCTGCGGAGGAGGGACCGCTCTCCTCCGACGAAGGGGTGCGGCCGGACTCGAGTTACGAGAAGCTCTCCTCCCTTCCCCCGGTCTTCGTGGAGGGCGGCCTGGTCACGGCCGGCACCTCGTCGCAGATCTCCGACGGGTCGGCGGCCGCGCTCATCATGTCCGAGGAGCGTGCGATCGAGCTCGGGCTCCGGCCGCGGGCGCGCTTCCACACCTTCGCGGTCGCGGCCAACGACCCGGTCATCATGCTCACCGCACCGATCCCCGCGACGACGCTCGTCCTCGAGAAGGCGAAGCTCTCACTCGACGACATCGACCTGGTCGAGATCAACGAGGCGTTCGCCTCGGTCGTGCTCGCCTGGGAGAAGGAGCACCACCCCGACATGGAGAAGGTCAACGTGAACGGTGGCGCGATCGCCATCGGACACCCGACCGGCGGCTCGGGGGCCCGCCTCCTCGCCACCCTGGTGAACGAGATGGAGCGGACGGGTGCTCGCTACGGCCTCCAGACCATGTGCGAGGGCGGCGGGCAGGCCAACGCCACCATCATCGAGCGGCTGGGGTAGCCGGCCGGCGACTCGCCGGTCCGCGCGAGGCCGGCTCAGCCGAAGCCGTTGGTCCGTTCGTCGGAGTCGGCGGACTCGTCTTCGGAGTGGTGACGGTTGAAGTCGACGTTGTCGGCCCGAGTCGGGCGAGACATCAGGTAGCCCTGGTAGAGGTCGCAGCCGAGCTCGGTCACCCGTTCCAGCTGGATCGGGGTCTCGACCCCCTCGGCCAGCACGGTCAGGTCGAGGGCCTTCGACAGCTGGACGATCGCGGCCACGATCGCCTCGTCGTTCTCGAAGGTGCCGAGGCCGTCGACGAAGGACTTGTCGATCTTCACGATCTTGACCGGGAAGCGCTTCAGCTGGGCGAGCGAGGAGTAACCGGTCCCGAAGTCGTCGATCGCGAGGCCGACGCCCATCTTGTGGATCCCGCCCAGCATCGCGATCGATGCCGAGGTGTCGCTCATCAGCATGCTCTCGGTGACCTCCATCACGAGCGCCTCGGGCGGCAGGCCGTAGTCGGCCAGCGCGGAGGAGATGGTGTCGAGCAGCTCGGGGTCGCTCAGCTGGTGCGCGGAGAGATTGACCGTCACGTACGCGTTCTCGGCACCGGGCAGCTCGCGCCGCCAGTTGCTCATCGTCTCGCAGGCCTCCCGGAGCACCCAACGGCCGAGCGAGAAGATGAGGTCGGTCTCCTCGGCGAAGGGAATGAACTCCATCGGCCCGAGCAGGCCGCGTGAGGGATGGTGCCAGCGGACGAGCGCCTCCATCGCGACGATTCGGTCGTCGTGCACCGAGGCGATCGGCTGGTAGTGCACGGCGAGCTCGTTGTGCTCGAGCGAGTGACGCAGGTCGTCGTAGATCTCGAGACGGGCGACCGACTTCGCTCGGAGCGACTCGTCGAAGACCTCCACCCTGGAGCGGCCCTTGTTCTTGGCCTGGAACATCGCCGCGTCGGCCTGCTGGAGGATGTCCTGTGCGGTCTGGCGACCCCGCATCACGAACGAGACGCCGACCGAGCTGGACACCACCACCTGGCGTCCGGTCGACAGCTGGACCGGCTCGGCCAGCAGCCGCGAGTACTCGGTCGCAAGGCTGACCGCGACGTTCACGTCGTGGACGTTGCGGCAGAGGACGACGAACTCGTCGCCGGAGAACCGGCTCACGATGTCGCCCGCCCGGACCGCTGACTTGAACCGCTGGGCGAGCGCGAGCAGGACCTCGTCGCCGCTGGTGTGCCCGAACGAGTCGTTCACCAGCTTGAACCGGTCGAGGTCGATGAAGAGGACGGCCAGGTTGGTCCCCTTCTGCATCGAGATGAGCAGCTCGCGCTCGAGCTCGTCGTTGAACAGCGATCGGTTGCCGAGCCCGGTGAGCGAGTCGTGGTAGGCGAGCCAGTGCAGCTGGGCTTCGGCGGCCTTCCGGTCGGTCACGTCGGTGAACGAGCAGACCACCATCGGCGAGTCGTTCTGGCCCGCACCCGAAAGGAGCCGCGAGCTGAGCGAGAGCCACTGGCGCCGGCCGTTTCCGTCGGTGACGCCGATCACGACGTCGTCCTCGGAGTCGCCGGTCGCCATGGTCTTCACGTGCGGGAACATCTCCGGCGACAGGGGATGGCCGTCGGTGTTGATGGCGATCGAGGTGCCGGTGAAGATCTGGTGGCTGTTGCCGGCCGTGAGCCGGTCACCGAGGATGCGGCTGGCCGCCTTGTTGTGCGCGGAGATCTTGCCCGACTCGTCGAAGAGGACGATGCCCTCGCTCAGCGACGCGACCACCGCCTCGTACCGCTGCTCCGCCGCGCGCCGTCCGGCTTCCGCCTGGCGCGCGTCGGTGAGCTCGGTGCAGACGACGACCCACCCCGACGGCTGTGTGTCGTCGTCGATGAGGGGGTCGATCGAGACCATCACGTCGACCGCAGACCCGTCCTTGCGACGGTGGCTGCGCTGCCCCCGCTCGAGCACGGCCGCGCTGTCGGTCCGGTTGGCGGTGACCACTGCGGCGATGGAGTGGCCGACCACCTCCTCTTCGGTCCATCCGTAGATCGCCTGGGCCGCCTCGTTCCAGCTCTCGATCTGGCCGTCCGCGTCGATACCGATGATCGCGTCGGACACGTGGGCGACGAGGCTCGCCCGGTAGCGGGCCGCCGCTTCGGCCGCCCGCCGCTCCGAGATGTCCCGCATGATGACCTGGAAGGCGGGGGAGCCGGCCCAGCTGGTCCGGACGCTCGTGACCTCCATCACGGTGACCGACCCGTCGAGCGAGACGATGCGAGCCTCGCCGTGCTCGAAGAACTGGCCGTCCTCGGTGAGCTGCGCGATGCGGTCGAGCGTGCCGACGATGTCGCTCGGGTGGACGAAGTCGGTGATCGGCCGTCCGTAGTGCTCCTCCATCGAGCCGGCACCGACCAAGCGGACCGCGGCACGGTTGCCGTAGACGAGCCGGCCGTTCTGGTGCACGACCACCACGTCGGGGGAGACCTCGGTCAGCAGCCGGTAGCGGTCGACCAGGTTGCCGAGCTCGCGCTCGAACTTCTGCTGCGCGGTCACGTCGACGACCACGCCGGTGTAGATGTCCTTTCGGATCGGGAGAGGTTCGATCAGTCCCTCGTCGAGCGACGGCATCGCCGACGCGCGGACCACGACGCTGTGCTCGAGGCCGTCGGGACAGACGACGACGGTCTGGAGGTCGAAGTCGGCCAGCGGGGTGCCGCGTCGGAGCGGGGCCAGGATCGGGGCGAGTAGCGCCTCGCCGAGGTCTTCACCGCCTCCGTAGCGGGCTTCTTCCTCCTCCAACTCGTCGTCGGAGAGGGTGCCGCCGGCCGGCGCGTGGATCGGCCTGACCCGAAAGCCGCGGATGCCGGGCTCGAATCCGAAGAACTCCTCGAGCGGGTGCGACCAGACGATGATGTCCGCGGCCTGGTCGTAGAGCCAGGTGATCGTCCGGACGCCCTCGATGCTGAGGTCGACGTCCGGCGCGATCTCGACCGTTTGACCTGCGAAATTCGGATGAACCTCGCTCGATCCTGTCGAAGGAGACGGCGCGGCGTCCGCCTTCGGAGCTTCCAGAGCGAGCCATAGGCTCGATATCGGCTTGCGAGCAGGGAATCTTTAGCTTGCGGGCGGTTCGCAAAAGGGGCTCGGACCGAGGGATCCGAGCCGGGGCTCACTCCTCGGGTTCGCCCAGCACCACCACCGAGTTCATGCCGCCCATTCCGATCGAGGACTTGATCATCGGACCCGGTTGCCGAGCGGTGAGTCCGTCGAGCAACCGGGGATGGCCCGGAGCAACCGTCGGCGGCGCCGGCACGTACCCTGTCCGGTATGCGTAGACGGTCGCCAGGATCTCGACCGCGGCGGCCGCCGCCTGGCAGTGTCCGGTCAACGGCTTGACCGAGAAGATCCCCTTCGCGTCGGGGAACAGATCGTCGAGGATCTGGGCCTCAGAGGCGTCGCACTGGGCGGTGCCGGGTCCGTGGGCGTTCATGTAGGCGATCTCCGAAGCGTCCACCCCCGACACCTCGAGCGCCTCACGGAAGCACCGGTAGACCTCTTTCAGGTCGGGGGCCATCGCCACCGCGTTGTAGGCGTCCATGGTCATCGCTCCGCCGAGCATCGTGGCCTGCGCGCCTCGCGGCCGGTTGGTGAGCACCATGGCGACCGCGGCTTCGCCGCCGACGAAACCGCGACTTCCCTCCTGGAAGGGCCGGCAGGCATCGAGCGGTGGGCTGTCGAGGACCGCGACGCCGACGTCGCTGAAGCCGCGCAGGTTCTCCGGCATACCCGAGAGGTCCGTGGCGAGCAGGATCACGTCGCTGGCGACCCCGTTGTCGAGCCATGACTTCGCGGTGATCAGGCCCGCGCTGCCCGACGCGCACATCGCGGAGACCGACATGCAGGGACCGTGGAAGTCCCACTCCTTCATCATCATGCAGAGCACGGTCGAGGGCATCATGTTCACCCACTTGCGCGCGCGGATGCGCTGCCCGGCCGACCGGTGGAACTCGCTCCACATCTCGACGTCGCCGAGGACGATGCTGTGGATGACCCCGACCACCGGGCCGGGTTCCCATCCCCGCTCGAGCGCTTCGGAGATCGCCTCACGCGCAGAGAACCGGAGGGACTGCATGAAGCGGCTCGGCCCGTCCTTCCGGTCGCCTTCGTCGGGGATCAGCGAGAGGTACGCGTAGCCGCCGTCGACGAAGCCGTCGAGACCGGTGGTCAACTTGACCGCGCTCTCGCCGAGGAGAAATCCGTCCCAGAGATGTTTCTTGCCCCACCCGTACCCGGTGACCGCGCCGACACCGGCAATGCTCATCGGGGTGTCCCGACCGAACGCCCGCTTGGTGCCGCGGCCGGACGTCGGGTTCGACATCACAGAACCAGAGGGCCGGTTTGCATCAGGGAGTGGGCGCGAACGCCCAGTTCACGGGCCATGCGAGCCCGTCTCGAGGAGATCCCCGTTTTGGTCAACCGGCTGAAAGCATTTGGCATGGGGTCCATCAGTATCCCGCACATACCTCTGGGAAACAATGGGGTTCCACATTGTGCCTCGAACCGCGGCCTCCATAGAGGCTCTATCGGAGGTGGATATTCGCTGGTCGAGGGGGTCCCGCTGCCTTCGCGCGTTCATCCGGACGCTCAGCGAGCCCCCTGCGATTCCCTCCCGCTCGGCGCTCCCGAAGCGGCGAAGCCCCGAAGCACCGAAGTCGCCTGGCCCACGATCCGGTCGACGAGCTCGGCGACGGACGGCAGCTCGTCGATCTCGCCGACCACTTGTCCGGTGGGCAGGACCCCGACGTCGGTCCTCCCCTCGACCAGCGCGGCCTTGGTCATCATCGGCGCGTTGGCCGCCATCATCACCTGCGACCAGGTGAGCTCTCCGCTCCGGCGCATGGCACGACCCTCTCTGAGCAGAGCCGGAAGGGAGGAGCCGGTCTCGCGCCGGAAGGCGAGTGCGTTGCCGAGCGCTCTCGGAAGAGCGGTGAGACGTCCCGAACCCTCGAGGTGGTCGACGAGATCGGTTCGGATGACCCGCTGGGGGGCGCCGTCGACCGCGGTCGAGACCACGGTGCCGGTCACCGGCGTACCGAGATAGATCGACTTGACCTCCTCGGGCACCCGGCTCTCGCGGGTGAGGAGGAAACGGGTCCCCATCGCGATCCCTTCGGCGCCGTACGCGAGAGCTGCGACCAGCCCACGTCCGTCGAAGAACCCACCCGCTGCGATCACCGAGACCGAACCTCCGACTGCGTCGACGACCGAGGGGAGCAGTAGCGAGGTCGGGACTTGACCGGTGTGCCCGCCGCCCTCGCCACCCTGTGCGATGACCGCATCGACGCCCCAGCCGGTGACCTTCTCCGCGTGGCGTCGGGCACCGATGGTGGGCATCACGACCAGGCCCGCGTCGCGGCACCTCTCGATCAGGTCGGGATTCGGTGCCTGCGCGAAGCTCGCCACCTTGACCCCGTGGTCGATCATGAGCGAGATGCGCTCCCCGACGTCGGCCACGTCGGTGCGGAGATTGACCCCGAAGGGACGAGCGGTCCGGGATCGGACCTCGCCGATCGCATCGGTGAGCTCTGCGAAGGTCATGGTGGCCGAGGCCAGGATCCCGAGCGCTCCCGCCTCCGCCGTCGCGGCGACGAGGCGCGGCCCCGCCACCCAGCCCATTCCGGTCTGCACGATCGGGTACTCGATACCGACCAGCTCGCAGAAGCGGGTGCGGAGCGCGGGATGCGGGGCCGCGGCGCCGGCCGACCGGCGCGCCGTGCTCGGGCGTCATGTCCGCACCTCGCGCTCGCGCAGCGCGGTCGGGTCGATGATGGTCCGGATGAGATCGAGCTCCTCTGGGGACGGCAGGCGGGTCTCGTCGACGCCGGACGGGACGATCAGCTCGAATCCGGTGGCGGCGACGACCTCCTCCAGGGTCACCCCCGGATGGACCGAGCGGACCCGCATCTCGTGGCTCGGAGTGTCGAAGTCGAACGACCCCGAGGTTCGACACCACCCGGCGGATCTCGTGGAAGCGGCTCGCCGACGGGCCGGCCTCCGTCGCGCGGGCGTAGCCGACACCCGAGACGACGTCGACGTGCTCGACGAACGATCTCGTCGAGTGGTTCGGGACCCAGTAGCTGGTGGAGTGGTTGACGGTGTTGCCGGGGGCGCCGCGGACGCCGACCAGCTGCACCTTGGGGTGGGACCACTCGCCGATGGCACTGATGTTCTGATTTCCGGTCCGATCGATCTGCGACGCCATCATGATCAGGTTGCGCCGTCCCGACCACACCACGTCGAAGACTCGGCGATAGGGCATGTGGGACTCGAGGACGATCCCGTCCGCGCCGGCGAGAGGCGGCGCCCCCGCGACGAGTGCGGCGTCCCCGTCGGTCAGGACGAGGTCGGGGGCGAAGGTCAACCGCGCGAGTCGGGCCCCGATCGCGGGGGCGGTGCCGAACGCGCTGGCCATCACCTCTCCGTCACCTCGGAACACCTCCGCGCAGGCGACCGCACAGACCTCGGCACGGGTCACGCCGGTTCCGCTCTCGGGAGCTCCGCTCATCGCACTCGATCCCCGGCCCGCACTGCTGCCTGGTACCCGTCCTCGTCGACCTCGAGGTACGTCGTCTCGAACTCTCGCCACGAGTCGGGATCGCCCGCGGCCGAAACATACGCCCGCTGAAACTCCTCGTCGCGTCGATAGTCGGGTACGCACGCCGTGAAGTGGGCACCACCGGGCGTCGCGATCACGCCGTCGGTCAGCAGTCTCGAGATGCACATCGTCTGGAGCGGTCCCTCGGAGGCGAACTGCGCGGTGTCGACGATCTGTTCGGTAGTGAGATACCGGCGCTCCGCCGCGCCGAGGAACAGATCGTCGAAGAAGGGGTCCGGCCCGAGGATCTGGCCGGAGCCGCTGGCGTCGGCTCGGTTCACGTGGACGATCGCGGCGTCGAGACGGAGTGCGGGCATCGCGACGAGCTCTTCGCCGTCGGCGTACGGCGAGACGACCGTGCGCAGGTTCGGGTTCACCGCCATGACGTCGGAGCCGAGGCCGGCCCGGGTGGGGAGGAAGGGCAGCCGCTGGGAGGCCGCAAGGAGGCCCAGGTAGAACATGCCCTCGTCGATTTCCATCGCCTCGACCGACCCGGATTGGCGTGCGGCCTTGAAGTGCGGGTCGGTCGGGATCGAGTCGAGCGTCACGAATCCGAAGACGACTTTCGCCACCTTGCCGGCCGCGCACAGCAGGCCCACGTCGGGTCCGCCGTAGGCAACGATCGTCAGGTCGCGGAGATCCGAACGGAGGATCGCCCGGACCGCCGCCATCGGCTTGCGCCGCGACCCCCATCCTCCGATGCCGACGGTCATCCCGCTCTCGAGCTCGCCGACCAGGTCGTCGAGATCCATCCGCTTGTCAGCCACGGCGGATCACCGCGACGTGTCGGCGTCGCGCTTTTCGACGAACGCCGCACGCTGCTCGTCGGCGACTCCGGCGACGTGGAGCTCGTAGGTGAACCCCTGCTCGAACCGGTAGCTCCGCCGTACGTCGACCGGATCGATCCCGTTGAGCGACTCCTTCGCACGGCGCAGGATGGTCGGGCTCTTGTCCGCGATCTGCTCGGCGACTTCGAGCGCGGCGTCGACCAGTTGCTCGCGGGGGACCACTCGAAGCACCGATCCGTACCGGTGGAGCTCCTCCGCGGTCGCCGGCTGTGCGGTGTACACCATCGATCGCATCCGGTGCTGGGGGACGAGTCGCGACAGGTGGGTCGCCGCCCCGAGCGCGCCGCGGTCGACCTCGGGGAGACCGAAGGTCGCGTCCTCGGAGGCGACCACGATGTCCGCGTTGCCGGCGATGCCGATGCCACCCCCGAGGCAGAAGCCGTGCACGGCGGCGATCACCGGCACCTCGCAGGCGTACACCGCCTCGAAGGCGGCGTAACAGCCGCGGTTCGCGCCGATCAGGGCCGAATCCCCTACGGCCTGGATCTCTTTGATGTCGACTCCGGCGCAGAATCCCCGACCTTCGGCACGGACCACGACGACCCGGTTCTCGCTCTCCTTGCCTGCGGCGGTCACCGCGTCCGCGAGTGCGAACCAGCCCTCGACGTCGAGGGCGTTGACCGGTGGGTGGTCGATGACGACCTCGGCGATACCGGGGCGCCGCTGGTTCGAAGTGATGGGCATGGATGGCTCCGACGTTCGGAGGGATACCGCCACCGCGGCGACCGACGCGCGCTCGGGCGGACACGCACGGTGCGTGATCTGATACAGCGTCAGGACAGTACCAGCCGGAGACAGGGAGACTGCTGTGGACAGGTTCGATCCCGATCACCTTGCCGAAGCGTTCGACTTCGGCGGACGGGTGGCGGTGGTGACCGGTGGCACGCGCGGTATCGGTCGTCGCATCGCGGAGGCGTTCCTCGAGGCGGGCGCGGACGTGGTGGTCTGCGGACGCGCCGATCCCGGCGAGGATCGACTCCCTGCGACCCAGGACGGCGACGGGAGTCGAGCGTCGCGCCGTGTTCGTCGCCGCGGACATTCGTGACGCGGAGCAAGCCGCCGCGGTGATCGGGGCTGCAAGGGATCGATTCGGCCGGCTCGACGTGCTCGTCAACAACGCAGGAGGATCGCCGTCCGCGGAGGCTGCAGTTGCGTCGGCCCGGTTCTCGGCATCGATCGTCGCGCTCAACCTCCTTGCACCTCTGTACTGCGCGCAGGCGGCCAATGAGATCATGCAGGGACAGGAGAGTGGCGGGACGATCGTCAACATCGGCTCGGTGAGCGGGATCCGTCCTTCGCCGGGGTCGGCCGCCTACGGGGCGGCGAAGGCCGGTCTCGTCAACCTGACTCAGACGCTCGCGATCGAATGGGCGCCGAAAGTGCGGGTGAACTGCCTGAGCGGTGGTCTCGTCGCGACGGAGGCCGCCGACGAGTACTACGGGGACGAGGCGGGAAAGGCCGCGGTCGCGGCCACCGTGCCCCTTGGTCGCTTCGGGAGCCCCGACGACCTGGCGGGTTTGTGCCTGGTTTTGGCCTCTCCTCTCGCGGCCTACGTGACCGGCGCCAATGTGGTCGCCCACGGAGGAGGCGAGTGGCCGGCCTTCCTCCGAGCCGCGCGGTCGGGGGGAGAGGCAGGACCGGAGTAGTCGGGAGCCACTGGCGGGGAGGGACCCGGTCTTCGGATCGGTCGGGCCGGCCGGGGCCACCGCGGTGGGGGCGCGGACCACGCGTCGGCCCAGGCCACCGGGGGTGGATTTTGGCTGGTAGAGACCCAATATCCCTCAAGTGGGGCCTCGGGAGGGTCGATGTACCGGCTGTGGCCATCCAATTGCCGACCGCCCCTTTCGGGGAGGGTCGAGCGCACGGCGCCCACGGGACGGTCGGGCGATGCTGACCGACACCGTGCCGACGTTCTCGTTGCCCGGCGCGCCCTATCTCGAGTACCTGCCGGTCGTCGACCTCTCCAGTGGACGGCTGCTCGGGATGGAGGCCCTCGTCCGCTGGGAGCATCCGAGCAAAGGTCGTATCTCGCCGGAGGAGCTCGTCCCCGAAGCGGAGCGAAGCGGTGACATCGCAGCGCTGACCCGGTGGGTCCTGAGAGAGGCGTGCGATCAAGCTCGCCGTTGGTCGCCTAGCATCCAGCTGGCGGTCAACTGCACGGTCCAACAGCTCCGGCGGGGCGAGGTGTCGAACGCGGTGGAGAGCGCTCTCCAGGAGAGCGGACTGCGCAGTGGACAGCTCACGCTCGAAGTCACCGAGGACGCAGTGGTCGAACCGGAGGCCGCGTCCGATCTGCGGACGTTGTCGGAAATGGGCGTACAGCTCTCGATCGACGACGTCGGAACCAACTGGTCCTCGTTCGAGCCGTTCCAGCGGCACGCGATCGGCACCGTGAAGATCGACGGCTCGTTCGTGTCCGGCCTCGAACTTGCGCAGGGGATCAACCGGCTGGTCGTCGAGACCGTGATTCACATGGCCCACTCGCTCGGGATGTCCGCGGTGGTCGAGTGCGTGGAGACCACCGATCAGGTCGAGACGGTCCGGAAGTTCGACGCAGACGCCGCACAAGGGTTCTTCTTCGCGCGCCCGATGCGAGCAGAGGACGTCGAGGCCCTCGCGAGCGGTCCCGACATCCCCCGGTTCTCGCTCACCGAGACGAGGACCCTCCTGCTCGCCGACGACCGGGTTCTCGAGCTCGACGAGTTCATCCTGGGCCCGGAGTCCGCGCAACCCACGGTGAAGCGTGACGCCGAGGAGGATGGCCAGCCGGAAGAGCGCCCCGCCGAGGCGGAGAAGTCCACTCCCGACCCCGAGGAGGCCGCCGCCGAGACCGTGCCGGAGGAGGCCGCCGCTGAGGACGCCAAGGCCAACGGCAAGCCCTCCACCCCGAGGGCCAAGAGCAGCGCTCGCACCAGAAAGGCCGCGACCGACACCGAGAAGAGCGCAGCACCGAGGAGCCGGTCACGGAGTACGGCGCGGGGCGGCTCCGGGGGCAGCACCCGCAAGCCCAGACGAACCACCCGGCGGACCTGAACCGAGGCTGATCCGCCCGGACACCGGGGAGCGGTGACCAGGCCGCGATCGGCCTCCCAAGACGACGCGTGGAGTGGTCGCGCTCGTCAATTCCCTGTATACCTCTGGCCGTGAAACTGGGCGTAGTCAGGGAAACGCGCGCCGGAGAACGCCGTGTCGCGATGGTTCCGGAGGTGGTGACACGGATCGCCCGGACCGGCGTGGAGGTGGTCGTCGAGTCCGGCGCCGGAGCGGAGGCCCGCTTCTCGGACGAGGACTACCTGAAGGCCGGAGCGACCGTCGCGCCCGACGCGAGCTCGGCCCTGGCCGGCGCAGATGCGGTCGCACGGGTGCAGCCTCCGAGCGTCGAGGAAGCGCAGGCCCTCCCCCGTGACGTCTCGCTGATCTCCTTCCTGCAGCCCCTCGCGGACGCCGAGACGGTACGGGCCCTTGCCGGAAGAGGCGCAACGGTCTACAGCCTTGATCTTCTACCGCGCATCAGCAGGGCCCAGTCGATGGACGCGCTCTCCTCGCAGTCGACCGTCGCCGGTTACCGGGGCGGTCTCGCCGCCGCCGAGCACCTCGCCAAGTTCTTCCCCATGTTCATGACCGCCGCCGGCACCGTGCCCCCGGCCAAGGTGCTGGTGATGGGAGCCGGTGTCGCGGGACTCCAGGCGATCGCGACCGCGCGCCGGCTCGGCGCCGTGGTGCGCGCGTACGACGTGCGGGCTGCAGCCAAAGAAGAGGTCGAGAGCCTCGGTGCCAAGTTCGTCGAGCTCGCGCTCGAGACCCAGGAGGGTGCCGGCGGCTACGCCAAGGAGCAGTCGGCGGAATACCTCGCGCTACAACAGGAGCTACTTGCCGCCGAGGTCGCCGCATCCGACGTGGTGATCACCACCGCGCAGATCCCCGGCCGCAAGGCGCCGGTGCTGGTCACCACCGCGATGCTCGAAGGGATGTCCGAGGGAGCGGTCGTAATCGACCTCGCCGCCGACTCGGGCGGGAACTGCGAAGCTACCGTTCCGGGACGCGACGTCGGCGTCGGGGGGGTGACCGTCGTCGGGCTGACCAACCCCGCCGCGTTGATGCCGACCCATGCGAGCTTCCTCTACGCGCGCAACATCGCCAACTTTCTCGAGCTGCTGGTGAAGGACGGGACGCTCGCTCCCGATTTCAGCGACGAGATCGTCGTGGGCACCTGCGTGGTCCGGGCGGGTCAGGTCGTGCATGCCCCGACCGCCGAGGCGCTCGGTCTGCCTGCGCCGACCAACCCACCGGGTGTCGCCCCGACCAGTTCCGTGGAGCCCGAGGGGCCGAAGGGGGAAGAAGGATGAGCAGCACTGGAATCCTCGAGTTCGTCACGATCTTCGTGCTGGCGGCGTTCGTCGGCAACGAGGTCGTCCGGCAGGTGCCGAGCATCCTGCACACGCCCCTCATGTCGGGGAGCAACGCCATCCACGGGATCATCCTCGTCGGGACCATCCTGATCATGGGGGAGGCCCAGGGGGCGCTCCAGATCACCCTCGCCTTCCTCGCGGTGATCCTCGCGACCCTCAACATCGTCGGCGGTTTCGTCGTCACCGACCGGATGCTCGAGATGTTCAAGTCCAAGCCCGAGCGGCCGGCGAAGTCGGACGCCGGCAAGGGTGATGCGCCGTCGGGTGAATCCCCGTGACGCTCAACGACTGGATCGACCTCTTCTACCTTCTGGCGGCGATCGGCTTCATCGTCGCGCTCAAGGGCTTGAGCTCTCCGAAGCACGCCCGCAACGGGAATCTGCTCGGTGCTGCCGCCGCGACGCTCGCGGTCGGGTTCACTTTCGCCTACCCGGAAGTCCGGGCCCACTCGCTCAACCTCTCGCTCACCGTGGTGGCGATGGTCATTGGCGCGGCCATCGCGGTGCCGGCCGCGCGGCTGGTGAAGATGACCGCGATGCCCCAGATGGTCGCCGCCTTCAACGGCGTCGGCGGGGGCGCGGCCGCGCTGGTGTCGATCGTGGCCTTCGTGATCGAGGCGCCGGGGAAGCCCGCGGTCTACCGGATCGCGGAGGTGCTTTTCGGGGTCCTGGTCGGTGCGGTGTCCTTTTCGGGGAGCGCGATCGCCTTCGCCAAGCTCCAGGAGCTGATGACCGGTCGCCCGGTGACCTATCCGGCCCAGCAGTTCATCAACGGGGTGGTCGGGACCGGGATCCTGGCGCTCGCGATCGCGACGCTCCTCACCGACAACGTCACGCTCCTCGCGGTCACCGCCGTCCTCTCGCTCGTTCTCGGCGTCATCTTCGTCCTGCCGATCGGCGGCGCGGATGTACCGGTGCTCATCTCGCTCCTCAACTCGTTCACCGGTCTCGCGGTGGCCGCCTCCGGGTTCACCCTCAACAACAACCTGTTGATCATCGCGGGCACCCTGGTCGGTGCGTCGGGCATCCTCCTCACCCGACTGATGAGCAAGGCAATGGGGCGCTCACTGCCCAACATCCTTTTCAGTGCGTTCGGTTCCGTGGTGACTGCAACAGGTGGTGCGGGCGGCGACGGCGAGACGCGGACGGTGAAGGCGGGGACGCCCGAGGACATCGGGGTGCTTCTCGCATACGCACGGAAGGTGGTCATCGTGCCCGGGTACGGCCTCGCGGTGGCACAGGCGCAGCACACCGTCCGGGAGCTCGCCGACCTCCTGACCGAGCGCGGGGTGGAGGTCTTCTACGCGATCCACCCGGTGGCCGGCCGGATGCCCGGCCACATGAACGTGCTGCTGGCCGAGGCGAACGTCCCCTATGACCAGCTGAAAGAGATGGACGAGGCGAATCCGGAGATGTCGACCGCGGACGTGGCCCTCGTGGTCGGGGCTAACGACACGGTCAATCCTGCCGCCAAGAACGTGCCGGGGAGCCCGATCTACGGCATGCCGATCGTCAACGCGGACCAGGCCGAGAACATCGTCTTCCTCAAAAGGTCGATGCGTCCTGGGTTCGCGGGGATCGACAACGATCTCCTTTTCGATCAGAAGACCACCCTTCTGTTCGGGGATGCGAAGGACACCTTGACCAAGCTGGTTGCCGCGGTCAAAGAAGCATGAAAGGCATTGATTGATTCCCGGAATTTCTTGATCGGTGGGGGTCCGATCACTCTCCGTGCATCTTTTTGCCTTCGTTTGCTTCGTGATTCTCCGTCTCGTAGCGTCCCCTTCCGCTATCGAGACATGGCGCCGATGCCTGCGTGAGCGACGGCATCTATAGAGTGCGCTCGGTACGGATAACTCGGTACAGATATTGCTCCGTACAGATATAGAGTGATCGACACACGATTCAGGGGGGTTGTATCGATGGAAGGTTCTCGTTCGCGCTGGGTCTCCAAAGCTGCGGCGAAGGCCCTCGTGGCCTCGCTGGTGGCCGTGGCCGGAATCGGGATCATCGCGGTGCCCGAGGCCTTCGCGGCCGCACCGACGGTGACCGCGGTGTCGCCGACCAGCGGCACCACGGCTGGCGGGACGACAGTGACCATCACCGGCACCGCGTTCGGAGTCGGCGACCGCGGTTCACTTCGGCACCCAGGCGGCGGCCTCCTTCACCATCGTGAAGGGCAGCGAGATCACCGCGGTCTCGCCGAAGTTCAACGATGCCCCGACCAGCCTGACCGTCGACATCACGGTGACCAACGGCGGCGGCACCTCGCCCGCCTGGCGGCCGACCACTTCACGTTCGTCCCGGCGACACCGACGGTGACCGGGGTCACCACGGTCGCCACCCCGCCGGGCGGCCCGACCGGCGGCGGCACGGTGGTCAACGTGACCGGCACCAACCTGGCGGGGATCACCGCGGTCCACTTCGGTTCGACCGCCGGCACCAGCATCCTCGAGAACTCGCTCGACTCGTTGTCGGTGACCTCACCGGCAGGAACTGCGGGCACGGTCGACATCACGGTGACCAACTCGAGCGGAACCTCCGCGACCTCCTCGGCCGACCAGTTCACCTACAACGCGACGCCTGGCCATGGCGCCGGGTACCGGCGCCTACGGCACCGGCTCGTCGACCTCGACCGGAACCACCTCCCAGCCCCCGAACGACGTGTTCAACGTGCTCTCGCTGATGACCGGCGGCCCGGCGGCCGACCCGACCACCTTGACCGTGGTCTCCCAGCCCGCCTCGGGGACCATCACCTTCAACTCCAACTTCTTGGTGTACACCCCCGAGCAGACCGACGGCGGGTCCTCCGGAGCCTGGACCTACGACGTCACGACCACCGGCACCCAGACCGGGACCATCTCCATCTGTGAGACCGCCTCGCCGTCGACCTGCACCACCGCGACCATGACCTTCCCCCAGACCGGGAGCGGCCTACTACATGGGCGGCGTGGTGGGCACGTTCGGGATCAACGTCGGGGTCACCGAAGACACCGGCAACGGGGTCACGGCGCCCGACGACCGAGGCGCCGCTCGACCACCTTCACCGTGACCTCCGCCCCGGCCCAGGCCCTGATCCCCTCCACCCAATCGGGCTTCACCGTGGTCAACGTCGGCCAGTACTCGGCGATGCAGCCGGTCCCGGCCGGGCTCACCCTGGTGCCTGGCTCGCTCAAGGTGATGGGCGGCGACTCGAACGTGACCGGCAAGTACATCGTTTCCTACTGCACCGCGGCCAGGCTTCCTCCCCGGTGAGTGCACCGCCCAGATGACCGGCAACTACAAGACGACCTACCCCTACATCGAGACCTTCTTGAACGCCGGGGCGACCGTGCCCGGTGGGAGCGCCCTCGTGCTTCCGACCATCCAGGCCCCTTACCATCAACTCGGGTGACACCGTCGGCACGGTGATCAACGACTTCGAGACCGAGTTCGTCGCCTCGACCTCGATCACCAGGGCGCACTTGTCCGCCAATCCGACCCTCGACGCCTACCCGAGCATCAACTCTGCCCGGGCGACGGCATCGGCTGCACGCCCGCCCTACCAGGCGCCCACGGCGCGCTGGAGCCTCATCGTCAGCCCGTGCCGGGCCACCGACCGTCACCTCGGTCACGCCGGACACCGGTACGAACCTAGGGGGGACCCCGGTGACAATCGACGGGACCGGCTTCACCGGCGCGACCGCGGTCGACTTCGGAACCACCGCGGCCACCGACGTGACCGTCGTCTCGGACACCGAGATCACCGCCGATTCACCGGCGGGGGCCGGCACGGTCGACGTCACCGTGACCACCCCAGGCGGAACCTCGGCCACCTCCTCCGGCCGATCGAGTTCACCTACACGGCGCCGCCACTGCCGACCGTCTCCTCGGTCACGCCGAATACTGGATCGACGTGGGGTGGAACCCCGGTGACCATCGACGGGTCTGGCTTCACCGGCGCGACCGCAGTCGACTTCGGCACCGAACGCGGCCACCAACGTGATCGTTGTCAACGACGGCGAGATCACCGCCGATTCACCGGCGGGGAGCCGGCACCGTCGACGTGACCGTGACGACCCCGACCGGGACTTCGACGACCTCCCCGGCCGACCACTTCACCTACGCGGAGTGCACGACGCCGCCCGACGCTCCAACTGGCCTCGCCGCCACCCTCGGGGTCGGTCAAGCCAATCTTTCGTGGACCGCACCGAGCAGCGGCGGAAGCGCGCGCATCACCTCCTACACGGTGGCGGCACCGACACCACGACCTCGACCCCGCCTCCTCCGGTGACGGTCACCGGCAGCCCGCCGGCGACGAACGCCGACCTGACCGGGCTCACCGCGGGTGACAACTACTCCTTCACGTGTCGGCGACCAACGCGATCAGGACCGGTCCGGCCTCGACCCCGCTGACCGAGTTGCTGCCCGCGCCCTACTTCCCGGTCGCACCGGCCCGGATCTGTGACACCCGGCTCGGAACACGACGGAGTGCGCGGGGATGACCCTCGCCGCAGGCGGGACCCTCAAGGTCCAGGTGTCCGGCGAGGGCGGGGTGCCCGCCGGGGCCACCGCAGTGGTCGCCAACGTGACGGTCACCGGGGCCACCGCCCAGAGCTTCCTGACCGCCTACCCGGACGGCACCACCCGGCCGCTCGCTTCGAACTTGAATTTCGGCGCCGGACAGACCGTGCCCAACCTGGTCACCGTGCCGCTCTCCTCTTCGGGGGCGATCGACCTCTACAACGCGGCGGGCACCGTCAACGCCCTGGTCGACGTCAACGGCTACTACGGACCGGGCTCGGGACAGGGCTTCACCTCGCTCACCCCGGCCCGGATCTGTGACACCAGGGCGAGTAACACCACCGAGTGCGCCGGTAAGACCCTCTCGGCCGGTGGGACCCTGGATGTCCAGGTGACCGGCCAGGGCGGGGTGCCCGCCGGGGCCACCGCGGTGGTCGCCAACTTGACCGCGACCGGGCCCACCGCCCAGAGCTTCCTCACCGCCTACGCGGAGGGCTCCACCCGCCCGCTCGCCTCCAACTTGAACTTCACCGCCGGCGAGTCGGTTCCCAACCGGGTGATCGTGCCGCTCTCGGGGAGTGGGGCCCTCACCCTCTACAACGCCGCGGGAACCGTCAACGCGATCGTCGACGTGGACGGTTACTTCTCCTCGAGCGTCTCGGGGTACTTCGAGCCGGTCGCCCCCTCTCGGATCTGTGACACCAGGGCCTCCAACACCACCCAGTGCCACGGCAAGACCCTCTCCGCGGCCGGGACCCTGGACGTCCAGGTGACCGGCAACGGCGGCGTGCCCGCCGGCGCCGCCGCGGTGGTCGCCAACGTGACCGCCACCGGAGGGACCGCTCAGAGCTTCTTGACCGTCTACCCGGAGGGGGCCTCGCTGCCGACCGCCTCGGACTTGAACTTCACCGCCGGGGAGACCGTGCCCAACCTCTGTGTGGCCAAGCTCTCCTCTGCGGGAGGACTCGCCATCTACAACGCCGCGGGCTCGGTCAACGCGCTGGTCGACGTGGCGGGGTGGTTCACCTCGTAAGAAGTTCGGTCGAGGGGCTCCTTCGGGAGCCTCCTCGAGGCCGGCGGAAACGTGATCGACGGGTAGACCGGGCCTACGGGGGAGGGCTCGGTCTACCGTCTTTCTTTCTCCTCGAGGCCGCCCTCACTCGGCTCTGGCACTCAGGTGAGTTGCGTTGCGGACTCTTTCGAAGAGGCGTATCCGGTCTCGTTGATGACGAGCCCTCGCTCGCGCTCTTCGCCGAGCTTGGCGAAGACCATCACGCCCTGGCTCGTCGGCCGAGTGGAGAGCACGACCACCTCGACCGGTCCCTGATCGATGAGGTGGGTCGCGTCGTTGACCACCACCATGTCGCCGTCGGGGAGATAGCCGACCGCTTGACGTCGCTGGCGCCCCTCACGGACCAGTTCGATGACCAGCACCTCTCCAGGAGTGTGATCGGGGGCCAGTTCGGTCGCCACGCGCCGGAGATCGACCACCGGCAGCTCCCAGGTCGCCGCGGTCTCGAGCACGGTCGTCGAGCAGGTCGCGACGCGCAAACCGGTGCGGCGTGCGACCGTCAACAACTTGGCCAGCGCGTCGTCCGTTTCGGGGACCTCGTCCGGCGCGAGATGCACCGGCACCGACATCTCACGGAGCGCCTCGAGCGCCTCGAGTCCGCGTCGGGCACGACGGGAACTCACCGGCTCCGGTGACTCCGCGACCGACCGCACATGATCGAGCACGAACTGCGGGACGACGACGCCCGCGGGGAGGAGCCCCGAGCGCCCGAGTACCAGCAGGAGCCGGTCCATTACGGCAGAGCCGTCGGCGAGCAGGGCATGACCCTCTGCGGGTCCTGGTTGCGGCGCCAGGATGCGCGAGAGGTTGGCCGCTTCGACGATCTGGCGGCCCTTGGTCGAACCGAGGCGCCAACCGAGTGTGCCGAACACCCACGCGAGCACCGCACTGATCAAGAGCGCATAACCAGATCGAGTGATGACGAGCAACGGCAACCCGAGGACCAGACCGAGCAGCATCCCGGTCGTCGAGATGATCGACGCGGCGAAGACCTCGCCGGGTGGCGTGTTGCGGAAGAGAAAGACCGCCCGCTGGAGAGCCTTGTCGACGAGGCGGCCGCCGACGCCACCGATCACGTAGGTGAACCCGGCACCGAGCAGCATGCCCCACACGGCCGCGTTGGGATTGCCGTCGAACCGCTTGCCGAGCTCGTAGCCCACGAGCGAGCCGGCTAGGACGAAGAGCAGGCGGAAGCCCTCGACGAAGATCATGGTCCTAAAGGACCGTTCGACTGATCGGGATGGGCTGAGTCATGGAGTGGACCACCTCGCGAGCGCGGCACCTCCGGCCTGCTTGGTAATTGTCGGTTCCGAGCAGCAGATCTTTAGGAGAGCCCCTCCTGGGAGACGCCTGACGCCCGGGCCTCGACGAGGCTCTCCCGAAGTTCAGTTCGGGCTCCTTCGATCCGAAGAACCCCTTGTGCTTGAAGAAAAAGCGCACAGAGTGGTACTATGAGTACTCAGGGAGGTCGTTCCAAAGTGCTGGTGAACGACCGCACCGCGCCTGGACCGACACTCGCATGAGAATCTCACTCACCAAATTCTGGCGACCGCGCTCGCGCGGCCCGATCCTGCTGAAAGACGTCGTCGCCCTGCCCCCGCAGTCTTCCGGGATCGCACCACACGCGGTGCCCTCTCTCGTCGACCTTGGAATCTCTGGCCCCGGGCTGCTGGTGATCCCTTCCGGAGATCGCGCCGGGAGCCCTTCAACGGTGCCCTCCCTCCTCAATTGGAACGAGATCACTCGCGTTTCCGCTGAGGGGTGCGCGGGAGCGGCCGAAGACGAGGCGGGTCAGTTGCTCGAGATCGACCTCGGTGAGGGAGTCCTCGGCGACGCGCAGACCCTCCGTTTCGTCGGCCCGACCCGCGGGGTAGGGGCGCTGATTACTGCGATGGCTTCCGTCCTAGGGTCGACTCTCGTGGAATTTTCCACGACCGAAGCAGATGCGGCTGCGACGGCCGGCGGCGAGACCGCGCTGCTGGCGCGGTTGAAGCAGCGCGTGCGCGCCACCGCCGAGGGGCTTCGTGGGGATCCCGAAGAGCGACGCCGCGCCGGCGCGATCGCCGCGAGTCTGGCGACGATCCTTCTCGTGGCCGGTGGTGCGACGCCGGCGTTCTTGTCGGCCGCGGGCGGATCCGCACCGAGTCATCCGCATGTGCGCGACGTCGGGAACGCGGAGGCGGCGGCGGACCACCCCTCGGCCAACCTCCCGAAGGCAACCAGCAACCCTGCTCCGGCGCCACCGTCCCTGGCGGGCTCCGCGCCACTGCAGACCCATGAGGTGTTCGGCTACGCCCCGTACTGGACGCTTTCGCAGTCGTCGAACTTCGACTACAAGGACCTGACCACGCTCGCCTACTTCAGTGTCGACGCGAACCCCGATGGAACCCTCGACCAGAGCGGTGCGGGATGGAACGGCTACGAGAGCCAGGACTTGGTCAATCTCGTCAACAGCGCGCACAGCGCGGGCGACCGGGTGGTGCTGACCGTGACCGACTTCGACCAGAGCTCGCTCGATGCGATCACCTCGGACCCCAGCGCGCCGGCGCGGCTGTCGTCAAGTCTCATCTCGGCGCTCGAGGCGAAGAATCTGGACGGCGTCAACTTCGACTTCGAAGGTGGAGGAAGCGGGGACCAGACCGGCCTGACGTCGCTCGTGACCCAGGTGTCCAACGCGCTGCACACGACCAATCCGCACTGGCAGGTCACCATGGCCACCTACGCGAGCGCGGCGGGGGACTCATCGGGCTTCTACAACATCGGCGCACTGGCGCCCGCTCTCGACGGGTTCTTCGTCATGGCCTACGACATGAACAACCCGTCGGTCCCGAGTCCGACGGCGCCCCTGATCGGGGGGAGCTTCAACGACACCGAAGCGCTCCAGCAATTCACCTCCGTCGTGCCTGCCTCGAAGGTGGTTCTCGGAGTTCCCTACTACGGGTACGACTGGCCGACCACGGACGGCTCGAGCACGGCTCAGGCGACCGGAGGCGAGGCGCCCCTCAGCGACAGCGTCATCGCCTCGTCGGGCAAACCGACCTACTGGGACCCCTCGACGCAGACGGCCTGGACCTCCTACCAGGTCGGGGACCAGTGGCACGAGACCTACTTCGACGACCCCACCTCCCTCGCCCTCAAAGCGCAACTGGCCAACTCGTACCACGCCGCCGGGGTCGGGATCTGGGCCCTCGGTATGGACGGCAACGACCCTGCGATGCTGGCGGCGCTCCTCGGGAACGCGCCGGTCGCAAAGGACCTCCAGACCGGGCCGAACGCAACCTCGCCCAGCGGTCCGCCCGGCACCGGCTACGCCTCGACCGGCGTGTGGAACAGCGCCACGGTTCCCCTCACTCCAATCGGGACACCGGCTTCGGGAGGTAGCCAGCAGTTCCTCGGCACGTTGAGCGGGTTCGCGACCACCGATCCGGCGCTCGCCTGCCTGCAGAGCGGGCCACCCCTCAACGTCTGGTCGTTCAGCACGATGCCGGGCGTCGACCTGGTGGCGGCAGCCCAACCGTGGGACTGCGCGAACGCACTCTTCGCCTTCACCCCGCCGGCTCCCACTTCGCCGGGGTCGTCGACCACCACGACCGCAGCACCGCCGAGCAGTCCCTCGTCGCCTCCGCCGAGCCAGCCTCCGGCCACGACGACGACGACCCATCCACCTCCGACCACCACCACGACAACGACCACCACTACGACGACCACCACCACGACGACGCCCCCGACCAGCTCGTCGGTGACCTCGACCACTCCGTCCACCGCATCGGTGTCGTCGTCGACGACGAGCAACTCGCCAGGGGGCACCTAACCCTCCTCGTCGCTCTGATTCGGCCGACCGGACGAGCAAGCCGTTGTGAAGCGATCGGCGCTGCGCGGCTAATCTCGCGTCTCACCCTGGGGGTGTAGCTCAGCTGGTAGAGCGCTACGTTCGCAATGTAGAAGTCGGCGGTTCGAGTCCGCTCACCTCCACTGACCTCATAAGAGAGCGCCGACCCTCGAACCATCGACCGGAGCGATATCGGATGGCCCGAGGTTTTGTTTGCGGTCGCCGCCGGGGGCGAAGTAACCGCAAGACCGAGCGGTCAGTGCGGACCCACTGAGCACCGGTGCGCGGACCTGAGGGGAGTAAGGATGGGGCGCCCCAAAGGCGAATATGCACGATGGAGCACCCTTCCAGGGGGCTGTCACGTGCTGTCACTCTGCGCCTGCATTGATCGGGCCTCACGAGGTCCTGCATTGTGCGGTCGAGCGGAGACGCGTGAGCGGAGTCGTTCGATGCCGTTCGACGTGGCCGAGGCGAGTACGTGCACGTCAGGCGCTGTCTCATAGTCTCCGGTGATGCCGAAGAACAAGCGGCCGTTATAGGAGAGAATCGCCGTGCTCACCCGGACTCCGTGGCTTATCGGGACGAACGGGCGGTTCTGGAGCATTTCGTGTCCGAGGCAGTAGAGGGGAAACTGCGGGCCGGGCACATTGGTGGTGACGGTGTTGATCGAGCGCTGCGGGAGCCGGTGAATGGCCCGAATGACCGCTCGGCTCACGGCGCCTACGACCATATGTGGGGCCAGGTTGGCGACAGCGACGACCACCTCGCCGGCTTCGGCCATGTGAGACGCCTTCAGCTCGCTCATCTGCTCCTGGACGACCCGGAGGCGTTCGACCGGGTCAGCGATCTGCACGGGCAGGTCGTAGAGCAGGATCGAAACCCGGTTGTCGGGCTGGTCTGTGGCGTCGTTACGCCGGGTGGACACCGGCACCATGGACCGGACGCGTGCCCGATCGGCATCCTCACCTCGCGAGAGGAGCAGCTCCCGGTAGCCCTCGCTGACTGAGGCGAGGACGACATCGTTGACAGTTCCGCCGAAGGCCGAGCGGATCCTGTGGACGTCGTCCAGGCTCGCCGAGGACTGTGCCCAGGTGCGATGGGGGCCGATGCTGCCCTCGATCGACAGCGGTGGGGTGGCGCCGAGGCCGCCTGCAAAGCGGGCGAGCCCCCTGGTCGTCTCGACGGCGGAGCGTATTGCGTTCATTGGGTGGGTCATGGCCCGGGGAAGCCCACGGGCGGTGGCTAAGACGTCGGTGGCGAGGCCGCCCCAGGCGTCGAGCACCAGCGCTGCGCCACGGGGCTCCGATTGAGGTTTCCAGGGCTCGGGCACCCCCACCTGGGTGTCGGCCTCGAGGTCCAGCATGATGCGAAGGAGCTCGATGCCGGCGATGCCGTCGACCATGCAGTGGTGGATCTTGAACACGAGGGCCCAATGGCCGCCCTCGAGGCCCTCGACCAGCCACGTCTCCCACAGCGGTCGTTCGCGGTCCAGCGGCTGAGACATGATCCGCCCCATCAAGCGGCAGAACGCAGCGTCGTCACCGGGTGCGGGTAGGGCCGTGTTGCGCAGGTGGTATTCGAGGCTGAAGTGGGGATCGTCGACCCAGACCGGTCGGCCCAGCTCGAGGGGGACTGAGCGCACCCGCTGGCGGTAGCGGGGGATCAGGTGCAGCTTGGCGGAGATCATCGCCGCGACCTCGTCGAACGACGGGGGCGGGTCGCCAAACACGCAGACGGTCCCGATGTGCATATGGCCGATCCCGTCCTCCAGGTGGAGGAACTCGGCATCGAGCGTGCTCATTCGCTCCATCGGCCTTCCTCTCTCACACTGGGTGATAGGCGCACCCTAGGACGCGGGACGCCCTGGGGAACGGGTTGAAGGTCCGTTTTTGGCTGCACGGGCGCCGGGTCAGTAGGGCCGTCCGCCGCCAGCGACGGCCCGTTTGGGACATTCGCCCCTATTCCTATGACAGGTGCGGTGGTTCGATGGATTTAGAACCGCGGCCGGTAGAAGTGCCGACTTCGCTGGACCGAGGAGGTTTCATGACCAACACCACGATTCCAAGGCTGGCTTCTGAGGTTTCCGTTTCCCTGATAGGAGTGGGGTCCTACCTGCCCGAGCACCGGGTCTCCAACGAGGAGATCCTGAAGTACCTCCGGCCCGCACGCCCCGACGGCCGGCTCCTCGAACCTGAGTGGGTGGTCAAGCACCTTGGCATCTATGAGCGGCGGTTGGACTACGAGTTCGGCGGACGGCAGAAGCGCAGCCGGACCGATGGCGGGCTCTTCGACGGGGACCTGGCCCTTCGAGCCGGGCGTGCCGCCCTCGACGACGCCGGGATCGACGCCGCCGAGGTCGACGTGGTGATCCACGTGACGACGACGCCGGACCTCATCGCCTGCCAGGACCAGTTCCGCTATCTCATGACCGAGCTCGGATTGCGCCGCGATGCTGATCTCGTCCACCACAACCTCGGATGCGCCGGTTTGTCGGCCGGCTTTCGCACCGCCGCCTGCTACCTCGTCTCGATGGCGCCAGCCACCGCGATGGTGGTGGCCAGCAACTGCCCGTCAGGTTATTTCGGGCCCGACGTGCACGACTTCTACTACAAGCATCGAAGCGGCCTGGGATGGCTGGCACCGCTCATGTTCGCCGACGGAGCCGGTGCGGCGATCTGGCGCTCGAGCTCCCGGGACGAGCGCCAACGTCCCACCGGTTTGCTGTCGGTGCGGACCGAAACCAGCCCCGACATCGAGCTCGTCACCTACCCGGGGGGCGGGTGCCTGCACCACACGTCGGCCACCAACGTGGCCGACCACGTGTTCCTCAT
This sequence comes from uncultured Acidimicrobiales bacterium, assembly GCA_963741055.1. Taxonomy (GTDB): domain Bacteria; phylum Actinomycetota; class Acidimicrobiia; order Acidimicrobiales; family RAAP-2; genus Bog-756. The sequence goes on along the minus strand of CAVUGU010000010.1, from coordinate 24,615 downwards.
GGACGGCGTGAAGGTGGCCGAGGTGTTCCCCCCGCTGATGGCCCGGGATTTCCAGATGCTCCAGGAGGACTGGCCCACCACGGGCAAAGCGTTCACCGGCGCCGACTTCGAGGTCGATGCCGTGGCCCGCTGGTATCTGCACCAGGCCAATGCAGTGGTCGTCCGCCAGGCCATCGAGATGCTCGGCCTACCTCCTGAGCGGGTACCGATCAGCGTCGACCACTACGGCAACACGTCGGCGGCGAGCACCTTGATCCTCCTCGACGAGGACCGGAGAGCGGGCCGGGTGAAGGAAGGCGACCTGGTGGTCTTCATGTGGATTGGGGCCGGCAACGGGGCCATGAACGGGTACGCGGTGGTCGCGCTGTGAGCACCCGGGACCCAACGAACCGATGCGCGACCCCAAGAGCCGGCCGGACTGTGCTCACCACCGGGGCGAATTCAGGTGTCGGCTTGGCGACAGTGGTGCACCTCGCCAGCCTGGGGTTCCACTCGGTGGGTTCGGTCCGCTCGCAAGGCAAGGCAAAACGCGTGGCCGAGGCGGCCGCCGACGCCGGCGTGACGGTCAAGACGGTCCGACTCGACGTCACCGACGCCGAGGCCTGCCGAGCGGTGATCGACCGGTTGCACCCGTGGGCGCTTGTCAACAACGCCGGCTACTCGGGCGTCGGAGCGATCGAGGACGTCACCGACGAGGAGGCGCGTCGCCAACTCGAGACCATGGTGGTGGCTCCCATGCGCCTGGCCCGGCTGGCCCTGCCCCATATGCGGGCCGCTGGTGGAGGTCGCATCGTCAACATCTCGTCGATCTACGGGCTCACGACCACCCCGTTCAGCGGCTGGTATCAGGCGTCCAAGCATGGTCTCGAAGCCGCCTCCGACGCCCTGCGTATCGAGGTCGCCCGCGACGCTGTCCAGGTTGTGCTCATCGAACCGGGGGGCGTGAAGACCCACATCTGGGACGAGATGGAGGCAGACCTGGCTCATCGTTCCCACTCAAACTACGAGACCCAGTACCACCAGGTTCTCGCCCTCCTCGGGCCGTATCGGGCGTTGATGGTCGGTCCCGAAGTGGTGGCCCGAGCCATTGGCAAGGCTCTCACGGCCCGTGCTCCGCGGGCGCGCTATCTCGTGGGGCGGGACGCCCTAGGCATCGCTGCCACTCAGTCGCTGGTTCCGACCGTTGTGCGAGACCGCGTCGCCCGGTTTTTGGCCGACCTTTGAGGGGGCCCATCGCTGGCGAAGGCTGCCAAAGTCAACGAGTTAGTAGTCCAGAGCCATCAACAGAACGGGAATTGGACTCCGTTCGAGAATCACACGCGCCACGGCTCCCCGATTGGGGTTGTCGGAGTGAGGCCAGCCGACAGCCACTAAATCGGCTCCGTCCGTCTCGATAGCACTGAGCACCTCCGCGGCGGGATCGCCGATCCGGAGCTCCAGGCGAATACCTGACGCCGTCACTTTGTGTCGAGCGAGGAACTCCTTCGCGTAAGCCTCGGTCTCATGCTGCATTTGATCTGAGAAGCTGGGAATGTCGTTCTTGCCCTCCACATGGAGCACTACGACCTGGACTCCAGCACTGATCGAAAGCTCGACGTTCCGCCGAAGAGCGCGGGCCTTGCCCGGCGTTCCCTCCATGGCCACCACAACGGTGGTCAGGTGTTCAGGAGGACAGAAATCGGGCGGAACGACCACGATTGGTCTGTCGCTGTGAGTCGCCAGAGCCATGGGCAGATGGCCAGCCGGCCGGCGGCCGGAAGGTCGGCTGCGGGCTCCCATCACGAGAATCGAGGCATCCTCTTTCTCCATTGCTAGTGAGAGCAATGCGAGTGGATCGCCGACCAGAGTGCGCAACTGCATGCCGCCCGCCTGAGCGACGGCACGGGCCGTTTCGGCGCCATCCTCGATGACGTGTAGGACTTCAAGCGGAGCATCAAGCGCCGAGGCCACGGCGTGCGCCATTGCCACTACCGGCCCTGAGGCAGCCGAGTTATCGATGGCGGCGATGATCTTGCTCACGTGATGGGCTCCCACTCCGAGCCGCGGCGACGAAACTCGATCTTGCCAGATACCGAGGTGAAACGCCTCGAGCCCACCATCAAGGCGGTTGGCCGATCGGTCATGAGGATGAGCTGGTCCCTCTCATTTCGAACGCGTACCCGGCTCCCGTGGAACCGCACCCTCGTCTCCATGGCCGACCACGAGGGGGGGAGGACCGGATCGACCTGGAGCGCCGCGTCGCGCGGGCGAATCCCGGCGAAACCGAAGGCAAGGGCCTGCCAGAGGCCGCCCATCGTGGCCAGGTGCAGGCCGCTCGCGGTGGAACCGGTCAGGTCATCCAGGTCAATGCGCGAAGCAAGCTGCAGCGACTCAAGAGCGCGGTCGAAGTCTCGTGCCCGCGCCTGCACCAAGGCGTGAGTTGCCGGGGAAAGGGAGCTCGCGTGGGCCGTTCGCGGTTCGTAAAAGCGGAGGTTGGGCTCCAGACTGCCGGGCACCACCTCGTCCGGGACGAGATGGTGCAGCAGAAGGACGTCGGCCTGCTTGAGAACTTGCGCTCTTGCCACGCGATCTGCACCAAGCAATAGGTCGGCAGCGATAGGCCGGCGTGGCGCCACTTCTTCGATGATCAGTGGCTCAAGCCGATTGAAACCCGCGAACTGCTCGTAGACGCCTGTGTCGGGGTCGTAGCCGTCCACGAGGGCGTTGGCGAGTTCAAGCCAGCGACTCTGTTCGCCGACCCCTAGATCGTCGGCAGGATCCTCGGCAGCGCGTCGCAGATTCCAACGGGCCATCACATTCGTGAAGGCATTGTCGTCGACCGACTCGTGATACTCGTCTGGCCCGATGACACCGAAGATATGAGCGCTGCCATCCGGTTCCAGTCGGATCCGCGACGCCCAGTACCGGGCGGTCTCGGTCAGAATCCGTCGCCCCGGCCCTTGGGCGAATTCCCTGTCGCCGGACCAATCCGTGTAACAACATGCGGCCCAGGCCACCTGGCTGACGATGTGCTCTTCGAGACCGCCGGTACGGATGGCGACGATCCGGCCTGAACGATTTCGAGCGCTCGTCGGCGTCACGTCTCGGCCACTTCGTGCCGATTCCCAGGGGAAACGAGCACCGGAACGGCCCCCCTCGAGCGCCGCTTCGATGGCGGCCGGCAGTCTCCGCAAGCGATATTCAAGCATGGCTCGGGCCGACGACGGATGGGTCGCCGCCAAGAAGGGAAGGACGAAGACATCGGCATCCCAGAACACATGGCCCCGGTAACCGGTCCCTGTGAGTCCCCGGGCACCAACGGCGGCTTCACCGGTGTCAGCCACCGATCCCATCAGATGGAACAACGCGAAGCGGATGGCCACCTGTAACCCGTCGTCACCTTCCACCACGACGTCAGTGTCTTCCCACCTCCTGGCCCATTCCCGGCGATGCTGGACGAGCAGCCGATCGAAGCCGTTGTTGCTGACCCGTTCGAGATCCTCGACGGGTCCGGAGATATCGGGAAGATGTTCGGTGTCGGCTCGGTAAACAGCGAAGCGGTCGAGGGCGCCGCCGCCAGATGCGGCGCGAGTTCGAGTCTGGGTCGCGGCGGCCACGATGCCGCCGCTCGATGCTGCCACGCGCATCCAGTGCGAACTGCCAGATCGACCCTCATCGTGGACAGGGTCCTCCGTCGGCGGCTGGAGGGGTGGTCCTGCCCTCAGTCCTTTTGGACACCGGACCCGCAGGACCGCGGCGCCCGGCTGGGCTAACGACATGAATCGTACACTTTGCACTGTGCCCACCTCGAGGTCGGCCCGCTCGTACAGGACGCCCGATCGCAGGTCGAGAACCCGTTGGACCTGTTGTGAGGAGTCGTTACTAGCGCGGCTTCCCGCCAGCTTGAAAACTCCCGGACAAGTGAGCAGGTGCGACTCGGCGCCGTCCCCGTCGTAAAGGCCAGCGGCCAACACAAGTGGGTGACGGCCCGAGACGGGTGATACAGGAGCGCCAGTAATGCCGACATGCCCGTCGGCCAGGGTCAGGAGCGCTTCGTGAACACGCTCGTATTGGGCGTCCACGCCGTCGACGACGACCGACCATCCGGGTAGGTTGCCGAGATCGGGAAGGGAGCCTCGGCGTCGACGAAGTAGTTGGTCAGCCAGAATCCGCCGTAGGCGTGCTGAACCACCAGCGACTGAGAGGACACCGGCCGGCGGCGATAAGCGGTGGGCATCGGCCGGGGCGCTGATCAGGTCGGGGAGCGTTTCGGACTGCAGTAGCTGGGACACCTCCGAGCGGTCATCGATCAGAAAAAGCACCCCCCGGGAGTCGACGCCGCGTTCCCAGAGCTCTTGCAAGACCGCGAACGCGACGTCATTGACATCTCCGGGCAGGAGCTTGACGCTGTCGTCATCGGTATCCACCACCGGATCGTCGACCCCGATCTGCTCGACATCCTGAGTCGACCAGTTGGCAGCGGCAACTGCCGTTGACCAGGCCAGCTGCGGGGTCGGCGCGTCGAGGCTGAGCGGAGTGATCACCGTGATCGGGACCCCGATCTCTTCGAGTTCGATCAGCTCGGGCGGTACCGCCTTTGGCGTAGTGAGCCAGATGACGATGGCCTCGCAACGCCTATCGAGCTCTCGGGGCAAGCTCGGAGAACCGTCGTTGTCGGAGACGGCTGCCTCGGGTGGCTTGGGGTCGGAGTCCCGCCCTGTTGCACCAGTCAAATGCGGGTACCTTCGTGCCCGCTCGAATCGATGAGGCGGAAGCGGCGTCCGCTCACGACATCCGGACGGACGGAGATGACCTGGTCACTGGGTTCGGGGACCCACGGACGGGGCATCTTGATGACCGGTATTTCGCCAGTAGCAACGGTGGATGCCAAACCTTGAAGCAAAACGCTCCACGCCTCCCCCCGGCTTGGCGCCACCTTGTCGATCTCAAAGGCGACGAGCGCGCCAGGGGCCATCTCGGACACACGTCCAGGACCGATGCGCACGAAGACGAGTTGCTCGTGGTAAGTGAAATTCAGTGGAACAACCAATGGCGCCTGCAAGTCGGCCACGGCCAGCCGCCCGACATGATTCTCCTTCGCAGCCATGGCCAGTAACCGAAGGCACTCCGGTCTCGAGAGTACCTCTGCCCCCCTCTGATCGATCCACATGACTCCACTGTTGCAGGTGCGGGGAATTTCAGCCAAGAACCGGTCACCCGCGTTCAACCTCACCTCTCACGGCTAGATCTTGTCCAGCAGCTCGGCAAGGTCGGAGACCACAACGTCGGCGCCCGCAACTAACAGCTCGCCGGGAGTTGCGCCTCGGCTGACGCCGACGACCAGGCCAAATTTGCCGGCCCGGCCGGAAGCAACCCCAGCCGGCGCGTCCTCGAGAACGACAGCGTGGCGAGGTTCCGTCCCCAGCTGCTGGGCCGCGTAGAGGTACGTATCGGGCGCGGGCTTTCCGGCCAATCGAAGTCGGGAGCTGACGTGTCCGTCGACCTTCACATCGAACAAGTCAACAAGTCCAGCCGATTCAAGGACGGCAATACAGTTCTCACTGGCTGAAACCACCGCCAGTCTTCGCCCAGCCGCTCGAAGAGCCCGGACCAGTGCCACCGACCCCGGGAAAGCCACGACGCCGCCCCGCCCGAGCATCCGCAACACCAATTCGTTCTTCCAGGCTCCGATGCCGTTGACGGTCTGGAGGTTGGGCGGGTCGACCGTCTCCCCTTCGGGGAGGCGAATGTCTCGAGAGGAAAGGAAGGAGCGCACCCCGTCCAAACGAGGCTTGCCATCCACGAACTGCTCATAGTCGGCGACTAGGTCAAAAGGGCGGAAGGATGCGACGGCTCCTGCTCTGTCAGCGAGCATCGTGTCGAAGGTCTCTTTCCATGCTGATGCATGTACCGACGCAGTGTCGGTGAGCACTCCGTCAAGGTCGAAGAGCCATGCCTCCATGATCCTGGCTGTGGTTAACGACGGTTCCACGTCTGTCCTGAAGCCAAAGGTATCGGATCAGTGACCGGAAACTTGATCGACTCCATCAAGAACTCCTGAGGATCTTCGGTCCCGATCCGCGCCTACCGGTCATCCAAATTGAATTGTGAGGTTGATGACACGATCAGCATCACTGTTGTGACACGCGCACCATGCGGCTGCATTAGTCGTGCCCGGGTGCTGACGCATTTGAAATCAACGTGGATACAACCCTATTCGTAATGGATCTTCGGGACGCTCCTCCGGGACCTGAATGGTCAACTGTTCATTGCATTCTTGGGGCAATTCTGGGAACGGGAACCGCACTAACGATTAATGATTCCGTCGATTCGGTCATCAACAACATCGTCCTCGATTCGGCTGGACGAACTGGAGCGATCGCTCGTAGCCAGCTGAACGTGCTCAGGGGTGCCAGATTCATTGCTCGGGCCCATCGCCGTAGCGGTCCAGTATCTCCAACGAAATGAGCAACTCCGCGAAGTGTGGCTTATCGATCTTCACGCATCAACGCTCCGTACGACCTCGGTTCACGAGAGCCGACCGGCGCACAACTCGGGGGTGGAGATTGCCCTCGGAGCAGGGTCGACGTCATGGCCCACACTTCGTACACTCCTCCTTGGGTCGTACACTGCCCTAAGGGGATGGCATGGGCAATCGAGCATCGGCACCGGTTGCGATAGTAGGCGACACGATCGTCGACGCCTTCAGCCAGAATGTAAGGCACTTTGCCGATCGTGCATCGCTCCGCTGGCATAGTCGCGGGGTCTGGCTGACGATGACTTGGTCCGAGTACGGCCGAGCCGTGGCCCAGGTCGCGGCTGGGCTGGACGAACTCGGAATCTCACCGCAATCCCAGATAGCCATCTTGTCCGGCAACCGGATGGAGTGGCACGTAGCCGATTTCGGAGTGCTCTCGCGGGAGGAGTAACGGTGCCGCTCTACCAGACGAGCTCGCCCGAGCAGGTCGAGTTCATTCTGGGGCACGCCGAGGCACGGGTCTGTTTTGTGGAGGATCGGCACCAGCTTGCGAAGGTAGAGGAGGTTCGGGGTCGATTGCCCGAGCTCCAACAGGTAATCGCGTTCGACGACAGCCAGCGCATCGATGATCCGTTCGTCATGGGGTTCGATCGACTGCGCGCAACTGGCGCGCACCGCCTCAATCGAGAGCCGGACCTGTTTGAGATGCGTGCCGGCGCAATCAAACCAGACGATCTGGCCACCCTTGTCTATACGAGTGGTACGACCGGTCAGCCAAAGGGGGCGATGATCAGTCACGCGAACATCATGTGGACTCTTCGCAGCGCCGCCTCGGTCTTCGACCTGCGCAACGAGGAGCGGTTCCTCTCGTTCCTGCCCTTGAGCCACATCGCCGAACGAATGATCAGTGACTTCGCCTCCGCCGCCGTCGGCGGAGAGACCTGGTTCGCACGAAGCCTCGGAACCGTGGGCGAAGACCTCCGAATGTGCCGCCCGACGGTCTTCTTCGCCGTGCCTCGGGTCTGGGAGAAGCTGCGCGTCGCGATCCTCGAGAAGCTGGCCGAAACCCGTCCACTCGAGCGGCAGATCGTCAACCACTTGGTAGAGCTCGCCGAACACGGGGACGACCGACGCGCTGTTGGACGGCGAGCCCTCCACATGGCGGGGCCAATCCACAAGTTGGTTGCCGCCACTGTCTGCGCGCAGGTCCGCCGTCAACTCGGTCTCGACAGGAACCACGTCCTCGTCTCTTCAGCGGCCCCGATCCATCCCGAACTGCTCTGCTGGCTTGGAGCGATCGGCTTGCCCGTGCTCGAAGTGTACGGTCAGACAGAGACCTGCGGCCCGACCACCGCGAATCCGCCAGAGGCCAACCGGGTGGGAACGGTAGGTCCTGCTATACCTGGCGTCAGGCTCCGCATCGCCGATGACGGCGAGATCCTGGTGCAGGGTGGCAATGTCTGCAGCGGGTACTTCCACGACCCGGACGGCTCCGCCGAGCTCATCGACCGTGACGGGTGGCTGCACTCGGGTGACACGGGACGCCTCGATGACGACCGTTATCTGTGCATTACCGGGCGAAAGAAGGACTTAATCATCACCGCGGCCGGCCAAAACATTGCCCCGCAGGACATCGAGGCGGATCTACGCAACCACGAACTCCTGTCTGAGGCGGTAGTGATCGGCGACGGTCGCCGCTACCTCACCGCACTGGTGACCCTCGACTTCGAAGCTCTGGCCAAGTGGGCACGAGATCGAGGGAAAGCGCTCGAGATCGGGCCTCTGTTCGCGGACTCAGAGCTTGGTGAGACCGTCGACCGGATCGTCGAAGAGGTCAACGCCAAACGATCGCGAGTCGAGCACGTTCGCGCTTACCGGATCCTCGATCACGAGTTCGCTGTTGCCACAGGTGAGATGACCCAGACCCTCAAGGTCAAGCGGGATTTGGTGATCCACAAGTACCAGGATCAGGTGGAGGCGATGTACGCGGGATCACACCTTCACGAGCGGCCAGGCTAAGTGCCGATATTGCAAGACGAGCAAGCTCGACAGCAACGTGGTTCGGACACCGACCTCGAAGTGACGGGAGTTCGGATCGCAGTCATCGGTGCCGGGTCTTGGGGAACCACCGTGGCTTCCATGTTGGCCTCCCGATTCGACACGGTACTCTGGGCTCGGAGTCGTGACGTCGCCGAGATGATCTCAGTTCGTCATGAGAACTCGACCTATCTCGCCGGTTTCTCATTGACGAGTTCGCTTCGCTCAACAGCGAACCGAGAGGAGGCGGTTGAGGATCGCCAGCTGCTGGTGATGGCCGTCCCGGCCCAGCACACACGGAGCGTTGCCGCACACTTCGCACCGCTGATCAGCCCCGGGGTTGTGACCCTGAGCCTGACCAAGGGAATCGAACAAGGCACACTGAGGCGGCTGAGCGAGGTCCTAGCCGAGGCCTTCGGCCCGGACCACCGCTGCCGCATTGGGGTGCTCACCGGACCCAACCTGGCCCGTGAGGTCATGGCGGGTCAGCCGGCGGCGACCGTGGTTGCCATCCCCGACCCCGACACGGCCCGCTGGCTGCAGGTGCTGCTGAACAGCGCCCACTTTCGCGTCTATACGAGCGGCGACGTCGTCGGATGTGAGATAGGCGGCGCGGTAAAGAACGTCATTGCCATCGCCTCCGGCGTCGCCGACGGGCTCGGGTATGGCTGGAACAGTCGTGCCGCGCTCATCGCCCGCGGCCTGGCCGAATTGGCCCGTCTGGGAGTCGCTCTGGGTGGCGACCCTCTGACTTTCCTGGGCCTGGCCGGCAACGGAGATCTCATCGCGACCTGCAGCAGTCCCGAGAGCCGCAACCATCAAGTCGGCATGGCACTCGGGAAACGCCAGTCCCTTGGCGCGATCCTGAGCGAGATGGTCATGGTCCCTGAGGGGGTGGATACCACCCCGGCGGTGCTGGCACTGGCACGCAAGGCAGGCGTCGAGATGCCGGTCGCCGAGCAAGTGAGTGCGCTGCTCACAGGCGAACGTTCGCTCGAGGAGGCGGTCGAGTCACTCATGGGGCGCCGACTCACCTCAGAGCTGCACGACCTGGGTAGAGGAGGGTAAGGGTCAAACGCCGAAGATCTGACGTGTGCATATGGGGTCGCCCTGCGGAGAACGCGACCGGATCGTTGCATGATCATGGGCCCCACCGAAGAGCAGATCGCAAAGGTCGGCAATGGCAGCCTCATGCGATGGATGGATCAGATCAGCCCAAGGCACAGCGTCCGAAACTTCAATTCCCTCTGGTGAAGGGGGGTTTGAATAGTGTCCTCTAGGGTCCACCCGGACCAGGCTTGGCGAATTCTCTGTCGCGAACGACCGTCGGACGGCGCCGGAGCCGGAATGAGTGGTCACACCTCCTTGCGACCTGGCTGCTCCAGCGAGGAGCCCTGCCGTCTACCGCAGGTGGATCGGAGCGCGGACCGCATAATGGAGGTGGACACCGAGGCCACGAGACCACCTGGCGAACGGGAGGACGATCGATGAGCGTCAGCTTGAACCACACCATCGTCTGGTGCCGCGACAAGCTGGTCTCGGCCCGGTATCTCACCGAAACGTTGGGTCTGCCCGCGCCGAAGCCATGGGGTCCGTTCATGGTGGTCGAGATGGGGAACGGGGTCTCTCTCGATTACCACGACCTCGACGACGACTCCGACAGCGAGATCGCCTCTCAGCACTACGCCTTCTTGGTCTCCGAGTCGGAGTTTGACGAGATCTTCGGGTGCCTCGAAGCATCCGGCCAGGACTACTGGGCCGATCCCGGGCTCAACCGCAAGGGGCAGATCAACCACAACGACGGAGGCCGGGGAACCTACTTCCGCGATCCCGACGGGCATCTCCTCGAGATCATCACCCGTCCCTACGGGTCCGGATAACCAGGCTCCCCTGTGGGGGGTCGACTTGCAAGCGGGAAGACGTGAGTGGCGAGGAGTTCAGCGAGTGCGACAACGCCGGCATCGGCCCATCACCGCCGAGTGCACTGGGTCGACGGCGAATCCCAACTTCGCGGAGGCCTGCTTGCTGAGAGACTCGAAGAGGGAGAGCGGAGCCTCGATCGTCGTGCCACACTCCTCGCACACCAGATGCCCATGACGGCGGGTCGCAAGGTGAAAGGTGGCCGGGCCGTGACCGAGGTGGGCGTGGGTGACCACGCCGAGGCGTTCGAGTTCCTCGAGGTTCCGGTAGACGGTCGAGACGTGGATGTCCGGCGATGTCGCCTGAACCTCGGCGGCGAGCTCCTCCGCACTCAGGTGTCCGCCGTGATCGAAGAGGGCCTGGACGAGTAGCCGGCGTGCCGTGGTCGCTCTGCCTCCACGTGCCCGTACGAGCGCCAACACCTCGTCCACGGAGTCCACCTCCGGCACCGGGGTGCTCACCAGCGGGCTTCGGCTCATCGCCCCAATCGTAGATCGAACACAGGTTCTACGAATCCCTATCTCTTGCAAGTCATTCGCATCAGTGGGTACGGTGCCCACCGTGACGGTGACCACGACGCTGCCGGTCGGCCGGATGGCCCGGATCAGAGGAGCCCTGACCCGCGGCGAATGGCTCCGAGTCGGAGGCATGGCCCTGACCGTCGTGGGACTGAACGTCCTGGGGTGGGCGATGCTCGTCGCCGCGGTCCGCGGTCATTACCACATCACCAAAACCGAGGTCTTCGGCTTCGGGACCGGGATCCTCGCGTACACGCTCGGAATGCGCCATGCATTCGACGCCGACCATATTGCGGCCATCGACAACACCACGCGCAAGCTCATCCAGGAGGGCGAGCGCCCGCTCAGTGTCGGCTACTTCTTCTCACTCGGTCATTCGACCATCGTCTTCTTGCTCGCGGTCCTGTTGAACTTCGGCATCCGTCGGCTCGACGGCGCCGTCCAGAATGACGGCAGCTCGCTGCACCACTGGACCGGTCTCATCGGGACGTCGGTCTCCGGCGTCTTCCTGTGGCTCATCGGTCTGCTCAACTTGGTGGTGCTCTGGTCGATCGTCAAGGTAAGCCGCGAGATGCGCCAAGGCCGGTACGACGACACCGAACTGGAGCGTCAGCTCGACAACCGGGGATTGATGGGCCGGTTCCTCGGTGGCTATGCCAAGCGGATCGACACACCCTGGAAGATGTACCCGGTCGGCGTGCTCTTCGGATTGGGCTTCGACACCGCGACCGAGGTGGCCCTGCTGGTCCTGGCCGGATCGGCGGTCGTCGGAGGACTGCCTTTCTACGCGGTACTCTCTCTCCCGATCCTTTTCGCCGCAGGGATGTGCCTCTTCGACACCCTCGACGGATGTTTCATGAACTTTGCTTACGACTGGGCCTTCGCGAAGCCGATTCGCAAGATCTACTACAACCTCACCATCACCGGCCTCTCGGTGTTCATCGCGTTGTTCATCGGAACCGTCGAGCTTCTTGGACTGATCGTCACCGAGACGGGCCTCGATGGGGGCTTCTGGAACTTCCTGGCCGATTTCAACATCAACCGCGCCGGATTCGTCATCGTCGGCGTCTTCGTCCTCACCTGGATGGTTGCTCTCGCCATCTGGCACTTCGGCCAGGTCGAGCTCAAATGGGAGCGCGAGGCGGCGGATGCCAGGGCGGCGAGGGAGGCCGGCGGCACGTAAAGCTCGAAGCGGCGACCTCGTGGTCGACCCGTTCCTCGGTTCCGGCACCACCGCGGTTGCCTGCCTCCGTATCGGGCGCCGGTTCATCGGTTGCGACGCGGATCCCGAGGCCGTGCTCGCGACCAACAGTCGGATCGAAGCCTTGACCAAGATGGAAGAGGCCGGCGATCCATAATCGAACTCGCACGAGCGGAGGGAAGCCATGGCATCACACGAAGACCAGTTGTGGAACGAGGTGAACGGAATCCTGGAGGTTCGACCGGGATGGAGCGTGCAGGAGTCCCCGACGCCGGGTGTCGGACCGTACTGGGCTTTCATGTCTGAGGGAAGGGTGGATCGCTCGATCTTCATCGACGGAGCTGCCGTGCACCTCTACGAGGAGGACGCCGATCGCGAGGTGCGGTTCGACACCACGGAGGAGTTGGTGGCCTGGCTCGACGCGAACCGCACTCTTGGACCTTCACCTACGACGCCGAAATCTGATCCCTTGCACTGGCGGTGAGGACGCGGCCCGCGCGGTCGCCTCCGATCAGAGGGTCACCTCGAAGACCGGCACCGGCGCCGGGAACCCCTTCAGGTCCTGGTCTCCCCTCGCATCGAAGCTGAAGCTCTTGCCGATGCAGACTTCCCGCACCGCGTTCGAGACCGCGATGCCGTTGGGCGACGCGATCTCGCAGAGTCGGGCCGAGAGCTGGACGGCGGCACCGAACAAGTCCCCGCTCTCGGTCACGGGTTCTCCGACGCTGATGCCGATTCGAAGATGGATGGGTCTCTCTGCCCCACCGTTTCGTCCGTCGACCGACCTCTGAATCTCGATCCCCGATTCTACGGCGGAGATCACCGACGAGAACGAGGCCATGATCCCGTCGCCAGTGTGCTTCACTTCGGACCCACTGTGTCGTTGCAGGGCTGACCGGACGATGTCGTCATGGTCGCGGAGGAGAACCATGAATCCTTCGTCCCCCAACTCCTGAGTCAACTGCGTCGAACCGCAGAAGTCGGTGAACAGGATGGCCCGCACGGCCGAATCGGTGTAGGCCTCCCCAGGTGGATGCCGTGGCAGCTCTCCGAGGAAGGAGTTGATCGGACCGTCACCCACTTCGATCACGTTGTCAGCAATCAGACCGTGAGCTTCGCGGTGGACCTTCTCGAGGGCCTCTCGGTCGGGTCCCTCGGCGAGACAGAAGACTGTCCCGTCGCCCTCGTCGAACCAGTAGGTGAGGTAGCGAACCCTGTACTGGTCCTGGACGGTGAGGTCGAGCTCGTGCGCGGCAGCGACCTCGGGGGCCGTCACGCCGTCGATCTGGTGGCGATCGAGGAAGAGTGCCACGAGCCTCATCCTAGTGGCAGCAAGGGGCCAGATTCGGGGTCGTGGCATCTCGGAGACCTGGCCCGACCCGGCGATCTACAGTTCCACGGCAGTGACGGATCGTTCCCCGCTCGAAACCGACTATCTCGTCGTCGGAGCCGGCGCGCTCGGAATGGCCTTCGTCGACGCGCTGATCGAGGCCAGCGACGCCGAGGTGGTGATGGTCGATCGCCGGTACCGACCGGGCGGCCACTGGCTGGATTCGTACCCGTTCGTCCAGTTGCACCAGCCCTCCCGGTTCTATGGCGTCAACTCGACGCCACTCGGACAGGATCGACAGGCGCCGGAGGGCAAAGAACAGTTCTACGAACGATCCAGTGGCGCAGAGATCTGCGGCTACTTCGACGAAGTCATGCGACACCGGCTCCTCAGCTCCGGCCAGGTTCGCTTCTTCCCAATGTGCGACTACCTGGGCGACCACTCGTTCCGCTCGCGGGTGAGCGGTGAGGTTCATGACGTGGTGGTGCGTCGTCGTCTCGTGGACGCGACCTACATGGCATCGCGGGTTCCGTCGTGCGAGCCCCCACCCTTCGAGGTGGCCGACGGCATTCGCTGCGTACCGGTCGGTGAGCTGACCAGGATCACCAGTCCGCCTGCGGGTTTCGTGATCATCGGCGGGGGCAAGACCGCGGCAGATGCCATCTGCTGGCTGCTCGACCAAGGCACCGATCCCGATCGCATCACCTGGGTTCGTCCGCGTGACTCGTGGTACTTGAACCGCGCCTTCTTCCAGCCTGCAGCGATCCGAACACTCGAGGGGATCATCCTGCAATTCGAGGCCATGGTCGCGTCGGATTCGATCGAAGAGGTCGACGAACGCCTCGAAGAAGAGGGAGTCATATTCCGAACCGATCGAACCATCATGCCGACCATGATGAAGGGCGCGACGGTGAGCCTCCGCGAGCGTGACCAGCTGGCCGCGATCCGAAACGTTGTCCGGCTGGGCCACGTCGAGCGGATCGAGCCCCGGCGGATCGTCCTCGAGCAAGGAACGGTCCCCACCAGTCCCGATCATCTCCACGTCCACTGCGCGTCACCCGGGCTGGGCGACAACCCACCTCGGCCGATCTTTACCGACGGCCAGATCACCCCGCAGATGGTGACCCGGGTGGCTCTGACCCTCTCCGCTGGGTTGGTGGGCTATCTCGAGACGACCGGACGGAGCGATGAAGAAATGAACGCGCTCTGTCCTCCCACCGGTAATCCCCACACGCCTTTCGACTGGATGCGCGCCGTGCTGACCGGCATCCGCACCGAGACGGGATGGCTGGAAGCACCCGATCTCCAACACTGGCTCGATCACTCGCGGCTCAACCTTCTCTGTGGCCTGGAGGACCAGTGCGACCTCACCAAGCTCGGAGAGCTGCAGGGCCGTTTCCTCGAGTTGCTGGGTCCAGCCTTCGGCAAGCTGGAGGAGTTCGCAGGTCGTGCATCGCCACGAGAGCGAGCCCGTATGTACGAGCCTCCTGCCTGATCGTCAGGGCTCGGTCGGGCGGAGCGGCGAGCCGACTCGGTGCAGGTTCCCGTCGGGGTCGACGTGTCCGAACTCCCGCAAGCCGTACTCCGCGTCGATGAGATCGCCGAGGCGGCCCTCGACTCCGGCGGAAGCCCATTCGGCGCGGAGGGCGTCGGCATCGGAGACGTAGAGGTACAGATGGGCGCCCGTACGGGCCGGGTCGTGCTCCTTCCATTCGGTGAGGTGAAGAGAGACACCTCCGCGCTCGACGAAGCCGTAACGCTCAGCGCCTGAATACGGCTCGACGTCGAAGCCGAGTCGTCGGTGTCGACCACCGGTAACACCGTGGAGATTCGTTCGAAGATCAGGTCGTCATCCACGCATGCCCCTTCGGTCCCGGCTCGATTCGTGGCACCATCCGCACAGTATTCGGCGCGATCGGGCAGGCTGGTATGGCAGCGATCCGTGACATGAAGCCCCGCATCCATGTGCTGACTCTCGGTGTCGAGGACCTCGAGCGATCCCTTGCCTTCTACCGGAGGCTGGGCCTTGAATCACCTGGAGTCGTCGGGAGCGAGTTCCCCGGTGACGCGGAGCATGCCGCAGGTGACATCGTCACTTTCCAGCTCGACCGCGGGCTCATCCTGGCGGTCTATCCCCGGAGCGAGCTCGCGAAGGACGCGAGGATCGAGCCGCCGCCGCCAAGCTCCGGGTCTTTCAGCATCGGACATGCGGTGCCGCGACGAGAAGACGTCGACCAGATGCTCGAGGCCGCGGAGGCAGCCGGTGCGACGGTCACGGTCAGGGCGTACGACCGGCCGTTCGGTGTCTACAGCGGGTACTTCAGGGACCCCGACGGACATCTCTGGGAGATCCTTTGGAACCCGGCTCTCGAAGAGATCTGACGTCGCCGACCGTGGCGTGCGGCGGTAGCGTGCTGGCCGGTGGAAGATCGCGACACCCCGAGGCTGTATCTCGAGCTGTTCGACGGGTCTGACACAGACGGCGCGGATCGTGCCGCCGGACTGTTGCGAGAGACCGGAGTGGTCCGGGCCACGTGGTGGAGGAACTGCCTTCCGGGGCGCACCGAGCTGCCCATGCGAATCTCGGACGGGACGCTGCTCGTGGTGGCCGAGTCAGAGGCGGACGGTGCCGTTCCCGTTGCGCGACCGGGTTCGACAGCCTTCTGCTTCCGTCGGCACCCTCGTCCGAGCCAGGGGATCCTGACCGGTCGCGCCACCACCGGACTGCTGTTGGTGTGGATCAGCCCTCGCACCCCCGATCTGGCGACCAGCTTGCGGGACTGGGGAGACTTCGTCCACATCCGCCACATCGCCGCGGCCGGGATCCCCGGCTTCACCCAGATCTCCGTCTTCGAGAACGAGACCGCCGCGGACCCGCTGTACATGCACTTCTACGAGTTCGATTCGGAGGATGCAGAGGCGACCTACCAGACCATGGTGGAGCACGTCGCACCCCGGCTCGGCGGAACCGAAAGCGAATCGTTCGGGTCCTGGGCCGACTGGAGGGCCCCCGGAGGCCGCCTCTGGTACTGCAACACGTTCGACCTGGTCGGTGAGACCGGTCGTCCTCGCCCGATTCCGCACTGAATTCCCAGGTGACAGCTGTCTCGGGGGAGCGGGGGCGCGCCCTCAGTGCCGTCTCCGGCCATTCACAGCGTGCGACAAGGTAGGGCTGGTTGGCTGGATCCATGAGGTGGTCAAGTGGCGACGTGTTCGCCGGCCCGTTTGATGCTCTCGCCGGAGCCAGGCGCGCCAGTCGGTGGGCGTGGGTGGCCTTCGACCCGCCCCTTCGTGACCCGCGGACGATGAGTGCCACCGAGTTTCATGTCTCCTGCAAAGTCTGCGGGAGGGAGCTCGGTCGGGCTCGGGACCCGGTGGATGCACTCCGCCTGGCGTGGCGGAGCCGGAGTCACCCGCGCCACCACACCCCACTCTTCGCGCAGCCGTAGGTCCGGTTCTCGACCGGGCGAGGACCACCGCGAGGTTGCTCCGGCGGTCTCTGCGTGTCCCGACGGCCTACGCTCGGCCATGGCGATGACCGTCGGCGAACGAATGGGCTGGCTCCGTGCCGGTGTCGGTGTGGCCATGATCCTCGCACCGGGCGCCATCCTCCGGGTCTCCGATCGAGAACGAGCCACGGCCACGGCGTCGCTCCTCCTGCGCACGATCGGCATCCGCGACCTGGCGCTCGGAATGGGAGTGGTGGCCGCCGCGCGATCGGATCGCGGCGAGGAACTCCGACGCTGGACGTCGATGGCACTCGTCAGCGATTCGTTGGATGTGTCCGCGAGCGTCCTGGCCGGGCGCTCGATCGGCCGGCGTGACGCGGGGGCAGCCGCCGGTCTCGCGGTGCTGGCCGTGCTCGGAGATACCCAGGTGTTGCGCGGGCTTCGTGCACGGACCGTCGCTTCGGCCCCGTCCCGCGACTCATGAAGCCTCTGCCGGCGCGGTGTTCACAGCGGTGACGCAGACCACCGGAGGATCGAGCTCGAGTCTCTCGACATGCGTCCGCGAGAAGCCGGCGACGCGGAGCGCCGAATCGATCTCGCGGGCTGCCCGTGCGGACGTCTCTCCGGTCGCGCCCGGACAGCGAGGTTGCGACGCGATCGCGATGACTCCTCCGGCGCGCAACCGGCACCGGAGCTCGCTCAATCGGGCTACCGGATCGGGCCAGAACCCCATGGAGTTGACCGAGAGGATCTTGTCCAGCGCTCCGCCGAGGTCGGGTAGGGCCTCGGCCGAACCGAGCCGAAGGTCCACCCTCCCGCCGTGGACCGCAGCTGCATTGCGTCTTCGTGCGAGGCGCACCATGACCTCTGACTGATCGACCCCGATCACCACACCCTTTGTGGTGCGTCGGGCGAGCTCTCCGATGGCGATCCCCGGGCCGAAACCGATCTCCAGCACCCGGTCGGTCGGCTGCACGTCCAGCAACGACACCACCCAGGTGTTGCGTCGCCGGTTCGAGCTCCGGTGGGCCATGACCCAACCGGAGAGGTGACCACCGAGCCCATGTGGATGCATGAACTGGCCGACCATTCGCCTGCCGACCTGCTGCATCAGGGTCACGAACGACTCCGCACGGGAGCAGTGAACAACTTCAAGTGCGGTTGAAGTCAAGAGGCCGATTCCGGTGTGCCCCGTTCGGCCAAGGAGAGTCGCCGGAATAGTCTCCACACATGACGGCTGCGCCCGGTGTCCGCCACCTCCTGGCTGCCAAGGACCTTGCGGACTTCCGCTACTTCGAACCGGTGTCGGTCGACGACATGGCACACGAAGCGGGCCTGTCGCGGGCGCATTTCACCAGGGCGTTCACCCAGACGTTCGGCGAGTCGCCCCATCAGTACCTGTTGACCCGTCGTCTCGAGCGCGCCGCCGCACTCCTTCGGACCACCGACTGGTCGGTGTCGAGGATCTGCTTCTCCGTCGGGCTCGGAAGCCTCGGATCGTTCACCACCAGCTTCCGGCGTATGTTCGGCGAGACGCCCACCTCCTACCGGAACGCGTGGCCTTCGGCCGCACGCCTCGTCCGGATCCCGGTGTGCGTGGCGAAGACCTACGGCCGCCCGAAGAACCGCACGTTTCGAGAAGACGATCGCGACGTCGCTCCTTAGGCTCTGTTCCATCGACCGAGTCGAGGAGGACCGATGATGAAGATCGCCAACGCGCAATTCTGGGTGCACGATCAGGACGAAGCGCTCGAGTACTACACCAGGACCCTCGGATGGGAGGTTCGCTCCGACGTCACCATGGAGGCATGGAGCTTCCGCTGGCTGGTGGTGGGGCCGCCCGGTCAGGGTGAGGTCGGCCTCGTCCTCATGCCGGTGCCAGGGTCTCCGATGCTCGATGCGCAAGCCAGCGCTGCCCTCTCCGAGCTGGTCGCAAAGGGCGCCGGCGGCACCCTCTTCCTCGAGACCGACGACTGCCGGAAGAGCTACGAGGAGCTGTCCGGTCGAGGTGTGGTGTTCAACGACCCTCCGACCCCGCAGCCCTACGGAATCGACACTTCGTTTCGCGATCCGTCGGGCAACAACATCCGTCTGACCGAGGTCCTCGAGTTCGATCCGGCCCGGAACTCGCTCTGACCGGGCTTCCGCCCGCGGCCCGCCGTGTGCGAGGATCGGGGAGAGCGCGTCGTCGTGGACGCTCTCGAGCTCGGGAGATGCGCGGGTGAGCAAGGTCGATTCAAGTCGGTTCGAGCTGGACCTCACCAATGCTGCGCTCTATGGGGACGGTTTCCCCCACGACCTCTTCACCGCGTTGCGCCGTGAGGCTCCCGTCACCTGGCAGGCGTTTGCCGACGGGTTTCCGGGCGACCACGACGACGGGTTCTGGGTGCTCTCCAAGCACGAGGACGTGCAGGCAGTCAGCCGCAATTCCGAGTTGTTCAACTCGTTCGACGGACCCCAGCTGAGCCACCAGCCGGTCGTCGCCGGAAAGATGCTCGTGAGCATGGACGGCCGGGACCACACACGGCAACGCCGGCTGATCAGTGCCGGCTTCACGCCTCGCATGGTCAAGCTGCTCGACGCCCAGATCCGCCACTGGGCCGAATCGATCGTCGACCGGGCGCTCGAGCTCGGTGAGCTCGATTTCGTCGCGCAGATCGCCTACAAGCTGCCGATGAACGTCATCGCCGACATCGTCGGCATCCCGTTCGAAGACCGGGAATGGTTGTTCACGGTGACCAACGACATTCTCCAGGGAGACGCGCCCGACCGCGGCATGACGACCGAGGAGCGAATCGGGTTCCAGGCAGAGGTCTTCGCCTACGCGCAGCGGCTTGGTCTCGAGAAGCGTGCCGATCCCCAGGACGACGTCTGGACCATCCTGTCCACTGTCGAGGTGGAGACCGATGACGGTGAGCGCACCGCTCTCAGCCAGATCGAGCTCGACATGTTCTTCCTGCTCCTGGTCATCGCCGGCAGCGAGACCACCCGGAACGCTCTCTCGCAAGGTCTCGTGGCCCTCCTCGACCACCCTGAGCAACTCGAAGCGTTGCGCGGGTCACCCGAAGGAATCCCGATTGCGGTGGAAGAGATCCTCCGTTGGTCCTCGCCGGTCTCGTGCTTTGCGAGACGGGCCACCCAGGACACCCAGATCCGGGGAGTCGGGATCGCCAAAGGTGACCGAGTCACCATGTGGTACCCATCTGCCAACCGCGACGACGACGCGTTCGACGAACCCTTCCGTTTCGACATCACCCGCACTCCGAACCCCCACGTCGCATTCGGCGGCGGAGGTGCGCATTTCTGCCTTGGCGCCAACCTGGCGCGCCGGGAGCTCACGACGCTTCTCGAAGTGCTGTTCGAACGGACGGAACGGATCGAGCTGACCGGCAGCCCTTCGTACACTTCGCTCGGGATCTTCAATCCCATCATGCTCTTCATGCGCGAGCTGCCGGTCCGCCTGGGGTGACGATCGAGCCACTCGCGAGCGTGATGTGATGGACCTGGGCAAAGTCGGGGTGTGGTGGAGCTTTTCGTGGAAGCCGGCCGGCGGCTCGAGCGGAGCCGCGGGTGAGCTCGAAGAGCTTGGCTATGGGGCGATGTGGTCTTCGGGTGGTTTCGATCCGGGACTGTCGCCGGGCTTCGAGCGCCTGCTCTCCTCGACGCGTCGCGTGGTCGTGGCGAGCGGGATCGTCACCATCTGGACGGCCACGCCGGAGCAGCTCGGGTCGGCCACCGCCGAGCTCGAAGCGAGCTACCCGGGGCGCTTTCTCCTCGGCCTCGGCGCGAGCCATGCACCGATCGTCGAGCGGTACGTGCATCCCTACCGCCGGATGGTCGAGTTTCTCGACGCGCTCGACGACTTGGATGCGCCTGTCCACCGCAACCGGAGAGTGCTGGCCGCCCTCGGTCCGCGGATGCTCGAGCTGGCGGCGGCCCGGGCACTCGGAGCCCATCCGTACCTCGTGCCGGTCGAACACACCGAGCGAGCTCGCCAGATTATGGGAGCCGGTCCGCTCCTCGCACCCGAGGTGACCGCGATCGTCGAACCGGATCCGAAGAAGGCCCGCGAACAGGCGAGAGCCTTCACCGCGGGGTACCTCGAGCTTCCGAACTATGCCAACAATCTCCGTTCGCTCGGATTCTCCGACGACGATCTCCGCGCAGGCGGCAGCGACCGCCTCGTCGATTCGGTGGTCGCGCACGGCGACGTCGACGACAGTGGTCGCCCGCATTCGCGAGCACCACCAAGCAGGTGCGGACCACGTCGCGGTGCAGCTGGTGACCACCGAGACCGGCTTGCCGCTCGACGACTACCGCAGCCTCGCCTCGGCACTACTCGCTTAGGTTGAGGAGATGAGCGATAGCCAGACCGAGGCCCGTCAGGCGTTCGATCAGCTGATCGGCACCTTGCAGGAGGTTGCCGATCGGTTCTGCGGATCCGAGTGGGGCCTCGAGACGCCCGACGACGTCGCGGGAGGACTCCGGGTCCTTGCCCACCTGCTCGAGGGCGGCCTGGTCGGCCACTTCGAGGACGATCCCCGCCAACCGGTCTTCCGGCAGATCGTGACGTCGACCCGCAAGAGCCTCGGTGACAACGCGGACGCGCTCTATTTCGACACCGCCGTCGATCCACAGTTCGCCTACCGCGTCACCGGCCGTACCGCCGGAGCGGTCTATGTGTCCTTCACCGTCGAGGCAGGCGGCGCGGACGGCGCCTTTCCGAAGCGGACCGCCGGTGTGATCAACGACACCCAATTCGACCTCGATCCCGACGGTCGCTTCGAGATCTTCCTCGGTGGACCTCCCCGCCCTCGGAATTGGATCGGCCTCGACGACGACGCCACCCGGATCACCAGCCGTCACTACTTCGAAGAGGAGCAATCGCCTGCCGTCCCCCCGATACCCGATCTGGCTCTGGCGATCGAAGTCCTCGAGCCTGTCGACCCGCTGCCCGCGCCGTCGGACTCGTCGGTCGCCGCCGGATGGCGCCGGGTCGAGCGCTACGTCCGGTCGCGCTCGCTCGAGCAGACCAAACCCGGGGAGGGCGACCAGCCACCGTTCGTCTCGAGGGAGATCGGCGTGTTCCCGCCCCCGGTGCCGCCCGGCGATCACGCCCTCGCGGCGACCGACGCCGCCTACAGCATGGCGCCCTACTTCCTCGGGCCGGACGAGGCGCTGATCATGACCGGAAGTTGGCCGGAGTGTCGCTGTGCAAACGTCTCGCTGTGGAACCGCCACCTGCAGACCTACGATTTCGCCCACCGCCGGGTCTCGCTCAACCGGGTGCAGACCCACACCGATCCGGACGGGTGGTTCCGTATGGTCATTGCCCACCGCGATCCGGGTGTGCCCAACTGGTTGGACACCGAGGGCCGCCCCTTCGGCATGGTCTTCTGGCGCTACTTCCTTCCAACCGGACCGATCGAGACACCTTCCGGCCAAGTGATCGCGCTGGACGATCTCTGACCGCTCACTCCTCGGCGATCCCGTAGTGGGAGACGTACGGCTCGAAGCTCGTTCGGACCGAGTCCGGGTCGAGCCCGACGTCCGCCAAGGAGTAGGTGTGCTCTCCGTGCTTGCCCTTCGGCTTCGCGGTCAGGTACTCCTTGATCACCTGCTCATGGCCGGTCGGCCAGTCGAGGTCGAGCTGTTGGTAGAGGCCGCGCAGCGCGCCGACCGGATCGGCCATGAGGTCGACGAAGTGTGAGTCGACCACCCGATCCCCCGGGATCGAGCCATCCTGCCGGGCCTCGATGGCGCTCTCGAGGAACATCTTGTAGGTGATCTCCATGACCGCGGCGAGCGCGGGAACGTCGACGGCGTCGCTCCGCATGAAGCGCAGCGCGGAAAGGATGCTGATCAACGAGGCGAGGAACTTCTGCGGATCGCGGTGGGTGTGGATCACCCGCGCGTCGGGATACTCCCCGAAGAGCGCGGGCAGGGTCGAGACGTGGAAGGGCGATTTGAGCAACCAGCGCTCCGGACCAGCGCTTGGCCCTTCGTGCTCGAAGGTCTGCAGCATGCGCCGGTGCAGCCGGTAGACGCGGCCGAGGGTTTCGAGGTGCTCGAGTTGCCAGCCGGTGAACGAAGGGGTGTCGTAGGTCATGCCCCAGTACGGCCCCGAGAAGTCGTACATCAGGAAGTGCACGCATTCGCAGGGCAGGTTGCTCGCCAGTTCGTGCATGGCCCGGAACGGGGGATGCAGGTCGGTCCAGAGCTCCTGCTCCGACTCGGCGAGCTGCAGTCGACGCGCCACCGACCCGCTCGAGGAGAGCGGGTAGAGGGCCTCGTACGCGATCGGAGCCCGCAGTTGTCGGTCGAGCGCCAAGAGCTCGAGCAGGATTGTCGTTCCGGTCCGCGGTGGGCCGACGACGAAGACCGGCTGCTCGATCCCGATCGAGGCGACCCCCGGGGTGTCCTGCCACAGCGCGTTGAGACGCAGCCAGGTCTGCAGCACCCGCAGCACCTCGCTCCGGGTGAGGACGCGCCCGAGCAGATGGAGGTTCGACTCGGAGTCGATCGACGCCAGCTGGCGCTCGTAGGTTTCGGTCCATCCCGGCCACTCCTCCTCCCCGAGATCGTCCAAACCGGTCGACCGGCGTGCCACCTCGAGCAGCTCCGCGGCGTCGAGGCCCACGACCAGGTGCGGGTCACCCAGCGCGTCACCGAAATAGTCGAGTCGACGGAACCAGTCGGGGTGTTCGAGCGCACGCATCAGCGAGGACGGTAGGTCAGGCCCGAACACTCTGCACAGCCTGGACGTAAGCTCCTGGTGAAGGAGACCGACATGTCCGAAAAGCCGAGTTATCTGGCGCTGCTCAACGCCATCGCCCTCAACGAGTCACGGGCGTACGAGTATCTCCAGGCGTGGATCGCCGTCACGCCGGATCCCGGGGTCGAAAGGGTGCTCCGCACCGTTGCCGCCCGCGAGGGCGAGCACGGACTGACGTTCGCCAAGCACATCGACGAACTGGGGTTCGAGGTCCGCGAGAAGGACGACCAGGGTCTCGAGGAGCGGATCCCGATCGCCGGGTCGAGGGACGTCTCGGACATCGAGAAGTTCGAGCGGTTCGGACTGCACGAATTGGCCAAGTTGCTCTGTTACTTCGACGACGTCTTCAAGGATCATTCGATCGACATTCGCACCGGCGAGTTGCTCGGTCGCTACATCGCGGAGGAGCACGACAGCTGCCGGATGTTGCGGTCCTGCTACGAGGAGCTGCTGTCTCGTGCCGAGTTCGAACGCGACAGGGTGAGTCTCTGACCGCTATTTGATGGCGAGCGCGTTGGGTGGCGTCGCCACTCCGGCGGCGAGGTTGAGTGGAGCCGAGGTGAGCAAGAAGGTGTAGCAGCCGTCGGCTGCGCAGTCCTCGGCAAGCGCGTCGAGGTCGAACAGCTCCCCGATGGGCAGGCCGAGCAGCGCGAGGAGGCTGAAGTGCAGCATGGTGTCGGCCGCCGCCTCGGGATCGTCCTTCCAGGTCGCCATGTGGTCAGGGTCCCAGGAGCCGAAGGGCGTCGCCTCGAGAGCGGGGTTGTCCGCGGCGACGGCCGCGATGTGGAGGTTCCAGAGCGCTTCGGCCGTCGACCGCCCTTTGGTGAGCCCGCAGGACGAACGCAGTGACTTGGTGGCGACCTCCGCCCTCCCCGCCACGTCGAGCGTGCGGTACCAGCTCACCCACCCGGTCCGGATGAGCAGCAGA
>CAVUGU010000009.1:0-253759 GCA_963741055.1 uncultured Acidimicrobiales bacterium | reverse complement strand
CTCCGCAAATGCCGCGACACGGGGCGAGGGATCCGGTCGCGGCGAGCGGCGATCGAGAGGCCCGAGCGGAAGCGGGGACCCCGCGCCTCGACCCTCTTTCTCCCAGTGCTCGACGTGCCAGCCGCGTCGGCGGGCGATCGCCGCGAGCTTCGCTTCGGGGTTGACCGCGACGGGAACCCGACCGCTTCGAGCATCGGGAGATCGCTCGCGGAGTCCGTGTAGGCCATCGACTGCTCGAGCTCGAGGCCCTCTGCCTCCGCGTAGTCGGCGAGGACCAGGGCGCGGGCCTTGCCGATCGGCGGGAGCTCGACGAGCTGACCGGTGTACCTGCCGTTCGACTCGCCGAATCGCGCGCAGATGATGTCGTCGAACAGCGGCCGCAGCGGCTCGACGACCAGATCGAGCGCACCGGTGATCAGCAGGGTGCGGTGTCCGAGCGCACGATGGCGCCGGACCCGTGCGATCGCCGCGGGGAACGACTTGGCGAGCAGGAGGTCGGAGAAGAGCTCCCCGGCGTCGGCTCTTAGCCGTTCGACCGGCGCTCCTTCGTAACGGCGGTAGAAGGAGCGGAGGAAGTCACCCCGGTCGCGCCGGTCGAGCGCGAGCAACGACGGCGCCTCGCGGACCAGGTCGGCGACGAAGCCGGACCGCTCCGCCGCGGTGAGGTGGCGCGACGCGAGCCACGCGTAGGAGTCGACCACGTTGGAGGCGATCATGGTGTTCTCGAGGTCGAAGGCAGCCAGGTGGCGGTCGGCGGAGAGAATGGCCGCGCGGGCGCGGGCCGGGCGATCGGTCTGGGGAGCCCGAGTGGGGGAGGTCCGGACCCGGGCGTGCTCGATCACCGAGGGGAGGTGGACCTCACGCACGTAGTACGCCCAGTCGACTGCCGCCGGGTCCAGGCAGTAGGGCTGCCGGTCGCTCTCGTCCATCCGGTCCCAGAGCGCGAGGAGCCGATCGACGCGGTAGAGGGCCTCGGTCTCGGCGTAGGCGCCGTAGAGCTCCACGTACCCGAGCGCACGATCGGCGAGCAGGTGGCGTTCCTCGAGCGCGCTCATCCACTCGGCCTGCCGACCGCGGATCGGGAGGGAGGCGGCGACTCGCTCCGCGAGCTCCATCGCCTTGGTCGCCCGGGTGAGCTGCCGCTGCACCCTTCCGCGGCCTGGGAACGACCATTCGGGCACCACGATCGGCTGACCCTGGTTGTCGTAGAGGGGTGCTCGCGGAACCAACCCTGGACGAGCTCGACGAGGCGTCCGTACCGGAGTGGGTTCCTCACGCCGGATGCCACATGGATCACGTCGGGTGCCGTGTGCTCCGACGGAGCAGCCGACCGCTCTGCGGCCACTGCCAGCACGGCCGCGACAACGAGGTCGACCGGGATCACGTCGGTGATCCCCTCGGGGACACCGGGGAACTCGCGGAACAGTCCGCGCGCGTAGGACACGATGATCGGTTCGGCCATCCGGAACCCTCGAATCCATCCCGGACGGGGCTCCGCGAGGGCCGATTCGATGATCGAGGGACGGATGATGGTCATCGGAAGAACGTCTCCGAACTGCGAGACGAGCGCGATCTCTCCGAGAGCCTTGGTGTAGGGATAGGCGTCGGGCCACCCGAGGGACTGGGCGCGGGCTCGCCCGAGGTCGACCATCTGGCGCTTGACCCAGTTCTCGCGCACCTGCTCGGCGCGACGCGCGAGGAGGTGCATTCCGGCCGGTCCGAGCTCGGTACGGGCTTCTTTCGCGTAGCGTGCGAGCGACTCGCTCCTTCGTGACTCGGCCTCGATGTCGCCGCGCTGGCGGCGAGCGGCCGTCACTTCCTCGCGCCAATCCACCTCGACCCGGAAACGTCCGGACTCGAGGAGCTCCTCGCGTGCCTCGCCTTGGTGGGTGCCCGCGACGTACGCGGTCGAGACCGGGAGGAAATGGACCGGCCCGTTCCGCCCTTCGGCGGCGGCCAGTTCGCGTGCGGCCACCACGGCAGCCGCCACCCGGGACGGCCCGAGGAGGTTCACCTCGACCGCTGTGTCGAGTGGCGCGTCGAAGCTCACGGTTGCCGCGGAGTGCACGACGACGCCGCATTCGGAGAGGCTCCGGAGACCGTCCTCGTCGAGGTCGAGCCCGTCCTCACCGACGTCACCGGCGACGGCGGAGACCCGCGCCGCGATCTCGGCGTCGAAGCGGTCCCCGCGTTCGGCCCGGAGCCGATCGAAGCAGTCGTTCCTCAGGATCTCCCGGGTCGCACGCTGCAGCGGGGTTGCGCGGCGACCAGGTCGGATCAGGAGGACGACCTCGCAGTCGGGAACGGTCCGAAGGAGACGCTCCACCAGGGCGGTACCGAGAAACCCGGTGCCGCCAGTGATGAAGAACCGCCTGGTGGCCAGGACCTCGCGGATCGTCACTGAATCTGTCTACCATATGGTAAGTGGACGGGTCGAGAGCCGGAGGTCGATCGGGCGGCCAGGGCCGGCGTGGGCCTCGGCAGGTCCGGTCAGGCGGTCGTGGAGGTGTCGCGGGTGAGGGGAGCAGCACCCCCGAGCGCATCCTCGACGCGGCGCTCACCACTTTCGCCACCCGCGGTTACGACGCCTCCTCGCTCGACGCACTCGCGCTCGGCCTCGAGGTGCGAAAGCAGACCATCCTCTACTGGTTCCCCTCGAAGGAGGTTCTCCTCGAGGCGGTCATCGACCGGAGCGTCGTGGAGCTCTCCGCCGCCATGGAGGGCGCCCTCGAGACGGCGGGCACCGGCTGGGCCCGGGTGGAGGCTGTGGTCCGTTCGGTGTTCTCGCTGGCCGCGAGGCGCCCGGAGCTGCTGGGGCTGGTTCGTGAGGTGAGCCGGCTCGGGACCCCCGCCTCGACCCGGTTCGTGTCGGCGATGGATCCCCTCGTTCGGAGGGCATCAGAGTTCCTCGAGTCCGAGATGGACGCCGGTCACATGCGGCGTCACGAGCCGCGACTGCTGTTGCTGGCGATCTACTCGACGGTCATCGGAATGGTCACCGAGGTCGAGGTGTTGCGGGCGTTCGGCGAAGAGCCGACCGCGCGCTCCCTCGTGCGGCGTCGGGCCGAGATCCTCGAGCTGCTGCGTTCCGCGCTGCTCGCAGATCCGAGCTGACTCGACTCACTCCTTCGACTGGGCCGCCTTCCGCTCGCGCCGCGATGGCTTCGGTGCAGAGGGCGGAGGTTGTTTCGGCGTGTAGCGCTTGTTCCCCTCTGCCAGCGCTTTCGACTTCGAGCGCGAACCGCGGCTCGCCGGGGTCGGCTTGCCCGAGGAGCGGGCCGGTGGCGAGCGTCCCGAGGGGCTCTCTGTTGATGTCGCACGTGCCGCCGCCGAGGCTTCCCGTTGGATCTTGAAGGAGCGGTAGAGCAGCCAGATGGCGAGCGCGAGGAAGGGGACCCCGAGGAAGTACTGCGTCCCGAAGGCGAGGAAGGTGAACAGCGCCACGAACCCGATCAGCGCCCTGCGGCCGATGAAAGTGGTGATGAGGAGCAGGGCGGCGGCACCGAGCCCCAGTACGAGGGTGGTCTGGGGGGTCAGCTGGTTCTTGGCGAGCCGAAAGTGGGGGTTGGAGGTCTCCGCGACGTACACCGCGATACCGAAGACCGCCGCAAGGCCGGCCGCGGCGAACGAGAAGCGTCGCTCGCGCTCATCGATCTTGTCCATCGACCGCCGGGTCCGCGCTCGCTCGCCCCGGGCCGCGAGCACCGCGGCCCGTCGGTCCTCCTTGGTGCCGTCAGGAGCGGGGGAGCCGTTCTGGTCGTCGGTTTCGGCCACGCCGGAAAGGCTAACGGGGCGCGCGACGGCGCGAATTCGCGGGCTCCCGCAAAATCGACGACTTCGACCTATCGGCCCGAAGGCGAGAGGAGAAGGCGGAGCCCGAGGTTGCCAGCGGGCGGGATCTCCCACCAGGCGGCACCGACCCTTTTGTCCGCCAACGCAGCAAGATCCGCAGTGGCTTCCGAGGCTCCGGGAACGGCGTCAGGGTCGTCGACGGTCAAGGCCAGGTGATGGAGACGACCCGGGCGACCGCCGAGCCACCGTGCAAGGTCCGACGCGCCGGGCCCGTCCATCGGGGTGAGCAGACGGAGGACGAGAGGAGATCCCCAGGTGAGGTCCACGAAGCGGTGGCCAGGTCCGGCTCCCTCCTCCAGGATCTCGCCGCCGAGAAGGCCGCCGAAGAGCGCGGTCGCGGCCTCGAGATCGGCGACCGCATGGGCCACCCGGTCGAGCGCGGCCGCGCCGACCGGTCCGGACCCGTCCTTGAGCCGGCGGAGAGCCGTCGGGAAATCGGGCGGGGCAGGACTGTCCCAGCTCGACGGTGCCTCTGCGAGCTGAACGACGATGCCGGATGCCTGCTTCGGATGGAGGAACGCCTCCATCCACAGAGGGTCGCTGGTGTCGACGTTGAGCGGCTCGAGCCCGAAGCGCTCGCTCTCCTCGAGTGCCGCGGCGAGATTCGGGACCTTGAAGGTCAGGTGGTGAGGTCCCGGTCCGTGACGTGCCAGGAAACGACGGAGAAAGTCGTTCACCTCGGCGTCGTGGGGCATGAGGAGCTCGATCCGCGCCCCGTTCCCGAACCGAAGCTGCGCGGGAGCGAACCCGATCGACTCGCCACCCGAGCTCCATCGTGCACCGAGATCGGCGGCGTACCGGCCCCAGACGTCCTGCCAGCGTGGGACGGCGTGCGCGACGTGGTCCAGCACGACGTCGCGGATCCTTGATGCTCCGTCTCGGGTCACCGGACCAGACTGCTCGGAGGGAGATGCTCCTGTCGAAACGTCGTCCTCTTCGGCAAGGGGCCTCGTGGGGATTTCTGGTGGCTTGTCGGGCACGGGGGTTGCCGGTACGGTCGGGCGCGGTGGACTTCCGGACCGAGTCAGTGATCGGGCTGGCGCGCCGAGTGCGCGAGGGTGAGCTCAGCGCGAGCGACGTGGTCGGCCACGCGCTCCAGCAGATCGAGGCGCACAACCCGACGATCAATGCGTTCGTCGCGGTGGACGCCGAAGGGGCGCGTTCCGCCGCGACAGTTGTCGACGACCGGATCGCGTCCGGAGTGGACCCGGGGCCTTTTGCCGGGATTCCGATCGGCGTCAAGGACCTGGAGGACGCCGCGGGTTACATCACCACACGCGGCTCGAAGGCCTTTGCCGCCGGTGGGCCGGAGAGCGCCAACTCGGCTCTGGTCGCGCGCCTGGTGGCCGCGGGGTGCGTAGTGGTCGGCAAGACCAACACACCAGAGCTCGGGTGGAAGGCGGACACCGACAACGTCGTCTTCGGGCCGACGGTGAACCCCTGGAACCTCGAGCACACCGCGGGCGGCTCGTCCGGTGGGAGCGCCGCGGCGATCGCAGCCGGCATGGTGCCGCTGGCCACCGGATCCGACGGAGGCGGATCGATCCGCATCCCGTCGTCGTGCTGTGGCCTATCTGGCATGAAGCCGTCGCTCGGCCGGGTTCCGAGCGGTGGCGAAACGCCGCCCGATTGGCATCACCTCTCGACGAAGGGGCCGATGGCTCGCCGACTCTCCGACGTGGTGGCGGCGCTCGACGTCGTGGTCGGACCGGATCCGAGCGATCTGCGCTCGCTGCCGCGTCCCGAGGCGCCGTGGCTGGCGGTGCTCGAGGACCCACGGCCACCGCGGCGGGTCGCGTGGTCGCCGACGCTCGGTTACGCAGAGATCGACGACGAGGTTCGCGCGATCTGTGCTCGGGCGGTCGAGGTCATGGCGTCGCTCGGTACCGAGATCGTCGAGGTGGACACGGTTTTCGAGAGGGACCCGCTCGACGACTGGCTCGTGCTGACCGGCGCGTACAACCTCCGAACCCACGGCGCCATCCGGGGCACACCGGCCTGGGAGGAGGTGGATCCGATCCTGCGGATGGTCATCGACGGTGCCGCCAAGACGAGTGCGGTCGACATGGTGAAGGCCGAGGACGCCTGCCATCTGCTCAACGTCCGCCTGGTCGAGTTGTTCCGGAACGTCCGTCTTCTGATGACGCCCACCGTGGCCGCGGCACCGCCACCGCGGAGCCTCGGCGGATCGGCGCTGATCAACGGGAAGGAGGACTACAACTGGGTCAAGCTCACCTATCCGTTCAACATGACGCGCTCGCCGGCCGCGACCGTCTGTGCCGGCACCACCTCGCTCGGCTTGCCGGTCGGCATCCAGTTGGTCGGTCCTCAGCACGGCGACCTGGTCGTGCTCCGTTCTGCGGCGGCACTGGAGCAAGCACTCGGATTCGACAATCTCGCGCCGTTCCCCGGCTCTCCGGCTGCGTGAGCCTTCCGCCCGGCGGCGTGGCGACGGGGAGCCAGGGCTACCATGTCCCACTGGTCGTTGCTGAAGTCGGTGGCAGCGATACTCGGTTCGGGCGTTTAGCTCAGTTGGTCAGAGCGCAGCCTTCACACGGCTGAGGTCGGGCGTTCAAGTCGCCCAACGCCCACCAGCCCTTCACCTCGATTGCCCTGGCCAAGGGCGGTGTTCGCAATTGCCGTTGGTTACAGTTCGCGCCCGTTTGTCACCACTATTTGCCACTGCATCTGGCACGGATCTGGCACGACTGTTGCGAGCGTAAGCTTCTCGGCGAGAACGACGATGCCGTTGCGTGTCGACGGTCGTCCCCTCGTGTCATCGAGCAGCAGTCCGACTTCGCCCGAGTGTTCTATGGGAACGTCAGGACGCCGTAGGCGCCCCGGCGGCGCCAGAGGCTGTCGCGAGTCGGAGTTCGGGAGAGCACAGCTCGCAGATGGGCGACAGATCGAACGTGCGAGACTTCCTTGATCTTTGTAAAGAAGGTTGTCACACACCCCCCACCTGCACTCCCACCTGCGCTTCCGTCTGCACTGCCGCCTCGGCGCTGACCGACCCTGCGAGTTCAGGCCCGGCACGACACCGCTCAGAGTGGAAACGTCCGTCGACGTGCATGGACGTCCGACGCCGGACGTCGGGGTCCGCTGGCCGGACAGGACACACAGTTTCTTCGGGGGATGAGCGACGCCGCCGGCCGCCGGGCGGCTGCCGGCCGCAGAGGCGGCCAAGGCGGCGGGTGACACAGCCCACAAGAAGGATGGTTCGTGACGACAGCCGGCAAGCCAGGTGTCGTCGGTTGTGGAGGTCCTCATGAGCAAGCGCCAGTTCGGGTCGATTCGCAAGCTGCCGTCGCGAAGGTGGCAGGCCCGGTATCCGGATGCGGCCGGCAGGATGGTGCCGGCGCCGATCACGTACAAGGCGAAGGCGGATGCGTCGCTGTTCCTGGCATCGGTGGAGGCGGACATGGCCAGAGGGACGTTCATTGACCCGCGAAGCGGACGGATCGCGTTCGCCGAGTGGTGCGATCAGTGGCTGGAACGGCCGGACAAACGGCTCAATAGCGTGGTGCGAGACCGCCAGGCGCTCGCAGTGTTCCTGCCCGACCTGGGCCCCGGCCACTCGCGGCGATCACCCCCATGCACGTGCAGGCTGCCGTGGACGCCCGGTCCCGGGTTGCGGCACCCGCGACGGTCGCTCGGGACTTCTCGGCTCTGCGAGCTGTGTTCAACGCGGCGGTGCATGGAGATCTATTGGGTCGATCCCCGTGCCGGAAAGTTGCGCTGCCGAGGGTGCGACCGCCCGACCGGGTCGTCCTCAGCCCCGTCGAGCTCGACCAGCTTGCCGATGCCGTCCCGTCTCGCTACCGGGCATTGATCCTTGTCGCCGGCGTGCTCGGCTTGCGATGGGGCGAGGCGGTCGGGCTCCGGGTGCGAGACGTCGACTTCCTTCGCCGGACCGTCACGGTCGCTCAGACGGTCGAGGAGGTTGGAGGGCAGCTGCGGCTGGTCACCGAGGCGAAGACCCGCTCGAGCCTGAGAACGATGGCAACGCCGGCGTTCCTGATCGAAGCGCTCGCCGATCACCTGTCCGTTCACCGGGCAGACGTCCAGGGCGATCCCGATGCTCTCGTCTTCGTCGGGGCGCGTGGGGGAGTGCTCCGACGCCGGTTCGCCGAGCGAGTCTTCGCCCCGGCCGTACGGAAGGCCGGGCTTGATCCGTCACTTACCTTCCACGGTCTCCGGCATGTCGCGATCACGGCCATGGTCGACGCGGGTGTGCACCCCCGGGTGATGCAGGGCCGGGCAGGCCATGCCACGTCCAAGCTGAAGATGGAGCTCTACGCCCACGTGCCGGAGTCCGCCGACCGCCAGGCTGCTGCGGCACTTGAGGAATACCACCGGCCCATGAGGGGGACCCAGCGCACCGGAACGGGAGAGGTTGCGGGACAATGGGGGTCGTGAGCCTCAAAGAGGAGCTGGACGAGGAGCGCCATCGTCTCCGGCGGACGGGTGACCCGCAGATCACACCTGAAGGTCGCGGGCTGTTTCGCCGCTTTGACCGACGATGATTTGCAGGACGAATTCCAGGCCGCCCTGGATGATGTCACCGAGGGTGATTGTCTCCTTTCCAGCTCGCACAACTCGGACAGCGATTGATCGTCGTCGACAAGTATCTTCACCGACGCAGCCTTGTCAATCGGCTTTCGATCCGCGAGACAGTGATTGGGTCGATGCATTGAGGCTGGGAATTCTTCGGAGCTCCTCCAGTGGATTCCGATCGCTCGGCCACTCCGGCGCTCGTGTCTTGCCTGCCCCCTACCGACTGGGGCACCCCTGTCAGCGATTCTCCAGGGGGCGGGCGATGAAGCCAGAACGACGATCCCCGCCGCGGCCGACCTGAGTCGACCGGCGAAGTCGCTGACGGTCGGTTCGGATTATCGTGCTTCAGAGGGCGACTGGTCACGCCCAGCTCCGAGACCTAGGTCGCCAAGCGGCAACGATCCCGAGGTAGAGGAGGGCCGAGCCATGAGTGACGTCGATCGAGGCCATCTCCCGATTCGCCGGCCGTCGTTCTCCGGTGTGGCGGGCAAGACGCTGGCCGAATCGCAGCCCGACTGGAACCTGATCAGCCATCCGGTACCACCTGAGGGCGCACCGAACGTGCTGCTGGTCCTCATCGACGACGCCGGGTTCGGGAATCCGAGCACCTTCGGAGGCCCGATCCAGACGCCCAACTACACCCGTGTTGCGAGTGGGGGGCTCCGCTACAACCGGTTCCATGTGACCGCGTTGTGTTCGCCGACCCGCGCTTCGCTGATGACCGGGCGGAACAACCATGCAGTGGGCTTCGGCTCGATCGGTGAGTTCGCGGGTGGCTTCCCGGGATACTCGGCGATCCTGCCTCGCGACTGCGCGCCGCTCCCTCGGATTCTCCGGGACAACGGCTATAGCACCGGGATCTTCGGAAAGTGGCACCTGACGCCCGACGGCCAACAGGGTCCCGCCGGTCCGTTCGACCGCTGGCCGAACGGCTGGGGCTTCGATTACTTCTACGGAATTCTGGGCGGCGGCTCGAGCCAGTGGGACCCCTGCCTGGCCGAGAACCAGAAGATCATCGGCACTGATGACAGCTTCTACAACGAGGACGACCCGTTCTACTTCCCCGACGCGATGGCCGATCGGACCATCGAGTGGTTGCACGGGATCCGGGCCCAGGACGCGCACAAGCCCTTCTTCGCCTACTTTTCGACCGGCTGCAGCCATGCGCCTCACCACGTCACCAAGACGTGGGCCGACAAGTACAGGGGGGCGTTCGACCAGGGTTGGGACAAGCTGCGCGAGGAGACGTTCACTCGCCAAAAGGAGCTCGGGGTGATCCCAGCCGACACTCAGCTCACCCCCCGCAACGAAGCGTTCCCCGCGTGGGACGCCGTCCCCGACCACCTGAAGGCGTTCTACGTCCGCCAGATGGAGGTCTACGCCGGGTACTCGGAGAATGCGGACTACAACGTTGGGCGAGTGGTCGACGCGATCGAAGATCTCGGTGAGCTCGACGACACCCTCATCGTGTGGATCTGGGGCGACAACGGGGCCAGCATGGAGGGAACCATTACCGGTTCGTTCAACGAACTCACCATGCAGAATGGCATCCCTCTGACCGAAGAGAACCAGCTCCAGCTCTCCGAACTGTACGGCGGGCTCGATCAATGGGGCGGCCCCATCATGGACCCCCACTACTCGGCCGGGTGGGCGTGGGCCGGGGCCACTCCCTTCCAGTGGGGCAAGCAGGTGGGCTCCCACCTCGGCGGGACCCGCAACCCGATGGTCGTGCACTGGCCTCGTCGCATCACGGACACGGGTGGCCTTCGCTCTCAGTTTGCTCACGTGATCGACGTGGCTCCGACCATTCTCGACGTGGCCGGTATTCCCGAGCCCGAGACGGTCGACGGGATCCAGCAGGAACCAATGCACGGGAAGCCGTTCACCGCGTCCTTGACCGACGGCGCTGCCCCCGAGCACCGCACGCAGCAGTACTTCGAGACCCTCGGCAACCGGGGCATGTACAAGGACGGCTGGTGGCTCGCAATGAAGACCGAGCGCATCCCCTGGGAGCTCTCCCCCGAGGCTCTTGGTCCCTACGCCCCGGGCGTCTGGGACCCGGACGTGGGCCCGGCCGAGCTCTACTACCTGCCCGACGACTTCTCGCAGGCGAAGGACCTTGCCGCCGACCATCCCGACAAGGTGGAGGAGCTGAAGGACCTGTTCTGGGAGGAGGCGGAGCGATACAAGGTGTTGCCGCTGCTCGCTGCCCTCTCGGCATTCTTCGGCATCGTGCCTCCCATCCCGAAAGAGACGACGTTCGAGTATCGGGGTGACGTCCAAAACGTGATGCCCGGCATGATCCCGAGGATCTACAACCGCTCCTACACGATCACCGCCGAACTGGTCGTGCCCGAGGCCGGTGCCGAGGGTGTGATCGTGGCCGAAGCGGACCACCTCGGCGGATTCACGCTCTTCGTCGAGGACGGCAAGCTCACGCACACCTATTCGATGATGGGCGTGTTCGTCTACAAGCAGGTCGCCGATGAGGTACTTCCGCCGGGTGAGGTCACCGCGCGAATGGAGTTCGCAGCCGACGAGGCAAAGCCGGCCACTGGGGGCGACGTGTCCCTCTTCGTCAACGATCGAGAAGTCGGTAAGGGGCGAATGGACTACACCGTGCCTATCCGGTTCTCCGGGTATGCCGGCATGGACATCGGGCGCGACAACGGCGGCGTCGTGGACCGCTCCTACGAGGACAAAAAGCCGTTCGCATTCACGGGCACGGTCAAGAGGGTGGTGTTCGACATCACTCCACATCTAACTGACCAGGACGAACTGGATGTGCACACTGCTGAGCAGCATGGTCAGGCGGCTCACGCGCTGTCAGAGTGACCGATCTGCGAGAAGTGCCGAAGCGATTGCAACCAGCCAGGAGTCCCTGCCCGAACTGCCCCCGAACAATGACACTGGGCTGAGGGTCCACCGCTTCGTCGCCGACCCTCAATAAGTTCAAGAGCACAGTCACGGGAACGGCACGCCCCGTCTCGAAAGAGGGTGATTGGCCCGGGTTGCTGACACAACTCGGACCGCCCGTCACTCCGATCCGGAACGGCCGTGCCATCCCTCAACCGCTTAAGGAAAGAAGGGATGGCCATGACCATCGTAGAAGCTGCGCGGGGTGTCACCGGTGGTGTCGATACCCACCTCGACGTCCATGTCGCCGCTGCACTGGATCCGATCGGTGGCCTGTTCGGGACCGCCGCTTTTCCGACCACGCCAACGGGCTACCAGGAGCTTCTGTCTTGGCTCCGGTCCTTCGGAGAGGTGAGGAAGGTTGGCATCGAGGGCACCGGCTCCTACGGGGCGGGGCTCTCGAAGTTCTTGCGCACCGCGGGCGTCGCGGTGATCGAGGTGAATCGCCCCAACCGGGAAGAACGGCGCCGCAGTGGCAAGTCCGATCCTCTCGACGCCATCGAGGCGGCCCGGGCGGCCCTCGGGGGAAAGGCGAAGAGCGTCGCCAAGTCCAAAGACGGTGCCGTCGAGGGGATCCGGGCCCTCGTCGTCGCCAAGCGCTCGGGGAGAGTGGCCCGCACCGCCGCGGTCGTCCAGATGCGCCAGCTGATCGTCACTGCCCCCGACCAGCTGCGGAGCCGCCTGCGGAATCTGACCGTACATCGACTCACCACCGAGGCGGGCCGGCTGCGTCCGACACGTAGCGGCGATCTCGTATTGAACGCGACCAAGGCCTCACTGTCTTCGCTCGCCGGTCGGATCCAAGGCCTCGACGACGAGCTGGCCGAACTCGACGCACGGATCGAAGCACTCTTGAAGGGGCACTGTCCTGAGCTCCTCGACCGCTTCGGAGTCGGACCCGACACCGCGGCCGCATTGGTGGTCTGTGCCGGGGACAACGCCGAACGTCTGCACTCAGAACCCGCCTGGGCGCATCTGTGCGGGGTGTCGCCCATCCCAGCCGGCTCCGGGAAGACCTCCGGGCGGGTCCGAGTCGATCATGCCGGCGACCGGCAAGCCAACTCCGCGCTCTGGCGCATCGTGATGGTGCGCATCGCCCACCACCCTGAGACGAGGGCCTACTTCACCCGCAAGGTGCAGGAAGGCCGACCCAAGCACGAGATCATTCGACTCTTGAAGCGCTACGTCGCCCGCGAGGTCTACCGCTACCTGCCTCGCGGCTGAAGACCGCGACCAGGGGTCTGGCTCACCCCCTAACTGTCGTCCTCTGGGCTGACTTTCCGGCGACCCGCCGACCCCTGGTCCGGGACCAAAGTGCAACGCGTGGCTTGATAGGAGCTTGTCCTCGAGATCGAGTGACTCATCATTGTTCTGCCCGCTGTTTGCACCCTGAAGACCAAATACCGCCTTGACAAGTGATAGGAGCGTCGCCGGGTAGGGGCCCCAGATCGCCGGGAGTAGGTCAGTTATCGAGCGTCGCTGATCGGCATAAGTAGGGTACGCCGATAACGCTTCCCGCCGGGGAAGGCACGAGCGTCGCCCGCCAGCGATTCCCGCAGGCTCACGGCCGTCGCCACGATTGTCACAGAGTGAAGTAACGCCAACTCAAGCATCCGGTTGCCGATGCGCTCGGTGCGGGATCGGGTCAAGATGACTCAGACCAAACAACACTGATCTGCTGGCGGAGCACAGCGGTCTTGGCTTCCTCCCAGCAGCAGTACAAGGGAGGGCAACATGTCCAAGTTCAAGAGCATGCCGAAGTTCGGCTGGTTCGTCGTCGGCGTCGCTGTCAC
Organism: uncultured Acidimicrobiales bacterium; assembly: GCA_963741055.1. Lineage (GTDB taxonomy): Bacteria > Actinomycetota > Acidimicrobiia > Acidimicrobiales > RAAP-2 > Bog-756. Next base: position 240,641 of record CAVUGU010000009.1, on the reverse strand, counting down.
AGCGCTGGTTGTTCCCACGTCGGTGGCTGCCGCCGGTGGAGTGCTGAAATTCGTCGGCATCGAGGGGGCGAATGCCAACAAGGCTAATGTCACGGCGGCGCAGCAACTGCTTACGACCGAAGCACCCCCGCCCTCCTACCAGGAGTACTTCCACGGTGTGCTGGCAACTGCAGGTGGCACGGACTGCGAGAACATCGGGAGCGCGATCCCGTCGGGCCAGGCACTGGTGGTGAAGCAAGTGCAGGTGACCGTCACTGGAGCCGACGGCACCAGTGCCTATCCGACGGGCACGACATCGGACAGCGAGATCTTTCTGCACGCCGACTCCCCCAGCGGTCCTACTAGTGGTTGCGGCGAGGGTGTGCAATTTGCCGCCGCAGTAGCACCGGCCGGTCTGGTGGGTAACGTCACCATTCCTCTCCCTCCGGGCTATGTGATCCCGAGCGGCTACACGATCTCCGCATCCGCGCAAGGGATGGAGGCGACCGTCTGGGTCACCGGGTATCTGGTGCCGTCTGCAGACGCGCCGGCGCTGCCGCAGTAGCCACCGCCCCCAGCGTGGAGGTGGAACTCCGCCTACCGCTGCTGAGCCTCGGTTGCCAACATCCGATTTGGACCCATCTGAGAACGAACAGGAGTCAAGAGCATCGGAGATCAGAGAGGGTGGGGCCGAAGCCCCACCCTCTTCTTTCCGAAGAGCCGATCAGGCCGGGTTTACAACCGGCATCTGTGACGTCTACCCCTGTTGCGCCGCCTCGGTGAGAGAGACCCGAGTGGAGTATTCGCTACTCCCGAGACGGGGACGTTAGATATCCCCTATCGATGCTGCCGGTTCTGCGGGCAGCCCGATGAAGCACCGAAGTAACCTCCTCGACGCCATGTCGACGGTGAGGATCGGATTCCCCACGAAGTGCAGATATAGGAGTGGCAACCGAAGTCTCGGTGCCCACGGAAGACAGTTGCGGATCAAAGACGGTCGGATCGACTATGGACGGTTCCGATTGACTCACAGTATTCCGATGAAGACAGTCCAACGCATCGAGGTCAGTGAACGGGCCATTGAAGCCGTCGAGCCGCGAGTCGTGATCGCCCGGGGTCTCCCGGCTAGCGGAGGAAAGTTTGCCAAGGGAGTACGCAGGGTCTTCACCGACATCTCCGTCCACACCACGGATGGACAGACGGCGCTTTGGGTGGTCGAACAGCGGGGTGCCGAGTGGGTGCGACGAAAGCTCGCTCCCATTCTGGAGAGGAGCCGAATCCCACTGGACTGACTGAGTCGCCCTGCCCCGAACGCCGGCAGGGGGCGACCTGGCTGCTCGACCGGCACTTCCAGGTTTGTGGATGAACACAGCTTCCTTCTATCCGGCAACGGCCGGGTTCTCCGGAACCTCGCCGCTTTGCCAGCGGTCCTTGCATTTCATGGCGAACGAGATGGGCAACGTTCCGATGCCCATGAGCACGATGGCGACCGGTACGAAGATGCCGGTGATGGCGAAAACCGCGGCCAAGGGATAGAAGATCAAGCTTGAAGGGACCTGGAGGAGAAGTAGCCCGGCGATCATCCACTTCTGCCCACCAGTTAGCTTCGACTTCGGTGGACTGGAAATTGATACATCGGATTCAGTCCCCACGCGGAACAATTTTAATCACGCAACCCCGGCCTGCCCCCGAACAATGGTTCCGGGCGGGCAACGATCTGCCGCCATCAGTCAAGTGGATGACGTTCCACGTCGTCCCTCAGCCAGGCTCGTAACTCCTCCGGAGTCAGTTCTTCCTCCCGGAAATCGCCTTCGAGGTCCCAAAGTGTGGGCCCGTGACGAAATCGTTCGTACCGAACCCACGCAGCGCGCAGTTGAGCCTCACGACGAATCCACGCGACCGCCGTCTCCACATTCCCGTCCCACTCGTAGAACCAAGAAGTTTCCCCCGTGTACCACGACCTGAGCCGGAGCCGTTTGGTTCCGGCTCCGGCATCCTTCCATTCGTCCGCTACGACCAGCTCCAAGGTGTGCCGCACCTCATTTAGACGCGCCTCGGGCAGCTCCGCCGCGGGGAGCCAGACCTCGGCATACTCCTTCACCAGCCGGGAGGCCACGTCGGGGGCTACCTCCGCTAGATCGTGATAGCGCCAGCCGTCGGCGCCGTCAGGATCCGACGCAGTTGGGGGCCGCATGGAAGGCATCCGGCCCATCATGACTCGTGACCCAGTACACCGGGAGCGGGTCAGTTACGGACCTGTTCCCACCGATTCCTTCGAGGGTCAGAGATCGAGCTTGCCCTTCGCGACGCAGATCACCAGATGAGCCTCCAGGACTGCGTCTCGAGTAGCAGTCGACACGCCGGGGTCCGCTTCGGCTGCCGCCTTGGCACTATCGCCTGCTTGCTCAAGCTCAATCACGGCCACACGTTCGTTGGGGGTCGTTGTTGCCTTGTCCGCTTTCTTGGCGAATTCTTTGACCACCGCGACAAGTACTGGTGAAGCTCCCTCGTCACTCTCTACCGCGTGCTGCGCCCGCTGGATCTTGACCCGAGCTGCGTCGAGCCGCTCTGCCATTGTCGTCACAGGAGAAGGCTACGCCAATGTGTGGCCGCGATGCCCCAGACCGTCGGCCGGACGATCGCAATGAGGTGCCCCTGATCACCGGCTGGGGGTCAATTACGAACCTGGCTCGATCCGTTCGACGGTGACTACTCGGTCAAGGGACCGATCGAACGAGGCGACTCGCGCTATGCCCGTGCTCTCCGCACACGCGACCAGGTACGCCTCGGCGAAGTCGACTCGCTCGGTCTCGTACACCTCGACAGCCCTCAAGAGCAGTGCAGAGTCGACGCAGATGACGGAGTTGAAGCCGACCAGCGAACGAAGCGCTTGGGCAACCTGATCGCGCGGTGCCTCGTAGAAGGACTCGAGCACGTAGATGGTCTCTGCGGCTACGACGTCGGTGAGCAGCAGCTCGGTCTCCGTGCGCAGGTACTGCGTCGCAGCCTCTGCCATGTCCGGTGGGTCGCCGGTGAGATGGCGGACCAGGACGTTCGTGTCGACGAACGCACTCACCGACGCGCGGCCGCCCGCGCGCTCCTGGTCTTGCGAATCACTTGGTCCCACGCGACATTGCGCTTGGCCGCCGGGACCGAAACCGTGCCGCCGAGATCCAAGAAGTTTGGGACCTTCGCGAGGACTGCTCGGTCGTTCTCGACGCGGAATACGACCTCGTCACCGTCCTCGATGCCAAGAGCGTCACGAACGGCCTTCGGCACAGTGACCTGGCCCTTCGAGGTCACCTTCGCAGCAACGTCCATCTGCAGTCCTCCTTACTTTCGCCCAGGAGTAAGGATAGCGGTAAATGGGCCGGGCTGCGCCTACCACGGCCTCTCGAACTCTCGTCGTCGAACTGTCGGCGAACCCGTTCATCCGAGGGGCACCGCTTGGCTTGCCTTGCGCAGGGCGCGCCTACGCAACGGCACTCCCAACTATTCCCCAAGCGAGTTCGAAGGCGACGGTAGGGTCCATGTCGATGAACGCCAGCTTTGGGCCTTGAGTTCTGATTCGATCTGGCACACGAATGGCACGAGAGACGGTGACCAAGGAACGTTTGAACCCAAAAGACCTGGTACCCGTCCACATGGCGCCGAACGACCGCAGCCTTCACACGGCTGAGGTCGGGCGTTCAAGTCGCCCAACGCCCACCAGTTCACACCGCATTTTCCTTTTCTGTCCGGCCCTTTTTGTCGTCAATGGGGCGTATATGGCGCGGACCAAACGGTGATGCCCTGGTGGCGGACGAACGCGGGATGCGCCCCGGCAGGGCGCTATCTGCAGGAACACGGCGACCGGACGCCGTGCACTGAACGTGCTTCCGTTTCCGCCACAGCGGCGTGGGTCGCACGGCCCACTGCTGCAAGCCGGTCGTCGCAAGACCTTTGGACACTGCCCCGAACGGCTGTGTCAACGCAACACGTGCCTGATTGGCGAACAATAAGTTCGTCGACCAGGAGGTGTTGGATTGGCACGGTTCTCGGCAGAGGACAGAGAGACGATCTGGGACATGCGGGAGGCGGGCGTGCCCGTCAAGCACATCGCGAGGCATCTCGATCGGCAGAACTCGTCGCTCCGGCGGTTCATCGCGGACCATGGCGGAACCAGACCGAGTCCACGTCAGCGCTCTGATCTACGGCTCTCCTTGGAAGAGCGAGAGGAGATCTCGCGGGGGTTGACAAGGGTGCGATGAGGCCCCCGACAAAACCAGATCGTGGACCTCTCGTCCCGGCGGCATATCGCTAGCCTGGTCGCCGATTCCGCACGCTTTTTTCTAATGCGGACTGGCCGAGGGTAATGCTTCAGCTCGCATGGTTATTCACTTCATTTGCAGGGGAAATACTCACCGGAGTCGATTAGCCGAAGCCTATGCAAAATCTTCGACAAGAGACCTCAGCGATGTATCGATCTTGTCGAGTGGCATCGAGGCGGATGGTGATATGAACGGAGCGATCATGCCATTCGTGAAACTCTTGCTACAGAGCGAGGGACTGCTTCAGTTCACCGGATCAACCTGGACCCAGACAACCCAAGCGCTGATCGACGGTTCTGACGTACTCGTTTTCATGAGTGACGGTGTATACAGAGACGCGATGGACCGATTCGGGATTCCGTCGGAGAAGTCCCGCCAATGGCAGATTCCAGATACCGAGGGTGTGGATGGGCAGATCAGGTCGGCGGTGAGTGACCTTTTGTCCCAGCTTGCATTGTGAGCTGGGAACGGGGTCCCCTTGGGGCGCCTCCAAATGCCGGGTAAGTGGGGCACCTCGCGTGCCCGGCAGCGACTACCGAGAGTACGCCATCCGGTTTCTCGACCGGTTCGTTGCCCACGCCTTGCATCCGGAGGTTTACACAGGTGACGCCGGGTCGATGGGGCACTCCGGCGACCGGGCGATGTCTCCTAGGTCCCAAGTGACCTAGGAGGGCGGTGCGAAGAACTCCAGCGCGACGTTGTCCGGGTCACGGAAGGACAGCCCAGAGCCATATCCAGCATCGACGATGCCACCATTGGCGATACCGAGTTCTTCAAGGCGGGCTTCCCATGCTTCAAGGTCACCCCGAGTGCGACAGGCGAACGCCAGGTGGTCGAGGCCGAGTCGACGTTCGTTGAACGGGAGGTTGTCAGCCAGGTCGGGAAACTGGTGAAGTCCCACAACAGTTTGACTTCCGACCAGCCACACAACGCGTCGGAATGGACTGGGATCTTCATCCCAGACGGGCTCGGGGTCGAAGAGTCGCGCGTACCACGGGACACTTCGGTTGAGATCGCTGACCGTGAGGGTCACATGGGCGATCGACGGGCACTCAGACATTGATGCCTCCTCATCGAGCCGGTCCCCAATGACCGTAATGCAGAGGATGGATTGCCTCGCTCGGCATACGGTGAGTTCTGGTCACCGGTCGAGCTGGAATCGACAGCAGCCTGGTCGTCGTCCGGCGCACGGTAAGGGTGCTCCCGATCGCCGGGAGCGGGTCACTTATCTAGTGTGGCTGAACGACACTTGTGGGCGTGTCCAAAACCAGTAGGGACTGCCCCTGCGCTGGGAGGGTGTTGGGCTGAATCGCACCATCAACAACGACTTGGAGCTATCTGATGAAGAGCGTCTCACTTGGGGGACTGAGCGTCTCCCGCATTGGTCTCGGAGCAATGAGCATGGCTGGCATCTATACCGCCGGCGGTGGATTGGACGACGACGAGTCGATCCGCACGATCCGCCGTGCGCTCGATCTAGGCGTCACCCACATAGACACCGCCGAGGTCTATGGGCCGTTTCACAGTGAAGAGGTAGTCGGCCAGGCGATCAAGGGTCGGCGTGATGAGGTCGTGGTGGCAACAAAGTTCGGACTCATTTCACACACAGGCCGTGATCCTGGCGCTCTGGACAGCAGCCCTGCGAACATCCGCATCGCGGTCGAGGGTTCGCTCCGGCGTCTGGGGACCGACTACATCGACCTCTACTACCAGCACCGGGTAGATCCAAACGCTCCCATCGAAGACACAGTGGGGGTATTGGCCGAACTGGTTGCCGAAGGGAAGGTCCGCTATCTCGGCTTGTCCGAGGCGGGTGCCGCCACGATCCGGCGTGCCCACACCGTGTACCCGGTTGCTGCGTTGCAGACCGAGTACTCCCTATGGACGCGCGGCCCGGAGGCTGAGCTTTTGCCGCTGCTGCGTGAGCTCGGAATCGGCTTCGTGCCCTATTCGCCCCTGGGCCGGGGTTTCCTCACTGGGCAGATCCGATCGGCGGAGGATATGCCGGAGGATGACTGGCGCAAGACCAACCCCAGGTTTGTCGGTGAGAATCTGGAGCGAAACCTCCGCATCGTCGATGAGGTCGAAGCCGTAGCTGCTGAAGCCGACGCCACTCCTGCGCAGATTGCATTGGCCTGGCTCCTCGCCCAGGGTGATGACATTTCCCCCATTCCCGGCACTCGCCGGGTGGCTCGGGTTGAGGAGAACACGGCTGCTGACCGTGTCGTGCTCAGTGTGGACCAGATCGTCCGACTCAACGATCTCACACCGACCGCTGGCGACCGCTACGAGGAGGCATACATGGCCAGGATCGAGCACTGACCGCGGCCCATCGTCAACCCAGACGCAGGCGGTCCCGCCTGGCAGATCAGAGGGACCGCTGGTTATCCGCAAACACCGCGAGGGGTGTCACACTCCGGCACTTCCGGGCGTGGTGCGTCCTGAAAGGGGAGTGATGACGTTGTAGAAGATCGTCAGCATGAACCTTGCTGTGCCAGGGATGGAGGGAGGCCCTCCGGGTTCGCCGTGCAGGCGGAGATCCCAAACCGCTGCAGTGTCATGCCGGTTAAGAGCCGGGGTGGGAAGCGACTGCGGAGAAGGCTCGCTATCAGCGGGTCAGGTGAGCGACGAGAAGACGAACATGTGTGAACCACTGCTGACGCATCGAAAATGTGAACAATGACATCGAAACCGGGGCTGCACGCCCGCCCCGGGACAAGGGCGCGCCCCTCGGCGTGTCCGGAGCCAGGGAGCTGCCTGCTCGTGGCCCTGGCGGTGTCCGGTGTAAAGGTGGCGTGAGCTCGTTGCAGGCCCTGGCATGGAACAGGAGAATCTGTCGCTTCGATACGAATGGCCAGTCGAAATGGGTGACGTCGGCCCCCTGGTCGTCGAGAGGGAGAACCCCATGTGGCCACGGCCACGTGGGAGAGAGTACCGATGCGAGGCACAGAGGCGGACCAGTTCGTAGTAGCGATGAAGGCCCTGTAATGGGGCTGGAGCGAAGGGGCTGGGCAGGTCAGGTCACCCATCAGTCAACCCTTCGGGGGAGGAGCTGATGGACGGACCACAGTTGGGGATGAAGTCGTTTGAGATTCGAAAGCGCCTCGTTTACGAGGCGTGGATGAAGGTCCAGGCGAACAATGGTGCGCCGGGCGTGGACTCCGTCAGCATCGAACGGTTTGCAGACAACGAGAGGGACAACCTCTACAAGCTGTGGAACCGGATGAGTTCGGGGAGCTACTTCCCCGGGCCGGTGCGGGCGGTGGAGATACCGAAGGACCATGGGACCGGGGTCAGGGCGTTGGGGGTGCCGAACACGGTGGACCGCATCGCCCAGACCGCAGCAGCGATGCTGCTGGAAGAGGAGCTTGAGCCGATCTTCCACCATGACAGCTATGGCTATCGTCCGGGGCGCAGTGCCCATGACGCACTGGCCGTGACTCGTCAGCGCTGTTGGAAGAAGGACTGGGTGTTGGACATCGACGTCCGGGCCTTCTTCGACAGCGTTCCCCACGATCTGTTGTTAAAAGCGGTCGCTCACCACACCGACGAACGCTGGGTTCTGCTCTACATCGAACGGTGGCTCACCGCCCCCATGCAGATGCCAGACGGGACTCTGGTGGCACGGGAGAAGGGAACCCCGCAAGGGTCCCCGATCTCGCCGCTGCTGGCCAACCTCTTCATGCATTACGCGTTCGACAAGTGGATGGACCGGGACCACCCCGGCAGTCCATTCGAGCGCTACGCGGATGACGTGGTGATCCACTGCGACACCGAGGCAAAGGCCCTGCATCTGTGGGCCGCACTCGCTGAACGGCTCGGGTCCGTTGGACTCGAACTGCACCCTGAAAAGACGAAGGTCGTGTACTGCCAGGACACGAAACGCCGCAAGGACTACGAGCACACCAGCTTCGACTTCCTCGGTTACACCTTCCAAGGTCGTCTGGCCAAGGGTCGGCGGGGGTTCTTCATGAACTTCTCACCGGCCATCAGTGCCCAGGCGAAGAAGGCGAAGGGCAAGCAGATCAGGGACTGGCACCTCAACCGTCGGAGTGGAACAGACCTATCCGGCATCGCCCGGGGCATCAACCCCCAGGTCCGAGGCTGGATCAACTATTACGGAGCCTTCTATCGCTCCGAGTTGTATTTCATCGCAAAGCGCATCGATGAGCATCTGATCAGATGGGCAATGCAGAAGTTCAAGCGACTGCGAGGGAAGCCTCAGCTGGCATGGGACCGGTTGCGTGAGGAACAACAGCGCAATCCCCGGCTCTTCGCCCACTGGCACCTTCTCGCAGCCACTCCCAACCGACCTGCAAGAGCCGGATGAGCTGAGAGGTTCACGTCCGGTTCTGTGAGAGCCGGGGGGTGCGATTCCCCCCGGCTACTCGACTGGAAAAGTGATCGCGACCTTCCCTCAACGGAAGTGCCGGGCGTGAGTCAGACTGTCCATGAACCATGGAACCTCCCGAGACCCGCTACGTAGCAGTGGGCGACGCGGACGTCGCCTACCAGGTCGTCGGCGAAGGTCCACTCGATCTTCTCTATTGCTTCGGCCTCGGAAGCCACATCGAGGTCGCCTGGGAGGTGCCGAGGAACGTCGAGTTCCTCACCGGCTTGGCGGCATTCAGTCGACTCATCTCCTTTGATCGCCGGGGTACCGGTGCCTCAGACGGCGTCTCATTCAAGGCCATGCCGACCTGGGAGGAGTGGACCGAGGACATCGTGGCTGTGCTCGAAGCAGCCGGCTCGAAGCGGACATCTATCCTGGCGGGCCTGGAGGCTGGGCCGATCGCGATGCTCTATGCGGCCATGCACCCAGAAGCAGTGGACGCGCTGATCCTGCTCAACACGTCGGCTCGATACTTGAGGGCAGATGACTACTCGATCGGGGTATCCTCCGAGGCGGTCGATGCCCTGGTGGAGTTGATGTCGAAGGCTTGGGGCAGCCTTGACCTTGCTCGGCTAATCGTCCCTAGTTTGGCCGGCGATGCAGAGCACATGCGGCTTGTGGCAAAACTGGAACGCTCTTCTGCGACACCTCGTGCTGCGGCTGCTCAGTATGACTACATGCTGCGGAGTTTCGATGTGCGTCAGGCCTTGCCGCTGATCCAGGTTCCGACCTTGGTACTTCATGCCCGTGACAACCGCTTCGTTCCCCTTGCCCACGGTCGGTACATTGCCGATCACATTGATGGGGCGACCCTCATCGAGCTTCCGGGTGGGGACACTGGAACAAACCCCCAGGTGGCGGACGAAGTCGCCGAATTCCTCACGGGCGACCGCCCGATTGTAGAAGTTGAGCGCATACTGACCACAGTTCTCTTTACCGATATCGTCGGCTCCACGGCGCTGGCCGCCTCGGTCGGCGACCAACGATGGCATTCGATGCTTGATGCCCACGACAAGACGGTTCGGCAGCAACTGAAGCGATTTCGTGGGAGAGAGATCAACACCACCGGCGACGGCTTCGTCGCGTCATTCGACGGTCCGGCTCGGGCCATTCGCTGTGCACAAGCAATACTCGAAGCCACCGAGAAGGTCGGGGTCCGGTTACGGGTGGGGATGCACACCGGCGAGTGTGAGGTTCGAGGCGACGATCTTGGCGGACTGGCGGTCCACATCGCTGCCCGGGTGGCCGGCTTGGCCGGTTCGGGCGATGTCCTGGTATCCGGAACGGTGAAGGATCTGGTCGTCGGGTCGGGGATCGAGTTCCTTGAATGTGGTGAGCACGAACTCAAGGGCGTGCCCGGACACCGGAAGCTATTCGCTGCTCAGGTTTAACTCGGGAAGGGTGTCCCCGACCCCCGTAGCCGGTCAGTCATTGAGCGCGGCTGACCGGCACTTTGAGGCAGGGCTAATCGGGGCCCCCACCGAAGGCGACTTATTGCTCGAGGTTCGCCACTTGCATGATGTCTTGCGTCGAAGGCACGATCCCCACCTCTTGGAGAACGGGCATCAGGAACTTGCCGAAGGCGTCGTAGTTTTCCTGGGAATCCCAGATCTCGAAAACCATGAGCTGCCCATCTTCCCCGAAGCACGAGTGGTGCTTCCGCCCTTCCATGTTTGCTCCGGAAGCGTCCAGACCCTTGCGGGCCCTGTTGTACTGCTCAACGGTCAACGTCTCGGGCCTCACATATACAGCGATCACCGTGGATCTCCTCTGTCTAGATGTCTCTCACGCCAGATTTGGCGTCATGCGGGTGAACGCACACGTCAGCCAGGTGACAGGGCCTTTGCGTTGCCCTATCGAGATGACATCAAGACGAGGAACTTCGAGTCGGCATCTCGTTCAGGAGCGCCAGTGACCCGGATGGGTGAAGAGTTCTTCGACACCTGTGACCCGAAGGTCGCGGGGATGTGTGAATCCTCTCGACGGCACCCTAACAGGTGCTGATCTCAAAGGTTCACGAAGGAACGACGGGACGGACGATCCGGCAGGCGAACGGCGCGACGGGGCCACTGCTCGAAATCGAGGTGGAGCGTGAGAATAGTTCGATAACGCCTACCCGTGAGCAGTGTGGCCAGCCCGATGACACCGTTGAGTAAGGCAGGGCCGGCTAAATATCCCTCGTCGCCGGCTCGGAGTCGGTACTAAGTACCCTTCCGAATTAGCCCGCGTGTTGATGCAAGGAAGTAACGGGCGGGGCCCTTCCACTGATTTGGTAGTGGATGTCAGCCGAAGAACACCTCGGCTTCTGCAAACAGCTCAGGTGAGACCAACTTGAGAGTGGCCGTGGCCTCGGTCAACGGGACCAGGTCGATAGCGGTCCCGTGTAAGGCCACCATGTGGCCCCAGTGCCCGTGGTGAAGAGCGTCAACAGCATGGAGCCCGAAGCGGGTTGCAAGAACCCGGTCAAAGGCGGTGGGGCTACCACCTCGCTGGACATGACCCAAAACAGTGGCGCGTGCCTCCTTGCCTGTCCGCCGAGCGATCTCTTCCTCCAGGAAGGTCCCGATTCCCGTCAGACGCTCATGGCCAAACGCGTCAATCTCGCGAGGGCGCGCCGGCATCGTGCCTTCGACCGGCAGAGCGCCCTCGGCTACCACGACGATGGGGGCATATTGGCTGGCGAAGCGCCGCTCAATCAACCCGCACACTTCTTCAATCTGAAATGGACGTTCCGGTATCAGGATTACATTCGCCCCACCGGCCATGCCAGAGTGCAAGGCGATCCAGCCGGAGTAACGTCCCATGACCTCGACTATGAGCACTCTGTGGTGGCTCTCGGCTGTCGTGTGAAGGCGATCGATCGCCTCGGTGGCGATCGTGACGGCGGTGTCAAATCCGAACGTATAGTCGGTCCCTGTCAAGTCGTTGTCGATGGTCTTGGGCACTCCGATTATCGGAAGACCTGCGTCAGAGAGCTTTCTCGCCACGCCGAGGGTGTCCTCACCGCCAATGACGATGAGGGCCTCCAGACCCGACCGCTCTACCGTCTCAAGTACGCGACGCTCACCGTCAGCAGAGCTGTAGGGATTTGTACGACTAGAACCAAGGATGGTGCCTCCACGGGGGAGAATGCCTCGGACATCGGACACGTCCAATGGTGCAGCGTCTCCCTCGAGCGGGCCCCTCCAACCATCGCGGAAACCCACAAATGTGTCTCCGTGAATCTGAACGCCCTTGCGGACGACAGCCCGGATGACGGCGTTGAGTCCTGGACAGTCCCCGCCACCGGTAAGCACACCGACCCGCACTCGTTGCGAGTGTAGTGACGCGGGACGACCGAACCAACCGAGAGGGACGGTATGGAAAGCCCACGTACGACGCCAACGGTTTGTCGGAGTTGCAACCATCGGACTTGCGGCGAACAGATGAGGCCACGTACCGGGGTGCCCCGAACGCCGGTTACGCGCCGTGACACCGCTACCCGATTGATGCAGACCGCCCAGCGCGTAGGGTGCTCTTGTTGGGTCCGTGGAGAACCGGTACCGCCTACCTGCACTCCGGACTTGACACCCTGGCCCCCTCAAGGGGGGGGCGGGGGGCAGGGCGAACTGGGTGTCACTTGTCTAGGGGTGGTAAACGCATAAGGCCCTGCTAGGTGGCCAAGCAGGCAGTCCTGGAACGGAACGGGTGCCCCGAACCCCGGGAGCGGGTCGGTTATCGGCCGTTCCCATGAACGGCACGTCGGGGATAGGGCGTCGCTCCTCGGTCATCGTCCGCCTGAGTCCACCCTTCGATCAAGCGGCGGCAGGCGCCGCTTGACAAGTTCCGCGAACTTGATTTGGGTAATCGCGGGAGATTCCCCCGGTCTTACGGCAGCTGCACGGGGTTGCGGACAGCATCAGCTCGTCGCATAGCGGCGCTGACAACGTTTGGATGGATAACGATTGGCCGAGATCTTCGTGTCGTACTCACGTCGGGACGCCGATTTCGTCCGGCGGATCGCTGCTTCCATTGAGGAGCGAGGCAAATCGGTCTGGATCGACACCGAGGGCATTGCTGACACCGAGGTTTTCCCGCAGGCCATCCGCAGCGCGGTCGAGGGAGCCGACGCGTTCCTTTTTGTGATCACGCCATCGTCGGTGGCCTCAGACTTCTGCGAGCAAGAGGTCAGTTACGCCAGGACGCTCGAGAAGCGGATCGTGCCGGTCCTCCGCAGTCCAGTCCCGGACCCTGAGATCCCCGAGGAGATCCGCAACCGCACCTGGATCCCCTTCACCGAGTTCGACGACTACGACGCCTCCCTGGAGCGAGTGATCCTGGCGCTCGACACCGACCTTCAGCTCCGAAAGGAGCACACGCGCTGGCTGGTCAAGGCCATCGAGTGGAAGGCAGAGGAGCGGGACCGAAGCTTCCTCCTGCACGGGAGCGAGCTGAAGGCGGCGGAGAACTGGCTTGCGCGCACCCCTCCGGACGCCGACCCATCGCCGACCACCCTCCAGAGTGAGTACGTCCTGGCCAGCCGCCGGGCGGCAGGTCGGCGCCAGCGCACCCTGCTGGGAGCCAGCGTGGTGGTGACGGTGGTGGCTGTCGGGCTCGGCGTCTTGGCGCTGGTATCGCGAAACCAGGCGGTTTCGGCCAGCACGACCGCCCGGGCCCAGGCTCTGGCCGCCGAGAGTGAGAACGAGCTGTCGGCCGACCCCGAGGTCTCGGTGCTCCTGGCCCGCCAGGCCGTGCAGCTGTTGCCCATTCCCCAGGCCGTGTCGGCGTTGCGCCAAGCAATCGACGCGTCGCCGGTCCGTTTGGGCCTGCCAACCGAGTCGGCAGAGCGATGCCAGTCCGAGATTGGCCCCGCGATCGCCTTCAGCCCTGCCGGCGATCGTGTGGCCGAGAGCCTCTGCACCGGTGATGTGGTCGTTCTCGACGCTGCTTCGGGCCACATCATCTATCGCTCACACCTGGCAGCGCAGTCAAGCGCCATCGCCTACGACTCGAACGGCCGTCTGTTGGCCGTCGGAACGAACGAAGGCATCGACCTCCTCGATCCCTCCTCCGGGGTCCTCAAATCCCAACTGGTGGGCCACGGCGAGCCCAATGCCCTGGCCTTCAGCCCCGACGGCTCGCTGTTGGCAGCGACTACCAGTCAGGGTGCAACGCTGTGGGATCTGGCGTCGAGAACGGCCCGTGACCTCGCGCCGGACTCAGATGGTGCGCGCTTCGTGACCTTCACTTCTGACGGGCAGTCCCTCATCGTCGGCGCCGAAGCGGGCTTCACCGCTGTTTTCGACGTGGCCACCGGCCAGATGATGCACGCGCTGTTTCCGCCTGGGCAGATCACGACGGGATCGAGTCCGGTCGCCGTCAATGGGCCCCTCCTCGTGGTGGGCACCAACGTGAACGCGCCCGGCGACGTGGGCGGCGAGGTCGACCTCTGGGACACCGAGACCTGGACCATGGCCGACGTGCTGACCTCAGTGACCGGTGCTGTCATCGGCGGCGTCGCCATCAGCCCGGACGGAAAGGACATCGCCGTCGGCAATTCAGACGGCACCGGGGGCGTCTGGTCGATTGTTCCCGACGAGCGGCTCGTCTCCATTTCTGGCCAGACCGCCGCCCTCAACTCCATCTCCTTCAGCCCCAACGGTGCCAATGTGGCTACCGCCTCATTTGACGGGACGGCGCGGATCTACCGGGCAAGTGGGCCCTGGCTGGCCACCCTGCCCGCCCGAGTTTGCGAGTGCGGCAATGAGATCGGGTGGCAGCCGGGCAAGTTGGTGGCGGTCGACCGGTCCGGTAACCAGGCCGTTCTCCGGACCTGGATGCTGCCCTCGGGCCGGGAGGTGCAAGCCCCGTTCGTCCTCAGCAGCAGCCAGCAGTCCATCGGGTCCGTGCTCAGCCCAGATGGCAGCCGGGTAGCACTGTGGAACAACGGAACGACCTCGACGGCGGTGACGGTGCTGGACTCAGCAACCCGACGGGTGGTCTTCACCCTTCCAGCGACCTCGGTGGCCGGTGTGACCTTCAGTAACGACGATCGTTTGCTGGCGGTGGCCGACCAGAGCGGGGGTCTGCACGTCTCCACTCTCTCCAACGGCCGCACCCTGGTGGGGCAGGGCTGGCCTGTGGAGTGCGACGGAGAAGAAGGAGATGCTCCTGCAGTCAGTAGCAACGACAGCGAAGTGGCGGTCTTTTCGTTCTGCGGACAGGTGGGCATTGGGCGAACCGCCTCTGCCAGGCCGTTCGAGGCCTTCAGTCAATCCGGACAGCTTTCCCGTATCGCTTTCAATCCAGACGGCAACCGGCTGGCTCTCGGCTCGTGGGATAGCACGGTCACAGTTCTGAACGTCACCAGCAACAAGCCGGTTCTGGAACTTGTCGGTGATACCCGCGGCGTCGACGCCGTGAGCTATAGCCCGAATGGCCACTATCTCCTCACCAGCAGCACCGACGACACAATGCGAGTGTGGGACGCCGCCACCGGGCAACTCCTTCAGGTTGACCATGACGTGTCTGCCATCGGTGAACCATCGTTCAGCCCCGATGGTCAGCTGGTCGCCGGCGCCAACAAGAACACCCAGATCCGAGTGTGGGCTGTCTGCCCCGACTGCCAGGCTCCCTCGGGCCTACTGTCGGCTTCACGTTCGGCGGTCGTTTCGCCTCTGACCCCACTCGAGCGCACCGAGGCGGCGGCGCGTGACGGTTGACGGATTGCGAATGTATCCAACGTAAACAGGGCTGGCTTACTCATTCAAAAGTGTCCCTCACGCCGGCTCGGGGCGCGTTATCGAGCGTGGCCCGAACGGTACCCGGGTACGGTGGTTGCGCCGTCCCCCGGCATCTAGCCGGGGTCGTGTCGCGTTCAATTTGTGTGCTGGGCAAGCACCCGCCCGGTCACGGCGTGATGAGGACCTCGTCCACGCCGACGAGCGGATCGGCACCCGCACTGAAAAGACGATCCAGCCCGAAGGCCTCGAGGATCTCCAACGCCCGTTCGAGCTGGGCAGGGGCGATAGCGTCTCGCCACCCGTTGCGAAGTTGCTCCTGGCTCGGCCAGCCGTCGTCGCGTCGCCGCGAGGAGGCCGAAGGTCGCGACAAGAGGGCTGCATCCGGTCGCCAACTCGACCATAGGTCTGGGCTGCGTCGCCGAAGGAACCCGGCCAATCTGTCGAGCTCGGCCTCCCCCGAGCGCATCAGGTCTTCGAAAAAGATGACGTGCGTCGAAGAGCGGCTCAGCATGTGCAGCGGAAGGTAGTTCTCGAGGCACCACTGGAGCACGAAACGGATAACCATATGGTGTTCCCGCGCAGCGACGGACTCGATCAAAGGCGCCTGCTCCGCGAACGGCCCGGTAATCAACTCGTGTTGCTGAAGAAACATCTCCAGGTCGTCCATCCACCCGAGGCCGACCGCCGAATGCGCCGTGGCGAGTGGATGGCGCAGAAGAAGGATCAGGGGCACCTCGGGGAAGTGTGCTGCCAGATAGGGCGCGAGGTTGGTGGCGCGGACGTCCTTGATCACCCGGCCCCGCGGCAGTCGGCTCTCGTTGTATCGGTCGACGTGCAGGTTCCGGACCATTCCGCTGAGCACCGTCGCGAGCAGCCGGTTGAGTTCGGGGTCGTCAGACTCAGGGTCCTCGAAGCGGCCCGGCTCGAAATCGCGGGCCTCACCCACCGCGGCATTCCAGAACGGCTCGAACATGAACCGCTGCCGGTCGTGTTGGACGAGCAGTTCGCCGAGCAGCGTGGACCCGCTCCGCCGGCTGCTGAAGATGATCACACTTTTCGAAGGTCCGCCCGCCAGGTCGAGATACGTGACGCGGGGGGTCCCGATTGCAAGGGCTCCGTCGAGGAGGAGCTGCGGCTCTTGCACGCAGCGCCGGATGAAGTAGCGCAGGAAACGAGCCGGCCCGGTCTCTGGGATCGCCACGTTGGTGGGAACGGTGTCGGATCCTGTCCGACCGTCCGAAGCCGGCGGCCTGGAATGGCGGTCTTCGGACATGGCGGTGCGAGAGAGTGGGGTGGGCGCGGTCGTCTTCCTCCCAAATGGAGGATCGATAGCGTCGATCCCCTGGCGATCCATCCCGTTGCCTCCAGTACCCCGACGCAGAAGACGCGCCGCCCCACGCATCGCCTGGCGCAAATCTCGGCGTTGCCTTCGGGAAAAGGAGTGCCTGCCGGGCGAGATGATACAAACTGAACACCTAAGGCTGCCCCGAAAAGACCTGCCAGCTCAGTGTTTTGTCATTGATGGTGTCTCCACATCGGACGGTCGCACTCGGCGCGTACTCTCAACGTCGCACGAAGCACCCCAAATCGAGGATCCTTAGAACCGCCAGCCTGTGCCCGGGCCGCGTATCAGTGTTGGAGGTGCGACCTTCCTAACGGAGGTGAGCTTCTTCGACTTACGTTTGGCGAAAATCAACGCCTTGGTCCGCAGGGCCGACTCCCCTTGACCACGAGGACTGTCTGCGTGCTCTCTGTGCGAACTGCACAGGATCGTGTCGCATCAAAGCGTATTGTGCTTCTCTTCACACAATATTTATGCGCTGCCCGAGCTCTATGCAGATGAACCCAAACGGCGGATCAAGTGCCTGGTCTTCTGGATGCTCAACGGGTCCCGTCACAGGCTGGTCGTCGAACCGCCAGCGATGGTGCGATATGGACCGGACCACTACCGGAAAATCAAGTACTACGTGCGGCCCAGCGAGAGCCCGGAACAGTTGGACGCCACTGGCCTCGCTGTCACCGATGTCTTCGGATTGGACGGGCGGCGAATTGAGATCGCTGACGTTGACCGCGCCGAATCCTCGTGTGGCGGCTACTCCGTCTGGCGCCGCATGTTTCGACGTGTGAACGGTGCCGGGTCTGAGATGTATGCGGTCAGGATTCGGCGACCCGTTTGAGGTTGGCGAGCGTCGCTGCAATACCTTCTCGCGCCATCTGAGCCATCCCGTCGATGCGAGGCTTCACATCGATGTTTGGATCCCCAGCGCGGACGAAGTCCGGGTAAGCGGGGAGGACCTGCCACGACTCGGTCACGTCGGTGCCGTCTCCCGATTCCTCAAAAGTGAATCCCCAGCGGACAAGTTCGACGTCGCCATCCGGCCCGAAGTTGATGAAGGAGAACTCCCGACCCGGCTTGGCCACAACGACCTTGCAACGCGTGTCCCAACGGACGTCTCCGACAGCGTTGTACCCAGTGAACCAGGCGCCGGTCTTGCCCGCCTGGGTGGCATCGTCCCAGGTCCCAGATTGGCACACCGGGCTCAGGTCGCCGACACGCGTCACGTCGCTGACAATCTCGTAGAGATCACCCGGCGGGCGGTGGATCCTGAGCTTTTCAGAATGGCTGTAGGAGGAATCGTCCATGTCGGCACCTTAAGCGATTGGTCGCAAGGGAACTCGGCCGATGGGTATCGAACGGGTGCACCGATCAACGGGTCCGATCAGAGAGCGGCCTTACGCGTCTTCGTCGGTCGGCATAGCCGTTGGGCCGCAGCATCAAGCCCGATCGTGTCACCGGTGGGCGATCCCTCAGTTGTCGCAAAGGTGACAGCGAGTGCCACCCCGTCGCGTTCAGACTCGATTCAGGAAAGGAGGGGTGATGGCGGCGAAGGCACCTGACGTTGAGGGGGACGAAGACGAAATGCTGTCTAGTCAGGACGAGGTGGTCAAGGCGATCGAGGAACTGATCACTGCGATCGCCATGGCGCGCGCCGAAATGCGTCGTGCCGAGCGGTCTCTCCGAGGCGCACTGCAGTCGATCGCACGGGGAGAGGCCATCGAGTCCTTGATCGTGCTGAAATCGCCGGCGGGGAAGCGACAGGCATTTCTGGACGCTCTCGAAGAGGTTCACCGAACTCGCCACATGGTGCGGCAGAAAGTGTTTACTCACGCACTGGCGGCCGGACTTTCCATCTCGGAGATGGCTCGGGCGTGGGGCATCTCAAGGCAGCTGGCCTCTCGCTATGTTAAAGAGGGCGTCGCTCGAAGCGATCCACCGGCGGAGGCCGTTCCCGCGTTCGACACCGCCGACGCTTCGGCGACGGTTCTCGATCTCAGAGTGCCCCACAACGCCTAGAGAGCCGCCTCGGGTGGGCCGCAGCGCACCCATTCCGGTGCTGCTGCGAAGACCAGAATCCGGTCGAACCGAAACGGTCGAGCGGATCGAGAAGGACTACGCCATCTGCTGGCGGACTTCGTACTCCTCACGCAGCTGAGCGGATTCGCCAGTAGAGCCCAGGGTTGACGAACCACGAATGAACGGAAGCAACTCTCCGAGGACGAAAACCTGCATCGCGAGCCGCGCGACCTTCGATCGGTCGGCATCGCTACCCGGCTCCTCGCCGTCGTGTTCCGACAGACCGGCGAACGCCAGACCCGTCGACTCGACGAGGGCGGTGAGATCTCTCACGTCGGGACGGCCCAGGCGGAGGACGCCTTCTTGCATGGTGGCCCGATCCGGAAGCCGCCAGAGTGGTCCCTGCATGCTCCGCTCGTTCAGAAGCTGCCAAAGTCGGAAGGCCATCCGTTCGGCTTCATCCGGCATGACCAACTTGAGCAGGCAGAGCCGTGAGAAGAAGTTCAAGTAGGCGCGGTGCTCCGCCGACTGCGAGAGCTCCTCGGTCGACCAGGGTTGGCCGATGCGTTCTTGAATCAGAGTCCGCTTCCAGACGAAGAGCGACTGACCTGATCCGTGGGTCAGAGCCTTGGTACCCAGGGTGGAGCAACTGAGAACGAGCAAAGGGGCGGTCGCACCATTGTCGGGGAATGCTTCTGACAGACGAGCGTCCTCGTTCAGCGCCTCTGCCAGCCAGGTGGACAGCAACAAGGACGTGCTCGCGATCTCGAAATCCGATTCTTCCGAAACCTGCTCCACCGCAAGGCGCGTCGGATCGAAGTTGGGGTGGGACTCCGGAAGGTGGTACTTCCAGTCCTCGCCAAGCCAGACCCCCGGCCTGCTTGTCAGCGCCTGCATCCACCACACATCGTCACCGACCCCGCCCGAACTTGAGCAGGAAAGGCCAGCTTTCCGAGGGAAGGGAGCAGAATCAGGTGCTCAGGGACTCCCACATTGGTGCCCCGGGCAGGGAACCGTCACCCGTCTCATAGCAGTCGCGGGCGTTCGGGAACTTATGCTGAGGCGCAATGGCGCGGATCGACGTACCAGCTGGCAGCGGCGAAGAGGCGGCAAGGGTGTGGCGCTTGCGGCCCGAAATGGGTGCGATGGTCGAGACGATGGTCCGAACCATCTACGGCTCGAGCATCCTTCCGGCGGAGGAGCGCGAGGTGGCGCGCATGAAGATCGCCCAGCTCAACTCCTGCAGCGCGTGTTCGACGTTCCGGGCTGCCTCGGTGAGGACTGCCGGTGTCGAGGACGACCTCTACGCTCATCTCGACGACTACGACACCTACGGCGGTTACACGGACCGCCAGCGGTTGGCCATCGAGTACGCGGCTCGCTTCGCCCTCGACCATGGGTCCATCGACGACGACTTGTTCGAGCGGCTCCACGCCAGGTTCACGGACGCCGAGATTCTCGACCTGACGATGTGCATCGCCTCCTACCTCGGCCTCGGGCGCGCCCTTGCGGTGCTCGGTATCGAGGACCCCGCCTCCCTCGAGGTCTGAACGTCGGGACCACTCGACGATGGTTGCCTCGCCCGTATCAGGCTCAATGAAGGTGGTGCGGGTGCGTCTACGGCGCACGCTGGTTCGCCAAACGGGGGCGCCGACCGAGCGGCTTCGGAGTGCCTCGAGAGGCTCGTCGCGGGGATGGTCCGGGGCGCACAAGGGAATCCGGATTGCTCGTCACCTCCAAGACCCCCTTCCGTGGGGTCTTCCAGGCAACACGGGTTGCCCCTCTGCGTTCTAAGGGAACCTTAAGGATCGGTTGAGAAGATGCAGCCATGTCGAAGCTCGAGCGACAGGCCACTTCCAGCATGAAAGAGCTCCTCGATGCACTCGCCGAAGCCCGCGACGAGATTCGCCGGTCGGAGCAAGGAATTCGCCGGACCCTGAAGAAGGTGGAACGGGGTGAGGGGCTGACGGCAGCGGTCATCGCCGACGCGCCCTCGGAGTCGCGGCAATCCTTCGACGACGCAATGGAGGCGCTTACCGCCCTCCGTCACCGGACGCGGTCTCTCGTCTTCGCCCTTGCCGTGGAGGAGGGCCTGTCGATCGGCGAAGTGGGGCGGACCTGGGGTATTTCGAGACAATTGGCGTCGCGCTACGTGAGAGAGGCGAGCAACGGCAAGCGATGACGGGCGACGAACCCGAGGAGGCGGTCGTCGCGCAAGACGTGTTGCGTCGAGGGGCTTGTCGCCGTAGAGTTGCGCTTGGGCGGAAGGACAGCTCCGCCGTTTGCCGACCCTGGCCGACTGCATGAGGCCCCCCGTCTTGCCCCTCGGCCTGGGACGGCGCGACCGTTCCAGGGGAAGGCCGAGTAGCTCGGCATCGGCACACGGTTGGTCTCCCCAGGTGCTCGCGGTGAGGCGGCTCGCGCCGGGTTCTACGTCGTCACTGCCACCACGGAGCGAGCGATGCCCCGAAGCTCGCTGTTTCGGCACTCGGTGCGCTGATCAGATCGGGCCGGCTACCACCAAGCCGGCCCGCTCGCTTCGGTCCGTGGCGTCGACCTGACGCCATCGGGTCCGGGCGAAGAGATCGAACGCGTCTTGCGCACCGAGTGAGCTCACGATCGGCTCTCCGAGGGCCGCCAGCCTGCCGTGGAGATCGTGCCGTCGGTCGGCGGCCTCCTCTGATGCCGGAGTGACCGACAAGGAGAGGGCGATCCGGGTCCCGTCCGTTGCCACCGCGCGGAGTTCGGTCAGCAGGCACTCCAGCCCGCCCGGCGTCAGATAGGCCACCACACCCTCGCAGCATTGGAGCGATGGTCGATCGGGATCGAAGCCGCTCTCGAGGAGCACTGTTGCGAGCCCGGGCGATTCGAGATCGAAGGAGAGGAAGGCGATGCCCGACGTGGGTAGGCCGAGACGGTCCATTCGGGCGCGCTTGTCGGCTTGGGTGTCCGGATGGTCGACCTCCCACCACGACACGCCCTCTCGGCGATAACGCAACGGCCTCCCGTCGTAGCCGGCCCCGATCATCACGATCTGCGAGACACCTCGGCCGATCGCATCGACTACGACCCGATCGAAGAAGATGGTCCGGGCGCGCAGGTACTGCTCGATCAGACTGCCCGACGAAGGGGGGCCATCCATGGCCACGTCGCGGGCAAGGGCGTCGTCGGCGGAGGGATCGCCGAAGGATGCGGCCACGCGGGGGAAGGCGACCCGGCGTGCGGCTACCCGCTGGGCGCTCAGCGAGGGCTGACCGTCACGCATCGGTCGAACCCATACGAACCAGGTCGGCGAGCACCTGTCGCGCGGCCTCCACTCGATCGCGGCCGGCTGCGAGTTCGAGCTCTGCTTCGAGGCGCTCCACGGCCGACCGGATGAGCTTTGCCGCCGCCTCCCCGCGGGTGGTCAGCCGGACGATCAGGCGTCGTCGGTCGTCCGGGTCGATCGAACGCTCGAGGTAGCCGCGGATGACCAGGGTGTCGACCAGCTGGCCCGCCGCCTGCTTGGAACCGCCGAGTTGACGGACGATGGCGCCGAGGGGGGCCGAGCTGCGAGCGATCGCCCCGATGACGAAGGGACCGTTCGGAGGGAGGTCGTCCATGTCGGATCCCTCGAGCGACGCGCGGATCGCGCCTCCCACCGAGGCCCGGGCACTCCGCAGCAGGGCCGTCAGCGGCCACTCTTCGATCCGCTCCTCGCCCACGAGGAGACATTAGTACTGATTTCAGATAGTATCAATCCAAGACGACTAGGGAGGTGGCGGTCGCGAACAGTGGCGCGGCGCGTGCCGAACGAGACGGGGCTTCGTCGTGTTCGCTGTGCAACCGCTGTTGCATCCGTGTGACACTCCACATCGAGACAAGCGTACGCGATCGATTGGTGGGTGCGTGCCGTCGATGGGGTTTGAGAAGATGTCGCTGGTGTCGAAGCTGGAGAACGAGGCCGTCGAGTCGGTCGAAGAGCTCATCGAGGCGTTGGTAAACGCGGCCGTCGAGATTCGCAACACCGAGCATTCGCTGCGGCTCGCGCTCAAGCGGGTGAACGAGGGCGAGGAGCTCGAGTCGGTGCTGATGATGGTGCAGCCCGCCGGTCTACGACAGGCGTTGAACGACGCACTCGAGCTCGTCAACCAGCGTCGCCACGTCACCCGCCTGAAGGTCTTCGAGCTCGCACTCGAACGGGGTCACTCGATCGCCGACTTGGGTCGCGCCTGGGGTATCTCTCGGCAGCTGGCCTCTCGCTACATCAAGGAAACCTCGGACTCGCAGAAGAAGAGGTCGACCAAGGGCTCGAAGGACGACGGCTGAAGAGCGCAACGGTCACCGGAGGTGAACGTTCGCGACGTTACGAACCGAGGATCTTCGCCTTTTGGGCCTCGAACTCCGCCTCGGTGAGGACCCCCTGGTTCTTCAGGTCGGCGAGGTCTTTCAGTTGGCTGATGGCGTCGCCCCCTTGTTGGGGTGCCGGTGCAGGAGCGGGAGGCGGGGCCTCGCTGTACTGCTGCTGGTCTTGCTCCGACCACCGGTTGGCCTGGCGGCGTGAGACTCGATTGGAGACCGCGGTGGCGGTCCCGGCGACGACGGCCACGCGTCCGACGCCTCGAAGTAGTCCGGGCATGATCAATGCACCTCCGTGTCGTTGGCGAGCGTGTGCTCAGTCGGTCGCGTCGAGCGACGCGACCAGCGTGTCGTGGGGGATGTAGCCGGCCGCCACAAGCTGGGCGTCGCTTCGGCGCAGCGCCTGGACGAAGGGGGTCGCCCACGTGTTCTCGAAGATGAGGATCGCCGCGGCCGCCCCGGGCTCGATCGCCGAGTGGGCGTCGGCGATGTCACTTTCGTCCAGCAATCCGGACGACGCGCCTTCGAAGACGGTCAGGTCGAAGGACCCGTCGAAATCGAGGGCGTCGAGCTCCACCGCCTCGATCGAACCGTCGGCACGTGCGAGGACGAATTGCAGATCGAGGATGCGCACGACGCCCTGGTCGACCAGGCGCAACAACTCGGCCAGACCTTCCCCGGTCATCTTGGCGCCCGGGAACTCGACGATCACGTAGCTGATGGGACCTAGAGCATCGCTCTCTTGCGCAGACGGCATCGGCCACCTCCTTGGTCTGAATCTAACATCGGCGCCGTCGAACGGGACCGGCCGGTCGATCCGATCGGAGCAGGCGGACGAGTGCGGCCCGGTGGTGAGCCGCGTGTCCCCGCTCGGAGGCACCGCCGTGCTAGCCACTTTGCGCCGGCTCGAACCCGGGATCGCCCGTTGCCGGCGCCGTATGGAAAGGAGACCCATGGAGGGCGGGGAGCGAGCGTCGTCGATCAGATGGGTGGCCCTCGTGGCCCTCGCCACCGCCCAGTTCGTCATGGTCCTCGACCAGTCGGTCATGAACGTGTCGATCAGCGCGCTGGTGCACGACTTCGACACGACGGTGCCGACGATCCAGGCGGTGATCACCCTCTACTGCCTGGTCATGGCCATGTTCATGATGGCCGGTGCCAAGATCGGCGACATGATCGGCCGGCGGCGGGCCTTCTCGATCGGTCTGGTGATCTACGGGTGTGGCTCCGCGTTGACCGCGGGCTCCCAGAGCGTGGCGATGCTGGCGATCGGCTGGTCGGTCCTCGAGGGACTCGGCGCCGCTCTGGTGCTCCCGGCGCTGGCCGCGCTCATCGGGGGCAACTTCGCCGGACAGTCGCGAAAGGTCGCCTACGCGGTGATCGGCGGTGTCGCCGGTGCAGGCATCGCGGTCGGGCCCATCCTCGGCGGCTGGGCGACCACCGAACTGACCTGGCGGGTCGTCTTCGCCGGCGAAGTGGTGTTGATCGTCTTCATCCTGGTCATGACCCGCTTCGTGTCGGACGCGCCCAAGCCCGAGCCGAGGCCGCACCTCGACGTCTTGGGAACCGTGCTGTCGGCGGCCGGGCTCGGAGCGGTCGTCCTCGGCGTGCTGCAATCGAGCACCTGGGGTTGGATCAAGCCGAAGAACCCGCCGTTCGACCTCTTCGGGCTGTCGCCGACGCTGTTCGTCGTCGCGCTCGGCGGGGCGTTGCTGTGGGGCTTCGTCCGTTGGCAGCACCGGCGGGAGGCGACGCACCACGACCCGCTCGTCCACCTGGACCTCGTCAAGATCCCGACCTTGCGGTCCGGTCTCTTCGGACTCTTCAGCCAGAACTTGATCCTGATGGGTGTCTTCTTCGTCATCCCCCTCTACCTGCAGCTGGT
This sequence comes from uncultured Acidimicrobiales bacterium, assembly GCA_963741055.1. Taxonomy (GTDB): domain Bacteria; phylum Actinomycetota; class Acidimicrobiia; order Acidimicrobiales; family RAAP-2; genus Bog-756. The sequence continues at coordinate 215,659 of CAVUGU010000009.1, read as the reverse complement.
GCTCGGGTTGGATGCCCTCAAGACCGGCGAGAAGATGCTGCCCGTCTCCGTGACCATGTTGGTGGCCTCTGCACTCGGCTCGCGCCTCTCTTCCCGCTTCGTGGTCCGCTCGATCGTGCGCGCCGGCCTGATCGTGGTGATCCTGGGAATCGTCCTGCTGCTCTGGACCATCCAGCCCAGCCTCGCCGATGCGGGGTTCTTCGCCGGCATGGCGGTGCTCGGCGTCGGCATGGGGCTGATGGTCTCCCAACTCGGGAACGTGGTGCAGTCGTCGGTCGACGAATCGGGCCGGAGCGAGGCGGGAGGTCTCCAGTACACCGGTCAACAACTCGGCTCGGCGCTCGGCGTCGCCCTGATCGGCGCGATCGTGCTCGCCGGCCTGCTCGGGACGTTCGTCTCGAACGTCGAGTCCGACAGTCGTATCAGTCCCGAGGTCGCCACGCAGGTCGGCGTCGCAGTCAGCTCGGGCATCGATCTGGTGCCGTCGAACGAGGTGCGGACCGCGGCCCAACACGCCGGCATCGACCAGACGACCACGCAAGCGATCGTGGAGGACTACGAGCGGGCCCAGTTGGTCTCGCTGAAGAGTGGTCTGCTGGCGGCCGCCCTGCTCGCGCTCGTCTCGCTGATGTTCACGAGGGAGCTACCCCACGCACCTCTTTCGGACCGGGAGGAAGCGATCACCGAGGTCACCTGAGCAGCGCGGACGTACCGCGCCGGTCACGACGAGAGGGTGCCCCGGACCTCCAGTCCCTTGGCGCTGATCTCGAAGGGCAGCACCTGCCAGCCGTCCGAAGCGGCCGACTGGTCGAAACGGTGTTTGGCCCTCCGGGTCGTGCTGAGGACGGTGATCGAGCCCCCGTCCCCTCCGGCGCCGTTGACCTTCCAGCCGCTTGCGCCCTGAGCGGCTGCGGACTCGATCACCCGGTGCGCCGCATCCCCGACGAGCGCGGGGTCGAGTGACGCCTGCGCCTCGGTGTTGCGGATCATCGCTCGACCGAAACCCTCGAGGTCCCGGGCGGCGACCGCGTCCCGGGCGGCGACCGCCGCGTCACGCAGCGGTGCGAAGACCTCGGTGCCGCGGGTCGTCACGTCTGCGATGACCTTGCGGTGTATCGCCGTCGAGTCGTGGGCGTGGCCGAGATACACCACGGTCAGGCGCTCTTCGAGGTCCCCCCAGGCCGGCAGCGGGAGCACGCGGGCCTCGGGATATGGCTCGATCTCGAAATAGTTGATCCCGCCGAAGGCGATGCAGAGCTGGTCCTGGATGCCGCTCTCGCCGCCGAGGACGCCGACTTCGAGCTCGTGCGCGGCGTAGGCGATCTCTCGTGCCGCAGGAGACTCCCCACGGACCGCTCGCAACGCGCCGAGCATCGCCATCGTGACGGCGGCCGAGGTGCCTGCCGCGCATCCGGCCGGGACGGCCGAGTCGACGGTGATCTCCACGCCGATCTCCGGCGGCGGAGGGCACGCGTCGATCGCCGCCTCGAGCAGCCGGTGGCGATCGACCCGGGAGGTGTCGCCGGGCGTCACCCGGTAGCGGTCGCCGTAGGTGGCGACGTGGAGCGCGACCACGCCCGGGTCGACCGATTCACGCACCTGGACGGCGACGCCCGGAGTCACCGCGAGATTGAGTACTCGGCCCGGTGCACCGAACCAGGTGTCGGTCCACCCGCCGAAGTCGCAGATGCGAACAGGGGCCGATGCCTCGATCACCATGTCCGGGAAGGGTCAGTCCGGGACGAGGCCGTAGTCGGGCCGCCGGCGCCATTCGACGGTCATCACCCGGACGCAGGCGGCGATCGCGACGGCAAAGACCAGGGTGACCAGGCCGTCACCGAGGCCCATCCCACCTACGCTTTGGGGCTTCCCGAGCCAGTCGGCGACCGAGGCGCCGAGCGGTCGGGTGAGGACGTAGGCGAACCAGAAGGAGAACACCTCGTTCCAGTCGAATCGCCAGTAACCGACCGCCGGGACCAGCATCAAAGCGGCGAAGAGGACCGCGGAGGTCAGGTAGCCGAGGTGGAACGTGGTCGCGGTCAGGTCGCCGAGAGCGGTACCCATCGCGAAGGTCGCGATCACCGCGCCCCAGTAGAAGAACTCACGGCGCGTGGTGTCGATGCTGTGGATCGAGAGCGTGCCTTCGGTGCGATACCAGAGGAGGAACACCGCCGCGAGGATCACCGCGAAGAGCGGCGTCGACACCGCGTACGGCACGCCGAAGCGGATGTGCAGTACGTCCGCGGCCATCGTGCCTGCGATGGCGACCATGAGGACGGCCAGCCAATAGATCCATGGGATGTACCGCCGCGCCACCAACTGCAGCGAGAGGGTGGCCACCAGCGCGATCCCCCCGAGCCCGACCGCGACCACCGGGTCGATGTGCTTCACGAGGAAGTCCGAGGTGGACTCGCCCATGGCGGTGGTGAGCAGCTTGGTCAGCCAGAAGATCGCGGTGATCTCCGGCACCTTCTTGAGACCTTGCCGGGAGCGGATCATGGCCGCACATGGTATGGCCATCCGCGCCCGCCTTCGGACCGGGTGGCTCCCGCTCTCTCGGGAACGGAAGCCACCCAGGTCGTGATCAGGTGGGCGGCCCGCTTCCGAGCGTGATGCTCGCGGTATGGGTCTGCCCGGACTGGTCCGTCCATTGGAGCTGCACGCTTTGGCCAGGGTGTTCGGAGGCCATCAGGTTGCTGAGGTCGTCCGGCGTGTTGATGGTGTGACCGTTGAACCCGGTGATGACGTCACCCTGGGCGAGGCCCGCTTGCGCCGCAGCTCCACCGGAGACGGTGCCCTCGACCACGGCGCCGGAGGTCGTCGAGGACCCGCCGTTGCCGTTGCCGACGCCGAATCCTCCGAGGCCGCCGCTGTTGGAGCTGTTGGACGAGGAAGGCTGGATCTCGACGCCGAGGAACGCCGTCGGACCGATATGGATGGTCGACGAGCTCTTGCCGGACTCGATCTGGTGGGCGATCGAGAGCGCCGTGGCGATCGGAATCGCGTAGGCCTGGTTGCCGGTCGTGTCGAAGCCGGAGGTCTCCGCAGCCGCGGTGTCCATTCCGATGACTTGGCTCGAGGTGTTCACCAACGGTCCACCCGAGTCGCCGGGTTGGATGGGTGCGTTGATCTCGATGAGCCCGCTCAGGTTCTCGGCGTTCGCGCCACCGGTGTCACTCGCGGTGATCGACTGGCCGAGCGCGATGATCGAGCCGCCGGCGGTGCTCGGGGTCCCGCCCGCACCTCCCGCGTTGCCGATGCCGACGATGGCCTGGCCGACGGCCGGGGACTGGTCGCTGGCGGTCACGGTTTGCAGGCCGCTCGCACCTTGCAGCTTGAGCACCGCGACGTCCGCGGTCCGGTCGTAGCCGACCACCGACGCCGTGTAGGTCTTGCCGTTGCCCACGTCGGTGACGCTGATGCTGGTCGCGCCGTCGATCACGTGGTTGTTGGTCAGGATCTCACCGTCGGAGGTGAGCACTTGCCCGGTGCCCGCGGCCTGCTCGTTCTGGTAGCTCAGGTTGGTGTTGACGTCCACGATCCCCGGGTCGACCTTCGATGCGATCGACGAGATGTCGGAAGGGGCACCTGCCCCGGTGGAGGAGTTGCCGGTCGAGCCGCCTCCACCCGTTCCGGTCGAGCCCCCGCCGAACGGGGAGGAGCCACCGTTACCGGTCGACCCGGAGCCGTTCGGGGTGAACGCTCCCGGATTCGAGGCGCTCTGGTTCGACCAGACCAGGTGTCCCACGCCGGCACCGGCCAGGATGGCCACGACGAGCAGCAGCGCAGCCGTGATGGCGGCGACGGTCTTCCGGGTCGACGGGCGCGCCGGGGTGGTGGAGGGTCCGTATCCGGGATGAGGCCAGCCGCCGACAGGAGCGCCAGGGACGCCGCCCCAGCCACCCGCCGGTGGAGGGGAGCCCGGAGGCGCCGCGCCCCAAGGAGCGGCAGGCAGAGTGGTCCATCCGCCGCCCGGGGGAACGGGCCCGCCCGGGTAGTGGCCCGAGGCCGGGTAGACACCTTGGGGGTAGTGGCCGACGGGGGGGTACTGCCCCGCGGACGGATACGCCTGCGGGGGGTAGGGCGGAGGCGGGCACCGGCGACCCCGGCGGGGTCGCGTACTGCTGAGTCGGGTGTTGGTCGCTGAGCGTCGGCGGCCCGGAGAAGGCCTCCTCGCCAGGGGCCGCGGTCGCGGCGGGTGAGGCCGGCGGCGTGCCCTCGGCAGGAGTCGCCTGCGGGAAGGCCGGTACGCCTGGCGCGGTCTCGGGTGCGGAGGCGGGCTCCGCCGGAGCCGTCTCGGTGGTGGCGGACTGCGAGGCGTCGACAGGTGGTCCTTCGGCCTCCGGCGCCTCGTCCGTGGGTGGCCAGCTCTCGCTCATCTCCGTCTTACCTCCAGATCTCGTGGCGGTCGCACGTCGTCACCCTCTAATTGACATCGTGGACATAAAGGCACCGTGAACCCACCTTATGAATCTCCTAAAGCCCGCCGGGTCACTCCGCGGCCTCCGCCAGGGCCTCCGCCAGCGTGGGGTGGACGAGCATCGACTCGACGATGTCCGAGACCCGGAGCCGGGCGGTCACCGCGACCGCGAGCACCGAGATGAGCTCCGAGGCGTCACGCCCGACGATCGACCCTCCGAGGACGATCCCGGTCGCCGGGTCGGAGATGATCTTCACGAAACCGCGTGGGTCGTTGTCGATGAGCGCTCGGGCACTCGCCGAGAAGGGGACCTTGGTCACCCTGATCTTGCGGCCCTCGGCGAAGGCGTCCGCCTCGGCCATCCCCACGTCGGCGATCTCGGGATCGGTGAAGATGGCCGATGGCGCGCTCTCGTAGTTCGGATGGTGGTGGGCGACGGAGTGCCCCCCGACGACGTACTCGGCGACCTTTCTTCCCTGCATGAAGGCGACCGAGGAGAGGGGGAGCTTCCCCGACACGTCGCCGGCGGCGAAGATGTGGGGCACGCTGGTCTGGCAGTGCCGGTTGATCTCGATGTACCCGCTCGGGTCGGTCGCGATCCCGGCGGTGTCGAGTCCGAGTCCCTCGGTGTTGGGGACCGATCCGATGGCGAGCAGGGCATGGGAGCCTTCGACGATCCGTCCGTCGTCACAGCTCACGGTGGCGCCGGCCGCGGTCGCCTTCACTGCGATCGCCCGAGCCCCTTTGAGCAGATGCACGCCTCGTCGTTGGAAGTCGGCCTCGAGCACCGCGGCCACTTCGGGGTCCTTGCGAGGCAGCACTTGCTGGCGGCTCACGATGAGGGTCACCTCGCTCCCGAACGACGAGAACATGTGGACGAACTCCACGCCGGTCACCCCCGACCCCACCACGACCAGATGATCGGGGAGCTCGCGTGGCGGGTAGGCGTCACGGGTGGTGAGGATGCGGTCGCCGTCGACGCCGGCCCAGTCGGGGATCCGTGGACGGCTACCGGTGCTGATCAGGATGGCGTCTGCCTCGAAGACGCGTTCGCCCTCGACCGTCTCGGCGACCACCGTGTGCGGGTCGGCCAGACGGGCGGTCCCCCGGACCAACTCGACCTGCTGACTGCGGAGGATCTCTTCGTTCGCGGCCTCGAGCTGGTCGGTGATCGCCCGGATCCGGTTCCGCAGCAACTCGAGGTCGATGGCCCCCTCGGCCCCGGTCACCCCCATCCCGGCGATCCGGCGGTGATGAAAGAGAGCGCCGCCCGCGGCGATCATTGCCTTCGAAGGGATGCAGTCACCGAGGTTGGCCGCGCCGCCGATGACGTCGCGTTCGACGAGGGTCACCTCTACGCCAAGACGCGCCGCGTGGGTCGCCGCCTGATTTCCTGCCGGACCTCCACCGACGATCACGAACCGCATGGACACAAGGTTACGGGCGGCGTCGCGGCGACGATTCCGATCCCCTCGGGTGACACCACCTGGCAATCTCCGGTCATTACCATCGAATGTTCCGCGTCCGGACCTGCTGAGGCGATCCCCTCGGACCTGATCTCAGGGTGCGCGCCGGAGAACCGGACCGAAGAGGTGGCGATGCCCCCGAACAGAAGCTCATCGGCTCGGGCACCTCGTGCGAGCGGCCGTCTGCGCGGCGGCCTGGTTCTCGTCATCGTCTTGGTGCTCGCGGTCGCCGGCGCCGCGCTCTACACCTGGCACGGTGCGGTGACGTCGGCGCTGACCGGAGGATCGGACCAGCCACAATCGCTCGATCCGTCGTTCTTCGCCAACGGCGCCTGCGTCGCGTACCCGCCGACTTCGGGCGACCGCGGCAAGACGGTGTTCCTCGACGCCGGTCACGGTGGGATCGATCCGGGAGGGGTGGGCACGACCGCGGACGGCAGCACCATCTACGAGGGTGACGAGACCCTCCCCGTCGAGCTCGACATGATGTCCATCCTGCGCGAGAACGGCTACCGCGTGGTGGTCTCCCGCACCGGCGAAACGACGGTTCTGCGGCTCGGGTCGGGCGACGTGGACAACGGGTTGCTGACCCTTCAGGGTGCCCACGACGACGTCGCCGCGCGAGCGCAGTGCGCGAACGACGCGCACGCCGACGCGCTGGTCGGGATCTACTACGACGCGAGCAGTTCCTCCTCGGACGCCGGAAGCATTACTGCTTACGACGCGGCGCGTCCCTTCTCGTCGTCGAACCTGAAGCTCGCCGACCTCGTCCAGCGCGACGTGCTCGCGGGGATGAACGCACAGGGCTGGGGGATCCCCGACGACGGGGTCCAGACCGATTCGACTCTCGGCTCGCTCGACGGAACCCCGAGCAGCGGCGGCCTCGCTGAGCAAGCCGCTTCCTACGGGCACCTGATGGAGCTCGGACCCGCGATGACCGGCTTCTTCACCACTCCGAGCAACATGCCGGGGGTGATCGTGGAGCCGCTCTACCTCACCGACCCCTTCGAGGGTTCGATCGCCAACACCGCGGGCGGCCAGATGACCATCGCGCGGGGCACCGCCCTCGCAGTCGAACAATTCCTCGCTCCGAGCTCGACCAGCACCACGTCGACCGGTTAGCGCAGCATCCGGCCGGACACACCGGCCGGGTCATCTGGCGGTGATGTACTCCATGAGCTCGAAGCGGTCCTTCTCGAGCTCGCCGATGCGACTCTTGACCACGTCGCCGATGCTCACGATCCCGCAGAGGCGATCGTCCTCGACCACCGGGACGTGTCGGATCCGGCGCTCGGTCATCAGGTTCATGATCGACTCGACGCCATCGGTAGGTGTGCACACGACGACGTCGGTGGACATGATCCTCGTCACCGGCTCGTCGAGGAAGTCGTTGCGCAACTCGCTCAGATGGCGGACGATGTCCCGCTCCGAGACGATGCCATCGATCCGGTTGCCGTCCGAGGAGACGATCAGCGCGCCGATGCGATGGCGGACGAGCTCCGCGACCACCACGCCCACCGTCGCGTCGCCTCCGACCGTGGCGACCATGGTGCCCTTTGCTGCGAGCAGGTCCGCGACGTACATGCTTTCCCCTTCCCGACCACGAGCCGCTGCCGGCTCCGGGGCGGCCACTCGCCTCGGCCGCGTGGACATCATCGCACGATGCGAGACCAAAGAAAATGGTGCGGGAACGCGTTCACAAGCGCGCCGGTCTTTTCGGTGCGGATACCGGCAGGCGATTGGAGAATTCGGGCGATCTCGTCGCCGGCGGCTCGAACGACCGTTCAGACCGATACCGTCGACTGCAGACGGTCGCTCGCCTCGAGGTACTCCTCGACCATCGAAAGGACCACGTCCTTCGCCTTGCGGACGGTGCGTCGCCCGACCGATGACCTGGCCGCACGGGTTGAAGTTCACGTCCTTCGCCTGCTCGGGATAGCGATGCCCACGGGAGACCGCCTCGATGGCGACCATCATCTGCAGCGGCATCGGCAGGGGTTCGGGCGTGTCCTCCGCTTCCCAGGCATCGGTCCAGTCGTTGCGGAGCATCCGGCACGGCTTACCGGTGAACGAGCGAGAGCGCACCGTGTCCCGACTCGAGGCCGCGAGGTAGGTGGCCATCTGCCCCGGGGGGATGTCGGCCTCTTCGACGGTGAGCCAGAGCGTGCCCGACCAGACGCCCTGGGCCCCGAGCGCGAGCGCGGCCGCCATCTGCCGGCCGCTGCCGACTCCGCCCGCTGCCAGCACGGGGATCGGTGCGACCGCATCGATCACTTCCGGCCAGAGCACGATGCTGCCGACGTCGCCGGTGTGGCCGCCGCCTTCCGAACCCTGACAGACGATGAAGTCGAGGCCGGCTTCCTTGTGGCTCAACGCGTGCTTGACCGAGCCGGCGAGGGCACCGATCATCAACCCGGCTCCTTGCACCCTCTCGACGACGTCGGGCGGGGGAGTGCCGAGTGCGTTGGCGATCAGGCGGACGTTCGGATGGCGGAGGGCGACGTCGATGAGCCCGGCCGCGTGGGCCGCGGTCCAGCCGATCATCCCGTTCCCGCGGCGTTCGGCCTCGGGGATCTCCGGGACGCCGTGGTCGGCGAGGATCTTCAGGGCGAAGTCGCGGTGCCCGGGAGGCACGAGTCCGCGGATCTGCGCCTCCAGCTTGTCGGGGTCCATCTCCTCCATCCCCTCGTACTTGGCCGGGATGACGATGTCCACGCCGTAGGGCTTCTCCCCGACGTGCTCGTCGATCCACGACAGCTCGACTTCGAGCTGTTCGGGGTTGAAGCCGATGGCGCCGAGCACGCCGATCCCGCCGGCGTTGGTGACCGCCGCGACCACGTCTCGGCAGTGGGTGAAGGCGAAGATGGGGAATTCGATGCCGAGCTTGCGACGGATCTCGGTGTTCATGGTTCGGGTCCTCTCTTCTTGTCGGATTTGGCGGCGAGCACAGCGGACACCGGTTCCTCCATGCCGAGGAGCGCGCGGAGACCACTGAGCGCGAGCTGGTCGTCGACCGAGTCGGGGTCGATGTGTTGTTGGATCGCGAGGCCGTTGAGAAGGGCTTTGACCAGTACGGCCAGCTCTTCGGGATCAGCCGCGGGACGGGCCCCGATCCGAGCGGTCCACCCGGCCAGCTGACCCGCGCTGAAGCGGCGCCCCTCGACGTCGCGCGCCCGGAGCACTGCGGCGACTTCCGGATCGCGTGCGGCGCGCAGCCAGAGCTCGTGTTCGAGCAGCGACCAGCGCGCGGACCCTTCTTCGGCGCCTCGGGCCACGTTCTCCCACACCGCGATGAGCTCGTCGTCAGGCGACGCGGACACCGCGACCTCGGCCAGGAGCACGGTGAGCACCGAGTTCTTCCACGATTCGAGGAGGGCGAGCAAGAGGCCCTGCTTGCTTCCGAAATGCGCGTAGACCGCTCCGGAGGTGCGACCGGCGGAGTGGGCGACGGCGTCGACCGACACCGCGTCGATCCCCTGTTCGGCGAAGAGGTCGGCCGCCGCGGCGAGCAGCCGGGCTCGGGTCTCCGCCTTCCGTTCTTCCTGGGTCTTTCTCACGGTCTCCACCAGAAGCGTTGGTGCCGGTGAGTGTACATATATTGGGATCGTTATTCAAATGCGGGATGTCTACAGTGGCCATCGCGCGGACGTGTGCCCATCCGCCGCGAAGGGAGAAGGACGATGACGGCATCGACCACCACCACCCGTGACTCGCTCTACATCGGCGGGAAATGGGTCCCGAGCTCGAGCGCAGGATCGATCGAGGTGATCGACTCGACGACCGAGGAGGTCATCGGCACGGTCCCCGAGGGCACCCCGGCCGATGCGGACGCGGCGGTTGTCGCGGCACGGGCCGCGTTGGCCAGTTGGTCGGCGACTCCGGTGGACGAGCGGACCGCGTTGCTCACCAAGGTCGCCGGGGCGCTCGCCGAGCGAACGGACGAGCTCGCCGACCTGATCACCCACGAGGTCGGCATGCCTCGCACCCTTTCGCAGATCGTGCAGGTCGGGCTCCCGGTCGCGACGTTCACCTCGATGGCACAGGTCGCCGCCGCCTTCCCCTGGGAGGAGACCCTCGGCAACTCGCTCGTCGTGCGCGAGCCTGCGGGAGTCGTGGGCGCGATCACGCCCTGGAACTATCCGCTGCACCAGATCGCCGCCAAGGTCGCCCCGGCGCTCACCGCCGGGTGCACGGTGGTCCTCAAGCCGAGCGAGGTGGCACCGCTCAACGCCTTCGTCCTCGCCGAGATCTTCGACGAGCTCGGCCTGCCGGCCGGCGTCTTCAACTTGGTGACCGGGTTCGGCCCGGTGGTCGGCGAGGCCATCGCCGCGCACCCTCTGGTGGACATGGTCTCCTTCACCGGCTCGACGCGGGCCGGTAAGCGGGTCCTCGAGGTCGCGGCGGCCTCGGTCAAGCGGGTCGCGCTCGAGCTCGGCGGGAAGTCGGCCAACGTGATTCTCGACGACGCCGACCTCGACAAGGCGATCCCCGACGGGCTGTTCAAGTGCTACATCAACTCCGGACAGACCTGCAGCGCGCTCACCCGGATGCTGGTGCCCCGGGACCGTCTGGCCGACGTCGAAGCGCGAGCAGTCGCCGCGGCGGAGTCCTTCGCCCCGGGGGACCCCTTCGATGCGTCCACGCGGCTCGGCCCGTTGGTGTCTGCCGTCCAGCGCGATCGGGTCCGCACCTACATCGACAAGGGGATCGGAGAGGGTGCGACGTTGCTCACCGGCGGCGCCGAGGCGCCCGAGGGCCTCGAACAGGGTTACTTCGTACGGCCGACCGTCTTCTCGAACGTGACGAGGGACATGACCATCGCTCGCGAAGAGATCTTCGGACCGGTGCTCTCGATCATGCCGTACGACACGGTCGACGAGGCGGTCGAGATCGCCAACGACACCGACTACGGCCTGGCCGGCGGCGTGTGGTCCGGTGACCCCGAGCGCGCACGGTCGATCGCCCGGCGCCTCCGGACCGGCCAGGTCGAGGTCAACGGAGGCAGCTTCAACCCGATGGCCCCCTTCGGCGGTTACAAGCAGTCCGGCATCGGCCGCGAGTTCGGCGCGATCGGGCTGGAGGAGTTCGTCGAGGTCAAGTCGCTCCAGCTCTGATCCGCCCGCAGGGAGGATTCACGCGGCACTCTCGACGGCCAGGGGCTAGAAGCCGAACTGGTCGTCGATCAGTCCGATGTGGATGCGGGCGGCGTCGGTGTAGGCCTTCTCGCCGATGAACACGTGCTGGGTCCCCGTGTACATGTCGCGAAACGCGCGCTCGAGTCGGCTCCCCTCGCGGATCGCGGTGGTACCACCCGAGAGGTGGGCCCACTGGACGATCTCCCTGCTCGCCTCGGTCGCGTAGGCGGCGGTCATCCGCATGTCGGCGCGCATCGACGGCGTGAGCGGCTGCCCGCGGTCCACGGCGTGTTCGATGTCGGCGAAGGTGGTGGACATCAGGAGGTGGGCGGCCTTCCACATCGCCTGGTGGTGCGAGAGCCCTCGTTGGAACGTGGCACGGTTGGCAATGGTCGACTCGTCTCCCATGCGGACCTTGATCGCGGCCAGTTCGGTCACGTCGTCGAGCATGCTCTTCGACACGCCGAGCGCCCACGAGCCGTGCCCCGCCGCGGTAATCGGGATGAGGCCCATACGGAATGCGGCGGAGCCGCCACGGTGTGGCACGCGGCAGAAGAGCTCGTAGGTCCGTGACTCGGGCACGAACAGGTCGCTCACGTTGTAGTCGTAGGACCCGGTCCCTTTCAGGCCCTGTACGAACCAACCGTCGGTGAAGACGATCTCGTCGTGGGGGATGACGGCCACCATCAACGGTGGCAGACCGTTCTCGGCGACCACCATCTCACCGTTTCGGGTCGGGATGAACCCGGCCGCCACGAACTCCGAATGCCCGGTGCCCGACCCGAAGTTCCAGGCGCCGGTCAGCCGGTAGCCGCCGTCGACGATCTCGGCGAGGCCGTTCGGGAAGAACTGGCCGCCGACGGTGACCCGGTTGCCGTTTCGGGTGAACACCTCGTCGAAACCCTCGTCGGACAGGTAGGCCGCACTCGCCGCCGCGGAGGGGAAGTTGGCGATGCCGATCCAACCGAGCGATCCGTCCTGCCAGGCGAGCTCGATCCACGTCTCGATCATCTCGGTGAAGGTCGGCTCGCCACCGCCCGCCTCCTTCGGGTTGAACCACTGCATGAGCCCGCAGTCCCACAGTGCCTCGACGGTGCGGTCGGTGAGCGTCCGGCCCCGCTCCGAGAGCTCGGACTCGGTCGCGGTGAGGTCGCGGAGGGTGGCCGCCGCCGCGGGACCCTCGAGGCTCGTCGTGCTGGTCATCTGATGGTTCCTCTCCTGTGGCCGGTGGGCGGGAGTGGTCGGAGACGAGGATGCACCGGCCGAGTGCGGACCGCAACCGGGCGGGATGGTTGTCTGCGGCGAGGTCGGGAGGTTCAGGTCGGCCGGTTGTCCATCATGTGGCGGCTCACGTCACCGACGAGGTCCACCAGGTAGCGGCGTTCGGCGAAGCCCCAGACCCCGTCGCGTCGGACGAACCGGTCGTGGTACCGCCCGGCGAGGATCGGCTGGAGCGGAAGACCTTCGACCGCCTGGAACACCGTCCAGTAGGAGCGGGCGACCGCGCGATCGGCGTCCTCGTCGATCTCGAGGATCAAGTTGGTGGTCACGTGCTTGGTGCGCGGGGTGCCGTCGGGATAGAGCCGAGCGGTGGAGGCGAACAGCCGGCGGATCGCGTCGTGCCCGGACAGAAGCGGGCCGTCGTCGGCGCCCCCGACCGAAGCGCCGTCGAGCAGTCGGGCCACGCCGTCGAAGTCACCCCCGTCGATCAGCTCCGCGTAGCGGGCGATCAGGTTTCCGAGTTCGGTCGCGCTCTCCACCGGTGCCCGGCTCCGGATCAGGCGCCGACCGCGTGCGCGCCGCCGTCGACGTGGAGGATCTCGCCGGTGGTCATCGGCAACAGGTCGGAGAGGACCGCGAGGCAGGCGCGGGCCACCACGTCGGTGTCGAGTACGTCCCACCCGAGAGGAGCGCGTTCCGCCCAGGTGTCCTCGAACGAATGGAAGCCGGGGATGGAGCGGGCGGCCATCGTCTTCACCGGTCCGGCCGCGACCAGGTTGACCCGGATCTTGTCGGGTCCGAGGTCGCGGGCCAGGTAGCGCGAGATCGACTCGAGCGCGGCCTTCGACACTCCCATCCAGTCGTAGGCGGGCCAGGCCACCGACGCGTCGAAGTCGAGGCCGACCACCGATGCGCCCGGTCGTCCGTTGCGTCCGGCCGCGGTCAGGAGAGGACGGAACGCACCGACGAGCGCTTTCAGTGAGTAGGCCGAGACGTGGAACGCGACCTGCACCTGCTCCCAGTCCGCGACGAACATCCCTCCGCCGAGGCATTCGGGGGGCGCGTAGGCGATCGCATGGACCAGCCCGTCCATCCGGTCCCACTTCTGGCCGAGCCGCTCGGCGGCAGCGTCCACCTTGGCTGGATCGGTCACGTCGATCTCGAGCACCTCTGCCTCGGTCGTCAGCTTCCGCGCGGTGCGCTTGGTGAGGGAGAGCCCGCGTCCCGCGCCGGAGAGGACCACCTCGGCGCCTTCGCGCTGCGCGGCGCGTGCGACGGCGAAGGCGATCGACGCGTCAGTGAGCACTCCGGTCACGAGGATCTGCTTGCCGTCGAGGAGTCCCATCGGGCAGGCAGGTTACCGCCGCACATCGTGGCCGTACGGAACCGTTGTGCAAGGGTAGAGGTCGTGCGCATCGGGATCCTCGGAGGAACGGGTCCGGCGGGACGCGGCCTCGCGCTCCGCCTGGCGGCAGCCGGCGACCAGCCGGTCATCGGATCGAGGGATGCGCAGCGGGCGCGCACGGTGGCCGAGGGCCTGGTCGAAGACTGGCCCGCCCATCAGCTGTCGATCGCAGGTGAGTCGAACGAGGTCACCGCGGAATGCGAGCTGGTCGTGGTGGCCACCCCGTGGGACGCGGCCGTCGCCACGGTCGGCCCGCTCGCCGGCGCACTCGAGGGAAAGGTCGTCGTCTCGATGGCCAACGCGCTGGTCCGGGAGGGCCGTGAATTCAACCCGCTCGTCCCGCCCCGCGGTTCGATCGCCGCGTCGGTCCAGGCCGCGTTGCCGGGCTCCGCAGTGTCGGCCGCCTTCCACCACCTTCCCGCCTCCGAGTTGGCCCGGCTCGAGACGCCGCTCATTGCTGACGTGTTGGTGTGCTCCGACCACCCCGATGCCTCGGTGGCGACGATCTCGTTGGTCGAGCGCATCGAAGGTCTGCGTGGCGTGGACGCTGGCAGCCTCGGCCAGGCCGCCGCGATCGAGGCGTTCACCGCCGTCCTGATCACGGTCAACCTTCGCCACAAGGTCCATGCCGCGGTGCGGCTGACCGGCCTCGACGACGGGTGAGACCTCGGTGATCCGCCTCTTCGACACCCGCCTCGGCGAGATCGTCCCCCTCGAGGTCGGCCCGCTGGTGACCATCTACGTGTGCGGTATCACGCCCTACGACGCGGCCCACCTCGGGCACGCGCAGGTGTACCTGACCTTCGACATCCTCCAACGGCGGCTGCGCGACCTCGGCCACGAGACCCGCTATGTGCGCAACGTCACCGACGTCGACGACGACATCCTCCGCAAGGCGCGTGAGCTCGGCGTCCACTACCTCGATCTCGCCGCCGAGGAGATCGTGCGGTTCGACTCGGACATGGCCGCGCTCGGATTGATTCCCCCATGGTCCGAGCCGCGGGCCACTTCGGCCATCGCCGACATCCTGACGATGATCGGCGCGGCCCTCGAGGACGGGTCCGCGTACCAGTCGGGCGGCGCGGTCTACTTCGACGTGACCCGGTTTGCCCGCTTCGGTCAGCTCAGCCACCTCGACGAGGCGACCATGCTCACCCTCGCCCGCGAGAACGGCGGAAACCCCGACGACCCCGATAAGCGGCATCCCCTGGACTTCGTCCTCTGGCAGCCCTCCCTGCCCGACGAGCCGTCGTGGGAGTCACGTTGGGGACCGGGACGCCCGGGATGGCACATCGAGTGCTCCGCCATGGTGCTCCGCGAGCTCGGCGAGACGATCGACGTCCACGGCGGAGGACGTGATCTGGTCTTCCCTCATCACGAATGCGAGACCGCGCAGTCCGAGTCGGTGACCGGTACCGAGTTCGCACGGCACTGGCTTCACGTGGGGATGGTCGGGCTCGGCGGGGAGAAGATGTCGAAGTCTCTCGGCAACCTGGTCTTCGTCGGGGACCTGTTGAAGGAGTGGGAGCCGGCTGCGGTGCGCCTCGCCCTCCTCGACCACCACTACCGGACCGATTGGGAGTGGACCGACGCGGAGATGCCGAGAGCGGTCGCGCGCCTCTCTGCCTGGCGTCGTTCTGCGATCGGCACGTCCTCGTCGGATGCCGGTGACGCGGGGCTCGAGCTCGTGCGGGCCCGTCTCGACGACGATCTCGACACGCCGGGCGCGCTCGCCGCGCTCGACGGAGAGGCGGCGGCGGGGCGGTCGGTCATCCGGGGGGCGGCGCTCTTGGGCATTACCCTGTAGGACTCCGACCACCCGCCGACGACACAGGAAGGCGTTCCCATGGCAGCCGTCACCGTCCGACTTCCCGATGGCTCGACCCGGGAGTTCGACGAAGGCACGACCGCCGGAGAACTGGCCGCCGCGATCGGGCCGCGTCTCGCCAAAGCCGCCGTCGCCGCCACCTTCGATGGGGTTCCGGTGGACCTCTCCGCACCGCTGCCCGACGGCGCCGAGGTGAGCGTGCTCACCGCCGAGTCGCCGGCCGGGCGTGAGGTCATCCGCCATTCGACCGCGCACGTCCTCGCCCAGGCGGTCCTGCGGCTCTGGCCGGGCGCCAAGTTCGCCATCGGCCCGGTGATCGAGGACGGCTTCTACTACGACTTCGAGCTGCCGGGGGGCGCCCACTTCAGCGACGACGACCTCGAGCGCATCGCCGCCACGATGCGCGAGATCATGGCCGAGGACCAGCCGTTCGTCCGCCACGAGCACTCGATCGACGAAGGGCTCGTCCTCTTCGAGGACCAGCCCTTCAAGCGGGAGATCATCGAAGCCGTCGCGGCCGGTTCCGACGAAGTCGACGCTGGGGCCGGCGACTCGACCTCGGCCGCGGTCTCGACCTACTGGAACTCGCCCACCTTCACCGATCTTTGCCGCGGTCCCCACGTCCCCTCGACCAGCCGGCTCGGCCACTTCGCGCTGATGCGAGTCGCCGGCGCGTACTGGCGGGGAGACGAGAAGCGCGAGCAGCTGCAGAGGATCTACGGGACGGCCTGGGAGTCGGAGAAAGCCCTCGCGGAGCACCTCCACCGGCTCGAAGAGGCGGAACGACGCGATCACCGGCGGCTCGGCGCCGAGCTCGACCTCTTCTCCTTCCCCGAGGAGATCGGCTCCGGCCTCCCCGTGTTCCATCCGAAGGGCGGGACGGTCCGGCGCATCATGGAGGACTACTCGCGCCAGCGCCACGTGGCGGCCGGCTACGAGTTCGTGACCTCGCCCCACATCACCAAGGCGCATCTCTTCGAGACCTCGGGTCATCTCGAATGGTTCGCCGAGGGGATGTTCCCGCCGATGGAGCTCGACGGTGGTCAGCAGTACTACATCAAGCCGATGAACTGCCCGTTCCACGTCCTGATCTTCAAGAGCCGCCAGCGTTCCTACCGCGAGCTGCCTCTGCGCCTCTTCGAGTTCGGGACCGTCTACCGCTACGAGAAGTCCGGGGTCGTCCACGGCCTGACCCGCGTGCGCGGGATGACCCAGGACGACGCGCACATCTTCTGCACCGCCGACCAGATGGAAGGCGAGCTCCACTCGACCTTGACCTTCATCCTCTCGCTGCTGCGCGACTACGGGCTGGAGGAGTTCTTCCTCGAGCTCTCCACTCGGCCCGAGGGGAAGGCCGTCGGGAGCGAAGAGGAGTGGGAGGTCGCCACCGAGACGCTGCGGAGAGCCGCGTTGAGCATGGACCTCGAGCTCGTCCTCGACGAGGGAGGCGGCGCGTTCTACGGGCCGAAGATCTCGGTGCAGGCCAAGGACGCCATCGGCCGGTTGCACCAGATGTCCACCATCCAGCTCGACTTCCAGACACCCCAGCGCTTCGGTGCGGAGTACGTCGGCGCCGACAACGCGAAGCACCGGCCGATCATGATCCACCGCGCACTCTTCGGTTCGGTCGAGCGATTCTTCGCGATCCTGCTCGAGCACTACGCGGGCGCCCTCCCGACCTGGCTCGCGCCCGAACAGGTGCGCGTGCTCGGCGTGCGCGACGATCACGAGGAGTACGCGCACAAGGTCGCCGACCGGCTCCACGCGGTCGGTGTGCGGGTTACGGTCGAGCCTGCGGACGAACCGGTCAATCCGCGGATCCGCCGGGCGAAACTGGCGAAGATCCCCTACGTCCTCGTCGTCGGTGACGAAGACGTGCAGGCGGGGACCGTCGGGGTGAACCGCAGGGGCAGCGAACGCCCCGAGCGCGGTGTCGAGGTGACCACCTTCACCGAAATGCTGGAGGTCGAGATCGCCAACCGCCTCGTGACCCCGTCTCCATGAGCCTCGAGGTCCTCTGGGCCGGGTGGCGCAACGAGTACGTCACCGGAGCAGCAACGAACCAGGCGGGGACCGACGGTCCGGGCCCGGAGCACTGCGTGTTCTGCCGCATCGCGGCGAGTGGCCCGCCGAGTCCCGACAACGGCGTGCTCTGGCGCGGGACCCACACGCTCGCGGTGCTCAACGCATATCCCTACAGCAACGGCCATCTGATGGTGGTCCCCCTCCGTCATGTGCAGTCGCTGACCGAGCTGACCGGAGAGGAGGGTGCCGAGATGTGGGAGACCACCACGGTGGCGACCGTTGCCCTCGGGACCGCGTTCCACCCCGAGGGGATCAACCTCGGGGCGAACTTGGGTCGTGCGGCGGGCGCGGGGATCCCCCGCCACCTCCACCTGCACGCGGTGCCCCGGTGGGTCGGCGACACCAATTTCATGACCGCGGTGGCCGGGGTGCGCGTGCTGCCGGAGAGCCTCCCGGCGACCTGGGAGCGGCTCCACGCCGCCTGGCCTTCCTGAGAGAGGACCCTGGCCGTCGGCAGCGAGCCGGAATCGATCCCTTTCGTGGAGTGTTGCACCGGTCATGCAGGTCGAAGAGCTCGGACACCTGGTCCTCTACGTATCCGACGTCGAGCGGTCGGCCGCGTTCTACGGCGATCTGCTCGGCTGGAAGCCGGTGTTCGAGCCGGCGCCGGGGATGCCGGTGGCCGCGTTCTCCTCGGGTCGGACCCACCACGAGCTCCTGCTCATCGAGGTGGGCGACGGCGCGGCCGCACCTCCCGTCAGGCCGGCGTCTCGGGCTGTACCACTTCGGCCTCAAGGTGGGTGAGAGCGACGACGAGCTGCGCGAGGCGGTCTCCCGGTTGAAGGACGCCGGCGTGACCATCGTCGGGGCCAGCGATCACACGGTCACCCACAGCGTCTACGTGCTCGATCCGGACGGCAACGAGGTCGAGCTCTACGTCGACATGCCCGGCGTCGACTGGCGCTCGGATCCTGCGTTGGTGCTGGCACCCATCCGCCCACTGACCCTCTAGCGCGAGGCCCGCCGAGCCCCTCGTCCGGCGCTGCGGACACGGTCGGCCCAGGTGGTGGATGGTACGCTGACCGCAGCCTCTCGAGGAGATGCGGATGTTCGACGGTCGCTGGCGCGACGCGGTGGACAGGGGCACGGGCCCCGTCGGCCGGAAGCTGTACCAGATCGGGATCACCGCCGACATGCTGACCGCGACGGGACTGGTTTCTGCGGCCGCGACTGCGGTGGCAATCGGAAGCGGCCACCTCCACCTCGCGATCATCCTGCTCTTCATCACCGGTCTCCACGACCTTCTCGACGGCCCGGTGGCGAAGGCCGCGGGCACCGCGTCGGTGCGGGGTGCCTTCTTCGACTCGGTGACCGATCGGGTGGCCGACGTCCTCGTGCTGGGAGGGGTCGCCTGGTACCTCGAATCCCACCGGGGTGGCCACGACGCCCTGGTTCCCTTCGCGATCCTCGGCGCCACCACGCTCGTCTCCTACGAGCGGGCGAAGGCGGAGTCCCTCGGCATCGAGGCGAGGGGCGGCCTCATGGAGCGCGCGGAGCGGATGATCCTGCTCGGCGCCGGTTTCCTCTCCGCCGTGCTGCTGATGCCGGTGCTTTGGATCCTGCTCGGACTGACCACGGCCACCGCAGCCGGACGGTTCGTCAAAGTGTGGCGAATCGCCGAGGCACCCGAGACGTCGGCTCACCGCCGACACCGGCGGATTCGTACCGGCGGAAGGGAGCGGCGTCGTGCGGCGTCGCCGTCGCCGTCGCGGTGGCGTGCCCGCCGGCAGGCCGAGCTGACCAGCCGGTCCGGCCGGACCTGGCGAGCCCGTCACGCCCGACAGTCACTGCGTCAGCGCGCAGGCCGTCGCGGCACCTGACGAAGCCGCCGCCGCACTCTTGGTGCTCCCGTGAACAAGGCGCGTGTCGTCTTCCGCACCTACACGACGCTCGGCCGATGCCTCGCGGCGTTGCCCGAGCCCGTCGCGTTCGGCGTCGCCAACCTGGTCGGTGACGTCCTCTTCCACGTCCGCCCCCGCCATCGCGAAATGGTCTCCGCAAACCTTCGCCGGGTGCTCGGTGCCGACGCCGGAGATCGAGCGGCCCTCGAGCGATGGGCGCACCGCTCCTTTCGGGCCTACGCTCGCTACTGGGTGGAAGGTGCCCGCCTCGCGACCACACCGCAGAGCGAAGTGGTGCAGAAGACCTTCGTTCAGGGCTTGCACCACCTGGTGGAGGGCACCGGGTCGGGCAAAGGGTGCATCATGGCACTACCGCATGTGGGGAGTTGGGAGTACGGGGGAGCGTTCCTCGCGTCCCAGGGACTTCCGATGACCTCGGTCGCCGAGCTCTTGGATCCACCCGAGCTCTTCGACTTCTTCGTCGAGCAGCGCGCCGCGATCGGTCTGACCATCGTGCCGCTCGGCCCGGAATCGGGGAGCACCATCATCAACACACTGCGACACGGCGGACTGGTCGGGTTGCTGAGCGATCGGGACATCGAGGGCACAGGTGTGGACGTCGAGTTCTTCGGGGAGAAGACGACCATGCCGGCCGGCCCCGCCACGCTCGCCCTCCGGACCGGCGCCACTCTGGTGACCGGCGCGGTCTACAGCGGCCCTGGCTTCGAGCATCGAGGAGTGGTCGAGCCCCCGCTCGACACCACCCGACAGGGAACGCTCCGGGCTGACGTGGCCCGCCTGACCCAGGAGATCGCGACCCGCTTCGAAGGTCTCGTCCGCCGTGCGCCCGACCAGTGGCACGTCTTCCAGCCACTTTGGACGTCCGACCGTCCCGCCGATCCCCGATGACCCGATTCGAGACCCGGTCGCTGCCTGGCGACACCTTCGGAGAACCGATCCCGCCCGTGGTACGTCGACGTGCGGCCGCGGTCCCCACGCTCGAGATGGACGGGCCCTCGACCAACGGTGGACATCCCGACCGGCCGGAATTCAGCGCGGTCGCCGAACCCGAGTTCGACGTCGTCGTGGTGCTCGATGCGCAAGGTCGGTTCCGCTTCGTGAGCGCATCGGCCGAGCGACTCCTCGGCTACCCGGTCGAGGACGCGATCGGCACCGACGCGTTCGCGTTGCTCGACTCCTTCAGTGTCGAGCCGGTGCGGGCCCTTTTCGAGGACCTGGTCGCCCGTCGCCGGCTGACCATCTCCCTCGAGATGCAGACCGTCCGGGCCGACGGGGTCCCGATCGATCTGGAGCTCTTCGCGGTGAACCACCTCGAGGACCCGATGGGCGGGATCGTGGTCAGTCTCCGCGACGTGACCGAGCGGACGCGGCTCGAACGTCGGATCCACGACGTGGACGAGATCCAGTCGGTGGTCATGGACTCGCTGGCCGACGGTGTGGCGCTGGTGAACGCCGACGGCACCATCCGCCGGGTCAACGAGTCCTTCGAGGTCATGTTCGAGGCACCCCGCATCCGGGTGGTCGGTCGCCCGCTCGCAGAGATCCTGGCGTCGGCCCCCGACCGCGGCGTCGAGGTCTTCGACGCCGGGGGCGATGCGGTCCTGCCCGGCGACGATCCGCTCGAACCGTGCCTTCGCTTCGGCCGCCGGGTGGTCGGGCTGGTGCTCGGTATCCGCCGTCACGACCGGCAGCTGATGTGGGTGCGACTCAGTGCGCAGGCAGTGCGTTCCCCTGAAGGCGTCGTCGGCCGGCGCGGTCGTGTCGGTCATGGACATCACCGCGGTCCGCCGGGCCGCGGCCGACCTCCATCGCAGCGAGCAGTTCCTCCAGGTACTCCTCGACACCCTCGACGAGGGGATCATCGCCTGCGACGCCGACGGCAGGATCACCGTCTTCAATCCCGCCGCTCGGGGACTCCACGGTCTGGCCCCCGGCAGCGAGCCGCTCGGATCGCTCCCGACCACCCGGTCGCTCAGGTGGCCGGACGGGACCGAGCTCGACGCCGACGAGAACCCCTTGCTCCAGGCCATGTCGGGTCGGCCTCTCCGCGATCTCGAGGTCCTCCTCGAGTCGGAGGACGGCGTGGTGCGCGAGGTGAGCGTGAACGGCGAGGCCCTCGTCGACGACGAGGGCTACCTGCTCGGCGCGGTCGTCGCCATGCACGACGTCACCGAGCAGAAGCGCAACGAGGACCGTCTTGCCGTCCTCGCGATGCACGACCCGCTCACCGGGCTCGCCAACCGGACCTTGCTCGCGTCCCGTCTGCAGGCGGCGATCGACAACCTTGCGGAGCGTCCTCCCTCGGAGGCGGGCATCGGCGAGGGTCCGGGGGTCGCGGTCTTCCTTCTGGACCTCGACGAGTTCAAGGAGATCAACGACGTGCTCGGTCACGACGTCGGCGACGACATGCTGGTCGCCGTGGCTCGTCGCCTACTGTCGATCGTCCGGCCGTCCGACACGGTCGCGCGCCTCGGAGGCGACGAATTCGTCGTGGTCTGCGACGTCGAGAACGGCGAGGAGGAGATGCTCCGGATCGCCGATCGGATCTCGACCGCGCTGGCTCGGCCCTACCGGATCGACGGCCGGACCCTCGGGGCGATGGCCTCGGTCGGGGGCGTCTTCGCCGACAACCCGGACACCGATCCGTCGCGCCTGCTCAGCCGCGCCGACGATGCGATGTACGGGGTGAAGTGGAGCCGTCGGCGCGAACGCCGTTCGATGACGGACTGAAACGCGAGGTGGGTGCCGACTCGCCGGCGACGCCGACGCTTCGGATCGTGACCGTCTGCCCCTACAGCCTTTCGCGGCCCGGAGGTGTGCAGAGCCAGGCTGTCGGCCTCACCCGCGCGCTCGCGGCACGGGGTCACCGAGCCACCCTCTACGCCCCACTCGACCATCCCGGGCGACGCCCCGATCGGAATCGATTTCGAATCCGTCCGGCCATTCGTTGCCGGTGCGTTCGAACGGATCGGTGGCGCCGGTCGCCCTCTCTCCGGCTGCGGCCGTGCGATCGACCCGGGCGATCCGCGCCGGCAGGCCCGACGTCGTGCACGTCCACGAGCCCTTCGCGCCCGGCGTTCCTCTGGCGCTCCTCGCCGGACACAACCGGTTCCCTGTGGTCGCGACCTTTCATCGCAGCGGGGGGAGCGCGTGGTACTCGCTGTTGCGCCCGGTGACCTCGCGGTTGGCGGCACACCTCGCGATTCGCTGCGCGGTCTCCGACGCGGCCCGGACCACGGCACGGGACGCGCTCGGCGGCGAGTACCAGGTGCTGTTCAACGGGGTCGAGGTCGATCGCCTCCACTCGTCTGTGCCGTGGCCGACCGACCGGCCCGCACTCTTGTTCCTCGGGCGGCACGAGGCGAGAAAGGGTCTGCCGGTACTGCTCGCCGCCTTCGAGCGGCTGCTCCAGCAAGGCGGATCCGCCAACCTGGGCGACCGCTCGCGACCGGTGCTTTGGATCGCCGGTGACGGGCCGCTCACCGACTCGCTGCGCTCCCGCTATCCGGAGAACGACGATCGCCGCTGGCTCGGGGTGCTCTCCGAGGACGAGAAAAACTCGGCGGCTCGCGGCCGCCGAGGTGGTGTGCGTCCCGTCCCTCGCCGGCGAGTCGTTCGGAATGGTGCTGCTCGAGGCCATGGCCGCCGGCACGGTCGTCGTGGCAAGCGATATCGAGGGGTACCGCGACGCGGCAGGCGACAGCGCCGTACTGGTGGCACCGGGCGACGTCGACGCCTGGACCGGTGCCCTCGATGGGGTGCTCTCCGGTCGGCTGGCCGTCGCGTCGAACGGTCCGGGGGTCGACGGCGACGGCCGCAGCCGGTGGCTCGCCTCGGCCGCTGCCCGGGCCGAACGGTGGTCGATGGCCCGCCTCGCCGAGTGCTACGAGCACGTCTATCGGTCCGCCGTGGCCGGGGCGGGCGGATGAGCGGCCCTACACTGCACGGACCATGAGCGATCGGTCCGAACCCGCCAATCGGCCCGCGCGCGGCGGGTCGTCTCGGTCCTCCGGGTCTTCCGGGTCGTCTCGCTCGGCGTCGTCGCGCCGTCGCCACAGCCGCGGTCGCAGCGGGTCGGGGTCGACTTCCGGCTCTGCTCCGCGCGGGGCCAACTCGTCACGGAATCAGGGTGGAAAGGGCGGCGGCGGTGGTCGCCCGGCCAAGCTCGGGCAAAAAAGGACCTGGCCGGGAAGGCAGTCCCCCGGCGAGAGCGGCGGCAGAGCCGGCACGCGTGGTCACGGTGCTCGAGCGCAGCACGGAGTCGACGGAGGATTCCGTCGCGGTCCACGCCAACCGCCGCCGGGCGGTGACGCTCTGCGTCCTGCCGTGGCTGGTCCTCGGCCTGCTGGTCGGCGTCCTCCTCACCGCCGTCGGTCAGGCGCTGGTGGGACTCTGTGCGTTCGTCGCGATCACGGTGATCGGGTCGTTCGTGCTCTGGCGGCGAGCGCCGGGCACGGTTGCCCGCTCGGTCGGTGCCCAGGTCAGTCGCGAGTCCGACCAACCCCGCGTGTACAACCTGGTCGACGGGCTCTGCGCGACGATGGGCCTGCCGGTTCCCGAGATCCGGGTGGTCGACAGTCCGGTACCGAACGCCATGGCCGTCGGGCGAGAGCCGCGCTCGGCCGTGGTCATCGTCACCACCGGCCTCGCCGAGTCGCTCACCCTGGTGCAGCTCGAAGGCGTCCTCGCCCACGAGCTCGTCCACGTCAAGCGCCACGACACCGTGCTCAGTTCGGTCGCGGTCTGCGTGGCGATGCCCTGGACGATCCTCAAGGGCGCCGTCGTCGGCGCCGGGACGGTGCACCGGCTGGTCGGCCGCGGTCGCGAGTTCGCCGCGGACCAGCGGGCCGTGGCGATCGTCCGCTACCCGCCCGGACTCGGTTCGGCCCTCGAGTGGATGACCGAGCAGCCGGCATCTTCGACTGCGTGGCCTCCCGGGAGCGGACGGATGGCCGCGCTCACTCGCTGGCTCTGGATCGACCCGCTGGCCGGCTCGGCGTCGCACGAGCCGATGGAAGGCAACCTCGACGACACCCGCGTCCGAGCCTCGGCGCTCGCGCTTCTCTAGACGGCTCGACGCCGGGTCCGGCGCTCAGCAGACGCTCGGGCAGGTCTCACCTTCGTCGTCGGTCCCTCGGCAGCCGGCGTTCGCCTCGAGCACGTAGTCGCGCACCCGGCGGAGGAGCTCGGAGAAAGCTCGCTCCTCGTCGGGCGTGAAGAGCTGGTCGAGCACCTGTCCGACTTGCGCGAGATGGCCGGGGATCGCGCGGTCCATGAGCTCCTGGCCTTCCGAGGTCAGCACGGCGAACGACCCTCGCCGGTCCTCTGAGCAGGACTCACGTCGCACCAGACCCTGATCCTGGAGCCGGTCCACCGAGCGGGTCAGCCCACTCGGGGTGAGGGAGGTCTGGGCGGCGAGCTCGCTCATCCGGAGCGCTCCGCCCGGAGTGCGAGAAAGGCGGATGAGCACGTCGAACGAGGGGGCGGAGAGCGCACGCTCCGATTCGAAGCTGCGCTCGAAGAGCCGGCGGAGCCCGGCCGCCGACTCGAAGAGCAGGCCGACCGTGGTCAGCCGTTCGTCATCCACCCTGGTCGCGTCCACCATGCGGTCAGTGTACAGGAGCAGCCAAGAAATAGTTGCGGGATCAAATATCTGTGATATAGTTGTGGCAGCAAATAACAGAGGAGTTCCCGGAGCCGGCAGGCGCGAGGACCCCGCCAACGGATCGGAGCGCAGACATGGCTACACAGGCAGAGGTCACGAGCAGGGTTATCGACGGCATCGAGTACCCGCCGGCAGGTACCTACGTGCTCGACACGGCGCACACCCGCCTCGGGTTCGCCGTACGGCACATGGCGGTGTCGAAGGTGCGGGGCGGTCTCAACACCTTCGAGGGGACCCTCGTGATCGGCGAGGACCCGCTCGACTCGACGGTCGAGGTGGCGATCGACGCCACGAGCGTGGACACCCGCGACGAGGCCCGCGACAACCACCTCCGGAGCAACGACTTCTTCGACGTGGAGAACCATCCGAAGTGGACTTTCGTGAGTACGGCCATCCGGCCCACCGGCGACGACCAGTGGGAGGTCGACGGCGACCTCACCATCCGCGGGGTCACCCGGCCGGTCACCCTCCACACGGTCTTCGAGGGCGTGGTCCGGGACCCCTACGGCAATCTTCGGCTGGGCTTCACCGCGACGACGTCGATCGACCGCAACGAGTTCGGCGTGGCGTTCAACGCAGTGATGGAGGCCGGAGGTGTCGTGGTCGCCAAGAAGGTCGACATCGAGATCGAGGCCGAGGCGGTGCTCCAGGCGTAATCCACGCCTGGAGCCTGCGGGCCTGCGCAGCGCCTGCGAGTAGCATGAATGCATGGGCGATGCAGGCGCGAACGTGGGCCCGACCGGCACGTTCACCGTGAAGCGGGGTCTCGCGGAGATGCTCCGTGGCGGCGTGATCATGGACGTGGTCGATGCCGAGCAGGCCAAGATCGCCGAGGACGCGGGCGCGGTCGCGGTCATGGCCCTCGAACGGGTGCCGGCCGACATCCGGCGTGACGGCGGGGTCGCTCGGATGAGCGACCCCGCGCTCATCGAGGGCATCAAGGCGGCGGTGACCGTTCCGGTCATGGCGAAGGCACGGATCGGGCACTTCGCAGAGGCTCAGGTGCTCGAAGCGCTCGGTGTCGACTTCATCGACGAGAGTGAGGTGCTCACGCCCGCCGACGAGGCGCACCACATCGACAAGTGGCCCTTCGAGGTTCCCTTCGTGTGTGGTGCGACCAATCTTGGCGAGGCCTTGCGCCGCATCTCCGAGGGTGCGGCGATGATCCGCTCCAAGGGTGAGGCGGGGACCGGCAACGTGATCGAGGCGGTTCGGCACCTCCGTTCGATCCGTGGTGACATCCTCCGCCTGACCCAGGCCGATGCCGCCGAGCTCTACGGGTGGGCGAAGGAGCTCGCCGCACCGATCGGGCTGGTGCAGGAGATCGCCACGAGCGGGCGACTTCCGGTCCCGCTGTTCTGCGCCGGCGGCATCGCGACTCCTGCGGACGCGTCGCTGGTGATGCAGCTCGGTGCCGAAGCGGTCTTCGTCGGTTCGGGCATCTTCAAGAGCGGGGACCCGGCCCGCATGGCACGCGCCGTGGTCGAAGCGACCGCCCATTTCGGCGACGCGTCGCTGGTGGCGAAGGTGTCGACCGGTCTCGGAGAGGCCATGGCCGGACAGGAGATGGGCGAGCTCGGCATCCGGCTCGCCGACCGTGGTTGGTGACCGGCGCGGCCTGCGCCCGCCGCGATGACACTCGGGCTCCTCGCGCTCCAAGGTGACGTCCGCGAGCACACCGCAGCGTTCGAATCGCTCGGAGAGGACGTGCGCTTGCTGCGCACCCCCTCGGACCTCGAAGGGATCGACGGGGTGGTCCTTCCGGGCGGGGAGTCGACCACGCTCTCGCTGCTGCTCGAATCGTCCGGACTGTTCGAGCCGCTCGGCGCGGCACTCGCGGGCGGTCTGCCCGCGTTCGGCACCTGCGCCGGAATGATCCTGTTGGCCGAACGTGTCCTCGACGGGCGCGACGACCAGCGCGGCTTCGGAATCGTCGACCTCACGGTCCGGCGCAATGGGTACGGGCGGCAGGTTGCTTCGTTCGAGTGCGATCTCGCGGTCGAGCGACTCGGGCCCGACCCGCTGCACGCCGTCTTCATCAGAGCGCCCGTGGTGGAACAGGCGGGTGACGCGGTCGAGGTGCTGGCTCGCCTCGACCGGGGCCCGACGGGACCGTCACTCCGGTCGTCTGTCGGCAAGGCCCGGTGCTCGTGACCGCCTTCCACCCCGAGCTGACCGCCGACCGTAGGCTGCATCGGCTCTTCGTGGAGATGACCAAGGAGGAAAGGCGTTAGGCCATGTCGGGACATTCCAAATGGGCGACGACCAAGTACCGCAAGGGCGCACAGGACGCTGCACGGGCCAAGGTCTTCGCCAAGATCATCCGGCAGATCGAAGTGGCCGCCCGCGACGGCGGCAGCGATCTCAACTCCAACGCGACCCTGCGGACCATGTACCAGAAGGCACGTGACGCCTCGGTTCCCATCGACACCATCGAGCGCGCGATCAAGCGTGGCTCCGGTGAGCTCGAGGGTGTCCGGTACGAGTCGATCTCCTACGAGGGCTATGCATCCGGTGGGGTTGCGGTGATCGTCGAGTGCCTCTCCGACAACCGCAACCGGACTGGTGCGGAGATCCGCAACACCTTCTCCCGCAACGGTGGGACCATGGCCGAGCCGGGAGCGGTCGGCTGGCAGTTCGAACGCAAAGGCGTGATCCCGGTTCCGCATACCTTCGACGAGGACCGGGTCATGGAGGTCGCGATGGAGGGCGGCGCGGAGGACCTGACCGACGAGGAGGAGCGGTGGACGGTCACCACCTCACCCACCGACCTCATGGCCGTGCGAACCGCGCTCGAGAACGCCGGACTGGAGCCCGGGGCCGCCGAGCTGTCGATGGTGCCGACCTCGCTGGTCGAAGTGAGCTCCGAGGCCGACGCGAAGAAGGTGCTCCGTCTCGTCGAGGCGCTCGAGGATCACGACGACGTGCAAAACGTCTACTCCAACTTCGACATCCCTGACGCGGTGATGGCGGCCTACGAGGGCTGAGCTCTGAGGCGTGCGCCGCCCCCGCCGGGTATCACCGCCCGGGCAGAGGCGGACGGTTAGCATCGAACGAGTGTTCGTCATGGGGATCGACCCGGGGCTCTCCCGGTGTGGGTACGGGGTGGTCACCCGGCGAAAGGGGTCGCTCGCGGCGGTGGCCGGCGGGGTGATCTCCACGGCACCGACGGTGCCGTTGCCCGAGCGGCTTTCCTGCCTGGCCGACGAGTTGGAGGCACTGGTCGGTGAGTACCGCCCGTACGCCGTCGTCATCGAGCGGGTCTTCTTTCAGGTGAACGCCCGGACCGCGATGGCGACCGGCCAGGCCGCGGGCGTGGCCCTGGTGGCGGCCGGACGCGCAGGATGCGAGGTCGCCCAGTACACCTCGAACGAGGTAAAAGAGGCGCTGGTCGGCTACGGAGGCGCGACCAAAGAACAGATGCAGCGGATGGTCGCCGCGGTCTTGGATCTGCCGGAGCCGCCAAGTCCGCCCGACGTGGCCGATGCGCTCGGCCTCGCGGCATGCCATCTGGCCACCGAGCCACTCCGCCGTGCGGTGGCGGCAGCCACGGGTACTGCGCCGTGATCGGCTCGCTGCGAGGTCAGCTGCTCGACCGGCCCTCACCCGCCGAAGCAGTGGTCGAGGTGGGCGGTGTGGGTTACCGGGTGTCGCTGCCCGCGGCCCAGGTCGGCGCGCTCGGCCCCCTCGGCAGCGAGGTGTTCCTGCACGTCCACACTCACGTGCGCGAGGACGCCATCGTCCTCTATGGCTTCGCCCATGCCGACGAGCGGCGCTGCTTCGAAGCGCTCATCGGCGCGCACGGTGTGGGACCGACTCTCGCGCTCTCGATCCTCTCGGCGCTCTCGCCGGCCGCTCTGTGCACGGCGGTGCTCGAAGACGACGTGGGTACCCTCTGCCTGGTGCCCGGCGTGGGGAAGAAGACCGCTGCTCGCCTTCTCCTCGAGCTCAAGGCCCGCCTCGACCTCCCGACTCTCGGCGAGGAGTTCGCACCCGCGACGGCTGCCTCGTCGTCGCGAAGTGAGGTGCGGGCGGCGCTCACCGAGCTGGGCTATGGACCCGAGGAGATCAGCGGCGCCCTCGAGTCGATCGAGGACGGAGCACCCGTCGAGGAGATGGTCCGCAGCGCGTCTGCGCGAACTGGCCCGCGCGTGGTGAGCATGCCGGCCCGTCGCGAGGTGCTCGCCGTGCCGGACGATCCGGAGTCGCGAGACGGAGACGACGAAGACGGCCGACGGGCGGTCGACCCGGTCGCCGAGCCGTCGGACGAAATCGAGGATGTTGGGCTCCGGCCGCGGACGCTCGACGAGTTCGTCGGTCAGTCCCAGCTCACCGAGCACCTCCGCATCGTGATCGAAGCCGCACTCCGACGTCGCCAACCCGTCGACCACTTGCTCTTCGCCGGACCGCCCGGGCTCGGCAAGACGTCGCTCGCCGGCATCGTCGCCGGCGAGATGGGAGTCGGATTGAGGGTGACCGCCGGACCCGTCCTCGCGTGGACCGGCGATCTCGCGGCCCTCCTCACCGATCTGCAAGAGGGCGACGTCCTGTTCATCGACGAGATCCATCGGTTGCACCGCTCGGTCGAGGAGATCCTCTATCCGGCGATGGAGGACTTCAAGATCGACATCCTGATCGGCAAGGGTCCGACCGCTCGGAGCATCCGCCTCGATCTTCCGCGCTTCACCTTGGTAGGCGCCACCACCCGCACCGGACTGGTGTCGGGGCCGTTGCGCGATCGGTTCGGTTTCGTCGGGCGGCTCGATCTCTACCGCGTCGACGAGTTGCAGTCGATCGTCACACGCTCGGCCGGCATCCTCGGGGTCCCGGTCGATGCCGAGGGCGCCGAGGCGATCGCGGCTCGGTCACGGGGTACACCGCGTGTCGCCAACCGGTTGTTGCGACGGGTCCGCGACTTCGTCGAGGTGAGGGCAGAGGGGCGGATCACCGGTGAGTCCGCGGTGGCCGGTCTCGAGGTGTTCGGGGTCGACGAGCTCGGCCTCGACAAAGTCGACCGATCGATCCTCGAGGTGCTCTGTCGCCGCTTCACGGGCCGGCCGGTCGGCTTGACCACGCTCGCCCAGTGCGTGGGGGAGGAGCCCGACACCATCGAGGACGCCTACGAGCCTTACTTGCTGCAGCAAGGTCTCCTTCAGCGCACCACTCGGGGTCGGGTCGCCGGCCCGCGGGCTTGGACCCACCTCGGTCTCACCCCGATCGAATCGACGCTCCTCTAAGTCGTCACTGCTGGTCTGGGCTCGTTGCCCATCGCTCCCGGCCGCCGCGGGGTGGGGGAGAGCGGAGGCCTGGCCCACTTTCGATTGACCGAGTCGGGGGAGCTGACCAGGTGGAATTCGCTGGGTTCCGACGTCCGAGCCGCCGGAATCCGGCGTCCGAGGGGTATACCCTTTTCGAGTCATGACATCAGGTGATGTACATATACATCACGTGTCGGGCAACACCTCTCCCCCCGGGCTCCCTCGGACCCACCATCCGGTGCCCCGAGCCCATGAGCCGGTGCCACAGCCGGCGGCGCTCGTGCCAACCGACGCCCAGCCCGAGGCCGCCCGGCCGTTGAAGGGGCTCCCGACCTCGAGTTACGACTACGGGCTTCCCGAGGAAGCCATCGCACAGTCCCCGGCCGAGCCACGGAGCGCGGCCCGGCTCCTGGTCGGGGCGGGACTCACCGCCGACGGTGGGGTCACTCACTCGACGATGGCCGATCTGCCTCGGTTGCTCCGTCCTGGCGATGTCTTGGTGGTCAACGAGACCTCGGTGCTCGCGGCGAGGCTGCATCTGCGGAAGCAGACGGGCGGGCAGGTGGAGGTCCTTCTGCTCGAGCCGGATGCTGCGGGCGAGACCTGGTGGGAGGCACTGGCTCGGCCGGGCCGGCGTCTCCGACGAGGGACCCTGCTCTTCGAGGACGATCGCCGTGAGCCGGTGGTCGAGGTCGGTCCGACCCTCACCGACGGGCGCTGTCTGGTCCGCCTGCTCGACCCCTCGGTGATCGAGCGTGCCGGCACGATGCCCCTTCCTCCGTACTTCCATGGTCGCCTCGAGGACCCGAACCGCTACCAGACCGTCTACGCCGCACCAAGAGAACCCGGGGCGCGCTCGAGCGCCGC
Organism: uncultured Acidimicrobiales bacterium; assembly: GCA_963741055.1. GTDB lineage: Bacteria > Actinomycetota > Acidimicrobiia > Acidimicrobiales > RAAP-2 > Bog-756. Next base: position 184,447 of record CAVUGU010000009.1, on the reverse strand, counting down.
GCCGACAGCCGGCCTCCACTTCACCCCCGAGCTCCTCGACTCGTGCCGAAAGGCCGGCGCGGAGGTCCTCCGGGTCGATCTCGCGATCGGGATCGGCACTTTCCGCCCGATCACCGCCGCCTCGGTGGAAGGCCACCTCATGCATTCGGAGCGCTACTCGGTGCCGGAAGAGACGCTGGCCGCGTGCCTGGCCGCGGAACGGGTGGTGGCGGTGGGGACGACCTCGGTCCGGGCGCTCGAAGCCGCGGCGGCGAGCGGCGTCCTCGTCGGGCGAACCGATCTGTACATCCGCGGGGAGTATCCGTTCCGTCTGGTCGACGTGCTGATCACCAATTTCCACATGCCGCGCTCCAGCCTGCTGGTGCTCGTCGACGCTTTCGCAGGGTCGGCTTGGCGGGATCTCTACGCGACGGCGCTGGCGGACGGTTATCGCTTCCTCTCCTTCGGCGACGCGATGATCGTTCGGCGTCGTCGGCGATCCTCGGAGCCGTCGAAGGTATGGGAGGTCTCGCGGTGACCATCGAGGTCGAGATCGTCGCCACCGACGGTCGCGCCAGGACCGGTCTTGTGCAGACCCCGCGGGGCTCCTACCCGATCCCCGCCTTCATGCCGGTCGGGACCCGGGGCACGGTCAAAGCGCTCGACAGCTCTGACGTCGAAGCGCTCGGGACCGAGGTCGTTCTCGCCAACGCCTACCACCTCATGCTCCGGCCCGGTGCGGATGTCGTCGCGCGGCTCGGCGGATTGCACCGCTTCGCCGGTTGGGACGGCCATTTCCTCACCGACTCGGGCGGCTTCCAGGTGCACTCGCTCCGCCCGGCGGTCGACGACGACGGAGTGTCCTTCTCCTCGGTCTACGACGGGAGCTCGGTGCGTCTCACCCCCGAGTCGGCGGTCGAGGTGCAGGGACTGCTCGGTGCGGACATCCAGATGGTGCTCGACGTCTGCGCGACGCTTCCCGCCGAGCCGGCGGTCCTGCGCCAGGCGGTCGAGAGAACAGCCGCGTGGGCGCAGCGGGCGCGCCTTCATCACCGACGCATCAGCGCCCGACCCGAGGGTCAGGCGATCTTCGGGATCGTCCAAGGAGGCACCGATGTCGGCCTGCGGGCCGAGAGCGCCGAGCGCACCGTCGCGATCGGCTTCGACGGGTACGGCATCGGGGGCCTCTCGGTCGGCGAGCCGCGGGACCAGATGCTCGAGACCATCGCCGCCACGGTCGAGCATCTGCCCGCGGACCTGCCCCGGTACCTGATGGGGGTCGGGGACCCGGTCGGGCTCCTTGAGGCGGTCGCGCTCGGGATCGACCAGTTCGACTGTGTGGCCCCGACCCGGATGGCCCGGCACGGCTCGGTGCTGACCAGCGACGGCCGGGTCAATCTACGGAACGCCGCCTATCTGGCGGACCCGGGCCCTCTCGACGCGGCCTGCCGCTGCTCCACGTGCGCGCGTTGGTCGCGCGGTTACCTCCGTCACCTGCTGTCGGTGGGGGAGCCGACCGCGTGGCGCCTGCTCAGCATCCACAACCTCACCTTCGTGGTGGGGCTGATGCGCGAGGCTCGCGTCGCGATCGAGGCGGGCACCTTCGATGCCCTCCGGACCCGGACTGCGGAGATCTGGTCGGCGCCGGGGCGGCGAACCGGAGCGGCAAGCCTGGGATAGAGTCGGGCCGCAGTGCCCAACGACCTCCCCCTCTTCGAACCACGATGACGGCTGTCTCCACCCTCTTTGCCGGCCTGGTCGCCGCGACTTCCAAGACCAGCTCCTCGAGCAGCTCGACGGCCATCTTCTACCTGTTCATCCTCATCGCGGTCGCGTTCTACTTCCTTATCCTTCGGCCCCAGCAGCGGAAGGCCAAGGCGGCGCGGGAGCAGCAGAACACGTTCGAGGTGGGTGACGAAGTCCTGACGGCGGGTGGCATCGTCGGATCGGTCATCGACATCGACGGAGACCGGGTCACACTCGAGACGAGTGTCGGCGCCTCGTTCGTGGTGCTGCGCCAATACGTGCTCCGGCGCCTGGAGGCACCCGCGGACGCGCCGGACCACGAAACCGAGGACGACTACGACGATCACGACGATGCCGAGGACTCCTCCGACGACGGCGCTGTCGCCGACGCCACCGACACCAACGGGCACGAGGACGAGGTGACCGACGACTCGGATGGTTCGCCCGGCCTCGACGGTCAGAACGGCGCGTCGAAGTCGCGATCGGGTCGGAGAGCGCGCCGAGGCCGCAACTCCGGTAACCGCGGCGACTCGGGTGGCGACGGGCCGCCCAGCAGCTAGCGGCGATGAAGAACCGGCGATCGCTCTGGGTCAGCCTCCTGACGGTGGTGGCCATCGCAGTCGTCGGACTGATGGCCACCATCGCGGCGGGTTGGTCCCCGAAGCTCGGGCTCGACCTCGACGGTGGCCTTTCGGTCGTCTACCAGACCCACACCCCGGTCAACTCCGGCCAGCTCGACACCATCGTCACCATTCTCGGCAACCGGGTGAACGCCGGTACCACCGGCGCAACCGTCAACAGCCAGGGGAACAACCAGATCTCGGTCTCGATCCCCGGCGAGAAGAACTCCCAACAGATCCTCGCGACCCTGGGCAACACCGCGCAGCTGCTCTTCCGGCCGGTCCTCTGTTACGCGGTTCCCTACCAGGTGGCGAAGGGACACAGCCCTTCTGACCGGTCCCGTCCCCACCTGCGCGTCGGCCAACCAGCTCAGCCAGGCGAACATCGGAGTGAAGGCGGACTCCTCCAGCATCAACGGCTACACCAGCAACCTCGGCAGCATCCAAGCCGACCCACAGTTCGCCACCTATCCGACCACTTCTTCCGCCCAGGACAGCAAGAGCGACACGGTCATCCTGCCCTCGTCGCCTCCATCCGGAGCGAATGCGAACTGCGCCGGTCGATGCGTGCTCGGTCCGGCTCAGGTGACCGGTACCGACATCAAATCGGCGAGCGCCAACCTGGTCAACGGACAGTGGGTGGTCAACATCACCTTCACCGGCACCGGTGGGCAGAAGTGGGACCAGCTCGCCCAGCAGCAGTTCCACGCGCTGATCGGCATGGACCTCGACGGCTCGGTCATCTCGGCGCCCATCACCCAGCCGACTCAGGCGAGCCTTCACCTCGTTCAACGGAAACGTCCAGGTCAGCGGTAACTTCACCGAGGATTCGGCGAAGAATCTCGCGACCGATCTGACTTACGGTGCGCTGCCGGTGAAGCTCGACCGACTGACAGTCGAGACGGTGTCGCCGACGCTCGGAAAGGCCTCGTTGCAGGCCGGGCTGATCTCCGGTCTCGTCGGACTGCTCGTCGTGATGCTGTACATGATCTTCTACTACCGGCTCCTCGGGCTGGTGGTGATCTCGGGTCTCGCCCTGACCGGTGCGCTCCTCTGGACGATCATCGCTCTGCTGGGCCAGACCGCAGGCATCACCATCGACCTCGCCGGTGTCATCGGCGTCGTGGTCTCGATCGGTATCACGGTCGACTCCTACATCGTCTACTTCGAACGATTAAAAGACGAGACGCGGGCCGGCCGGACGGTCCGGACCAGCGTGGACCGGGGGTTCCACAGCGCGTTCCGTACGGTGCTGGCCGCCGACGCGGTCTCGCTGCTCGGCGCGGTCATCCTCTATGAGCTCTCCATCGGTCCGGTGCAGGGATTCGCGCTCTTCCTCGGGATCTCGACCATCCTCGACGTCTTCGTGACCTACTTCTTCACCCGGCCGTTCGTGATCCTCCTCGGGCGCAGCCGCGTGGCGACCGAAGCGAAGACGATGGGCGTGGCGAGCGGGCTGGGCGTGACCGCCGAGGCACGGATATGAGCCCCCGGGGACGCAACGGCAACGACGACGGCGGGCCCGACCGCAACGGCGACGCCGGTCCCGAGCGCAACGGCGACGGTGAGGTCGAAGACGAAGCGGCCCTCGAACTCGAAGAAGCCTTCGAGGAGGAGCTCGAGTTCGCCGAGGAGCGCGAGGGCCACGACGGCACCAAGCGCCCCAACGCCTTCCTCCGTCTCTATCGCGGCGAGACGTCCTTCGACTTCATCGGCAACCGCAAATGGTGGTTCACCATCTCGGCGGTGATCATCGTCGCCGGCCTGATCTCGCTCGGAACCCGCGGCCTCAACCTCGGGATCGATTTCAAGGGCGGCCAGTCGTGGCTGGTGACCTCACAGAACCTGACCGTGTCCCAGGCCACCTCGGCGGTCGAGTCGGCAGGTGTGGCCAACCCGACGGTGGTGCAGTTGAGCAACCACCTGAACGGGCAGAAGCAGATTCAGGTGACGCTCGACCTCAATTCCAAGTCGCAGGCGGACAAGCAGGCGCTCGAGACCAAGGTGCAGGACGCACTGGCGACTGCGGCCCACACCAACCCGAACAACGTCAACTTCAACGAGGTGGGGAGCACCTGGGGCAGTCAGGTGACCCACCGCGCGATCGAGGCGCTGATCGTCTTCTTCATCGCGGTCACCCTCTACATCTCGGTCCGCTTCGAGTTCAAGATGGCGGTCGCCGCGATCATCGCGGTGATCCACGACATCCTCGTGGTGGTCGGGATCTACTCGCTCGGCCGCTTCGAAGTCACCCCGGACACGGTGGTGGCGATCCTGACCGTGCTCGGCTATTCCCTCTACGACACGGTGGTGGTCTTCGACCGAATACGCGAGAACGCGAAGGGTCTCGGCGCCTCGGGGCGGATCACCTACTCCGAGATGGTCAACCTCTCCATGAACCAGACGCTGGCCCGGTCCATCAACACCTCGTTGGTGGCGATCATCCCGGTCTTCTCGGTGCTGGTCATCGGTTCGTACTTCCTCGGCGCCTCCACCCTCCAGAGCTTCGGGCTCGCGCTGGTCATCGGCCTCACCAGTGGTGCCTATTCGTCGATCTTCATCGCGTCGCCGCTGCTCGCGATGATGAAAGAGCGCGAGCCTCGCTACATCACCATCCGCCAGCGGGTCGAGACGCGGAGCGAGCGTTACGGCATCCTGACCCCGGCGGCGGCCGCGGCGATGGCCGGTGCCGGAGGGCGAGCGAGCGGCCGGAGCCGCAAGCAAGGCACCACCGGTGTCATCAAACCCGGTGCGGCCGCAGCCGCGCGCCGCGGTGGCTCGAAGGGCTCGAAGGGTACGCCGGCGGGGGTCGCCAGTTCCGCTGCCTCCTCGGGTGGCCTCCGGAGGCACCGCGGGCACCTCCAGCCGGAGTGGCGCGTCGGGCTCCGGATCGACTCGGCCCGCGGGCAAGCGACCGCCTCCGCGCCCACGTAAGGGCAAAGGCAAGGGGCGGCGTCGCTGATCGCGCCCGGCAGGACGTAGTACCTGCCCGGAGGCTTCGACGGGTACCGTGTAGGGATGGCTCTGGCCACGCCCGTCCCGGCCGACGGGGCCGCTGCCGCCGGTGCGTCCCTGGACGGCTCGTCGCTTCCCGCCGCTGAGGCGGCCCTGATCCTGCCTGTCCTCGACGCCTTCCTCCGCCGTCATCCGGAGGAGGACACCTCGATCATCGTCCGGGCCGCCGAGACCGCGACGGTGGCCCACGAGGGCCAGCTCCGGCGTTCGGGCGAGCCCTACATCACCCACCCGATCGCAGTGGCCGGCATCGTGGCCGACCTGGGGCTCGACGCGCAGACGGTCGCCGCCGCGCTGCTGCACGACGCGGTGGAGGACACCGGCGTCACCAACAAGATCATCGAGCGTGACTTCGGCGCCTCGGTGGCCCTGATCGTCGAAGGCGTCACCAAGCTCGACCGCCTCCAGTTCAACTCCAAGGAGGCCCAACAGGCCGCCACCGTCCGCAAGATGCTCGTCGCGATGGCCGACGACTGGCGGGTCCTGATCATCAAGCTCGCCGACCGGCTCCACAACATGAGGACTCTCGCGGTGATGCCGGAGTGGAAGCAGCGCCGCACCGCGCAAGAGACCCTCGACATCTACGCTCCGCTCGCCCACCGGCTCGGGATCCAAGAGATCAAGTGGCAGCTCGAGGACTTGGCGTTCGCGACGCTGCATCCGAAGCGCTACGCGGAGATCGAGCAGATGGTCGCCAGCCGCGCTCCCCAGCGCGACGAGTTCCTGGCACGAGTGCTCGTCGCGGTGCGCGAACGCCTCGCTGCCTCGAGCATCAACGCCGAGGTGACCGGCCGACCGAAGCACCTCTGGAGCATCTACGAGAAGATGGTGGTCCGGGGCAAGGAGTTCGACGACCTCTACGACCTGGTCGGGATCCGGGTCATCGTCGAGTCCGAGAAGGACTGCTGGGCGGCACTCGGATCGATCCACGCGATCTGGCCCCCCGTGCAGGGGCGTTTCAAGGACTACATCAACTCACCGAAGTTCAACCTCTACCAGTCGCTGCACACCACGGTGATCGGCCTCGACGGCAAGCCGATCGAGGTGCAGGTCCGCACCCACGAGATGCACCGCCGCGCCGAGTACGGGATCGCCGCCCACTGGGGCTACAAGGAGGCGCCGACCCGCCCGGAGCGCACCGCACCTACCGCACGCGGTCGCGATGCGACCACGAAAACCCGTGGCGAGCGAGGCACGAAGAAGCCGGGTCCGCGGCCGGTGCCCTCGGCGGGCGTCCCCGCCGATGCCGACTCGACCGAGGACGCCAAGTTGGGGAAGGGATCGTCGGCCGCCAAACGGGCCGAGCGCCAGGCGCTGGCCAAGGAGACCTCCTCGACGACGGCGGAGATCGAGTGGATGCAGCGGATCGTCGACTTCCAGAACGAGACGACCGATCCCATCGAGTTCCTCGAGGTGCTCAAACTCGACCTCGAGGAGGACGAGGTCTACGTCTTCACCCCGAAGGGCCAGGTCATCGCCCTCACCGCGAACGCCACGCCGGTCGACTTCGCCTACGCGATCCACACCGAGGTCGGCCATCGATGCATCGGCGCGAAGGTGAACGGCCGCCTGGTTCCGCTCGACACCAAGCTCAACTCGGCGGACACCGTCGAGATCTTCACCTCCAAGGCGCCGACCGCGGGCCCCTCCCGTGACTGGCTCGGGATCGTCGCCTCCTCTCGGGCCCGCACCAAGATCCGCCAGTGGTTCTCCCGCGAGCGGCGCGAGGACGCGATCGAGCTCGGCCGCGAGGAGCTCACCAAAGAGTTGCGCCGCGAGGGCCTCCCGGTCCAGAAGCTGGCGTCCGAGCACTCGCTCTCCGACCTGGCGGCCAGCATGAACTACGCGGATCTCGACGCACTGCACGCAGCGATCGGCGACAACCGCATCTCGGCGCGGGCGGTCGCCCAGCGGATCGTCCGGGATCTGCGCGGAGGTGTCTACGAGGAACAGCTCCCGGTCACCGCCCGCCAGCAGCCGGCCACCGCCCGCCCGGGGCGCGGCTCCGCGGTCGGCGTCTACGTCGAGGGACTCGACGACCTGATGGTCCGGCTCTCGCGCTGTTGCACGCCGGTGCCCGGCGACGAGATCGTCGGCTTCGTGACCCGTGGCCGGGGAGTGTCGGTGCACCGGTCCGACTGCGCCAATGCGGCGTCGCTGGCCAGCCGCTCGCGCGAGCGCCTGATCGAGGTCGAGTGGGACCGCCGTTCCTCGGGTGTCTTCATCGCGACCATCGAGGTCGTCGCCATCGACCGCTCTCGTCTCCTCACCGACGTGACCAAGGTGGTCTCCGAGCACCATCTGAACATCGTCAGTGCGAACACCACGACCGACGCGGACCGCATCAGCCGGATGCGCTTCGACATCGAGCTGGCCGACCCGGCGCACCTCGAGTCGGTGATCAACCAGATCCGTCATCTCGACGCCGTCTACGACGTCTACCGCATCCTCCCGGGGAAGAGGGACTGAGCCGCAGATGGCCGACAAACCGTCGGCGTCGCGCGCCCCGAGAGGCACGCACGATGTCCTCTGGCCGGAGTCGACGAGGTGGGAGTCGTTGCTCTCCCTCTTCGCGGCCCAAGTGGAACGTGCCGGTTACGGGCTGACCGTCACGCCGACCTTCGAGGACGTCCAGGTGTTCCGCCGCGGGATCGGCGAGGGCAGCGAGGTGGTCGGCAAGGAGATGTACGAGTTCGAGGACCGAGAGGGCCGCGCCCTCGCACTGCGCCCCGAGGGCACCGCGCCCATGGTCCGTGCGTTCGTCCAACATCGGCCGACGCTCCCGTGGAAGGCGTGGTATGCAACGGCCGCGTTCCGCTACGAGCGCCCCCAGCGGGGGCGCTACCGAGAGCACCACCAGGTAGGAGTCGAGGCCCTCGGTCCGGCCGACCCCGATCTCGACGTCGAGGTGATCTCGCTCGCCGCCGGCTTCTTCGCCGCCCTCGGCCTCTCTGCCGCGTCGCTCCGGCTCAACTCGATGGGCGACGAGACCTGCCGCCCGGCCTACCTCGAACTGTTGCGGGAGTACCTCTACGAACGTCGAGACACGCTCTGCCCCGAGCACCGTGAGCGCATCGACACCAATCCGCTGCGGGTCCTCGATTGCAAGCGCAAGGAGTGCATCGAGGCCACCGAAGACGCCCCTGCGCTCGCCGACCACCTCTGCGACGCCTGCCGGGCCCATTTCGACCGGGTGCGCGAAGGCTTGGAGGCGCTTCGGATCCGTTACGAGCTCGACCACCGCTTGGTCCGCGGGTTCGACTACTACACCCGCACGACGTTCGAGTTCTCGGCCGACGCGCTCGAGTCCGCACAGAACGGGATCGGTGGGGGAGGGCGCTACGACCGATTGGTCGAGATGCTGGGAGGACCCCCGACCCCGGGCATCGGCTTCGGGATCGGCATCGAACGGGTTCTGCTGGCCTGTGACGCCGAAGGCGTGTTCCCGGTCGCTCCGACCCCGCTCGACGCATTCGTGGTGGACGTCGTCGGCGGGTCGATCGCCCGCGACCTCACCGCACAGCTGCGGGCGGCCGGATTCCGTGCGGATCGCGCGTTCGACGACCGGACCATGAAGGCCCAACTGCGGGCAGCCGACCATTCGGGTGCTCGGGTTGCGCTGATCGTGGGACCCGACGAGGTTGCGGAGGGTACCGTGTCCCTCAAACCACTGCGCGGAGGCGGTGAACAGCGGATCGTCCAGACCGCGGACGTGGTGGAAGCGGTCCGCGCCGCCACCGCTGCAGCCGGGGCCTCGGGGGCCGAACCAACTCCGAACCACCGAGGCCGACCGAGCCGACCACCACAGAGAAGGAACATCGTTGAGCGATCCCCCGGCGTCACCGCGAGCCGGCTCCGAAGCCGAAGACAGAGTGCAGGCGACCTCGATGCGGACACGACTCTGCGGATCGCTGCGCACCGCCGACGTCGGCTCGGCCGTCGAGATCTGCGGCTGGGTCGCCAAGCGACGAGAGCACGGCGAGCATCTCGCCTTCATCGACGTGCGCGATCACACCGGGGTGGTCCAGTGCGTGATCCCCGGCAAGGTGGACGTGCGCAGCGAGTACGTCGTGCAAGTGGCCGGTGTGGTGCGCGCCCGGCCGGAGGGGACGGTCAACCCCGAGCTCGCGACCGGCGAGGTCGAGATCGGCGAGTGCGAGGTGACCGTCCTCAACCCCGCCGAACCGCCGCCGTTCGCGGTCGACGACCGCGTCGAGGTCGACGAGGTGGTCCGCCTCCGCCACCGTTTCGTCGATCTCCGCCGCCCCCACATGCAGGCAAATCTCCGGCTACGCGCGACGGTGACCGGCGCGTTGCGGGCCGCGATGGACCGGCAGGGCTTCGTCGAGGTGGAGACGCCCCTGCTGTGGGCGCCGACTCCCGAGGGTGCGCGCGAGTTCACCGTGCCGAGCCGGCTCAACCGCGGCTCGTGCTACGTCCTGCCCCAGAGTCCCCAGCTCGCCAAGCAGCTCCTCATGGTGGCCGGACTCGACCGCTACTACCAGATCGCCCGTTGCCTGCGCGACGAGGACCTGCGCGCGGATCGTCAGTTCGAGTTCTCACAGCTCGACCTCGAGGCGTCGTTCGTGAGCCAGGAGGACGTGCTCGGCTTCGTGTCCGAGGCCGTGCTCGATGCGGCGGAGGCGGTGACCGGTCTGCGTCCGACCGACGTGCCGCGCATGACCTGGGACGAGGCGATCGACCGGTACGGCTCGGACAAGCCCGACCTCCGGTTCGGGATGGAGCTGGTCGATCTCTCCGCCGTGTTCGCCGGCACCGAGGTCCGGGCCTTCGCTGCGCCGTGCGTCAAGGCGATCGTCGTCGAGGGCGGTGCGACGCTCGGGCGCTCGCGGCTCGACGCGCTGACCGAGCGCGCGCGATCGCTCGGCGCGAAGGGCCTGGCCTGGTTCCGGGTGACCGGCACCGATCCGTCACCCGAGCTCGACTCGCCGCTCGACCGGTTCCTCTCCGACCCCGAGCGCGCCGGGCTGGTGTCGGGGACCGGCGCCGGTGCCGGCGATCTCGTGCTGGTGGTCGCCGACGAGCGCCGCCTGGCCTGCACGGTGCTCGGCCAGCTCCGCCTCGATCTCGGAGGGCGACCGGTGGGGGAGGGACCGCTGCGGTACCTCTGGGTGGTGGACTTCCCGCTCTTCGACGGGGTCGACGAGCACGGCCGGCCGGTTCCGGCCCACCACCCCTTCACCATGCCCCATCCCGACGACCTCGACCGACTCGGCTCCGATCCGGCGTCGGTGCGCAGCCAGGCCTACGACCTGGTCCTCAACGGGTGGGAGCTCGGCTCGGGGAGCGTTCGAATCCATCGTGCCGACGTCCAGCAGCGGATCTTCGAGGTCCTCGGGATCCCCGACGTAGAGGCCGAGCGCCGGTTCGGCTTCCTTCTCGGCGCCTTCCGGTACGGCGCACCACCACACGCCGGCTTCGCGGTCGGCCTCGACCGGCTCGTGGCGGTGCTCGCGGGTGAGGACTCGATCCGCGAGGTGATCGCGTTCCCGAAGACCCAGTCGGGCTGGGATCCGATGACCGATGCGCCGGCACCGATCGATCCGGGTGTGCTCGCGGAGCTCGGTCTCGCCGTGGTCGCGACGACGGACTGACACGCGTGCCCGGGGACGACCTCTTCTCGGAGGCCGCGAAGGAGCGTCTCGCCGCGCGAGCACCCCTTGCAGCACGCCTGCGTCCGCGCACCCTCGACGAGGTCGTCGGCCAGCGACACCTCATCGGTCCCGGAGCGCCGCTTCGGGCGCTCATCGAGTCCGACCGCCTCACCTCGGCCATCCTCTGGGGACCGCCCGGCACCGGTAAGACGACACTCGCGTCGGTGATCGCGCAGGTCACCGCGAAGGAGTTCGTCCCCATGTCGGCGGTGTCGGCCGGAGTGAAGGACGTGAGAGACGTCGTCGAGCGCGCACGGCGGCTTCTCGGCGAACAGGGGCGCGGCACCATCCTCTTCCTCGACGAGGTGCACCGGTTCAACCGTGCGCAGCAGGACGCGTTGCTCCCCTCCGTCGAGGAAGGTCTGCTCGTCCTGATCGGAGCCACCACCGAGAACCCCTTCTTCGAGGTCAACGCACCGCTCCTCTCCCGTTCGACACTGTGGCGGCTCGAGCCGCTGACTGCCGACGACCTGGCGGAGGTGATCGCCCGGGGTCTCCGGGCCGAGGAGGCGGAAGCCGACGGGGAGGCCGTCGCGGCGCTGGTCTCCCTCGCCGACGGCGACGCGCGCGCCGCGTTGACCACGCTCGAGGTCGCGGTGGCGATCAGCGAAGAGAAGAGGATCACCGTCGCGGACGTCGAGCGTGCCCGACACAGTCGCCTCCACCACTACGGGGAGGAAGCGCACTACGACCAGATCAGTGCGTTCATCAAGTCGGTGCGCGGCTCGGATCCCGACGCCGGGCTCTACTGGCTCGCCCGGATGCTCGAGTCGGGCGAGGACGCCCGGTTCATCGCGCGCCGGTTGGTGATCCTCGCGAGCGAAGACGTCGGCGAGGCGGATCCGCTCTCGTTGGTGGTGGCCGACGCCGCGGCGAGAGCCGTCGAGTTCGTCGGGTTGCCGGAGGCCCAGCTCAACCTCGCCCAGGCCGTCGTTCACCTCGCGTCGGCACCGAAGTCCAATCGGGTCACCGTCGCGCTCGGCCGGGCGCAGCAGGACGTCCGCGAGGGCCCGCGGGGCGACGTGCCCATCCATCTCCGTGACGCCAGCTACCGCAGCGCGGCCCGGATCGGCCACGGTCAGGGGTACGTCTACCCCCACGACCTGCCCGGCGGATGGGCCGACCAGCAGTACCGCCCCGAGGAGCTCGAGGCCAACCGCTACTACGAGCCGAGCGATCGTGGGTACGAGGCGCAGCTCGCCGCGCGGAATCCGGCAGCAGAGGCGTACTCAGGAGCGATGCCGGACGACCCCGCCGACAGCGACGAGACCGAAGCGGGGCCGGCCGGCCGGGGGCGCGGCGAGAGTGGCGCCGGCGCCAAGCGCGGCAAGAGGGACGGAGCTGACCGCAACACCGGTTCCCCCTCCGCGAGACTGGATCGATGAGGCGAGGGGGGTGGGCGGCTCAGCCGATCCGGAGGCGGCCGAGTCCGCGGCGATCCTTCCTGGTCGCGCTGCTCCTCGCCGCTGCGGCCGCCGGCCTCTCGACCGGTCCTGTCGCCGGCGCCACCACCGGGGCGGGAGAGGCGACCGGCCTGACGTCCGCCGGTTCGCAACCCCTCGCCGGCAGCGACGAGGTCCTGCCCGGGGGAGCCCAGGTGCTCGGACCGACCGCGCCGGCGACCCAGGTCGACGTGGTCGTCGCCTTGAAACCCCGAGATCCGGCGGCTCTCGCCGGGTTCGCCCACGACGTGACGACTCCCGGCTCGCCCGAGTACCGCCGCTTCCTCTCCCGCGGCCAGTTCCGCGACCAGTTCGGGCCCGCCACGGACACGCTCGCCGCGACCCGGGCCTGGCTCACGGCGTCCGGTCTCGTCGTCGGCGGCACCTCGTCGGACGGATTGCTGATACCGGCAAGTGGGTCCGCTGCGCAGGTCGAGCGCGCCTTCTCCGTCCCGATGGTCGAGGCTCGTCTCGGCGAGTGGTCGAGTCGCACGGGCGGGGACCCGCCAGCCGGAGGTTCCCGCCCGGCTGGCGTCGTCGATCCAGAGCGTGATCGGCCTCTCCACGGTGGCCGAAGCCCATCCGCAACTGGTGGCGGGACCGGTGTCGGGGCGGGCTTCTGGCGCCGCGGTCCCGCGAACTTCACCGACCCCGAGGGTCGGTCCCGCTCCGTGCTCGGCCGCGGTCGCCGCCGCGGAGTTCAACGGCGCGTGGACCTCGAACCAGTTGGCGTCTGCCTACGGCTTCTCCTCCCTCTACGGCCAAAACCGCGTCGCGGCCGGCCAGAGGGTCGGGATCTACGAGCTCGAGCCCTTCACGCCGAGCGACATCCAGTCATTCCAGTCGTGCTACGGGCTCTCGGTGCCGGTGTCGACGGTGTCCGTGGACGGCGGCGCGACCGGGAACCAATCCGGTGAGGCGGCACTCGACATCGAAATGGTCGCAGGGCTCGCGCCGTCCTCGTCGATCACCGTCTACTCGGGACCCGATTTCGGAGTCGGCCCGATCGACACCTACAGCGCGATGGTCAACGACGCTCCGGCGCCGGTCCTCACCACCAGCTGGGGCCAGTGCGAGGGACCCGGCGGGATCTCCCCGGGGGAGCAGGCAGCCGAGACGGCCCTCTTCCAGCAGGCGACCGCCCAGGGCCAGAGCGTCTTCGCCGCGTCGGGCGACTCGGGTTCGTCGGATTGTTACAACCCGTCGGCAAATCCGCCGGACACCGATCCGAACTTCTACGTCGACGATCCCGCCGATCAACCCGATGTGACCGGGGTCGGTGGGACCTCCCTCACCGATGTCTCGAATCCTCCGGTCGAGAGTGTCTGGAACGAAGGTCTCGGCGGTGGCAGTGGTGGAGGCGGCGTGTCCATGGACTTCGTCGCACCCTCCTGGCAGCAGATCCCACAGGTGCAGAACTCGTCAACCACCTACACCTGCGGACCGTCCGCCAACCAGCAGTGCCGCCAGGTGCCTGACGTCGCCGCATCCGCCGACCCGAGCAACGGCACCCTGGTCTACTTCAGCGGAGGGTGGCGGCCCTTCGGTGGGACGAGCACCGCGGCACCCCTGTGGGCCGCGCTCACCGCGGTGATCAACCAAGGGTGCGCGGCATCGGCCGGGTTCTTGAACCAGAAGCTCTATGCCGCCGGCGCCAGTAGCTCGGGTGACTTCAACGACATCACCGTCGGCAACAACGACCTCTTCAATCCGGGTTCGCCCTCGCCCCATTACCCGGCGACCGTCGGCTACGACCTCGCGTCCGGTTGGGGATCGCCACGTGCGGTCCCGCTGATGGGGACCTTCACCGGGTCGGCCGCGGGATGTCCGGCGGTGACCGGCGTGAGTCCCGCATCGGGCCCGGCCCGCGGCGGGCAGACCGTGGTGATCACCGGTTCCGGTTTCGGATCGGCCGCGCCGGTGGTCCGGTTCGGCGGTGTGACCGCCACGGTCCTCGCACACACCCCGACCTCGGTGACCGTGGTTACGCCCTCGGTCGGCACCGGCCGGCAGGTCGCGGTGAGGGTCACCACCGCCGGCACCGCGGCGGGGACCAGCGCGGCCGTGCCGGCATCCGGGTACACCTTCGTCTCACCTCAGGTCACCGTCGTCGCACCGAGCAAGGGCCCGACGACCGGTGGTGTCCGGGTGACCGTGCTCGGTTCGGACTTCACGAACGCGACCGCGGTGCGCTTCGGTGGGACCGAGGCGACGTCGTTCTCGCTGACCTCGTCGTCGTCGCTGACCGCGGTCGTCCCTCCCGGGCCGCCCGGCGGCGCGACCGTCGACGTGTCGGTGGCCAACCCCGACGGCACCAGTCCCGCGGTGCCCGAAGACCGCTACACCTACGCGGAGCCGGGCTACTGGCTGGACGCGTCCGACGGCGGGATCTTCGCCTTCGGGCCCGGCGCGCCCTTCTTCGGTTCCGCCGGCAACCTCGTCCTCAACAAGCCGGTGGTCGGGATGGCCGCGACACCCGACGGGCGCGGCTACTGGCTGGTGGCGTCCGACGGCGGCATCTTCGCCTACGGCGACGCCGGCTTCTACGGTTCGACGGGCAGCCTCGTCCTCAACAAGCCGGTGGTCGGGATGGCCGCGACACCCGACGGCCGCGGCTACTGGCTGGTGGCATCCGACGGGGGCCTCTTCTCCTTCGGTGACGCGGGCTTCTACGGTTCCGCCGGCAACCTCGTCCTCAACAAGCCGGTGGTCGGGATGGCCGCGACCCCCGACGGGCGCGGCTACTGGCTGGTCGCCTCCGACGGCGGCCTCTTCGCCTACGGCGACGCCGGCTTCTACGGCTCGACCGGCAATCTCTTGCTCAACAAGCCCATCGTCGGCATGGCATCGACCGAGGACGGACGCGGCTACTGGCTGGTCGGGTCCGACGGGGGCATCTTCGCCTACGGCGACGCCGGCTTCTACGGCTCGACCGGCAGCTTGGTGCTCAACCGTCCGGTGGTCGGGATGGCCGCCTCGCTGACCGGGCAGGGCTACTGGCTGGTCGCGTCCGACGGGGGCATCTTCGCCTACGGCGACGCCGGCTTCTACGGCTCGACCGGCAACCTCGCGCTGGTCCAGCCGGTGGTCGGCATCGCTTCGTCCTGAGCAAGGCACCGGAGAGAGGCGCTGGAGGGCCTCGTGGCCACGGCTTCGGGGTCGTGACGGCCTAAGCTGGCCCGCCATGAGTGCGGGAGACATCGCCGTTCTGGTCGCTTCGTTGGCCTCCGCGGTTGCTGTTGGCGGTTTGCTGGTCGCACTCGGGGCACTTCGTCGCGACGTGCGCAGGCTGGAGCTGCTCTGCGAGGACCTTCGGGGCTCCACCGTGCCACTGGTCGCCGACGCGCACCGGGTGGTGGACCAGGCGGCGAGCGAGATGGAGCGGGTGGGCGCAGTGCTGGACTCGACCGAATCGGTCCACGCGACGGTCGACTCGGCGTCACGCCTCGCCTATCGGGCCTTCGCCAACCCGGTCGTGAAAGTGTTGGCGGTGCGCGCCGGTGCGGCGACCGGGCTGCGGCGTTTGACCACCCGAACCGACGGGCGCAACGGAACCGAGCCGTCGAGCCGGAACGGCCACTCCTAGGCGATGCCGCGTCGAACGTTCTGGCTGGTCGCCGGAGTGGCGATCGGTGCCGGCTCCTCGCTGTGGATGGAGCACAAGGTGCGCCGGACGGTGAACCAAGCCGCGGCTCGGCTGGCCCCCGACGCGCTGGTCGCCGAAGTCGGTCGCTCCGCGCGCGGCGCCGCGGTCAGTGCCGGCGATCGTTTCCGCGACGCGTTCTCGACCGGGCGCAGCGAGATGGAACGGCGTGAGGAGGAACTCTGGGCGGACCTCGCGGAGCGAGGGACGCTCGGGGCGTCCGCACCGCGACCCACCGAGGCGCCGGCGACCGACCGAGAGCCGGAGCCGGAGCCGGGCGAACGCACCCGGTCCCGCCGGCAGCGTGGCTTGCGCCCGATTTGGGCAACGAGGGGCTCCACCTCGCACGTCCCCACCTAGGATCGGCTGTCGTGACCGAGGGCACGGCGCGCAACGCCGACGACCTGCGCGAGGCGTTCCTCCGCTTCTTCACCGAGCGGGGCCACATCGTGGTGCCTTCTGCCAGCCTCATCCCGCACGACCCCTCGGTGCTGTTCACCATCGCGGGGATGGTGCCCTTCAAGCCCTTCTTCGTCGGCGACGAGTCCCCGCCGTGGCCGCGGGCCACGTCGGTGCAGAAATGTTTTCGCACCCTCGACATCGAGGTCGTGGGCACCACCCAGCGGCACTGCACGTTCTTCGAGATGCTCGGGAACTTCAGCTTCGGTGACTACTTCAAAGCCGACGCCATCCCCTACGCGTGGGAGCTGGTCACCGAAGAGCTCGGCATCGACGGCGACCGGTTGTGGATCACCGTGTACGAGAGCGACGACGAGGCCGAGCAGATCTGGCGCGACCAGGTCGGGGTACCGGCCGAGCGCATCCAGCGCATGGGTGAGGACAACTTCTGGAAGATGGGTGACACCGGCCCGCGGGGCCGAGCTCGGAGCTCTACTTCGACAAGGGCGACACGTACGGCGAGCCGGGAGGACCGGCCCTCGGTGGTGCTGAGCGCTACGTCGAGATCTGGAACCTGGTGTTCATGGAGTACAACCGCGACGCGGAGGGCAACACCGAGCCCCTGCCGCGCCCGAGCATCGACACCGGCGCCGGGCTCGAGCGGATCCTTCCGGTCCTCCAAGGCGTCGACTCGATCTTCGCCACCGACGCGTTCCTCCCGATGATCGAGGCGTCCTCTTCGATCACCGGTCACCCCTACGGCCGCGACGAGAAGACCGACGTCGGGCTGCGGATCATGGCGGATCACGGGCGCGCGATGGCGATGCTGGTGGCCGACGGCGTGCTGCCCGCCAACGAGGGTCGCGGGTACGTGCTCCGGCGGATCATTCGGCGTGCGGTGCGACGGGCGCGCCAGCTGGGCGTCGAATCCCTGGTCACGCCCGGGCTGGTGGACGCGGCGGTGGCGACCCTCGGAGCGGCCTACCCGACGATGGCCGAGCAGCACGGATACGTGACCGACGTCATCTCGCGCGAAGAGGAGGGCTTCCTTCGCACACTGGCCACCGGATCGGGCATCCTCGAGGAACAGCTGGCGACCGGCGTGACCACCGTGCCGGGTGAGGTCGCGTTCCGTCTCCACGACACGTACGGGTTCCCGATCGAGCTCACCCGCGAGATCGCCGAGGAGGCCGGGCTCACGGTGGACCTCGAGGGTTTCGAGGAAGCCATGGAGCGGCAGCGCAGCCAAGCGCGCGCGGCCGCCCGCGCCGACAAGTCGGTCGCCGGCGAGCAGGCCTACCGATCGGTGCTCGACGTCGAAGGCCCGACGCTGTTCGTCGGGCAGCGTCCGGACGGTTACGCGGCGCCCGCCCGGGTGGTCGCAGTACTCGCCGACTTGGAGCGCGGCCACGAGGGCGAGGTCGAGATCTTCCTCGACCGGACCCCGTTCTACGCGGAAGGTGGCGGCCAGGTCGGCGACACCGGGACCATCGTCACCGAAACCGGGACCGCGGTGGTCTACGACACCGTCGCCCCGCTGCCCGGGCTCACCTCGCACCGTGCGACACTGACCGGCGAGATCGTCGCCGGGCAGGACGCGCTCGCGACCATCGACGGGATCCGCCGCGACGCGCTCCGGCGGAACCACACCGGCACCCACCTCCTCCAAGCGGCGCTCCGTTCCGTGCTCGGCGACCACGTTCGCCAGCAGAGCTCGCTGGTCGCTCCCGACCATCTCCGGTTCGACTTCAGTCACCCCTCTCCGGTCGCGCCCGAGGAGCTCGCCGCGGTCGGCGCCTTCGTGAACGCCGACGTGTTGAGCGACGCGGACGTCGTCGTCGAGGAGACGAGCAAGGCGCAGGCCGAGGCGATGGGTGCGCTGGCCTTCTTCGGCGACAAGTACGGGGACTGGGTCCGGGTGGTCCGGGCCGGACCGCACTCGGTCGAGCTCTGCGGTGGAACCCATGTCGGCGCCCTCGGGATGATCGGTCCGTTCACGGTCCTCTCCGAGTCGTCGATCGGCTCGGGCGTTCGACGCATCGAGGCGGTGACCGGCACCGGAGCGTTGGAAAGGGCGGCCGAGCGCGCCGGTCTCCTGGCCGAGGCCGCCACTCTGCTCCGCACCGAACCCGAGCACGTCCCCGAAGCCCTCGAGCGTCTCCTCGAGCGCCAGCGGGCGACCGAGAAGCAGCTCGAACAGGCCCGCAGCCGCGAGATCCTCTCCGAGGCTGCGTCGCTGGCGGCCGCGGCAGTCGACGGGGCGGTCGTCGCGCGCCGCGACGGGCTCTCTGCCGACCTGCTCCGTGCGCTCGCCCAGCGGGCGGTGGAGACCGGTGGGCTCCGTGCCGCGGTCCTCGGTGGGAGCAGCGACGGGGGTCGCGCCTCGCTGGTGGTGGCTTCGGCCGACGACGAACTCGACGCCAGTGCGGTCGTGAAGCAGCTCGCCCCTCTTCTCGGGGGCGGAGGCGGTGGGTCTGCCGAGGTCGCGGTCGCCGGCGGGAAGGACCCCGCCGGGGTGGACCGCGCACTCGAGGAGGCCCGCAGGGTGGTCGCCGGTGGGTGACCGGTCGCCGACCGGTGCGGCCCGGCGTCCCGGTCGCGCGGTCGGGATCGACCTCGGATCGCGTCGCGTCGGAGTGGCGGTGAGCGATTCGGCCCAGACCGTGGCCCTGCCCCACACCACGCTCGCCCGCTCGCGCGACGCGGAGAAAGACCGGCGTTCCCTGGTCGAACTGATCGTCGACCTCGAGGCAGCGGTGGTCGTGGTCGGACTCCCGCTCTCGCTCGACGGCTCGCACGGCCCCGCCGCCGAGGCAGCCACCGTCGAGGCGGACGCGCTGGCCGCTGCCCTCGGCGAGCACGGGATCCCGGTGGAGCTGGTCGACGAACGCCTCACCACGGTGAGCGCGCATCGAGTCCTCGCCGAGGCAGGTGCCAAAGAGCGTGATCGGCGCCGAGTCGTCGACGCCTCCGCCGCAGCGGTGGTCCTCACCACCTGGCTCGACGCCGCGAGGTCGCGTTCGTGAGCGAGACACAGGGCCCCGATGCCGGTCCGCGCCCGGTTCCCGAGGCTCCGCCGCCCGCGCCGCACTGCCCGGTGCCGCGCCGCTCGACGGCGCTGCGCCCGATGCCCCGCCGATCTACGGGCGCCCCGACGACTCGGGCGCCGGAGAGGGCGGCGGTCCACGTTCCGCAAGACGTCGCGCACGGCGCCGTCGTTGGAGACTCGTCGCGCTGGCCGTCGCCATCGCGATCCTGGTCGTCCTCGTCGGCGGCTTCCTCTGGGTGAACTCGGAGGCCAATCCCTCGGGCCCGATGGGCGCGCAGGTGGTCGTTACGGTCGGGCCGGGTGCGGGTGCCGACGGGGTGGCCTCCGAGCTCGCGGCCCGGAGCGTGATCGGTAGCTCCTTCGCCTACCGCATCTGGAGCCAGCTCCACTCGACGCCCGACGTCGAGCCCGGGCAGTACGCGTTCAACGAGAACTCGAGCTTCGGGACCGTCGACCGGGTCCTCTCGGCCGGACCGAACGTCTTCCCGATCACCGTCCCGCCCGGCTTCACCGTCTCCGAGCTCGCCCAGCGCATCGGACAACTCCCCGGTCACTCGACGAGTGGCTTCGAGGCCGTCGCGACGAGCGGCGCGGTGCACTCGCCGTGGCAGCCGGCCGGCTCGACCAACCTCGACGGTCTGCTCGGGACCGGGCTCTACACGGTGGTCCCCGGCGAGACCGATCGGGAGCTCCTCACCAAGATGGTCGACCGGTTCAACTCGGAGGCCGACGCGCTCGGTCTCGCGTCGGCCTCGGCTCGTCTCGGTTACTCGCCGTACCAGGTGATCACCATGGCCTCGATCGTCGAGAAGGAAGGGGTCATCCAGAAGAACCTCGGGCCGGTCGCGCGGGTCGTGCTCAACCGCCTGGCCGCGGGCATGCCGCTCCAGATGGACTCGACCGTCCTCTACTCGGAGGGACGCGACGGCGGACCGGTCACCGAGCAGGACCTGCAGCGGAACACCCCGTACAACACCTACCTGCACACCGGTCTCACCCCGACGCCGGTGTGCTTCCCTTCCCTCGCAGCCCTGCGGGCCACCCTCGATCCTCCGCCGGGGTCGTGGCTCTATTTCGTCGTCGTGCAAAAGGACGGCACCGAGGCCTTCTCGGACACCCTCGCGCAGCAGAAGACCAACGAGGCCGTCGCCAAGGCCAATGGTGCGGCCTAGCGGTGGGTCGCGTGCGTGCGGATCAGAACGCCCGAGACCGCCTCTCGGCTGCCACGACCGTGGTCGGCGTGATCGGCGACCCGGTCGCGCACTCGCTCTCGCCGCTCCTCCACAACGCCGCGTTCGCCGAGCTCGGTCTCGACTGGGTGTCGCTCGGCTTTTCGGTCCCCACCGGTTCGGCAGCCGATGCGCTGCGCCGGCGCAGTCGCCCTCGGCATCCGGGGTCTGTCGGTGACCATGCCCCACAAGGAGGCCGTCGCCGCCCTGGTCGACGAGAGCACCCCGCTCGCGGCGCGGCTCGGCGCGGTCAACTGCGTGACCTTCGACCACGGCACCTCGAGCGGTGACAACACCGACGGTCCGGGGCTGGTCGCCGCGCTGGCCCGCGGAGCGGGCTTCGACCCGGCCGGTCGGCGATGCCTGATCGTCGGCGCGGGCGGCGCGGCCCGGGCGGCGATCGCCGCACTGGCGGACGCGGGCGCGACCGAGGTGGTGGTCGCCAACCGGACACCCGAGCGCGGGGTGGCCGCGGCCGCGCTGGCCGGACCGGTCGGGCGGGTCGGATCGGCCGCAGAGGCGAGCGAGTGCGACCTGGTGGTCGATGCGACTCCGGTCGGGATGGCCGGTCGCTCGCTCCCCGGGGAGGTCTGGGCGGTCGACCCGTCGCTCCTCGGTCCCGGGCAGGTGGTGGTCGACCTCGTCTACGACCCACCCGAGACGCCGTGGCTCGCCGCGGCGAGAGCGCGGGGCGCGACGGTGGCCAACGGGATCGGGATGCTCGTCCACCAGGCCGCGCTGCAGCTCGAGAAGTGGACCGGCGAAGCGGCGCCGGTCGAGGCCATGTGGGCGGCGGTCGAACCGCCCAAAGGATCGCCGAAGAGGGCTTCGGAACCATCCTGAGCTGCCGGGGTCGCCCTCCGCTCTGCGGATAGCCTTGGCCACCGGAGCAACGTGTCGACCTACGCCCCTGCCAACCTTGCGACCCGGTCGCGGCAGATCTCTCTCCGGATCGATCCGATCCTGATCGTCACCACCGTGATCCTGGCGATCACCGGCGCGGTGATGATCTACTCGGCGACCCGGGCGAAGCTCGCGCTCGCCGGCGAGGACCCCCGGTACTACCTCAAGCGCCAGGTGGCCTTCCTGGTGATCGGGCTTGTGGTGCTGGTGGTCACCGCGCTCTTCGACTACCGAAGACTCGAGCAGATCTCGACGATCCTCTACGTCGGCATCGTGCTCGGGTTGCTCGCAGTGCTCTCACCGATCGGAAGCCACGCCCAGGGGTCACAGCGCTGGTTCTCCCTCGGCCCGCTCCAGCTCCAGCCCTCGGAGTTCGCGACCCTGGTGCTGATCATCGCGATCGCCACCTACTGCTCGAGGCGACCCGACGGTCTCGACTTCCGCGACCTGATCCGGATGGTGGTGCTCGCCGCGCTCCCGATCCTGCTGGTCATCAAGCAGCCCGACCTCGGGACCGCGATCGTCTTGACCATCATCCTGTTCGTGATGCTCGCCGCGGCCGGAATGCCCGGCCGATACCTGCTGCTGTTGCTGGTCGGGGCGGTGGTCGTCGTGGTCTTCGCTCTCGACGTCGGCCTGCTCAAGCACTACCAGATCCAGCGCCTCACCAGCTTCATCGCCCCGAACGGCTCGAGCCAGACGGTGACCTACAACGTGACCCAGGCAAAGGAGGCCATCGCCCACGGCGGCATCTTCGGTCAGGGGCTCTTCCACGGCGCCCAGACCAACCTCGCCTACGTTCCCGAGCAGCAGACCGACTTCATCTTCTCCGCGGTCGGTGAGCAGCTCGGCTTCGTGGGGGCGGCCACCTTGCTCTTCCTCTACGGGATCGTGGCCTGGCGGGTGCTCCGCACCGCGCAACAGGCGAGGGACACCTTCGGCCGGTTGCTCTGCTCGGGGATCTTCGCCCTGATCGTCTTCTCGGTGTTCGAGAACGTGGGGATGAACATGGGGATCATGCCGGTCGCCGGTATCCCGCTGCCGTTCCTCTCCTACGGGGGCTCGGCGATGATCGGCTTCATGGCGGCGGTCGGCATCGTGGTGAGCGTGCACATGCGGAGCGTGCGGTGAATGCCACCCCGAACGGGGACCGGGGCGAAGAGGGAGGACCCGGAAGGCGGGGAGGACGCCGGGTCCGCGGCGGTAGGAACCACCGCAGCGGTGGCAACGGGCGCGGCGGAGTACCGGACCGCACTGGTCAGCTCGGTCACCGTCGACCTGCCGAACCAGCATCCGACGGTTCTGCTCCGTGAGAACGAGTCGCCCCGCCGGCAGCTGTCCTTTTCGATCGGACTGCAGGACGCAGTGGTGCTCTCCCACGCGCTCCGCCGGATCCCCACGCCGCGCCCGCTCACCCACGAGCTGATGACCGTGGTGCTCGAGCGCTTCGACATCGACGTGGTGGCGGTCCGGATCGTGGGCCGGGAGGGTGCGGTCTACTTCGCGGAGCTCGACCTGCGGGGTCGTACCGAGCGTTCGGTCCTCTCCTGCCGTCCCTCGGACGCTTTGGTGCTCGCGCTGTTGCACCGGACTCCGGTGCCGATCCTCGTCGACAACCGACTGTTCGAGGTGGCCGGCGACGTCCTTCCGCCCGGCGACGCCGAAGGACGAGCCGGAGAGCGCGGCTGACCGATCAGCCGCCGCCCTGGATGAGGCGGTGACGGCGCTCCTCGTCCTTCTCGTACTGGGTCTGCTCGGCCTCGTCCGCGGCCGCGGTGCCCTCGTCGGAGATGCGAATGAGGATGGCGACGAGGACGTAGTTGGCGACGAGCGCGGAGCCGCCGTAGGAGACGAACGGCAGGGTGATGCCGGTCAGCGGCAGCAAGCGCAGTACCCCGCCCATGATGAAGAAGGCCTGGAACCCGATGATCAGGGTCAGGCCCACCGCGGTGAGCTTGGCGAACTCCGAGCGTGCGGACTGGGCGATGCGCAGGCCGGCTCCGACCAGCAGCAAGAACGCGACGACGATCATGGTCGCACCGAGGAGCCCCATCTCCTCGCCGATGATCGCGAAGATGAAGTCACTCTGGGGGATCGAGATGAGGTAGGCCCCCGCACCGAGCCCGAGCCCGGATCCGCCGATGCCGCCGCTGCCGAGCGCATACCACGACTGCACCAACTGCGCGCCCGAGCTGGTCGCGTACTTCCAGGGGTCGAGCCAGTCCTCGACCCGGATGTGGACCTGCGAGAAGTAACGCCCCGCCACGTACGCACCGATACCGAAGAGCACCACGCCGAAGAGCAGGTAACCGGTGCGACCGGTCGCGACCCACAAGAGTCCGATGAACAGGGCGAAGAGCATCGCCGAGAAGCCGATGTCGTGCTCGAGGCTCATCACCGCGATGGCGAATCCCCAGGCGAGCACGATCGGGACGAGTGGCCTCGGGTCGATCACCAGCCGGTTGCCGACCCGGGCGGTCGGGATGGTCAACAGCTCCCGCTTCTCGGCGAAGTAGGAGGCGAAGAAGATGCAGAGGACCACCTTGGCCAGCTCGACGGGTTGGAAGGAGAAGGAACCGATGTGGACCCAGAGCCTCGCGCCGCCGAGGCTCTCGCCGAAGTGGGGGACGAGCGGCAAGAGAAGCAGCACCACCGCGACGGCGAGGAGCAGGTAGCGGTAGCGATCGAGGTCACGTGACCGCCGGACGACGAGGAGGGTGAGTGCGTAGGCGGCCACCCCGGTCGCGGTCCAGGCGGCCTGGAGCGGCGCGTAGGAGTGACCGGTGGCGAGGTCGATGCGCACGATCATCACGTAGCCGAGGCCGTTCAGCAGGAAGACGATCGGAAGGACCACTGCGATGGCGTCCGGGGCCCACACACGGTTGGCCAGGTGGGCGACCGCGCCGAGGCCGAGCATGACCAGCATCAGGGGCACGACGTCCGCGGGGACCTTCGCGGTGTTGCCGAGAATCATCAACGAGTAGGCCGCGACCACGATGACCGACGCGGCCACCAGCAGGCCGAGTTCAGTGCGTCGCCGAGCCTTGACCCCGCGGAGGGTCCGCCTCGGGGTCCGGGTGAGCGCGACCACCACGGCCGGGAGCCTACTGGCGCCTTCCCGTGTGCCGGGGGAGGGGTCGGGGAAGTCGAAGCGCCACGTCGGCGCGGCGATTCACTCAGGTGGCAGGGGGTGCGGGGTGGGCCGGGTGGAGGGTGCGGACCCCGAACTCGGGCGGTCTCGCCCCGAGGTAGGTGGCGAGCTGGCCGGGGTGGAGCAGTCCGGCCTGGGTGCCGATGGAGTGCACCACGTTCATCGCGTTGACCGGCGCGCGCAGCAGTGCTCCGTCGAGCGTGCTCCCGCGGACCAGGTAGGCGAGCAGGGTCGCGGTGAAGGCGTCGCCCGCACCGGTGCGGTCGATCGGCGGCTCGGGGTCGGGGTAGACGGGAACCTCGTACCGCTTCGTCGCAGTGGCCGCGCTCGCGCCCGCGAGGCCGTCGGTCACCACCACCTGACGCGGCCCGAGCGCGAGCAGGCCGTCGAGCAGCGAGTCCACCTGGTCGGTCCGTTCGATCCCCGCGATCTGAGCCGCCTCCTCCCGGTTGCAGACGACGAGCGACGAGCGGCGGTAGAGGCGCGCGAGGCGCGCGGCCCCGGCCGCGATCTGGAAGGTCCCCGGCTGGAACGCGAGCTCGACCGAGGGGTTCTGCTCCAGCCAGTCGGCGATCTGTTCCTCGTAGTCGTGCGCGTCCCGGCCGGCCGAGGAGAGGTAGAGCCAGGCCGGCACCTCTTCGGGGCGGAGGTGTGGCCAGTTGTAGTCGTACGCCTCGTGGCGGACGAGGATGGTCCGCTCGGGACCGAGACGCAGCACGAAGTGGCGGTTGGTCGGGGCGTCGGGATCGAGTCGAACGAGCGAAGAGGAGACCCCCTCGTCGTGGAGGGCCGCGACCAGGTCCCGCCCGAGCTGGTCCGCCCCGAGGTACGTGGCCAACCCGACCCGCAGCCCGAGCCGCGAACAAGCGACCGCCGCGTTGGCCGCGTTGCCTCCCGCCGCGACGGTCACCGTCGACTCGTAGGGCACCTTCGCACCGAAGGGCAGGACGAGCTCGGGGTCGCCCTCGCCCCAACGGATGTGGGCCTGGACCGCCGAAAGGTTGACGTAGACATCGGTCGCCGTATCGCCGACGCAGATCACGTCGAACCGTTCACGGTCGGTGAAAGTCATGCCGGTACACCATCTTGCCAGGGCTTCTCTGACTCCGGGGTGACCGGGCTCCCGCAGGTCACCGCGCCCGCGCCGCGACGCGGGATCGAGCCGAGGTCGCGGCGATACCATGACCTCGCAATGGGACCCGCTGAGCGGACGACAGCGGTCCCCGGACGCGTCTCGTCGGCCTGGCAGGAGCTGGACTCTCGCGGCGGCGACGCCGCCAGAGCCACGGACGTTCCGGGAGACGAACCGAACGTGCCGGAAGAGGCCGCCGCGTGGCAGCCCTCGCCCGACCGCTTCATCAACCGTGAGCTGTCGTGGCTCGACTTCGGAGAGCGCCTCCTCGATCTCGCTGTCCGACGAGCGGCTCCCGCTGTTCGAGCGGATCAAGTTCCTCGCGATCTTCTCCGAAGGGCTCGACGAGTTCTTCCAGGTGCGGGTCGCCGGGCTCGAGGACCAGGTCGCGGCCGGGCTGCGGCTGCGCTCCCCGGACGGGATGGGACCGGCCGAGCAGTTGAGCGCCATCGCCGATCGGACCACCGAGCTGGTCGCACGGGAGAGTGCCATCTTCGCCGGGCAGGTGCGACCGGCACTCGCCGCGCACGGATTGGCGATCGTCGACTTCGAGACACTCGGGGAGCGCGACCGCGCGTACCTGACCGAGGTCTTCCACCAGCAGATCTTCCCGATCCTCACCCCCCTGGCCGTCGACCAGGCCCACCCGTTCCCGTACATCTCCAACCTCGCGCTCAATCTGGTGGTCCGGGTCGAGGACCCGCGGAGGGGCGAACAGCGGATCGCGCGGGTGAAGGTCCCGCCCCTGTTGCCGCGCTTCGTGATCCTCCCCGACGAGCGGCGCCTGGTTCCCCTGGAGCAGGTCATGGCCGCCCACCTCGAGGCGCTCTTCCCCTCGATGGCGATCATCGAGCACCACGCGTTCCGGGTGACCCGAAACGCCGACCTCTCGGTCGAGGAGGACGAGGCCCAGGACCTCCCGGCCGCGATCGAGCTCGAGCTCCACCGGCGCCGTTTCGGTCAGGCGGTGCGCCTGGAGGTCGCCGACTCGGTCCCGGCCGACCTGCTGACCATGTTGATCGACGAGGTCGACGTGCCCGAGAACAACGTCTTCCTCTTGGACGTCCCGCTCGACCTCGGCGGCCTGCGGTGCCTCACCGAGCTTCCACGACTCGACCTCGCGCCGGAGCCCTGGGCGCCGCTCACCCCGCCGCAGCTCGCGACCGACCGGGACATCTTCACCGTGCTCGGCGAAGGCGACGTGCTGGTCCACCACCCCTACGAGTCCTTCGCGGCCTCGGTCGAGGCGTTCATCGCCCGCGCCGCCGAGGACCCTGACGTGCTCGCCATCAAGCAGACCCTCTACCGCACCGGCGAGGACAGTGCGACGGTGGACTCGCTGGTGCGGGCCTCGGAGTCCGGCAAGCAGGTGACCGCGGTGGTCGAGCTCCAGGCGCGCTTCGACGAGCAGACCAACCTCGAGCGGGCGCGTGCGCTCGAAGAGGCGGGAGTGCAGGTCATCTACGGATTCGTGCGGTTCAAGACCCACTCGAAGATCTCGTTGGTGGTTCGGAGAGAGGGCGACCGCATCCGCCGCTACTGCCACATCGGGAGCGGCAATTACAACGCCACGACCGCGCGGATCTACGAGGACGTAGGTCTGCTCACCGCGGACCCGGATGTCGGGCGCCGACGTGGGGGAGCTGTTCAACCTTCTCACCGGCTCCGGGGAGCCACCACGGTTCCGCCGGTTGATGGTGTCGCCGCTTTCGACCCGCTCCGCGCTCATCACTTCGATCCGCGAAGAGATCGAAGCCGGGCCTGCCGGGCGGATCGTCCTCAAGACCAACGGGCTCACCGACCCGGAGATCATCGACGCCCTCTACGAGGCCTCGCGTGCGGGTGTCGCGATCGACCTCGTGGTGCGCGGGCTCTGCTGCCTGCGGCCGGGGGTCGAGGGACGTTCGGAGAACATCCGGGTCCGTTCGATCGTCGGGAGGTTCCTCGAGCACTCGCGGATCTTCCGCTTCGGCGGCGAGCACGGACGTGAGCTGCGAGTGTCCTTCGGATCACCCGACCTGATGGAGCGCAATCTCGACCGGCGGGTCGAGGTGGTGGTGCCCGTCGAGGACCCGGCGATCCAGCGTCGGCTGATCGGTGTCCTCGACGACGCGCTGCGCGACGAGGCCAACTCGTGGGTGCTCGGCGCGGACGGGGGGTGGACCCGAATCGCTGCGCCCGACGGCAGGCTCGGCTTCAGCCTCCAGGATCACCTCCGAACGCGTGCCCTGGCAGCGAGACGGCATCACCGAGAGGCGGTGCTGCCCTCCGCAGTGTCTCCTCCGACGAACCCCCCTGCACCGCCGGCGCCATCACCCTCGACCGACTTGCCATGGTGGCGACGGCGCCGTTGGAAGACCGACTGAACAGCGCGAACCGGCGCGCCGCGTCCGTCGAGCGTGCTGTCGCCGGTCCGCTCGACGGCTCCGCCAGCGGAGCCGCGCCGCTCCGAACGTTCGCGGAGGTGCTCGACGAGGCGTCGGTAGGGCGCCTTGCGTTCGAACTCGAGCGAGGCATAGGCGAGGCCGCCGAGGGGTATCGGCAGCCAGAAGTTCACCGCCCGGTAAGCGAGCACCGCCGAGAGAGCCTGTCCGGCGGTCGGACCGAACCCGGTGATCATCGAGACGAGCACGAACTCGACGACGCCGAGTCCTCCAGGGGTGATCGGGATGGCCGCAAGGATGTTGGCGAGCCCGTAGGCCGTCAAGAGATCCACCGGTGAGATGGGCCGGCCGAACGCGGCGACGAACACCCAGAGCGATGCGGCGTCGAGCAACCAGTTGGCGGTCGCCCAACCCACGGCACGACGCAGGAGTGCCCGATCGTCGAGGAGGACCGCGAACCGCTCGGCCAGCCGTTCGACCAGCGCGGTGGTCCGATCCGCGTCGAGGAAGCGGATCCGTCCCGAGACCCGCCGGATCACCCGACTGGCACGCTGCTGACCGCGGGTAAGGAGATAGAAGAGACCGCCGAAGAAACCGAGCAGGACCACGCCGAGCGCCGCCGCGACGAGGACGAGGATCGAGGCCGACTGAGACTGGGTGCCGTGGTGGCTTGCCGGAGCATGGAACCCGTGCGCGACCAGAAAGGCGACGAGTGCGAACCAGAACATCACGTTGAGCACCACCGCCGAGCCGATGCCCTGGGTGCCGAGCGCGAAGCCCGCGTCCGATCCCGACACGCCCGACTGGGTGATCAGGCGGTACCAGAGGGCCGCGCCGGGGCCGGTTCCACCGGGAGAGACGTGACTCAGCGCGAGCGACGACATGTTGATCCGGAACAGGCGGAAGCGGCGCGGACCACCGGCAGGGAGCACCGCGTGGGTCAGCTGGGTGTACGCGGCGAGCGCGGCGATCTCGAGAAGGAGTCCGAGAACCAGGGTGGCGACGTTGACGTGCGCCAGCGCCGAGAACTCGGCCCGGTGGCTCGCGACCAGTGGCAGCGCGACGTAGAACACGAAGAGGAACACGAGGAGCGTGCCCACGCTCAGTCGCACCTCGCGGCGGACGAAGGGCCCCCGATGCCACCACCGGCGGGGTGGCCGTCCCACTCGCCTCGGTTACCGCCATCGGACTTATGTTGGCACGCCCGGCCTCTCGAACCTGACATGCTGAACAGGTGGCCGACGCTGCCGGGGAGCCCGATGTGAGCGAAGGGGCGGCTGCGGACACGGCGGCCGAGGAGAACGGCTCGCTGAACAGCGACGCACCGCGGCGCGATCGGTTCTTCGCCGCGGCATCGGCGCGCGGGGTGCCGTTGCGCACCATTCTCGCGGTCGATGCGGTGGTGATCCTGACCTGGGTGGGCTACCGCCTGGTCGGACGCCTCCGCGAGGTGATCCTGTGGATCCTGATCGCCGCGTTCATCTCCGCCGTGCTCAACCCGTCGGTGGTGCTCCTGCAGCGTCGTGGACTTCGCCGGGGCAGCGCGGTCGGACTGGTGTTCGTCGGCGGGATCGCGGTGTTCTTCGGGTTGCTCGGACTCCTCGGGTACCCGCTGGTCAACTCGCTGACCCACGTCGCCGAGCGGCTGCCCACCATGGTCGACCAAGTTGAGAAGGGCCATGGCTGGCTCGCGCACGAGCTCAAGCGGCTCGGTCTCCTGTCGTGGGTGCAGAAGAACGCGCCCAAGCTGAAGACCTTCGCCCACAACCTCGGCAAGCCCGCGCTCACCGTCGGGACCAATCTCGGCAAGGCGGTCTTCTCGACCATCCTCGCCCTCACCACCATCGCCTTCCTCTCACTGTTCATGCTGCTCGAGGCGCCCGGGCTCCGGAAGGGACTGCTCGGGACGCTGCAGCCCGAACGACGAAAAGAGGTCGAGGACGTCGCCCACGAGGTCTCCCGCCAGGTGAGCTCGTACGTGCTCGGCACCATCGCCCTCTCGCTCATGTTCGGAGTGGTCATCTTCGTCACCCTGATCATCCTCGGCGTGCCGTTCGCTCTGCTCATCGGCGTGTGGGTCGCGCTGGTGGCGATGATCCCCCTCGTCGGCGGCCTCATCGCGGCCGTCCCGAGCGTCGCGCTCGCGCTGTTGCATTCGCCGACCGCAGGCATCGTCACGCTGGTTGTCTTCTTGGCTTTCCAACTGGTCGAGAACCACTTCATCTATCCGGTGGTGATGAGCCGATCGGTGCGAATGAACCCGTTGTGGGTGCTGCTCGCCGTGTTGGTCGGCGCCAACCTCGGCGGCGTGTTCGGGTCGTCGCTCGGCGCGCTCGCCGGTGCCCTGGTCGCCATCCCGGTCGGGAGTGCGATCCAGGTCATCTTCCGCGAGATCTGGAACCGGACCCGGCCGCAGCCGGAGCAACCGGAGCCGGCGCTCGCGGCCGGGGAGGGGGAGCCCCCCGAGTTGCCACCGCGCGCCCCGGACAACGGCGAATCGCCCTCGGGGGTCGGCGGACACGGAGGCGAGCCCGCCCGGGTCGACGGGGGAACCGGGTGAGGAACTGACCCGCCCGACGGCTCGGCAGACCAGGGCTGACCCGGTCGACCAGGGCCCTGTCCCGTATGCTGCGTGAATGAACGTCCTGGTCGTGCTGCCGACGTACAACGAGTCCGAGAACATCGAGCACGTGTTGCGGCGCATCCGGGACGCAGTTCCGACAGCCACCGTCCTGGTGGTCGACGACGGGAGCCCTGACGGGACCGCCAAGATCGCCGAGTCCGTGGGCGAGGAGCTCGGGAGCATCGAGGTGCTCCGTCGCCAGGCGAAGTCCGGGCTCGGGAGCGCCTATCGCATGGGCTTCGGCTGGGGCATCGAACGCGGCTTCGACGCCTGCGTCGAGATGGATGCCGACCTCTCCCACGAACCCGAGGCACTCCCGGGACTGCTCGACCCGTTGTCGGAGGGGTGCGACCTGGTGATCGGCTCGCGCTACGTTCCCGGCGGCTCCATCCCCGACTGGACCCTGCTACGGCGACTGCTCTCGCGGGGCGGCAACCTCTACGCGGACGCACTGCTCGGACTCGGCGTCGCAGACTCGACGGCCGGGTTCCGCGCGTACTCGACGGAGCTGCTCGGCCGGATCGACCTCGAGCGGATCCGGGCGGAGGGGTATGGGTTCCAGATCGAGATGACCTATCAGGCGAAGCGGGCCGGCGCGACGATCAGAGAAACGCCGATCCGGTTCGTCGATCGGCTGCAGGGAGACTCGAAGATGTCCACCGCCATCGTGATCGAGGCACTCGGGCTCGTGACCTGGTGGGGGTTCCAGCGCCTGTTCGGCGGAGAGCGTGCGCGGACCCACCCCGCGTGGACGTGACGACCGGGACCACCGCAAACTCGAACCGTATTCTCGTCGTCGACGACGAGCCCTATATCACCGACGTCGTGACTTCCGCGCTCGCGTTCGAGGGATTCGCGACCGACGAGGCGGCGAGCGGCACCCAGGCACTCGAGAAGGCGCGCATCGGCGGCTACGACTTCATCGTGCTCGACGTAATGCTCCCCGACATCGACGGCCTGGAGGTCTGCAGGCGTCTCCGCGTGGAGGACATCCGGACCCCGGTCATGTTCCTCACCGCCCGCGACGCGGCCCCCGACAAGCTGGCGGGTCTCGCGCTCGGTGACGACTATGTGACCAAGCCCTTCAGCATCGACGAATTGGTCGCCCGCATCCGGGCGGTGCTCCGCCGGACCGTGCTCGAGGACCTCTGGGGCGACCAACGGATCCGCTTCTCCGACCTCGTCGTCGACCTGGCCTCCCACCAGGTGTGGCGAGCCGGCCAGCCCATCGAGCTCACCGCCACCGAGTTCCGGCTGCTCGAATTCTTCATCACCTATCCACGCCAGGTCCTCTCGAAGGCACAGATCCTCGAAGAGGTGTGGGAGGACTCCTTCGTCGGGGACTCGAACATCGTGGAGATCTACGTCTCCTACCTCCGCAAGAAGATCGACTGCTTCGAACCCCACCTCATCCACACCGTCCGCGGTGTCGGCTACTGCCTGCGGGAACCCAGCCGATGACCCTGCGACGACGCCTGGTGGCGATCATGGTCGTGCTGGTCGCCCTCGGTCTCTCGGCCGTCGACGCCTTCACCCTGCACTCGCTCGCGACCTACATGTTCGGAAGGGTCGACGCGCAGCTCGACACGGCGAGCGACCAGGTCTCCGTCGTTGGTGACCAGGGCGGAGCACCGTGGATTCACGATCACCCCCGAGACGATCGGTTCGCGGGTCAGTCCGGACATCTACGTCGAGATCATCGAGCCGAACGGCCACGTCGCGGTGGTGAAGCCCTCGATCTCGGGCTCGACCGCGGACCCCGCGCCGCGCCTGCCGGTGCCCTTGCCGGTGCGACCCGCACCCGACGTCACCCGCACCACCATCGCCAATCAGCCCTATCAGCCCGACTCGGCCGCCCAGACCATCGGCTCGGTAGGGCGGAACGGACCCCGTTACCGGATGGAGGCGACGTCGCTGCCGGGAGCGACCCTGGTGGTCGCCACCCGTCTCGACACGGTCAACGCGACGCTCAACTCGCTGCGTACCATCGAGATCGTCCTCTCGGTCGGCCTGCTCCTCGTCCTCTTGGTCCTCATCACCGTGCTGATCCGTTACGGGCTGCGTCCGTTGGAGGACATGAGCACGGAGGCGGACGCCATCGCGGCGGGCGACCTCACCCGACGGGTGCACCCTACCGAGGGCAACAGCGAGGTCGCCCGGTTGGGGCGCGCGCTCAACGGCATGCTCACCCAGATCGAGTCGGCCTTCGCCCAACGGGCCCGCTCCGAGGACCATCTCCGCAGCTTCCTTGCGGACGCCTCGCACGAGTTGCGGACTCCGCTGACCTCGATCCAGGGGTACGCCGAACTTCTCCGAAAGGACGCACTCGCCGACGACGCTTCGCGCGACCGCGCCCTCTCGCGCATCGAGAAGGAGGCGGCCCGGATGGGGGCGCTGCTCGGCGACCTCGCGGTGCTCGCGCGTGAAGGGGAAGGACCCGAGCCGACCCGCTACCGGGTCGACCTGGCGGCAGTCGCCGCGGAGGCGGTGAGCGACGCGCGCGCCCTCGACCGAACCCGTCGGATCGAGCTCGACGCCCCCCGAGAGGCGCCGGTCGCCGGCGACGACGCCCGGCTCGCCCAGATGGTCCACAACCTTTTGCGCAACGCGCTCGCCCACACGCCGGCGGGCACCCCGGTGGAGGTGCAGGTCGCGGTCCGAGGCGACCGGGTCCTGCTGCGGGTGCGTGACCACGGTCCGGGGATGAGCGCCGAGGAGGCCGACCACGCCTTCGACCGCTTCTACCGCGGCGACGCCGGTCAGCGCAGTGGGGGCTCGGGACTCGGGCTCTACATCGTCGAGCGACTCGCGCGTTCCTTCGACGGCTCGGTGTCGATCGAGACCGAGGAGGGTCACGGTGCGACCTTCGAGGTCGTCCTGCCTCGTTACGGCGTCGCGACACCGTCCGTCTCCGCGACCACCGATGCGTCGCAGCGCCGGATCTCCGCCGAGCGCGGGGTCGGGGAGGGACAGCGTGACGACCGAGCACAACGGGAGAGAGGAGGAGCTCGCCCCGGCCAGCGTCTCGTCCTCGCGCCGAGGCCCCGATTCGCCGGGCGAGGCTCCTCGTTCGCCCGGCAGCCCTCCCGACGCCTAGATCGGTCCGCTGGCGACCCGGTAGTGGAGGTGGGCGACCCCGCTCGCGAAGCGGTCCACGCCCAGCAGGTCGAGGTCGGAGCGGAGGTGTTCGGGGAGCGCCGGTGTGCCGCCTCCCACCGCGACCGGGGTGACGAACAGGTGCATCTCGTCGACCACCCCGGCGACCAAGGCCTGCCCCGCGAGGTCCGCACCCCCGACCGAGAGATCACCTCCTGCGGTCTCCTTCATCCGGAGCACCGCCTCCGGGTCGAAGGCTCGCTCGACCCGCGTCCTGGCACTCGAGGCCGCGTCGAGCGTCTTCGAGTACACGACCTTGTCGGCACCCTGCCAGATCGCCGCGAAGTCACGGGCGACGGGATCGCGCTCACCGACCGGGTCGATGGCCTCCCAGTAGCGCATGGTCTCGTACATCCGGCGCCCGTACAGATAGGTGCCGACGCCCCGCTCGAGATCGTTGACGAAGGTGTGCACCTCTTCGTCCGGCATCGCCCAGTCGAACTTGCCGGCGTGTCCGCGATGTAGCCGTCGACCGACGTGATCGCCGAGTACACCAGCTTGGCCACCGCGGTCACCTTCTCACGAGTGGCCGGCCGGCGCCGGCTCCTCCTCGCGGTCGGCGTCGGCCCGGAAGTCGGTATCGAGGTCGGCATCCGGTGCGAGGGCGTCGAGCACCGCACGTAGCTTGAGGTCGGCCTCGGCCCGCTCGGAGCGCGGCTCGGAGCCCTCGACGATCCCCACTCCGGCTGCGAGCTGCGCGTCGCGGCCCCGAACGGTCATCGAGCGGATCCCGACCACGAACCGGCCGTCGCCTGCCGCGTCGACGAAGCCGACCGGACCCGCGTAGGGGCCACGTCCGCGCGGCTCGAGGCGCTCGATCATCGCCCGTGCCACCGTTAGAAGGCACCCCGCCGACCGCGGGGGTCGGGTGGAGCACCCGGAGCAGCTCGAGGACGTGTGGCACCGAGCCGTCGGCTCTCGGGTCGAGGGTGCCGTCGATCTGCGTGCCGAGGTGGGTCATCGACCGCAGCCGGACCAGCTCGGGGTGCGGGGGGGCGTCGAGGTCGCGGCTGAGGGGACCGAGCGCGCCGGCGATCGCCTCGACGACCAGCCGGTGCTCGGCGACGTCCTTCTCCGAGTCGAACAACGCCGCAGACCGGAGGTCCGGGGCGTCGCCCGGGCGGGATCCGGTGGTGCCGGCGAGCGGCCGGCTCCGGACCCGGTTCCCCGGAGCGCTCGACCAGCAGCTCGGGGCTGGCCCCGACGAACTGGCCGTCGTCGACCGGCGCCGAGAAGACCGTGCACGCGGGCTCGAGCCCGCTCCAGCGACGAAGCAGCGCCGGCACCTCGACCGGCTCGGTCATCGCGACGTCGACCTGCCGGGCGAGGACCACCTTGGTGAGCTCGCCGGCGTCGATGGCGGCGATCGCCTCGGCCACCGCCCGTTCGAAGTCGTCGTCGTTGGTGCGTGGCACGAGGGTCTCGATCTGCGTGCCGACTCGCCTCCGGTCCGGGTCGGGTCGCCTCGGTCTCCGCGAGCCGCGCCGCGAGCCGCTCGGTGAGCTCGCGCGGCGAGGACGGAAGGTCGCCACGGTTTGCCGCGAGGACCGTGCACCAGACCCGACCGTCTTCGCTCCAGCCGACGGTGAGCTCGGGGACGACGAATGTCGCCGCGGCCCCGCGGTCGAAGGGCAGCGCGCCGAACGCCAGGACCGGCGCGGGCAAGGCGTCGTGACCGCCCGCTGAGCCGCGTCGTCGCACTCGATCGACGCCAGCTGGCGGACCACCCGGTCGAGCGGCGCGCGGTCCTCGAGACCCTCGGGAAGGGAGAGGGTCGCCGCACGTCCGAGCCCGACCAGGGTGAGCCGGTTCGAGCGGAGGAGGCGCCCGTCGTCGCCCGCGAGGGAGAAGGGATCGATCGCCGCGTCCGGTTCGAGCCCGATGCGCACGCCGACCAGATCGGAGACGCCCGGCGACTCGGCGCCCGCGGTCACCGCCGCCCCGATCGGGTCGCGGTGAGCAGCTGGCTGAGCCCTCCGCTCAGCGCGTGCCGGTTGACCGCCGAGAAGCCCGCATCGATCAACAGGGTCCGGAGCTCCGAAGTCGGCGGGAGGTAGGCGGTCGACTCGGGCAGGTACCGATAGGCGGCCCGGTCCGACAAGAGGCCGCCGATCGCGGGCACCGCTCGCCGGAACCACACGCGGTGTCCCGCCCGGAGCACACCTCCCTCGGGTTCGGCGACCTCGAGCAGGCTGATCCGTCCTCCGGGCCGTACCACTCGGGCCATCTCGGCGAAGAGCGCGGGGAGCTCGGCCACGTTGCGCAGTGCGTACCCGCAGGTGACCGCGTCGACCGACCCGCAGGCCACCGGCAGCTGTTCGCCGTCGCCCTGGACGAGCGGGGCATCCGAGCGGCCGGCGCGCAGCATCCCCCACGAGAGGTCGATGCCGAACGCGCGATAGCCGGCCGATCGCAGGATGACGAGGAAGTCGCCGGTCCCACAGGCGAGGTCGAGGATCACCGAGCCCTCGGGGACTGCGAGCGCGTGGACCGCCTGCCGTCGCCACCGGAGGTCGAGACCGAAGGTCATCACCCGGTTGACCAAGTCGTAGCGGGGCGCGATCGCGTCGAACATCGACCGCACCTGCGCGGTCTTCTCGTGTCCGGTCGGGAGTCCGGAGATCACTCGGCTCATCGGTCCGGGAGGTCGACCGCGACCCCTCCGAGCTCCGCCGGTCCGACCCGGTTGGCGACGGCCCGGCGCTCCTCGTCGTCGCCGGTCCGTTCGACGTGCTCGAGCGCCGCCTTCAGCAAGGTCCGGGTGAAGTGGTACCCGACCAGGGTGGTGACCGCGGGAAGGAGCGCCGAGTAGGCCTCGAGCAAGGTGGTCACGTCCCCCTCTTCTCCCTCGCGGAGCGGGGCGCGGACGTACTCGGAGAAGAGCTCGACGGCCACCCGGGCCAACGAGTCGGTCGCCTGGCGGTGACTGCGGGCCTCTTCGAGGAGGACCGAGAGCGGGATGCCCCACTCGAGCAGCATCAGCCCTGCCCGGCACGCCTCGACGTCGTCCTCGGTGTAGCGCTCGTGCCCACCGATCCGGCGTGGGATGAGCAGCCCCTCGGCCTCGACGGCCTTGAGCAGGGCGAGGGGAACCCCTGTCCGGACGGCCAGTTGCTCGAGGGTGAACGACTCGGGCTCGGTGTCGCCGGAGAGCTCGCCGAGGAGCGCCTCGTCGGCGGCGTCGAGCTCGCCGCTCACCAGCCGGGCGATGGCGGCGAGCGAGAAGCCCTGCTGCTGGAGGGCGCGCACCCGACCCAGCCGGTCGAGGTGGGTGCTGTCGTACCAGGCCACCCGCCCTTCGCGGCGGGGAGGGTCGAGGAGGCCCTTGCTCTGGTAGTAGCGGATGGTGTCGACCGAGACGCCCGCCTTCTGCGACAGCTGCTCGACCCGCATCTCCACGCCACCACTCTAGGAGTGATTGCTCGCATGGTTCGAGCGCTCTCGCCTGCCGAGCTCGCCCGCGGGCCCCGCCGGGCCCCGGCGTCGGTGAGCGAGCCCCGAGAAGGGACCTCAGCTGAAGTAGCGGTACACCACCGACGCGACGCAGCTCGGCTTCGAGGATCCCTCGGTCTCGAGGGTCACCTCGAGGACGACCTGGACCCCACCGGACACGTCCTCCACCTCGGCCACGGCCGCGCCGAGACGCAGGTTGCTCCCGACCGGCACCGGTGAGGGGAACCGGACCTTGTTGCAGCCGTAGTTGATCCCCATCGACATCCCTTCGACGAGGAGGACGCTCTTCAAGAGCGCGGGCACGAGCGACAGGGTCAGATAGCCGTGCGCGATGGCCGATCCGAACGGCCCGCTCTTCGCCCTTTCGGGGTCGACGTGGATCCACTGGTGGTCGTCGGTGGCGTCGGCGAAGAGGTTGATCCGCTCCTGGTCGATGCGGAGCCACTCGCTGTAACCGAGGTGGGTCCCGACGAGGTCGTGGAAGCTCTGGATGCCCTGCACGGTGGTTGCCATCCCAGAGACACTACGGGAGCACCCAGGAGCCCGACCAGCGAGGCGGAACGCCCTTTCGCGAGGGGCCGCTCGGTACGCTGGCCTGCGTGGACGCCGGCCACCATCATCGCAACCTGACCGGGGGCGGCGCGCGCGCCGCGGTCTTCGGGATCAGCGACGGTCTCGTCTCGAACGTCGCCCTCATCCTCGGCATGGCCGGGGCCCACGCGTCGGCCGGCGCGGTCCGCCTCGCCGGCGTGGCCGGTCTGATCGCCGGATCGTTCTCGATGGCGGCGGGGGAGTACGTCTCGATGCGTGCCCAGTCCGAGCTCATGCTCCGCGAGCTCGACGTCGAGCGCCAGGCCATCCGTCACGACCCCGAGGTCGAGCGGCAAGGAGCTCGCCGCGATCTACGAGAGCCGGGGCCTCGAGACCGATCTCGCCGAGGAGCTGTCCGCTCGGATGATGCGCGACCCCGACCTCGCCCTCGAGACCCACGCCCGCGAGGAGCTCGGCATCGATCCCGCCGCGACCGGCAAACCCGTCGAGGCCGCCTCGGCGTCCTTCGTGACCTTCGCGGTGGGTGCCTTCGTCCCGCTGCTCCCCTGGTTGCTGACTTCGGGGAACACGGCGACCGTCTGGACGATCGTCCTCGGCGCGCTCGGGGCGTTCGCTGTGGGCGCGGCCCTTTCGGTCTTCACCGGTCGGTCGTGGCTCTTCTCCGCCTCCCGACAGTTGCTCATCTTGAGCGTCGCCGCCGCGGTGACCTACGGGGTCGGTCACCTGATCGGGACCGGGTAGCGCGCGTCGCGGAGCTCAGCGCGGCGCGTCGAGCAGTTCGATCCGCCGGGCCAGGTTCACCGCGTGGTCGCCGAGGCGTTCGTAGAAACGCGCGAGCAGGGTGACCTGGGAGGCGACCGACGCCGACACCTCCTCTGTCGCGATCTCGCGGAGAAGGCGGTCGCGAAGGAGGTCCATCTCGACGTCGTCCTCGGCGAGTGCTTCCGATCGGCTCTCTCGATCGCCGTACGCGTCGGCCGCGGTTCGCCACATGTCGAGTGCGATCTCGGTCATCCTCTGCACGATCCCGCGGCTCACCGGGCTCATCTCCGAGCCGAGGTTGTCGACCGCTCGCTGGGCGACGTGCTCGGCCAGATCGGCGCTGCGCTCGAGTTCGGGCAGGATCAGGAGGAGCCCGATCAGCTGCCGGAGCGGCACTGCGCCCTCCGCTCGGTCGATCTGCTGCCAGACGAGGAGCTCGACGTCGGAGGTGAGGTCGTCGACCACTTGGTCTCCCTCGACGACCTGGCGGCCCAGCTCGGTCTCGCCGTGCAGCAGCGCATGGGTGGCCTGGGCGAGCGCCTGCGAGACGAGGGCGAAGAGCTGGGTCACCTTGCGGTCGACCACTTCGAGTTCGTCGCCGGCGCCCATCGTTGCCCCGACCCTATCGGTCCGCCCGACGGGGGTTCGCGTGGAATTCACCTTCTGACCCTCCCGCCGGCACGCCTTGCTCACGCCCGTCCGGAACTCTCAGCCGTCTCGCCCGGTGTCACGAGACGGCCCGAAGCGACCGACGTACGCACGGTCGACGTGATCGTCGCGAAAACCGATCGTGCCGTAAAGGGCTCTCGCCGCGGCATTCGCTCCGTCGACGTACAACATGCCGACGGTCAGGCCCTTGCCGCTCAGCCAATCCAGTCCGGCGAGGGTGAGCCCGCGTCCGAACCCACGGCCTTGGAAGTCGGGATCGACCCCGATGACGTAGATCTCGCCGAGCGGCGGGTCCGCGTCGCGGTGGATCTTGGTCCAACAGGACCCTGCGATCCGCCCGTCCACCTCGAGGACGCGGAAGCCGTCGGCGTCGAACCAGGGCTCGTGCTCGCGTTCGAGCAAGGTCGGAAGATCCCACTGTCCCTGCTCGGGATGACCGGCGAACTCGCGGTTGTTGGCAAAGAGCCATGCCTCCTCGTCGACTCCGGTCCGGAACGGTCGGGTCGGAAGGATCTGCTCGTCGCCGTCTCGAGATGCGAGCGGCAGCGCGCAGCGCATCTGGACCAGGTCCCGTTCGAGGGTGAAGCCATGAGAGCGCGCGCGCTGGTCGTCGGCGTGAGTGGCCTTGGAGACCCACCAGCGCAAGGTCGCCTCACGACGTCCTTCGTCGGTCGCGGTGGCAATGGCCGCTTCGAGGAGGGCGTCCGCGACCTTCCCGTCGACGCCGTCATCGAGCAGCAATTCGGTGACGAAGTCTCCTGGCCGACGCCCGTGACCGACCTGCGCGTAGCCGATTAGACCTCGGTGAGCGGGGTCGGTGTCGTGTACCAACAGTCCCGTGCTGCCCGCAGGAGTGCCAGCCGGCACCGTCGCCGTCGGCGCCGCCGAGGTGCGCCAGCTCGGACCGTTTCGGTTCACCGAGCGCGGGGTGTCCCGTCGCTTGCGAGACGCGCCGGACCAACGCTTCGATCTCGTGTATCGCGTCCGGGTCGAGCGACGAGAGCGCGACGGCGGTGACATCCTTCATCACAGAGAACTTATCGATAGTCTCCCGCCATGGCCCGACCGCGGTCACCCAAGGGGAGGGCCCGCCTCACGGACGAGCGTCTTGCAACGGTCTTCCCCGGCACCGCCGAGCAACTGGCCCCGCTGCACCACCACGACGCCTACCAGTTGCTCGTGGCAACCATCCTCTCGGCCCAGTGCACCGACGAACGGGTGAACCTCACCACCCCTGCACTGTTCGCGCGCTACCCGGAGGTCGAGTCGCTCGCTGCCGCCTCTCCCGCCGAGCTGGAAGAGCTGATCCGCCCGACCGGGTTCTTCCGGAGCAAGACCCGGAACCTCATCGGGATGGCCCAAGGTGTGGTGAGTCGCTTCGGCGGTGAGGTGCCGTCGCGGATGGAGGATCTGGTGACGCTTCCCGGCGTCGGTCGCAAGACCGCCAATGTCGTGCGGAGTCAGGCTTTCGGCCTTCCGGGTCTGCCGGTCGACACCCACGTACTGCGTGTCTCTCGGCGGCTCGAGCTCACCGAGGAGACCGATCCGGTGCGAGTCGAGTCCGATCTCAACGGGATGATCCCCCCGCCGGAG
This sequence comes from uncultured Acidimicrobiales bacterium, assembly GCA_963741055.1. GTDB lineage: Bacteria > Actinomycetota > Acidimicrobiia > Acidimicrobiales > RAAP-2 > Bog-756. Next base: position 143,272 of record CAVUGU010000009.1, on the reverse strand, counting down.
CGGGGAGCCTTCAGCATTCGGGTGATCCTGCACGGGCGGGCGACCTGCAAGGCCCGCAACCCCCGGTGCTCCACCTGCGTGCTCTCGGACTTCTGCCCGACGGGGCTCGCCCTCCTGGCCGCACAGGCGTGAGCTCTGGCGCGACAGGGGCAACTACCTGGGGATTCCGGGCGACCCTTCGGGGTCGGGCCCCATCGTCTGGGCAGAGCCGTTGCGGGAACCGAAAAGTGACTGGCATCACAGAGGGAAACATGGTGGTCTTGAACGCTCGGAACCGGTTCCCGCCAACTGGTTCCGCTGAGCGGTTATCGGGATCCGCCGCCCGAGCCGCTCGCGCAAAGGCACCTTTCGGGGTGCCTTTGCCGCGTCGGGTCCCGCTCATCGGGTTGCGGTATCACCTCCGGCGAGCTGCGGTCACCGCCGACTCAAGGCGGTCGCCAACCGTGAGAGCCGTCGGTTCGCGCCGTTCAGTGCGCGCTCGATCGCGAACAGCTCACGAGCGGTCTCCTCGTCCTTGCTCGCCTGCGCGGCATCGGCATGCTCGGTCACCCGACGGGTCAGTTCGTCGAGTGCGGTGGCGAGTGAGGAGAGTTCGGCTGCGGACATCCAGCCGATCATGACATGTCGCGGCACGGCCTTTCTCGGCGAGAGCGGTGCTCGGTGCAGACCGCCCGGAGGACGCTGCGTGGTCGTCCAGTAGCATCGACGGGCTATGACCCTCCGTCACCTGGACCTTCGCGGCCTTGGCGGCGATGCTGCCGCGCTGCGCGCCGCGCTGCCGGGCCCGGGGAGCGGGCCCGGGCGTCCGACGCGAGAGGTCGCGGCCATCATCGAAGAGGTGCGGAGCGGCGGTGACGCCGCGCTCCGACGGCTGACCGCCTCACTCGACGGGATCGAGGTCGACGATCTCCGGGTGCCCGATGCCGACCTCGATCGCGCGCTCGCCCGGGTCCCGTCGCCGTTACGAGACGCCCTCGAGGTCGCGCACGATCGGATCCGTGCCTACCACGCGCACGAGGCCGCCCCCGAGGTGGAGGAGTTCGCGACAGGAGGGGTCACGGTGCGGCACCTCACCCGGCCGGTCGCTCGCGCCGGGTGCTATGCGCCGGGGGGACGGGCGCGCTACCCCTCGACGGTGTTGATGTGCGCGACTCCCGCTCGGGTCGCCGGCGTCGGAGAGGTCGTGCTCTGCACCCCCCCGGCCTCCGACGGCCGGGTCGACGACGCGACACTGGCGGCCGCCCGGATCGCCGGGGTCGACGAGGTCTACCGGGTCGGTGGCGCCCAGGCCGTCGCGGCCATGGCCTACGGCACCGAGTCGATCGCAGCGGTCGACGTGATCGTCGGTCCGGGCAACCGCTACGTCGCCGAGGCCGAGCGCCAGGTGGCCGACGTGGTCGGGGTGCCCTCGGGGATCGCAGGTCCCTCCGAGGTGGTGGTGATCGCCGGTCCGGAGACGCCGGCCGAGCTGGCCGCGGTCGACCTGGTGGTGCAGGCCGAGCACGGACCCGATGGGCTGGCCTGGCTGGTGACCTGGTCGGAGGAGGTGGCGGCCGCGGTGAGCGCCGAGGTGACCCGCCTGGTGGCGGAATCCTCGCGGCGCGAGGACCTGGAGGCGACGCTCGCCGACGGCGGGATCGTGGCACTGGTCGACGGTCCGGTCGAGGCGTGCGCCGTCGCCAACGCGGTCGCGCCCGAGCACCTGGAGCTCCTGGTCGACGACGCCGAAGCGCTCCTCGGATCGATCGAGAGTGCGGGCGCGGTCTTTCTCGGCACTCTCTCGCCGGCAAGCTTCGGCGACTACCTGGCGGGCCCGAACCACGTGCTGCCGACCAACCGGAGCGCACGCTTCGCCAGCGCACTCCGGGTCGACGACTTCCTCCGTCACATCCACGCGGTCTCGGTCGACGAGAAGGCGCTCGAGACCCTCGGTCCCCACGTGGTGACCCTCGCCGACACCGAGGGACTGCCCGCTCACGCCCAGTCGGTCCGCGTGCGATGGCCCCGATAGAGCAGGAGGCGAGCGAGCGCGGCCTGCCCGCGGTCCGTCCCGACCTCGCCGCGCTCACCGGCTACCACTCGCCACAGGTGGAGGTCGACGTGCGGCTCAACACCAACGAGTCGCCGCTGCCCCCTCCGAAGGGCTGGTACGAGGCTCTGCAGGCCGGCATCGCCGAGATCCCTTTCAACCGCTACCCGGACCGCGAGGCGACCGAGCTCCGCGCGGCGCTGGCCACCAGCCACGGAGTCGAGCCCGAGCGGATCTTCTGCGCCAACGGTTCGAACGAGGTGATCCAGTCCCTGCTCCTCGCCTACGGCGGTCCGGGACGGAGCGCGGCGCTCTTCGAACCGACTTACACCCTCCACCGTCACATCGCGCGGATCACCGCGACCGAGGTCGCGATCGGCAACCGCGGCGAGTCGTTCGAGCTCGACCTCGACGAGGTACGCCGGGTGCTCACGACCGCGTCACCGGTGGTGACCTTCCTCTGCTCCCCGAACAACCCGACCGGCCGCGCGGAGCCCCGGAGCGACCTCGAGGTGGTCCAGCGTCTCGCCCCGGGCCTGCTGGTCGTCGACGAGGCCTACGGCCAGTTCGCGCCCTGGTCCGCGCTCGAGCTGGTCCAGGACGGGAGGGAGGGGAGCGAGCGAACCGTGGTGGTCCGGACCTTCTCGAAGACCTGGTCGATGGCGGCCGGCCGGCTCGGGTATCTGATCGGGTCCCCCGAGGTGGTCCAGGCGTGTGAGTCGGTCGTCCTGCCCTACCACCTCGACGCGGTCACCCAGCTGGCCGGGCGGCTGGCGCTCGAGTTCGTCGACGAGATGGAGGCTCGGATCGCGCTGTTGATCGAAGAGCGAGGGCGCCTCACTGCTGGACTCGCCGACCTGCCGGTGCAGGCCTGGCCGTCGGACGCGAACTTCATCCTGTTCCGGCCGTTGCGCAAAGAGGCGAAGGAGGTCTGGTCCGACCTCCTCGCCGAATCGGTGCTCGTGCGAGACTGTTCGAGCTGGCCGGGCCTCGAGGGGTGCCTCCGGGTGACGGTCGGCCTTCCCGAGGAGAACGTCCGCTTCCTGGCGGCACTGCGCGAAAGCCTGTGATGAGCACCGACCCGACACCTGCCCGATCCGCGTCCAAACGGCGCGCGACCAAGGAGACCTCGATCGAAGTCGACCTCTGCGTCGACGGCTCCGGCGCGACCGACGTCGCGACCGGTCTGCCCTTCTTCGACCACATGCTCGGCCAGCTCGGCAAGCACGGAGGATTCGATCTCCGAGTCGACGCGCGAGGCGACCTCGAGGTCGACGCGCACCACACGGTCGAGGACGTGGGGATCACGCTGGGGGAGGCCCTGGCCGTTGCCCTCGGGGACAAGGCCGGCATTCGCCGGTTCGCATCGATCGCCCTCCCACTCGACGAGGCGCTCGTCGAGGTGGCCCTCGATCTCTCGGGCCGGCCCTTTTTGGCCTACGGGATCGACTTCGCACCCGAGGTGGTTCCCCTCGGCTCGCCGCCCTTCGACCCGCAGCTCGCGGAGGAGTTCTGGCGGGCCTTCTCCACTTCCTCAAGTCTCACCCTCCACTTGAGGTTGATATCGGGCAAGAACACTCACCATATACTTGAGGCTTCGTTCAAGGGGGTGGCCCGGGCGCTGCGAGACGCGGTGCGGATCGAGGGGCGCTCGGTCCCCTCGACGAAGGGGACGTTGTGAGCGGCCTCCGCTTCGGCCGGCACCCGTGATCGCGGTCCTCGACTACGGAATCGGGAACCTGCGCTCGGCCGAGAAGGCTCTGCAGTTCCTCGGGGCCGATGCGGCGCTCGTCGACGATCCCGACCGCGCGGTGCTCGCCGACGGTCTGGTTCTCCCCGGCGTCGGCGCGTTCGGTCCGTGCGCGCGTGCGCTCCGGCGGAGTGGTCTCGACGCGGCCGCGCACTTCGCGATCCGCGAGGGAGTCCCGTTCCTCGGGATCTGCATCGGCTTCCAGATGCTCTTCGAAGGCTCCGACGAAGATCCCGCCGACCCCGGGCTCGGTGTGCTGTCCGGCGTCGTCCGCCGGTTGCCCGACGGAGTCAAGCACCCGCAGATGCAGTGGAACATTCTCGACCGCGTCGACGGAACCGGATCGGCGCTGCTCTCTGGTTTGCCAGACCCGGCATGGGTCTACTTCGTGCACTCCTACGCGCCCGAGCTGACCGCGGACACTTCGTCCACCTGTGAGTACGGGGCGACGGTCACCGCCACCGCAGAGCGCGGCCGGGTCGCGGGCACCCAGTTCCACCCCGAGAAGTCCGGGCGGATCGGGCTCTCGGTGCTCTCCAACTTCGTGCGGGCGGTCGACACCGTCGGGGCCTGATGGACCTCTACCCGGCGATCGACATCCGCGAGGGCACCGCGGTCCGGCTCGCGCAGGGCGACTTCGATCGCCAACGCGGCTACGGGGATCCGCTCGAGCTCGCCGAGGCCTTCGTCGCGGCCGGCGCGCCGTGGCTGCACGTGGTGGACCTCGACGCGGCGCGTTCGGGCCGGCCGGTCAACCGCGACCTGGTGATCGGCATCGCCCGGGCGGTATCGGTGCCGGTCCAGTCGGGGGGCGGGGTCCGGAGCCTCGAGGACGCCGATGCGTTGCTCGACGGCGGGGTGGAGCGGGTGGTGCTCGGGACCGCGGCCGTCGAGTCGGCCGGACTCGCTCGCGAGGTCGCGAAGTCCTTCCCCGGGCGAGTCGCCATCGGGCTCGACTACCGCCCCGGAGCGAGCGGACGACCCGAGCTCGCGGTGCGCGGCTGGGAGCAGGCCAGCGGTCGAGCGGTTGTCGAGGTGCTCGCCGAGCTCGCCGACGCCGGACTCGCCGCGGTCGTGCTCACCGCCATCGAGCGCGACGGGATGCTCTCGGGGCCCGACGTCGACGGGGTAGCCGAAGTGTTGGGAGTGACGACGATGCCGGTCATCGCGTCGGGCGGCGTCTCCTCGGTGCACGACATCGAGACGCTCGGTCCCTCGTGGTGGCGAGCGAGGACGGTCCGCCTCGCCGGGTGAGTGGGGTGATCACCGGGAGGGCTCTGGTCGAGGGGCGGATGACCGTCGAGGAGGGGGTGGCCGCGTGCGCACGGTCCGGGTGATCCCCTGCCTCGACGTCGACGCGGGGCGGGTGGTCAAGGGAGTGCGGTTCAAGGACCTGGTCGATGCAGGCGACCCGGTCGAGCTCGCCACCCGCTACGACGTCGAAGGCGCGGACGAGGTCGTCTTCCTCGACATCACCGCGTCCTCCGACGATCGGCGGACCATGGTCGAGGTGGCGTCGCGCACCGCCGAGGTCGTCTTCATCCCTTTCACCGTCGGGGGCGGCGTGCGGTCGGTCGAGGACGCGCGCCAGTTGTTGCGAGCGGGCGCGGACAAGGTCGGGGTGAACACCGCGGCCATCGACCGTCCCGATCTGGTCGCCGAGATCGCGGACGAGTTCGGGAGCCAGTGCGTGGTCGTCGCCGTCGACGCGCGTCGGGTGCCTGCTTCTCCGGGCGCCGCGCCCCAGTGGGAGGTCTTCACCCACGGAGGGCGACGACCGACCGGGGTGGACGCCCTGGCCTGGTGTGAGCGGGTCGCTGCGATCGGCGCGGGGGAGCTGCTGCTTGACCTCGATGGACCGGGACGGCACCCGTGAGGGGTTCGACCTCGAACTGACCCGGGCCGTCGCGGACCGTTGTCCGGTGCCGGTGATCGCGTCGGGCGGGGTGGGAACCCTCGACCACCTGGTCGAGGGCGCGCAGCAGGGCGCGGCGGACGCGGTGCTCGCCGCGTCGATCTTCCATCTCGGCGAGTTCACCGTCGCCGAGGCGAAGGCGCACCTCCGGTCTGCCGGTGTCCCGGTCCGACCGGTCTGAGCGGTAGCCTGCGTTGGTGGCCTCGACGACGTCGGAAACGGTGCCGGCCAGCGAGAATCCGGTGACACGCAACGGTGACGGCAAGGTGCCGATCACCGTGCTGGCCGACCGCGTCCTCGTCCTCGTCGGGCAGTCAGAAGGCGAGCGTCGCTCCCGCGCCGGCATCCTCATCCCGGCCACCGCGCAGGTCTCGCGACGGCTGAGCTGGGCCGAGGCAGTCGCAGTCGGGCCCCACGTGCGCTCGGTGAAGGTGGGCGACACCGTCCTGTTCAACCCCGAGGACCGCTTCGAGGTGGAGGTCCAGGGGGAGGAGTACGTCATCCTGCGCGAGCGCGACATCCACGCGGTGGCCACGACCAGGATCGACGGCGGCACCGGCCTCTACCTCTGACACGGACGCACCTCGTGAGCACCTCCACCTCGACCGACAACCCCAGCGGGGGCCCGATCGCGTCCCCGATCCCCTTCAGCGACGAGGAGATCGGACGGATCGCGTTCAACCGCGACGGTCTGGTGGGCGCGATCGTCCAGGACGCGACCGACCGGACGGTCCTGATGTTCGCCTGGATGAACGAGGAGTCGCTGCGCCGCACCCTCGAAACCGGCCGCTCGTGGTTCTGGAGCCGCAGTCGCCAGGAGCTGTGGTGCAAGGGGGAGACCTCCGGCGACCGGCAGTACGTGCGGACCGTGCACTACGACTGTGACGGCGACGTCGTGCTGTTGACGGTCGACCAGACGGGTGCGGGCGCCTGTCACACCGGCAACCGGAGCTGCTTCTTCCGCGCGTTCGGCGACTCGCCGTCCGAGCAATGACCGCGACCGTGGCCGGTTCGACCGCCGGCCCGGGGCTCGAGGCCTTCCGCGCACGCGCGTCGTCGCATCGGGTGGTGCCGGTCTGGCGCGAGCTGGTCGCCGACACCCTCACCCCGGTCGGGGCGTTCCTCCAGATCGTGGGAGCGAGCGATGCGCCGGGATTCCTGCTCGAGTCGGTGGAGGGCGGCGAGCGCTGGGGCCGCTACTCCTTCGTCGGCCGGAACCCGCTCGCCACCGTGTCGGCGCGTGGCTCCGAGGTGTCGGTCGAGGGTCCGATCGACCTCGACGAGCTCACCGGCCGCCGGGTCACCGGCGACGGGGGGATGCTGGCTGCGCTCGAGGCGATCCTCGGCACTTTCGACTCGCCCGACCTCCCGGACCTCCCGCCGCTCCATGCGGGCCTGGTCGGTTACCTCGGCTACGACGTCGTGCGCGAGGTCGAGCGCCTTCCGCACCCACCTCGCGACGACCTCGGTCATCCCGATGCGCTGATGGCGGTCATCGGACAGCTCGCGGCCTTCGATCACTGGCGCCAGCGGGTGGTGCTGATCGACAACGTGGTGATCCGGAAGGACTGGGGCGGAGAAGAGCTGGACGACGCCTACCGACGCGCCGAGGCGAGGCTCGACGAGCTCACCGCCGACTGCTTCCGGCCGGCCGAGGAGCGTCCGCGCCTCCTGCCGCTCCCGGCTGGTCTCCCGACCGACGTGAAGCGGACGATGGACGACGCACTCTTCGAGGACGCGGTGCGTGCGGGGAAGGAGCACATCACCGCGGGCGACGTCTTCCAGGTGGTGCTCTCCCAGCGCTACGACCTGCCGTCGCTCTGCGCGGACCCCTTCGACGTCTACCGGGTCCTGCGGCTGGTCAACCCGAGCCCCTACCTCTACTTCCTCCGGTTCCCGCAGGTGACCGTCGTCGGCGCCTCACCCGAGCCGATGGTACGGCTGCGCGAGGGAACGGTCACCTCGCGCCCCATCGCCGGATCGCGGCCGCGTGGGAAGACCGACGCCGAGGACTTGCGACTCGAGGGAGAGCTCGCCGAGGACCCGAAGGAGCTGGCCGAGCACGTGATGCTGGTCGACCTCGCCCGCAACGACGTCGGGCGGGTGGTGCGCTTCGGCACCGAGGTGGTCGAGGAGCGCATGGTGGTCGAGCGTTACAGCCACATCATGCACCTGACGTCGCAGGTCTCCGGGCGGCTCGCCGAAGGAAAGGGGCCGATCGACGTGCTCCGGGCGACGCTTCCGGCGGGGACCCTCTCGGGCGCGCCGAAGGTACGGGCGATGGAGATCATCGACGACCTCGAGGTGACCAAGCGCGGCGTCTACGGCGGGGTCGTCGGCTATCTCGACTTCTCGGGCAACCTCGACACCGCCATCGCGATCCGGACCATGACGGTGAGCCCGGACGGCAGCGCCTCGGTACAGGCCGGCGCGGGCATCGTCGCGGACAGCGATCCCGCGACCGAGAACGAGGAGTGCGCGAACAAGGCCGCCGCGATCCTGGCCGCGGTCGCCATGGCCCGGGCGGCGTCGCCGTCGTGAGCGGCGATCGGTGTGTCGCTCGCCGAGCAGTACGCGGCGCTGCGCGACGGCGCCGGCGCGTACCGCCTTCCTCGCGACGTCGTGTCGGTGCGCGGACCCGACGCCTTGTTGTACCTGCAGGGACAGTGCAGTCAGGACGTCAGCGCACTCGAGGACGGGGAGAGCGCCGAGGCGCTGCTGCTCAACCCCCAGGGAAAGATCGACGCGTACCTCCGGGTCAGCCGGCAGGCACCCGGTGAGTACCTCCTCGACGCCGACGCGGGGACCGGCCCGGCGATCGTCGCCCGACTCGAGCGGTTCAAGCTCCGGGTCGACGTCACCATCGAGCCGGTCGAGTGGTCGTGTATCGCCGTGCGAGGCCGGGCCGCGGAGAAGGTGGTGAGGGAGGGAGCCACGTTGGTCCTTCCGGTGAGCTGGCCCGGTTGGAGCGGGGTCGACCTGCTCGGACCCACGGAGGTCGCCTCGCTCGCGTCCTGGGTGGACGAGGAGGCGGTCGAGTGCGGTGACGAGGCATGGGACGCGGTCCGCATCGAGGCCGGTGTGCCGGTTGCCGGTCGCGAGATCACCGAGGGGACCATCGCCGCGGAGGTCGGCCTCGTCGAGCGGACCGTGTCGTTCACCAAGGGGTGCTTCACCGGCCAGGAGCTGGTCGCCCGCCTCGACGCACGCGGCACCAAGGTCGCACGCCGCCTCGTGGGAGTGGAGATCGCCGGCGCGACGCCCGAAGACCTGCCGCCCACCGGCGCCTCGGTGGTCGCCGAGAGCGGACCCGAGTCGGGCCTGCTGACCTCGGTCGCCTGGTCGCCGGGGTTCGAATCGGCGGTCGCGCTCACCTTGCTGCACCGCCGGGTGGAACCGCCCTCGGCGGTCGAAGTCACCTGGGAGACCGAAGGCGGGTCCCGCCGGTCGGCCGCCGAAGCCAGGCCGCTGCCGCTCGTCGAGTAAGCCGAAGCCCGGCCGGGCCGGTGGAATACTGGGCCGTCCTCGGGACCGGCAACGAGCCGGAGAAAATGGGGGGAGATGGAAGCCGAGACGCCGTCGACCAACGGGAACGACGCCGAGGGCGGACCGGTCGAACCCGAACGGGTCACCACCTCGACCCGCGATCCCGCCGAGCTCGCCGCACAGCTCGAACGTTGGCTGGGAGGCGTGCTGCCCGCCGGGTCCGGCCCGGTCATCAGCGGGGTGAGCAGTCCCCAGAGCAACGGGATGTCGTCGGAGACCCTGTTGTTCGGCGCTGGGTGGCACGAGGGGAGCGAGCCGGTCGAACGCCACCTGGTGGCGCGGATCGAACCCCCGGCATCGGCGCACCCGGTCTTCACCACCTACGACCTCGGGATGCAGTTCCAGGTGATGCGGCTGGTCCGCGACCACACCGCGGTGCCGGTCCCCGAACCGCTCTGGTACGAGGCCGACCCGGCGGTTCTCGGGGGACCGTTCTTCGTCATGGAGCGGGTGGAGGGGCAGGTTCCCCCCGACGTCTTGCCCTACACCTTCGGTGAAAACTGGTTCTTCGAAAAGAGCGAGGCCGACCGTCACGCCATCCAAGAGTCGGCGGTGCGCGCGATGGCCGGCATCCACGACCTCACCCCGGCGCAGTTCGACCTCTCCTTCCTCGAGCACCCGGTCGCAGGGGAGAGCGCGCTCGAGCGCTCGCTTCGGCACTGGCGCGACTACCACGAGTGGGTGGTGGAGGACCGTCCCTCCCCCCTCCTCGCGGAGTGCTTCGCGTGGCTCGAGGAGCATTTCCCCACCGAGACGCTCCCCGACGCGCTCTCGTGGGGAGACGGGCGGATCGGCAACATGATGTTCCGCGACAACCAGGTCGTGGCGGTGCTCGACTGGGAGATGGCGGGCGTCGCGCCACCCGAGGTCGACCTCGGGTGGATGTGCTACCTCCACCTATTCTTCCAGGATCTCGCGACCGACCTCGGCGCACCCGGATTGCCGGACATGTTCCGCCCCTCCGACGTGCGCGCGTCCTACGCCAAGGAGTCCGGGCGTTCGGCGGGTGACCTGACCTGGTTCCTGGCCTACGCGGCGATCCGCCACGGGGTGATCATGCGCCGGGTCACCGAGCGCTCGATCCTCTTCGGGGAGGCCGAAGAGCCCGAACAGATCGACGACCTGATCATGCACCGCTCGACGCTCGAGCGGATGCTGGACGGCAGCTACTGGGAGAAGCTCTCCCTCTGAGCGCCTGCGCGGGGCGGCGTGCTCGCCGCGCTCGCCGCGCTCACCGCGCTCACCAGAACGAGGAGTCGCGACCGAGGCCGAGCTCGGGATGGTCGCCGGTGATCATCGGCTGGCAGTTGCCGAAGCCCTCGGCGCCGGTGTCGAGGTCGTACACCCGCACCACCGTGTCGCGGAGCTGGTGGAGCTCGCGGGCGACGGACGGGTCGCTGCAGTCCTCGATCCGCTCACCGTCCACGTGCAGCTCCCCGCGCCACTCGCCGTGGTGGTGGCCCTGCCAGCCGAAGTAGAGGCCTGCTCCGAGATGGAAGCCGGTCGCGGTCGGCACCTCGAGCCGGAACCGACGGTGCGAGCCGTCCTCGAGGGTGGCCCGAACCTCGCCGCCACGGAGACGCCGGTTCGATGGGTCGTAGGCGAGCTCGGGCCGGATGTCGCTCATCCGCTGGACCCGTCCGTCGGCGTGTTCGATCGCTCCCATCACCGTGCGGAACTCGCGACCGAAGCCCTTCGCGTCGATCGCGTGAAGGAAGAGACCCCATCGGGTGCCGTCCGGATCGGTCATCAGGATGGGGGACCAGATCATCGAGAAGTCCATGTCGTTCCGCGGATCGAAGGGATCTACGTCGCTCGGCGGGATCCCGACGTCGTAGCGGACACCCCACGAGTGGTCGCGTGTCGAGACCCACTCATCGGCCTCGAGGTCGTGGCGCTCGCCGTCGATGGTGACCCAGCCGGACGCGACCCCCATCTGGTGATAGCGGACCAGGTCGGCGCTGACCCGGTAGCCGAGCGGAGCGCGCTGGAGGGTGCGGTCCTCCATGTCCGGCGGCACGGCCGCTTCGAACACCCAGTCGAAGGCGATCGGCTGGCACTCGTTCTCCTCGAGCGCGAAGCGCACCCGACGCATCGGCTCGAGCACCTCGTAGCGGATCGGTCCGACTGCAGCGAGATCGGGTTCGGGGAAGAGCCGGCGACTCCCTCGCACGGTGACCTGCTCGACCCCGCGGGAGATCCCCGCGTAGGCGTCGAGGACGTTGCGGTTGGTGTACTTCCCCATCCCGAAAGCCAGTTGGAGCGTCCCGTCGCGGCGGGCCGCCATGGCGCAGATCTTCTCCGTCCAGGAAGGGTCGCTCGCCCCGACGGTCGCGAAGGTGTCGGCGATCTGGTGGTCGAGCCGTTCGTCGGCCGGTCCGAGGGGTCCGAACAGGTTGGTCACGGTCAGACCCCGAGGCTGCCTTTTGCCGCCTGCTCGAAGGCGCGGTACGGCATCAGTCGCTTGGCGAGGATCCCGACCCGCTCGCCCATCTTCCCGACCGAAGCCCGTCGGGGCGGACGGCGCGCATCGAGCACCCGTTGTACGACCGCCGCGACCGCTTCGGGCGAGACGCCCTTTGCTTCGTCCTCGGCCATCTTGGTGACCGCCCGAGTGGCTGCTTGGCGGTAGGGATCGTCGCCTTCGGGTGCGACGGCATCGCGGCGGTTGGCGGTGAAGTCGGTGCGGACGTTGCCGGGCTCGACCAGGGTGACCTGGATGCCGAAGGGCGCCACCTCGTGGGCGAGAGCCTCCCCGTAGCCCTCCATGGCGAACTTGCTCGCGCTGTAGAAGGCCTGGAAGGGGAGTGCGACGATCCCGCCGATCGAGCTGATGAGGACCACCCTTCCGGCGCCTTCCGCACGCATGACCGGCAAGGCGCCGGCGACGACCCGGACCGCACCCCAGAAGTTGGTCTCGAGCTGCTCGTGGGCGTCCTCGATCGAGGTCTGCTCGACCGCGCCGGCGAGCCCCCAACCGGCGGCGGCCACCACGGCGTCGATGCGGCCGGTCCGTCCGAGGATCTCTTCGATTCCCTTTCGCACCGAATCGTCACGGTCGACGTCCATCACGATCGATGTCCACCCGCCCTCGGCCGTCCCGCGCCGGCTCGCTCCGAAGACCGTCCAGCCAGAGTCGTGCAGACGAGTCGCGCAGGCCTGGCCGATTCCGGCGGAGGCCCCCGTCACCAGGACCACCCGAGCTGTGCGCGCTTGCTCCACGACGCTCGGAGACTCTAGTGAGCCGGGGTCGGGCGGCCATTGGCCACCCGGCGGAGGCTGGTGCCGGCCCTGATGATCTCGACCGATTCGCGGGTCCAGGGCGAGAGCGCGCCCTGACTCTCTAGGGAATGTGTGTCCGGGGTGGTGATGTATATATACATCGATATACATCACCACCCGGAGAGACACCCTCCGCCAGGGGACTCTCCGGATGTCGGGGCAGAAAGGACGCCCCGCAAGTCAGGCACAGACGTCTGGCGGCGGATGGCGAAGCGATCGCTCCGCCCCATCTTGGCGGCTCAGGGAGTGGGCCGGGTCCCTGTGACCTGCAGCGACGGCGCGGGATCCACACCTGCCGCCGGGGTCGCCGCTGCGTGCATCCGGACGACGATCCGGGTCCCTCTGCCATCGACAATCGGGGACTGCGCTTCGACGGTGCCACCCATAGCGGCGACCAGCTCGGACACGATGGCGAGTCCGAGACCCGAACCCTTCCGTCGACCGCTCACCCGATCCGAGACGAAATGGCGTTCGAAGACGCGCTCGAGCTGTTCGGAGGGGATCCCCGGCCCGTCATCGACCACCCAGACGAGTCGGCACCCCCTCCACAGCCGCCGAACCGACGACCACTTGGCGTTGGGCAAAGGAGGAGGCGTTCTCGACCAGGTTGGCGAGCACCTGCACCAGGCGGTCCGCGTCGGCCCGCACCCAGAGGGCGGCCTCGGAGCCGGGGGCCACCACCAGGTCGATGCCGAGCTCCGCGGCCGAGTGCCGGAATCCGTCGACCACCTGGTGGACGGCGGTTGTGGCGTCGACCGGAGCCAAGTCGAGGGAGAAGCGGTCGGCGTCGAGGCGGGCGAGGTCGAGGAGGTCCTGCACCAGGCGCTCGAGGCGCCGTGCCTCCGAGCTGATGACGCCGGCTGCGTCCGCGGGTTGGTCGGTCGCCCCGTCGACGATCGCGTCGGCATAGCCGCGGATCGAGGTCAGCGGCGTACGCAACTCGTGCGAGACGGACAGGAGGAACTGCCGTTCCTGTTCGCGGGCGCGCTGGAGCGTCGCGCCCATGGTGTTGATCGAACCGGCGAGCTCGGCGAACTCGGGATCCTCACCGCGGGTGTGCTCGACGGTCGCGTCGAGGTCGCCCCCGGCGATCCGGCGGGTGGTCGCCACCGCGGCGACGAGGGGCTTGGTGAAGCGACGAGCCAGCGCCGCGGCCACGACCGCGGCAACGAGCAGCGCGATCAGGGCGACCAGCGCGAAGTAACGGATGCCACTGGCCGGCTCGTCGACGGTGCGTGAGATGACCAGCACCGGCGTGTACCGGGTGATGGAAGGGATCGGCGTGGGCACCGCGGTGTAGATGAGATGGGTGCCCGAGCGCCCGCTCACCTGGTGGCCCTCTTGCAGCGCGGCGACGTCCAGATCGGCGGCGGTGACCCCTGCGGGGATGGTCCCGGTCAGTGTGCCTTCGGGAGTAAGAGCGACCACGTCGACGGCCGCGAAGTCGCCGGCCTGGCGCATCACCGCGAGCTCGCGTCGGACCCCGACCTTGGTGACCGCGGTGCCCTCGGAGAGCGTCTTCGAGAAGGCCTGACCTTGTCCCGCCAGCTCCTGCTGAGCGGTCGAGATCGCCGCCCGCTGGATGAAGTAGAAGCTCACGACTCCGGTCGCGAGCAGGGTGAGCGCCACGAGGAGCACCATGGCGAGGGTGAGGCGTCGTCTCATCCGAGCCGATACCCGACTCCCCAGACGGTCGCGAGCGGCAGCTCGTCCCCGAGCTTCTTGCGGAGCTGGCGCACGTGCACGTCGACGGTTCGCTCGTCACCGAACCAGCCGTCACCCCAGACGCCGTTCAGGAGCTGGCGGCGGGAGAGCGCGAGCCCGCGATTGTCGGCGAGGTAGGCGAGGAGATCGAACTCGCGGGTGGCGAGGGGGACCACCTCGCCGTCACGCCGGGCCTCTCGTCGTCCGGTGTCGACCTCGATGGGACCGAACGAGGTCACCGGAGGGAGCACCGGGCCGCCCGAGGTCGCTCGACGAAGGATCGCGTGGACGCGGGCGACCAGCTCGCGGGGAGAGAAGGGTTTGGTGACGTAGTCGTCCGCCCCGAGCTCGAGGCCGAGCACCCGATCGACCTCGTCGTCCCGGGCACTGAGAACGAGGATCGGGACTTCGACCCGCCGGAGGCGAGCCGGTCCGCTCGGAGCGGGAACGGAGCTTCCGACAGACGTCGAGGCCGTCGAGCGCGCCGGGAAGGCCGATGTCGACGATCACCAGTTCGGGGTGTTCACGGGCAATGAGCTCGAGGCCCGACTCGCCGTCGGCGGCCTGGAGCACGCGGAAACCGTCGCGGCGGAGGTACATGGCGACGAGGTCCGCGATGTGGTGATCGTCCTCGATCACCACCAGGGTCTGCTCGGCAGGTCCCACAAGATCCAGCCTGCCACCGCAGAGAGGGAACCGGCTGACACCGTTAGGAAAGTATGAGCCCGCGTCGCCACCGGGTCACCGGCACGCACGAAGCCACCGGTAGTCTCTTGATGCCATGGCGGCCTATCTCGACACCATCATCGAGGCACACCGGGCCGCGGTTGCCGCCGACACCCGCGACGAAGAGGATGTGCTCGAAGAGGCACTCGCGGCGCCTCCGGTCCGCCCGTTCGTCGAGGCGATCCGTGGATCGAGCGAACCGGTCGCGGTGATCTCGGAGATCAAGCGCCGCTCGCCGTCGAAGGGTGATCTCGACCCCGGGCTCGATCCGGCGGAGGTGGCCGCCGCCTACGAGCGTGGAGGGGCGGCGTGCCTGTCGGTACTCACCGACCGGGAGTTCTTCGGGGGTTCGCCCGACGACTTGAGGACGGCCCGGGCGGCCTGCTCGCTTCCGGTGCTGCGGAAGGATTTCACCGTCAGCGTCCTCGACGTCTACGACGCTCGGCGGATGGGTGCCGACGCGGTCCTTCTCATCGCCGCGGCGCTCTCCGATGCCGAGCTCGGCAGGTTCCTCGAGGCGGCCGCGCTCTGTTCCTTGGCAGCCCTGGTCGAGGTGCACGACGACGGGAGCTTGCCCGCTCGCTTGCAGCAGGAGCCGAGCTGGTGGGCGTCAACCAGCGTGACCTTCAGACCTTCGAGGTCGACCACGAGCGCGCCCTTCGTCTGGGAGGCGCGATCCCTGCGGGAGTGGTGTCGGTCGCGGAATCGGGCATCCGCGACGCGGCCGACGTGGCGGCACTGGCCGGTGCGGGTTACCGGGCGGTGCTGGTGGGGGAGACCCTGGTCCGCTCGGGCGACCGGAGCGGTGCCGTTGCCGAGTTGCTTGGAGCGGTTCGGTGAGCGGCTCCGTCAGCAACGACGAGGACCGCGTGTTCGTCAAGATCTGCGGCCTCACCTCCGAGGCCGACGCGCTCCTTGCGGTCGGCATGGGAGCCGATGCGGTCGGCTTCGTCTTCGCACCGTCGCCGCGACAGATGGCCCCTGGCGCAGTCGCCGACATCGTCAAGCGGTTGCCTCACGAGACGATCACTGTCGGCGTCTTCCGGGACGAGTCTCCTCGACGGGTGGTGGAGATCGCCAACCAGATCGGCCTACGCGGCGTCCAGCTGCACGGCGTGGAGAGCGCGGAGGACACTCGCTGGGTGAACGAGCGGGTCGCCTGGACCATCAAGGCCTTTCCCGCCGGTCACCGGAACATCGAACGCTTCGCGGAGTATGGGGCTCGCACCTTGCTGGTCGACGGTGCGAGCCCTGGCTCGGGTGAGCCGTTCGACTGGCGTCTCGCCGAAGGGGTGGTCGACCCCTCTCGCCTGATCGTCTCGGGCGGTCTCGACCCGGCCAACGTCGGCGCGGCCATCGCACACCTCCATCCGTTCGGTGTGGACGTCTGCAGCGGGGTGGAGGCTGCACCCGGCATCAAGGACCCGGGCAAGCTTCGCGACTTCGTCACCGCGGCGCGTGCTGCGGACGCCCGACTCGGAATCGGTGAGGGACGCACCGAGCGGGCCGGCAAGGGTGACGGGGACCAAGACGCGGCGGAGACGCCGGAGGTCTTCGACTGGCAGGAGCAGTGAACCCCCGCGCCGACGCCCGAGGGGCGCCAGCCTCGGCTCCGACAATGGGCGAACCGGGTGAGGACGGTCGCTTCGGCGGTTTCGGCGGGCGGTTCGTCCCCGAGTCGCTGGTTCCTGCCTGCTTCGAGCTGGAGGCGGCCTTCAAGGACGCGTGGTCCGACCGCGCCTTCCACGAGGAGCTCGACACCCTTCTCCGCCAGTACGGCGGGCGCCCCACGCCGGTCACCGAGTGCGGACGGCTCTCCGAAGAGCTCGGCATCCGCCTGCTGCTCAAGCGCGAGGACCTCACGCACACCGGGTCGCACAAGCTCAACAACGTGGTCGGGCAGGGTCTGCTCGCCAAGCGGATGGGCAAGACCCGGCTGATCGCCGAGACCGGCGCCGGCCAGCACGGAGTGGCCACCGCCACCGCGGCGGCCCTGTTCGGGATGGAGTGCCTCGTCTACATGGGAGAGGTGGACGTCAAACGCCAGGAGCTCAACGTCTTCCGGATGGAGCTGCTCGGCGCCGAGGTGCGCCACGTCTCGACCGGCAGCCGCACCCTGAAGGACGCGATCAACGAAGCCTTGCGGGAGTGGGTCGCGACCGTCGGGGACACCCACTACTGCGTCGGCTCGGTGGTGGGACCCCATCCGTACCCGTGGATGGTCCGCGAATTCCAGCGTGTGATCGGCGACGAGGCCCGCGTGCAATGCCGCGAACTTCTCGGGGGCGCGGACCCCGACGTGGTGGTGGCGTGTGCGGGTGGCGGCTCGAACGCTGCGGGGATCTTCGCCGGTTTCGTCGATGCCGGCACCACCGAGTTAGTGGCGGTCGAGGCGGCCGGGGGTGCGGCGCTCACCAACGGCATCACCGGCGTCCTCCACGGGATGCGCAGCGCGCTGATCCAGGACGAAGCCGGGCAGATCCTCGAGGCGACCTCGATCTCGGCCGGGCTCGACTACCCGGGAATCGGACCCGAGCACGCGCACCTCGACGAGATCGGGCGCGCCCGCTACGAGTCCGCCGGGGACATGGAGGTCCTCGAGGCGTTCCAGCGTCTCGCTCGGACCGAGGGGCTCCTCCCCGCACTCGAGTCCGCCCACGCGCTCGCCTGGGTGATCGCCGCAGTCGCGAGCGGAGAGCTGCGACCGGGCTCGACCGTGTTGGTCAATCTCTCCGGACGCGGGGACAAAGACGTCGCCGAGGTGCGCGACATCCTGCGCGCCGAATCGTGACCGCAGTGGGCGAGGCAGCACCCGGCCTCCTCGAATCGGTTCTCCGCGCCCGGCGGGATGCCGGGCACAAGTTGCTGGTGCCGTACGTGACCGGTGGCCTCGACGACCAGTGGCTCCTCACCCTCGAGGCGGTGGCCGGCTCGGGCGCCGACGCGATCGAAGTGGGCATCCCCTTCTCCGACCCGATGATCGACGGACCGACCATCCAAGAGGCGTCCTTCCGCGCGCTCGAGCGTGGAACCACGCCCGAAGGGGTGCTCGCCGACCTGAGCCGGATCGACGTCGGGATCCCCGTCGTGGCGATGACCTACTACAACCTCGTCTTCCGGGCCGGGCACGCTCGTATCGCCGGCCAGATGGTCGAGTCGGGGGTCTCGGGCGCGATCATTCCCGATCTCCCGCTCGAGGAGATCGGGGAGTGGGCCGGTGCCGCCGATCGCGCCGGGGTGGCCACCGTGCTGCTGGTCGCGCCCTCGACGCCAGAGGACCGGGTCGAGGCGATCTGCGCACGATCGCGCGGCTTCGTCTACGCGGTCGGGCGGATGGGGGTGACCGGTGAGCGGTCGGAGCTCGCGGCGTCCGCCCGAGAGGTGGCGGCTCGGGCCCGCGCGGCCACCGACCTTCCGGTCTGTGTCGGCATCGGAGTCTCGACACCTGCCCAGGCCGCTCGAGATCTGCGAGGTCGCGGACGGAGTGGTGGTCGGCTCGGCCCTGGTGCGCCGCCTGCTCGAGGGCGAGGGGCCGGACGGAGCGGCGAACTTCGTCGGGTCGCTCCGGCACGCGCTCGACGCCGGCTGACCTCGCTCAGCCGCGCCCAGCCGGTTGGCCCCGGACGGTTCGATAGAGCGCGCGGGGGAGCGAACGGAGCGAGTGACGACGTTGCTGCTTCGCCCCCTGTTGGAGCCGGCGCCGGATCAGCTCGCGCCGTTCCTGGAGGTCGTTGAAGGTGATGCTCTCGACCTCGTCGGTGAAGCCGAGCGCCGCCCGATACCCGTCGAGGTCGATCGGGGTGGTCAGCGCGTCGCTACCGACGTCACGGGCGATCTGCTCGCCGTGGCGCTCGGTGAAGTAGGTGGCAATGGCGACGACCTCGCCCAGGATGTCGACGTCGGGTGCCATGGTGGCCATCGCCCCGTTGAGGAACAGGATGTTCTTCACGAAGAGCATCAGCTCCTTCGGCAGCCGTGCACCGTAACCGAGCAGGGCCTTGGTGACCTCGCGGAGTTCGGCGACCATCTCGTCCGCGGTCATGGTGGTCGGGTCGACCGGTGGCCGGTCGAGCCCGAGGTCGCGGATCACCGCCGCGACGTCGGCGTCGGCCGGTAGTGCGCCGAGATCGCGCAAGGCCTCGACCTGGATCGCCACGTCGTTGGTGGTCGCCCCCATCTCGAGCCGCAGGAAGGCCAGGCGCTTGCGCTCGTCGAGTCGGCCGGTGATCCCGAAGTCGAGCAGCGCGACCGTACCGTCGTCCTGCACGAGGAGGTTCCCGCTGTGGAGGTCGCCGTGGAAGACGCCGTAGAGGAGAGTGCCCTCGAGGAAGGCGATCAGCGTGCACCGCAGGACCGCCGCGGTGTCGATACCGGCCGAACGCATCGCGGCCGCGTCGCCCCATGCGTAGCCGCGCAGATGTTCCATGACCAGCACCCGCTTGGTCACCAGCTCGGGATGAGGTCGCGGGACGACGACCGAGCGTTGGCCCTCCACTGCGAAGACCGCGGCGATGTCGAGCATGTTCTGCGCTTCGAGACGGAAGTCGAGCTCCTCGACGATCGTCTCGGCGAAGAGCTCGACCAGCGCAGGTGGGTTGGTGAGAGCGGTGACCGGGATGCGGCCGACCAGCATCGGCGCGATCCACGACATGGCCGCGATGTCGAGACGGACGAGGGAGGCCACGGTGCGCCGTTGGACCTTGACCACCACCCGTTCTCCCGACCGGAGGGTCGCCGCGTGCACCTGGGCGATCGATGCGGAGGCAACGGGAGTGCGGTCGAAGGAGACGAAGACCTCCGCGAGGGGACGACCGAGTTCCTCCTCGATGGTGCGGCGGACCGTCGAGAACGGCTCGGGCGGGACCCGGTCGCGGAGCAGGCGGAACTCGTCGACGAGCTCCTCGGGGAAGATGCCTTCGCCCGAGGAGATGATCTGGCCGAGCTTGATGTAGGTCGGACCGAGTCGCTCGAAGGCCGGCCGCAGCCGCCGCGAAAGACCGGCTCGCGACTGCAGCGGTGCCGCGGTCGCGGATCCCCCAGGCGAGCAGCGCCCACCCGAGGCGCCACCCGACCGCGAGGACCCTGCTCACCGAGGGCACGTGCTCGGGCCGGACCAACCGGTGGGCGAGCGCAGCAGCCCGACGGCGGAGCGCGTCGATCTCACCCCCCGTGTCGAGCGGGAAGCGCCAGCTCATCGTGCGCCGGATCGACGGTCCACGGGCCGTGCGCGGAGAACGCGCCGATCGCGAGGTCGGAGTCGCTCGCCCGCGGCTCGCCACTCGGTTCGGAACCGGAGCGACGCGGGCCGGAGCGCACCGGGGACCGGGCGTCTCGGGTCGATCGGTCAGCCATCGGCTTCAACGGTAGGGGGGTGGGCGCCGGCCGCGGACGCGCCAGTGAGCGCGTGCAGCCGATGACTGTCAGGCCGGCCCGATCACCAGACAGCCGTTGTGGCCGCCGAAGCCGAAGGAGTTGGAGAGCACCGGGGCGGGCTCCCATGACCGAGCCGCACCGGCCACGACATCGAGGGAGATCTCCGGGTCGGGCTGCTCGTACCCCGCGGTCGGGGGGATCAGCCCGTGCTGGATGCTGAGTACCACCGCGACGGCTTCGATGGCGCCGCTCGCGCCGAGTCCGTGGCCGGTGATGCCCTTGGTCGACGTCACCGGCGGCGCGAGGTTGCCGAACACCTTGGTGATCGCGTCGGCCTCTGCCAGATCGTTCAAGGGGGTGGAGGTCCCGTGCGCGTTGATGTGGCCGATCTGGTCCGCGGCGACGCCGGCATCCTCCATCGCGAGCGTCATGCACTCGGCGGCACCCGATCCGCCCGGAATCGGCGCGGTGATGTGATGGGCGTCCGCGGTGCTCGCGGAGCCGCACAGCTCGCCGTGGATCCGCGCGCCGCGCGCGACGGCGTGGTCCCAGGCCTCGAGCACCAGTGCGCCGGCTCCTTCGGTGATGACGAACCCGTCGCGACGGATGTCGAAGGGACGCGATTCTCCCGAGGTCGACAGTGCGGTCATGTTGGTGAAGGCAGCAATTCCGACGTTGGTCATGCCGGCCTCGGCGGCTCCGCCGATGGCAACGTCGCAGCGCCCCGAGGCCACGAGACGCGCGGCGGCGGCGATGCTGTGGGCCCCGGCCGCGCACGCGGTGGTGACGGTCTCGGAGGGTCCGTGCCAGCCGAGCCGGATCGAGACGGCTGCCGCACCTGCGTTGGACATCATCATCGGGACGAGTCGCGGCGACACCCGGCGTGCGCCCTTCTCCCCGAAGAGGAGGATCTGGGACTCGAGGGACTCGAGCCCGCCGACCCCGGTTCCCATCACCACCCCGGATCTCCCGGGATCGGCAGCCAGCTCGCCGGCGTCCTCGAGCGCCTCGGTGGTGGCGGCGACGGCGAACTGGGTGAACCGGTCGACCTGGCGCGCCTCTTTGGCGGTGAACCACACCTCGGGATCGAAGTCGGGAACCCGCCGCTCACCGACCGGCGGGGGACCGTTGAGGCCGGCCCAGAGCGCGTCGGCGCCGACCCCGCAGCACGACACGGTGCCGATGCCGGTAATGGCGACGCGCCGCCCCCGGACCGGTCCGTCTGGGCCGATGCCCAGGAACATCAGGTCTTGGCGGTGATCAGGTCGAACGCCTGCCCGACCGTCTCGATCCCCTCGAGCTCGGACTCGTTCACCGACACGTCGAAGGACTCCTCGAGCGCCATCACCAGTTCCACGAGGTCGAGGCTGTCGGCGTCGAGGTCTTCGGCGAATCTCGCATCGCGGGTCACCTTGTCAGAGGGGACCTGGAGGACCTCGACGGCGCACTCCCTGAACTTCTCGAACGCCTCGTCGTTGCTCACGGCATCCTTCCCTTTCTGCCCGGCTGACCCGGGGCTTCGTTGATCGGTCCGATCACTCGCTCGGGGCTCGGGCTCACAGGCCCATCGCCAGTCCGCCGTCCACTGGCAAGACCACTCCTGTCACGTACCCAGCACCTGGGGAGGCCAGAAACCCGACCGCCTCGGCCACTTCGTCCGGCTGGGCCACCCGGCCGAGGGGGACCCGCGCCCGCATCTCGTCCAATCGCTCCTCTCCGAGTGCTGCGAGCATATTCGTTTCGGTCAGGCCAGGGGCAACCACGTTCACCGTGATCGAGCGAGTTGCGACCTCACGGGCCATCGAACGGGCGAGCCCGACCAGGCCGGCTTTGGATGCCGCGTAATTGGCCTGGCCGGCGGAGCCGATGAACGCGCCGATCGAGGACACCATGATGATGCGACCGCGGTGGAGGCGGAGCATCTTGGCGAGCGCGCGCTTGGCCACCCGGAAGACCGCGGTGAGGTTGGTCTCGATCACCTCGTCCCAGGCCTCCTCGCCCATCCGCAGCACCAAGGTGTCGCGGGTGATTCCGGCGTTCGCCACCAGCACCTCGACCGGACCGAAGCGCTCCTCGATCGTCGAGAACGCCTCCTCCACGTTGGCTGGATCGGTCACGTCGCAGGTGATCGGCAAGAAGCGGTCCGGGGCCTCGTCGCCGAGCCCGCCTTCGGGTGCGGACCGCGAGGTCACGGCCACTCGGTCCCCGTTGGCGAGGAACCATTGCGCGCAGGCACGCCCGATGCCCCGTGAACCGCCGGTGACCAGCACCACCCGGTCGTGTCCTTGGTCCGCAATCACCAACCGCCTCCTCCGGTACGGACCCAGGCAACGGGTTGGCCCTCGACAACTCGTTCGCCGCGCACAGCGAGCCACCGCACCAGTACGCCGTCGAACGGGGTGCGCACGTCGCTCGAGCCGACCGTGCCCTACCCGGTCGCCGACCGCGAGGAGCGAACCCGGCTCCGCGCCCTGTCCGCTTCCGGGGGCCGCGGTGGCCTCGGCGAGTGCGGTGCGTTCGAGCGCGCAGAGCTCGACGTCGGGCTCGAAGATCCCGGCGGCGGGGCTCACCACGACCCGTTCGGACGTGAAGAGATGCTCTCCCTGGTGGACCGGTGTCGAGCTCGACAGCTCGTCGGAACCGGTCACCGTGTCCATCAGACGGTCGAGGTCGGAAGGGACCGCGACGGAGACGGCGCGAAGATCCGGTGCCGTTCTCCGCACCATTCCGGTCAGCACGCCGCCCGGCCCGACCTCGACGACCACCGTCGCTCCTTCCTCGCTGAGCGTCTCGAGCGACTGACGCCATCGCACCGGGCTGCACAGCTGTGCGGAGAGCAGACTCGGCCATTGGCTCGGGTCCGAGTGCACACGAGCGTCGACGTTGGCCACGACCGGTGCTTCGGTCGGGTGGAACTCGACTGCGTCGAGCACCTCGCGCAGCCGCCCGCGGGCGGGGAGCATGAGCGGGGTGTGGAACGCCCCCGACACCGGGATCGGGAGGACCTTCTTCGCCCCCGTCTCCTTCGCCAGCTTGGCTGCCACCGACACACCCTGTTCGGTCCCCGCGATCACCACCTGGCCGGGGGCGTTGTAGTTGGCGACCCAGACCTCGTCCTCGGCCCGCTCGCAGGCGACCTGGGCGTCGTCGTCGGAGATGCCGATGAGCGCTGCCATGGTGCCGGGATGCTCGTCGGCAGCCGCCTGCATCGCCTCGCCCCGCTCCACCACGAGCCGGGTCCCGTCGGACAAGGACAGTGCACCCGCCGCAACCAGTGCGGTGTACTCACCGAGGCTGTGTCCGGCCGCGGCCGCCGGAGCGAGCCCGAGGCGCTCGACCGCGTCGAGGACCACCAGGCTCATCACGAAGGTCGCGAGTTGCGCGTTGGCCGTGCGGGTCAGCTCCTCCATGGGGGCGTCGAGCAGCAACGTGGTGAGATCGCGCCCGGCGACTTCGGAGGCCTCGGCCGTCACTTCCCACGACGGGTGCTCGAGCCAGGCATTACCCATGCCTGACCGCTGCGACCCTTGTCCCGGGAAGGTAAAGGCCAGCACTGCCGTCTCCTCTCGCACGAATCCGGCCGACCCCGACCGCAGTGACGGACAAGTGTGGCACGACTCCCGCGGAGCCTGGGCATTACCTGATGGTCACTTGCCCGGTGCCCACTCGGTCGGACCGCGGAGCCTGCGTCGGGTCAGGGAAGGGCGAGTTCAGCCGCCGCCGGGCGCCGACCACTCGGTTCGCCACTGGCTGATCCACTCCTCGAGTCCGGTCATCTCGAGTACCCGATCGACGTTCGGCTGCGGGCGGGTCAGGACGAGTTCCGCGTCCGGCGCTCCGGAGGCGGTCCTTGGCCGCGACGAGCGCGGCGATGCCCGAGCTGTCGATGAAGGTGAGCTCGGCCAGATCGACGACGACGGTCTGATCGGACAGATCGGACAGCAGTGCGCTCAGGCGATCGCTGCTCGCGAGGTCGAGCTCTCCGCTCATCCGGACGATGCTGAGCCCGTCGTGCTGCGAGATGGATAGGTCGAAGATCTCTGGGCTCATCGAGGGTGCCGTCTCGGGCCGCCATCGACGGGGGACTCGAAGGCGTCACGATCCACGGTACGGCGGCTCACATCGCGATGGCAAGACCCACCGGTTACGCAGGAACGTTCTGTGCATCCTTCTGTGTCCGCGGGAACCGTGCCCGGAAGGTGCGCACCGTGAGGCCGAGAAGGCGGGTCGGAACCGTGGCGCGGGCGGAGGCGCTGCGGGGAAGGTTGAGCATCGGTCCGATCTCTCCGAAGTAGTTGCCGGGGCCGATGGTCGCCAGCACTTCCTCGGATCCGTCGCTGTGCACACGGAAGATCTCGATCGCTCCCTCGACCACTGCATAGACGAGTTCACCACGGTCTCCCTGTGAAAAGAGCAGTTCCCCTGTCTCGAGGGTCAGTTCCTCCGGCTCGCGTTCGGCCGAAGCCGCTTCCGGGCTGAGCTCGACCACCCGGTCGGCGATGTGGGTGATCCGGTCGTCGTGCGTCGAAACGACCACCATGCGACCGGGTCTGGCCAAGTCGCGCAGCAGGACGAGGATGCCCTCCACCTGGATGTGGTCGAGATGCGCCGTCGGCTCGTCGGCGACCACCAAGGGCGGGTCGTGGGCGAGCGCACGGGCGATGGCCACGCGTTGCTGTTGACCGCCCGACATCTGTCCCGGGCGGTGGGTGACCCGTTCGCCCAGTGAAACCCGCTCGAGCAGCGCGTCGGCGCGCTGGGTGGCTTCACGCCGGGGGGTGCCGGCGAGTGTCATCGGCACCATCACGTTCTGGCGTGCGGACAGGCTGGCGATGAGGTTGAACGCCTGGAACACCACGCCGACCGTGTTCTGGCGATAGGCGCTCATGGCTGCGCCGGACAATCCGATGACGTCGATGTCCTGGAAGTGGATCGAGCCGCTGGTCGGCTTCAGCAGGCCGGAGAGACAGGAGAGCAATGTCGTCTTGCCGCAACCGCTCGGACCGAGGAGGACGACGAGCTCGCCGTCGCCGGCCTCCATGTCCAACTTGTCGAGCGGTCGGACCCGGTAACCGCCCGAGTCGAATTCGACCGTGAGATCGCGGACCTCGAGTTCCATTCGTGACGTCTCCTCTCAGCCTGCGAAGGCCATGGCCGGATCGACGGAGACCGCTCTTCGCAGGGCAATCAGGCTGGCCAGCAGCCCGACGATCACAGCCGAGATGGGCAGCTCGATGTAGGCGCTGACCGGGACGTCCACCGGCTGGGCGAACACGCCGGTCGCGAACTGGGCGAGGACCGCGGCGATGACGGCTGCGGCCAGGGCCACGGCGACGGCTTGGATCGCCAAGCCGAAGAAGAGCGTGCCCGAGGAGGCACCGAGGGCCTTCAACACCGCGAAGTCACGTGTCCGCTCGAGAGCGGTCACGTACACCAGCGAGGCGACGATGACCGCGGCGATGATCCACATCAGCCACTTCGAGTTGTTGATCGACGAGACCGCCTGGGCCATCTGATCGAGGCTGGCCTGTTCGATGACTTGGTTCGACTGGACCGAGAGCGACGAAGGCACGTCGGAAGGTACACCGTTGACCACCACTGCGTTGATGATCGGCTGACCACCGAACGCAGCAACCTGCGCGTCCGCAATCGTCACGTAGACGTCCGGGTATCCCACCGAGCAGCGAGCGGTCGGTCGTGACGCCGACCACGCGGATCGGATGGCCACTGACCTGTAAGAGCTTGCCTACGCCGACGCCCAGGCGATCGTCGACAACCGCTTGGCCCGTCCTGGCGACTTGCCGGCCGCTGGTCAGCGGCTGCAGGCTCGGCGGTGATCCGGGTGGCGCTCCGATGAGGTTGATCGCGTGCGCGCTCCCGTTGGCCTGGGCGGTCTGGGGCACGATGATCACCGGCGTCGCACGGGTCACTCCCGGGAGCGCGGCGACTTGCCGGGCGGTGCGCTCGGGGAGGGGAGTCAGCGAGGCAATCCGGTTGGGAGTGTTCGCCTTCACCACCCACGCGTCGGAGTGGAAACCCGACACCGACTGGTTGATCTCGACGCTGAAACCGGCGGCCAGTCCGGCCAGCAACAGGGTCATCGCGAAGACGAGCCCGGCCCCTGCGGTGGCGATGAGAAATTGACGACGCCGGTACACCAGATCGCTGAGTGTGATGCCGAACATGAATGGTATTGCTTTCCCTTCCGCCGGCGATGCCCGGTGCGACGTTCTATCCCGCCTCGATCCGAGTGCTGCTAGCCCGCCGTATCTCGCGTCCGAAAGGATCGATACGGATGATAGAGGTTCGATCGCGAGGAGGCCCGGCCGGAACACGCCGAGCGCGCGTTCCGCCACCTTGCGCCTCATTCCTTCGGGCAAGCGGCGTTGCAGAACGGGATCGTTCGGTGCTCAAAAGGAGGTGTCGGCTCCGAGCGATGGGTCGCACGCTGAGCACCGTCCGATTGAGCAGCCGTGTCGTTCCGTCTGGCCGCCATGGGCAACGAGACGGCGAGCCGGAGGCGTCACGACCACCACCTGGCTCTGTCTGTGCCGCTCGGCTTGATCGTCCTGGCATTCCAGCCGCTCGCCATCTTGGCGCGTGTTGACAGCGCCCAGACCTTCCGAAGGTGCCCCCCACCAGCACATCCGGGAGGGCGACTAGTCGGTTGATGCCACCGGCCGGTCCTTGGACAGGTCAACCAACACCATATGGATCAGCGCGGCGACGATCGCTCCTACCAGGGGAGCGACGATGAACAACCAGACCTGGCTGAGGGCGGTGCCGCCCACCACCAACGCCGGGCCGAGGCTCCGGGCCGGGTTCACCGAGGTCCCGGTCAGGGGGATGCCGATCAGGTGGACGAAGACCAGCGCAAAGCCGATGGCCACCCCGGCGGCACCCTGGATTGCCGCCTTGTGGGTGGCAAAGAGGACGACGAGCACGAAGATTGCCGTCAGGACAACCTCGATGAGGAAGGCGCCACCTTGACTCACCAGCAGGTGTGACTGCTTGCCGTAACCGTCGGTCCCTAGGCCCGTAACGCTCTTGCGATAGAGCGGGGAGGTCGTGAACATCCAGTAGAGCAGGTATGCCCCCGCGATCCCGCCGGCGAACTGCGCGACGAGGTACGCAATGCCTTCCACAAGCTTCATCCTCCCCGAAGTAATGAAGCCCAGCGTCACGGCGGGGTTGACGTGACAGCCCGAGATGGGACCGATCGCGTACACGAGCGCAACGAGCACGAGGCCGAAGGCCAGCGCAGTCGCCACCACACCCGCGGAGTAGCTGAGGCCGAAGAGGTGGAATCCAAAGGACTCGGTCGCAACGCCGACAGCGATGACGACCAGCACCATCGTCCCAAGAAACTCTGCTACTAACTTTCTCCAGTCGAGCTCCATGACTACGACCCTCCCTTGTCCGCGCCGAGGAGTTGGACAGGTCGATTCTTGCAGCATCGCTGTATTGGCTGCGGGACCCGTGCCCTGTGTTGGCCTGTCGGCATCATGCTTCGTCCGCTCAGGGTGATTGGGCACGCCCAACAATCTGCCCAATACCGCCGGGTAGGTGGGACACCCCGAGATACGCTCGAGTGCCTTGGGCTCCAGCTCCCCGATGAAACGAACGTTGCTCATCATGGCGGCGGCCATCGTCGCCGTTGCCACGGTGGCAGTTCTTGTCCTGTGGCGCACGATTGGGTTCGGTGATCTTGGAGGCGGGAGCCTCGGGTCATTGCACAGTCTCGTGCTGCGTTCCCTTCCGTCAGACGCGAAGGTCACGAAAGTGTCGACCTCTGACGCGCACTGGGTCTCACATGGGTGCGACGGGTCATACGGTTGGAGCCCGATCATTGTCGATGTCCACTTCGCTTCCAACGAGCCACCGACTGAGGTTCTCGCACACGCGAACACGATCTTCGCAAACGAAGGTTGGACACGCTGGCATCAGCCCGCGGGATTTCTTCGCGATGGGACCGCGGGTGTGATCTGGACGAAGTCACCACTCGACACGACCACCGCCTCGATGGTCGATGGAGGATCTCGCTCTCAACCGGGCAAGTGGTCGGTAGACGCGACGGTGCCGCCTCAGGGTAAGGCAGTGCAGAGCTGCTGAAGGACACAGACCAATCTTGAAGGCTGAACGACTGCCCCGAGGGCCGGGAGCGGGATGTTGTCGACGGTGGCTGACCGTCGTTTGCGCGGCAGTAAGGTCCGATCGTGCACGGACAGGTGATCTTGGGATGTCTGGTGAGCGCAGCGCGAGCAGCCTGCTCTTCGTCGTCAAGCGACAACACCGTTAACAATGGAACTGTGGCCTACAACGGTCAGACCGTGCCCATCGTGAACCAGCTCCCGGCAAGACGCCGTGCCCGGGGCGGGAGTCGAACCCGCACGCCCTCTCGGACAATGGATTTTGAGTCCATCGCGTCTGCCATTCCGCCACCCGGGCTGGTGGGTGCGCGCAGCCTACCGGCGCACCGATGACGCATCGTGACGCCCCGTAGGATCGCCGGGCATGCAGGGAGCCGAGGCCGGATCCGACGCTCTCGAAGCACTCTGCGCCGCGCGGTCCGCGTGGTCTGTCCTCGGTTCGGAGACCCGACTCGGACTCGAAGCCGTTGAGCTCTGGTGGATCGAGCTTCCGTTCCGACGTCCGGTTGCCACCGCCACGACGACGTACACCAAGCGAGAGCTGCTTCTGGTCAGAGTGGCCGCGAACCTGGGTGCCGATCGCCTGGACGGGTGGGGAGAGTGCGCCGCGCTGGGAAACCCGGAGTACGTCGAAGAGGACGTCGCCTCCTGCTTCGTCACGCTCGAAGAGGTACTTGTTCCCACCCTCGTCGAAGTGGTCGATCGTGCCGCAGGCCTGTTGCCTGCTCCGAGCCGACTCGGGTCCGTGCGAGCCGGGGCTCCCCGTTCGTCGATGGCCTTCGCGGCCCTCGAGATGGCGGTGGCCGACGCCCATCTCCGGGCGGAGAGGTGCTCGCTCGCCTCTCTGCTCGGGGTCGAAGGTCAGAAGATCGAAGCGGGCGCGGTCGTCGGCGCCTTCCCGACGGCCGCGGAGCTGGTCGACGCCGTCCGAACGGCCGTCGAGGCCGGGTACCGCAGAGTGAAGGTGAAGATCGCGCCGGGCTGGGACGTCGAACCACTCGAGGCGATCACCACGGCTTTTCCATCGCTCCTTCTTCAGGTCGACGCCAACGGCTCCTATAGCGAACAGGACGCCGATCATCTGAAGGCGCTCGACGGATTCGAACTCCTCTGTCTCGAGCAGCCCTTCGCAGCCAGCAAGCTCGAGGCACACTCACGACTGGCGGCGCAGCTGACCACGCCGATCTGCCTCGACGAAAGCCTCGACAGCCCAGATGACGTGGCCGAAGCCCTCGCGGCGGGGGCGTGCTCGGTGGTCGAGGTGAAGCCCGGCCGCCTCGGCGGCATCGGCGCTGCGCTCGAGGTGGTCGAATCGTGCGCCGCCGGCAACGTCCCGCTGTGGATGGGTGGGATGTTCGAGTCGGGGTTCGCCCGCGGGGTCAACACCACCGTCGCCGCGCTTCCCGGGTTCAGGTGGCCGGGGGACCTGAGCCCGGCGGGCACGTACCTTGCTGCCGACGTGGTGGCGCCGAAGGACGTACGGCCCCCAGCACCCTCCCTGACGTGGCCGTCCCGACCGGGCCAGGCATGGGTCCGCCGCCCGACCCCGCCGGGCTCGAGCGCTATCGGCTCCGACGCGTCGTGCACCCCGTCTCCGGGCGCTGAGCCCACCGGGAAGGCAGCCCGAAACCGGGCCGCATCGGGCCAGGTCCTGAGCAAAGCCGGCCAGCACCACCAATCGGGCGGCTTGCGACGGCCGTCCTGCGTAGAATTGCCCTCCCATGCAACGCACGATCGTCGAGCGGCGCCTGAACGACGCACACCAGCGTCTTGTGCGCGCGCGGAGCGAACTGGCGGTGCTCGACGAGCAGCTGTTGGTGGTCACCGAGATGGCCGACGACACTCGCCTTCGGGCGCTGGTCTCCGAGACCCCGGTCGCCTCGAAGGAGCACGACGAGGCGAGCCGGCACATGAACGTGATGCTGCAGACCCGGGAGGCCCTCGTCGAACGCATCGCGGAGCTCGAGCGCCGGCAGAACGAGCTGCTCGACCGACTCGTGGTCGGTCCGGGTTGACCAGACACGGCTTCCGGTCGAACTCAATCCACGGCGGTGCGAGGGAACGAGTAGTTCTTCGCCCCGAAGAGGGGTCGCGTCCCGGCCCGACGACGCGCAGGGGACCCCGATGACCCGGCGGGTGGTCATCGCCGAGGACGAGGCGATCATCCGTCTCGACCTGAAGGAGATCCTCGTCGACGAGGGCTACGACGTCGTGGGCGAGACCGGTCAGGGCGACGAGGCTGTCGAGCTGGTGCGCACCCACGAGCCCGATCTGGTCATCCTCGACGTCAAGATGCCGGGTACCGACGGGTTGGCCGCGGCGCGCTCGATCCGCGATCTCGGACTCAAGGTGGCGGTGTTGATCCTCACCGCCTTCAGCCAGCGAAATCTCATCGACGAGGCCCGCGACGCCGGTGTCGCGGCGTACCTAGTGAAGCCGTTCCAGCGGATCGAGCTGATTCCGGCTATCGACCAGGCGATGGCTCGCTGCGAGCAGGAATGGGCCATCGACGCCGAGGAGCGCCAGGCGCTCGCCGAGGGAGGCGACGGCGGCCGACCGAGCGCGGAGGACAAGATCGAGACCCGGCGCCTGGTCGACGAGGCGAAGCTGCAGCTGATGGAGGAGTCGGGTCTGTCCGAAGCCGAGGCCTTCGAGTTCATCCAGAAGACCGCGATGGGGACCCGGAGCCGCATGATCGAGGTCGCGCGCCGGGTACTCGACGGCTCGCTCACCCCCTGAGCCGGATCGTCAGTGGCCACCACCGCACCGACTGGTCGAAAGAAGAAGGCCAAGGCCACCGCCGCGCCGACTCCGGCACCGCCTTCAGGTCCGCTCCTCCTGCTGGATGGCATGTCGCTCGGCTTTCGCGCCTACTTCGCGCTGCCCAACACGCTGATCACCTCGTCGGGGACCGTGACCAACGCGGTCCACGGCTTCACCTCGATGGTCTCCTATCTGATCCGTGAGCACCATCCGTCGGCGTATCGCCGTCGCATTCGACCTTCCCGGCGAGACGTTCCGCGACGAGATCGTCGAAGAGTACAAGGAGGGACGGGCGGCGGCGCCGCCCGACCTCACGCCCCAGTTCGACCTGATCCGGGCGGTCCTCGAGTCATTGGCCATCCCGGTGATCGGGGTCGAGGGCTTCGAGGCCGACGACGTGCTCGCCACACTCGCCACCGAGGCGCGTGACAACCAGCTGCCGGTGATCATCGTGACCGGTGACCGCGACTCGTATCAGTTGGTCGAGGACCCCTTTATCCGTGTGCTCTACAACAAGAAGGGCGTGAGCGACTACGCGCTCTACGACGAGGCGGGAATCGAGGAACGGACCGGTGTGCGCCCCGAGAAGTACCCGTTGCTCGCCGCGCTGCGCGGCGATCCTTCCGACAACCTGCCTGGCGTGCCCGGAGTGGGGGAGAAGACCGCGGCCAAGCTGATCAACGAGTACGGCGATCTCGAAGCGGTCTATGCCCATCTCGACGCACTCACGCCGAAGCTTCGTGAAAACCTGGCGGCTCATTTCGATCAGGTTCGGAAGAACGCCGAGGTGATCCCGCTGGTCCGCGACGTTCCCCTCGACGTGCACGTCACCGATCTCCGCCTCGGAGGCTTCGACCCTGAGGAGGCCCGGGACACCTTCACCCAGCTCGAGCTGCGCACCCTTTGGACGCGGTTCACCGCACTGGTGAGCGAGGGGTACTTCGGAGACGCTCCGACGCCGTTGGCCGGAGACTCTCCGGGCGCGGCCGGCGCGCTGGTGGAGGCGGCACCGGAGTGGCTCGAGGAACCGAAGCTGGTCGTGCCCGACCACATCGGCCGAGGCGAAGAAGGCGCTGGAGACGCTCTTTGCCGACGTGCGCTCGGGCACCGGGAACGTGGCGATCGGCGCGGCGTGGACCGGCGATCCCGGGCGCTCTTCGCTGACATCACTGACCCTCACCCCCGAGCCGGCCGACGGAGCGCAAAGTGGGACCGTCCTCCACCTGGGCACTGACGCGAAGGGAGGCGGGTCGCTCGCGTCGGAACCGTCGGTGTCGTCGGTTCTCGCGGCAGGGATCGGGGGCGACCTCGGAGTGATCGCGCACGACGCGAAGGAGATCATGCGGACTCTCCTTCCGCTCGGCATCGACCTCCGGCGACTGGTGATGGACACCGCGGTGGCGGCCTATCTCCTCGACCCGAGCACCGAGCGCTACCGGGTCTCCGACCTCGCCGCGCGCTTCCTCGGCGTCGAGGTCGACGACGGCGACGGTGCTGGCGGCCAAGGCGTCCTCGCCCTCGCGGAAGCGCTCGTCGGAGACGGCCGACGCCGACGATGGAAGCTGTCGATGCCGACGCACGCCGCGGGGCGCGCCTCGTCAGCTCGGTCGCGCGACTGCGGGCCCCCCTGCTCGCCGCGCTCGGCGCGACCGGCGAGTCGGACCTCTTCGACGACGTCGAGCGCCCACTGGTGCGGGTGCTCGCCCAGATGGAGGTCACCGGTATCGCCGTCGACCAAACCGTGTTGCGCTCGATCGGCGCCGAGCTCGCCGAGGAGTGCAACTCCCTCGAGGCAACCATTCACGACCTGGCCGGTGGTCCGTTCAAGGTGAACTCGGTTCCTCAGTTGCGAGAGGTCCTCTACGAGCGACTCGCGCTCAATCCGGTGCGCAAGACGAAGACCGGCTTTTCGACCGACGCGCGCACGCTCGAGCTCCTGCGCGGCGAACATCCGATCATCGAGGCATTGCTCCGCTATCGCGAGATCGAGAAGCTGCGCTCCACCTACGGCGAGAGCCTGGCCGAGGAGGTCGCCGACGACGGCCGGATCCACGCCACCTTCCGACAGACCGTCGCCCGCACCGGCCGCCTCTCCTCGGACCGTCCCAATCTGCACAACATCCCGGTCCGCACCGACGAGGGCCGTCGTTTCCGCGAGGCGTTCGTCCCCTCCGAGGGCCGGCGCCTGCTCGTCGCCGATTACGACCAGGTCGAGCTCCGAGCGATCGCCCATCTCTCGGGCGACCCGGGCCTGACGGCGGCGTTCGCCGCCGGCGAGGACATCCACCGCACGGTGGCGGCTCGGGTCTTCGGGGTCGACCGCGACGCAGTGACCGGTGCACAGCGTTCGACCGCGAAGATGGTCTCCTACGGTCTCGCCTACGGGATGGAGGCCTACGGCCTCTCCCAACGGCTCGCGGTTCCCGTCGAGCAAGCCCAGGAGATACTCACTGCGTACTTCGCAGGGTTCCCTTCGGTGCGTGAGTACATGGACCGTGCGGTTGCCGACGCAAGGGCTGCCGGTTACACGGTCACTGCGTTCGGCCGACGTCGTCCGCTGCCCGATCTCGCCTCGACCAATTACCAGCTGCGCCAGGCCGCGGAGCGCCAGGCCATGAACGCAGGCATTCAGGGTCTCGCCGCCGATCTGTTCAAGATCGCGCTGGTCCGCCTCGACGATGGGCTCGAGAGCGGCGGCTTCGCCTCGGACCTTGTCCTCCAGGTCCACGACGAGGTGCTCCTCGACGTGGTGCCCGACGAGTCGGACGAGGTCGCCGCGCTCACCGAGGAGGCAATGACCGGCGCAGCCGATCTCGACGTGCCGCTCAAGGTGGCGATGGCCTGGGGCACCTCCTGGGCGGACGCGAAGGCATCCTGAACGTTGTCCGCGAGGGAGAACCGAACGGCAAGAGAGGGCACCGACCGCTCCGACCATGGGCGGCGAGCTGGTCGAGTACCATCGAAGGTCGGCCAGTAGGCCTCTGCTGTACTGCTGCGGCCTCCACGGCCCGGCGAACCGTCCGGAAAGCGAGCTACCTCATCCATGTCCGAAACCCAAACCGTGTCCGAAGGCACCGCCCTGCTCTCCCCCGAAGCGATGGGGAGCTTCGACGAGAACGGTGTGTACACACCCCGTTCGGTCACCGAGGACGATCTCGGCGGGGCGTCGCTCGAGGATGCGATGGCCGGGACCATCGTCGAATTCGACGACGGGGACCTGGTCGAGGGCACGGTGGTCAAGATCGACCGCGACGAGGTCCTGCTCGACATCGGCTTCAAGTCGGAGGGTGTGATCCCGGTTCGGGAGCTCTCCATCCGCAACGACATCGACCCCTCCGAGATCGTCCACCTCGGTGAGCCGATCGAGGCGCTCGTCCTCCAGAAGGAGGACAAGGAAGGCCGCCTCATCCTTTCCAAGAAGCGGGCCCAGTACGAGCGGGCCTGGGGCACGATCGAGAAGCTGAAGGAGGCCGACGAGGTGGTCACCGGCCCGGTGATCGAAGTGGTGAAGGGCGGCCTCATCGTCGACATCGGGTTGCGGGGCTTCCTCCCCGCCTCGCTCGTCGAGCTGCGGCGGGTGCGCGAGCTCCAGCCCTACGTCGGGCGGTCCATCGAGGCAAAGATCATCGAGCTCGACCGCAACCGCAACAACGTCGTGCTCTCGCGCCGGGCGTGGCTCGAGGAGACCCAGAAGGAACAGCGCGGCGAGTTCCTGGTCAACTTGAAGCCGGGGGAGCGCCGCCGCGGCGTGGTCTCGTCGGTGGTGAACTTCGGTGCCTTCGTCGACCTTGGCGGGATGGACGGGCTCGTCCACGTTTCGGAGCTCTCGTGGAAGCACGTCGACCATCCGTCCTCGGTGGTGTCGGTCGGCGACGAGATCGAGGTCGAGGTGCTCGACGTCGATC
Organism: uncultured Acidimicrobiales bacterium; assembly: GCA_963741055.1. Taxonomy (GTDB): domain Bacteria; phylum Actinomycetota; class Acidimicrobiia; order Acidimicrobiales; family RAAP-2; genus Bog-756. Next base: position 108,129 of record CAVUGU010000009.1, on the reverse strand, counting down.
TGGGCAAGGAGCGCATCAGCCTCTCGCTCAAGGCCACCCAGACCGATCCGTGGCAGGACTTCGCCAATTCCCACCAAGTGGGTGAGCTGGTTTACGGCCGGATCACCAAACTGGTCCCCTTCGGGGCCTTCGTGCAGGTGGGCGACGGCATCGAGGGTCTCGTGCACATCTCGGAAATGGCCGGCCACCACGTCGACCTTCCCGAGCAGGTGGTCACTCCCGGCGAGGAGCTCTGGGTCAAGATCATCGACATCGACCTGCAGCGCCGCCGGATCAGTCTCTCGATCAAGCAGGCGGCCGAGGGCGGCGAGGTCTCCGAGGAGTACCGCGAGGCCTTCGGCGAGCACGCCTACGACGCGGAAGGGAACTACCTCGGCCCCTTCGAGTTCTCGGAGGGGGACTTCACCCCCGAAACCGAGGCGCAGGCGGCCTGGGCCGAGTACGCCGCGGAGCACGGACCCGGCGAGGGAGAAGCCGCGGACGCTCCGACGGGAGAAGCGCCGGACGCTCCGACGGCCGAAGCGCCGCACCGACCGCCGAGGCCGCACCGACCGCCGAGGCCGCGCCGACCGCCGAGGCCGCGTCGGCCGACGCGCCAGAGCCGGCTCCCGAGCAGACGACCGAGCCCTCCGCCGAGGGCTGATCAGCCGGACCGCGGGACGCGGTCTGTCAGTCGCTCTCGCCCGCGGTCGTCACCGACGCTTCGATCTCGACCGGTGTCGTCGAAGCCGTCGCCCGCGAGCCGTTGGCGCGCTCACCGACCAGCGGGAAGTGACACGCCACCAAGTGGCCGGGCGCGACCTCCCGCAGGAGCGGCTCCTCGTCCGCGCAGCGCTGCTGCGCGTAAGGGCACCTGGTCCGGAACCGGCATCCCGACGGCGGGTTGAGCGGCGAGGGGAGCTCGCCCGAGAGCGCCTTGTGCTGTGAGCGCCGTTCGGGATCCGGGTCGGGGATCGACTCGAGGAGCGCCTCGGTGTAAGGGTGCGCGGCCGACTGGTAGAGCTCGTCGGAGCCGGCGATCTCGACCAGTTTTCCGAGGTACATGACCGCGACCCGGTCGCTCACGTTCTTGACCACCGCCAGGTCGTGGGCGATGAAGACCATGGTGAGGCCGAACCGCTCCTTCAGGTCGGCGAGCAGATTGAGGATCTGCGCCTGCACCGACACGTCCAGCGCGGAGACCGGTTCGTCACAGATCAGCAGGTCCGGATCGGCCATCAGGGCACGGGCGATGCTGATCCGCTGGCACTGACCCCCCGAGAACTCCTGGGGGCGCCGGTCGCCGGCGGCGTCGGGATCGATCCCGACCGCGTCGAGCATGCTCCGCACCCGCTCGGCCCGTTCCTCGCGGGTGCCTCGCTTCCAGATCACCAGCGGCTCGGCGACGATGTCCTTCACCCGGCGCCTCGGGTTCAGCGAGGAGATCGGGTCCTGGAAGATCATCTGGACCTTCGTCCGCAGATCCCGCTGCTCCCGCGCCGACAGAGAGCCGAGCTCCTTGCCTCGGAACACGATGCGACCGGAGGTCGGCGCCTGCACCTGCACGAGGGTCCGGCCGGCCGTCGACTTGCCGCAACCGGACTCGCCGACCAGTCCGAGGGTCTCGCCCTCGCGGACCTCGAAGCTGATGCCCGACACCGCGTGGACCCGCCGGTTCCCGCTGCGGAACTCGACGACCAAATCCTCGACCACCAGGATCGGCTGGTCGGTGTCGGCTACCGGACCGTTGGTGGCGGGACCGTTGCTCACGACGGGTGGACTTCCGGTTGCGAGCCGGTTTCGGTGTCGGGCGCCGCGCCGTCGCTCGCGGCGCTGCCGGACGCCGACGCGTCGGGCGGCTCGCGCGAGGGTGTGCCGGCGGGCGTCGAGGCCTCGGTGACCGGCACCTGCCCGGTGGGCTTGCCGTTGACCAGCGGGAACCAACAGGCGAAGAGGTGCTCGGGCGAACCCGCGGTGCGGAGAGGCGGCTCGGTCTCCCGGCACTTGTCCTGCGCGTAGGGACACCTCGGCGCGAATCGACAGCCCGGTGGCGGGTGGATGAGATCGGGCGGCCGCCCTGCGATCGAGTGGAGGCGCGCACCCGAGGGCTCCGACAGGCGGGGGATCGAATCCATCAGCGCTTGGGTGTAGGGCATCCGGGTGTCGGCGAAGAGGGTCCGGGTCGGCGCGCGCTCGACGATGCGTCCCGCGTACATGACCACGATCTCGTCGGCCCGGTGGGCGACCACCCCGAGGTCGTGGGTGACCAGAATGACCGCCATCTGGCGTTCGCGCTGGAGCTCCGCCAGCAGGTCGAGGATCTGGGCCTGGACCGTCACGTCGAGTCCGGTGGTCGGCTCGTCGGCGAGGACCAGCCGCGGTGCGCAGGCCAGCGCGATCGCGATCATCACCCGCTGGCGCATGCCGCCCGAGAGCTGGAACGGGTACCAGCCGACCCGCTCCTCGGGGGAGGGGATCCCGACCGAGCGGAGGAGCTCGACCGCGGTGGAGTTCGCGTCGGAGCGGGCCATGCCCAGGTGGATCCGGAGGGACTCGGTGATCTGGGTGCCGATCCGCTTGACCGGGTTGAGCGCGGTCATCGGGTCCTGGAAGATCATGCTCATCTCGGCGCCCCAGACCTGGCGGAGCTCGTCGGGCGTCATCGCGGTCATCTCGTGGCCGGCGAAGCGGACGGTCCCGCTCTTGACCACGTCGCGCACCGGCAACAGTCCCATGATCGAGCGTGCGAGGACCGTCTTCCCCGATCCGGACTCGCCGACGATGCCGAGTGTCTTGCCCGAATCGACGGTGAAAGAGACCCCGTCCACCGCGCGGACGGTGCCGCGGGTGGTGCGGAAGGAGGTGTGCAGGTCTTCGACCACGAGGAGCGGCTCGGTGAAGTCGGCGAGATCCGGGAACTCGAGCGTGGGACCTCTGCCGCGCGAGCGGAGACGGGCGATCACAGGAGCCCTTCGCGGATGTCGAACCGCTGGCGGAGCCGGTCGCCGATCAGGTTGATCGAAAGGAGGAGCAGGAACATCGCCAGCGCCGGCCACAACATGATCAGCGGGTTGGACTGGAGGTTCCCGTTGGTGGCCCCCTCGGAGATCAGGTTGCCCCACGACGGCGTCGGCAGGGCGACCGACAGACCGAGGAAGGCGAGCGATCCTTCGATCACGATGACCCCGGCGACGGTGATCAGGGCGAAGGTGAGCGCGACCGGCACCACGTTGGGCAGGATCTCGCGGAAGAGGATCCGGGACGTGCTCGCGCCCATGGCGCGCGCGGCCACCACGAAATCGCGGCTCGCGATGGAGAGGGTCGAGGCCCGTACCACCCGGAACATCAGGGGGATGGTCCCGATCCCGATGATCAAGGTGAGCTTCCAGACCGAGACGCCCCAGAAGGCGACGATCGCGATGACCGCCACGATCGCCGGGAAGGCCAGGATCACGAAGGCCCCCGCGTTGAGCGTGAGGTCGAGGCGGCCTCCCTTGTAGCCCGAGAGGAGACCGAGGGTCCCCCCGACCAGCAGACCGATCGCGACCGACAAGAACCCGACGATGAGAGAGACCCGCGCGCCGTAGATGATCCGGCTGAGGAGGTCACGCCCGAGGTCGTCGGTCCCGAGCAGGTGATGGAGGCTCGGCCCGGCGTTGATCGCCGCGTAGTTCTGGAAGTTGGGATTGGTGAGGGGGAGGAGGTCGGCGAAGACCGCGAGGATGATCACCAGGGAGACCCAACCGATGGCGAACCAGAAGAGGATCCCGAAGGGCCGGGTCACGATCACGTCGTCCGAGTGGAGCGCCTCGCTCTGGCGGGAGACCACCACCTCGTCGACCGCGGCCTGCCCGGGGACGCGGTCGGTGAGCAGGCGGGTGCCGGCCCTGGTGTCGGCGAGCTCTCGGTCGTCAGGCACGGCTCACCCCCGGACCACTCTCGGATCGACCACGGTGAAGAGGAAGTCGATCAGGAACTGCAGGATCACGTAGACGATGGCGACCACCAGGGTGATCCCCTGCACGACGAGATAGTCACGCTGCTGCACGGCGACGACCAGCGAGTAACCGAGGCCGGCGATGGCGAAGAGGTACTCGACGATGAACGTGCCGGCGATGAGCGCCCCGATGTTGACGCCGGCGGCCGCCATCAGCGAGAAGGTCGAGGGCCGGAACGCGTGCCGCATCATGATCCGGCGGTTGGAGAGGCCCTTGGAGCGGGCCATGGTGATGAAGTCCTCCTGGAGGGTGCTGATCAGGTCGGACCGCAGCAGCCGGTAGTAGATCGCGATCGAGCCGGCGGTGATCGCCAGCGAGGGCAGCAGCATGTCCTTCAGGTTGGTGAGGGGATCCTGCGAGAACGGTACGTACCCGGTTGCCGGGAACCAGTGCAGCCCGACCGCGAAGATCGCCACCATCACCGGGGCGATCACGAAGGGAGGAAGGGCGAGCAGTCCGAAGGTGCTGGTCGTCGCCACGTTGTCGACGGGACGGTTCGGACGCCGTGAGGTGATCAGCGCGAGCGGGATGGCCACGGCGAACGCGATGACCTGGGAGATGATGATCAGCTCCAGGTCGATCGGGAATCCGGTGGCGATGATCTTCGAGACCGGCTCGTGGTCGAGGTAGGACTGGCCGAGATTGCCGTGGAAGACGTTGGTCAGCCAGATCCAGTACTGGTCGATCAGCGGCTTGTTGAGGCCGAGCTGTTTCAGGAGGATCGCCCGGTTCTGGGCGGTGTCGTTCGGGCCGAGGATGGTGACCGACGGGTCGCCGGGCAGCAGGTGGACCAGCAGGAACACCAGCACCGAGATGATGAACGCCACCACCACCAACTGCACGAGCCGTCGGAGGAGGTACTTGGTCATCGCATCGCGTGTCGGGCGGTCGGCCTGACCGCTATCCGGCCATCCAGATCTGCGTCGGGAAGAAGATGCCCTCGTCGAAGGCGTACCCCGGAGATCCGTTGGGAAGCGTCGGGTTGGCGAAGTTCTGTACCCGGCTCTCTGCGACCTCGGAGAAGAAGTACTGCGAGAGCCAGATGTAGGGGAGGTCCACGGCGAGCCGCTCGTTCACCGTCTGGTACGCCTTGTTCCGGGTCGCCTGGTCGGTGGTGTGGCGACCGGTGAGGAGCGCGGTCTCGATCTGCGGATCCGAGTTGCGGGGGAAGTTGAGGCCGATGCTCCCGACCGGGGACACGGTGGTCGAGGAGAACCACACGTAGTTGAGGTCCGGAGTGACCGCCCCGAATTGGTAGACGGTGGCGGCCTGGAACTCGCCGGTGATGAAGTCGGTGATGATCGTCGCCTGTTCCACCTCGCCGAGGGTGACGGTGACGCCGACCTGCTCCCACATCTGCTGGATGATCTGGATGAGCTTGATGTAGAGGGGGTCGGGGATGGTGATGAGCTTCAAGCTCGGGGTCCCGTGCTCGGCCTTGTACTCGTTGATCAGCTGGCGTGCCGCTGTCGGGTCGTACGTCGGGAAGCCGGTGTTGCTGTAGTAGGGCGAGTTGGAGAGGAACAGGCCGTTGATCGGGCCGCCGAAGCCCGCGTCGTAGATCTTTCGGATCTCCGCGGTGTCGGTCGCCTTGGCCAGCGCCTGGCGGACCCGGAGGTCGTTGGTGGGGGCGGTCTCGCAGTTGAGCATGATGAACGCGACGGTCGGCTGGCCGATCACCCCGTTCACCGAGTCGACCACCTGGAAGCCGCTTCCGCCCGATCCGGAGAAGCGCATGATGGTGTTGGGATCGGTCGACTGGATCATGTCGACGCCGCCGCTGCGCAGCGTGGCCTCGCGCTGGGTGGTGTCGGGGATGGGTTTGAAGGTGATCTGCTCGAGGTAGGGAAGGCCCGACCGCCAGTAGTTCGGGTTGCGGGTCGCGCTGAAGGAGCTGTTGGGCTGCCACTGCTGGAAGGCGAAGGGCCCGGTGCCCACCGGGAGTGGGCGCGCTGTTGGGGTTGGCCTGCGCCTGGTGGATCATCGACTCGGCCACCACGTAGCCGACCTGGGTGGTGAGCCCGGCCGGGAACAACGGGTTGGGCGCCGTCGAGCGCGAACACCACCGTCAGGTCACCCGTCGCGGTGACCGAGGTCACCTGTTTGAGGGCCGGGCCGGTGAGGGCGGAGGTGAGCAGCGCGTCGTAGTTGGCCTTGACCACCGCCGCGGTCAGATCGGAGCCGTCGTGGAACTTGATCCCCGAGCGGAGGGTCATCGTCCAGGTGTCGAAGGTCGAGTTGGGGGTCATCGACTCGGCCAGGTACCCCTGGATGCTGCCGTCCGCCGCGACCGCCATCAGCGGGTCGTAGATCGCGTTGGCGTAGTTGAAGCCGTTGGTGTCCCAGTGGTTGGTCGGCGGATAGAAGCCGTCGATGTCGGCGAGGACGGCGACGGTGAGGGCACCGCCCCGGACCGGGTTGCCGCTCCCGACACCCGGCTTCGACCCGCTGGAGGTGGTCGGTGATCCGCTCGAACCGGACGAACAGCCGGCGAGGGCCGCCGGGGCCATCGCGCCGAGCGCCACCGCGCCCCCTGTCACCGCGCTGCGGGACAAGAAGCTGCGCCGATCGATCTCTCTGCGCCCTTTCACCTGCTCCCCCCTTACCTTCGGATGCTCGGTGCGGTTTCGCTTCGGTCCGATGCCGCTGCTACGACGTCGGACGACTCTCTCACAGCCGCGTCGATTTCGGGGGGCACGTTACCGCCAAGTATGCCCAGGGTCCATGGTGCACAAGCCGCCTGACTCGCCCACCCTGCGCCACAGCCTGGATACCATTCGGGCCATGGACGCACCTCCCACCGGGTCCTCCTCGGTAGCGGAGGCCGGGCCGGTCGCTCCGACACGTCCCGGGGAGTCCACACGCCCGATCGAGGACGGGGAAGCGGCCGACCGCACCTCTTCGGAGGCGGGGGCGAAGGGCACCGAGGAGCGCGCCGGGGGGAGCGGAGCGGGCCGGGGCACCGCCGTCGCCGCACCCGATCCGCAAGGGCGGCCGTTCGGCGAACGGACGGTCCGCCTGTTCGTGATCGCCACCGGGGTGATCCTCGTCGCGGGGCTCGTCCTCCGATTCTGGACGAGGTCGGACCTCTGGCTCGACGAGGCGCTGACCGTCAACATCGCCGGCCAACCCCTCCACGACCTGCCCTCGCTCCTCCGCCGGGACGGGGCTCCTCCGCTCTTCTACGTCCTCCTCCACTTCTGGATGGGCGTGTTCGGGACGTCGGACCTGGCGGTGCGCGCCCTGCCGGGCGTGATCGGGGTGGCGACCGTGCCACTCGCCTGGTTGGCCGGCCGCCGGCTCGGCGGTCGCACCGTCGGCTGGGCGGCCATGCTCCTCGTCGCCTCGTCTCCGTTCGCCGTCCGCTACGACACCGAAGCGCGGATGTACTCCTTGGTCGCGTTCTTGACCGTGGCCGGGTTCCTCGCCCTCGACCGGGCGTTGGTGCGCCCGCGACCGTGGAACCTGATCGCGGTCGGCGCCGTCGTCGCCCTGCTCCTCTACACCCACTACTGGTCGATCTACCTGGTCGGGACCGTGGCGCTCTGGCTGGTCTGGCAGGCGTGGCGGGGACGCCCGGAGTGGCGGGCCGGAGCCAAGGCCTGTCTGATCGCCGGCGCGGTCGGGCTGCTCGCGTTCGCGCCCTGGCTGCCGACGTTCGTCTTCCAGTCGCGGCACACCGGTACGCCGTGGTCCACGCCGGCCAGCTTCGGCGCGGCGGTCAGCTCGATCGCCCAGTTCGCCGGAGGGAGCACCAGCCAGGGACGTGCGCTCGCGCTGATCTTCTTCGCACTGGCCGGGCCTCGGCCTGTTCGGGATCGCCACCGACCGGCGCCACATCGATCTCGACATCCGCACCCGTCCGCTCGGCCGCCCGTTCGCCATCGTCATCGCCGGTACCTACGCAGCCGCCATCGCAGGCGGCCTGCTCACCAACAGCGCGTTCGATCCGCGCTATGCGTCGGTGATCTTCATCCCGCTGATCCTCCTGGTCGCCCTCGGGCTCACCGTCTTCCAGGACCGGAGGGTGCGGGTGGGCGTACTGGCCGTCGCGATCGCGGCGGGGTTCGCCGGCTCGGTGCCGAACGTCTACACCAACCGGACCCAGGCCGGTCAGGTCGCGGCCGCGATCCGACAGAGCGCGCATCCCGGCGACGTGATCGCCTACTGCCCCGACCAGCTCGGGCCGGCGGTGAACCGTCTCCTGCCGGCGGGGCAGTACCGCCAGACCACCTTCCCGCGGGCGACCGGTCCGGAGTACGTCAACTGGGTCGACTACGAGGCCGCGGTGCAAGCCGCCTCACCCGCCGACTTCGCGGTCGGCCTGGAATCGGACGCCGCGCGGGCCGACCGGCAGATCTTCGTGGTGTGGGCCGGCGGCTACCAGGGCTACGGGCTCCGCTGCGAGCACGTCGTCGAGACCCTGCAGGCCAATCCCCATTACCGGGTCAGCGAGCTGGTGATCGGCGACGACGTCACCTACTACCAGCCGATGTGGCTGATGCAGTTCACGCCTGTGAACCACTGATCGCGGTGACCGCCGAGCAGCACGCGGTCGTCGAGCTCGAGCGACCCGGCGGAGCTTCGTCCGGGACGATCCGCCGTGCCCGCCGCGACCGGTTCGCCGGCGAGGCCCGAGTGTTCGTGCGCACGGTGGTCGAAGTGCTCCCCGCCTGGCTGGTCGGCACGGGCGGTGGTGCTGGCCAGTCTCGGGCTCGCCCACGCGACCGTGGCCACCGTCCGCCCCCACAACCCCGGTGCCGCGGCCAGGGTCCACCAGGGACTGCTCGCCTGGGACGCGGGCTGGTACGTGTCGATCGCCCGTCACGGTTACGTCTCGAGCGGGGCGCAGTCGGTTCGCTTCTTCCCGGTGTACCCCTTCGCCGCCCGTCTCCTCGGATGGGTGCCCGGCATGGGCGTGGGCCCTGCGCTCGTGCTGCTCGCCAACCTTTGCGCCCTCGCGGCGATGGCCGCCTTGGTGGTCCTCGTGCGGAGCGACCTCGGCGACGCGGCGCTCGCCCGCCGCTCGGTCTGGCTGCTCGCGCTGGCACCTGCCGCGTACTCACTGGTGCTCGGGTACGCGGACGCCGCGCTCCTGCTCTGCGCGATCGTCACGCTGCTGGCGGCTCGGAAGTCACGGTGGTGGTGGGCCGCGGCAACCGGTCTGCTCGCGGGTGGCCTGCGACCGCTCGGCTTGCTGCTGGTGGTGCCGGTGGTCATCGAGGTCTGGCGGACCCGACGCGACCGGCGAAGCGGGATGCGCTGGATCGCCGACCGGCGCGGCGGTGCTCGCGCCGCTGGCCGGGGCAGGCGCCTACCTCGGCTGGGTCGGCGCGCAATTCGGCGACCCCTGGCTCCCGCTCCGCGTCCAGCAGCAAGGAGGGCACCGCGGCCCGCTCGCCGCACCCTTCGCCGCGATGTGGCACAACGCGACCTCGGTGCTTCACGGCCACCACCTCGGGAGCGCCCTGCACATCCCCTGGGTGGTGCTGTGCGTCGTGCTGCTGGTCGTTGCGTTCGCCCGGTTGCCGGTCTCCTACGGCGCCTTCGCCGCCGCGGTGCTCGCGGTCTCGCTCACCAGCTCCAACCTCGATTCCTTCGAGCGCTACGCGCTCGGGGCCTTCCCGCTGGTGATCGCCGCCTCGACGCTGACCGCACGTCGCTCGGTCGAGATGGTGGTGCTCATCGGCTCGGCGGTCGCGATGGCCGGCTACGCCTATCTGGCCTTCGTCGGGATCGTCGTGCCGTAACCGGCGGGCGTCCACCCGTCCCGGCCGGACGACCAAGTATCCTCGGCAACGCAGTCCACCCTCGGAGGTGCCTCGTCGGGCGGCAGCCAGTTGGGACCCGTTGGAGGCGGGTCTCCGGTCGCGTGCCAGCGTGGGACCGAGACGTTCGCTGCGCCGTCGGCCTCTGGTCGGCACCAGGTCCCGTTCGCCGAGGTCGTGGAGGCGGGGTTCGCTGGGCCCGTCCCCGGGCACAGAGAAGAAGTGGAGAGAGGACGGAACACGCCGAATGGCACCACCGACAGATCGAGCCGCCGGCGAGCACGGGGACCACTCGCCGAGCGACCCCCCGGTGGTGGTCATCGGCGGCGGCCCCGCGGGGCTGACCGCCGCCTACCGGCTGGTCTCCGCAGGTGACCGGGCGGTCGTCGTCGAAGCGGACAACGTGGTCGGTGGGATCAGCCGGACCGTCGTTCGAGATGGTTGGCGCTTCGACATCGGGGGCCACCGGTTCTTCACCAAGGTCAAGCCGGTCGAGGAGTTCTGGCACGAGATCCTGCCGGAGGACGATTTCCTGCTGCGCCCCCGGATGAGCCGCATCTTCTACCGCGGCAAGTTCTACGACTACCCGATCAAGCTCGGCAACGCCCTCTCCAATCTCGGGATCATCGAGGCGATCCGTTGCGGGCTCTCGTTCCTCTGGGTGCGGATCCGCCCGCCGAAGGACCGCTCGACGCTCGAGGGCTACATCGTCTCCAACTACGGCTGGCGCCTCTACCGCCACTTCTTCAAGACCTACAACGAGAAGGTCTGGGGGATCCCCGCGTCGGAGCTGTCCGCGGATTGGGGCGCGCAGCGGATCAAGGGCATGTCGCTCTGGAACGCGGTGTGGGAGCCGGTCCGCTCTTCGGTGATCGGGCGGCGTCGCAGCGCTTCGAAGCAGGTCACCAGCCTCATCGACGAGTTCCAGTACCCGAAGTACGGACCGGGGATGATGTGGGAGCGGTGCGCCGAGCGGGTGGTCGACATGGGCGGGCGACTCCGGATGGAGACCTCGGCCGTGCGTGTGCACGTCGACGACGGCAAAGCGGTCGCGGTGACCGTGGCCGACGGCTCCGGAACCGAGCGGCTCGACGTTTCGCACGTCATCTCCTCGATGCCGCTGACCGCGCTGGCCCGGATCGTCGACCCGCCGGTGCCCGACGAGGTGCTGCGTGCCGCGGACGACCTCCACTACCGCGACTTCCTGACCGTGGCGCTGGTGGTCCCCGAGGAGCGCAGCTTCCCGGACAACTGGATCTACATCCATGCCCCCGACGTGAGGGTGGGCCGGATCCAGAATTTCGGCTCGTGGTCGCCGTACCTGGTGAAGGACGGACGCTCCTGTCTCGGGCTGGAGTACTTCGTGAACGAGGGTGACGACCTCTGGAGCGCGAGCGACGAGGAGCTGATCGCGCTCGCCACCAAGGAGCTGGCCACCATCGGACTGGTCGAGGCGCCCGACGTCGAGGCCGGCTACGTGGTCCGGATGCCGAAGGCCTACCCGGTCTACGACGACGTCTATCGCGAGAACGTCGAGGTCATCCGCCGCTGGTTCGAGAGCCACGCGCCCAATGTCCACCCGGTCGGGCGGAACGGCATGCACAAGTACAACAATCAGGACCACTCGATGTACACGGCGATGCTCACCGTCGAGAACATCCACGGTGCCGACCACGACATCTGGTCGGTCAACGTCGAGGAGGAGTACCACGAGACGAGCGACGAGCGGGTCTCGCGCTCTGCATCGTCGAGCCCGACCGGCCGCGACGCGCCGGTCTACCCGCGACGCGCCGTCGGAGCCGGCACCGCCGCGAGGTAGTGGAAGAGGGGGGCCGAGCGGCGGCCCGACAGGGGCACGCCTTCGTCTGGTGGGTCGCGGGTGCGAGCTGCGGTCGGACTCGCGATCCGGCTGATCTACGCCTTCGTGGTCAAGGCGGGTGCGCCGCTCCAAGGTGACGCCCTCTACTACCACGGGCAGGCGCGCCTGAACCTCGAGGGCCACTGGTTCGCCAACCCCTTCGTGGCGACCGCGCGCCATCATTCCGCCGCCCTGGTCCCCTCCGCGCAACACCCGCCCCTGTTCACCCTTCTGCTCACGGCAGGGGACGCGGTGGGCCTCGGCACGCTCGGGGCGCAATTGGTGCTCGTCTGCCTGGTGGGGACGGCGACGATCGTGGCGACCGCATTGGTGACCCGCGACCTGGCCGGCCCTCGCGCCGGGGTGATCGCGGCGGTGCTGGCCGCTCTCTACCCCGGGTTCTGGGTCTTCGACGGCGAGGTGATGTCCGAGGCTCTGGTGATGCTGCTGGCCGCGTTGGTGATCCTCTCGGCCAACCGCTGTTTCCGCCAGTGCACGCCCCTGCGGGTCGCGACGCTCGGCCTGCTCTGCGGGCTCTGCGCGCTCACCCGCGCGGAGCTGGTCCTCCTCGTACCTCTGGTGGCGCTCCCGACGGTGCTCTGGCAGCGGGGGATGGCGTGGCGCCGGCGAGCATCGTTGTGCGCCCTCGCCGTCGCGGTGGCGATCGCGCCGATGCTGCCGTGGGTCGGCCGCAACCTCGCCACGTTCCACCATCCGGTGACCCTCTCCGACCAGTTGCCGATCACCCTTGCGGCCGCCAACAACCCTTCGACCTACGCAGGGCCCCTCACCGCGTCGTGGTGCTACACCTGCGTACTGCCCGGCCGGTTCCCGAAGAGCGACGACGAGTCGGACATCGGCGCCTACTGGGAGGCCAAGGCTCGCCGCTACGTCGAGGCACATCCCGCCCGGGCCTTCGAGGTGGCGATCGAGCGGGTCGGCCTCGAATGGGATCTCTATGCACCGCTTCGCGCGGCCCACCAGGACTTTCTCGAGACCTGGCCGGTGCCGGTGTCCGAGGCCTGGCTGATCTGGTTCTATCCGATGGCCGCCGCGGCGATCGCCGGAGGAGTGATCCTCCGTCGCCGGCGAGAGCCGGTCTATCCCCTGGTCGCGATGGTCGTCGTGACCACCCTCACCGCGCTCGTCACCTACGGAAGCTACCGGTTCCGTTCCGAATCGGAGGTGGCGCTCGTGATCCTCGCCGCGGTCGCACTCGACGCGACTCTGGACCTGGCTCGTCGGCCGGCCACCCGCAGAGGTGCTAGACCCGCCGCGTCGCCACTCGGGCGACCATCCCGTTGTCCGGCCACCGGAGGGCGTCACGGTATGAGCGAGCCTCACTCCCGAGCGGGTGTGTCGGCCGGCGACGAGGGCGCCCACCAGGACCTCGTTCCGCTCGCGAGCTCGGCGACGGCGACGGCCGCCGTCCTCCGCCGGGCTCCGACGAGTGATTCTCGAGGAGGTGGACTCGGTCACCGACCCGGTGACCGAGTCGGTCTCGATGGCACCGGCCGTCGGCATCGCGGTGGCCGGCGGACCGATGATCACCCTGCCGGAGGAGGAGCCGGCACCGGGGACCGAGCTCGAACGAAAGGGAGACACGGTCCGCTCGGGACTGACCCAGGCGGGTCCGGTGGCCATCGCCGGGATGGTCGTCAACGCAGCCGGGGCACTGGTGGTGGTGGCGGTCGCACGACTGGTCACGCCTCGTCAGTACGGGGAGATCGCGCAACTCCTCGGACTGTTCTTCATCGTCTCGCTGCCCGGATCCGGCGGTGCTGGTCGGGGTGGTGCGGCGGGTGACCGCGCTGCAGGCATCCGGGCAGGGGTAGCTGGTCAAGCGGTGGGTCACCCGGGTCCACCGGCTGGTGCTCCTCGCGCTGGCGGTCGAAGTGATCGTCGTCTTCGCGCTCCAAGGAGTGATCGCGCGCTGGCTCTCGCTCGGCAACAGCCAAGGGGTCTTCCTGATCCTGGTGGCGGCCGGCATCTGGATCCTGCTCTGTGTGGACCGCGGACTCCTCCAGGCACACCGCAGCTACATGGCCCTTGCCGGGAACCTGCTGATCGAGGGTGGGGTCCGGACCGTCTTCGTGATCGCACTGGTGGTCGCGGGCGCCGAGGTCCGGGGCTACGCGTTCGGGGTGTTCGTCGGAGAGGTGGTCGCCACCGTGCAGGCGCGCTGGCTCGCCAGCCGCGCCTGGGCGGACCCGACCAAGGTGCCGGTGAAGGTGCTCGGCCCCGACGGCCAGGCGGACTCGATCCTCGCCCGAAGGCGGCTGATCCTCGACGTCTCGGCCGCATTCGTCGGTCTCTCGCTCCTCGGTCTCCTCCAGAACGTCGACGTGATCCTGCTCGGTGCGCTCGACCACTCGAACGTCGGTCCGTACGCGGCGATCTCGGTCGCGTCGAAGGCACTGGTCTTCGGTGCGCTCGCGCTCGGTGCCTACCTGTTGCCCGAGGCCACCATCAGATGGAACGAGGGCGGCCATGCGGTCCGCCAGCTCGGGGTGACCCTGATCTTCCTGGCGGTACCTGCCGCGCTCCTGCTGCTGATCGCCGAGTTCGTCCCCAAGCAATTCCTCACGCTGATCTTCTCGGCCAAGTTGAGCGCGGGGGCTCCCGCGTTCGCGACGCTGGTCGTCGCCATGATGTTCCTCTCCTTCTCGGTGCTGGTGACCAACTACCTCTTCGGCACCGGGTCACGCTGGATCGTCTTCCTGCTCCTCGGCGGCTCCGCCCTCGCAGTCGGTCTGGTCGCCGCGGCAGGAGGCAAGATCGTCGCCACGGCCCGGGCCGACCTCATCGCACAGGCGGCGCTGGCGATCGCCATGGGAACCGCGTTCGTGGTGATCCACCGGAGGCACCGGGGGAGCCGGTGGCTGCGGGATCCCGCGCACGCCGACTAGGACGAAGCGGACGGCGCGAGGCGCCGATCGAGACTCAGACGCCGGTGGTCGCCTGGACCTTTCCGGAGTGGATCGCGTCGACGAGTTGCCGGTGGTCGAGGTCGTTCTGCTCCGCGTAGGCGCCCGCGAAGTCGACGATCGAGCGGTCGAAGACGTCGCCGGTGCCGAGGTAGGCACCGATCGCGATCGCGTCGCCCGAACGCGCGTGTCCGCGGGCCAGCGTCCAACCGCAGATCTGCGCGTAGAGCGAGAGGTTCTCCAGCGGCATGGTCGCGATGTCGGCCGAGGCCTTCCAGTCCCACAGCTGACGCATGTAGTAGTCGCGGGTCTCCCCGTCGAGTCCCTGCACGTTGTCCCATCCGAGAAGGATGTCGCTCGCCGCCTGCATCAGCCGCTGACCCTCGACCACCCGTTGCCCGTGGTTCGCGTACTCGCTCTTCTTCAGATACGGCTCGAGAACCGACGCCTCGGCCTCCTTGATCTGGATGAAGAGGGGATCGTGTTCGTCACGGCCGAGGAGGAGCGCGACCCAGCAGCGGGTCCCGACGCTTCCGACGCCGACCACCTTCCGGGCCAGGTCGACGAACCGGTAGTTGTCGAACAGGTGCCGGCGGTCGCCGGCGAGGGTCTTCCGGTAGGACCGGAGGGCCTTGCCGACGGTGTCCTCGATGAAGTCGACCTCGATCCCGGCGGCCAACTCCGACACCGGCACCAAGAGGGGCGGGTCGCTCACGAAGCGGACCACGCCGTCGTCGGCCTGGGTCAACTTGTCGAAGGCCTTGAGCTGGTCCTTGCTCTCCGCCTTGGCCGCCAGTCGCTGCATGTTCTCGACCGTCGTCTGGCTGGCCTCGCCGCCCCACCGGCTCTTCATCGCGGCGACGTCGAGCCGCGAGTACCAGACGTCGAGCATGCGCATGCCGGCGAACTCCCGGATGGCGAGGCGGTAGGCGCGCGCACCGGCGGCGACCACCTCCTGTCGGAGGCTCCGGCGCATCTCTCGGTCGCGAGCCGCGATCTCGAGGCTCGCCGCGAGTCGCTTGACGTCCCATTCGAAAGGACCCGGCAGGGTCTCGTCGAAGTCGTTGACGTCGAAGACGAGGGTCCGGTCGGGAGCGGCGAAGCCGCCGAAGTTGACCAGGTGCGCGTCACCGCAGAGCTGGACGTCGAGACCGGTGCGCGGCTCGCTCCCGAGGTCCGACGCCATCACCGCGGCCGCGCCGCGGTAGTAGGCGAAGGCCGAGGCGGCCATCCGGCCGTGACGGATCGGCACCAGGTCGGGGACCCGGGTGCGCTCCTGGTCCTCGAGGATGGAGAGCGCGTCGGGCCGTCCCGGCCCAGGCGCCCATTCGCCGTGGCGCCGGCGCGGTACCAACTCACGCGCCCGTTTGCCGATGGCGATGCGATCGTCGACCGACTCGTGGTGAGTCGACGAAGAAGGTGGAACGGAGGGTGCCCGACACGGTCATGGCCCCATCATGCACCTCGCGCGGAACGCAGGCCGCGGGAGAGTCAGAGGGGGTCCGGACCTGGGGACTCTTCCGTCTTTGCCCGGCGGCGGCGGAGCACGATGTCCACCACCCCCTCGGCGCCGAGGAAGACCACGCCGGCCCACGCCCACCGGCTGGCGGTCTCGAAGTTGGTCGGCCAGTTGCCGTCGGGGGGGATGTGGGTCTGCGCCTGGTGCACCGCGGTGTAGATGCCCGCGGCCACGATCGCCGCGATCGCGGCGAGGGCGAGGATCACCCGCAGCCTCGGGACGAGGAGGACGAGGAGGGTCGCCGCACCCACCGCGATCCCTGCCAGTGGCATGGCGATGGCCGCACCGAGTGCGCCGGCGACCACAGCTGCGAGGAGTGCCACCCACACCGGTGCACGTGGCGCCTCGGCCGAGAAGGGGACCGCGAGCACCGGCCCCCCTTCTCCGGCTGGATCGGTCTCCGAGGAGCGGACCGCGTGGACCCCGCGCCTGCGCCGGCGCCGGAATCGTTTCGGGAAGAAGACGATGAGCAGACAGGCGATGATCGCGAGTGCCGAGACGATCAGGGCGACGTTCACTTCTCGCTGCGGCTGCCAGGTGAGGACCACCTGAACGGTCCCGTCGTGCACCGCGTCGGCGAGTGTCGCCGGTGCCACCCGCCACCCGTTGGCGAAGCCGTCGACGAGCACCGGCGCTCCGAGATCGGGACCTCCGACGACCGTCGCCTTCCACCCCGAGTTGATGCTCTCGCCGAGGACGAGGTCGAAGGGGGTCGTCGTGCCGGCCTGGCCGACGCCGGTGATCGAAAGGTGGAGCGTGGTCGCGGTCTGTGAGGTCACCTTGACCTGGGGTGTGCTGGCCACGCTCGGCGCGGCGAGCGTCGTGGCCGAGGCGAGGGGCATCGCCCCGCCGCCAGGCGCGGAGTCGAGCGCCAGCTGGTCGACGTCGAAACCGCTCAGCTGGCCGAGCGTCGAACGCAGGGTGTGAGTGCCGGGACCGAGGGTCAGTCCGCCGGCGTCGGGGCCGCAGAGCGAGACCGTGAGGGGCTGACGTGCGAGAGCGGTGGTCGTGGCCCCGGTGACCTCGACCCACACCGGGTTGCCGTCGACGCTCAGCAGGTCGTCACGGCACGAGGTGGGGATGTTGGCCGGCACCGGCGCGGCCTCGAGGCCGGGGATCCCCACCTCGGCGATGCCGATCGGCATGGCGATCGGTGTTTTCGAGTAGTAGTTCGGCGTGTTCTCGATCCGGACGGTGTCGAAGGTGATCCGGATGGACTGGCCACGAAGGGTCGGGAACGACACCGGCACCTCGACCGTCGAGCCGGCTACCTGGCTGTCGGCCAGGGGAGGGAGCGGGACGGTCGCGCTGCCGCTGTCGGTGGAGACGGTGAGCGAGGTGGGGAGCGAGTGCTCGGCGTCGGCGACCACTTGGAGATCGAGATGGTCGAAGCTGATCGGCCGGGGCAGCGAGTAGGCCAGCCAGTCGCCGGCCTGGTGGGTGACGCCGAACCCCGGTTCCCAGATGGTGCTCGGGTCGTCGTCGAGGGTGGCGATCGCGCCGGCACGTAGGTCGCCGGGGAGCCGCCCGATCGAGTAGGCGACGATGCCGGATCCGTTCGAACCCGGGCGCCCGACCAGTCGGTCGATCTGGTCGTCGGGGATCAACGAGGAGATACGCGCGCTGCCGGTCAGCGAGAAGGTGCGCGCCGTCGGCAGCCAGAACGACCGGGAGAGGTTGGCTTCGACGTCCGAGCGGGGAGGGGTCCCCGAGCTGCGGAGGCGGGTCATGACCAGGCTCAACCGGTCGAACAGCGAGGACGACCCGGCCGCACGCAGCAGATCGTCGGGCATCGCGATGGTCTCGTCGACGGTGATGCCCGGAATGCCGACCTCGGCGAACCCGACCGAGCTGCGCGAGTCGAGCGGCACGCTCGGGTCGGCCACCGCGACCGTGTCGATGGTGATCCGCAGGGTGGAGAAGGTGCGGGGTGAGAACGTGACCAGCTGACCGGTCGGTGCGCGAGAGGCCGGACCGAGGCCGACCTTGACCGGATTGCCGCCGTCGAAGGTGAGCGTCGCCGAGGTGATCGAGCGGTCGGGGTCGCCGGTCTGGGGCTGGACCAGCGCCAGTGCGTTCTCGGTGACCGGGCCCGCGAGCGCGACCTGCCACCACTGGCCGTCTTGGACCGCGAAGGAATTGGTCAGCCACGAGGTCTGGGTGTTCCCGTCGAGCGCGGCAGAAGGTTGGTGCTCGGGGAGATAGGTGATCGAAGATCCGTACGACGAGGCGGTCACCGAGGAGACACCGGTGTAGGTCGCGGTGGTCTGGGTGTCGGCCGCTGCGCCGGGGAACAGGTCGATCGGCGCGTCGGTCGGATCGGAGGTGTCCGGTGGTTGAGAAGCCGTCTCGGTGTAGCCGACGTTCTCGTTGAGCGAGTTCCACCGGTAGCCCTGCTTGCGATTGGTGTCGGTCACCACCAGGTTGGCCGGGTGGGAGAGGGTCTCGGCTCTTGAGGCCCGGATGGGTGTCGAGGGTGCCGGAGTAGAGGATGGTCGGGTTCCCCTGGAGGAGCCCGACCGACGGACGCGTTGACCAGGCCCGAGGCGTCGCCGGCCACGACCAGGGGGTCCACGGTCGACTCGGTGCGCACGATGGAGCGCGGGTCGTCGACCGTGTAGGAGACCAGCGGGGCCGGCCAGCCCGAGTTGGCGGGCAGGCCGAGGGTGGCCTCGTCGAAGTGGGGGATGAGCGACACGTTGGGGACCGGGGTGCCGTAGGAGACCGGGTCGGAGAGACCCGGTGGCGTGGTCGCGAGCTGGGCGGCGACCTGCTGGGGGATCGGGGTGTCGTAGCGCTCGTAGGCCTGGTCGTACTGGACCAGCACGTCGCCCGCGCTCATCAGCGACGCCATCGGTGCGAGCGAGTTCCAGTTCATGGTCCCGTCCTGGAGCGGCGTGTCCACCGCCTGCAAGAGGTCGGCGGTGGCGATCGAGCCCATGATCTGCTGCTCGTGGGTCGCGAACGGACGGGTCATCAAACCGGGGTAGACGGTGTCGACGGTGTCGCCCCACCGGTAGGCGGCGAAGTCGTTGCCGGGCATCGCGTAGACCCGGGTCCCCGGGTGGCTCGCGTCGAGCGCGGCGGCCGCCTGGTGGACGTAGCCGGGCGGCGAGGCCGGCTGGGAGAAACCGTCCGCGACGATCGCGCCGGTCCAGAGCGGCGTCGTCGCCGCGACGACCGCCGCGGCCGCGAACAGCCAGACCACGAGGCCCACCCGCCGGGCGCGCGCGTAGACCGCGCTGACCCCTGCGCCGAGGAACAGCGCGAGGCCGAGGATGACCACCGGCGACGCGCGGTCGGTCGACCGCATGGCCAGGCCCGCGGTGGTGTCGACCATGATCGCCTTCAGCACCGAGCCGACGGCGGAGGGATCGCTGTAGGGATTGGGACCGACCGCCAGCACCATGCCCACGACGGTGAGCACGATGAAGTAGGAGCGGTATCGCCAGCGCGAGAAGAACGCGGCGACGAAGCAGAGGACCGGGACGATGAAGCTGAGCGCGATCAGCTGGACGTTCTGGGTGTACTGGACCGCCGACTGGGTCCAGGGCCCGACTCGGTCCGAACCGTAGAAGTACCAGTAACCGAGACCACGGACGATCTCGGAGGCGAGGGACGCGCCGCTGGTGGCGGGGACCGTCTCGGTGTACTTGAGGACGTTGACCCCGTAGGCGGCTTCGATCTGGAGGCCGACCGCCCACCAGAGGGACACCAGTGCGGTCAGCAGGCCGGTTCTCCAGGCCACTCCCCATACCCGGCGCCACGTCGCCTCCTTGGTGACCAGCACGGCGTAGGGGAGGAAGAGCGTGGCGCGACGCCGACGTAGAGGACAGAGCTCGCGTTGATGCCGCTCACCAGCGCGACCACCAACGCGAACAGTGCCGGGTAGCGCCAACCGCGGTGTCGGACCGCGAGGATGACGAACGCGATCATCCAGGGCAGTCCCGACCAGGGCATGAGGATGACCGAGATGCGGCCGGCGTACTGCAGCACGTAGGGCGTGTACATGTAGCCGAGTGCCGCCACGTAGCGACCCGGCCCGTCGAGGCCGATGGTCCGGCAGAGGAAGAGGGCGCCCGCGCCCGCGGCGAAGAGGAGCGCGCCCATCCAGAGGCGCTGCGCGACCCAGAGGGGGACGTGCAACTCCGCCATCACCCAGAAGTAGGGGCCCATCGGCAGCAGGTAGCCGATGTTCTCGTGGGTGACGGTTCCGAGGCCGACGCTCGGGTCCCAGAGCGAGGCGGCCTGGCGCACGTACCGGCCGGGGTCGAGATAGAGGTAGGTCTTGGTGTCGTCGCTCACCACGCCCGGCTGGGACGCCAGCATCGGGACGAAGGCGACCAGTGCGAGCGCCGCGTAGTCGACGACGGAGCGCAGCCGACTCGGGGATCGCAGTCGCTGCCACAAGGTGGAGGGGCGTTTCGGAAGCAGCGCGGCGGCCGGAGCGGGGCTCTCGACCGTGGTGGTTTCGGGATCCTGCACGGGTGCTCGGTAGTGTAAACAACCAGGGAGTCGGGGTGTCATCAATCCCCAGCTGGCCAGGGCGCATTCCCCGCGTGCCCACCGGGAGCGAGATGAGCGACGAGAGGTCGGGATCGGAAGCCGGCGGCGCACCCGCACTCGTCGCGAAGGAGCGGTCCTCCAAGCGGCTGACCGGCGAGCGCCCGATGGAGGGGGTGACCCCGGACTCGCTGCTCGCGCTGCACGCGGCGGGTTACCGGACCGTCATCGAACGACTCGGCGACGGAACCGTGCTCGACGTGGGATGCGGCCAGGGGTTCGAGTCGGCCCGGCTGCTCGCGGCGGACCGGGCGGTCGTCGGTGCCGACTACAGCGAGGAGGCGGTGCACGCCGCGCGCGAGCGCTTCGGCGAGGCCGGGCTCCACGTCGGGCAGATGAACGCGCTCTCCCTCGGCCTTGTCGGCGGGAGCTTCCGGTGGGCGTGCTCCTCCCATCTCATCGAGCACTTCACGGAGCCCGAAGGTCACGTCCGCGAGCTCGCGAGGGTGCTCTCGGAGCGACGGGACCGCCTACTTCCTCACTCCCAACGCGCCGGCCGACTTCGAGAACCCCTTCCACATCCACCTGTTCGAACCGGACGAGCTCCGCCAGATGCTCGGGCGGCACTTCGAGGAGGTTCGCGTGCAGGGACTCGACGCGGTCCCGCACGTGAAGGCCGATTTCGCCGCGCGCCGGATGAAGGCGGAGAAGGTGCTCCGGTTGGACGTCTTCGACCTCCGCCACAAGATCCCGCGCCAGTGGTACATCGGCGCCTACACCCGGGTGCTCCCGATCGCCTACCGGCTGATCGCCCGTCGGTGACTCGGGTGGCGCGACGGGCATCACCTCCGACGACTTCTTCGTGACCGACCAGCTCGACCGCACCACCATGGTCCTCTTCGCCACCGCGTCCCGCCCGCGGCGGGCGGACTGACCGCGGCGCACCGGGGTGCTCGCGGTCGGGCTCACCGGCGGCATCGGGACCGGCAAGTCGACGGTGGCGACCATGTTGGTCGAGCGCGGCGCGGCCCTGGTCGACGCCGACCTGATCGCCCGCGAGGTGGTCGAGCCGGGTGGCGCGGCCTACCAGCCGCTCGTCGACCGGTTCGGATCGGAGATCCTCGACGGCGAAGGCCGTGTCGACCGTCCCGCGCTCGCCGCGCTGGTGTTCGGCGATCCCGAGGCGCTCGCCGACCTCAACGCGATCACCCACCCGGCCATCGGCGTCGAGATGATCGCCCGCAAGGACGGCTTCGCGGACACCGACCGGATCGTGGTCCTCGAGATCCCGCTCCTGCGCGCCGTCCACCGCGACACGCTCTCGCTCGCGGCGGTGGTGGTGGTCGACGCGGCGCCGGAGGTGGCGCTCGAGCGTCTGGTGGGCGCGCGGGGGATGGACGAGGCGGACGCGCGAGCCCGGATGGCCAGCCAGCCCGATCGCGAGGACCGACGGCAGGGGGCCGACTTCGTCGTCGACAACTCGGGCGACGAGGCCCACCTCCGCGACGAGGTCGACCGGGTGTGGGCTGCGCTCCTCGAATTGCAGAGCCCGGCCGGCCGGCGCGACCGAGCGTTCGGGCGGCGACTGAGCGACCCGCATCGGCCGGTTCCCGCGTCACACCCGACCGGTACCATCCGAGCTGGTGCCCAAATTCGAGGTCGTCTCGCCGTTCCAACCGGCCGGCGACCAGCCCCAGGCCATCGCGGGGCTGGTCGAGGGGGTCGAGCGCGGCGACCGGTACCAGACCCTGCTCGGCATCACCGGGTCCGGCAAGACCGCGACGATCGCCTGGACGATCGAGGGCGTGCAACGCCCGACCCTGATCATCGAGCCCAACAAGTCGCTCGCCGCCCAACTGGCCGCCGAGCTGAAGGAGCTGTTCCCTCGCAACCGGGTCGAGTACTTCGTCTCCTACTACGACTACTACCAGCCCGAGGCGTACGTCCCCTCGTCGGACACCTACATCGAGAAGGACTCGTCGATCAACGACGAGATCGACCGGCTCCGACACGCCTCGACCTCCTCGCTCCTGCTCCGTCGGGACACCATCGTGGTCGCCTCGGTCTCGTGCATCTACGGTCTCGGGTCTCCCGATGAGTACCGCGACCGGATCGTCGCCCTGCAGCCAGGCGACGTGCTCGACCAACGGGCACTCCTGCGTCGGCTGGTGGATCTCCTGTACACCCGGAGCGAGGCGACGCTGCTGCGCGGGCAGTTCCGGGTGCGCGGCGACACCGTCGAGATCCACCCGGCGTACGAGTCGCGGGCGGTTCGGGTCGAGTTCTTCGGCGACACCGTCGAGCGGATCCGCCCGTTCGACGTGCTGACCGGCGAGATCGGGAAGGACCTCGAGGACCTGGTCGTCTTCGCCAACACCCACTACGGCACGGGCGAGGAGCGGATGCGCCTGGCCATCGCCGGCATCGAAGCCGAGCTGCGCGAGCGCCTCGGCGAGCTGTCCTCTGCGGGGAAGCTCCTCGAGGCCCAGCGGCTCCGGATGCGCACCGAGTACGACCTCGAGATGCTCACGGAGACCGGGGTGTGCAGCGGGATCGAGAACTACAGCCGCCATCTCGACGGCCGGGCACCCGGCGAGGCGCCTTTCACCCTTCTCGACTACTTCCCGAAGGACTACCTGGTCGTCCTCGACGAGAGCCACGTCGCGGTGCCACAGCTCCGAGGCCAGTACGCCGGCGACCGCTCGCGGAAGGAGACCCTCGTGGACCACGGGTTCCGCCTCCCCTCCGCCATGGACAACCGGCCGCTCCGCTTCGAGGAGTTCATCGAGCGGACCGGCCAGACGATCATGCTCTCGGCGACGCCAGGGCCCTGGGAGCTCGAGCACAGCGCGAACGTCGTCGAGCAGGTGGTGCGGCCGACCGGACTGGTCGATCCCGAGGTCGACGTCCGCCCGACGACCGGTCAGATCGACGATCTGCGGGTGCGCATCGACGCGACGGTGGCTGCAGGGGGTCGGGTGCTGGTGACCACCCTGACCAAGAAGATGGCCGAGGACCTGACCGACTATCTGGCCGAGCAGGGGGTGCGGGTGCAGTACCTGCACTCCGACGTCGACACCATCGCCGGGTCGAGCTCCTCCGCGAGCTGCGGCTCGGCATCTTCGACGTCCTGGTCGGGATCAACCTGCTCCGCGAAGGGCTCGACCTGCCCGAGGTGGCCTTGGTGGCGATCCTCGACGCCGACAAGGAAGGCTTCCTGCGCTCGACGTCCTCGCTCATCCAGACGATGGGACGGGCCGCACGCAACGTCAACGGCCGGGTGGTGATGTACGCGGACACCGTGACCGACTCGATGACCGACGCGATCGGCGAGACCCAGCGCCGGAGGGCGCGCCAGATCGCCTACAACGAGGCGCACGGCATCGACCCGAAGACGGTGACCAAGTCGGTGACCGACATCCTCCAACGGGTGCGGGGGGACATGGCCCCCGACGACCGCCCGGGCCGCGGCTCTCGCGCCCGGTCCGGCCGGGGACGTGGGCGTGCCACTGCGGTGGACCCGGCCGCCGTCGCCGCCGAGCTCGCCCGCTCGATCGGTCCCGATGCCGACGAGCTCTCCGCACTCATCCACCAGCTCGACGGCGAGATGCGCAAGGCGGCTGCCGAGCTCCGCTTCGAAGAGGCCTCGCTGCTCCGCGACGAGATCGCCGAACTCCGCGGGCTGGTGCTGCGCGACCCGGTGGACGGGGCCTTGGTCGCGCTGGATGCCGAGGTGTCCGTGGGGCCGGACCGAGCCGGCACTTGAGGCCGGGGCAGCCTCCGGTCACCGGTATCCTCGGCCAGATGGCAGACCGACTGGTCATTCGCGGCGCGCGCGAGCACAACCTGCAGGACGTCTCGCTCGACCTGCCCCGCGACCGGCTGATCGTCTTCACCGGTCTGTCCGGTTCGGGTAAGTCCTCCCTGGCCTTCGACACCATCTACGCCGAGGGCCAGCGGCGCTACGTCGAGTCCCTCTCGGCTTACGCCCGCCAGTTCCTCGGCCAGATGGACAAGCCCGACGTCGACTTCATCGAGGGACTCTCGCCTGCGATCTCCATCGACCAGAAGTCGTCGTCCCGCAATCCGCGCTCGACGGTCGGCACGGTCACCGAGGTCTACGACTACCTGCGTCTCCTCTACGCGAGGATCGGCCGCCCCCACTGCCCGACCTGTGGTCGACCGGTAGCCCGGCAGAGTCCCCAACAGATCGTCGACCGGATCCTCGCGATGGAGGAGGGCACCCGCTTCCTCGTGCTCGCGCCGGTGGTGCGGGGTCGGAAGGGGGAATACGGCGCGCTCCTCGACGACCTTGCCAAGCAGGGCTTCGCACGGGTGAGGGTCGACGGTCAGACGCTCGAGCTGACCGACCGGGCCACCCTCGATCTCGCCCGCTACGAGCAGCACACCATCGAGGTGGTCGTCGACCGTCTCATCGTGCGCGACGGGATCCGGAGGCGGCTGACCGAGTCGCTCGAGACCGCGCTGGCCCTCGCCGCGGGGATCGCCGAGATCGTGGTGGTCGAACCCGACGGGACCGAGCAGGAGGCGATCACCTTCAGCCAGCACCTGGCCTGCACCCACTGCGGGCTGAGCTTCGAGGACCTCGCACCGCGCAACTTCTCGTTCAACTCGCCCTTCGGTGCCTGCCCGGTCTGCACCGGGCTCGGGACCAAGTTCGAGGTCGATCCCGAGCTGGTGGTTCCCGACCCCGGCAAGTCGATCGCGGAGGGCGCGATCGCGCCGTGGGCCGGCGCGCGCAGCGAGTACTTCACGCGGATGCTCGACGCGGTGGCCGAGCTCGGCGGCTTTTCGGTGGACACGCCGTGGCAGAAGCTGCGCAAGTCGGACAAGAAGCTCGTCCTCTACGGGTCGGGCACCAAGCAGGTCCACCTGCGGTACCGGAACCGCTACGGGCGCTCGCGCTCGTTCCACGCGCTCTACGAAGGGGTCGTGCCGTGGCTGACCCGACGCCACACCGAGGCCGAGTCCGACTTCCAACGCGACAACTTGGAGGGATATCTGCGCGAGGTCCCGTGCCCCGAGTGCGGAGGGGCCCGGCTGCGGGCGGAGTCACTGGCGGTCACCGTCAGCGACTACTCGATCTTCGAGCTCTGTTCGCTCCCGATCTCCCGCGCGGTGGACGTGGTGGCCTCCCTCGACCTCTCCGACCGCGACCACCTGATCGCGGATCGGGTGCTACGCGAAGTGCGCGAGCGGATGCAGTTCCTTCTCGACGTGGGCCTCGACTACCTCACCCTGGCCCGTTCCGCGGCGACCCTCTCGGGAGGCGAGGCGCAGCGCATCCGGCTGGCCAGCCAGATCGGGAGCGGACTGGTCGGCGTCCTCTACGTGCTCGACGAACCCTCGATCGGACTCCACCAGCGGGACAACCAGCGCCTGATCGGGACGCTCCAGCGGCTACGCGACCTCGGCAACACGGTCATCGTGGTCGAGCACGACGAGGAGACCATCCGGGTCGCCGATCACGTGGTCGACATCGGCCCGGGGGCCGGCGAGCACGGCGGCCGCATCGTGCACTCGGGGCCGGTCACCGGGCCCGGAGGGCTCGAGTCGAACGAGGAGTCGCTGACCGGCCAGTACTTGTCGGGCAAGCGCTCGATCCCGGTTCCGGTGATGCGCCGGCCGGGCAGCCTCGAGATGCTGACCGTCGAAGGCGCCCGCGAGCACAACCTCGCGGACATCACGGTCGGGTTCCCCCTCGGACGGTTCATCGCGGTCACCGGGGTGTCCGGCTCCGGCAAGTCGACGCTGGTCAACGACATCCTGCTGCGCTCGTTGGCAAAGGAGCTCTACCGGGCGCACGCGGTTCCCGGGCTGCACCGCGCGATCAAGGGCGTCGAGTACGTCGACAAGGTGGTCGAGGTCGACCAGGCGCCGATCGGACGCACACCGCGGTCGAACCCGGCCACCTACACCGGCGTGTTCGACCACATCCGCCGCCTGTTCAGCCAGACCTCCGAAGCCAAGGTCCGCGGGTATCTGCCGGGTCGTTTCTCCTTCAACGTGAAGGGCGGTCGGTGCGAGGCGTGCGCGGGCGACGGGACTCTCCGCATCGAGATGCACTTCCTGCCGGACGTCTACGTGCCCTGTGAGGTCTGCCACGGCGCGCGCTACAACCGCGACACGCTCGAGGTGACCTTCCGCGGGAAGACCATCGCGGACGTGCTCGAGATGTCCTGCGAGGAGGCGCTCGCCTTCTTCGCGCACCAGCCGCCGATCGCGCGCCACCTCCAGACCCTGGTCGACGTCGGGCTCGGCTACATCCGGCTCGGCCAGCCCGCGCCGACCCTGTCGGGCGGAGAGGCCCAGCGGGTCAAGCTGGCCTCCGAGCTGTCGCGCCGTTCGACGGGGCACACCCTCTACGTGCTCGACGAGCCGACCACCGGCCTCCACTTCGACGACGTGCGCAAGCTCCTCGACGTCCTCAACCGACTGGTCGACCAGGGCAACACGGTCATCGTGATCGAGCACAACCTCGACGTGGTGAAGAGCGCGGACTGGATCATCGACCTCGGCCCCGAGGGAGGGGACGGCGGTGGGAGGGTCGTCGCCGAGGGGACCCCCGAAGAGGTGGCGAGGGCCAAGCAGAGCTACACCGGCGAGGTGCTCGCACCGGTGCTCGGGATCGACCGGGGGGCGAAAGGGAAACAGGCCACCAACGGCAAGTCGGCGGCACGCGGAGGGCGGACGGGTTCCCGTCCGGCGCTCGACGGTGCGGCCCGGACTCGCCGGCGGAAGGTCGGGGCGTCCTGATCCCTGTCGCCGGCCCTGGCGCCGGTGCGAGCACCGGCTGACGTTCAGACGGTGGCGAGCATCCGCTCGAGCGCGACCCGCGCCCAGCGGGCGGTCTCCTCGTCCACGGTGATCCGGTTGCGGACCTCTCCTTCGAGGAGGCCGTCGAGCACCCAGGCGAGATGGGGGAGGTCGATGCGGAACATGGTCGAGCAGGGGCAGACCAGTGGGTCGAGGGAGAGCACCGTCTTGTCGGGGTTCTCGTCGTCGAGTCGCTTGACCAGGTGGATTTCGGTGCCGACGCCGATCACCGAGCCGGCAGGAGCCTCCCCGACCGCCCTGATCAGATAGTCGGTCGAGCCGACCTGGTCGGCGACCTCGACCACCTCGTGTGCGCACTCGGGGTGGACGAAGACGAGACCGTCTCTGTGCTCGGCGCGGAACGCGGCGACCTGTTCGGGCCGGAATCGCTGGTGGACCGAGCAGTGCCCCTTCCAGAGGAGCAACACCGAGGATTTCATCGCCAGGTCGTCCAGACCACCGCGGGCGCGCCCGGGGGTTCCACACCGCCATCTCCTCGGCGGTGTAGCCGAGCTGGAAGCCGGTGTTACGGCCCAGGTGCTGGTCGGGGAAGAAAAGGACCTGATGCCCACCGGCTCCGCCCGAGGCCTCTTCCCCGAGAGCCCAGGTCAGCACCGCACGGGCGTTCGACGAGGTGCAGACCACGCCACCGTTGCGTCCGACGAAGGCCTTCAGCGCCGCGGAAGAGTTCATGTAGGTCACCGGCACCACCCGGCGGAGATCGGTCACCTCGCCGAGGACCTCCCAGGCTTCCTCGACGGAGTCGATGTCGGCCATGTCCGCCATCGAACAGCCGGCGTTCAGGTCGGGAAGGACCACCTGCTGATCGGGACCGGTGAGGATGTCGGCGGATTCGGCCATGAAGTGGACACCGCAGAACACGACGAATTCCGCTTCCGTCTGCGCAGCAGCGATCCGTGAGAGCCCGAACGAGTCGCCCCGTGCGTCGGCGAAGGCCATCACCTCGTCGCGCTGGTAGTGGTGGCCGAGGATGATCAGCCGGGGGCCGAGCTCGTCCTTCGCCTGCCGGACCCGGGCCGCGAGGTCGTTCGGATCAGCCGCCGTGTAGCGCTCGGGCAGTGCCTGCTGCAACCGGTACATGTCGTATGACCTCCTTGTGGAGGCGCTCCGGTGTGGCCGGCGGGGACAGCCTGGTCGCCCATCCGCGGGTATGTCGGCCCCGAAGCGGTAGATGTCGCCGGATTCCAGGCCGGCGTTTCGCCCAGTGTAGCGGCGCAGACCTCGCAGGGACGTTGCCACCCTGTTCAGGCGCCGGATCGGGAGGTTGGACACGGCACACTGTGGGTGTGGTGCACCGTCCTCAACCCGGCTCCGTCCCCGACGTACCGGGCTCCTATCAGTTCGTCGACAAGGACGGACGGGTGCTCTACGTCGGCAAGGCCAAATCGCTGCGGTCGCGGATCAACTCCTACTTCCAGGACCCCTTCGGGCTCCCACCCCGCACCGCCCAGATGGTCGAGCAGGCCGACCACGTCGAGTGGATGGTCGTCGACTCGGAGTCCGAGGCGCTCCTCCTCGAGCACAACCTGATCAAGCGGCACCAACCCCGCTACAACGTCCGGTTGAAGGACGACAAGAGCTATCCGTGGCTTGCGGTCACCGTGAGCGACGAGTGGCCACGTCCCGCCGTCGTACGGGGCACCAAGAGAACCGGGGTCCGCTACTTCGGCCCTTACGCCAACGTCTACGCGATCAGGGACACCCTCGACCTGCTGCTGCGCACCTTCCCGCTGCGGAGCTGCTCGGACGCCAAGTTCCGGCGACACGAGCGTCTCGGGCGCCCTTGTCTCCTGTACCACATCGACCGCTGCTCGGGACCGTGCGTCGGCGCGGTCGACCGCGAGGAGTACGACCAGATGGTCGCCGATCTCATCTCGTTCCTGAGCGGCGACACCGCGCCCCTCGAGCGCGGACTCGAGACCGCGATGCGCGAGGCGGCCGATGCCCTCGAGTTCGAGCGGGCGTCGATGTTGCGGGACAAGCTCGATGCGGTGCGAGCCGCGGACGCGGTCCGCCAGATGGAGCTCGACCGTCCGGAGGACCTCGATGTGATCGGTCTCGCCGAGGACGAGCTCGAGGCCGCGGTCCAGGTGTTCCACGTGCGGTCCGGCAAGGTCGTCGGGCGGATGGGAATGTTCGTGGACAAAGTCGAGGACCTTTCCGCCCCGCAGCTGATCGAGCGGATCCTGGTCGACGTCTATGCCGAGCCCGCCGCGGGTGTCCCGAAGCAGATCCTGGTCCCCACCATGCCGGGCGGACTCGGAGGCGGTCCTCGAATACCTCGCCCATCAGCGAGGAGGGCCGGTCGACCTGCGGGTGCCGGTACGGGGCCCGAAGCGCGCGCTCCTCCGCACCGTGGAGTCCAACGCGAACGACGCCTTCGTCCGTCACCGGCTCCACCGCAACTCGGACCACAACAGCAGAGCCCGCGCGCTGGAAGCACTTACAGCGCGACCTCGGTCTGCCCGACGCCCCACTTCGGATCGAGTGCTACGACATGAGCCACCTCCAGGGGAGCGACTACGTGGGCTCGATGGTGGTTTTCGAGGACGCACTTCCGAAGAAGAGCGACTACCGGCACTACCGGGTGTCGGCCGTCGATGGCAACGACGACTACGCGGCGATGGAGGAGGTGCTCACCCGGAGGCTCACCTCGCTGCTCAAGGAGGAGGCCGCCGCGGTGGATGGCTCGACACCGGCGACTCGGAAACGCTTTGCCTACCCGCCGCAGCTTCTCCTGCTCGACGGAGGCATGGGACAGCTCAACGTCGGGGTCCGGGTGCTCGACGCGCTGGGGCTGACCGATCGCATCCCGATTGCCGCGCTGGCCAAGAGCTTCGAGGAGATCTACCGGCCGGGCGACCCCGAGCCGATCCGGCTACCCCGCCAGTCCGAGGCCCTCTACCTCCTCCAGCGGGTTCGAGACGAGGCGCACCGCTTCGCGATCTCCTACCACCGCAAGCTGCGAGGAAAGCGGATGACCAAGGGAGCGCTCGACGGGGTCAGAGGGCTCGGGCCGAAGCGCCAGCGGCGCCTGCTGAAGGAGTTCGGGGGCCTGGCCGGACTGCGCGGAGACCTCGAAAGAGGCCCTGGTCGGCCTATCGTGGCTCCCAGTCGAGGTGGGTGCGGCCGTCTACGACCGGCTGCACAACCCCCTCTCGCCGGACAGGCCGGCACGAACAGGGGCCGTGGTGGATCGATGAGCGAGTACCTGGTGGTCACCGGGATGTCGGGGGCGGGGCGGTCCACGGCCGGCGCCGCCCTGGAGGATCTCGGCTGGTTCGTCATCGACAACATGCCCTCGGCCCTGATCGCGAAGGTGAGCGAGCTGGTCGACGGGACCGGGTCGGAGATGGAGCGGGTGGCCTTCGTGGTGGGGCGGGGCGGTGGTGACCTCGACGACGTGTTGCCCGCGGTCGATGCGCTCGCCAGCTCTCGCCACCGGGTCCGGATCCTCTTCCTCGACGCGGCCGACGACGTCCTGCTCAAGCGGTTCGAGGGAACCCGTCGCCGGCATCCCCAGGGCGCCCGGGCGGTCGCCGAGTCGATCGCCGACGAGCGGGCGCTGCTCGGACCACTCCGCGACCGTGCGGACCTGGTCATCGACACCGGCGAGCTCAACGTCAACCAGCTCCGCGCCCGTCTCATCGAGGTGTTCGGCGCTGAGGAGGCGGGGACCACCATGCAGACCTCGGTGGTCAGCTTCGGGTTCAAGTACGGTGTCCCGCTCGACGTGGACTTGCTGTTCGACTGCCGCTTCCTGCCGAACCCGTACTGGGACGAGGCGCTCCGGAACCACAGCGGACTCGAGCCCGAGGTAAGAAAGTACGTCCTGGACCACCCCGAGACCACCGAGTTCTTGGCGAAGGTCGAGGAGCTGCTCGCCATGTTGGTTCCCGCGTACGTCCGCGAAGGGAAGTCCTACCTGACCGTGGCGATGGGGTGCACCGGAGGCCGCCACCGCTCGGTGGTCCTCGCCGAGGAGCTGGTACGCCGGCTCGAACGACACGAGATCCCGAGCAGCGTCTTCCACCGGGACGTCGACCGATGACGCAACGTGGGCCGAAGGTGGTCGCGGTCGGCGGGGGACACGGGCTCGCGGCCACCCTGCGCGCGGTGAGCTCCTACAGCGACCGGGTGACCGCGGTGGTGTCGGTCGCCGACGACGGCGGCTCTTCGGGTCGTCTCCGCGAGGTGCTCGAGATCATCCCACCGGGGGACCTTCGCAAGTGCCTGGTCGCGATGGCCGAGCCCGGGTCGCGCCTCGCGTCGCTGTTCGACTACCGGTTCGCCGACGACGTGCTGTCCGGACACTCGCTCGGGAACCTGATCCTCGCGGCCTTGATGGACCGCGCGCAGGATCCGGTCGAGGCGCTCGACGAGGCGTGCCGCCTGCTCGGTGTCCGCGGCCGTGTCCTCCCGGCCACCACCGAGCCGGTGGTGCTCAAGGCGGACGCGGACTCCGGTCCGGTGGCCGGTCAGGTCGCGGTGATGGCGACCGGCCACATCCGCGGCGTCTCACTGGTGCCGAGCGACCCGGTGGCACCAGACGACGCGGTCGACGCGCTCGCCGACGCCGACCAGATCGTGCTCGGTCCCGGTTCGCTCTTCACGAGCGTGTTGGCCGCGATCGCGGTACCCGAGATCCGCGAAGGGATCGAACGCTCCGGCGCGACCAAGGTCTATGTCTGCAACCTCCGACCCCAGGTCCCCGAAACCGAGGACTTCGACGTCGCCATGCACGTCGAGGCGCTCGCCGCCCACGGGGTGTCGGTCGACGTGGTCCTGGCCGACACCTCCGGGCTCCCCCTCGGGAGGCCGTCCACACCTGTTGTCGCTGTCCCGCTGGCACGGCCCAACGGGATGGCCCACGATGCGGGAAAACTGGCCGCCGCGCTCTCGGACCTGCTCAAATGAGCGCGTTTACGACGGGATTGACCTACCGTGGTAGAGGTCGTATGTGCACCAAAGAGGGGACACACCGGGAACGGTGCGGCGCCGCGGCGCCGGTTGAGAAAGGGTAGGGCACAGACAGCATGACCGTACGGATCGGGATCAACGGGTTCGGACGCATCGGCCGCAACTATTTGAGAGCGGCCCGATCGATGGGTGCGGACGTCCAGGTCGTGGCGGTGAACGACCTCACCTCGCCGAAGACCCTCGCCCATCTGCTCCGCTACGACTCGACACATGGGCGCTTCGACGGGGACATCGAGGTCGCCGAAGCGTCGATCGTGGTCGACGGCGAGCCGATCGCCGTCCTTTCCGAGCGCGATCCGAAGGCGCTGCCATGGGATTCGCTCGGTGTCGAGGTGGTGGTCGAGTCGACCGGCCTGTTCACCTCCCGGCCGGAGGCGGCCGCCCACCTCGAGGCCGGCGCCTCCCGGGTGATCATCTCCGCTCCGGCCAAAGATGCGGACGCCACCTTCGTGGTCGGCGTCAACGACGACGAGTACGACCCGGCGAAGGACTTCGTGGTGTCGAACGCGTCCTGCACCACCAACTGCTTCGTTCCCATGGTGAAAGTGCTCGATCAGGCCTTCGGCATCGACAGCGGGATGATGACCACGGTCCATGCGTTCACCAACGACCAGAACCTGCTCGACCTCCCGCACCGCGACCTGCGCCGGGCGCGGGCGGCGGCCATCAACATCGTGCCGGCATCGACCGGCGCGGCGCGGGCGACCGGTCTGGTACTGCCGGAGATGAAAGGACGGCTCGACGGCACCGCGTTGCGCGTCCCGGTCCCCGACGGGTCGATCACCGATTTCGTCGCCCTCGTCCCCGGGGAGGTCACCGTCGACCAGGTGAATCTGGCATTCGCCAAGGCGGCATCCTCCGGCCCGCTCGCCAAGGTGCTCGAGTACAGCGAGGATCCCCTCGTCTCGACGGACATCGTGGGCAACCCGGCCTCTTGTATCTTCGACGCCGGCCTGACCATGGTGATGCCCTCCTCGAAGGGGGTTACCCTGGTCAAGGTCCAAGGTTGGTACGACAACGAATGGGGCTACGCAAACCGGCTCGTCGATCTCTCGCTGGTGATCAGCGCGGGGTCCTGACGATGAGCCGGCCGGGGGGACGCTGAGGGGGTCGTGGCGGTGCGTAGGGGAGTGGACAATCCTTTGCTGAGGGGCTTGCCCCTGCTCGGTGATCTGCCCGGGCTCGAAGGGGCGAGCGTGCTGGTGCGGGTCGACTTCAACGTCCCGCTGCGCGAAGGCGACGGGGGACTGACCGAGATCGCCGACGACTTCCGAATCCGTGCAGCGCTCCCGACGCTGCAGTACCTGCTCGACCGCGGGGCGACGGTGACCGCGTGCACGCATCTCGGTCGTCCCGAAGGTGCTCCCGATGTCCGCTGGGAGCTCGCACCGGTGCGCGAGGAACTCGCCCTTCTGGCTCCGAAGGTCGAATTGCTCGAGAACCTTCGCTTCGACCCCGGTGAGGAGCACAACGATCCCGCCTTCGTCGAGAAGCTGGTCAACAGCCACGACATCTACGTGAACGACGCGTTCGGGGTCTCGCACCGCCGGCACGCCTCGGTCGTCGGGCCACCGACCCGTCTTCCGAGCGCCGCGGGCTTCCTGCTCGAACGCGAGCTCGATGGGCTCGGTACGCTGCTCGGCGCTCCGGATCGCCCCTTCGTGGCGGTCGTCGGCGGCGCGAAGGTCGCCGACAAGCTCGGAGTCCTGGAGTCGTTGCTCGAGCGGGTCGACGCACTCCTCGTCGGTGGAGGGATGGCCTTCACCTTCCTCGCCGCTGCGGGCCACTCGGTGGGCGGCTCCCTGGTCGACCCCGACCGGATCGAAGAGTGTGGGCGGTTGCTCCGCTCGACCGACAAGATCCACCTTCCGAGCGACCTGGTCGCGCTCGAACCCGGTGCCGAGTTCGGGTGCGGGTGCGTGGAAGGGAAGGTGCGTCACCATCGGAGTGGAGGTTCCCGAGGAATGGCGAGGGCTCGACATCGGTCCCGAAACGGTGGCCGACTATGCGAAGACGATCGCCGGTGCCGGCAGCGTGCTCTGGAACGGGCCGATGGGTGTGTTCGAAGATGCCCGGTTCTCACAAGGGACGGCGGGTATCGCCAGGGCGGTGGCGGAGTGTCCCGGCTTCACCGTCATCGGCGGCGGCGACAGCGCAGCGGCCGTGGACGAGCTCGGGCTCACCGATCGGGTCAGCTTCATCTCGACCGGCGGCGGTGCCGCGCTCGAGCTCCTCGAGCACGGTGACCTTCCCGGTCTCGCCGCGTTGCGGGGTGCGAGCAACGCACCCGACCCGAACCGGGTCGTCCACAGCGGTCGCGGACGACGGGGTGGTCGTACCGCGCGGTGAGCGATCAACCATCCGTCCGGCGGCCACTGGTCTCCGGCAACTGGAAGATGAATTTCGACCACCTCGAGGCGATCCATGCGACCCGTGATCTCGGGCTCCGTCTGCAGCCGGCGGACGCGGCGAGGGTGGACATCTCGATCCACCCTCCGTTCACGGATCTGCGCTCGGTCCAGACCGTGCTCGAGGGCGAGGCAATCCCCGTCACGCTCGGAGCCCAGAACTGTGCGATCGAGGATTCTGGCGCGTTCACCGGTGAGGTGAGCACCCTGATGCTGGCCAAGCTGCACGTCGAGTACGTGATCGTCGGCCATTCGGAGCGGCGTCGGCTCTTCGGCGAGACCGACGAGGTGGTGGGAGCGAAGCTGGCCGCGGTCCTGCGCAACGGGATGACCCCGATCTGCTGCGTCGGCGAAACGCTCGAGGAGCACCACGCGGCGATGACCAAGGACCGGCTGTCGGTGCAGGTCGAGGCGATCGTGGCCGCGGCGCCCCGCGCCGCGCTCGGTGGGTTGGTGATCGCCTACGAGCCGATCTGGGCCATCGGGACCGGAGAGGCGGCCACTCCCGACGACGCGCAGGAGGCGTGCTCGTGGATCCGAGAGGTGATCGCCAAGTCGGCGGGGGTCGCGGTCGCGGATCAGGTCCGGATCCAGTACGGGGGCTCGGTCAACCCCGAGAACACCGATTCGCTGGTCTCCTGTCCCGACGTCGACGGCGTGCTGGTGGGTGGCGCCAGCCTCGACGGAGCGGCCTTCGTAGGGATCATCCAGGCCGCGGGCCTGTCCACGCGGTGAGTTTGGTAGCGTTTCCGGCGGTTTCGAGGCTCAGGAGGATCTTCGCGTGCTGACCGCCATCATCGTGGTGCTGCAGATCCTGTGCTGCTTCGCGCTGATCTTCTTGATTCTCATGCACAGCGGTAAAGGCGGCGGCCTCTCCGACATGTTCGGCGGGAGCATGGGGTCGGCTGCCGCGGGGTCGACCGTCGTCGAGAAGAACCTCGACCGGATCACGGTCACCGTGGCGGTGATCTTCGCCTTCACCAACATCATCCTCATCCTCCGTCTGCAGTGACCGCGCCCGGCGCCGAGCCGGTCCAGCGCCGTCCCCGCATCGCGTCCTTCTGGCGGGAGCACCGGGCCAGGTGGTCGCTGCCCCTGGTGATCATCCTGATCATCGGGATCGTCGCGCTGATCGACCATCTGGGCTCGCGGCGCATCAGTCAGGCCGTGGTGCCCCGACCGCCGGCCCTGGTGACGGCGAGCGATGGCACGACGACCGTCGATCTCGACACTCCGTGGTCCGGCTTCAACCCGGGGACGCCGGCCGGTGCGGAGTCCAGCACCCCCACGCTGCTGTCGGCGGTGCTCCCGAGCGCGTATGTCATCGGGCCGAAACTCGTCCCGCTGATCAACAGCGATCTGCTCCTGAGCGTGGAGGCCACGTCGACGTCGCCGCTCACCATCCAGTACGTGATCAACCCGGCTGCGGTCTGGTCGGACGGAGTACCGGTGACCGCGGACGATTTCGTCTATGCCTGGCAGTCCCAACGGGGAGGTGCGGTCGACGTCGACGGCCAGCCCGACCAAGTGGCCTCGACGATCGGCTACCGCGACATCGCCTCGGTGGTCGGGAGCAACGAGGGAAAGACGGTCACTGTCATGTTCAGCCAGCCTTTCACCGACTGGCGGATCCTTTTCGATCACATGGTTCCGGCGCACGTCGCGAGACGAGTCGGTTGGAACACCGGCTTCGCCCACTTCGATCCCTCGGTCGAGCTCTCGGCGGGCCCGATGATCCTCCAGTCGGTCAGTGGCGACACGGCGGTGCTGGCTCGGAACCCGCGGTGGTGGGGTACGACCGCAGTGTTGAAGAAGGTGACGGTGTCCGTCGGGGCATCTCCCTCCACGTGGCTCGGGACGATGGCGTTCAACAGTGAGTCCGTCGTCCAGGTGACCAGCTTCGACCTGGCGACGATCGGTGCGGTCACCGGATTGCCGAACACGCAGAGCACCGTGCGACCCTCGCTCGACTTCCTGGAGCTCGACTTCAACCTCCGCTCGGCGCTGACGAACCGGGTCACCCTGCGCCAAGCGGTCGCCCACCTGATCGACCGGAACACGTTGCTCGCCGGGACCTTCGGTGCGATCGCTCCGAACCAGGTCGTGTCGAACGACCATCTGGCGACCCCTTCGCAGACCCAGTACAACGCGTCGCCCACGTCGGGTGCCTACGCAGCACCGGATGTCGCGTCCGCCGATGCGATGTTGCGGAGCCTCGGCTACCACACCGATCCGTCGGGCACCTACGTCGACGCGGCCGGTCGACCACTGACCCTCCGGATGGCCGTCGAGAGCGGGCGATCCGTGGATCGTGGGAGTTGCCGAAGCGGTGGTCGCCCAGCTCCACGGCGCGGGGATCGCGGTACAACTCGAGCCGGTCGAAGGGCCCTCGGGGATGAGTCAGGCCGCCGAGGCCGGCAGCTACGACATGGCCCTCGTCACTCGAGTTTCGAGCCCGTTCCAGACGGTGACCGAGGCCTGGTACTCCGACTCGGGGGGTACCGCGGGCACCGGCAGGACCGAGAACTGGAGCCGGCTCGCCGACCCGCAGATCGACCAGCTCTTCCTCCAGGCGAGCCAGTCGCTCAACCCGGTGACCGGGGGAGCGTTCTATGCGCAGGTCGACGACCAGCTGTGGGACCAGATGATTTCACTGCCGCTGTTCGAGGAGCCGGTGCTGCAGGCCAACGGGGTACGGATCGCGAACGTCCAGTTCAACCCTTCGGCTGACGGACTGCTGTGGAACGTGGACACCTGGACGACGCTCAAGCCAGGCCCTTCGAACCAGAAAACCTGAGCGTTCGCTGGTCGATGTTGCCACGCATCGAGGGCGCGGCAGGTTCCGTGTTCGGCGGGCTGCGGGCCATGATCACGGGGGTGTCGCGCTAC
The DNA here is from genome assembly GCA_963741055.1 of uncultured Acidimicrobiales bacterium. Taxonomy (GTDB): domain Bacteria; phylum Actinomycetota; class Acidimicrobiia; order Acidimicrobiales; family RAAP-2; genus Bog-756. The sequence goes on along the minus strand of CAVUGU010000009.1, from coordinate 70,442 downwards.
CATGCGAGACGCCCGATCCCCGATCGGCGCCGCTTCGTCGGAGTGGCGGAATAGGCAGACGCGCTAGCTTGAGGGGCTAGTGAGCTTCGGCTCGTGGGGGTTCAAGTCCCCCCTCCGACACACAGTGTGACCTGGTAGTTCGTGCGACTCGGAAAGGTTGCACGGTGTCACCTTTCCTCGGCGTGCCAAATCCGTGCCAGATGGTCTCATCAGAGCGCGACGACCTCGGCGACGTGCTCTTCCTCATCCTCGGTGTTTGCCGTTCTGATGGCCTCAGCCATCCGGTCGGCAATCATGCGGTCGCGCTCGAGGGTGGCGTGCTGGTAGCGACGCGCGGCCGCTGGCGAGCGATGTCCGGCCCGATGCATGAGTTCGGCTTCCGTTGCTCCGGCCTGTCCCGCGAGCGTGAGTCCGGTGTGGCGTAAGTCATGGAAGTGGAGCCCGGTTGCGCCGGCTGCCTTGCAGGCCCTGAGCCACCGAAACCGAAACTTGGCGCGTCGCAGCGTGTGGCGATTCCGATCAGTGAATACCAGAGCGTCGGGCTTGTCCGGAACGTAGGTGTCCAGGTGCTCCCGGAGAGCCTGGACGGCGTCCTCGTCGGGAAGTGACACCATGCGCTTGCCGGCCTCGGTCTTCGGCTCTCCGAAGATGACCGAGCCGTCCGCAAGCTCGATGGCCTGTTCCTCGATGATGATCCGGTTGTGCATGAGGTCGACGTGGCGCCGGCGCAGGCCGGCAGCTTCGCCGAAGCGCAGGGCAGCGTACGCAGCCACCAACACGAGTGCCCGGTACTCGGGGTCGATGGCATCGGCCAGAGCCGTGACGGTGCTCACGTCTGCGACCGGGCGCTCGGGACTCTTCTCGTTGCCCGCACCCTTCACCACACAGGGGTTATAGACGATGCGCCGGTCCTCGACGGCCGAGTTGAGGATCGTGTGGGCCAACTTGTATGCCTTCCCCGGTTGGAGGCCGCCGGGCTTCACGGCCGACACCTTCACGAACCACCGTTTCCACGTCTCCTTAGTCATTGCCGCAAGGGACGCGCTTCCGACGTGGGGGAGTAGCCACTTGTCCAGCAGGATGCGGTAGAGGCTTTTCGTGGTCGGCCGTAGGTGGACCTGATCGTCCATCCACTGCTCGGCGTAGGTCCGAAAGGTCACGGAGCCGCGCTCGGGGTCGATCCACGTCTGCTTGCGGATCTCGGTCTGAATCTCGGAGAGGTAGGCGTCGGCATCGGCCACGGTCTCGAAGGTCGTCGGCCCGACGTACTGGATACCGTCTTTGAGATAGCGGACTTGGTAGCGGCCCGAAGGCAGCTTCCGTGTCGATCCAAACGTGCGCTTGCTCATTCTGCCTCCCTTAACCATTGATCTGATCGTCTGGCTGCGTCGGGTCGTGGTACATCTCCCAAACCGCCTGCTTGCTTCGACCGAGCGCCTTCGCGATGCCGAACCAGCTCACGCCCTCCGTTCGGGCGGCCGCCACGTAGTTCGCTTCGAGCTGAATCAGCCAGGAGCGAACACGAGCAACGGCCTCGAGTGCCTGGGTGGGATCGTTGACTCTCTTTTCCAAGAGCTTCAGGGCCTCTTGGACCATCCGCGGGGGAGTCATTTGCGGCATGTCGTCAAGGTATCCTGACGAATGGACACCCTCAAGGACTCCTGACGGCTGGACTACGGCCGACGTGGCGTCACGGTCCTGCCAATAACGCGCCCCGAGCCGATGCTCCTATGGATGAAGTCAAGCCCTTTTGAGGGGATTTCGGAGAAGAAGACAGCGGACAGACCAATGACGGGCCACACGATGAAGAGGGCAAGCTCTTATCAGGTCACGCGTCTCAGAGAATCTCGGTGGGCCCGGACCATGGACCGGCAGATCGGTTAGAAGCCAGTCTCGATCGACGGCAGGTGTTATGTGAGCCAGGTCCATGGTCCGGGGATTCAGCCGCGAGGTAGGTGGCGATAGACCTCGCGGGCGACGTAGCGCTTCAGCATGCGGATGATCTCGCGCTTGGAGCGACCTTCCTTCACCCGGCGCTCCATGTAGGCCTGGGTCTCGGGATCAGAGGCCAACCGGGAGATCACGATGATCCAGAGCGCCCGGTTGGCCTGGCGATCGCCTCCCCGGTTGAGCCGGTGCCGGGTGACCTTGCCCGAGGAGGCCTGCAGCGGCGAGACCCCGCACAGATGGGCCCAGGCGGCCTCGGACCGGAGGCGTTCGGGGTTGTCACCGGCGGTCACGAGCAAGGTGGCCGCGGTGTCGATGCCGACGCCATAGACGTTCAGCAGCTCGGGGCGTGGGCCTCGAGGAGCGGGGTGATCCTGGCGTCGAGCTGGGTGACCTCTTCGTCGAGCGTCATCGATGCGGTGGGCCAGCGACGACAGTGCGGCCTTGGTGGCGGCCGTCACCGGGTCGGCCGAACCGCGTCGGCCGCAGTCCCTTTGGCGGCGGCGATGAACTGCGGGGTGGGCAGGCCCTTGATCCGGCATTGGAGCTGGTCAGGGGCCGTGAAGGTCAGCTGGCGCATCTGGGTGAGGGCCTTCACCCGGGCCTGGCGGGCCGAGCGCTTGGCCACCACGAGGACCCGGATGGCCTCGACGGCACCGTCTCTCGACTTCGCCCTGACCCTCTGCCCGTCCCGACAGGGCAGCCCGGGCGGCCTCGACCGCGTCGATCGGATCGGACTTGCCTTGGCGACGTCGGTCCTGGCGGTTGTGTCGGTCGACTTCGATCACCTCGACACCCGCTCGGGCGAGGAACCGGGCCAGCCCGGCGCCATAGGAACCGGTCCCTTCCACACCGACCTTTCCGACCCGACCGAAGCCGGCCAGCCAGGAGAGCAGGGCCGAGTAGCCCTCGGGGTGGCATCGAATGACTCGGTGCCGAGCAGGCCGCCCACCTCATCCAAGGCGGCGCCAACGTGGACCTCGCCGTGGGTGTCGATTCCACCGGTGACGGCACGCGCAGCTTCTACGATGGTCATGGCCATCCCTTCCTTTCCTTAAGCGGTTGAGGGGTGGCTCGGCCGTCCCGGAAAGGAGTGACGGTGCGGGTCGATCTGCTCTTAACAGACCGGCCCATCACCCCCTCTGGAACGGGGCGCGCCGCGCCTCGACTCTGTTGGTCCGGAGCTCCGGCCGACGGGGCGCAGATGCAAACGGTGCATCCGCTGATCTGAAGTCAGGCCGAGCACTCCGGTGCTTCCGAAAATACAGAGGACCAGCCAACTCGGCGGTGGACCCTCACGGAAGCTCAACAACATCATTGGTGTTTAGGGGCAGTCTTTGGAGCTGTTGCAACACCCGTTACCCGAGGTGTCAAGCGACGAATGAGCGCGGCGTCACCACTTCGCCTAGGGTGCAGCCTGAGTCGGCGGGCAAGGGCTCCACGGCGGGAGGCATGAAGATGAAACGCAGGTCGATCGCGGTTTGCTTGGTCATCGGAGCATTACTTGCCGCGGGGACGGCCTTCGGCATGGGCGTCGTACAAGCGTCAGCGGCAGGCGCGACGACTTATATCGCCTGTCTGAAGTTGGGCAAGCTGACCCACGTGGGAACGTCGACACCTGTGTGTCCAGTGGGGGCGACGAAGATTTCGTGGAGCTCGCAGAGTTCCCAGGGTCCGCCCGGAACGAATGGCACAAACGGGACCAACGGCACGAACGGCACGAGTGTCGCTACCAGTTCCGGTAACCCATCTGGAAGCTGTACGAGCGGAAACACCGACGTCGCGCTCAGCACCGACGAGGTCTGGAGCTGCTCAAGCGGCACCTGGATCGACACCGGGGCGAACATCATGGGTGCACAGGGGCCACCGGGCCAGGGTCCCCAGGGACTACCAGGACCACAAGGTGCGCAGGGACCACAAGGTGCAACCGGCGCGACGGGAGCCCAGGGACTACAAGGCGCTACCGGTGCAGCTGGCGCGACAGGAGCCCAGGGACTACAAGGCGCAACCGGCGCAACCGGTGCAACCGGAGCCCAAGGCCCGGCTGGCACCAACGGGACCAACGGCACGAGTGTCTCGACCAGTTCCGGTAACCCATCTGGAAGCTGTACGAGCGGAAACACCGATATCGCCCTGAGCACCGACGAGGTCTGGAGCTGCTCAGGCGGCACCTGGACCGACAGCGGGAAAAACATCAAGGGTGCGACCGGCGCAACCGGTGCAACCGGTGCGACAGGAGCCCAGGGACTGCAAGGTGCAACCGGCACGAACGGGGCGAATTTCCTGACCTCTCCCTCAACCCCGACGGGAGCGTGCCATACGGGCGACACCGACCTGGCCCGTGACTCTGACGAGCTCTGGGCTTGCTCAGGCGGAACGTGGAGCGACATCGGCTCGAATGTGAAGGGCGTACCAGCGACTGTCCTCATTTGCTCGGCGACTCCTTACGTGGGGATTGACCTCGCCGGTTGCAACCTGAACGGGATCAACTTCAGCGGCGCCACCCTTTACGGCGCCGACCTGGCCAACGCCCAACTGCAGAACGCCCAACTGCAGAACGCCAACGTCTACGGCGCCAACCTGACCAACACCCAACTCCAAGGAGCCAACTTGCAGGTGGCCAACCTGTCTGGATCCAACATGACGGCCGTCGGACTGGGAGACGCGGCCCTGAACAACGCCCTCCTGATCGGGACCAACATGACCCTTGCCGACTTGCCGGGCACGAACCTGACCGGTGCCAATCTCACCGGAGCGTCGTTGACCGGCGCGAACTGGAACTCCACCATTTGCCCGGACGGGAGCAACAGTTCCTCCTACTCACCGCAGACCTGCATCGGGCACGGCGTCACGGCTCCTCCCAACGGCACGAGCTTCTTCACAAGCTCCGGCAGCCCGTCAGGAAGCTGCAACAACGGGGATAGCGACCTCGCGCTCAGCACCGACGAGGTCTGGAGCTGCTCAGGCGGCACCTGGACCGACAGCGGGAAAAACATCAAGGGTGCGACCGGTGCAACCGGCGGAACCGGTGCGACTGGTGCGACCGGAGCCCAAGGCCCGGCTGGCACCAACGGGACCAACGGCACGAGTGTTTCGACCAGTTCCGGTAACCCATCTGGAAGCTGTACGAGCGGAAACACCGACATCGCCCTGAGCACCGACGAGGTCTGGACCTGTTCGAGTGGGAACTGGACCGACAGCGGGAAAAACATCAAGGGTGCGACGGGTGCAACCGGTGCGACCGGCGCGACAGGAGCCCAGGGACTACAGGGTGCCACCGGCGCGCAGGGTGCCACCGGCGCGACAGGTGCAACTGGTGCAACTGGACCTCAGGGTCCGGCTGGCGCAAATGCAGCCTCCTGCGGGTACGGGAGTGGAGTGGTTCCCAGCGGTACTTGGCCACAGCAGACCACGAAAATTGCGGCGCTCTCTGTCCCATCTACACCTTGTTTTGCCGGTAATTATATAATCAATGCTCACGCGGACATTTCTAATCCGACCGCTAATGAACAACCCTGGTATTACTGTATTTTGGAGGATGATGTGGGCACTGTTCTCGATTCAGGAAGTTTCTTCTCAGCCTCATATTCAAATGGAGCGGGCGACGTAAACGTCGCCCTAACGGGAATTATTAATGGATATAGGGGTTCGGGCTTCGGGGTGCTATGCACTGCGCATGGTGCTAATACGCCGCAGTCAACCACCTCAATTACAGCCACAGAGGTCAACTCGTTGAACGGCTAACGCCCAAGTATTTAAAGACACGCTAATAGAACCGACCCCGACTGGCCCCGGGGTCGGTTCGCGCCTGCGGGTCGGGCGGGCCCGTGATACTCCTGGTCCCCGAAGTGATGCGATGAAGGAGCGGGGCCTCCGCTCCCCGTGAAAGTTCCACTCTCTCGATCGAGACTGGGCTTGCACAGCAGTTCCACAAGAAGGGAGGCCCCTATGGGTAAAGAATATGTCGGCATCGACCTGCACCGACGGCGTTCGGTGATCTATCGGATGGACGAGGCAGGCGAGAAGATCGACTGCGTCCGAATCAACAATGACCCGGTCTGGTTCGCCCAGGAAGTGAGCAAGGCCCCCAAGGGCAGCCACGTGGTCATCGAGGCCACCTACGGCTGGTACTGGGCGGTCGATCTGCTCCAAGAACACGGCTACGTCGTCCACCTGTCCAACCCCCACGGCAACGACTGGGGGCACCGGCGGGTGAAGAACGACGAGCGGGATGCCAGGGACCTGGCCGACCTGTTGCGGCTGGGTCGACTGGCCGAGGCCTGGATCGCTCCGCCGGCGACGAGGGAGCTCCGGGAGCTGGTCCGATTCCGCTACAAGCTGTCCAACCTGCGCACCGGCATCAAGGCCCAGGCCCATGCGGTGATGGCCAAGAACGGGATCCTTCCCTGTCCGCAACGACATGTGGGGTGAGAGCGGCACCGCCCAGTTCGACGCCCTCGAGCTCCCCGATGCCTTCGACCATCGACTGGCCGTGCTGCGTGACCTCGTCCACTCCTACGACGAGGAGATCGACTCGGCTCGACCGGACCATCCACTCGATGTGCAAAGACGATGCCGGCTACCAACGCCGTCCAGGCCATCTACGGGGTGGGCAAGGTGTTCGCCGCCGTCTTCGTGGCCGAGATCGGCGACGTGCACCGCTTCGACTCCCCCCAGGCACTGTGCTCCTGGGCCGGGCTCACCCCGATCCACCGGGAGTCCGACGGCAAGGTCCATCGGGGACGCATCACCAAGCAGGGATCTCGTCTGGTGCGGTGGGCGGCCATCGAGGCGGTGGCCCGCTACCACGGGGGTGAAGCGTTCACGGCGACACTTCCACGCCATCGCCGAACGACGCGGGAAGACGAGGGCCAACGTCGCCATCGCCCGCAAAGTTCTCACGCTCGTCTACTACGGCACTCCGAGACGGCGAGATCCGCTGTCTCCAAGAGCCCAAGGCGGCGTGACGCTCGGACACACCGGACGCGAGCTCGGCTAACGGCAAGGCTCCCATCTCATCGAGGTGGCGACGCCGTCTAAGTGATTGAGCCCGTCCGGTGGTGCCCGGAACGCACCATGCCGAGCCACTCGACGAAGACATGCCTGGCAGCCGAGCCTGCCCCTTCCTCACCATCTCGTGGATGAGAGACCTTGGTGCGACACCAGCGGCACTCCGTGTGCCGACAACAACAACCTGTTAACACCGCGACGTCGATCGACGGACTCGTGCTGTCGCCTCCCATCGCGCCCATAGACCAGCCACGGCAAGACGTTCACCACGCCTACATCAACAAAAGGCTGCCTACTTGACACGGCCCCGCTCCTTCAGACATGCCGGTAGGGGATGCACCGGTTCAGTGCCGGACGTTTACGAGGATCTGGGCCGGGGAGCGCAACTAAGGAGCCGCCCGCCGGCTCCTTAAGAACTACCCCTGCGGTTCGCCCCGGCCCGTCGAGGCTTCCCCTGTGGGCCGTCTTCGACCGGCCTTGACTGGCCTAGCCGTCATCGCCCACCGTTGAATACGCCAGTCGGGGAGTGGTGGCGTCCCTCCTCCGACACATAGTGTGACCTGGTAGTTCGTCGGTTCCGTACAGGTGACACGACGTGTCGCCTGCTCACTTCATCCTGCCGGTCTTTCGAAGCCAGGCATGCACGTCCCGCCAGCGCCAAACGCTCGCGCACCGACCTTGGCCACGGGTCTGGGGAAGTCCTTGTGCCGGTGTCGCCAGTCGTGGACCACCTTCGGCCCCGAAACGCCGGCCCGTTCCGCGATCTCGACGGTACCGACGAGTTCGCTGACGAGGACCTCTCTAGCCATCACAGCAAACTAACTGCAGCAGCGCGTCGAGGTGCGCACCTGCGGATCCTGTTCCGCAGCCCGCGTCCGTCTACTGCGGAACATGTTCCGCAGTAGACCGGAGAGGCGGGAAGCCTCCTTCGGCTCATCGGGGAAGCGGCCTCGATTCGGCTTGCCAGGCCACAACCGTGGAACCGGCAGCGAGGATTGACGTAGCCGCTGACGGTCCACCACCTCGGTGACGAACAGGTCAGCGTTGGGTGAGTGCCCGAGCCAGGTCTGACTCCATCAACCGGCTGACGTCCTTTCGGACTGTCCTGAAGTCGATCCGTCGGCCTGGCCCGGACACTCACCCGACACCCACCGGTCGGACGGAGTGACCTCATAGGAGCCTGCCGCACAGGCCCATCGCTGTCCTGTCCGTCGTCCCGCCGGTGCGGTGTCACCCACCTCAAGCGAAAGGAAGGGATGACGATGACCAATATTGCGCGAAGCGATCACCGGAGGGGTCGACACGCACCTCGACGTCCACGTGGCCGCCGCCCTCGACGAGCGGGGAGCCCTGCTTGGCATCGAGAGCTTCGAGACGACGCCCGTCGGGCTATCGGGCCCTGCTTGCGCTGGCTCCAGGGCTTCGGGCCCGTCGAGCTGGTCGGTGTCGAGGGCACCGGCAGCTACGGGGCGGGGCTCACCCGGCACCTGCACCACGAGGGCATCGCCGTCGTCGAGGTCGACCGTCCGAACCGCCAGCGCCGCCGGCGCAAGGGCAAGTCCGACCCCGAAGACGCCATCTCGGCCGCCCGCGCCGCCCACGGCGGCGACGCCAACGGGCTCGCCAAGACCAGAGACGGAAACGTCGAGTCCATGCGGGTGCTGCGGGTTGCGCGGTTCTCGGCCCGGCGCAACCGGACCCAGGCGATCAACCAGATGCGCAGCCTGGTCTCGACCGCCCCCGACGAGCTCCGCGACGAGCTGCGGACCTCTCCATCTACAAGGTCCTCCTGATCGCGCAGCGCCTACCGCCACACCGGAAAGACCGACGTCGTCCGCTCACCAAGTTCACGCTCCGCACGCTCGCGCGCCGGGCGCTCGCCCTCGAAGAAGAGATCAACGAGATCGACCGGATCCTGAAGCCCCTCGTCGCCGAGACCGCCCCCGAGCTCGTCGCCATCGACGGCGTGGGCACCGACGTGGCCTCGGCCCTCCTGGTCGCCGCCGGGGACAACCCGGAGCGCCTGAAGAACGAGGCGACCTTCGCCCATCTCTGCGGCATCTCGCCGATCGACGCCTCGAGCGGCAAGCAGCAGCGTCACCGCCTCAACCGCAGCGGCGACCGCCAGGCGAACTCGGCCCTCTGGCACATCGTCTTCACCCGCATGGTCTAGCGACCCGAGGACCAGTCACTACATCGAGCGACGGATGAAGGAGGGCCAGACCAAGAAGGAGGCGATGCGGTGCCTCAAGCGCTACGTGGCACGGGAGCTCTTCCCGCCGCTCCCACGCGGCACAATTCGCCTTGACAGCCCATAGGAGCATCGATCAGGGCAGCTCCTGGGAGCGGCCCTGACATGTCATAGGGTGAAGCCGAGCGTCGAAACGGAGCGCGGTGCAGAACGAACCGAACTCGCCTGCGGTCCTGGACCCGGGACCCTTCTACCATGGCACCAATGCAGAACTGAGCCCGGGGGAGTTGCTGGAGCCCGGGCACAACTCCAACTTCGGTAGGGGACAAAAGGCGAACTTCATCTACTTGGCTGGGACGTTGGATGCGGCCACCTGGGGAGCGGAACTCGCAGCGGGCGAGGGACCAGGCCACATCTACCGAGTGGAACCGACCGGTCCAATCGAGGATGACCCGAACCTGACGGACAAGAAGTACCCGGGCAACCCGACGAAGTCCTATCGCACCCGGCAACCGCTGCGGGTGGTCAGCGAGATCCTCGACTGGCAACCACATGCGCCCGAGGTCCTGCAAACGATGCGCCACCGCATCGAGGAGCTGAGACGCCTCGGCGTCGAGGCCATCAACGACTGAGGCTCCAGGACTCCGGGAAGACCGGACCAGCTTCGGCTCTGTTTTGGGCTCGTGGGACAGATGTGGCCGAAGGCGATGGGAACGGAGCCGAACCCAGTCCCGAGCGCGGTCGCCTTCACGGTGAATACGAGGTGAACCCGGGGGTCCATCAGTGCTGGTCAACCATGGATGCGGCTCGGCTTTCCCCCAAGTATTTTGCCTCGGGTCGGTGGACGGAGGCTCCCCGGCGGAGGGAATGAAACCATGTTGTCCAGGTTCAAGAACATGGCGGGTATCGCCGGGCTGGTCATCGGTGTATTCATTGCGGTCGTCGGTTCGACAACGTTCCTGGCTGCGCCGCCTGCGGGGGCGTCGTCAGGCAAGGTGACGGCCTCGGTGCTCCTTACATCGTCCCGCGCCGTCAGCTATCCCGGGCAGTTCTCGACTCTGTACGCCAAGGTGGCTGTGCGTGTCGACGGAGGCACCCTGAAGATCACGAATGAGTTCGGTGCCGTTGTCGGAAGCGGGCCAGCTACTCAGACTCTCGTGGTTCCTCTCGCCGAGTTACCCTGCACCTCTCCGGCGAAAGGTCCATGTACACCACTGGGCGTGCACCAGTACGTCGCGCACTACTCCGGAAGCGCGCTCTTCAACGGCGCTGTCTCCGCGGCGCTAACCACCGAATCAGAGCTCTTCCCGAGCTCGCTGGGTGTCAGTTCCTCTGCGAACCCTGCACCGGTTGGCCACGCAGTCAGCTTTTACGGCAGTGTGCCGGACATCTACGGTGCCGGCGCTCGTCGGTACTTCTACGTGCCCACCGGTACGGTGACCTTCTATGACGGATCCACCGTGATTGGCGCTGCTCAGGTGCCAAGGTTCCGATCCGCAAAGATCACCGTCGGGGGATTGACGTTGGGTTCACACACCATCACTGCGGTGTACTCCGGAGATGTCGACTATGCGCCGGCCTCCGTGACCATGACCGAGGTCGTTGGCAACGAGATGGCGATTCATTCCGAGGCGACCAACGTCACGGTGTCGCCGCTTCACTACGCCGTCGTTCCGCAGGGATGAGACGAAGCAGACTCGATCGCAGCCGACATGACCGTGACCGCTCCCATCGACTGAGTAGCGATCAACGCTCGAGCCCACATCGACGCGCGGATGCCATGCGCGCTGGCGGTTGAGGGTCAGCGCTAACTGCTGCACTCCCGGCGATCGGGAAGGCTTCCACGGTGAGCGTTGATCTGGTTCACTTTTCAATCCAACACGAGCCGATAGGGCGCGACGGCGACGTAGTCTTTCCAAACCGACGAGATTGAGAGGAGCCGCCGTGGCGGAGCCATCCAGCTACAACGGTCCGGCGGAGATCTGGAGCGAAGGGGAGATTCGCTTCCCGGAGGTTCAAGTGCGCCTCGGCAGCGATATGGAAGTCCACTGGGCTGGCCAGGTCATCAGCGGGATCCCGCTAAAGGACATCTCGGACATCACAGAGCTCGAGGTGATCGAGCTCAAGCTACCCAACAACGAGGCGAGACAGATCGTCTTCCCGGAGCCCGACAACCTCAAGTTTGACGGAACGGGAACGCCCCCCTGGGTGTAGGACCCTCCGTGGCTAGGGCTATTGAGCGACGACGGTAGCGGGTCAGGCGAGCAAGTCCCGATCTGTTCCCAGAATTCGCTCCGACCGGCGTGCCAGGATGACGCTCGCGATCTGCCCAGCCCCGAAGACCCACCGTGGCACCTAACAAGAATCAGTTTGAAGCGTGGAACGGCGGCGAGTCGGTGCACTACGTCGACCACGCCGACCGCTACGACCGCCAACTAGCGCCGTTCACCGAGGCGCTGCTCGAACAGGTCCGGTTGTCACCGGATCGCTCGTTGCTCGATGTGGGCTGCGGGTGCGGCGCCCTCACCCTCGCGGCAGCTCGCTTCGCCGACTCGGCGGTCGGCATCGACATCTCCACGCCACTGACGGAGGTCGCATCCGAGCGGGCCTCCACGGCGCGGATCGACAACGTCGAGTTCGTCGTCGCCGACGCCCAGACCTACGCCTTCGCTCCGGGCACGTTCGACCTCGTGGTCAGCCAGTTCGGGCTCATGTTCTTCGATGACCCGGTGGGGGCATTCTCGAACTTGCGACGCTCCCTCGCTCCCGGCGGTCGGCTGGCGTTCGTCAGCTGGCAGGGCCTCCCCGCGAACGAATGGCTCACTGTCATCGCCAGCCAGGTGGCGAACCGCGTCGAGATGCCCGAGTTCGGCGGCCTTTCAAAGGGGCCGGGGATGTTCGCGCTCATGGACCAGGACGAGACGACAGCGCTCCTCGAAGCGGCGGGGTTCACCGAGGTGGAATTCGAGTCGCTCGCACCGACCATCCTCATCGGCGGGGGCGGCACGGTCGACCAGTCGATGGAGTTCCTTCTCGGGATGGGGATGGCCCGAGGTCTGGTCGGCCTGGCGGGGACGGACGCTCATGACGAGGTGGTCGAGGCCGTCCGCTTGTCCCTCACCGAGCGCTACGAGCCCGGTGTCGGTGTGCAGTTCGGGGCCGGCGCATGGATGGTCACCGCGCTCAGTTAGCGCGTCGCTTCGGGGAGACCACCATCCCCGGTCGACTGGTGGGCTGACGGTTCGATCGCCGGCCGATCTATTGAAGGAAGTTACCTGCGCCGGTACATCGTCGACGAAAATTACGTGACCGGATAGGCAGAGTTGGTGGGCCGACTTTGTCATGCCGCCTCGCGTGCAGGACTGAGAACGCTTGCCCACCACACGAGGTCATTGAACATTGCATCGACTGAAGGCTTGATCGCTTCTTCGATGTCACTCATGGGTGCATCACCCCCGGCGGGGTGGACCTTGGCAATCTCACCTCCCCCGATGTGCGCACTGAACTTTGAAGGAACCATCTGAAGCTCGACTGCGATGCCGCGTAGGTGCTCGATGGCACGGGCACCTCCGGTGCTTCCGTACCCGAGCGCCGAGAATGGCTTGCGCATCCATTCCTTGTATGCCTGATCGAGAGCATTCTTCAACGCGCCCGTGATCGAATGGTTGTACTCGGCCACGATGAACACGTATCCATCGAATGGACGGATTGCGTCCTGCCAACCGAGCGCTTTCGGGTCCTGGCTCGGCACATGCAGGTTGGTGCTCGCCTCGGCGAAGAAGGGGAGGTCAAAATCGCGCAAATCGAGAGCCTCCAGCGTGAAATCCCTGCGCTGCGAGGCATAGTCAAGAAGCCAGTTCGCGGGCTTGTCCGCGAAGCGGCCGGGACGAGTCGATCCGATGATCATCGCCAGGCGGGGGGTGCTCATTCTCCTCCTACTCCTCGGTATCGAGTCGATAGTAGATTTCTAATGGTTACCGTCAGTCTGACGAGCACGTGCGGCATCTGGCAAGAAGGCACCTGGCTCGCACCAGGTCACCTCGCCGTAACCACAGAGGGAGGAGAAAGCCATGGCCACACGCCAACAGACGCCTCGACGTCAGGAGCATGCGGATCGCGAGACCTGCGACACCATTTCTGACATGCTCGCCCGCGTCGGCGACAAGTGGACACTGTTGGTGGTGTCGACGCTCGGCGACGGCTCCTTGCGGTTCAACGAGCTGCGTCGGCGTATTGGAGACATCAGTCAGAAAATGCTTTCCTCAACCGTAAAGGCGCTCGAACGCGACGGCATGGTCAGTAGGACGGTCTTGTCGTCGGTACCTCCACAGGTCGAATACGAACTCACGGATCTCGGACGGGAGCTCCTTGTTCCGGTCTTGGCGCTCGCCGACTGGACCAAGCGGCACACGCCCCGCATCCTCGCAGCTCGAGCTGCTTACGACGCCCGAGTGGACGGGTTGCTCGATGGGAGGAGATCGGGTGTCTAACATTTCGAAATGGTATCGATCCTCGGGGCTCTTCGTGCCTCGGTGGAGCACCTTCCCTCCGTGGTGGAATCCCTGAGCGACGCCCAGCTCGACGAGCCCGCGTATCCGGCCGAATGGACGATCGCCGACGTCCTCTCGCACATCGGTTCCGGTGCCGTGATCATGCATCGGCGCCTCGATGACATTGTCGAGGGGAAAGCAACTCCCGATGACTTTGCCCCGGGAGTGTGGGAAACGTGGAACGCCAAGTCGGCTCGAGCCAAGGCGGAGGACGCGCTCGTAGCGGACCGTGACCTGCTAGGGCGCATCGAATCGCTCTCGGACGAGGCTCGCTCGAGCTTCCGTTTCTCAATGGGTCCGCTGGAGCTGCTCTTTGATGGCTTCGTCGGTATGCGGCTCAATGAGCATGCGCTGCACACGTGGGACGTCGAGGTCACCCTTGATCCGAGCGCGACGCTGCCGACCAACTCAGCCGCGCACATTGTGGACAACCTCGAACTCATCGCTCGCTTCACCGGAAGGCCGACTGAAAGCACCCAGTCGATCGCGGTACGCACTGAACAACCGAGGCGGGACTTCTCTATCGAACTCTCTCCCGATGCGATCGCCCTCGGAGCGGAGGATCGATCGCGCTCGCCCGATCTCGAACTCCCGGCCGAGGCATTTGTTCGCCTCATTTACGGCAGATTGGATCAGGCTCACACCCCGAACACCGTTCGCGACTCTGGTGTGTTGGAGGAGCTGCGTGAGGTCTTTCCGGGTCCGTAGAGGCTCCGTAGTCTCGGTAGGTGGAGGACCAGATGGGCTGCCGCCGCAGTGCCGTTCAGCCACGTTGGGCAATTGATCCGCTCCCGACTTTCGGGCTCGGTCAGTCAGATGGCCTGAGCTTCAACTGGTTACCATCGGAGGCGGCCTCGACCAGAGGAGGAGACTCATGCCAATCATCGTCGTAGCCCGGCTGCGTCTGAGGGATCATTCACTCCAGGACGAGTTCTTTACTCGCGCCAGTGCCGTTCTCGAGCAGGCGCAGAAAACCGACGGCAACTTGGGCGCCGACGCCTTTGCTGACGCTCACGACGTGTGGTGGGATGTGACCGCCTGGCAGGGGCGAGCGCCGATCGAGACTTTCATGAATACGGAGCCGCACCTCAGCACAAGAGGACTCGTGGACCACCTATGCGACGAGGCAACCTTCGTCGACTGGGAACAGGACACTGCCGAGCTTCCGGACTGGCAGACCAGCTGGCGTCGCTTGGTGGCCGACGGCGAATCGGCCACACTCACTCACGGATCAGAAGCAAATGAGACCCGAGCGTTCCCGGCCCCTGTCGAGCCGCCATCCCGCTCGGGTTGAGTTGCGACGGTGATGTCTCGGCCGTCGGTTGCTGGGATCCGTCGGATCAGCCGACGTGCCCGCCGTCGATGCTGTCGAGCTCACCGCGGTGCCCCTCACACGCATCCACGGTCCATTTCCGACCCGTCAAGTCTATGAACGTCCCCCTCGCGACGATCGGGTCCGGGCAGTGCTGCGCGTACCCGACTCCGGAGTGAACGAATCGGAAGCAGCGGCCCTCCATCACGGAGAAGGCATCGCCATAGTGAGCCATGATCGGAGCTTTCCGAGGCTGGGATTCGCCCCTGCCCCTGTCGAGCCCGGAGCACAGGTCACTCACTACCCGTGCATCAACGGACCCAACAACTCAACCCTATTCGCCGGACGGTGCGCATCGATCCACCCCAGGCCCGCCTTGACTGGAGTCGATGCGCCTCGAAGGTGCCTCAGTCCTCACCCACCCGACGTTCCTTCGTGGGCCGCTGGCCCCAAGGCGTGGTGAACGCACTAGTCACGAAACCGGATCAGTGGATTGCGACAGGCGGTACCTCGTCCCATCGGTTACCGAGCCAAGACCATCCGCTTCGTGGACGGGCTCAACTCATGGCGTAGGGCTTCACTCGCCGCGGTGTGCCGAGCCGCATGTGAAATGCGATGAGCCCGCTGACCACCGCGGCATAGAAACACCACAGTGAAGTGAACCCATCGGCGGTAAGACGAGCCAAGACGACCACTGCGATCAGATTCACAACGCCGAAGATCACGATCTCCCGATAGCCCGAGCACAGGAGCGATCCACACGTCGCAACCACATAGAGACCCACTATCAAGATCCCGTTACCAAGCCCGATGCTATAAGCGAGATGGTGCGAGCCAAGCCTGACGGTGTCCGGCCCATGGAGCATCGTGATCAGCAAGACGGTCGCCACGCCGACCCCGAGGCCCACGAACGGAGCGACGATCCATCGTCGCCGTGTCGTCGGTTGGAGCTTCCAGATCGACAACGGCACGAGGATGGGGACGACCAGCATGGCAATCACCAGGTAGGCCCACATTGCGACCCTTCCGAGCGAGTGTGGAACAGGTCCTTCGAGCGACCACCAAACGAGCGACTCATCGAGTAGATGAACCCCGAGTACGAGCGGGACGGCGGCGAACAAGAGCCGATCGTTCCGTCCGCGGAGATGCTGGTACGCGTCGACACCGATGGCGGTCACCACCACTCCCCCGACAAGATCGCCCTCGGGGGAGAAGCACACGCGAACAACGTATCGCCTCCCGGGCTCATCCCCGATTGGAGGGGGGTCGCCTCTCGAAGCCGTCCCCCAGGCGACCGATCGAAGGACCTCCACTCTCCCTTAGGGTTGGAGTCCCAAGTGGGGGGTAGCGCATTTCGTCACGTTCAACCCGAGATCGTGATCGGCGGACCGGCACATCGCTCCGTTCGAGCTCAGAATGAGGAGCGACTTGGAGTCCGGCCTGAACACAGAATCTAGGCCAATCAGCTTCTTCACCAGCGACGGCGTTGCCTTGGCAGCTCTTCACTGGCCTTCTTCACGTAACCATCCCGTGGCAGCCGTTGTGCTCGTACACGGACTGGCGGCGAGGAAGGACCATCCTCACATCGAGGCACTGGCTCGGCGTCTCCAAACGAACGGCTTCGAGGTCGTGTCCTACGACGCGCGCGGGCATGCGGCCTCTGGAGGGACCTACACGCTGGGACATCTCGAGCACCTGGACGTGGAAGCGGCGACAGAATGGGCAAAGGGACGGGGAGTGCCGACGATCTTGGTCGGCGCATCGCTCGGTGGCGTCGCCGTTCTTCGCTACGCCTGCGACCATCCCGAGCTGAATGGAGTGGTCATCGTCTCGAGTCCCGCCGAGTGGCGGATCCCGCTCAGACTGCGGGCGCTATTGACGGTGGGTCTCGCTCGCACGCGGCCAGGTCGGTGGATCGCCCGTCGGCGAATGGGTGTCCGGATCAGTTCCGGATGGACGGCGGCCGACCCACCTCAGATATTGACCGATCGGGTCGTCAGTCCCCTCGCCGTCGTACACGGACGACGGGACGCGCTCATCCCAGTGCGCTGGGGACTCGAGTGGCAACTCCGGGCGGACTCTCGGCGCTACGTCGTTCTGGCCCACGACATGGGGCATGCGTTCGATCCACAAGGGCACGACGCAGTCTGTGCCGCCGTCGACTGGACCCTGGCGCAGGAACGCTAGTTCGGGGTGGAAGGCCGGTCGTCTTTCACAGCGGTTCGTCGGACAAACCCTTCGGTCGGTCCGCGCTGCGCCCCTTCGATGGCGAAGACAGGTCGGCCGCACTGAGTGAGCCCCGAACCAGCGCGTCGGCGACCGCACTCAGCAGCATGCTGTGGTTCCGGGCGTACTTGCGGATCATTCCGAACGCGGTGTCCATGTCGACCTTCAACCGCTCGGCGACGATTCCCTTTGCCTGCTCGACAGCGATGCGGGAGTTGAGCGCGCCCTGGAGTTCGATCGAAAGGTCGCTCTGCTGCTTCACCGTCCGTTCCTGGAGAATGCCGATCGTGGCGGTGTCAGCAAACGCCCTGAGCAGGTTCGAATCCGTCTGAGTCAGCTCGTGAAGCGAAGTGTCGAAGACGTTCATCGCCCCTATCACCTCGTCTCGGAGTCGCAACGGCACCGCGTGGACCATCCGGAAGCCGCTCTCCCGGGCCCTCGGGGCAAAGCGCGGCCATCGACGATCGGCCGAGGCGAGCTGCTGGTTCAAAACGGGGAGCCCCGTGCGATAGCACTCGAAGCACGGCCCCTCCTCCAATTGCACCTCCAACAGCTCCGTGACCCGCATTCGCTCGGTCGAGGAGGCCATCACCTGCAGCCCGCGTGGTCCGACCAGGACCAACCCGACCTCTGCTGCGCCGAGCAGCTCCACGCAGCGGTCGGCCAGCATCGACAGGAACTCGATGAGGTCGAAGTCGGCCACAAGCGTGTCCGCAAGTTCGACAAAGGTCCGAGCAAGCCATTCGTCTCGACTGGCCAAACTTCACGCTCCTGGCTCGTAGGGCAGAGTTCGGGGGGCGGTGGCCACAATATTTGTCTCGCACGGCCAGATCTGGGTCACGCGCCGGGACTCGTCGCCCTACGACTCGTCGAACCGTCGCCGACCAGCCACTACCTCGGATGCCACCTGATCGATAGGGCGATCTGTTGCGAAGGCGTTCGCTCGGAGCCTGACGAGCGCCTCGGCGACCCCGACGTTGAGCTGGGCCGCGATCATCCCTGTGGCTTGGTGAACGACGGCCCGGGTATCGGTGGCTTCAAGTGCCCAGGCCAACGACTCCGAGGTGACCCCTGCCTGCAGATCGAGGACCAACCGGCTGATCAGATCTCCGACAAGCAACAAGTCGGCGAGTTCCTGGCTGGTCATGGCCCTGGGTCGTGAGCCGCCCAGAATCAGGACGCCAAGATCAACTGCCCCGATCCGAAGTGGAATTGCGTACATGCTCCGGATACCGAGCCGTGCGACGGCTGGAACGAATTGCGGCCAGTCGCTCGTCATATCTCTCAGGTCCGAGACCAGGACGGGCCGTCTTTTTCGGCGGACGTCGGTCGCCGGCCCCTCGCCGAGAGTGAACTCCTCGTCCTGGATGGCGGCGGCCAGTGCGTCGGACGCCCCGGTGATTCCCTCGACCCCGTGGTCACCCATCAACACCACCGTTGCGACCCTGATGGGGAGTAGGTCACAACAGACCCGGCAGATCAGGTCCAAAGTCGGCGGTTGGTCGCCCGATCTGTCGATGACACCGGTCAGAAACCGTTCCGGCATATCCACGCTCGGCTATTCGTCCACTGCAGATTGTTCGGGGTCGTGGACCTAGGCCCCGACCGGACGGCTTGCCATCGCTTCCTCGACGGGTCCTGGTTTGAGGAGGGTCACGATCTGAGCAGGATTCGGCCACCGCACATTCGTCGCCCATCCCAATCGTTCAAAGAACGAGATCAATCGAGCCGAGAGATCGTGCTGGTGGGCCAGAACGCCATGGCGGGCTGAGGATGGCGAGGCGTGGTGGAAGTTGTGCCAGCTCTCTCCAAAGGAGACCAGGGACAGGGCTCCGACGTTGGAGCTCTGGTCGTGAGTTGCGAACGGCCTTCGTCCCCACAAGTGGCAGACCGAGTTGACGCTCCACGTGACGTGATGGAGGACCGCCATCCTCACGAGACCTGCCCAGAGGAGTGCACTGAGCGCACCGAACAAAGTTCCCGATAGCGCCCACCCGATGAAGAACGGGAGAGCCAGGGAAGCCAAGGCCAGCAGCGGAAAAAGCCGATCGATCACGACGAAGTCGCGGTCCCGATGGAGGTCCGGAGCGAACCGCCCGGTGTCGGTGGGGTCCATTGAGAACAACCAGCCGGCATGTGCCCACAGGAACCCCTTCAGTGCCCCGACGGTACCGGGTCCGTAGCGGTGTGGGGAGTGGGGGTCTCCTGGTTGGTCCCCGAACATGTGGTGCCGGCGATGGATGGCCACCCAGCTGATCGCCGACCCCTCGAGGGCCATCGAACCGGCCACTGCGCACACGATCTTGAGGGCTCTCTTGGCCTTGAAGCTCCGGTGCGTCAGCAGCCGGTGAAACCCGACCGAGATCCCAAACCCGGTGAAGACATACAGGACCGCCGCGATCACGACGTCGTTGACGTTCAGAAGGTGGCCTGAGATGAACGGCAGGAGACACGCCAACCCGAGAAGTGGACCGGCGACGAGCAGCGCGGTGACGACGCGGCCACCTGACGGAACCAGGGAAGGCGTCGAAACCCGATCACTGGTCTCTGGAATAGTGCCCGACACGGCGTCCCTTCTGGCCGAGCGCTCGGCGGGAGCGCTCGGACTGTTGCTTGGGTCACCGAGGTCTAGGGCAACTATTGATAGTCATCGTACACCGTTCACGGAGTTGATGTACCGCGTCATCAAGGGTTGCCGACCGGCCAAAGCGCGCTCCAGGGTCAGGCGGGATCGTGACCGGCGCTGTCTACCCAGGGACACAAGACGTGCTGAACGACTCGCTGCCTCTCGTGATGCATTGTCGGCGAGTACGCTTGGATCGACCCAGGGGGACTCAGTGCCGACAGATATCGCGATCCCAGAGGGAACTACGCGTGTCGAGTTTTCGGACACCGGACCTCTGCCTGGAGACGATGATCTCAACCGAGATCACGACTTTCGATGCGCTCTCGTGTTTCTCCCCTTGGGAAAGAACCGCCCCGTGGCACACTTCGAGCTCACTGAACTCCTCAACCTTCCCAACGACTCCGTCGACGAGGAGGGGGTCATAGGCGCGGTCGAACTGTGGCTTCGGAAGAGCGGGTGGGACGCTGAGCGCAGCGAGGCTGGAGGTGCCGACGCCGCCGAATGGGTCGCCTGGAACGTGACCCGATCGGCTTCTTAGCGTCGACCCTCCGTCGTCCGACCAGTTCCGTCACGCCGATTCTCAATCGGTCCAGTCGGTCGCGGGTGTACCAACACCTGCCGGCATTCTGAAGTCGA
Organism: uncultured Acidimicrobiales bacterium; assembly: GCA_963741055.1. Classification (GTDB taxonomy): domain Bacteria; phylum Actinomycetota; class Acidimicrobiia; order Acidimicrobiales; family RAAP-2; genus Bog-756. The sequence goes on along the minus strand of CAVUGU010000009.1, from coordinate 49,944 downwards.
GAGCCTTGTAGCTGCTAACCGCCGCTCACCGGGATAGGGGCAGGAGACGACGGGACCAACGGATTGGTCTCTAGTTGCGGCGTGGAATTGGGTGGATACTTCGCCCACTGGAACATCGGCTGCAACCCGGTGGCAGGCGGGAATGTGTCCCCACGACTGGAGGTGCGTGTTGGCTGAAATCAATGGGTCCGAAGACATGGTGTTGACCCACTTCATCGTGTCAGACGATGTCGAACGCTCCCGGCGGTTCTACACCGAGGTCCTCGGTGGCACGGTGGTCTTCGGCCCAGTGCCGACCAATGTCGCACTCGCCAACAGCTTCATCGTCATCAATGCCGGCGGAGGCCCGACGGACGACAAGCCCACCGTGGTTCTCGAGACCCCACGCGACCCCGACCGCGCCAGCGCCTTTCTCAACATCCGGGTCACGGACATCTATGCCAAGTTTGAGGAGTGGAGTGCCCGGGGGGCCGAATTCCTTACGCCGCCCAAGCAACACGCGTATGAGATCCGTTGCTACATCCGCGATCCCGACGGTCATCTGATCGAGTTGGGACAGACCACTGACCCTGAGGGTGACTGGTCGCCGTTTTTGGGGTCTGACTCGAAGTCATGAAGCCAGCCGGTTCGGCGGGGACTCGAACTCGCCTCATATTGCTGAGGTTCATTTCCTCACAATCCCCTGGCCAGAAAGTGCCGTTCAGCCACGCTCGATAGACGACCCCCTCCCGGCGATCGAGTACAGCGTGGACACGTTGTGCCGATGCTGGCGACTAACTAGCTTCCAGATCACTCCGGAAAGAAATGATGGGACACCGATGCTGACCGACGAACTGCGCAGTCGTCGACTTGAGGTACTTGGCGAGCATTTTCGCTCAGAGGTGGACCACGACTGGGACGCATGCCTGGCCACGTTCAAGGACATCCCTCGGTACGAAATCGTGGCGCTCGGTCAAGTCCACGAGGGCGCCGAGGCTGTCCTCCGCTATCACACCACCCAGCGCACCGCGTTCCCTGATCAACGGCACGAACACGTGCGAATGCACGTCGCAGACGATGACACCATCGTCTCGGAGTTCGACCTCCTTGGCACCAACACCGGTGAGTTCTTGGGGATGGCCCCAACAGGTAAGTCGTTCCGGGTTCCGGTGATTGCTATCTTCACTTTCGACGGCGATCGGATCACCAACGAACGCGTGTACCTGGACGGAGCGAGCCTGCTCCGTCAGATCGGGCGTGAGGAGTTGCTGCCCTTGGCCGGCGTCGAGGGCTTCGCCGCCGCAAACATGAGGTGATCCGGAGGAGCGTCGTCCCCTGAACTCACAGCGGTGAGGGTAACTCTCAACGAGGGCCAAGCTGTTTCTTGTAACGGTCGCCGACCGGCTGATCTGGGGCAGGCGGGTCCCTTGCAACGTCAGAAACTGAGCAGCCCGGTGAGAAGTAGGGCGACGCCGAGTGCGATCCCGCACTTGAACGAGAAGCGATCCCACTTCATCCGCCGTTCAGTGGCCCAGTTCTCCCGACCTGTCAGCCGGTAGCCAGATCTCCGGTACCAATCGCCGAGTCCCCGATAGTTGGACATGGCTGCGGACCCCACCACTATCAGGAGGATTCCGGCAACGACCAACGACCAAGGAGTCATGTGACGCTCATCGGCGGTGCATCATTGCATCTGAACCGGGCAGGAGCCTCAGTAGCAGGGTATGGCATCAGTGCGGTTAGGCCACGAGAGCATCCGTCAGCGAGTTGATTCCCTCGAGTCGACCGACCAGCTCTTCACCCAACTGATAGCGGGCCCCCAACGATTTTGGAGATTCGTAGGAGACTTTGGTCTGACCATTGTCCGACCAGACAACAACCCTGAGCGGTAGCTCAAGGGCCACCAGGGGCGACGCAACCATTACGGGTGTTCCGGCGCGGGGGTCACCGAAGAGCACAAGAACCGTCTCCCGTAGGTCGAGCCCAACGTGTTGGGCCTCCTCACGCTGATCGATCACGGTGAATACCTTCACGCCCTTCTCCGAGAGGAGGTCGATGAACCGTTCGACGGTATTGCTGACCGACCGACTCGATTCTTTCGTGATGATTTCTGTTGGAGGTGAAGCGGCTGCCATTGAGGGCCTCCCAAGGTTTCCAATCCGTCGGTTGAACGAGTTACGAGAACGATCCCTTCGTGAGACGCTAGCGGGAGGTACGACGGGAACAGCGAAGTCTCGGGTCTCGTCGTCATTCAGATATGGGCGGCGACGGCCCCGTGCCGGACAGGCTCTCTGCGATCGCCACCGTTTGCGAGTTGAGAAGACCTTCTCTCTTTGCTGACCGGCTTGTCCGCGTCCGAGAGCGTTACTCGGCCATCCCGCTTGTGGTCCAGCGCCGGAACAGATCGACGTGGTCGGAGCTCCACTGCCCGTCGCAGGGCATCCTCCCGGCTTGCAGTGCTCCCAAAATGGCCGAAGCGTTGTTTCGTACGTCATCGAACGACCAGAGATCGAATCTGGTCAGCATCGAACTGCGGTCCTTGTCGCGGAAGAGGGGCTTAACGTCGTGTGTGAAGGTCGGGTCGGCCATTTGGATCTCCTCTTCAGACTCGCCTGACTACACGGTGGACGAAGAACCTCGGATGCCTAGTCGGGCGATCTCTCGACGTTACCGAGAAGGTGACGGGTGAGCTTCCCGGACTCGATTGCGCCTGAACCTGGCCCCGACCGCCTCGAACGACGGGAGCGGGCCGGATCAAACCTCGCCGACCGGCCGCCTCGGCGAAAGGAGATACGAACTGGAATATCGTGGTCGCAGCGAGGCGCAACAGGGAGGTCCGATGCCCAAGTTTCTGGTTGAGGTGAAGTACAGCCTCGATGGGGCCAAGGGCCTCATGGCCGAGGGCGGTTCGTCACGGGTCGCCGCATCGAAGACCCTGATCGAGAGCCTTGGTGGGAGGCTCGAGACCTTCTATTTCGCCTTCGGTGAAGCTGACGGATACATCATCGCCGACATGCCCGACAACATCTCTGCCGCGGCTGCCGCACTGGCTGCGAGAGCTTCAGGTGGGGTCATGTCTCGGATGGTGGTGCTTCTCACGCCCGAAGAGATCGATGCCGCCTCACAGAAGCAGGGGAACTACCGCGCCCCGGGACGTTGATTCGGGCAGCGGCCGGCGGCTCCTCAGGGTGAGAGCCTCAGGCTGAGATCCGAGCGCCTCGGGGGCATTCTCCGCTTCCGAGTGCATCCCCTACGAGACGGTGCGAAGGGGTGCCGCTGAGCTCGCGTTCATCTCGGTCAGCGAACGATCGCACTCTCGGGCAGGTTCGGTCTCTCGACGCGGCGCCCCGGTGCCGGGTGGCACAATCTCGCGACCACCTGGAGAATCAGTGCTGACGGAGGGTTGCCGACATGACGTTCATTCCTTACGACCGACCAGTCCGGGCTGCCTTCATCGGCCTCGGCCGCATCTACGACCTCAACGTTCGCGCCTATCTGGGCAACCCGGACGTCGAAGTGGTTGCGCTCGTCGATCCCGACCCCAAGCGTCGCGAGGAACGTCAAGCGGATTGGCCCGAGGCTCGCACGTTCGCCTCGGCCGCTGAGCTCGCGTCGAGCGACGTGGCGGTCGACGCAGCCGAGGTGCTGCTTCCGATCCCGCTCCACGTCGAGGGAGTACGTGAGATGCTCGGCTACGGCTGGCACCTGAACCTCCAGAAGCCGATGTGCAGCGACCTGAGTGAAGCTCGCGAGATGATCGTGGCGGCCCGAGCGAACGACCGCGTGCTCCGGGTGATGGAGAACTACCTGTTCTACGAGCCGTTGAAGAAACTCAAGGAGACGGTCGAGTCGGGCGAGCTCGGCGAGGTCAGTGGCTATCACATGAAGATGGTGGGCACCGGTCATGGCGGTTGGCAAGTCCCACTCTCCAGCTACCAATGGCAGTTCGCGCAGATGCGCCGCGGCAGGGGGATCCTGGTGTTCGACGACGGCTGGCACAAGCTCTCGACCGCGTTGTGGCTTTTCGGTCCGCTGCGGGAGGTTCGGGCATGGGTGGGTGGGACCGAAGTCTTCACGGACATCGAGATCGATGCGCCGACCACCATCGTCTGGGAACACCGAAACGGTATCCGCGGCGTCTGGGACATCACCTTGGCTCCCGAGATGTATCTCCGCTCCGACTACTACACCAACGACGAGCGGTGGGAGGTCACCGGTCGCCGAGGCTATTCACGGGTGAACCGCTGCACCGGGCGGGGCATCCAGCAACCGAGCCTCGAGACGTACGTCGACGGCGAGATGCGGACGTTCCATGCGCTCGACGACGACTGGGCGAGCAGTTTCAGGGATTCCGGACGCCACTGGCTGCGCTGGCTCCGAACCGGCGAAGGCCCCTTGCTGTGGAGTGCCGAAGAGGCCGTCGACGTGCTGCGGTTTGCCCTCGCCGCATATGCGAGCAGCGCAGGGTCCGGCGTGGGAATCGATCCGGCGTCGATTCCGGAGAGCGATTCCTCCGCTTGAAGAACACCTCCGGCGACGAGCGGCCACTCGGCAGCCCTGCCGAATGTCCACGACTCCCGATGTGGATCCTGTTCGATCTGCGCGTCTCCTCCCATGGTTCGGGGAGTCCCCCGCTCGGTGACTCAGTGAGCACAGCCTGGCGAGCTCAGGTCGCTCGGGTGACTGGCGCCTGCTCGGGTTCCATGGTCGGCGGAGCGGTACAGGTGAGCACCGTGACCGCGACGCACATCCCGGCGAAGGAAAGTGCGCCGACCACCAGCCGGAACGCGCTGGGAGTGAAGTACTCCTCGAAGATCCACACGCTCAAGGCGATGCTCACGATCGGATCCACGATGACCAGGATGGGCTGGGAGACGCTCAACGGCCCGACGTGGAGGGTGACCTGAGTCAGGATCTCTGCGGCGAGCCCGGCCAGAGCGAGCGCGTACACCGGCCAGCGGACGAACATCCCCCCGATGCCGAACTGGGAGAGCGTCTCGACGGTCGTCTTGATGAAGGTCGCCACCAGCGCCCACATGACCGCGGTGGCCGCAGCCGTCAACGCGGCCCGCCGGACCGGGGATCCCCACGTTCCGAGGACCGCCAACACCGCGGCGACCGCGACCGTCGCAGTGCCGACCGAAGCCCAGGTGTGGCTCGAGGGCGCGGCGCTCCCGCCTCTCGGTTCGGCGACCAGCAGGAAGAGGACGAGCAGGACGCAAGTGACCGCGGCCGACCACCAGGTGATCCCTCGGATGCTCTGGCGGATCCAGAACCGCCGGAGCACGAGAACGAAGACCAGCTCGGTCACGAGGAGGGGTTGGACGACCGACATCTGACCGTTGTGCAGGGCCAGCGCCTGAAAGACGAACGCCGCGGCGAGCGCCACCCAGCCGAAGAGCCACAACGGGTTCCGGAACAGGTAGGTGACGAGGCGCCACCCCTTTGCCCTGAGCGGACTGGTGATGCTCGCCTTGTGCTGCGTCGTGACGTTGAGCGCGTTGGAGAGTGCGGCCAGCAGCGCGTAGACGATCGTCAACTGGCTACGTCTCGGGCTCCGAGGGTGGAACGGGATCGGCCTTCGGCAGGAAGAGGGTCGCAGCGAGGCCGATCAGGCCGATGAAGCCGAGAACGATCATCGCGACCGCGTAGGCGCGTTTCGGGTCGACGAGATCTGCGACCAGGATGGTGCCCGCGATGGCCGTGCCCAAACAGGACCCGAGGTTGGAGACGCTGCGCGAGAGCCCGGAGATCTCGGCCTGGAGCCGCTCGGGGAAGGAGGACTGGACGACGTTGACCGACGGAGTCAGCATGAGCCCGAGGCCGGTCCCGATGAGGAAGAGGCCGGGGGCGAAGTACCAGGGGCCGGGACGTCCCTTGACCAGGGTGATCAGCACGACGATGCCGACCACCGCGGTCACGAAGCCGGTCCTGATGAGGCTCCGTTGGCGGAAGCGCTGAGCCAGGGGACGGGCCGCCAGGGACGACAGCAGGATCCCGACGGTCGAGGCGGTGAAGATCACACCGGTCTGGATGGCGTTGTAACCGCGCACCACCTGCAGATACGCCGCCACGACGAACGACGAGCCCATGAGGATCGCCCACTGCACGTTCTGGGTCACCATCCCCCAGTTGGAGGTCCGGTTGTGGAAGAGAGCAGTCGAGAGGAGCACCTCCTTGCCCTCTCGCTCCCTCCGGCGGATCCACACGAAGAACCCCGCGAGGACGAGCGCCCCGAGCACGATCAGCCCGGCCGTGAGCACCAGGCTCTTCTCGGCCGCGAGGATGCCCCCGACCAGGATGACCAAGCCGGCCGCGGAGAGGATCGCGCCGACCAGGTCGAAGGGTCGCTTCGGATCCGGCGGGACCGGATCGACGACGCGACGGGCGAGGACGAGGATGACCACGATGACCAGTGCCTGGAAGACGAAGGCCAGACGCCAGGTGACCGCGGTGGTGATCAGCCCTCCGATCAACGGACCGGTGGCCGCGCCGACGCCCCCCATCGCGCTCACCACTCCGAAGGCCCAGGCCCGTGATTTGAGGTCGGGGAACAGCATGGTGGTGAGGATGTACACCGGCGGGATCAGGAGTGCCGTGCCGACTCCCTCGAAGATCGAGTTCCCGAGGATGAGGACGCCGAGACCCGGCGAGATCGCACTGAGCACAGCACCGACCCCGTAGACCGCGAGCCCGAGGGTGAAGCACCGCTTGCGCCCGAGCTGGTCGGTGAGCTTCCCGCACGGGATCATCAGCGCCGCCATGACCAACAGGAAAAGGGTGATGCAGACCTGGACGCCCTGCACGGTCGTGTGGAGGTCCACACTGATGTCGTTGATCATGACGTTCATGTTCGAGCCCGCGAAGCTGCAGATGAACTGTGCGAGCGCGAGGGGGACCAGCACCCTTCGCAGCGACGGGGTCGCCGTTTGGTGCGCGGCGGTCTCAGCCATCTGGGCCCACGTGGTCAGACCGTACTTCCCCGGCTCGTCGAACCTGCCCGCGCCGACCGGGACGAGGACAGGCCGACGGCCAGAGGATGCTCAGGAGAGGATCTTCGCCTTCTGCGCCTCGAACTCGGCGTCGGTGATCGTGCCTTGTTGCTTCAGCTTCGAGAGCTTCTCCAGCTGGTCCGCGGCGCTCCCGGAGTCGGCGACCGACCGCACGTAGCTGTCGAACTCCTTCTGTGCCTGGTTCGCGTCGCGCATCTGACGCTCGTGCATCTTGCCGCCCCGCGCGATGAGGTAGACGAGGATGCCGAGGAACGGCAGCACGATCACGAAGATCACCCATCCCGCCTTGGCCCAACCCCCCATGTCGTGGCTCCGGAAGATGTCGCTGAAGACGATGACCAGGAGCCAGATGTAGATGAAGAAGCAGAAGAACCAGAGCATCGTCCAGAAGATGTCGAGAAGCGGGTAGGTGTACGCGAGCATGACGGTCCCTTCGATGGGCTGGTCCGAACAACGGACAGTCGGTGTGTCGCGACTGCGAGTCGCATCCTAGCGAGAGGCGCAACGGACCTTGCGGATGACCGGCGAGCGCTGCTGTTGCACCTGGTGTCCACCCCGAGCCCCTGGGCAGCGGTACTGCGGGCGACCGATCCGGGCGGCGCTAACGTCTGGTGATATGGCGCGCCGGACCGAAACCGCGTGGTTCGGCCCGAAACGCTGGGGCTGGGGGTGGAGCCCTGCGTCCTGGCAGGGCTGGGCGGTCACCCTGGCCTTCGGCGTGCTCGGACAGCTCGCGAAGTCGTTGCCCCCTCGTCGGAGAGCGGTGGCGACCGTGGCCCTGGTGGCCGCTTTCTTCGGAGTGATCGCGCTCACCGGCGACCCGCCCGGTTCGCGCCGGGGTGCTCGCCGCGACTGAGATCCTCTGCTTCGGGATGGCCGCCGGCGGTTTCCGAGTGACCGGGCCCGCGGCGCGTGACACCGCGTCCGATCTCGACGCTCCCTCGGGCGGGAACCCCGAGCGGGCTTTTTCGGCCTGGTGGCGGCGACGACGCCTGACGGTCGAGGAGCGAGTCGCCCGTGGAAGAGCGGCACGGGCCACCGCGCCCCGATCGAGCCACCGGCGATTCGAGCCGGCGCCGGACCGGGCGGACCCGGTCGGCCTGCTCGTGGAGCAGGGCGCGGACCGGGTGACCGAGCTGCTGGCGATCCGCTACGGACGGATGCTCGAGTCACCGTTCACCTTCTACCGCGGTGCTGCCGCGGTGATGAGCGGCGACCTCGCCGTCTCACCGGTCTCCGGCGTCACGGTGCAGCTCTGCGGGGACGCCCACCTGTCGAATTTCGGGCTCTTCGCCACACCCGAGCGCCGGATGATCTTCGACATCAACGACTTCGACGAGACGCTGCCGGGTCCCTGGGAGTGGGACGTGAAGCGCCTTGCCGCGAGCTTCGAGGTCATGGGCCGGTCACGGGGTTTCTCCCACGCCGACCGACGCGACGTGGTGCTCGAATGTCTCGGTGAGTACCGCGGACGGATGCGCAGCGCCGCCGCCGCGGGAACCCTCGAGGCCTGGTACGACCATCTCGAGGTCGGTCACCTTCTCGACGAGGTTCGTGCCGAGCTCCGTCGTGGACGTCTGACCCGGAAGGAACACCGTCACCTGACCGGCTCGGTCGACAAGGCTCGCTCCCGCGACCACGTGCGGGTCTTCACCCGACGGGTCGGCACGGTCGGCGACGACCTCCGGATCGTGGCGGACCCACCGCTGATCGTGCCCATCGAGGACTTGGTCGAGCCCGGGTCGAGCCTGGGAGCAGAGCGAGACCTTCGTCAAGAACCTGCTCGCCTCGTATCGGAGCACCCTCGGCGTCGAGCACCACCCGCTCGAGGAGTTCCGCTACGTCCACGCTGCCCGCAAGGTGGTCGGAGTCGGCAGTGTGGGGACCCGTTGCTACATCCTGTTGCTCGTCGGGCGTGACGATCGCGACCCGCTCGTCCTCCAGGTGAAGGAGGCGCAGTCCTCGGTCCTCGAGCGCTACCTCGGTGCGAGCGGCTTTCCCCACCACGGCACGCGGGTGGTGGCCGGCCAACGCCTCATGCAGGGCGCGACCGACGCCTTCCTCGGATGGCAGCGGATCGAGGGCCTCGACGGGAAGAGCCGCGACTATTACGTCCGCCAGCTCCACGACTGGAAGGGGGGCGCCGACGTCGACGTGCTCGGTGTCGCGGGCGCGACCCTCTACGCCCGGATCTGCGGTGCGACCCTCGCACGCGCCCATGCGCGGTGGGGGGACCGGATCGCGATCGCGGCGTATCTCGGGAAGGGTGACCGGTTCGATCGGGCGATCGCGGAGTTCGCCTCGCGCTACGCCGACCAGAGCGAGCGGGACTACGAAGCCTTGCTCGATGCGGTGAAGGCAGGCCGGCTCGAGGCGGTCACCGGAGTCTGAGTCTCATACGATCCGCCGCTCGGTGGCCCACCGGGTGAGCTCGTGGCGGGTCGAGAGCTGGAGTTTCCGCAGCACCGACGAGACGTGGGACTCGACGGTGCGCGCGGAGATGGTGAGCTCTCGTGCCACCTCTTTGTAGGTGTAGCCGCGGGCGATCAGGCGGAGGACCTCGCGCTCGCGGGGCGAGAGCTGTTCGAGCTCCGGGTCGATGCCGCCGGCGAGCGAAGCGGGGACGGTTTCGTGGGCGAAGGCGTCGAGCACGAAGCCGGCGAGACGCGGCGAGAAGACCGCATCGCCGGCGGCCACCCGTTCGATCGCCTGCAGGAGTTCGGGGCCCGAGATGGTCTTCGTCACGTACCCGCGTGCGCCGGCCCGGATCACCCCGATCACGTCCTCGGGCGCGTCGGAGACCGACAGGGCGAGGAACTGCACCTCGGGCTGGCGCGGGGTCACCCCGGCCAGGACGGCCTGTCCACCACCGCCGGGGAGGTGCACGTCGAGCAGTACCACGTCGGGGAGGCGCTCACCGATCAGCTCGATCGCCGCGTCGGCTTCGTCGGCCTCGCCCACGAACTCGACCGACTCGCCGAGCTCTGCGCGGACCCCGGAGCGGAACATGGCGTGGTCGTCGACCAGGAAGACCCGCGGCCTGCCCGCCCTCATGCGGCCGGAACGCGGCGAGGCATCGACAACTCCACCTCGGTACCTTCTCCCGGCGCCGAGTGGATGACCGCCGATCCACCGAACCTCGCCACCCTGGCCCGGATCGAGTGGGCGATCCCCTTGTGGTCGTCGCCGACCGCGGTCGGGTCGAAGCCGCGACCGCGGTCGCGCACGTAGATCATCACCGAGGCGGCGTCGACCTCCGCGAAGATGGCGACCTGCGAGGCACCCGACCACTTGGCCGCGTTGATCGTCGCCTCGCGGGCGGCGTCGAGTAGCGCCCGTTGCGGGTCCGAAAGCGGGCAGTCGCCGACGACCACCGCCTGGATGGTCACCCCGTGGTCGGCCTCGATCTGGCGCTGGATCACCTCGATCCCCTCGGACAGGGTCGACGCGTCCTCACCGACGGTGCCCGGCGGCCGGCCGTCGAAGAGCCACGAGCGCAGCTCGCGTTCTTGGGCCCTCGCAAGGCGCACCACGTGCTGGGGATCGTCGGCGGAGCGCTGGATGAGCGCAAGGGTCTGGAGCACCGAGTCGTGCACGTGAGCCGCCATCTGTGCGCGCTCTTCGGCGAGCGCGCGGGCCTGGCGCTCGGCGAGCAGGTCGCGGATGAGTCCCAGCCACCACGGTCCGAACAGGACGACCATCGCGGCCACCACCAGCACGCAACCGACGACCGGCCCGAGCAGCGCACCCGTCGGGTGGCCGAGCACCACCAGCAGGAGGCCGCCGACCCCGACGGCCAGCCCGACGAGGATCCGGGCGAGGGTGGACCAGCGCCGGTGAGGCCGTGCGCCCACGTGCAACATGGGCATCAGGTCGTCGCTGATCCATCCCCGCTCGTCGTCGCTGGCGTTGCGGACGATGAGGATCGCCACGGCCGCGGCGAGGAAGAGCGGCCAGCTGATCGAGCCGAGATAGCGGATGTGACGCGACCCGGAGAGGATCTGCACCACGAAGAGCACCGGCACGAGGGCGATCACCAGCCGGATGCCGCGCCGATCGTTGACCGCCCGGGTCAGGATGGTGGTCTGCTCGCCCTCGAGCGGTACGAGGAGCCAGGCGACGGCGTAGACGAGGACCCCGATGCCGCTTCCGAGTGCCAGGAGCACCACCGCGATCCGAAGCACCGTCACGTCGATGCCGGTCGCTTGCGAGAGGCCCCCGCACACTCCGGCGACGACCCGGACCTCGCGGCTGCGGCGCAGGGGACCGCGCACCCGGAAGTGGCGGTGGCGGCCTCGGTGGCCCCGCGTCCCCCAGCGCGCCGCGCCGGCGCTCGCGAAACCGTCGCCCCAGGTCCGACGGCAGCCAGCAGCTCCGCCGGCCTGAGGATCGGGGACCGTGGTCTTCGGATCGGTGGACTCGGCGATACCCGATGTTCGCGCACCCGAATGCCCCTATCCATCAGGGACATCCCGGAACGTGCTCCGGGGCCGACCCGGGACGCTCCGGATGGCCGTGCGGCTCCTCGCCCTTCAAGCTGGCTGCATGGACGACACCTCAGGTTCGAGCCCCTCGGGGCAGGAGTCCCCGGCACCGCAGGCGCAGGGGAACAGCGGACAAGAACAGAGCCGGCAGGATGGGCCTCTGCGGCCTCGGGCGGCTCCATCGTTGCCGTGAGGGCCGGATGCTGGCCGGGGTGGCGGCGGGGCTCGCCGAATTCTTCGACGTCGACCCGACCCTGGTGCGGGTCGGCTTCGTCGCCCTGGCCCTCCTCGGCGGCCTCGCGGTCCCTCTCTACCTCGCCGCCTGGCTGTTGATCCCCGAGGCGGACACCGACGTCTCCTTGGCCGAGGAGCTGCTCGCCCGCGAGCGGGCGATGAGGTGAGCAGATGAGCACCCGCTACGAGCAACGAGGAGGTTTCGGTATGTGTTCGCGGTTCGACTGGCGCGACGCGACCGGCCGGTATCGCTCTTCCGCCGCGTCGACGGCGCACCTCCGGGTGTCGGATGCCGAACGGCACGAAGTCGCGGAACGGCTCTCGAGGCACTTCGCCGACGGACGGCTCGACCAGAGCGAGTTCGACCTACGTCTCGGACGGGCCACCAACGCGGTCACCCGCGGCGATCTCGACGGGCTCTTCGACGACCTGCCGGCACTGCCCGACGAGGTCGTTCCGTATCGTCGCCGGCGGCGGTTGATCCCGCTCCTCGTCGCCATCGCTCTGGTCGCGCTCGCCATCGAGTCGGTCCTGTCGGTGGCACACGTACCGTGGCTCCTCTTGGTGGTGATCGGCGCGTTCCTCTGGCTCCGCTTCGACCGACACCACCGGGACCACCACGCGTCGTCGGGCGTCGCCCGTTGAGCTCGGAGGTCGGCCTCGGAGGTGGGAGAGTGTCCGCATGGAGCTCGAGACGACCCGCCTGCACCTCCGACCACTGGCGATGACCGACGCCGAACCCTTGTACGCACTCCACCAAGACGCCGACATGCAGCGGTACTTCGGTGACGGCCACCTCTACGGCCGCGACGAGAGCCGGACCTGGCTCGAGTGGCACGTGGGACTCTGGGACGTCGAGGGGTACAGCTTCTTCGCGGCCGATCTCCTCGCGGAAGATCGTTTCGTCGGCTGGGTCGGCCTCAACAAGGTGGCCGACGATCCCGAGCTCGACGGGCAGACCGAGATCGGCTGGTTCATCGACCGGGACTTCTGGCGTCAGGGGCTGGCGACCGAGGGAGCACGCGCCGCGCTCGACTTCGGTTTCGCCTCGCTCGGGCTCGACCGGATCATCGCCCGCTACCACACCGAGAACGTCGCCTCGGGGAGAGGTGATGCAGAAGATCGGGATGCGGTACTGGCGGGAGGTGCCGAGCACCGAGGTGCCCGGCACCACGGTCACCTTCTACGAGCTGGACGCGCCGGCGTAGCGAGCATGCGGACCGCGCGGATCGCCTTCCCGGTCTGGTGCGTGTACCGGGGCGCCATCGGACCCTCGGTGAGCACGGACGCATCCTCTGGATCGCCGGCGGACGGATCGGGATCGGCCTCGACCGGTTGCGCCGGGGCATCTTCCTCGGCGAGGTGAGACGGGTGGAGGTCGCCGGCGCTCAGCCCACCGCGTCGACGAGGCGCTCCTCGATGCCGTCGACCATCGCTCGCAGGGAGAAGTTGCGAGCCACGAAGGCGCTGCATTCCTCCCCGAGGTGCGGCTCGCCGTCCCTCCAATCCAGCACCTCGCGCACGTTGGCGGCGATCGCCGTCGCGTCGCCCGGAGGCACCAGGAAGCGGGCGAACTCTCCGCTCAGGATCTCGGGGATGCCGCCGACCGCCGAGGCGATCACCGGCCGTCCGGTGGACATCGCCTCGATGACCGTCCGGCCGAACGCTTCCTCTCCCTCCGACGGGACCACCACCAGATCGGCGGCGTGCAGCGGTGTCACCACGTCCGTCCGCATCGGGAGCTGATGGATGCGCAGACGATCGGTGGCGAAGACCCGCGCGGTGAACTCCTCGTCCGGTTGAGGACCGACCACGAGCAGCTCGACCGGTCGCGAGTGGTGCAGCTGTTCGAGCGCGTCGACGAGGGTGCCGATGCCCTTGTCGGGCACCACCCGGCCGTAGAACAACACGAGGAACGGATCGAGGTCGAGATCGAGCTCTCGGCGCGCGGCCTCTCGCTCGGCCGTTCCTCCGGGCGGGTACTCGGCGGCGTCGATCCCGTTGTGGACGACGTCGACCTTCTTCGGGTCGGCGCCGAGCTGCAGGAACCGGTCGCGGACGAACCGCGACACGCAGAGGAAGCGGGTGGTGAACCGGCCCAGGGCACGATTGACCCACGGGACGTCGATCCCGACGAAGCCGTGCAGGTGACAGACCACCGGTGCTCGCGACACGGTCGAGGTCGCGACGGCCCAGGGGAGTGGCAGGAAGCGCGTGACGTAGACGACGTCGGGGTGGACGTGCCGGCCCGCCCACACCGCGGGAAGCACCCGCGGTCCGTCGTGGAGCAGTGCCCGCGGTTCGATCTCGAGGTCGAGCCGCGTGACCTTCTGCATCGAATCGCAGAAGCGGGCGAACTCCTCGTGATGGGGCCCGTCCGCCAGGTACAGGAGGTCGATCCGGTGGCCGCGGCGGGCGAGCTCCTGGGTGACCTGCAGCGTTTGGATCGAGATGCCGTTGTTGGGTACCAACTCCCCGGTGTTGGTCAGGACCCTCATGCGGAACCTCCGTGTCGGCGCTGTCGATCACCCTCCAAGTGGGTGCCAGCCCGGCACGGTCGAAAGCGCGACACCGAAGTGTATCGGTGCCCACTCCGACAACCCGTTGCGTCCTCGGCTCGACCGCGTCGACCGACGCGTGAGGAACGGGCGTCACGACCGTGCTCTGGTAGAACGACGGCGATGGGGGACGGCGACAACCGACGGCGGGCGATGGTCACCGGCGCGACCCGCGGCATCGGGAAGGCGACCGCGCTGGCCCTCGCGCGCTCGGGGTGGGACGTGGCGATCAGCGGCCGTACCGTCCGCGAGGGCGACGGCCGCGACACTTCCGACACCGGCGGCGGGCGTGCGCTCCCCGGCAGCCTCGAGGCGACCGCGGCGTCGATCCGCGAGCTCGGAAGGCGTGCGCTCCCACTGGTCGCCGACCTGCGCGACCTCGACTCGGTCGGCGCGGCAGCCGCCACCGCAGCCGAGGAGTGGGGCGGTATCGACCTGGTGGTGAACAACGCGGTCGACACCGGGCCGGGGAGCATGGTGTCGGTGGTCGAGCTCACCCTCGATCAGCTCCGGGCCAAGCTCATGGCGAACGTGGTCGCCCAGATGGCGACGATCAAGCAACTCCTTCCGGGAATGCTCGAGCGCGGCCGGGGGACCATCGTCGACGTCTCCTCGCACGTCGCGGTCGCCGATCCACCCGGCCCGGTCGGCGAGGGCGGGTGGGGACTCGGCTACGCCGCGTCGAAGGCCGCCTTCCATCGTTTCGCGCCGCTGCTCGCGATCGAGCTCGGTGCGCAGGGCATCCGCGCCTACAACGTCGACCCGGGTTACGTCGAGACCGAGCGCCAGCAGGCCAACGCCGCCGCGCTCGGGCTGGCCGACCGGTATCGCGGTGCGCCCCCGTCGGTGCCGGCCGCCGCCATCGCCTGGCTGGTCGACCATCCCGACACGGTCGACAACGGCGGCACGGTCCGTGCGCAGAAGGTCGCGCTCGACCTCGGGCTCCATCCGGACTGGCGCGAGCGGTCGGAACCTCCGGCCTGAGCGCCGCCGGTCAGTGGGGGACCGGCGCGCCCGCGTAGGCGGCGAGCACCCCGATCGACCCGGCGCCCACCAGCGCGGAGACCACGCTGCGCCGGAAGACGAACAGCCACACCACCGCCGCGGCCAGCAGACCCACCTGCCAGAGATGCGCGAGCGCCGCGGCGAGCGGCACCGCGGAGCCGGCAATTGCCCCGATCGAGGCGGCGCCCGCACCGGTGAGGAACGCCTGCATCCGGGCATCACCCCGGATGCGATCGAAGTGGCTCGCCCCGGCGAGGACGAAGACGAACGAAGGCGCGAACGCGACCGGTGGCCGCAAGGAGTCCTCCTCCGAGTCCGGCCGCCGCGTACCCGACCACCGCGACGGTCTGGACGACCGGACCGGGCGTGATCTGGCCGAGCGCCACCGCGCCGAGGAATTGGCTCGCGGTCATCCAGTGGTAGGTGTGCACCGCGTCATGCTGCATGAGCGGCACGATGACGAACCCGCCGCCGTAGGAGAAGAGACCGACCTTGAGCGCGACCCAGACCAGCGCCCCGATCCCCCCTGCACCGACCGCGACGCCGAACGGCAGCGGGAAGAACCCGTGGGCGCGATGTCCGCGGGGCGGACCGGTCCGGACCAGCACCTCCACCATCCCGCACGTGACGAGCACCAGCACCAGCCAGGGCCCGATCGTGGCCGCCGAGACTCCACCGGCCACCAGGTAGCAGGCCCACCGGATTTGTGTTGCCGCCCTCCCGCCGGTCCGTCGCCAGCTGGCGGGTGCCAGCCCGGTCGCGGCGAGCACCGCGACCGCGGGGACGGCGGCGCCGGCACCCGCGGCCGCACCGGTGACCCAGCGTGCGGGATGGGGCGCGAAGAAGAGGGCGGAGAGCACGAGGATCGCGACGAGGCCGGGCACGATGAAGCAGAGACCTCCGACCACCGCGCCCGGGGCGCCACGCAGCCGCCAGGCACAGAAGATCGCCAACTGGGTCGACGCCGGACCGGGCAGCAGATTGGTGGCGGCGATGCCGTCCTCGAAGTCGGTCGGCGTGAGCCACCCCTCTTTGTCGACACAGAGCTTGCGCAAGAGCGCGATGTGCGACGGGGGCCCACCGAACCCGATGCAGCCGATGCGGGCCCAGTCGCGGGCGATGGTCGCGAGCCCCACCTGGGGCGGCGGCCGGGTCCCGTCCTCTCCGGCCGGGCGCTCCTCCGAGCCGTTCATCGCCGCTCTCCTTCGCGTCCTCGACCCCGAAAGTGGCGACCGCGGAGGCCAACGCTACCCGTGGCGGCGAGCGGGAAGCCGGTTCAGCCGATCACGCTGGGCGATGTCGACGATCACCAGCGCGGCCACCATGGTCCCCACCACCGCGTAGAGGGCGGAGAAGGCCCATTTGCGGTGGTGGTCCGCCAGCCAGAACCGCCGGATGCCGAGGTAGTCGAAGACGAGGGCGAGCACCCCGATCGGGATGCCGATCGCCGGTCCCACCCCGCGTGCCACCCCGATCGCGGGGAGGAGGATCGGCAAGAAGATGTAGCTGAGCAGGCAGCGGGTCGCCGAGAGGAGGATCGACAGGCTGAAGATCCGGTGGGTCTCCGACTCGTCGATCGGTGCCGTCCCCTCGGGGATCCGCAGCAGCCGGCGCATCCCGTCGTCGGCTCGTGAGCGCAGAGGGAACGACGCCTCGCGCACGGCGACCGGTCCTCGATCCACGGCCGCCATCGTACTCAGCGGTCCTCCTCGCCTACCAGGCGGGAGCGGTCGCCTCGGAGCAGAGCGAATCGGCTCGACGTTCAGGTCGAGGGCTGATCGTCGGGGCACTCGTCCGCCGGGCCGTATCGGGACTGGTTGGTGGTCCACGAACCCTCGAGCCAGCCGGACGCGGGGGGCGGCAGGTGGAACATGGGCCGGATCTCCGAGGTGACCGCGGCGGCGAAGACGGCCGCGCCGGCGGGGCAGAAGTGGGTGTTGTCGGTCTTGCGGGCGCGCACCCAGCCACCGTCGACGGTCGGCAGCCACGCCGAGTACCGCCCGTCGACCTCGAGGGCCCGGGCGACCGGCAACCAGCTGATCCGTCCCGGGTAACGGCCGGGCAATGTGGAGACGATCGCGTCGAACGCCGCGCGATCCGCTTCGTCGGTCGTCAGCACAAGTTGGCGTTGGCCCGGGTCGATGATCGCGTCGAGCGGACCGACCTTCGGGAACTGGACGAAGGCGATGCCGTCGACTCCGTCCCCTGGCGCGAGGATCGTGTCGATCGCCTCACCGAGCAGCCGCTTGAACTCTGCCGGCTGGCGTCGAGCCAATCCGTTGTCCCACGACCACATCATGAGGACCACCTCGGGATGGTCCTCGGTGACCGCGCTGGCGAGGTCGGCGGTCAAGTGGGTGTCGTTCTGCAGTCCCCACCCCGGGTCGGCGTGCTCGCTCAATTGCACGACCCCGGTGGCGGAGAGGGCCGCGCCGAGTGCGGGCTCGGCGTCCCACATCACGCTGTCGCCGAGGGTCATCACCCGCAACGGATCGGTGGCAGAGGGGATCCGTCCGGCCGGGAGGAGGATGGGTGCCGGCAGGGGGTTGGGCACTGCGTCGGCGGCGACCACCTTCACCGGAGAGCCCGGATGGGCGACCGGGCCGGGTGGGGGCTGCGCGATCGCGGTGGTCGCGCCGAGCACGACCGCGGCCACCGTGGCGGCGACGCCGGTCGCCATGACCGAGAGGAAGGGCCAGCCCTTCCACCGGTACCGCCGGATCGGACGTTCGACGAGGTAGAAGCTGATGGTCGCGGCGCCGAGTGTGGCGGCGAGTCGAGCGACGAGCAGAGCGGCACCGCTGAGCCCGGTCGTGACGTCGGTCATGAGCACGTAGACCGGCCAGTGCCAGAGGTAGAGGCCGTAGGAGATGGTCCCGATCCACCGCAGGGGCCGGAGGGAGAGGAAGCGGCCGAAGGCGCCGGGGTCCGCCTGGGCCACGCCGGCGATGACCACCGCGGCGAGAAGGCCGGCGAGGAACATCCCGCCGCGGAACATCCACGCGAGAGGGTTGCCACTGTCGTCGCCGGCGGTCACCCAGAGGACACCGAGTGCGATTGCGGCGATCGGCGCGGCCAGGTGCAGCGCGCGACGCACCGCCGGCCGGTGTTCGGGACGCCCGGTGACCGCGAAGGCGAGCGTCGCGCCGATGAGGAGCTCGAAGGCCCGGGTGTCGGTGCCGTAGTAGACGCGGGACAGGTCAGCACCGTGCGCGAAGAGGAAGGCCATCTCCGCGGCCGATGCGCAGGCGAGGCCCGCGGTCACACAGAGCGCCACCGAGCGGCTCGTCCATCGCCGCGTTGCGGATTCCTTCGGGCGCGGGTTGCGGTGAGCGGCGCGTCGGCGGGCAACCGTGAAGCCGGACAGGAGGAGGAGCGGCCAGACCAGGTAGAACTGCTCCTCGATCGCGAGCGACCAGGTGTGGCGCAACGGTGAGGGCACCGCGAACTGGGCGAAGTAGGACTGGTGGGTGAGGATCAGGTGCCAGTTCGCGTAGTAGAAGAGCGTCGCGATCGCGTCGCCGCGGAAGACCGAGGGCGTGATGTTCGGTCCGCCGAGCGCCGTGTAGACCGAGAGGACCACCAGCAGCACCATGACCGCGGGCAGCAGCCGCTTCGCCCGCCGGAACCAGAACGACCGCAACCCGATCGTGCGCCTCCGGTCCCACTCGCCGACGAGGAGGCCGGTGATGAGAAAACCGGAGAGGACGAAGAAGAGGTCGACTCCGAGGTAGCCACCGTTCGCCCAGTGGAACCCGAGGTGGTAGGCGATGACCCCGGCGACGGCGAAGGCGCGCAGTCCGTCGAGTGCGGGCAGGTAGTGGTGGGTACCCGACACCGGAGCGATCTCGACCGCGATCGCCTCCTGGTTGACCTCGGTCGCGAGCGGATCGGCGGTGACCGGTGTCGCAGGAGCGACCACGGCCGCATCGCCGGCGGTCGTCGAGACTCCCTCCATCCGTCCATGCTCGCACGCTCGCCTTGGGGGAGCAGTTCGGCGCACACCGGGCCTGACCTGGTAGCGAGCAAGGTGGGAGGTAACGTGCTTCGCGTGGGTGAGACGGCGTGACGACCGGCTCTTCGAGCGGCCGGCGTTCGGCGCAACCCGGGACCGACCCCGCGGCGAGCGCGGGCGGGACGTCGTCGATGTGGGTCCTTCGCCGTGCCGACGGGAGCGTGGTGACCGGCTGGGCGCTGATGCCCCTCCGCCTGTTCCTCGGTGTCACCTTTCTCTACGCCGGGCTCAACAAGCTCGCCAACCCGGACTTCTTCCGCGACTCGAGCCCCGATCTCGATCCACACCCAACTGGCGGGCGCGGCGAGGACCAGTCCGATCCACGGCCTCCTCGGCCACCTGGTCTCGATCGCACCGGTGATCGGGGCGATGATCGCGCTCGGCGAGGTGGCGGTCGGGATCGGCACACTGCTCGGGCTGTTCAGCCGGATCGCCGCGATCGGCGGCATGCTGGTCTCGCTCTCGCTGTTCCTCGCGGTCAGCTACCACTCCTCGCCGTACTTCACCGGTTCGGACATCGTCTTCTTCTTCGCCTGGACCCCGCTGGTGCTGGCCGGTGCCGCCGGCGCGCCGGCCCTCGACACCTGGCTCGCCGAGCGAAGGCCACCGTCTGACGCAAGACCGGCGCGGTCTCACGCCGTGACGTGCTCGACGCGGGGCGCGGTCACCGGTCTGGTGGCGGGCGGGGCGGTGGTCCTCTCCGGCCTGGTCGCGGCGATCGGCCGCGCGGCGGCCGGCTCGACCAACTCCGCCTTGTCACCGGGCTCCCCGACGCTCTCGACCGGCGGCACGGGCGCGACCACCACCTCCACGACGGCGGGCAACGCCTCGGGAGCGACGACCACGACCGCCGCCACCCCTTCGGGCACCGCGGTCGGTCCCGCCTCGAGCGTGCCGGTCGGGGGCTCGGCGAGCTTCACCGATCCGACGTCGGGCGACCCGTCGCTCGTGATCCAGCAACCGGCCGGCCAGTTCACCGCCTTCGACGCGGTGTGCCCGCATGCCGGTTGCACCGTGGGCTACGTCGCCTCCGCGCGGATCATCGCGTGTCCGTGCCACGGCTCGGAGTTCGATGCGAGCAACGGGAGCGTGCTCCGCGGCCCGGCATCGAGGGGCCTGACCCCGATCACCGTCGTCAAAGGACCGAACGGCGACCTCTACGTGCAGTAATGGCCTCCGCGTGCAGGCTCACCGCCGCCGAGGGCTCATACCGGTGGCGGTGAGGGTCCGCTACGGTGTGGCAGTGCCGCGGCCCGGGAATGCTCCTCTTCGATGAGCGCAACCTCCGCGACGACGCGGGGTGAACAGGCCGACCACACCGACTGGATCTCGGCGATCCCGTTCTTCGCGCTCCACCTGGCTCCGCTCGCCGCCGTCTTCACGGTGGTCACCTGGGAGGACTGGGTGCTCTGCGCGGTGCTCTACGTGGTCCGGATGTTCTGCATCACTGCGGGGTACCACCGGTACTTCTCGCACCGCAGCTTCCGGACCGGGCGCGTCGTCCAGTTCCTCCTCGCCCTCGGGGCGACGACCGCCGCCCAGAAGGGACCCCTCTGGTGGGCCGGACACCACCGCATGCACCACCGGTACAGCGATCAGGACGACGACATCCACTCGCCGCGCGACGGCTTCTGGTGGAGCCATGTGGGCTGGATCCTCTCCACCCGCTACAAGAAGACCGACTTCGCCGCCATCCGCGACTTCTCCGCCTACCCGGAGCTGCGTCTCCTCGACCGTTACTCGTGGGCGCCGACGTGGGCGCTCGGGATCACCTGCTTCCTCCTCGGCGGGTGGGGCGGGCTCCTCATCGGCTTCTGCCTCTCGACCGTCCTGCTCTGGCACGGGACCTTCGTCGTCAACTCGCTGACCCACCTGATGGGCCGGCGGCGGTTCGCGACCACCGACACCAGCCGCAACTCGTTCCTCATCGCGCTGGTCACCGGCGGCGAGGGCTGGCACAACAACCACCACTACCTGCCCGCATCGGTCCGCCAGGGATTCGCCTGGTGGGAGTTCGACCCGACCTGGTACACGCTCCGGGTGATGGCCGCGCTCCACCTGGTGCGTGACCTGAAGGACCCGCCCGCCCGCCTGCTCGACCAGGCCCGGGTCCGTGACGGCGCCTTCGACATCGGGATGTTCCGCTCCTACTGGGAGCGCGCGGCGCGTGTCGCCGGCGAACGGATCGCCGATCTGAGCGCCCGCCCGGTCGCCCCGTCGGCCGAAGCGCTCGGGAGCGCACACCAGAGCCCGGCGGAGGACGCCGGCCCGTCGGGTTCCCACGAACCGCTCGCCACGCTGACCGGCCTCTTCGGAAAGGTCCTCGAGTCCGCGGACCAGCTGGCGGCCGCAACCCGTCGGGTGCGGCGGGAGAAGACCAACTCCACCGAGCAGGGGGCTGCCGAGCGCACCGCCGAATGAACGGCGGGGATATGAACGGCGGGATATGAACGGCGGGATCGAAGGGGATCCCGGGCGGCTCTCGGGCAGCGCCCTTTGGATCATCGACCTGGACGGCGTGGTGTGGCTCTCGGGCGTCCCGATCGGCGACGCGGCGGGGGCGGTGACCGCCTTGCGGGGCAAGGGGGTGCGGGTCGTCTTCGCCACCAACAATTCCGCACCCACCACCGCGCGAGTTGCTCGCCCGGCTGGCCGCAGCCGGCATCGAGTGCAGCGAGGAGGACCTGGCCACTTCGGCGACCGCGGCCGCCTCCCTGCTCGAGCCCGGCCAGTCGGTGAAGGTGCTCGCGGAGGGCGGGGTCCTCGAGGCACTCGACGCACGGGGTGTCGCCACCGATCGACCGCAGGTGGACGCGGCGGTGGTCGGCTGGACCAACCGGTTCGACTTCGACTCGCTGGCGGCGACCGCGACCGCGGCCCGCGAATCGAAGCGACTGATCGGCACCAACGAGGACCCGACCCATCCGACGCCGAAGGGTCTCGTGCCGGGCTCGGGCGCTCTGCTCGCTGCCGTCGCGACCGCGTCGGGCCTGACCCCGGAGATCGCCGGCAAGCCGCACGCACCGATGGCCGCGTTGATGGAAGAGCGCTTCGGCTTCTCGGAGAAGGACCCGTCGGTCGTCCTCGTCGGCGACCAGGCGGCGACCGACGGGCGGCTCGCGGAGCGGCTCGGCGTTCCCTTCGCTTTGGTCGACTCGGGTGTGACCCACCCGGGGGACGGCCACCTCGGGGTGCCGTTCGCGGCCAGGGCGCCCGACCTCCCCGCTCTGGTCGACGCGGTGGTCGGTCGCTGAAAGAAGTGCTTGCTCACAGCTAGCATCCCTGGTAGACTGCACAAATGGCCGACAAGGACGCCTTCCAGCGGTACCTCGACGCCGGGGTCGCCTTCACCAACATGACCCGGGCCCGAGCCGAGCAACTCGTGCAGGATCTGGTCAGCAGCGGCGAGTTCCCGAGTGGCGACACCCGCGCCAAGGTCGACGAGCTCATCGAACGCAGCCGCGAGATGCGCGAGCTCTTCGTCTCCCAGGTGCGGCGCGAGGTCGATCACCAGCTCGAGGTGATGGGCTTCACCGGCCTCGAGGACCTCGCACGTCAGGTGGCCTCGATGCTGCAGCGAACCGCGGACGTCGGGCGCGCCTCCACCGGGCGGACCAAGGCCGCCGCGAAGAAGCGACCGGCGAAGAAGGGCGCGGGGAAGAAGGCCGCCGCGAAGAAGGGTGCCGCCAAGAAAGCGGGAGCGAAGAAGTCGGGGGTGAAGAAGGCCGCGGCCAAGAAGGCGTCGCCGAAGAGCGCCTCTGCCAAGAAGAGCCCGGCAAAGAAGGCGGCCGCCACCAAGGCGGCGCGCACCGCCCCGAAGCGCGCGCGCCGCCCGGGACCGACCGGCTGACCCGCCCGGCGCGCCGGCGCCTCGATCGGGCGCTGGTCGAGCGGGGACTCGCGACGAGCCGCGCACGTGCGGTGGAGTTGGTCGAGACCGGCCGGGTCACCGTCTCGGGTGCGGTCGCCGACCGGCCGTCGCGCCTCGTCTCGCCGGCCGAGCCGATCGAGCTCCTCGAGCCGCCGGCACGCTTCGTGAGCCGTGGGGGAGAGAAGCTCGCGGCCGCCCTCGAACGCTTCGCGCTCGACCTCCGCGGTGCCCGCGCCCTCGACGTGGGCGCCTCCACCGGTGGCTTCACCGACTGTCTGCTGCAGGCGGGCGCGGTGTCGGTCGTTGCGGTCGACGTGGGCCGCGGCCAGCTGCACCAACGCCTGCGACACGACGAACGGGTGGACCTCCACGAGGGCGTCGACGTCCGCGAGGTGACGGTGGACCTGGTCGGGGGCAGCCCGGTCGACCTGGTGACCGCCGATCTCTCGTTCATCTCGCTGCGCCTGGCGGTGCCGGCGCTGACCGGTGGGGTCGCGGTCCCCGGCGCCCCGTTGGTCTTACTGGTCAAGCCTCAATTCGAGGCCGGCCGGGCCGAGGCGTCCCGCGGGAAGGGTGTGATCCGCGACCCTGCCGTTCACCGTCGCACCCTCTCCGAAGTGGCGGGCACGCTCGACGCCGCCGGAGCAGCCATCATGGGGGCCATGCCCTCGCCCCTCACCGGACAGGCAGGGAACGTCGAGTTCTTCCTCCTCGCCCGGACCCCGACCGGCGAGGGAGTACGCCCATCGCCTCGTACGAGTCGATGCTCGACGCGGCCGTCGCCGAGGCACACGACCGGTGAGGAGCGCGGGTCCTTGAGCACCGTCGCCTTCTGCGTCCACCCCGAGCGCGCCGAAGCAGCGGCCCTCGCCGAGCGCGCCACCAAGTGGCTGCAAGCGCGCGGCCACCGAGCGGTCGTCGGAACGGGACCCGACGGGACGGTCTCGTGCGACGACGCCGACCTGGTGGTCAGCCTGGGCGGCGACGGCACGCTGCTCCGCGCGGTCGGCTGCGCGCTCCCGGGCGGGGTCCCCGTGCTCGGGATCAACATCGGCCGGCTCGGCTTCCTCACCCCGGAGGAGCCGGCGGGGCTCGAAGAGGCGCTCGAGCGTTTCCTCTCCGGGACCTACGAGGTCGAGGAGCGCATGACCCTCTCGGTCACCGTCACCGGACCCGACGGCGAGGTGCGTGGGCGCCGCACCGCGCTCAACGAGGCCTCGGTCGAGAAGACGGTGCCCGGCCACACCGTCCGGATCGCTGCGTCGATCGACGAGCGCCTCTTCGTGACCTACGCGGCCGACGGACTCCTCGTCTCGACGCCCACCGGGTCGACCGCCTACAACCTCTCCGCCAGGGGGCCGGTGCTCTCGCCCCGGCTGCGCGCCATCGTCATCACGCCGGTGTCGCCGCACACCCTGTTCGACCGCGCGCTGGTGCTCGACCCGACCGAGCGCTTGCAGCTCGAGGTGCTCGAGCCGCGCGCCGCGGTGCTGGTGGTCGACGGGACCAACCTCGGCGCGCTCGAACCGGGGACGAAGGTCGACTGCTCGGAGGGAGCCCAGCCGGCCAAGCTGGTGACCTTCGGCGAACGCGATTTCCACGCGATCCTGCGAGCCAAGTTCCACCTTGCCGATCGGTGAGGCGGCCCGATCGGGGAGCGAGGGCGCCCGGGGGGTGAGCCGCTTCCTCTCCGAGCTCCGGGTGCGCGACCTCGGGGTGATCGACGACGTGACCGTCGAGCTCGCCCCGGGAATGACGGCGCTGACCGGCGAGACCGGCGCGGGCAAGACACTGCTCGTCGAGGCGCTGAGCCTGCTGCTCGGCGGCCGGGCGGACCCTTCCGTCGTGCGGGCCGGTGCCACCGACGCGCTCGTCGAAGGTCGCTTCGACGATGCCTCCGGCGAGACCGAGGCGGTCATCCTCGCCCGCTCGGTCGCGAGCGGCGGTCGCTCGAGAGCGTGGATCGACGGCCGGATGGGCTCCATCGGGGCGCTGGAGGAGGTGGCCTCGGGTCTGGTCGAGCTGCACGGTCAGCACTCGCACCGGGCCCTCGTGCGGTCCGACGCGCAGCGACACGCGCTCGACCACTACGGGGAGATCGACCTCTCTGGCATGCGCGCCGCAAGGGATCGCCTCGCAGGTCTGCTCGCAGAGTCGCAGCGTCTCGGCGGCGACCCGCAGCAGCGGGCCCGCGAGGTGGACATGCTCCGCTTCCAGGTCGACGAGATCGCCGCCGCGAGCATTGCGGACGTCGACGAGGACCGGCGGCTGGAAGCGGAAGAGGGACGGCTGGCCGAGGCCGGCGAGCACCGCGCCGCGGCCGCCGAGGCACTGGCCGCGATCGCGGGGGAAGGGGAGGGCGCGGTCGATCGCCTCGCGGCCGCCTCGGGCGCGCTCGGGCAAAGGGCGCCCCTCGCCGAGCTCGACGGCAGGGTGCGTGCGCTGATGGCCGACGCGACCGACGTTGCCGGAGAGCTGCGGCAGGTGGTCGAGACGTGGGAGGACGACCCCGAGCGCCTCGAAGAGGTCCGTGCGCGCCGCAACCTCTTCCACCAGCTCGAGCGCAAGTACGGTCCATCCCTCGCCGAGGTCGTCGAATTCGCGGAGCAGGCCGGTGCCCGGCTGGCCGCCATCGAGGCGGACGCCGCCCGGGCGGGGGCCCTCGACGACGAGATCGACGCGGCCCGGGCGGACCTCGCACGCGAAGAGGGCGAAGTGGCCGCTCGGCGCCGCCGTGCCGCGCCACAGCTGGCGGGTGACGTCGAGGGAACCCTGCACCGGCTGGCGATGGCCTCGGCGCGAGTGGAGGTGCGCGTCGAGGGTGACGGGCCCGGCGACACGGTGACCGTCCTCCTCGCCGCCAATCCCGGCGAGCCCGCGCAACCGTTGGCGAAGGTGGCTTCCGGCGGGGAGCTCGCCCGCACCATGCTGGCGGTGCGCCTCGCGCTCACCGACGCGCCGCCGGTGCTGGTCTTCGACGAGGTCGATGCCGGCGTCGGTGGACGAGCCGCGACCGCGGTCGGCGCCGCGCTGGCCGAGCTGGCCCGTCACGCACAGGTGCTGGTGGTGACCCACCTCGCCCAGGTCGCCGCGCAGGCCGACCACCAGTTCGAGGTCGTGAAGTCCGAGCGTGGGGGTCGCACCACCACCGAGGTGCGCGCGCTCGACACCGAAGCCCGAGTGGTCGAGCTCTCCCGCATGCTTTCGGGACGCCCGCAGAGCGAGAGCGCGCGACGCCACGCTCGGGAGCTCCTCGAGCACGCGTCCTCGGTGGCATCGCGGTGACCCGCCCTTCGCGTGCGCCGGTGCGCCGGTCGCGAGCACTCCTCCGGTAGCATCGTCTGGTGCTCGACGGCAACGGCAACGCTCCCTCCGTCAACGGCAAGGGGACCAAATACGTCTTCGTCACCGGCGGCGTCTCCTCCTCCCTCGGCAAGGGTCTCACCGCGTCGTCGCTCGGACGGCTCCTCAAGTGCCGTGGCCTGAAGGTCACCATGTGCAAGCTCGATCCGTACATCAACGTCGACCCCGGCACGATGAACCCTTTCGAGCACGGCGAGGTCTTCGTGACCGAAGACGGAGGTGAGACCGATCTCGACCTCGGCCACTACGAACGGTTCATCGACGAGAACCTGCACAAGGGCTCGAACGCCACCACCGGGCGGATCTACTCGGCAGTGATCGCCAAGGAGCGCCGCGGCGACTACCTCGGCAAGACGGTCCAGGTCATCCCCCACGTCACCGACGAGATCAAGAACCACATCCGCAAGCTCGGCGAGAGCGGGGTCGACGTGGTCATCGTCGAGATCGGCGGCACGGTCGGCGACATCGAGATCGTGCCGTTCCTCGAGGCGATCCGTCAGTTCCGCAGCGACGTCGGGCGAGAGAACGTCTGCTACGTCCACCTCACCCTGGTGCCCTATCTCGGTCCCTCCGGCGAGCAGAAGACCAAGCCGACCCAGCACTCGGTGACCGAGCTGCGCAGCCGGGGTATCCAGCCGAACGTGATCGTCTGCCGCTCGGACCGGATGATCTCCGACGATCTCAAGCGGAAGATCTCGCTCCTCTGTGACGTGCCCATCGAGGCGGTGGTCTCCGCAGTGGACGCGGCGAGCATCTACCAGATCCCATTGGTCCTCCACGAAGAGGGGCTCGACGACTACATCCTCAACGCGCTCGAGATCGACCCGAGCCGCCATCCGATCGACCTCTCCGGTTGGGAGCACCTCGTCGCCCAGGTGGAGGCCGCGCTGCGCCCGGTGCGGATCGGGATCATCGGGAAGTACGTCGACCTGCCCGACGCGTACCTGTCGGTGGTCGAGGCGCTCCGCC
Organism: uncultured Acidimicrobiales bacterium; assembly: GCA_963741055.1. Taxonomy (GTDB): domain Bacteria; phylum Actinomycetota; class Acidimicrobiia; order Acidimicrobiales; family RAAP-2; genus Bog-756. Next base: position 22,453 of record CAVUGU010000009.1, on the reverse strand, counting down.
ACGCCGGCTTCCACCATGGCGCGAAGGTCGAGATCGAATGGGTACAGGCCGCGACCGTCCCCGACCTGCTCGATGGTGACGGGCTCCGGATGTTCGACGGGCTGGTGATCCCCGGCGGCTTCGGCGAGCGCGGGGTCGAGGGCAAGATCGCCGCGGCGCGCTACGCACGCGAGCACCAACTTCCGCTGCTCGGGCTCTGCCTCGGGCTCCAGGTGATGATCATCGAGGCCGCGCGTTCGCTCGCCGGCCTCGACGGCGCCAACTCGCGCGAGTTCGACACGACCACCCGTTACCCGGTGATCGACCTGATGGACGAGCAGGTCGACGTGACCGAAAAAGGCGGAACCATGCGGCTCGGCTCCTACGATGCCCGGCTGCTCGCGGGCTCCCAGGTGGCCGACGCCTACGGCGACGTCGTCGTCTCGGAGCGCCACCGTCACCGCTACGAGGTCAACCCGCGCTATCCGCGGACGCCTCGAGGACGCGGGCCTGGTCTGCTCGGGGATTTCGCCCGACGGTCGTCTGGTCGAGTTCATCGAGCTGCCCGGCCACCCCTTTTGGGTGGGGACCCAGGCACACCCGGAATTCAAGAGCCGGCCCGACCAGCCCCACCCGCTCTTTCGCGAGCTGCTGCGCGCGGCGCTGGTCCGTGCCGAGGGACGCGACCCGCGCCTCATCGACATCGGTGCGGTCGGCTGACCGACTCGACGGGCCCTTCGAACCCGGGGTTCCGGCAAGTGGGAGAGGACGTCGCATTCCGCGGCTTCCTCTTCTCGGTGGTCGACGGCCGGTTCCTCGCTCCTGACGGCACGCCCTTCGAGCGCGACATCGTGCGGCACCCCGGCGCGGTCGCGATCGTGCCGGTGACCGCCGACAGAGGTGTGGTCCTGCTCCACCAGTACCGCGGCGCGGTCGACCGCTTCATCCTCGAGATTCCCGCCGGCACCCGCGACGTCGACGGCGAGCCCACCGAGACGACCGCGGCGCGAGAGCTCGCCGAAGAAGCCGGTTTCGCCGCGGAGCGGCTCACGCTCCTCGCGGTGATCCTCAACACACCCGGGTTCTGCGACGAGGCGACCTGGATCTATCTCGCGACCGGTCTCCGTCCGGTGCCACCTGCCCGCGAGGGTTTCGAGGAGCGCTACCTGACGGTGAGAGAGGTGCCGCTCGACCAGTTCGATGCGATGGTCGACGACGGGTCGATCGTCGACGCGCAGACCATTCTCGGTGTCGGACTGGCTCGCCGGCGCCTGTCCTCGGATTCCACACCCTCGTGAACCGTCCCCTCTCCTCCGGTGCCGAGGAGTACCTCTCGTGGCTCGCGGTCGAACGCGGCCGTTCGCGCAACACGCTCGCCGCCTACCGACACGACCTCGCGGTCTGGGAAGCGTGGGCGGTGGATCACGGGGTGGACCCCGTCGCGGCCGCACCGGGAGAGGTCGAGCACCACCTCTCGGAGTTGCGCGCCCTCGGGCGGAACCCCGCCTCGCTCGCCCGGGCGACCACCTCGCTGCGCGGGCTCTACCGCTTTTTGGTGGGGGAGGGGGCGATCGCCGCCGACCCGACCGCGGAAGTGCGCTCGCCTCGACTCGCCCGGCGCCTCCCGAAGGCGCTCGACGAGGCCGAGGTGGTCGCTCTGCTCGACGGCGTCGACGGCACCGAGCCGGCCTCACTACGCGACCGTGCCCTGCTCGAGCTCCTCTACGGGACCGGCGCACGGATCTCCGAGATCGTCGGGCTCTCCTTGGTCGACGTCGCGGCCGACGACGGTCTCCTCCGAGTGTTCGGGAAGGGGGCCAAGGAGCGCCTGGTCCCGATCGGCGGCCCGGCACGCGCCGCTCTCGACCGCTGGCTCTCCCCGGCCGGCCGACCCTTGCTCGCCCCGGCACGCTTCGAACGGCGGAGCGACGCGGAGGCCGTCTTCTTGAACACCCGGGGTACTCGCCTCACCCGTCAGGGGGCCTGGGCGGTCGTGAAGCGCCACGCGGAGCGAGCGGGCCTCGGTTCGGTGGTCAGTCCGCACGTGCTCCGGCACTCGTGCGCCAGCCACATGCTCGACCACGGCGCCGACATCCGTGTGGTCCAAGAGGTGCTCGGACACGTCTCGATCGCGACCACCCAGATCTACACCAAGCTCAGCCAGGAGCATCTCCGCAGCACCTATGACCTGGCTCATCCGCGCTCCGGAACGGTCGCGGCCAAGTAGGATTCCCCCCGTGCCGAGCGACGCCGCGACCATCGATTTCCGCCAGCTCCTCGAGGAGGAGCAGCGCCGGCTCCAGGCCGAACTGGCCGAGATCGGCTACGGCGAGGACGGGGGCCTCCACTACGACCCCAACTTCGCCGACTCGAGTCAGGTGACCGCCGAACGGGGGGAGGCCGAGGCGTTGGCCGGCCAGCTCCGCGAGTCCCTCGACGAGGTGGCCTTGGCCCTCGCCCGCCTCGAGGACGGCAGCTACGGCCGCTGCGAGGTCTGCGGCGTCGCCATCCAGCCGGCCCGGCTCGAGGCGATGCCGGCCACTCGGTACTGCATCAACCACGCCAACCGCTCCTGAGCGGTCCAGGCGCGTCGATGGGCTTCGGCGGCCGCGGGGGGTCGAAACCACCGAAGAAGCCGCTTCCTCCCGGCCAGCGCTACGCGATCATCGCCGGCGCGATCGTCGTGTTGGTCGCCGTTCTCCTGCGCAGCAACCGGATCGACCGGACCGACGTCATCTACTTCTGCGTGCTCGTCCCCTCGATCATCATCCACGAGATGTCCCACGGGGTGGTCGCGTTGGCCTTCGGTGACGACACCGCGAAGCGAGCCGGGCGTCTCTCGCTCAACCCGATCCGCCACATCGATCCGGTCGGCACCCTGCTCGTCCCCGGGGTGCTCTCCCTGGCCGGGTTCGGCGCGTACGGCTGGGCGAAACCGGTTCCGGTCAACCCTGCTCGCATGCGGAGCCCACGCAACGATTCGGTCATCGTGTCGCTCGCCGGTCCCCTTACCAACTTCGCGCTCGCCGCGGTGTTGGGCGCCATCTTCGTCGCCACCTCACCTGCCGCACTACGGCAGTCCTTCTATGACACAGGGAACCTCAACTTCCTGTCGTTCGGTGATCAGGTCGTGTTCATCGGGGGCTTCGCCAACATTCTTCTCGGGCTGTTCAACCTGATCCCGTGCCCTCCCCTCGACGGAGCCGCCCTGCTCGAGCGCCTCCTGCCGGCGCGGGTGCTGCCGGAGTACTACCAGCTCCAACCGTTCCTGATGTTCCTGCCGTTCCTGCTGATCCTGATCTTCCACAACCAGTGGTCCGAGCTGCTCGGTCACGTCATCAACTGGTACGCGGGCCTCCTCGCATGAGAGCCGGCCGGTGGGCGCCCTACGGCGTGGCGGGCGTCCTCGTGCTCCTCGACTTCCTCCTCGTGGCACGCAGCCTCCCCGAGGCGCGCCCCGGCGCCGACTACGCCATCTGGGCGCTCAACCACGGCTCCTACACCGACGTGCTCAAGCTGAGCCTCGACCACTACCTGCGGGTGGGCGGGGTGATCCACCCGCTGCCCTACGTCCACGACAAGATCGAGTACCCGGTGCTCCTCGGGTTCCTGCTCTGGCTCCCGTCGTGGCTGCCGGGAGGGCCCGCCTCGTGGCTCGCCGCCGACGGGGTGGTCACGCTCGCCGCGGTGTTCGCCATCATCGCCCTCGTGCGCCGGGCGCACCCACGTTCGGTGTGGTGGATCGCAGCCTCGCCCGCTCTGCTGCTCACGTCGGCGATCAACTGGGATCTCGTCGGGATCGCCTTCCTCGTCGCGTCGGTGGTCTTCTTCGGTGAGCGCCGCCACGCGCTGAGCGGCGTCGCCGCGGCGCTCGGGACCTGTTTCAAGCTCTTTCCGGTGGTGGTGGCGCCGGTCGCGCTCGCCGCGCTCGGTTCGGCCTGGTGGCGGGAGTCACCCGACGGCCGCCGCGCGGCCTCGTCGGCATGGTGGAGGTGGGCGATCCCCTTCGTCGGGGCTCTGTGCGTTGGTCTTCGTGCCCTTCCTCCTCGTCGCACCGTCGAACACCCTCTACTTCGTCCACTTCAACAGCATGCGGCCGGAGAAGGACTCGCTCTGGGGGATGCTCGGCAAGTTCCTCGGACCGTGGATCTCGGGTAGCCACTTCGTGAACACCGCGTCCTTCGTCGTCGTGGTGGTGGCCCTGCTGGCCGCGTCGTGGGCGGTCTGGCGCCTCCCCGTCGAGCACCAGGCGCGCGGCGTCGCGCTCGGGAGTGCGATCGCGCTCATCGCGTGGATGGCGGTGAACAAGGTATGGAACCCCCAGTACCTGCTCTGGGTCTTCGCCGCGGGGGCGATCACCTCTGCGCCGCCGCTCCTCGGCGTCGCACTCGGCGCGGTCACCGTCTGGGACTGGTGGTTCGAGTTCGTTCTCCGCATCCCCGATCACCTGAACCCGTATGCCTGGATCGGCTACACGTCGGTGGTGGCGAGAACGGTGGTCTTCGCCCTGATGGTGGGGTGGTGCGCGCTCGAGCTCCGACGGCTCGGCACGGCGCGCGCACCGGCGCGGAGCAGGGTCCGTCCCGCTCCGTCGCCCGCATGACCGGGACGGTCGGCGCGCCGGCGATCGAGGCCCCGGCCGCCGACGCCGCGCCGAGCCGCGTCGAGCGAGTCGGCCGCTGGATCCGATCGCACCCCGGGATGGTGGCGCTGCTCGTCGCACCCTTCGTCCTCTTCGCGCTGCCGACGGTCGCCGGCCGTGCGTTCCTCGACGGCGACAACTTCCTCCAGAACTTCCCCCTGCGCGCGCTGGTCGGACGCGACCTCCTGCACGGCACCCTCCCCTTGTGGAACCCCTATCTCTTCAGCGGCACCCCGTTGCTCGGCGGGTTCAACGCAGGCGCCGCCTACCCCGCCACCTGGCTGATGGCGATCCTTCCCCTGCCGGCCGCGTGGTCGATCAACCTCGCCCTCGTCTACGACGTGACGCTCGCCGGGACGTACCTCTTCCTGCGGCGCCAGTCGCTCGGGTCGACGGCCGCCACCTTCGGTGCCGCGACCTTCACCTTCGCCGGCTACATGAGCGCGCAGATCGTCCACATCGACCTGATCGAAGGCGCGGCCTGGCTCCCCTGGATGCTGCTCGCGGTCCACGAGCTGACGGCGACCGGTCAAGAGCCGCCCGCGGCCGGGAGCCGGACGACTCGACTCGGCTGGGCGGCCCTGCTCGCGCTCGCGTCGGGCCTGCTCGCGCTCAGTGGAGGGGTGGAGGCCATGCTCGACGGCGGCCTCCTCCTCGTCGTCTACTGGGCGGCCCGGTTCATCGGCTCGGGGCGACTCCACGCGGCGCGCCGTCGTGCACTGCCCCCCGCGATCCTGCCGGTGATCGTCGGGTTCGTCGGCGGTCTCGCGCTCGGTGCCGCGCAATGGCTGCCGGGCCTCGCCTTCCAGGTCAGCTCGCAACGCTCCTTCGCCAACTACAACTACTTCTCGACCGGGTCGCTTCCCTGGCGGCTGGCCACCCTGGTGGTCTCTCCCTTCGTGCTCGGGAACAACCAGGACCAGCCCTCGTACTACATCGGCCCCTACAACTTCCCGGAGGTCACCAGCTACGTGGGCATCCTCGCCCTCATCGCCGCGTGCACCCTCCTCGTGCGGCGGTGGCGGAAGCGAACAGAGGCGCGCTCGTGGTGGGTCTGGTACGTGGTCCTCGCGATCGGGATCGTCTCGGCCCTCGGAGCGCAGACCCCCTTCGGACATCTCCTCTTCCTCATTCCCTTCGTGAAGGACGAACGCCTCCTCAACCGCAACATCCTCCTGGTCGACTTCTCGTTGGCGATGCTCTTCGCCTGGTGGGTGCATCTCCTGCTCGCCGACGCGGGCCGAGAAGGGTCGCAGTCCGCGGGCGCCCCTCCGCACACGCTGGCGCCCAGGTGGGCGAGCCGAACTGGTGGCGACCTGCGCCCCGTTCGCCGTCGCGCTGGTCCTCTGTGCCTGGGCGTGGCTCGGCGGGTCGCTCCTCGAGCGCGCGCTCGGTGCGCAGTTCGTGCCGTCCTCGGCGACCCGGATGGCGGTGGCGGGGATCATGACCGGGGGAGTGGTGATCGCCGCGTGCGCGACGTGGATCGTGCTCCATGCGGAACGGTTCGCGGCGCGGGAGCTGCGGCGGCTCCTCGCGGTGGTGCTCACCGTCGACCTGATCGGCTTCAACCTGTGGGTGCTCCGCCCGCCGGTCAGCCTGACCCTGGCTCGGGCCCAAGGTCCCATGGCCACCGCGTTCACCCACCTGGTCGGCGACGGACGCTTCCTCATCTACGACCCCGACCAATTCGAAGGCGAGCAGCTCCGCGAGCTCGGCCAGACCGACCTCAACGTCTTCAACTCCCTCCCGAGCGGCCAGGGCTACGCGGCGCTGACCGACGGCGACTACTACGACGCGACCGGCGCGCACTACCAGGAGGACCTGGCACCCGTGAGCCTGGCGGGAACCACCTGGGACGACCTCAACGTGTCGACCCTGCTCAGCCTCCCCGGCTACTTCATGACGCCGGAGGGTTCGGTGCCGGCCGGCTCGCCGGTGTCGTTCCCGGTCGCGCCCTCGGTCTACAACGATGCTCCCGAGGCGAAGACCGGTGCGGTGACGCTGGCGACCGGTCACTCTCATCTCTGGTACTTCGGGTCGTTGCTGACGCTCACCAGCTGGTCGTTCGACGTCCCGACCGGGGCAGCGGACGGGCTCGAGGTGGGGCTGGTGACCTCGGGCGGTTCCGTCTCGTGGCTCCCGCGTGCCGCGGCCCGGATCGGCCGGTCAGGGGTGGTCACCGTGTCGAGCGCCGGTCGGGTTCGTGCCGCGGGAGTGGTCGTGGCCAATCGCGATCCGGGGACGGCGGTGGTCTCGATCCCGACCGCGCGGACCACCGAGACCGGCGCGGTCTCCCTCGACGGCCCGTTGCAGTACGGCGTCGACGGCATCCACTGGGTGTACGCGGGCACCTTCGGCTCCTTCGGCATCTTCCGGAACACGGCCGCGCGAGGCTGGGCGTGGGCGGCTACGCCGAGCCAGGGCGCAAGCGTTCGTGCGGGCCCACCGGAGGGTGACGGTGGCCAGCAGATCACCGTCCGGGCCACCTCGCCGGTGACCCTCGACCGCAGCGTCGCCTTTGCCAGCGGGTGGGGCGCGTCCGTGCAGCCTCTGGCCGGCGGATCGGCCCACGGGATCCCGGTGCTCCAGTCCGGAGTCGTCCAGCAGGTGCAGCTGCCCGCGGGCGACTACCTGGTGACCTTCTCCTACGCGCCGCTGACCGCGTCGATCGGCATCGCTCTCTCGGCGGTCACCGCGCTCACCTTGGCGGTCGGAGCCGTGATCGGCTGGCGGGTGCGCCGCCGGCGTGCCCCAGCGCCTCGGACAGAGGATGCCTCGCGGGGACCCTGACGCGGGTCAGTCGGGGGGAAGCAGTCCGATGTTGGAAGCTGCCCGAGCGTAGGTGACCGAGGCGACCGTCCGCGCCTTCTCGGCGCCGCGTGCGAGCAGCTGCGGGCACCGCCCCCGGGTCGGCGGCCAGAGCCTTGCGTCGCTCGCGCACCGGCCGGAGCAGCTCGACGAGCGCCTCGCCGAGATCCTCCTTCAGCTCGCCGTAGCGGGTGTAGGTGCCCGCCAGCTCGGTGGGCGCGCGGCCGGTGACCACCCCGAGCAGCTCGAGCAGGTTGGAGAGACCGGGCTTGGCCTCGGGGTCGTAGCGGACCTCGCCGTCGGTGTCGGTGACCGCCCGCTTGACCTTTCGGAGGATCTCGGCCGGCTCGTCGAGCACGAGGACCGTCCCGAGCGGCGAGTTGACCGACTTCGACATCTTGCGGTCCGGATGCTGGAGGTCCATGACCCGTGCCCCGAGCGGCGGGATCGACGCCTCGGGCACCACGAAGGTCGTCCCGAATCGGCGGTTGTAGCGCGAGGCGAGCTCGCGGGCCAACTCGAGATGCTGACGCTGGTCCTCACCGACCGGCACCCGCTCGGCGTCGTAGAGGAGGATGTCGGAGGCCTGGAGGACCGGGTAGGTGAACAGGCCGACCCGCACCGAGTCGCGGCCCGCGCTCTTCTCCTTGAACTGGGTCATCCGCCCGAGCTCGCCCATGGTCGCGGTGCACTCGAGGAGCCAGGTCAGCCGGGTGTGCTCGGCCACGTGGCTCTGGACGAAGAGGGTGCAGCGATCGGGGTCGAGGCCCGCCGCGAGGAGGTCGAGCGCGGTCTCGTAGGTGCGGGTCCGCAAGTCGTCGGGATCGATGTCGAGGGTGAGCGCGTGGAGGTCGACGATGCAGTAGAAGGCGTCGTGGGCGTCCTGGTCGGCGACCCAGTTGCGGATCGCGCCCAGATAGTTGCCGAGATGCAGGTCGCCGCTCGGCTGGATGCCGGAGAGTACGCGGGGCACGAGGGGTCATGGTAGGTCGCCCGTCGGATGCACGGTCCGGACCGCGGCAGCCGGTATCGTCGGGTGGCGTGTCGGCGACCGTCACGACTCCGGTGTTCGAGGGACCGGTGGACCTGCTCGCGCACCTGGTCAGTACCCACGAGCTCGACATCTTCGACATCCCGCTGGCACCGGTGGTGGACGCGTTCGTCGCCGAGGTGGCCTCGTGGGAGAAGGTCGACCTCCAGACGCTCTCCGAGTTCCTCGTCGTGGTCGCGATGCTCATCGAGCTCAAGTCGCGACGGCTGTTGCCGGGGAGCGCCGAGCTCGAACCCGACGAGGAGCTGATCGGGTGGGAAGAGCGCGACCTCCTCCTCGCGCGGCTCCTCGAGTGCCAGGCCTACGCGGCCGCGGCCGACGGCTTCGCGCTCCTCGTCGAGCAGGCGGCGCGCGCCGTCCCCCGCACCGCCGGTCTCCCGGTCGATCTGGTGGTCCTCGCCCCCGACCTCCTCGAAGGGGTGACCACCTCGGACCTCGCGGCGGCCTTCCACCGTGCGACGGCCGATCGGCCGGCCCCGGGCATCGATCTCGCCCACGTCACCGTCGACGCGGTCACCGTCGCCGAAGCGGTCGCCGAGCTCGAGGTGCGCCTCCCGCGAGCGGGACACTCCACCTTCCGTGAGCTGACCGGGCACCTGACCGCCCGGATCGACATCATCGTGCGGTTCCTCGCACTGCTCGAGCTCTGCAAGCAGGGCCGGGTCTCTCTCGCACAGGGGCACACCTTCGGGGAGCTCGAGGTGGCCTGGGTCGAGGGCGCGCCGGTGACCCTGCCGGCGGGCGCGGTCGAGCTCGACGAGTACGTGGGCTGAGCGTGGCGCTCTCCCCGGAGGCCCGGGCGGTCGAAGCCGTGCTGATGGTGGCCGTCGAGCCGGTTCCACCGGGGCTTCTCGCCGAACTGCTCGAGCTGCCGGTCGAGCGGATCGAGCCGCTCTGCGACGAGCTCGCCGAATCGTGCCGTCGCGAAGGTCGTGGCTTCGAGGTGGTGCGGATCGCCGGCGGGTACCGCATCCAGAGCCATCCCGACCTCGCTCCCTACGTCGAGCGCTTCGCCAACGTGGGTGTGTCGTCGCGGCTCTCCGCCGCGGCACTCGAGACCTTGGCGATCGTGGCCTACAAGCAGCCGGTGTCGCGCGCGCAGATCTCGGCGCTCCGGGGGGTGAACGTGGACGGAGTGGTCCGCTTGCTCGAACACCGCGGCTACATCGCTCCCGCCGGACGTGCCAGCGGCCCCGGGCAGGCCGTCCTCTACGCGACGACCGACGCCTTCCTCGAACGGCTCGGGCTCGACCGGCTCGACCAGCTGCCGCGGGTGGAGGACCTGCTCCCCGGACCGGAGGCCCTCGCCGAGCTCGAGGAGCAGCTGCGCCCGGTCGGCGATGCATGAGCCGGGCCCACCGTCTCCGACCGGTGAACGCCTGCAGAAGGTTCTGGCCCGCGTCGGCGTCGGCTCTCGCCGCACCTGTGAGGAGCTGATCGAGCAGGGCCGGGTGCGGGTCAACGGCGCGGTGCCGGCCCTCGGGCGCCGCATCGACCCGGCAGTCGACCAGGTCGAGCTCGACGGGGTCCCGCTGTCGCTCGCACCGGGCCTCGTGCACTACCTGGTGAACAAGCCGGCCGGGGTCGTCTCGACCGCCAAGGACACCCACGGACGCACCACGGTGACCTCCCTCGTCCCTCCCGAGCCCCGGGTCTTTCCGGTCGGCCGCCTCGACCGCGAGACCGAGGGCCTTCTGCTCCTCACCAACGACGGCGCGCTCACTCACCGGCTCACCCACCCTTCCTTCGGCGTGGCGAAGGAGTACCTCGCCCAGGTCGAGGGGGAGCCGAGCAGCGGCGATCTGCGACGCCTGCGTGAGGGTGTCGAGCTCGACGACGGGCCGACCTCGCCGGCGAAGGTGGCCGCGCTCGCACCCGGCCTCCTGCGCATCGTCATCCACGAAGGACGCAACCGCCAGGTTCGCCGGATGTGCGACGCGATCGGGCACCCGGTCCTCCGACTGGTCCGCACGCGCATCGGACCGATCACCGATCCGACCCTCGCCCCGGGGGAGTACCGGCACCTCACGCACGAAGAGGTTCGTCGCCTCGCCGCCGCGACGAGCGTCCCGCAGGGGTCGTCGCGCCAGGCCGGACGTCGCAAGACCCCTGAGTAACATGCCAGCCTGATGCCCCCCACCGTCCGAGCCGTCCGCGGCGCGACCACCGTCCGGGACGACACACCCGAGGCGGTGACCCACGCGGTCGTCGCGCTCCTCTCCGACATCCTCGAGCGGAACGCCATCGTCGAGGACGACATCATCTCGATCCTCTTCACCGCCACCGAGGACATCGTCTCGATCTTCCCGGCCACCGCGGCCCGCTCGATGGGGCTCGGGGCGGTGCCGCTGATCTGTGCACGCGAGCTCTCGGTGATCGGCTCGACGCCGAGGTGCATCCGGGTGATGCTGCACGTCACCACCGATCGCCCCCGGGACGAGATCCACCACGTCTACCTCGAGGGCGCACAAGGACTCCGTGACGACCTCCCCGACTGAGGACCGCCCTTCGGGCGAGGCGCGGCGGGCGATGATCTACGGCACCGGCCTGATCGGCGGGTCGGTCGGGATGGCCCTCACCCGGCGCGGCTGGCAGGTGAGCGGGATCGACGTCGTGCCGAGCGTCGCGAAGCGAGCGGTCGCGCTCGGGGCGATCGCCGAGGTGGGAGAGGACCACTCGGCCGAGCTGGTCGTGGTGGCGACGCCGGTGCACGTCGCGGCAGAGGTGGTCGGACGGGTGCTCTCCGGTCCGTACCGGCCGAGCACCGTCGTGACCGACGTGGGCAGCGTGAAAGGTCCGCTGGTCGCATCGATCGACCATCCGTTCTTCGTGGGCGGGCACCCGATGGCCGGCTCCGAGCAGGTCGGCATCGAGGGCGCCGCGGCGGACCTCTTCGTCGGGGCGACCTGGGTGCTGACGCCGACCGCGTCGACCGACCCCGATGCGTACGCGCGCCTCCGCGCGGTGCTGGCCGACATCGGGGCCGACGTCGTCGCGCTCGATCCCGACCGTCACGACTCGCTGGTCGCGGTCGTCTCCCACGTGCCCCACCTGACGGCGGCGACCTTGATGACCCTCGCGGCCGATCTCGAGGACGAACGGGCCGCGGTGCTCAAGCTGGCCGCCGGCGGCTTCCGTGACATGACCCGCATCGCGGCGGGTCAGCCCTCGATCTGGCCCGGCATCTGCGACGACAACGCCGAGGCCATCGTCGAGACGCTCGACCGGCTCATCGAAGCTCTCGCCGGCATGCGACGCCGGGTTGCCGAGCGCGACCATCGCGCGCTGCTCGAGGTGCTCGGCCGGGCCGCGTCCGCACGCCGGGCCCTCACCGAAGGTGCTCCGAGGACCGACGGGCAGGCGGAGGTGCGCATTCCGGTGAGCGACCGGGTCGGGGTGCTCGCCGAGATCACCACGCTCGCCACCGAGCTCGGGGTGAGCATCGACGACGTGGAGATCGCCCACTCGGTCGAGGGCGACCGGGGGGTGTTGGTGCTGGTCGTCGACGCGCGCTCGGCGCCGACCCTGGTCGAGGCGGTGACCGATCGCGGCTACCGCGCGGCGATCACCCCTCTCGGGACCGCCGGGTGATCAGCGAGACGCTCACCCTCGGAGGGGGCGTGCCCGTCGTCGGATCGGTGTCGGTACCCGGTGACAAGTCGGTCTCGCACCGTGCACTGCTGCTCGCGGCGCTCGCCGAGGGCACCTCGACGCTCACCGGACTCTCGTCCGGCGACGACGTCGAACGCACGGCCGGCGCGATCACCCGGCTCGGAGCGCTCCTCCGGCGGGAAGGGGACGTGGTCGAGGTGGAGGGTGGCCGTTCGCGCCTCGTCGCACCGGACGCTCCGATCGACCTCGGCAACTCGGGGACCGGGATGCGACTCCTCGCCGGCGTGGCCGCCTCGCTCCCCGGCACGACCGTGCTCACCGGCGACGACTCGTTGCGTGGGCGCCCGATGGATCGGATCGCGGCGCCGCTCGCCGCGATGGGTGCCGACATCGAAGGAGCGGGGGACCGCTGCCTCCCGCCGCTCTCGATCACCGGCGGGAACCTCCGGGGCATCGAGTACACGCCGCCCATGGCGAGCGCCCAGGTCAAGGGCGCGGTCCTCCTTGCCGGTCTCGTCGCCGAAGGCGAGACCGTGGTGCGCGAACCGGTCGCGACCCGCGCCTACACCGAGGAGATGCTGGCCGCGGCCGGTGCGGAGATCGCCATCGAGAGGATCGGCCGCGGAAGAACGGTGCGCCTGCGGGCGAGCCGCCTCCGACCGGGGAGGTTCCTCGTGCCCGGGGATCCCTCCCAGGCGGCCTTCTGGCTGGTGGCCGCCGTCATCGTCCCGGACAGCCGGGTGACCGTCGAGCAAATCGACCTGAGCGAGGAGCGGGTCGGTTACCTGCGGGTGCTCGAGCGGATGGGCGCAGCGCTCGAGGTCGACTTGCACGGTGACCACCTCGGCTCGGTGACCGCGGTCAGCGCGCGGCTGGCCGGGACCGAGGTCGACGCCGCCGAGATCCCCTCGCTCGACGAGGTACCGATCCTCGCCGTCGCCGCCGCGGCCGCAGAGGGCGAGACCGCCTTCCGTGACGTCGGCGAGCTCCGGGTGAAGGAGTCGGATCGCCTTACCGGCACCGCCGAGCTGGTCCGAGCCTTCGGTGCGGGAGCGGAGATCCGTGGCGACGACCTCTTGGTGACCGGCACCGGCGGGTCGCTCCACGGTGCCCGGGTCGACGCCCGCGGCGATCATCGGATGGCGATGGCCGCGGCCGTCGCCGCGCGCGGCCAGTGCGCCCGGGACCGGTGAGACGACGATCGTCGGGTGGGAGGTCGACCTCGACCAGCTATCCCGGCTTCGAGAAGGACCTCGAGCGGCTCACCTCGACCGGACGTGGAGCGTGACCGACGCATGCGCAACGACGGCCGGTCATCGCGATCGACGGGCCGGCCGGATCGGGCAAGTCGACGGTGTCCCGGGCCCTCTCCGAGCGGCTCGGTCTCGACCGTCTCGACACCGGTGCCATGTACCGTGCGGTGACCTGGGCCGCCCTCGACCGAGGGATCGACCCCGGCGACCGCGCCGCCGTCGTCGGAGCTGGCTCGAAAGCTCGACATCGGCGTCGCGGATCGGGTCACTGCGGACGGGACCGACGTGACCGAGGCGATCCGGGGGGCGGACGTGAACGCCACGGTCTCCGAGGTCGCGGCCAACCCCGAGGTGCGCGCCGTGCTGGTCGAACAGCAACGCCGGTGGACCGAAGGGCGCGACGGGGCGGTGGTCGAAGGGCGCGACATCGGGTCGGTCGTGTTGCCGCGGGCCGATCTCAAGGTCTTCCTCACCGCTTCGGAGGACGAGCGGGCCCGGCGACGCGCCGAGGAAGGATCCGAAGCCATGGCCCGACGTGACAGGATCGACCGGACCCGGACCACCTCGCCGCTCGAGATCGCCGAGGGGGCCCGGGTGCTCGACACGACCGGTCGGTCGGTCGACGAGATCGTGGAGGAGGTGATCTCGTGGCTCTGAGTGACGGCATCGGCCACACCGAGGCGACCCCGCCGGCCGCGGGTGCACCGGGCACCACCACCCTCACCCGCTACTACCCGCTCGTCCGCGGCGTCGTGCACGCAGCTCAACCGGGCCTTGTTCCGCACGACGGTCGAAGGGGCGGAGCTGGTGCCGACCGAAGGCCCGTTGATCCTCGCACCGGTCCACCGGTCGTTCATCGACTTCTGGGTGGCGTCCGAGGCGGTGATGGGCCGCCCGCTCCACTACATGACGAAGGACACCCTCTGGGAGAACCGCATTCCTGGCCAAGCTCATCCCGAAGCTCGGCGGCTTCCCGGTCCATCGCGAAGCGGCCGATCGGGAGTCGCTCCGACTCGCACAGTCGGTCCTCGAAGCGGGCGAGGTGCTGGTGTTGTTCCCCGAGGGGACCCGCCGCTCGGGTCCGGTCGTCGAGGACTTGCACGAAGGGGTCGCGTTCCTCTCGGCGCGGACCGGGGCCCCGATCGTGCCGCTCGGGATCGGCGGGTCGGCCTCGGTCATGCCCAAGGGAACCTTGCTCCCACGACCGCACCACATCGACCTGGTGGTGGGCGAGCCGATCGTGGCGCCCGCGAGCTCGGCGAGCGGTCGGGTGTCCCGCAGCGCGGTCCATGCGACCACCGAACAGCTCCGATCCGCCATCCAGGAGCTCTACGACCGCGCGGTCGCCTCGGCCGGTCGCTACTGAGCGACCCTCTCAGCCGCCGCGCCGCGTCCGGGCTTCGCGCGCCATCCGGCGCCACGTGGTGAGGATGACCTCTGCGTAGTGGAGGCCGAAGACGAGGTTCCCGCCCTTCTTCGAGGCGCCCGAGGCGCGCGGATGCCAGACCGTCGGTGCCTCGGTGATCCGCCAACCGCGAGTCGCGGCGACGATGACCACTTCGGCCGTCTGGTACTGATCCTGTCGCAAGTGGGGGACGATGTCGTCGAGGAGCTCGATTCGAAACGATCGATAGCCGTTCGAGGAGTCGGTGAGCCGCTGGCCGACGATGGTGTTGAGGAGCGCCGCGTAGAGCCGTACGCCCGCGCGCCGGAATCGGTCGGTGGTCTGGTCCTGGCCGAGTCGCCGTGAGGCGATGACGAAGTCGGCCGCCCCGTCGAGAAGCGGCTCGAGCACGACGCCGAGCTCGGCCGGGTCGTTCTGGCCGTCGGCGTCGAGGGTGACCACGTAACGAGCGCCGAGCTCGGAGGCCAGGCCATAGCCGACCCGAAGCGCCGCGCCCTGCCCGAGGTTGACCGGGAGCACACAGGTCAAGGCCTGCGCCGCGAAGGAGACCTCGGCAGTACGGTCGGAGCCGCCGTCGACGATGACCAGCGGTGTGACCTGTTGCTCGCCGACCTTCTCGGGCACCGCTTCGAGGACGGCACCGAGGTTCCGCTCCTCCTCGTAGGCGGCGATCAGCGCGACCACCGGGCCGACGCTCGGCGTCGGGTACCGCTCGAAGAAATCCGCCCGGGCCGACTCGAGCACGAATTGGACCAGGGCGGCGTCGCGCCGGTGTCGACTCGTGTCGGGACGGGTGAACCACCGATGCTTCTGGGTGGGTGCCATCAGGACACGTCGCTTCGATCGCGCACGGACGTCTTCGCCAGGACCGCTCAGCCGGCCAGTGCGTCGAGCACGTCGGCGGCCGAGGTCGAGCGGTCGTCCGCGAGCGCTCCGGCCCGCGCCGGCGAGGCGGATGTCGCCGGCGCCAGGTTGAGCAGCGCGACCGCGGTGTCGAGTCCCCGGAGCAGCTCGCGCAGCTCGGGTGGCGGAGGGAAGTACTCCTCCTCGAGCGTGACTCGAACCCCTTCGGTCCCGCGGGAAGGAGCGAGCCGCTCCACCACCGCGCGGACCAGTGCCTCGGGAGCCGAGGCCCCCGCGGTCACCCCGACCGTCCCCTCGAGATCGTCGGGGAGCTCCGATGCGTCGTTGACCCGCACCACCCGCGGGCACCCCATCGCGCGTGCGACCTTCACCAGGGCGATGGTGTTCGAGGAGTTCTCCGATCCGATCACGACGACGGCATCCGACGCGCCGGCGATCGACTTGAGCGCCGCCTGGCGGTTGGTGGTCGCGAAGCAGAGGTCACTGCGGTTGGGCATCCAGAGAGCCGGGAACCGCTCGCGGGCACGCTCCACGATGCCGGCCCACTCGTCGTGGCTGAGGGTGGTCTGGGCGAGCAAGGCCACCGGAGCCTGCTCGGCTTCCTGCCCGAGCTCCGGCAGTGCGTCGACGTCCTCCACCTGTTCGAGCAGACGCACCGACTCGGGTGCGACCGCCATGGTCCCGACGGCCTCCTCGTGCCCGACGTGTCCGACGTAGAGGACCGTGTACCCCTTCTCCGCACGCACCTTCAGCTCGTGGTGGACCTTGGTGACGAGCGGGCACACGGCGTCGACCACCACCCGGTCGCGCTCGCGGGCCTCCACCGCCACCTCGGGCGCCGAACCATGGGCCGACAGCATCAGGGGTGCGCCGTCGGGCACTTCTTCCACCCGGTCCACGAAGACCACGCCCTGCTCGCGGAACCGGTCGACCACGTGCCGGTTGTGGACGATCTCGTGGTAGCAGTAGACGGGTGGTTCGAACACACGGACCATCCAGGCGAGCGCCTTGATCGCCTTCTCGACTCCCGCGCAGAACCCTCTCGGTTCGGCGAGCAGCACACGGTCGACACGCACCTCGTCAGGCTACCTGCGCGCCTCCGCGCGCAGGCTTCGCCGACGGCGAGACGGTGCAGGTGACCAGGTAGCCTTGGGCGCATGTCGGCGCCACGAGGAACGACGGCGCCCACGGTCGTCGCGGTCGCGGCGGACTCCCCGGCGGCGCGGGCGGGGCTCCGCGCGGGAGACGCGCTGGTCGAGATCGCGGGGCGCCGGCCCCGCGACGTGATCGAGTACTCGCTCCTGGTCGACGAGGCCGATCTCGAGCTCGTGGTTCGGCGCCCGGGCCGTGCCGACCTCTTGGACGTGCTCGTCGCGAAGGAGTCCGGAGAGCCCCTCGGGGCAGAGGTCTCCTCCGCCCTCTTCGACCGGGTGCGCACCTGCGACAACCACTGCGAGTTCTGCTTCATCTACCAGCTCCCGAAGGGGATGCGGCGGAGCCTCTCGCTGAAGGACGACGACTACCGGCTCTCGTTTCTGTACGGCAACTTCACGACCCTCACCCGTTTCACCGAGATGGACCTCGAGCGAGTGCTGACCGAGCGTCTCTCGCCCCTCTTCGTCTCGATCCACGCGACCGATCCCGACATCCGGGCTCGTCTGCTCCGCAACCGGCGCGGGGCGACCAGCCTCCGGTGGCTCCGGGCGCTCCTCGACGGCGGCATCGAGGTACACGGTCAGGTGGTGGTCTGCCCGGGCAGCAACGACGGCGCGGTGCTCGACGACACGCTGGCCGGGGTGCTCGACCGTTTCCCCGAGCTGGCGAGCGTGGCGTGCGTGCCGCTCGGGTTGAGCCGTGCTTCGAGGGCGCCCGGGCTGCGCGTGCACACCCGCGCCGAGGCCGCGGCGGTCTGCGACTCGGTCGCCTCGTGGCAGGAGACCTTCCTCACCGCACTCGGGCGGCGGATGGTCTTCGCCGCCGACGAGTACTACCTGATGGCCGGGCGGTCCTTTCCCGAAGCCGGCAGCTACGAAGGCTTTCCGCAGCACGAGAACGGCGTGGGCATGGCGCAGGCGTTCGCCGCCGCGTTCGGAGGAGATGCGGCGGCCGCCTTCGGCGTGCGGCCGGGCTTCTTCGCCGCGGTGGACGGCGCACCGGCCAGCCGGATACCGCTCGACACGTGCCACGGCCGGCAAGGGAGCCGGCAGCGGGATCCCGGATCACCGTCTTGACCGGCACCTACGGGGCCGCGGTACTCCAACCCCTGGTCGACTCGCTCGCCCGGAGCGACATCCGGGTGCTGCCGGTCGCCAATCGCTTCTTCGGCGGCAACATCGGGGTTGCGGGTCTGCTGACCGGTACCGATCTGGCCGAGGTATTGCGCGCCGAGCCGGAAGGCGAGCGGTACCTGCTGCCCGACGCGTGCCTCTCCGAAGGACGTTTCCTCGACGACTGGACCGTCGACGACCTGCCGCGTGCGGTCGAGGTGGTCCCGACCGACGGGCTCTCGTTGCGTCGGGTGCTCGAGCCCGATGCCGTCGGAGCGCCGGAATCGGAAACGGCTCGGGGTGCCGGTCGCCATGGGGTCGACCCGGTGAGCGCCCGGCCCTCCGTCGTCGTGGCAGGCCGGCCGAACGTGGGCAAGTCGACCCTGGTCAACCGCATCGTCGGTCGTCGCGCGGCGGTGGTCGAGGAGCGCCCGGGAGTGACCCGCGACCGAAAGGAGCTCGACGCCGAGTGGTCCGGGCGTGAGTTCACCGTCGTCGACACCGGCGGATGGCTGGCCACCGAGGACGCGCTCGGGGCACAGGTCACGACCCAGGCGGAACGTGCGATCCGCCAGGCGGACGTGGTGCTCCTGGTGGTCGACGCCACCGTGGGCGTCGTCGAAGAGGACCTCGCGGTGGCGAAGATGGTCCAGCGCTCCGGGCGACCGGTACGGGTGGTGGCCAACAAGGTCGATTCGACCCAGCGCGAGCACGAGAGCTGGGAGGCGGTCTCCCTCGGGTTCGGCGATCCGTGGCCGGTGAGTGCGTTGCACGGACGTGGGACCGGTGATCTGCTCGACGAGGTGGTTGCGTTGCTGCCGGAGCGCCGATGGCGCCGTGGTCGGGATGGGGAGCGAGGTCGCTCCGGGCGAGAGCGCGGGTGGCGGCGCTGGTGCCCCGGGTGGCGTTGGTCGGCCGGCCGAACGTGGGCAAGTCCACCTTGTTCAACCGCCTGGTCGGCGACGACCGCTCGGTCACCCACGACGAGCCGGGCACTACGAGGGACAGCGTCGACACCGTGGTCGAGACGCCCGACGGCGCGGTCTGCTTCGTCGACACCGCCGGTCTGCGCCGCAAGTCGAAGACCGAGCGAGGAACCGAGTACTTCTCGGTGCTCCGAGCGCTGGAGGCGCTGGACCGGGCCGACATCGCACTGCTGGTGATCGACGCCACCGCCGGAGTCACCCACCAGGATCAGCGGCTCGCCGAGCGGATCGCCGCCGCCGGAAGCCCGACGGTCGTGGTGCTCAACAAATGGGAGCTCCTCGAGACCGAACAACGGAGCGAGGTGCTCGCCGACGTGGGCGACCGCCTGGCCTTCCTCGGGATGGCGCCGGTGCTCAAGGTGAGCGCCCGATCCGGACTCGGCGTCCACCGGATCCTGCCGGCGATCGCCGAGGCGGAAGAGGCCTATCACGTGCGGATCCCGACCGGTGAGCTCAACCGGGCACTGACCTCCTTGCAGGTCGCGCACCCGGCGGTCGGGGCGCGCATTCAGTACGGGGTACAGGGTGCGACCGATCCTCCCACCTTCACCCTGTTCACCAACGGTCGCCTGCAGCAGACCTATCTCCGGTACGTCGAGCGCAGTCTTCGCGAGCGGTTCGAACTCGGCCCGACTCCGATCAAGATCCGGGTCCGCGCGAAGGGCGCGCCGGTGGGCAAGGCGCGTCGCAGGTGATGGCAGAGGGCGTGGTGGGGCGTGCCGTGGTGTGAGCAGTGCGACGAGAAGGTGGAGCGCGAGGAGCTCACACCCGAAGGCACCTGCCCGGTCTGTGGCACCACTCCGGTCGAACATCGTGCTTCGCCCTGGTACTTCAAGCTGATCGTGGTGGCGACGGTCATCTACCTCGGCTACCGGGCCTTCCAGGGCGTGACCTGGGTGGTCCACCACATCTGACCAGGGATCCGGGCAGGGTGACGCACGACTTGGTGTGCTACAAGTAGCTTCTTCGTGACATCGAAGTGAACTCGTTGGGGGGAACCGCATGCCAAGGCGCCGCGCCGTCTCTTTTCTTCTGTCCCTGCTCGCTGCCGCGAGCGTTGTCGGAGTCGGGCTGGTCGCCACCCCGGGGGTGAGCCAGGCGGCCAAGGGTCCGACGCCGTACTACCTGTCACTCGGTGACTCCTACTCGATCGGCTACCAGCCGAACGCACCGGGAGGAGGGGGCACGCCCGGGTACACCGCGTACGTCGCCGGCAAGCTCAAGATGAACCTCGAGAACTTCGGGTGCGGTGGCGCGACGACGTCGTCGATCCTCTCCTCGGTCGGATGCGGCGATCCCGCAGCGACCAATGGGGTCGCCTATCCGACCACGACCCAGGAGCAGGCGGCGATCAGCTTCATCGAGACGCCGGCCAATGCCGGACTGGTCAAGCTGGTGACGGTCTCGATCGGCGGAAACGACATCACCGGGTGCGTCAGCGCCGGGGATCAGACCGCGATCACCGACTGCGTGATCGCCAACGCGGGAGCCGCCGAGACCAACATCGAGACGCTGGTCGGTGACCTGAGGACGGCGCTCGACTCGAGCGGGGACACCAGCGCGCGGATCATCGGCATCACCTATCCGGACGTGATCCTCGGCCAGTGGGTCAACCCGGGTGGCTCCTCCGCAATCAGCTTGGCCGAGCTGTCGGTCACGGCCTTCGACGACCTGGTCAATCCCGACTTCAAGGCGGCGTACGCCTCGGTGGTCAACAGCAGCTTCGTCAACGTCACCCAGGCCAAGTACAAGAAGGCCAAGCAAGGTGACGACACCCCGCTCAGCCAGACGACACCGCTCGCACCGTACGGCAAGATCCCCCGAGCGGTATGGGAGATCTGCACCATCACCTGGTACTGCTCGGAGCAGAACATCCACGCCAACACGATCGGTTACGAGTTCATCGGGAAGTTGGTCACCGCGGACTACAAAGCCGGCTAGCGGACGAACTGGGACCGCGGCGGAAGCGGCCGACCGGGCAGGCGGATCGCCCCGGTCGGCCGTTGCGCGTCACTCGAGGGGTCGGCGGGTAGCCGGTGGGATAGGGTGAAACCTCCGTTCGGACGGGCTGTGGCGCAGCTTGGTTAGCGCGCTTGACTGGGGGTCAAGAGGTCGCCGGTTCAAATCCGGCCAGCCCGACGCTGTGTGATGTCGCGAGACATCGGAGACAGATGTCTCAAGACATCGTAGACAGCGAAATTGCCCGCTGCTTAGGGCTGTCGTTGGTAATCGACAGTCGGGTCGAGGGTCAGATGCCGGAGCGGTGACCCGTCGAAGCCGATGATCTGGATGTCGAGGCCGGCGACGAGCATGACCACCCTCCAGCCGGAATAGGCCCTCCCCACTCCGATGTGGTGGAGGCGTCCGTTGAGCCGGAGGGTCACCGAGCCGTGCTGGTCGACCTTGTCGCTTCGGACCTTGTAGCCACCGCAGTCGATCGGAGGGTTGCGCGGGAAGCTCCGCTCGCGCGCTTCGAATGCCTCGAGCGGGGTGCGCCGGCCGATGGCCCGGTGCGGACGGACCTGGTTGTAGTACGCGACGAAGCGGTCGAGTTGGACTTGCAGTTGCTTCTTCGTCGCGGCGGGCTCCTGTTTCGCGAGGTACTTCTTCAGCGTCTGATGGAAGCGCTCGACCTTCCCGCAGGTCTGGGGGTGGTAGGGACGCGAGTGCTTCGAGGCGATGCCGAGCGACACGAGGGTCATCTCGAGGTGCCCGAGGATCCCGTGGCGGACCTGGGACGTGAAGACCAACCCGTTGTCGGTGAGAAGCGATTCCGGATAGCCCCAGCTGCTGGCTGCCTTGTGGAGGCTGCGCACCACGTCGGGGGCGGTCACCGTCGCGAACGCCCTCGACGCCACACAGATCCGTGAGTGGTCGTCGATCACGTTCAGGACCTCGAAGACCATTCCGTCGGCCACCTGGACATGGGTCACGTCGGCCTGCCAGCACTCGTTCGGGAACTCGTAGGCGAACCGGTGCCACGAGCTCTTCGGTCGCTTCTGCGGTTGGGCAGTGACGAATCCCCGCGCCTTGAGGACCCTCCAGATGGTCGAGACCGAGGGCACCTCCTCGTGGACCTTCGCCAAGTGGTAGCGGATGGTCTCCGCCCCGGCGTCGGCACCGAGGTCGACCAGTTCCTTGCGCATCGTGACGATGCGCTCCTCCCATGGCGAGGAAATCCGGGTCGGTGAGCGGTGTGGTCGTCGACTGCGCGCCTCGAGGCCCGCTTCA
The DNA here is from genome assembly GCA_963741055.1 of uncultured Acidimicrobiales bacterium. Classification (GTDB taxonomy): domain Bacteria; phylum Actinomycetota; class Acidimicrobiia; order Acidimicrobiales; family RAAP-2; genus Bog-756. Next base: position 355 of record CAVUGU010000009.1, on the reverse strand, counting down.
CCTTCCACTCGGTAGCGGGCGAGCAGCTTGTAGAGCCAGCTCCGGTGCACCCCGTGTGCGGCAGCCAGCTCGCCGAGCGGTTTTCCGGTCCTCAGATGCGTCTCGATCAGGAATCGGGCCTTGTCCACCGGAGACCTCCCCGCTCGGCTGTCTCCGATGTCTTGACACATCCCTCAGGCGGGATGTCGCCTGTGTCCTGAAATCACACACGGCCAGCCCGACACGGCCAGCCCGACGCAGGAAAGTCCCTAAGTAAACGTTCCAAACGGTGAGCGTCTCGGTGCTTTCGAACTCCGGATCGTTGGGGCACCCCACCTGTCCCACTGATAGGCACTGAGTTGGCGGCAGCGTCGGA